>NZ_CP107811.1:5682918-7068336 GCF_036346105.1 Streptomyces sp. NBC_00539
TGATGGCGGGCCTGCTGCACGACACCGTCGAGGACACCGAGTACGGCCTCGAACAGCTCAGACGCGACTTCGGCGATGCCGTCGCCCTGCTCGTCGACGGCGTCACCAAGCTGGACCGGGTCAAGTTCGGCGAGGCCGCGCAGGCCGAGACCGTGCGCAAGATGGTCGTGGCCATGGCCAAGGACCCCCGGGTGCTAGTGATCAAGCTCGCCGACCGCCTGCACAACATGCGCACCATGCGCTACCTCAAGCGGGAGAAACAGGAGAAGAAGGCCCGCGAGACCCTGGAGATCTACGCCCCGCTGGCGCATCGGCTGGGCATGAACACGATCAAGTGGGAACTCGAAGACCTGTCCTTCGCGATCCTGTACCCCAAGATGTACGACGAGATCGTGCGCCTGGTCGCCGAGCGGGCCCCCAAGCGGGACGAGTACCTCGCGATCGTCACCGACGAGGTCCAGGCCGACCTCCGGGCGGCCCGGATCAAGGCCACCGTCACCGGCCGGCCCAAGCACTACTACAGCGTCTACCAGAAGATGATCGTGCGGGGCCGCGATTTCGCCGAGATCTACGACCTGGTCGGCATCCGGGTCCTGGTGGACACCGTCCGGGACTGCTACGCGGCCCTCGGTACCGTGCACGCGCGCTGGAACCCGGTCCCCGGCCGGTTCAAGGACTACATCGCGATGCCGAAGTTCAACATGTACCAGTCGCTCCACACGACGGTCATCGGACCCAGCGGCAAGCCGGTCGAGCTCCAGATCCGCACCTTCGACATGCACCGCCGCGCCGAGTACGGCATCGCCGCGCACTGGAAGTACAAGCAGCAGACCGTCGCGGGCACCTCCAAGGTCCGCACCGACGTCCCGCAGGCGGCCAAGGGAAGCGCCGGCCAGGACACCGTCAACGACATGGCCTGGCTGCGCCAGCTGCTGGACTGGCAGAAGGAGACCGAGGACCCGGGCGAGTTCCTGGACTCACTGCGGTTCGACCTCTCCCGCAACGAGGTCTTCGTCTTCACGCCCAAGGGCGACGTCATCGCGCTGCCCGCCGGCGCCACCTCGGTGGACTTCGCGTACGCCGTCCACACCGAGGTCGGCCACCGCACCATAGGGGCGCGGGTCAACGGGCGGCTGGTACCGCTCGAATCGACCCTGGACAACGGCGACCTGGTCGAGGTGTTCACCTCCAAGGCCGAAGGCGCCGGGCCGTCCCGCGACTGGCTGGGCTTCGTCAAATCCCCGCGCGCCCGCAACAAGATCCGCGCCTGGTTCTCCAAGGAGCGCCGCGACGAGGCCATCGAGCACGGCAAGGACGCCATCGCCCGGGCCATGCGCAAGCAGAACCTGCCGATCCAGCGGATCCTTACGGGCGACTCCCTCGTCACCCTCGCGCACGAGATGCGCTACCCCGACATCTCCTCCCTGTACGCGGCGATCGGCGAGGGCCACGTGGCCGCGCAGGGCGTCGTGCAGAAGCTGGTCCAGGCCCTCGGCGGCGAGGACGCGGCCAACGAGGACATGGAGGAGAGCGTCCCGCCCTCGCGCGGACGCAAGCGCCGCGGCAGCGCCGACCCGGGTGTGGTCGTCAAGGGCGTCGACGACGTCTGGGTCAAGCTGGCCCGCTGCTGCACCCCGGTACCGGGCGACCCGATCATCGGGTTCGTCACGCGCGGCAGCGGCGTCTCGGTCCACCGCGCCGACTGCGTCAACGTGGACTCGCTCTCCCAGCAGCCCGAACGGATGCTGGAGGTCGAATGGGCGCCCACCCAGTCCTCCGTCTTCCTGGTCGCCATCCAGGTCGAGGCGCTGGACCGGTCCCGGTTGCTGTCGGACGTCACCCGCGTCCTGTCGGACCAGCACGTCAACATCCTCTCGGCGGCCGTGCAGACCTCCCGCGACCGGGTGGCCACCTCCCGGTTCACCTTCGAGATGGGCGACCCGAAGCACCTGGGACACGTCCTCAAGGCCGTGCGTGGCGTCGAGGGCGTCTACGACGTCTACCGCGTCACCTCGGCCCGCCGGCCGTAGGCTCGGTCGCACGGAAGGCGGCCCCGGTACGCGCGTACCGGGGCCAACTTCTTCCGCGCAGGCGCCTTCTTCCGCGCAGGAGGGCGGCGAGATCAGCCGCCGAACTCCTCAAGGCCCTTGAGCGCCTGGTCCAGCAGGGCCTGGCGGCCCTCCAGCTCCCGGGACAGCTTGTCGGCCTTCGCGTTGTTGCCCGTGGCGCGGGCCGCGTCGATCTGCTCGCGCAGCTTGTCGACGGCCGCCTGCAGCTGACCCGTCAGACCGGCCGCCCGGGCCCGCGCCTCCGGGTTCGTACGCCGCCACTCGCCTTCCTCGGCCTCCTGGATGGCCCGCTCCACCGCGTGCATCCGGCCCTCGACCTTGGGCCGCGCGTCACGCGGTACGTGGCCGATGGCCTCCCACCGCTCGTTGAGGGAGCGGAACGCGGCCCGGGCCGCCTTCAGGTCCGTCACCGGGACGAGCCTCTCGGCCTCCTCGGCCAGCTCCTCCTTGAGCCGCAGGTTCTCCACCTGCTCGGCGTCGCGCTCCGCGAAGACCTCGCTGCGGGCCGCGAAGAACACGTCCTGCGCACCGCGGAAGCGGTTCCACAGGTCGTCCTCCGCCTCCCGCTGCGCCCGGCCCGCCGCCTTCCAGCTCTCCATCAGCTCCCGGTAGCGGGCGGCCGTCGGACCCCAGTCCGTCGACTTCGACAGCGACTCGGCCTCGGCGACCAGCTTCTCCTTGGCCTTGCGGGCCTCCTCGCGCTGCGCGTCCAGCGAGGCGAAGTGCGCCTTGCGGCGCTTGGAGAACGCCGAGCGGGCGTGCGAGAAACGGTGCCACAGCTCGTCGTCCGACTTGCGGTCGAGCCGGGGCAGCCCCTTCCAGATGTCCACCAGGGCGCGCAGCCGCTCGCCCGCGCTGCGCCACTGGTCGCTCTGTGCCAGCTGCTCGGCCTCGGTGACCAGCGCGTCCTTGGCCGCCCGGGCCTCGTCCGCCTGCTTGGCCTTCTGGACCTTGCGCTCCTCGCGCCGCGACTCCACCGTCGCGACCAGCTTGTCCAGCCGGACGCGCAGCGCGTCGAGGTCACCCACGGCGTGGTGCTCGTCCACCTGCGTACGCAGGTGGTCGATCGCGGTCTGGGCGTCCTTGGCGGACAGATCGGTGGTCCGCACCCGCCGTTCGAGGAGGCCGATCTCGACCACCAGGCCCTCGTACTTGCGCTCGAAGTAGGCCAGGGCCTCCTCAGGGGTGCCCGCCTGCCAGGAGCCGACGACCTGCTCGCCCTCGGCAGTACGCACGTACACGGTGCCGGTCTCGTCGACTCGGCCCCACGGGTCGCTGCTCACAGCGCCTCCTCCACCTGATGCCTCGCGAGGGGTTCACCCCCGGGCATCGTCCACAGTTTCCTGGGGCGGGCCGCGCCCGCCCTGCACAACGCCAACATAGGCGACCGCCGGGCCGGCTGTCCGCATCCCGCACGACGCAATATCGACGTACGGGCGCCGGGCCGGCCGCGTCCGGCCGCCGCGTCCGAGTCCCGGTCAGTTCTTGGTGACGGTGCCCTTCTCGATGGTCACGGGGTTCTTCGGAGCGCCGTCCTGGGCCCCGTCGGCCGTCCCCGCCTTGGCGATGTCCTCCACGACCTTGAGTCCGGCCGCGTCGATCTTGCCGAAGGGCGTGTAGGAGGGCGCGAGCGGGCTGTCCTTGTACACGAGGAAGAACTGGCTGCCGCCGGTTCCGGGCTGGCCGGTGTTGGCCATCGCCACCGTGCCCGCCGGGTAGATCACCTGGCCCTGCGCGTTCGGCTTGCCCAGGGCGTCGAGGTTCTCGTCCGGGATGGTGTAGCCGGGGCCGCCCATGCCGGTGCCCTGGGGGTCACCGCACTGGAGCACGAAGATGCCGCTGGTGACCAGGCGGTGGCACTTGGTGTTGTCGAAGAAGCCCTTGTCGGCGAGCGACTTGAACGAGTTGACGGTCTGGGGGGTCTTCGCCGCGTCCATCTCGAACGTGACGTCGCCCGCGCTCGTCTTGAGGGCGAAGGTGTACTTCGCCTTGTCGTCGATCGCCATCGCCGGCGGCGACTGCTTGGGGGTCGGGGACGCGGAGGGCGAGGGGGTGCTGGACGCCTCGGTCTTCTCGTCCTTGCCGTCGAAGACGCCGCCCGCCACGAGGCCGACCAGCGTCGCGACCACCACGGCCGCGGCCGCGCCGACCACCGCCGCCCGGCGGCGCGCCTTGCGCCGGGCCTCTGCCCGCCGCTGCTGCTGGCGCTCGTACTTCTCCCTGGCGAGCTGTCGCCGACGCTGATCGCTGCTGACCACCGGTCGTCTCCTTGTACGTCTCTGGTACCGCTGTCCGGGCTGGGGCAGTCCGTACCGTATATGGGTTCGCTGTGTCATGAGCCGCCCCGGTAGGCTCTGATCAGCGGCATCGCGCCCCGTGCGCGCCGCCCGAGCTCACGCCGGACGACGATTGAGGACGAACGTGCTGATTGCCGGGTTCCCCGCAGGGGCCTGGGGGACCAACTGCTATGTGGTCGCCCCCGCCGCCGGTGAGGAGTGCGTCATCATCGACCCGGGCCACCAGGCCGCCCAGGGCGTCGAGGAGACGTTGAAGAAGCACCGGCTCAAGCCCGTCGCGGTCGTCCTCACCCATGGCCACATCGATCATGTGGCCTCGGTGGTCCCGGTGTGCGGAGCACACGACGTACCGGCCTGGATCCACCCGGAGGACCGCTACATGATGAGCGACCCGGAGAAGGCCCTCGGCCGCTCCATCGGGATGCCGCTCATGGGCGAGCTGACCGTCGGCGAACCGGACGACGTCCGCGAACTGACCGACGGAGCGGGCCTCAAGCTGGCCGGGATGGACTTCTCGGTGGCCCACGCGCCCGGACATACCAAGGGGTCGGTGACCTTCCGGACGCCGGAGACCGCGGACATCCCGTCCGTCTTCTTCTCCGGCGACCTGCTCTTCGCCGGCTCCATCGGACGCACCGACCTGCCCGGCGGCTCCCACGCCGAGATACTCCGCTCGCTGGCCCGCGTGTGCCTGCCGCTGGACGACTCGACGGTGGTGCTCTCCGGCCACGGTCCCCAGACCACCATCGGGCGCGAGCGCGCGACCAACCCGTACCTGCGGGACGTCGCCGCCGGCCTGGGGGACGGCGCAGCCGCCCCACGACGAGGAATGTGACGAGACTTCCGTGAGCACCTTCAAGGCCCCCAAGGGCACCTACGACCTGATCCCGCCGGTCTCCGTGAAGTTCCTGGCGGTACGTGAGGCCATCGCCGCACCGCTGAGGAACTCCGGCTACGGCTACATCGAGACGCCCGGTTTCGAGGACGTCGGCCTGTTCGCGCGCGGCGTCGGCGAGTCCACCGACATCGTCTCCAAGGAGATGTACGCCTTCGAGACCAAGGGCGGCGACCAGCTGGCGCTGCGTCCCGAGGGCACGGCCTCGGTGCTGCGCGCGGCACTCGAGGCGAGCCTGCACAAGAAGGGCAACCTGCCGGTCAAGCTCTGGTACTCGGGCTCCTACTACCGCTACGAGCGCCCGCAGGCGGGCCGGTACCGCCACTTCTCGCAGGTCGGCGCCGAGGCCATCGGTGCCGAGGACCCGGCCCTGGACGCCGAGCTGATCATCCTGGCCGACCAGGCGTACCGCTCGCTGGGCCTGCGCAACTTCCGCATCCTGCTGAACTCGCTCGGCGACAAGGAGTGCCGCCCGGTGTACCGGGAGGCGCTCCAGGCCTTCCTGAGCGGCCTCGACCTCGACGCGGAGACCGTGCGCCGGGCCGAGATCAACCCGCTGCGCGTCCTCGACGACAAGCGGGCCGACGTGCAGAAGCAGCTCGTCGGTGCCCCGGTGCTGCGGGACTACCTGTGCGACGCGTGCAAGCAGTACCACGAGGAGGTGCGGGCGCTGATCACGGCGGCCGGCGTCCCCTTCGAGGACGACGAGAAGCTGGTGCGCGGGCTGGACTACTACACGCGCACCACCTTCGAGTTCGTCCACGACGGTCTCGGCTCGCAGTCGGCGGTCGGCGGCGGTGGCCGCTACGACGGCCTGTCCGAGATGATCGGCGGCCCGGCGCTGCCGTCGGTGGGCTGGGCGCTGGGCGTGGACCGTACGGTGCTGGCGCTCGAGGCGGAGGGCGTCGAGCTGGACACCCCAGCGGCCACGTCGGTCTTCGCGGTGGCGCTCGGCGAGGCGAAGCCGGTGCTGTTCGGGCTGGTCACGGAGCTCCGCCGGGCCGGTGTCGCGGCGGACATCTCGTACGGCGGCAAGGGCCTCAAGGGGGCCATGAAGGACGCGAACCGCTCCGGCGCCCGCTTCGCGATCGTCGCGGGCGACCGGGACCTCGCCGAGGGCGTGGTGCAGCTCAAGGACCTGGAGTCCGGTGAGCAGAACCCGGTGGCCCTCGCCGAGGTGGTCGAGGTGCTGCGGGCGCAGCTGGCCTGACGGCCGGCGCCGGGGAGGGGCGGGCCGGGGGAGAGCCCCCGGCCCGCCCCTTCGCCGTGACCGGCCCCCGGGACCGTCCTTATCTCCATCGAACGGCCCCGGGGCTCCCGCGTGCGGCACAATGGCCGGTGCTTGATGACCTTGCAGATGTGGAGCGGGCGGGATGACGACAACAGGCTCTGACGCGGACACCGCCCGGACCTCCGGCGGCAGCCGGGCCCTGGCGCTGCTGCTGGTGATCACGGGCGCGGCCGGGCTGCTGGCCGCCTGGGTGATCACCATCGACAAGTTCAAGCTGCTGGAGGACCCGAACTTCACCCCGGGCTGCAGCCTGAACCCGATCGTCTCCTGCGGCAACATCATGAAGAGCGACCAGGCGGCCGTCTTCGGGTTCCCGAACCCGATGCTGGGGCTCGTGGCCTACGGGATGGTGATCTGCGTCGGCATGAGCCTGCTGGCGGGGGCGCGCGTGCGCCGCTGGTACTGGCTCACGTTCAACGCGGGCACCGCGTTCGGCGTCGGCTTCTGCACCTGGCTGATGTACCAGTCGTTGTACAACATCAACTCGCTGTGCCTGTGGTGCTGCCTCGCCTGGGTCGCCACGATCCTCATGTTCTGGTACGTGACCGCCCACAACGTGCGCACGCGCATGCTGCCGGCCCCCGGCTGGCTGCGGGGCTTCCTCGACGAGTTCACCTGGGTGCTGCCCGTCCTGCACATCGGGATCATCGGGATGCTGATCCTGACCCGCTGGTGGGACTTCTGGACCTCCTGACGGCCCCGTGAGGGCCCCCTGGCTGTCAGCGGCCTCGCTTAGGCTTCCGGTGTGGAACCAGATCTCTTCACCGCCGCCGCCGAGGACCGCCAGGAGAAGGACCCGTCCAGTTCTCCGCTCGCCGTCCGGATGCGCCCGCGCACCCTGGACGAGGTCGTGGGCCAGCAGCACCTGCTCAAACCCGGCGCGCCGCTCCGGCGGCTGGTGGGGGAAGGCGCCGGGGGACCGGCAGGCGCGTCCTCGGTGATCCTGTGGGGTCCTCCCGGCACCGGGAAGACCACCCTCGCCTACGTCGTCAGCCAGGCGACACAGAAACGGTTCGTGGAGCTGTCGGCGATCACCGCGGGCGTCAAGGAAGTGCGCGCCGTCATCGAGGGCGCCCGGCGGGCGGCCGGCGGGTACGGCAAGGAGACGGTCCTCTTCCTCGACGAGATCCACCGGTTCAGCAAGGCGCAGCAGGACTCGCTGCTCCCGGCAGTGGAGAACCGCTGGGTCACCCTCATCGCGGCGACCACCGAGAACCCGTACTTCTCGATCATCTCGCCGCTGCTCTCCCGCTCCCTGCTGCTGACGCTGGAGCCGCTGACGGACGACGACCTCAGCGCGCTGGTACGGCGCGCACTCACCGAGGAGCGGGGACTGGGCGGGGCCGTGACCCTGCCGGCCGACGCCGAGGCGCACCTGCTGCGCATCGCCGGGGGCGACGCCCGCCGGGCCCTGACGGCGCTGGAGGCGGGCGCCGGATCGGCGATCGCCAAGGGGGAGCCGGAGATCACCCTCCAGACGCTCGAGGAGTCGGTCGACCGCGCGGCCGTCAAGTACGACCGGGACGGCGACCAGCACTACGACGTGGCGAGCGCGCTGATCAAGTCGATCCGGGGCTCGGACGTGGACGCGGCCCTGCACTACCTGGCCCGGATGATCGAGGCGGGGGAGGACCCCCGGTTCATCGCGCGGCGCCTGATGATCTCCGCGAGCGAGGACATCGGACTGGCGGACCCGACGGCCCTGCCGCTCGCTGTCGCGGCGGCCCAGGCCGTGGCCATGATCGGCTTCCCGGAGGCGGCGCTGACCCTGTCGCACGTGACGATCGCGCTGGCGCTGGCCCCCAAGTCGAACACCGCGACGACGGCGATCGGCGCGGCCCTGGCCGACGTACGGGCGGGGCTGGCCGGCGCGGTCCCGGCGCACCTGCGGGACGGACACTACAAGGGCGCCGCCAAGCTCGGCCACGCGGTGGGGTACGTGTACCCGCACGACGTGCCGGGCGCGATCGCCGCACAGCAGTACGCACCCGACGAGATCCATGGCAAGCGGTACTACGAGCCGACGCGCTACGGCGCCGAGGCGCGGTACGCGGACGTGGTGGAGAAGGTCCGCGAACGGCTGCGCGGGGAGCGCGCCTGACCTGCCCGGGGGCCGCCCCGCGCCCGCCGCGGCCTCGGATACGATGGTCCACGGAAACCGGCGCCACATCCGTGATCTCGATCACGGGGTGAGGCCGGACCTGGACGTGAGCGGCGGCCCCTGCGGCCGCGGATTCCGCGGAAACACGGAGGATCGCGTCCCCGTCCGGGGTGACGGCCGAAAGCGGCCGGCCCCCCTGTCCCGCACCGCGGCGGCTCCTGGTGTCAGGAGCATCCGCCCACGTGGGGGATACTGAGGCGTTGGACTCTACGAGGGTTCGTACGCGTTCGGCTCCGGTGAGCTGCCGAACGCCTTCCCTGGGACGCGGCTGACCCTGCTTAACGTCGTCGAAAGCGGATTCCGTTTCGTTGGAACCCGAACTCCGATGCGCACTGGGCAGGGGGATCCCATGTGGTCGAGACATTACGTCCCCCTCGTTACCGGTAAGTCTCACCTGACTACATGGAGGTAGGTTCCACGTGAACCAGAAGCGACCCAAGGTCAAGAAGTCGCGTGCCCTCGGCATTGCGCTGACCCCGAAGGCCGTCAAGTACTTCGAGGCCCGCCCCTACCCGCCGGGCGAGCACGGCCGTGGCCGCAAGCAGAACTCGGACTACAAGGTTCGTCTGCTCGAGAAGCAGCGTCTGCGCGCCCAGTACGACATCTCTGAGCGTCAGATGGCCCGCGCCTACGACCGCGCCAAGAAGGCCGAAGGCAAGACGGGCGAGGCGCTGGTCGTCGAGCTCGAGCGTCGCCTCGACGCCCTGGTCCTGCGTTCGGGCATCGCCCGCACCATCTACCAGGCCCGCCAGATGGTGGTCCACGGCCACATCGAGGTCAACGGTGCCAAGGTCGACAAGCCGTCGTTCCGCGTCCGCCCGGACGACGTGATCACGGTTCGCGAGCGCAGCCGCGAGAAGGTTCCGTTCCAGGTTGCCCGTGAGGGTGGCTACGCAGGCGAGGGCGAGACCCCCCGTTACCTGCAGGTCAACCTGAAGGCCCTGGCCTTCCGCCTGGACCGCGACCCGAACCGCAAGGAAATCCCGGTCATCTGCGACGAGCAGCTCGTCGTCGAGTACTACGCCCGCTGATCTTCCGGCGGTCGTAGCCCCACAGGCTGGTCAGCCCGCCGGTTCCCCCTCGGGGGAGCCGGCGGGCTTCCTGTTTTCCGGGCCCGTGCCGGAATTCCGGTACGGCCGGGGATCTCCGGCGCGATAGGGTCGGAGAAGACTTTTCATACCCAGCGATCTATGTGCAGGAAGCGGTGCAAACGTGTCCGGTGGAGAGGTGGCCGGGATCCTCGTGGCCGTCTTCTGGGCCATCCTGGTCTCTTTCCTCGCCGTGGTGCTGGTGAGACTGGCCCAGGTGCTCAAGGCGACCACCAAGCTCGTGGCGGACGTGACCGAGCAGGCGGTTCCGCTGCTCGCCGACGCCTCCACCACCGTGCGCTCCGCACGCACCCAGCTCGACCGGGTCGACGCGATCGCGAGCGACGTCCAGGAGGTCACCTCCAACGCCTCCGCGCTGTCCTCGACCGTGGCCTCCACCTTCGGTGGTCCGCTGGTCAAGGTCGCGGCCTTCGGCTACGGGGTGCGCAAGGCCCTGGGCAGGACCGACGCCGAGCCCACCAAGACCCCCCGACGCACTGTGATCGTCGGCCGTACGGTGCCGGCCGCCCGGCGCCGGAAGCAGAAGGGCTGAGACCTCCGATGTTCCGCCGAGCCTTCTGGTTCACCGCAGGCGCCGCCGCCGGCGTGTGGGCCACCACCAAGGTCAACCGGCAGCTCAAGAAGCTGACGCCGGAGAGCCTCGCCGCACAGGCCGCCGACAAGGCCGTCGAGGCGGGCCACCGCCTCAAGGACTTCGCCCTGGACGTCAAGGCGGGAATGACGCAGCGCGAAGAAGAGCTGAACGACGCACTGGGCCTGCACCAGGACGCCGACAAGCCGGCCCTGGCCGACAACGTCACGGCCCTGCCCGGGCCCCGGCGGATGCGGGCCATCGCGCTCGACCCGTCCGACCAGACCACCCACCGCCCGAACATCTCGTACAACTCGTACAACCGGAATGAGGACCACTGATGGAGTCGGCTGAAATCCGCCGCCGCTGGCTGAGCTTCTTCGAGGAGCGCGGTCACACCGTTGTCCCTTCGGCGTCGCTCATCGCGGACGACCCGACTCTGCTGCTGGTACCCGCGGGCATGGTGCCGTTCAAGCCCTACTTCCTGGGCGAGGTCAAGCCGCCGGCCCCGAGGCTGACCAGCGTGCAGAAGTGCGTCCGCACCCCGGACATCGAAGAGGTCGGCAAGACCACCCGCCACGGCACGTTCTTCCAGATGTGCGGCAACTTCTCCTTCGGGGACTACTTCAAGGAAGGCGCCATCAAGTACGCCTGGGAGCTGCTCACCAGCTCCGTGGCGGACGGCGGCTACGGCCTCGAGCCCGAGAAGCTCTGGATCACCGTCTACCTCGACGACGACGAGGCCGAGCAGATCTGGCGCGACGTGATCGGCGTGCCCGCCGAGCGCATCCAGCGCCTGGGCAAGAAGGACAACTTCTGGTCCATGGGCGTCCCCGGCCCCTGCGGCCCCTGCTCCGAGATCAACTACGACCGCGGCCCCGAGTTCGGCGTCGAGGGCGGCCCGGCCGTCAACGACGAGCGGTACGTGGAGATCTGGAACCTGGTCTTCATGCAGTACGAGCGTGGCGCCGGCGACGGGAAGGAAGACTTCCCGATCCTCGGTGACCTGCCCTCGAAGAACATCGACACCGGCCTCGGTCTCGAACGCCTCGCCATGATCCTGCAGGGCGTGCAGAACATGTACGAGACCGACACCCTGCGCGTGGTCATGGACAAGGCCACCGAACTGACCGGCGTCCGCTACGGCGCCGCCCAGGGCACCGACGTCTCGCTGCGCGTGGTCGCCGACCACATCCGCACCTCGACGATGCTCATCGGCGACGGCGTCACCCCCGGCAACGAGGGCCGCGGCTACGTGCTGCGCCGCATCATGCGCCGCGCCATCCGCAACATGCGCCTCATGGGTGCCACCGGCCCGGTCGTCCAGGACCTCATCGGCGTCGTGATCGACACGATGGGACAGCAGTACCCGGAGCTCATCACCGACAGGAAGCGCATCGAGACCGTCGCGCTCGCCGAAGAGGCCGCCTTCCTCAAGGCCATCAAGGGCGGCACGAACATCCTCGACACCGCCGTGACCGAGACCAAGGCCACGGGCGGCACGGTCCTCTCCGGTGACAAGGCCTTCCTGCTCCACGACACCTGGGGCTTCCCGATCGACCTGACCCTGGAGATGGCCGCCGAGCAGGGCCTCTCCGTGGACGAGAGCGGCTTCCGCCGCCTCATGCAGGAGCAGCGCGACCGCGCCAAGGCCGACGCCAAGGCCAAGAAGACCGGCCACGCGGACATGTCCGCCTACCGGGAGATCGCCGACGGATCCGGCGCCACCGAGTTCACCGGCTACGCCACCAACCAGGGCGAGTCCACGATCGTCGGCCTCCTGGTCAACGGCGTCTCCGCGCCCGCCGCCTCCGAGGGCGACGAGGTCGAGGTCGTCCTCGACCGCACCCCCTTCTACGCCGAGGGCGGCGGCCAGCTCGCCGACCAGGGCCGGATCAAGCTCGACTCCGGCGCCGTCATCGAGGTCCGCGACGTCCAGCAGCCCGTCCCGGGCGTCTCCGTGCACAAGGGGTCGGTGCAGGTCGGCGAGGTGACCGTGGGCGCCTCCGCCTACGCCGCCATCGACGTCAAGCGCCGCCGGGCCATCGCCCGCGCCCACTCCGCCACGCACCTGACCCACCAGGCGCTGCGCGACGCGCTGGGCCCGACGGCCGCCCAGGCCGGTTCCGAGAACTCGCCCGGCCGCTTCCGCTTCGACTTCGGCTCGCCGAACGCCGTCCCCGGCACGGTCCTCACCGACGTCGAGCAGAAGATCAACGACGTGCTCGCCCGTGAGCTGGACGTCACCGCCGAGGTCATGAGCATCGACGAGGCGAAGAAGCAGGGCGCCATCGCCGAGTTCGGCGAGAAGTACGGCGAGCGCGTGCGCGTCGTGACCATCGGAGACTTCTCCAAGGAGCTGTGCGGCGGCACCCACGTCGGCAACACCAGCCAGCTCGGCCTGGTCAAGCTGCTCGGCGAGTCCTCCATCGGCTCCGGCGTACGCCGCGTCGAGGCCCTGGTGGGCGTGGACGCGTACAACTTCCTCGCCAAGGAGCACACGGTCGTCGCCCAGCTCCAGGAGCTGGTCAAGGGCCGTCCGGAGGAGCTGCCGGAGAAGATCGCCTCCATGCTCGGCAAGTTGAAGGACGCCGAGAAGGAGATCGAGAAGTTCCGCGCGGAGAAGGTCCTCCAGGCCGCCGCGGGGCTCGCCGAGAACGCCCAGGACATCCGCGGCGTGGCTCTCGTCGTGGGTCAGGTGCCCGACGGCACCGGCGCCGACGACCTGCGCAAGCTGGTCCTCGACGTGCGGGGCCGGATCCAGGGCGGCCGCCCGGTCGTCGTGGCCCTGTTCACCGTGGCGGGCGGCCGCCCGCTGACGGTCATCGCCACCAACGACGCCGCCCGCGAGCGCGGTCTCAAGGCCGGTGACCTGGTCCGCGCCGCCGCCAAGACCCTCGGCGGCGGCGGTGGCGGCAAGCCGGACGTGGCCCAGGGCGGCGGCCAGAACCCGGCCGCCGTGCCGGAGGCCATCGCCGCGGTCGAGCGCCTCGTCGCCGAGACGGCCTGACGATGACGCTGCGCCGCGGCCGCCGACTGGCCATCGACGTCGGGGACGCCCGGATCGGGGTCGCTTCCTGCGACCCCGACGGGGTGCTGGCCACACCGGTGGAAACCGTGCCGGGCCGGGACGTCCCGTTCGCCCACCGGCGGCTGCGGCAGCTCGTGCAGGAGTACGAGCCGCTCGAAGTCGTGGTCGGCCTCCCCCGCTCGCTCAGCGGGCGGGAGGGGCCGGCCGCGGCCAAGGTGCGCGCCTTCGCGGGCGAACTCGCCAAGGGCATCAAGCCGGTGACGGTCCGTCTGGTGGACGAGCGCATGACCACGGTCACCGCCGCACAGGGGCTGCGGGCCTCGGGCAGGAACGCCAAGAAGGGGCGGGCGGTCATCGACCAGGCCGCCGCCGTGGTGATCCTCCAGAACGCTCTTGAGACCGAACGGGTATCAGGTAATCCGCCCGGTGAGTGCGTCGAAGTGGTTGTCTGATCGCGATACGGTAACGTTCCGCGCGATGTGACGGCATTCGAACAGCCGTCGCCCACCACTTCAGAGGCGGAACCGGGTGCCGCGGCGACGAGCCGCTGCCTCCGTCTCGCGGCTCTAGGGGACCGATGACTGAGTATGGCCGGGGCCGCGCCCCCGAACCGTGGCACCCCGAGGACCCCTTGTACGGGGACCAGGGGTACGACGGGCATCCGGCCCAGCAGGGTCAGCTGCCTTACGCCGGTGACCAGCAGCAGTACGCGCAGGCGCCGCAGCACCAGGACCCCCAGTTCCAGGCCCCTCAGTTCCAGGACGGCCAGTTCCAGGACGGCCGGCAGTACCAGCAGCACCCGGAGCAGCTCCAGCAGCAGTACCAGCAGTACCCGCAGGAGGGTTTCCTCCCGCACCAGCAGTACCAGCAGAGCGACCAGCCGCAGCCGGCGTACGGGGGCCAGCCCTGGGACACCGGCCAGGGCCAGTACGCGGGCGCGCCCGCGCCGGCGGATCCGTACACGGGTGCGGGTGCCGACCCGTACGCGGGCGCCGAGCCGTACGCCCAGCAGACCGGCGCCGGTTTCCCCGGCGAGGCCCCCGACCTGTACGCGACCCCGGAGGCCTACCCGCCGCCGGTGCCCCCGAGCCGGCGCCACCTGGAACCGGAGCCGGGGAGCCAGGACACCGACCTCCTCACCGAGGACCCCGAGGAGGACCCCGAGCCCGCCGACGACGACGAGGGCCGCGGCGGCGGTGGCCGCCGCGGGGGCCGTTCGAAGAAGGCGAAGACGAAACCCAGACGCCGCGGCGTGTCCTGCCTGGTCGCGGCCGTGGTCGTCGCGGCCGTCCTCGGCGGTGGCGGCTACTACGGCTACACCTACCTCAAGGCCCGCTACGGCCCCGGCGAGGACTACGCCGGCCCCGGCCTCGAAGAGACCGTGGACGTCGAGATCCCCAAGAACGCCACCCTCGCCCAGATGGGCAGCATCCTGGAGAAGGCGGGCGTCGTCGCGAGCGCCAAGGCGTTCATCACCGCCGCGGACACCCCCAAGGGCAAGGGCATCCAGCCCGGCACCTACCCGCTGAAGAAGAAGATGTCCGCCGCCGCCGCCGTCGCGCTGATGACGGACCCCTCGAAGCTGAACGTCATCATCGTTCCCGAGGGCAAACGCAACGTCGACGTCTACGCCATGATCGACAACAAGCTCGGCAAGCCGCAGGGCACCACCCAGGACATCGCGAAGCGCGAGGCCAAGAACCTCGGCCTGCCGGCCTGGGCCGCCTCCAACCCGAAGGTCATGGACCCGCTCGAAGGGTTCCTGTACCCGACGCGCTACGACCTGGCCAAGGACATGGCCCCCGAGGTGCTGCTCAAGCAGATGGTCAAGAACGCGAGCGACAAGTACGCGTCGCTCGGCCTCGAAGCCAAGGCCAAGGACCTCGGACTGGAGAACCCGCTCCAGGTCGTCACGGTCGCCAGCCTCGTCAACGCGGAGGGCATGAACCACGACGACTTCCGCAAGATGTCCGACGTCATCTACAACCGACTCAAGAAGACGAACGACGTCACCAACCAGAAGCTCGAATTCGACTCCACGATCAACTACCTCAAGGGCACGAGCAACATCAACGTCTCGCGCGCCGAGACCAAGACGCTCGACCACCCGTACAACACCTACTTCTACAAGGGCCTGCCGCCGGGTCCCATCGGCAACCCCGGCTCCGACGCCCTGAACGCCTCGCTCAACCCCGACAGGGGCGGCTGGATGTTCTTCGTGTCGGTCGACGGCCAGAAGACGACCTTCACCAAGACGTTCGCGGAGCACGAGAAACTGGTGGCGGAGTTCAACGAGCGGCAGAAGCAGAAGAACGGCGGATAGCAACACATGTCACGCATACGGGCCGCGGTGCTGGGGTCGCCCATCGAGCACTCCCTCTCACCGGTGCTCCACCGCGCCGCGTACCGCGAGCTCGGCCTCGCCGACTGGACCTACGACCGGTTCGAGATCGACGAGGCTGCGCTGGCCGGGTTCCTGGCGGGACTCGGACCCGAGTGGGCGGGGCTGTCACTGACCATGCCGCTCAAGCGGGCGGTCATCCCACTGCTCGACGCAGTCAATGACACCGCAGCCTCCGTGGAGGCCGTCAACACCGTGGTCTTCACCGAGGACGGCCGCCGCCTCGGCGACAACACCGACATCCCCGGCATCGTCGCCGCGCTGCACGAGCAGGGCGTCGACAAGGTGCCGGCCGCCGCGATCCTCGGCGCCGGCGCCACCGCCTCCTCCGCGCTGGCCGCACTCGCACGGATCTGCACCGGCGAGGTCACCGCGTACGTGCGCTCCCGCGCCCGGGCGGACGAGATGCGGCAGTGGGGCGAGCGGCTCGGTGTCGAGGTCCGCACGGCCGACTGGTCGCGGGCGGCCGAGGCACTGGCCGCCCCCCTGGTCATCGCCACCACCCCGGCCGGCGCCACGGACGAGCTGGCCCCCGCCGTGCCCGCCGCCCCCGGCACCCTGTTCGACGTCCTGTACGACCCCTGGCCCACCGCCCTCGCCGCCGTCTGGTCCGCCCGCGGCGGCGCACTGGTCGGCGGCCTCGACCTGCTCGTGCACCAGGCCGTCCTCCAGGTCGAGCAGATGACCGGCCGCGCTCCCGGCCCGCTCGCCGCCATGCGGGCCGCCGGTGAGCGGGCGCTCGCCGCGCGTTAGGCGCACGGGCCGTCCGATAGCTGGACCGGAGCGTGGTGCACCGGCCCGGACGTGGGAGGATCGGGTACGGCGGATCCGGGCCGCGCACCCCGATCGCGCCGTGGCTGTACCAGGCGCGAGCATGAGGAGCATCGTTGAGCAGGTTGCGTTGGCTGACCGCAGGAGAGTCGCACGGACCGGCCCTGGTGGCGACGCTGGAGGGCCTCCCCGCCGGTGTCCCGGTCACCACCGAGCTGGTGGCGGACCACCTGGCCAGGCGCCGGCTCGGCTATGGCCGCGGTGCCCGGATGAAGTTCGAGCAGGACGAGATCACCTTCCTGGGCGGCGTCCGGCACGGGCTCTCCCTCGGATCCCCCATCGCGGTCATGGTGGGCAACACCGAGTGGCCCAAGTGGGAGACGGTCATGTCGGCCGACCCCGTGGACCCCTCCCTGCTCAAGGACACCGGCCGTAACGCGGCGCTGACCCGCCCCCGCCCCGGCCACGCCGACCTCGCCGGCATGCAGAAGTACGGCTTCGACGAGGCCCGCCCGATCCTGGAGCGCGCCAGCGCCCGGGAGACCGCCGCCCGTGTGGCCCTCGGCGCGATCGCCCGGTCCTTCATCAAGGAGACCGCCGGCATCGAGATCGTCTCCCACGTGGTCGAACTCGCCTCCGCCAAGGCCCCGTACGGCGTCTACCCGACCCCCGCCGACGTCGAGAAGCTCGACGCCGACCCGGTACGCTGCCTCGACGCCGACGCGTCGAAGGCGATGGTGGCCGAGATCGACCAGGCCCACAAGGACGGCGACACCCTCGGCGGCGTCGTGGAGGTGCTCGCGTACGGGGTCCCCGTCGGCCTCGGCTCGCACGTGCACTGGGACCGCCGCCTCGACGCGCGCCTCGCGGCCGCGCTCATGGGCATCCAGGCCATCAAGGGCGTCGAGGTCGGCGACGGCTTCGAGCTGGCCCGCGTGCCCGGCTCGCAGGCCCACGACGAGATCGTCTCCACCCCCGAGGGCCTCAGGCGCACCACCGGCCGCTCGGGCGGTACCGAGGGGGGCCTGACCACCGGCGAGCTGCTGCGCGTACGCGCCGCGATGAAGCCCATCGCGACCGTGCCGCGCGCCCTGGCCACCGTCGACGTCGCCACCGGCGAGGCGACCGTCGCCCACCACCAGCGCTCCGACGTCTGTGCCGTCCCGGCCGCGGGCATCGTCGCCGAGGCCATGGTCGCCCTCGTCCTCGCGGACGCCGTCGTGGAGAAGTTCGGCGGCGACTCCGTCCCCGAGACCCGCCGCAACGTCCGCGCGTACCTCGACAACCTGCAGATCCGGTGACCGGCGGGCCCCTGATCGTCCTCGTCGGACCCATGGGATCCGGCAAGTCCACGGTGGGCGGACTCCTCGCCGAGCGGCTCGGCGTCCCCTACCGGGACACGGACGCCGACATCGTCGCCGCCGAAGGCCGCGAGATCGCGGACCTCTTCGTCGACGAGGGCGAGCCGTACTTCCGCGAGCTGGAGCGCCGGGCCGTCGCGGCCGCCGTCGCCGAGCACACCGGAGTCCTCGCCCTCGGCGGCGGCGCCGTCCTCGACGCGGGCACCCGCGAGCTGCTCGCCGGCCTGCCCGTCGCCTACCTGTCGATGGACGTCGAGGAAGCGGTACGGCGCGTCGGCCTCGGCGCCGCGCGCCCGCTGCTCGCCGTCAACCCGCGCCGCCAGTGGCGCGAGCTGATGGACGCCCGCCGCCACCTGTACACCGAAGTCGCGCGCGTCGTGGTGGCCACCGACGACCGCACCCCCGAAGAGGTCGCCCAGGCGGTCCTCGACGCTCTGGAGTTGAAGGACGTATGACAGACCAGGTGACGCGCATCCAGGTCGGCGCGAGCGCGGGACACGAGGCGTACGACGTGCTGGTCGGCCGGCAGCTGCTCGGCGAGCTGGGCAGCCTGATCGGTACGCGGGCCCAGCGCGTGGCCGTGATCCACCCCGAGGCGCTGGCCTCGACGGGCGAGGCGCTGCGGGACGACCTGGCGGCGCAGGGCTACGAGGCCGTCGCCATCCAGGTGCCGAACGCCGAGGAGGCCAAGACCGTCGAGGTCGCGGCGTACTGCTGGAAGGCTCTCGGACAGTCCGGGTTCACCCGCACCGACGTGATCGTGGGCGTGGGCGGCGGAGCCACCACCGACCTCGCGGGCTTCGTCGCGGCGAGCTGGCTGCGCGGCGTGCGCTGGGTCGCGGTCCCGACCACCGTGCTGGCCATGGTGGACGCGGCCGTCGGCGGCAAGACCGGCATCAACACCGCCGAGGGCAAGAACCTCGTGGGCGCCTTCCACCCGCCCGCCGGCGTGCTGTGCGACCTCGCGGCCCTGGACTCGCTGCCGGTCCACGACTACGTCAGCGGCCTGGCGGAGATCATCAAGGCCGGGTTCATCTCGGACCCGGTCATCCTCGACCTGATCGAGGCGGACCCCGAAGCGGCCCGCACCCCCGCAGGCCCGCACACCGCCGAGCTCATCGTGCGGTCGATCCGGGTCAAGGCGGACGTGGTCTCCAGCGACCTCAAGGAATCGGGGCTGCGGGAGATCCTCAACTACGGCCACACGCTCGCGCACGCCATCGAGAAGAACGAGCGCTACAAGTGGCGCCACGGCGCGGCCGTCTCCGTCGGCATGGTCTTCGCCGCGGAACTCGGCCGGCTCGCGGGCCGGCTCGACGACGCGACCGCCGACCGCCACAAGGCGGTGCTCGCCTCCGTCGGGCTGCCGCTGACCTACCGGGGCGACCAGTGGCCCAAGCTGCTGGAGACCATGAAGCTCGACAAGAAGTCCCGGGGTGACCTGCTGCGCTTCATCGTGCTCGACGGGCTGGCCAAGCCCACCGTCCTGGAGGGACCGGACCCGGCGGTGCTGTTCGCCGCCTTCGGCGAGGTCGCCGCGTGAGCCGGCCCGTGCTGGTCCTCAACGGCCCGAACCTGGGCCGGCTCGGGTCGCGCGAGCCCGACGTGTACGGGGCCACCTCGTACGCCGGGCTGGTGGAGAGCTGCCGGGCGCTGGGAGCCGAACTCGGCTTCGACGTGGAGGTCCGCGAGACCAACGACGAGGGCGAGATGATCCGCTGGCTGCACGAGGCCGCGGACGGCAAGATCCCCGTGGTCATCAACCCGGGGGCCTTCACGCACTATTCGTACGGGATGCGCGACGCGGCGGCCCAGCGCACCGCGCCGCTCATCGAGGTGCACATCTCCAACCCGTACGCCCGCGAGGAGTTCCGGCACACGTCGGTCATCGCCTCCGTCGCCACGGGTACGGTGGCGGGCTTCGGCATCGGCTCCTACCGGCTGGCACTGCGCGCCCTGGCGGACGAAGTCACGCCCTGACGGTGCTGGTGGGCGGCTCGGGCTCCGCGGTCATATAACGTTCTCGCATCAGTCGCCGGAACGAGACGGAGTGGCAGCGGATGCAGCAAGGAGTGGGGAGCGGCGGCTGGGGGCAGCCGGGGCAGCATCCGCAGGCGCCCCCGCAGCCGCCCATGGCCCCGGCGCAGGGCTGGCCCCCTTCCGGGCAGCCGACGCCGCCCGGGCAGCCGACGCCGCACGACCGGTCCCCGGCGCAGGACAGCGGCGGATACGTTCCGCTGCCGCCCGCCCAGTCGCCGTCGCCCGAGCCCACCGGGCACATCCCGCTGCCGCCAGCGGTCGCCCCCGGCACCGGCGCGGCCACCCTCGCGGTGCTGCTGATCGGCCCGGCGGGCGCGGGCAAGACGACCGTGGCACGGCACTGGGCCGCCACCCGGCCGGTGCCGACCGCGCACGTCAGCCTGGACGACGTCCGCGAATGGGTCTGCTCGGGCTTCGCGGACCCCCAGGCGGGCTGGAACGACCACTCCGAGGCCCAGTACCGCCTGGCCCGCCGCACCTGCGGTTTCGCCGCCCGCAACTTCCTGGCGAACGGCATCTCCTGCATCCTGGACGACGCCGTCTTCCCCGACCGGCCCGTGGTGGGCCTGGGCGGCTGGAAACGGCACGTGGGCCCGGCCCTGCTGCCGGTCGTGCTGCTGCCCGGCCTGGAGGTCGTCCTGGAGCGCAACGCGGCCCGTTCCGGCAACCGCAGGCTCTCCGACGAGGAGGTCGCCCGGATCCACGGGCGGATGGCCGGCTGGTACGGGTCCGGCCTGCCGATCATCGACAACTCCCAGCTCGACGTCGAGGGCACGGCCCGCGCGCTGGACGAGACCCTGGCCCGCGTCATCGGCTCGCCCGCCTACTGAGGGCCGCCCGGCCACCGCGGCCCGCCCGCCCGCCGGGGCCCGCCCGCCCGCCGGCCGCCCCGTACGGCGGCTCTCGCCAGGCCGGATGGGCGGTGCGCTCGTACGCTCGAATACATGTCAGACGTGTACGCGGCCCGTCGGGCCCTGCTTCGCGACCGCTGCGCCGCCGCGGGCAACGCCGCCGCGCTGATCACGCGTCCGGCGAACGTCCGCTACCTCACGGGAGCCGCCCCGCCGGGCGCCGTCCTGCTGGTCGGTCCGGCGGAGGAGGTGCTGTTCTGCGGGGGCGCGCCGACCGGCGAGAACGACGAGGGCCGCCTGGACGAACGGCTGCGGGTCACCGTGCTGGACGCCCCGGGCGGGGATCCCGCCGTGGCGGCCGCCGATCTGGCCGCCTCGGTACGGGCCGAGTCCCTCGCGGTCGAGGAGCACCACATCACCGTCGGCCGTCACCGCGCCCTGCACTCCGTCGCGCCGAAGCTGCGCCTGGCGGACCTCGGGCTCGCCGTGGAACAGCAGCGCCTGGTCAAGGACGAGGAGGAGATCGCCTGCCTGCGCATCGCCGCCGAGATCGCCGACCAGGCCCTCGGCGAGCTGCTGGAGTCGATCCTCGTCGGCCGCACCGAACGCCACCTCGCGCTGGAGCTGGAGCGCCGCCTGGTCGACCACGGGGCGGACGGCCCCGCCTTCCCCACCTCCGTCGGTACCGGCCCCCACTCCGGCCGCTCCCGGCACCGGCCCTCCGACCGCCGGGTCGAGGAGGGCGACTTCCTCTCCGTGTGCCTCGGAGCGAACTACCGCGGCTACCGCTGCGAGATCGGCCGTACGTTCGTGATCGGCACCACCCCGGCCTCGTGGCAGATCGAGCTGTACGACCTCGTGTTCGCCGCCCAGCGGGCCGGCCGGGAGGCCCTCCTGCCGGGCGCCGCCTGCCGCGACGTCGACCACGCGGCGCGCTCCGTACTCGACTCGGCGGGGTACGGCGAGGCACTGGCCGCGTCCACCGGACACGGCGTCGGCCTCGAAATCGACGAGGACCCGCAGCTTGCACCTACGGCCATGGGTAAACTGGACGCTTGCGTGCCGGTCACCGTCGAACCGGGGGTTCACCTCCCGGGCCGGGGAGGTGTCCGGATCGATGACACGCTCGTCGTACGCCCCGAGGCGGACGGCGGTCCAGAGCTACTCACCATTACGACCAAGGAGCTGCTCGCGCTCTAGCCCGCTCGGCCGGGCTGTGCGCGCACCCGTGGTCTTCCAGTGCAGGAGATTCCGCAACCGTGGCTTCCACGAACGACCTCAAGAACGGCATGGTGCTGAAGCTCGACGGGGGCCAGCTCTGGTCCGTCGTCGAGTTCCAGCACGTCAAGCCCGGCAAGGGCCCGGCCTTCGTGCGCACCAAGCTCAAGCACGTGCTCTCCGGCAAGGTCGTCGACAAGACGTTCAACGCCGGCACCAAGGTCGAGACGGCCACCATCGACCGCCGTGACATGCAGTTCTCGTACATGGACGGCGAATACTTCGTCTTCATGGACATGGAGACCTACGACCAGCTGATGGTCGACCGCAAGGTCGTCGGCGACGCCGCCAACTTCCTCATCGAGGGCTTCACCGCCTCCGTGGCCCGTCACGAGGGCGAGGTGCTCTACGTCGAGCTCCCGGCCGCGGTCGAACTGGTCATCGAGCACACCGACCCGGGCGTCCAGGGCGACCGCTCCACCGGTGGCACCAAGCCGGCGCGCCTGGAGACGGGCCACGAGATCCAGGTCCCGCTCTTCGTCACCACCGGCGAGAAGATCAAGGTCGACACCCGCACCAGCGACTACCTCGGCCGGGTGAACAGCTAACCGTGGCTGCCCGGAGCAACGCGCGAAAGCGCGCTTTCCAGATCCTCTTCGAGGCCGATCAGCGCGGTGTGCCCGTGCGCGAGGTCCTCGCGGACTGGATCCGCCACGCGCGGTCGGACGACCGGCAGCCGCCGGTCAACGCCTACACGATGGATCTCGTCGAGGGGTACGCCGACAAGGTGAACCGCATCGACGACCTGATCGTCACCTACGCCGTGGACTGGGACCTCGACCGCATGCCGGTCGTGGACCGGAACATCGTCCGTCTCGGCGCGTACGAGCTGATCTGGGTGGACGAGACCCCGGACGCCGTGGCGATCGACGAGGCCGTCCAACTGGCCAAGGAGTTCTCCACGGACGAGTCGCCCTCGTTCGTGAACGGGCTGCTGGGCCGGTTCAAGGACCTCAAGCCGAGCCTGCGCCGCGAGTAGTGGTCCCGCAGGACCGGTGACAACGGGAGGGCCCGCGGCGCATCACGGCGCCGCGGGCCCTCCCGTTGTGCGTGCTGCGTCATCGGCCCCGTGTCCTCGGGCCGGAACGCGAAACGGCGGGTGCCGGACCCCCTGGGGGATCCGGCACCCGCCGGTAACGTTTCTGCTGGTCCTGTGCCCGGGGGGCTAGACGTCCTCGTGGGCCACGGCGCGCCGGGCGTCCGCGTCCAGCACGCCCCAGCTGATGAGCTGCTCGGTCAGGACCGAGGGGGACTGGTCGTAGATGACCGCGAGGGTGCGCAGGTCGTCCTGGCGGATCGAGAGCACCTTGCCGTTGTAGTCGCCGCGCTGGCTCTGGATGGTGGCGGCGTAACGCTGGAGCGGGCCGGCCTTCTCGGCGGGCACGCCCGCCAGCCGCTCCAGGTCCAGGCGCAGCTTCGGCGGCGGCTCGGCCGCTCCGCCCGGGGTGGTGCCCGGCAGGAGTTCCTGGACCGGAACCCCGTAGAAGTCCGCCAGCTCGGCGAGGCGCTGGACGGTCACGGCGCGGTCCCCGCGCTCGTAGGAACCGACCACCACGGCCTTCCACCGGCCCTGGGACTTCTCCTCCACACCGTGGAGGGAAAGGCCCTGCTGGGTGCGGATGGCGCGGAGCTTGGCCCCGAGCTGTTTGGCGTATTCGCTGGACATAACGCTCCCGGACGCTGTGACGCTGTGACGACATGGACGGCATGACCACGAGCGGCTCCGCCGCGCGGCTGGTAACTCACTGTGAGGTTACGCAGCGTTACTTGGATGCGTCAAGCCGAATGCTCTTCAACCCCCACTTACGAGGGGTCCCGCCTCGTGCCCGGTGGACGGACCGGGCACATCGGCCTGCTACGGTGGAACGCGAACATCAGACGTCCTTTAAGGTCCGTCCCGTGAGGCGGAGAAGGAGGTCCTTTTCATGGACACCCAGCAGAGCTCCGATGTCATGCGTCCCGTGCTGGACGCCCAGGACATCGCGCGGGTCCTGACCCGCATCGCCCACGAGATCGTCGAACGCGCCAAGGGCGCCGATGACGTGGTGCTCCTCGGCATCCCCACCCGCGGCGTCTTCCTCGCCCGCCGGCTGGCCGCCAAACTCGAAGAGATCACCGGTACGAAGATCCCGGTCGGCTCCCTCGACATCACCATGTACCGCGACGACCTGCGGATGAAGCCGGCCCGCGCGATCGGCCGCACCGAGATCCCCGGCGACGACATCGAAGGCCGCCTGGTCATCCTCGTCGACGACGTGCTCTTCTCCGGCAGAACCATCCGCGCCGCCCTGGACGCCCTCGGCGACCTCGGCCGCCCCCGCGCCGTCCAGCTCGCGGTCCTCGTCGACCGCGGCCACCGCGAACTGCCGATCCGCGCCGACTACGTCGGCAAGAACCTCCCCACGTCGCTGCGGGAGACCGTCAAGGTCCAGCTCCAGGAGGAGGACGGCCGCGACGCCGTACTGCTCGGCCAGCGGACCGACCGGGCAGCCGGGCAGCAGTAGCCCGAACCGGTACGGGTCCCGCCACGGGTGCCCGGCCGCAGCATGCCCTGCGCGCGACACCAGCCAGACAGCCCGCCTGCCTGCCCTCCTGACCTACGGAGCACCCAGATGAAGCGCCACCTCATCTCGGCCGCCGACCTCACCCGCGACGACGCCGTCCTCATCCTCGACACCGCCGAGGAGATGGCCCGCGTCGCGGACCGGCCGATCAAGAAGCTGCCCACCCTGCGCGGCCTCACCGTCGTCAACCTCTTCTTCGAGGACTCGACCCGCACCCGGATCTCCTTCGAGGCGGCCGCCAAGCGGCTCTCCGCCGACGTCATCAACTTCTCCGCCAAGGGCTCCTCGGTTTCCAAGGGCGAATCCCTCAAGGACACCGCCCTGACCCTGGAGGCGATGGGCGCGGACGCCGTCGTCATCCGCCACCACGCCTCCGGCGCCCCCTACCGCCTCGCCACCTCCGGCTGGATCGACTCCGCCGTGGTCAACGCCGGTGACGGCACCCACGAGCACCCCACCCAGGCCCTGCTCGACGCCTTCACCATGCGCCGCCGCCTGGTCGGGCGCGACGCCGGCCTCGGCAAGGACCTGAACGGCCGCCGGATCACGATCGTCGGCGACGTCCTGCACAGCCGGGTCGCCCGGTCCAACGTCCAGCTGCTCCACACGCTGGGCGCGGAGGTCACCGTGGTGGCCCCGCCGACGCTGGTCCCGATCGGCGTCGAGAGCTGGCCCTGCGAGGTCTCGTACAACCTGGACGAGGTGCTGCCGAAGTCCGACGCGGTCATGATGCTTCGTGTGCAGCGCGAACGCATGAACGCCGCCTTCTTCCCCACCGAGCGCGAGTACTCCCGCCGGTACGGGCTCGACGGCGACCGCATGGCCAAGATGCCCGAACACGCCATCGTGATGCACCCCGGCCCGATGAACCGCGGCATGGAGATCACCGCCGAGGTCGCGGACTCCGACCGCTGCACGGCCGTGGAGCAGGTGGCCAACGGCGTCTCCACCCGGATGGCCGTCCTGTACCTGCTGCTCGGCGGTTCCGAGCCCGCCGTCACCACCACCAGCACGCCCCGCATCGAGGAGAGCAAGTAACCATGAGCAAGATCCTGATCCGTGGCGCGAAGGTACTCGGTGGCGAGGCGCAGGACGTCCTGATCGACGGCGAGACCATCGCCGAGGTCGGCCAGGAGCTGTCCGCAGAGGGCGCCCAGGTCATCGAGGCGGCCGGCCAGGTCCTCCTCCCGGGCCTCGTCGACCTGCACACCCACCTGCGCGAGCCCGGCCGCGAGGACTCCGAGACCGTGCTGACCGGCACCCGGGCCGCCGCCTCCGGCGGCTACACGGCCGTCTTCGCCATGGCGAACACCTTCCCGGTCGCCGACACCGCCGGCGTGGTGGAGCAGGTCTGGCGCCTGGGCAAGGAGTCCGGCTACTGCGACGTGCAGCCCATCGGCGCCGTCACCGTCGGCCTGGAGGGCAAGCAGCTCGCGGAGCTCGGCGCCATGCACGACTCCGCGGCCCGTGTCACCGTCTTCTCCGACGACGGCAAGTGCGTGGACGACGCGGTGATCATGCGCCGGGCCCTGGAGTACGTGAAGGCCTTCGGCGGCGTCGTCGCCCAGCACGCCCAGGAGCCCCGCCTCACCGAAGGCGCCCAGATGAACGAGGGCGTCGTCTCCGCCGAGCTGGGTCTGGGCGGCTGGCCCGCCGTCGCCGAAGAGTCGATCATCGCCCGCGACGTGCTCCTCGCCGAGCACGTTGGCTCCCGCGTGCACATCTGCCACCTCTCCACCGCCGGCTCCGTCGAGATCGTCCGCTGGGCCAAGTCCCGCGGCATCGACGTCACCGCCGAGGTCACCCCGCACCACCTGCTCCTCACCGACGAGCTGGTGCGCTCGTACAACGCGGTGTACAAGGTCAACCCGCCGCTGCGCACCGAGCGCGACGTGATGGCCCTGCGCGAGGCGCTCGCCGACGGCACGATCGACATCGTCGCCACCGACCACGCCCCGCACCCGCACGAGGACAAGGACTGCGAGTGGGCCGCCGCCGCCATGGGCATGGTGGGCCTGGAGACCGCGCTGTCCGTCGTCCAGCAGACGATGGTGGAGACCGGGCTGCTCGACTGGGCGGGCGTCGCCCAGCGCATGTCCTTCGCCCCGGCGCGCATCGGCGGCCTGGAGAACCACGGCCGGCCCGTCTCGGCAGGTGAACCCGCGAACCTGACCTTGGTCGATACCTCGTACCGTGGTGTCGTGGACCCCGCACACTTCGCCTCCCGCAGCCGCAACACGCCTTACGAGGGCCGTGAGCTGCCGGGGCGCGTCACTCACACCTTCCTGCGGGGCCGGGCAACGGTCGTGGACGGGACGCTGGCGTGACACCTGCAGTAATCCAACTGGCCGCCGAGGCCGCAGAACGACACTCGGCGGAGGTGACGGACTGGGGCGCCCGCATCGCGTGGGTGATCGGTCTGCTCGTCTTCGTCGCGTTCGTCTACTGGCTGATGCGGCAGGGCTGGAAATGGCGCGGCACCCTGCAGGGCGATCTGCCGGAGCTGCCCGCCGCCCCGGACGGTCTGCCCGCCCACCGGCTCGCCCTGACCGGCCGGTACCACGGGTCCACCACCGCCGGACAGTGGCTCGACCGGATCGTCGCCCACGGCCTGGGGGTGCGCAGCCGGGTCGAGCTCACGCTCACCGACGCGGGCCTCGACGTGGTCCGTCCGGGGGCCACCGACTTCTTCGTACCGGCCGCGCAGCTGCGCGGCGCCCGCCTCGACAAGGGAATCGCGGGCAAGGTACTCACCGAGGGCGGTCTGCTCGTCGTCACCTGGGCGCACGGCGACAAGCTGATCGACTCCGGATTCCGCTCCGACCGGGCGGCCGAACACGCCGCCTGGGTCGAAGCCCTCAACCTCATGAACCCAACCATCACGACGGAAGGCGCCGAACGATGACGACCTCCACCAGGGGAGCAGCCAAAGCTCCCGCCGTACTCGTCCTGGAGGACGGCCGGATCTTCCGCGGCCGCGCCTACGGCGCTGTGGGGGAGACCTTCGGCGAGGCCGTGTTCTCCACCGGCATGACCGGCTACCAGGAGACCCTGACCGACCCGTCCTACCACCGCCAGGTCGTCGTGATGACCGCCCCGCACGTCGGCAACACGGGTGTCAACGACGAGGACCCCGAATCCTCCCGGATCTGGGTGTCGGGCTACGTGGTGCGCGACCCCGCCCGCAAGCCCTCCAACTGGCGCTCGCAGCGTTCCCTGGACGAGGAGCTGACCGCCCAGGGCGTCGTCGGGATCTGCGGCATCGACACCCGGGCGCTGACCCGCCATCTGCGCGAGCGCGGCGCCATGCGCGTCGGCATCTTCTCCGGCGAGGCGGTGATGGACGACGCCGTGCTGCTGGCGAAGGTCCAGGACGCCCCCCAGATGAAGGGCGCGAACCTCTCCGCGGAGGTCGCCACCAAGGAGACCTACGTCGTCCCCGCCATCGGTGAGAAGAAGTTCACCGTGGCCGCCGTGGACCTCGGCATCAAGGGCATGACCCCCCACCGGATGGCCGAGCGCGGCATCGAGGTGCACGTGCTGCCCGCCACCGCCACCGTCGAGGACATCTACGCCGTCTCCCCGGACGGGGTGTTCTTCTCCAACGGCCCCGGCGACCCGGCCACCGCCGACCACGCGGTCTCGGTGATGCAGGGCGTCCTGGAGCGCAAGACCCCGCTCTTCGGCATCTGCTTCGGCAACCAGATCCTCGGCCGCGCGCTGGGCTTCGGCACGTACAAGCTCAAGTACGGCCACCGCGGCATCAACCAGCCGGTGCAGGACCGCACCACGGGCAAGGTGGAGGTCACCGCGCACAACCACGGCTTCGCCGTGGACGCGCCCCTCGACAAGGTGTCCGAGACCCCCTTCGGCCGCGCCGAGGTCTCGCACGTCTGCCTCAACGACAACGTCGTGGAGGGCCTCCAGCTGCTCGACCAGCCGGCCTTCTCCGTCCAGTACCACCCCGAGGCGGCCGCGGGCCCGCACGACGCCGCGTACCTCTTCGACCGCTTCACGTCTTTGATGAGCACCACCCAGATGGAGGCCGAGCGTGCCTAAGCGCACCGATATCCAGTCCGTCCTGGTCATCGGCTCCGGCCCGATCGTCATCGGACAGGCCGCCGAGTTCGACTACTCCGGCACCCAGGCCTGCCGCATCCTCAAGGCCGAGGGCCTGCGGGTCATCCTGGTGAACTCCAACCCGGCGACGATCATGACCGACCCGGAGATCGCCGACGCCACGTACGTCGAGCCGATCACCCCCGAGTTCGTCGAGAAGATCATCGCCAAGGAGCGCCCCGACGCGCTCCTGCCCACCCTCGGTGGCCAGACCGCGCTGAACACCGCCATCTCCATGCACGAGCAGGGGGTGCTGGAGAAGTACGGCGTCGAGCTGATCGGCGCGAACGTCGAGGCCATCAACAAGGGCGAGGACCGCGACCTCTTCAAGGGCGTCGTCGAGGCCGTCAAGGCCAAGATCGGCTACGGCGAGTCCGCCCGCTCGGTCATCTGCCACTCGATGGACGACGTCATCAAGGGCGTCGAGACGCTCGGCGGCTACCCCGTCGTCGTCCGTCCCTCCTTCACCATGGGCGGCGCCGGCTCCGGCTTCGCCCACGACGAGGAAGAACTGCGCCGCATCGCCGGCCAGGGCCTGACGCTCTCCCCGACCACCGAGGTGCTCCTGGAGGAGTCCATCCTCGGCTGGAAGGAGTACGAGCTGGAGCTCATGCGCGACACCAAGGACAACGTGGTCGTCGTCTGCTCCATCGAGAACTTCGACCCGATGGGCGTGCACACCGGCGACTCCATCACCGTCGCCCCGGCGATGACGCTGACCGACCGCGAGTACCAGCGCCTGCGCGACATCGGCATCGCGATCATCCGCGAGGTCGGCGTCGACACCGGCGGCTGCAACATCCAGTTCGCGATCGACCCGGTCGACGGCCGCGTCATCGTGATCGAGATGAACCCGCGCGTCTCCCGCTCGTCCGCGCTCGCCTCGAAGGCCACCGGCTTCCCGATCGCCAAGATCGCCGCCAAGCTGGCGATCGGCTACACGCTCGACGAGGTCCCCAACGACATCACCGAGAAGACGCCGGCCTCCTTCGAGCCGTCCCTCGACTACGTCGTCGTCAAGGCCCCGCGCTTCGCCTTCGAGAAGTTCCCGGCCGCCGACGCCACCCTCACCACCACCATGAAGTCGGTGGGCGAGGCCATGGCCATCGGCCGCAACTTCACCGAGGCGCTGCAGAAGGCCCTGCGCTCCCTGGAGAAGAAGGGCTCGCAGTTCACCTTCGTCGGCGAGCCCGGCGACAAGGCCGAGCTGCTCGCCACCGCCGTCCGCCCGACCGACGGCCGCATCAACACCGTCATGCAGGCCATCCGCGCTGGCGCCACCCAGGAAGAGGTCTTCGAGTCCACGAAGATCGACCCCTGGTTCGTCGACCAGCTCTTCCTCATCAAGGAGATCGCCGACGACCTGGCCGCCGCCGAGAAGCTCCACCCCGAGCTGCTCGCCGAGGCCAAGCGGCACGGCTTCTCCGACGCCCAGATCGCCGAGATCCGCGGCCTGCGCGAGGACGTCGTGCGCGAGGTCCGCCATGCCCTCGGCGTCCGCCCGGTCTACAAGACGGTCGACACCTGCGCCGCCGAGTTCGCCGCGAAGACCCCGTACTTCTACTCCTCCTACGACGAGGAGTCCGAGGTCGCGCCCCGCACCAAGCCCGCGGTCATCATCCTGGGCTCCGGCCCGAACCGCATCGGCCAGGGCATCGAGTTCGACTACTCCTGCGTCCACGCCTCCTTCGCCCTCAGCGACGCCGGCTACGAGACCGTGATGGTCAACTGCAACCCGGAGACCGTCTCCACGGACTACGACACCTCCGACCGCCTGTACTTCGAGCCGCTGACGCTCGAAGACGTGCTGGAGATCGTCCACGCCGAGTCGCTGGCCGGCCCGATCGCCGGCGTCGTCGTCCAGCTCGGCGGCCAGACCCCCCTCGGTCTCGCCCAGGCGCTCAAGGACAACGGCGTCCCCGTCGTCGGCACCTCCCCGGAGGCGATCCACGCCGCCGAGGACCGCGGCGCCTTCGGCCGGGTCCTCGCCGAGGCCGGCCTGCCGGCGCCCAAGCACGGCACCGCCACCACCTTCGCGGGTGCCAAGGCGATCGCCGACGAGATCGGCTATCCCGTCCTCGTCCGCCCGTCGTACGTGCTCGGCGGCCGCGGCATGGAGATCGTCTACGACGAGACCCGGCTGGAGTCGTACATCGCCGAGTCCACCGAGATCTCCCCGACCCGCCCCGTCCTGGTCGACCGGTTCCTCGACGACGCCATCGAGATCGACGTCGACGCCCTCTACGACGGCACCGAGCTCTACCTCGGCGGCGTCATGGAGCACATCGAGGAAGCCGGCATCCACTCCGGCGACTCGGCCTGCGCCCTGCCCCCGATCACCCTCGGCGGCTACGACATCAAGCGCCTGCGCGCCTCCACCGAGGCCATCGCCAAGGGCGTCGGCGTCCGCGGCCTGATCAACATCCAGTTCGCGATGGCGGGTGACATCCTCTACGTCCTGGAGGCCAACCCCCGCGCGTCCCGCACCGTCCCCTTCACCTCGAAGGCGACCGCGGTCCCGCTCGCGAAGGCCGCCGCCCGCATCTCGCTCGGCACCACCATCGCCGAGCTGCGCGCCGAGGGCATGCTCCCGAAGACCGGCGACGGCGGCACCCTGCCGCTGGACGCGCCGATCTCCGTCAAGGAGGCCGTCATGCCGTGGTCGCGCTTCCGCGACATCCACGGCCGCGGCGTCGACACCGTCCTCGGCCCGGAGATGCGCTCCACCGGCGAGGTCATGGGCATCGACACCGTCTTCGGCACCGCCTACGCCAAGTCGCAGGCCGGCGCCTACGGCCCGCTGCCCACCAAGGGCCGGGCGTTCATCTCCGTCGCCAACCGCGACAAGCGCTCGATGATCTTCCCGGCGCGCGAGCTGGTCGCCCACGGCTTCGAGCTCATGGCGACCTCCGGCACCGCGGAGGTGCTGCGCCGCAACGGCATCAACGCCACCATCGTGCGCAAGCTCAGCGAGGGCGAGGGCCCGGGCGGCGAGAAGACGATCGTCCAGCTGATCCACGACGGCCAGGTCGACCTGATCGTCAACACCCCCTACGGCACGGGTGGCCGCCTCGACGGTTACGAGATCCGTACCGCGGCGGTGGCGCGCAGCGTCCCGTGCCTGACGACGGTCCAGGCGCTCGCCGCCGCCGTCCAGGGCATCGACGCGCTCAACCGCGGCGACGTGGGCGTCCGCTCCCTCCAGGAGCACGCCGAGCACCTGACCGCGGCCCGCGACTAGCAGCCCGTACGAGGAGGGGGACACCGGATTCGCGACAGCGACGGGTGTCCCCCTCTTCATGAGCGCACAAGGATCCCCACGCCGATGTACAAACTCTTCTTCAACCTCGTCTTCAAGCGGATGGACCCGGAGCAGGCCCACTACACGGCCTTCCGCTGGATCCGCCTCGCGGCCCGCACCCCGGGCCTGCGCGTCTTCGTCGCGGCCGTCCTCGCCCCCCGGTACGAGGCGCTGCGCACCGAGGCGCTGGGCCTGCGCATGCACGGCCCCTTCGGGCTCGCGGCCGGCTTCGACAAGAACGCCGTCGCCATCGACGGCATGTCGATGCTCGGCTTCGACCACGTCGAGATCGGCACGGTCACGGCCCGGCCACAGCCGGGCAACCCGAAGAAGCGGCTGTTCCGCCTCGTCCCCGACCGGGCGCTGATCAACCGGATGGGCTTCAACAACGAGGGCTCGGCGGCCGTCGCCCAGCGCCTGGCGGCCCGCAAGGCGGTCTTCAAGACGGTCGTGGGCGTCAACCTCGGCAAGACGAAGGTCGTGCCGGAGGAGGAGGCGGTGGCCGACTACGTCGCCTCCACCGAGCGCCTGGCCCGCCACGCCGACTACCTCGTCGTCAACGTCTCCTCGCCGAACACCCCGGGCCTGCGCAACCTCCAGGCCACCGAGTCCCTGCGCCCGCTGCTGAGCGCCGTACGGGAGGCCGCCGACCGGGTGGTGACCGACCGCCGGGTCCCGCTGCTGGTCAAGATCGCCCCCGACCTCGCCGACGAGGACGTCGACGCCGTCGCCGACCTCGCCCTGGAGCTCGGCCTGGACGGCATCATCGCGACGAACACCACCATCGCCCGCGAGGGCCTGGGCCTGCGGTCCGAGCCCGCCCTGGTCAAGGAGACCGGCGGACTGTCCGGCGCCCCCGTCAAGGCGCGCTCCCTGGAGGTGCTGCGCCGCCTGTACGCCCGTGTGGGGGACCGGCTGGTCCTGGTCGGGGTCGGCGGCATCGAGAACGCGGAGGACGCCTGGCAGCGCATCCTGGCGGGCGCCACGCTCATCCAGGGCTACAGCGCCTTCATCTACGAGGGCCCCGGCTACGCCCGCGCGATCCACAAGGGCCTGGCCGTGCGCCTGGCCGACAGCCCGTACGAGACGCTCGCCGACGCGGTGGGCGCCGAGACCCGGAAGGCCTCCCAGTGACCTCTGCGACCCCTGTGACCCCCTTCGGCGCCCGTCTGAGGGCGGCGATGGACTCCCGCGGTCCGCTGTGCGTCGGGATCGACCCGCACGCCGCCCTGCTCGCGTCGTGGGGTCTGAACGACGACGTCGCCGGGCTGGAGACCTTCTCCCGCACGGTCGTCGAGGCCCTCGCGGACTCGGTCGCCGTCTTCAAGCCGCAGGCCGCCTTCTTCGAGCGGTTCGGCTCGCGGGGCATCGCGGTGCTGGAGCGCACCGTGGCCGACGCCCGCGCGGCCGGGACGCTGGTCGTGATGGACGCCAAGCGCGGGGACATCGGCTCCACGATGGCCGCCTACGCCGAGACGTTCCTCTCCCCGGACTCGCCGCTGTTCTCCGACGCCCTGACCGTCTCCCCGTACCTCGGCTACGGCTCGCTCGCCCCGGCGGTGGACCTGGCGCGCCGCTCGGGCGCCGGCCTCTTCGTCCTGGCCCTCACCTCCAACCCCGAGGGGGCCGAGGTCCAGCGGGCCGTGCGCTCCGACGGCCGCTCGATCGGCGCGACGATGCTGGCCCACCTGGCGGCGGAGAACGAGGGGGCCGAGCCGATGGGCTCCTTCGGGGCCGTCGTCGGCGCGACGCTCGGCGACCTCTCCTCCTTCGACCTGGACATCAACGGCCCGCTCCTGGCGCCCGGCATCGGCGCGCAGGGTGCCACGGCCGCCGATCTGCCGCAGGTCTTCGGTGCGGCCGTCGGCAACGTCGTCCCGAACGTCTCCCGGGGCGTCCTGGGTCACGGTCCGGACGTCGCAGCCCTGCGGGCCGCGGCGGCCGGCTTCGCGGCCGAGATCCGCGCGGCGGTCCCCTCCGCCTGACCGGTGCGGTGAGCTGCGACGGGCTCCGCAGGGGGTGTCCGTCGCACTGCTTGACGAAAACCGAGCGCCCTCGACCGGACAAAACCGGGGTAATTTGTCCGTGATGTACGTTTCAACGGAGGCTGACCAGGACTTTTCGTCCGTTCTCGCTGACTGGAGCGGCCCAGGCCGCTAGTCTCCGAGCAGAGTCAACGAACAGCGGACGAGTATCACCGCCGTTCGGGAGCTCGCCTGGTGTGGTGCCTCCTGGCTCCGCGCCGGTCCGTATCCGACAGTTCGACATCCGAGGTGACGTAGGCGTGGCTCTTCCGCCCCTTACCCCTGAACAGCGCGCAGCAGCGCTCGAAAAGGCCGCCGCGGCTCGCCGGGAGCGGGCCGAGGTGAAGAATCGACTCAAGCATTCCGGCGCCTCACTCCACGACGTCATCAAGACGGGACAGGAGAACGACGTCATCGGCAAGATGAAGGTCTCCGCCCTCCTTGAGTCGCTGCCCGGCGTGGGCAAGGTCCGCGCCAAGCAGATCATGGAGCGCCTCGGCATCTCCGAATCCCGGCGTGTGCGAGGTCTCGGCTCCAACCAGATCGCCTCTCTGGAGCGTGAGTTCGGCGGTAGCGGCGCCTGAGGCGTCGCCCGAAGTTCTCCCGGCGTTCTCAGGCAGTCCCTGGAACCTGGATAATCGCTCTATGGCAGCAGAGGTTCGTCCGCGGCTGACCGTGCTCTCCGGCCCCTCAGGGGTCGGCAAGAGCACGGTCGTCGCGCATATGCGCAAGGTCCACCCCGAGGTATGGCTCTCGGTGTCGGCCACCACCCGCAAGCCGCGGCCCGGTGAGCGACACGGTGTCCACTACTTCTTCGTCGGCGACGACGAGTTCGACAAGCTGATCGCCAACGGCGAGCTGCTGGAGTGGGCCGAGTTCGCGGGCAACCGCTACGGCACTCCGCGCGGCGCGGTACTGGAGCGCCTGGAGAACGGCGAGCCGGTCCTGCTGGAGATCGACCTCCAGGGCGCCCGACTGGTGCGCCAGTCGATGCCGGAGGCCCAGCTGGTCTTCCTGGCGCCGCCGAGCTGGGACGAGCTGGTCCGCCGCCTCACCGGCCGCGGTACCGAGTCGGCCGAGGTCATCGAGCGCCGCCTGGCAGCCGCCAAGATCGAACTTGCTGCCGAGCCCGAGTTCGACACCACCCTGGTCAACACCTCCGTCGAGGACGTGGCGCGCGAGCTGCTAGCCTTGATGGACGTTGTCTGATCGTTGTCCGGTATTTGTCCGGATGACGCAAGATCTTTCACCCATCTTCGGAAGGTAGAGCGTGTCCTCTTCCATGACTGCGCCCGAGGGCATCATCAACCCGCCGATCGACGAGCTGCTCGAGGCCACGGACTCGAAGTACAGCCTCGTGATCTACGCGGCCAAGCGCGCGCGTCAGATCAACGCGTACTACTCGCAGCTCGGTGAGGGCCTGCTCGAGTACGTCGGCCCGCTGGTGGACACCCACGTCCACGAGAAGCCGCTTTCGATCGCGCTGCGCGAGATCAACGCGGGTCTGCTGACCTCCGAGGCCATCGAGGCCCCGGCCCAGTAAGGCACCAGGAATTCCTTTCACCACAGGCCCGGCAGAACATCTGCCGGGCCTGTGGTGTGTCATAGGTGCAGAGAAGGTTCCTCGAAGGGGAGTGCGTGGTGGGTAAGCCGAAGGTCGTGCTGGGTGTCAGCGGCGGGATCGCCGCCTACAAGGCGTGCGAGCTGCTGCGCCGGCTGACCGAGTCCGGCCACGACGTACGGGTCGTGCCGACGGCCGCGTCGCTGAACTTCGTCGGGGAGGCCACCTGGGCCGCGCTGTCAGGCAACCCGGCCTCCACCGAGGTCTGGGAGAGCGTCCACGACGTCCCGCACGTGCGCATCGGACAGTCCGCCGACCTGGTCGTCGTCGCCCCGGCCACCGCCGACATGCTGGCCAAGGCCGCCCACGGGCTGGCCGACGACCTGCTCACCAACACGCTGCTCACCGCACGCTGTCCCGTGGTCTTCGCACCCGCGATGCACACCGAGATGTGGGAGCACCCCGCCACCCAGGAGAACGTGGCCACCCTGCGCCGGCGCGGCGCCGTCGTCATCGAGCCCGCCGTCGGCCGGCTCACCGGCAAGGACACCGGCAAGGGACGGCTGCCCGACCCCGACGAGATCTTCGAGGTGTGCCGCAGGGTCCTCGCCCGGGGCGCCGCAGAGCCGGACCTGGCCGGGCGCCACGTGGTGATCAGCGCCGGGGGCACCCGGGAACCGCTGGACCCGGTCCGCTTCCTCGGCAACCGCTCCTCGGGCAAGCAGGGCTACGCGCTCGCCCGCACCGCCGTGGCGCGCGGCGCCCGGGTCACGCTCGTCGCGGCCAACACCGCTCTGGCCGACCCCGCGGGAGCCGACGTCGTACGGGTGGGGACCGCCCTGCAGCTGCGGGAAGCGGTGCTCAAGGCGGCCGCCGACGCCGACGCCGTGGTGATGGCAGCCGCCGTGGCCGACTTCCGGCCCGCCCAGTACGCGGGGGGCAAGATCAAGAAGCAGGACGGGCAGGACCCCGCGCCGGTGGCGCTCGTCCGCAACCCCGACGTGCTGGCCGAGATCTCCGCCGAACGCGCCCGGGAGGGCCAGGTGGTGGTGGGTTTCGCCGCGGAGACCGACGACGTCCTCGCCAACGGGCGGGCCAAGCTCCGGCGCAAGGGATGTGATCTTCTCGTCATCAACGAGGTCGGCGAGACCAAGACCTTCGGTTCCGAGGAGAACGAGGCGGTCATCCTTTCCTCCGACGGGGCTGAGACGCCTGTGGCCCATGGACCGAAGGAAGCGCTGGCGGATGCGATTTGGGACCAGGTCGCTCCCCGCCTCGCGCCGCGACGCGCCTGAGCGGATCGCCTTCCCGCTGGGGAATCCGTACGTCAGAATGTAGTGCCGCAGGTCACACGGCTCCCACAAGGCGAGACGGGTGGTCCGGCAAACGGTGGCGACCGATAAACTGCACCTGGAACACGACCGGGCGCAGCCCCCGGTAAGGTTCCGCCAAATGATCAGCCAGCAGCCGCTGCAACCCCAGGGAGCGTTGTGTCCCGTCGCCTGTTTACCTCGGAGTCCGTGACCGAGGGTCACCCCGACAAGATCGCTGACCAGATCAGCGACACGATCCTCGACGCGCTCCTCACCGAGGACCCGACCTCGCGTGTGGCCGTGGAGACCCTCATCACCACCGGTCTCGTGCACATCGCGGGAGAGGTGACGACGAAGGCGTACGCGCCGATCGCGCAGCTCGTCCGCGACAAGATCCTCGAAATCGGCTACGACTCCTCGAAGAAGGGCTTCGACGGCGCCTCGTGCGGCGTGTCGGTGTCCATCGGCGCGCAGTCCCCCGACATCGCCCAGGGCGTCGACACCGCCTACGAGCAGCGTGTCGAAGGCGACGAGGACGAGCTGGACAAGCAGGGCGCCGGCGACCAGGGCCTGATGTTCGGCTACGCCTGCGACGAGACCCCCGAGCTGATGCCGCTCCCGATCCACATCGCGCACCGGCTCTCCCGCCGGCTGTCCGAGGTCCGCAAGAACGGGACCATCCCGTACCTGCGCCCCGACGGCAAGACCCAGGTCACCATCGAGTACGACGGCGACAAGGCCGTCCGCCTCGACACCGTGGTCGTGTCCTCGCAGCACGCCGCCGACATCGACCTCGATTCCCTCCTCGCCCCCGACATCCGTGAGTTCGTCGTGGAGCACGTGCTCGCGCAGCTCATCGAGGACGGGATCAAGCTGGACACCGAGGGCTACCGGCTGCTGGTGAACCCGACGGGCCGGTTCGAGATCGGCGGCCCGATGGGTGACGCGGGCCTGACCGGCCGCAAGATCATCATCGACACGTACGGCGGCATGGCCCGCCACGGCGGCGGCGCGTTCTCCGGCAAGGACCCGTCCAAGGTGGACCGCTCGGCCGCGTACGCGATGCGCTGGGTCGCCAAGAACGTGGTCGCCGCCGGTCTGGCCTCGCGCTGCGAGGTGCAGGTCGCGTACGCCATCGGCAAGGCCGAGCCCGTCGGCCTGTTCGTGGAGACCTTCGGCACCGCGAAGGTGGAGACCTCGAAGATCGAGGAGGCCATCGGCGAGGTCTTCGACCTGCGCCCGGCCGCCATCATCCGCGACCTGGACCTGCTGCGGCCCATCTACGCCCAGACCGCCGCCTACGGCCACTTCGGCCGCGAACTGCCCGACTTCACCTGGGAGCGCACCGACCGCGTCGACGCCCTGCGCGCCGCCGCCGGTCTGTAAGCGACAGACCCCTGGTGCGAGGCCCCGGACCCTGAGGTCCGGGGCCTCGTGCATGTCCGGGTGTCAGTGGCATTTGGTAAGAATGCGGGTGTGAGCAGCACGGACGAGTCGGATCAGCGGGGCGGGGAGAGCAATCCCGGCGGCCCGCCGGAGCAGCTCGCGCTCATCCGGGACATCGTGGCCGAGGCGAAGGCCAAGGCACCCAAGGCCAAGCCCCGCACCTGGCGCGGGGCGGCCCTCGCCGAGGAACTGCCCGTCGCCCGCGTCCTGGTCAACAAGGGCGTGCTCCACCTCGACCAGCTGTGGGACTACGCGGTGCCCGCCGAGCTGGCCGAGGCCGCGCAGCCGGGCGTCCGGGTCCGGGTCCGCTTCGGTGCGGGCGCCCACCAGGTGCACGGCGGGCGCCGCGAGGGCGGCGGACTGATCGACGGCTTCGTCATCGAGCGGCGCGCCGAGTCCGACTACAACGGGGCCCTGGCGGCCCTGGCGCAGGTCGTTTCTCCCGAGGTCGTGCTCACCCCGGGCCTGCTGGCGCTCGCCCGGGCCGTCGCCGACCGGTACGCGGGCAGCCTCGCGGACGTCCTCCAGCTGGCCCTGCCCCCGCGCAGCGCCCGCGCCGAGGCGAAGCCCTCGCCGGAGCCGCTGCCGCCGCCCCCGGCGCCCGAGCCCGGAAGCTGGCAGCGGTACGGGGCCGGCCCGGCCTTCCTGCGGGCCCTGGCGAGCGGGGGCGCTCCCCGCGCCGTGTGGACGGCCCTGCCCGGCCCCGGCTGGGCCGGTGAACTCGCCCTGGCCATGGCCGCCACCCTCGCCTCCGGCCGGGGCGCCCTCGCCGTCCTGCCCGACGGGCGGACCGCCGCCCGGGTGGACGCGGCGCTCACCGCCCTGCTCGGCGAGGGGCGGCACGCGCTGCTGACCGCCGAATCCGGGCCGGAGAAGCGCTACCGCCAGTGGCTCGCGGTGAGCCGGGGCTCGGTACGGGCCGTCATCGGCACCCGCGCCGCGATGTTCGCACCCGTACGGGACCTCGGACTGGTTGCCGTCTGGGACGACGGGGACTCCAGCCACAGCGACGACCGCGCGCCGTTCCCGCACGTCCGCGAGGTGCTGGAGCTGCGCGCGGTGACCGACGGCTGCGCCTTCCTCGCCGGGGGCACGAGCTGCACCGTCGAGGCCGCCCAGCTCGTCGAGTCCGGCTGGGCGCGGCCGCTGGTCGCCGACCGCGAGACGGTACGGGCCTGCGCGCCCCGCATCAGGACCGTCGGCGACGAACTGCTGGCGCGGGACGAGGCCGCCCGGGCCGCGCGCCTGCCCAGCCTCGCGTGGGAGACCGTGCGCGAGGGCCTCAAGGCCGGACCGGTGCTGGTGCAGGTGCCCCGGCGGGGGTACGTGCCCCGGCTGGCTTGCGAACGCTGCCGGGAACCGGCCCGCTGCCGGACCTGCGCCGGGCCCCTGGAGGCCCCGGACGAGCGGGACCTGCGGTGCGGGTGGTGCGGGCGCGAGGAGCCGTCGTGGCACTGCGGGGAATGCGGGTCGTTCCGGCTGCGGGCCCGGGTGGTCGGCGCGCGGCGCACCGCCGAGGAGCTGGGGCGGGCGTTCCCCGCCGTGCCGGTGCGCACCTCCGGGCGCGATCACGTACTGGATGAGGTGCCGGACCGGCCCGCACTGGTGGTGTGCACCCCCGGGGCGGAGCCCGTCGCGTCCGGCGCGGGGTACGCGGCGGCGCTGCTGCTGGACGGCTGGGCCATGCTGGGCCGGCCAGACCTGCGGGCCGGGGAGGAGGCGCTGCGGCGCTGGATCGGCGCCGCCTCGCTGGTCCGGGGGGAGGGCCAGGTGGTGGTCATCGCCGAGCCGACGCTGCGGCCGGTGCAGGCGCTGGTGCGCTGGGACCCGGTGGGACACGCGGTGCGGGAGCTCGCGGAGCGGGCCCAGCTGGGCTTCCCGCCGGTGTCGCGGATGGCGGCGGTGGCCGGACGGCCCGAGGCACTGGAGGCGTTCCTCGCCGCTGCCGAACTGCCACCGGACGCGCAGATCCTGGGGCCGGTGCCGCTGCCGGGCCGGCGCGGGGAGCCTTCGCCGGGGGAGCGGGTCCTGATCAGGGTCCGGCCCGGCAGCGGGGCGGATCTGGCGAGGGCCCTCAAGAACGCGCAGGCCGCCCGGCTGGCGCGGGGGGTGACGCCCGCGGAATCGGTCCGGATCAGGATCGACCCGCCGGACATCGGCTGAGGGGCGGCGCCGACGGGGCCGGCCCGCGTGCCGCGCAGGCGTCCGGCGCAGGCGTGTCGGGCAGGTCCACCGACCCAGACGAGACGTCCGCCTACGTGGACGAGACGTGCCGTGCAGGAGTCCCGCGCAGGCGGCCGCCCCCCTGCGGGAGCGGCCTCGGGGGAGGGTTGCTCCGCCGGGGGGCGGGGTCAGGGCTGGGCGCGCCCGGCCGTCAGGGGTCGGCGTCCCGGCGGCAGGCCGCGCGTCAGCCGTTGCGCGGGCCGGGGAACGCGGGCGACCGGGAGGCCGCCGCACCCTGTGCCCCGGCGGCCGACTCCTCGCGCACGGGCTGCGGCGGTACGGAGCGCGCCGCCGGGACGGTCGGGAGCGGCGCCAGGGTCCGGGTGGTGGTCGTCCCGTCGGCGGCCACTTCGACGGGCTCGGCGGCCTGGGCGCGCCGGGCCCCGTAACGGCGGTGCACGGCCTGCTTGGTGACGCCGAGCGCCGAGCCGACGGCGTCCCAGGAGAAGCCGAGCGAGCGGTCGAAGTCCACCGCGGCGGTGACCAGCGTCTCGACGCTGTCCCGCAGTTCCTGCGCGAGCCGGACGGTGGGGGCGGGGGCCCTGCCGTAGACGACGAAGCCCGTGGAGGGACCGGAGCGGCGCGGGCGGTACACGTTGCCGAGCTGGGCGGTGAGCGTGCGCAGAGCATCCACCTGCCGGCGGACCCGCTCGATGTCCCGCACCAGGAGATGCAGGCTGGCCCGTGCTTGGGCGTCGTGGGTGGCGTGGTCGGCCATGAAGAAGCCTCTCGAACCGTGCTTAAGAGCGGATCGGGCCGCAGACACCGTTCTCGATCGCGGCCCGTTTCGGTCAATCTCTCTTGACCAACGCGTCAGCGGTCGTCCAGGTCACGCTCCGGGGGCGTGTCGGCATATGCGAGAGGCGCGCGTCCCGCGGTACGCCCCGGGCGCACGGAGTGGGCCGTGCGCGGCGCGGCCCATAGACTGGTGCGCTGCTGACAGCCGAGATAGCGAGGTAGGACCCAGTGAAGCTCGTCTTCGCAGGCACCCCCGAGGTCGCCGTACCCGCCCTGGACGCCCTGATCGCCTCCGGGCGCCACGAGGTCGCGGCCGTCGTCACCCGGCCCGACGCCCCGGCCGGGCGGGGCCGCCGGCTCGTGGCCAGTCCCGTCGCCGAACGCGCCGAGGAGGCCGGGATCGAGGTCCTCAAGCCGGTGCGGCCGCGCGACCCGGAGTTCCAGGCGCGGCTGCGCGAGATCGCGCCGGACTGCTGCCCGGTCGTCGCGTACGGGGCGCTGCTCCCCAAGAGCGCCCTCGACATCCCCAAGCACGGGTGGGTCAACCTGCACTTCTCGCTGCTGCCCGCGTGGCGCGGGGCCGCCCCCGTCCAGCACTCGATCATGGCGGGTGACCAGGTCACCGGCGCGTCCACCTTCCTCATCGAGGAGGGACTGGACTCCGGGCCGGTCTACGGCCACCTGACCGAGGAGATCCGGCCCACCGACACCAGCGGCGATCTGCTGACCCGGCTCGCCTTCGCCGGGTCGGGCCTGCTCGTCGCCACCATGGACGGCATCGAGGACGGCACCCTGCGCGCCGTGCCGCAGCCCACCGACGGGATCTCCCTCGCACCCAAGATCACGGTCGAGGACGCCCGGATCGACTGGAAGGCCCCCGCGATGCGCGCCGACCGCGTCGTGCGCGGCTGCACCCCCGCACCCGGCGCCTGGACCGTCTTCCGCGGGGAGCGCCTCAAGCTGATCTCGGTCGCTCCGGTGCCCGACCGCACGGACCTGGAGCCCGGCGTGCTGGCCCCGGCCAAGAACAACGTCCACGTCGGCACCGGCTCGCACGCCGTGGAACTGCTCTGGGTCCAGCCCCAGGGCAAGAAGCCGATGAAGGGCGCCGACTGGGCGCGCGGGGTGCGGATCGCGCCCGGCGAGCGCCTGGGCGGAGCAGACGTAGGCTGATACCGGCCGCGCCGAACCCCACCACCTCTGTCGACACACCCCGAGCACCACGTACAACCGGAGCACCTTTCACGTGAGCGAACAGCCCCGTCAGCCCCGTCAGAGCCCCCGGCGCAACGCCGCGGGCGGCAACGGCAAGCCGTCCGGCAACCAGGGCGGCAAGCAGGGCAAGCCCTACCGCCGGCCGCAGAAGGACCCCGTCCGGCTGCTGGCCTTCGAGGTGCTGCGGGCGGTGGACGAGCGCGACGCGTACGCGAACCTCGTCCTGCCGCCGCTGCTGCGCAAGGCCCGCCAGGACGAGAGCTTCCAGGCGCGCGACGCCGCGCTGGCCACCGAGCTGGTGTACGGGACGCTGCGCCGGCAGGGCACGTACGACGCGGTGATCAAGGCCTGCATCGACCGTCCGCTGCGGGAGGTCGACCCGCCGGTGCTGGACGTGCTGTCGCTCGGCGCGCACCAGTTGCTCGGCACCCGGATCCCGCCGCACGCGGCCGTGTCGGCGAGCGTGGAGCTGGCCCGCGTCGTGCTCGGGGACGGGCGCGCGAAGTTCGTGAACGCAGTCCTGCGCAAGATCACCGCGCACGACCTGGAAGGCTGGCTGGAGCGGGTCGCGCCGCCCTACGAGGACGACGCCGAGGAACACCTCGCGGTGTACCACTCGCACCCGCGCTGGGTCGTCAGCGCCCTGTGGGACGCGCTGGGCGGTGGCCGCGCCGGTATCGAGGACCTGCTGGAGGCCGACAACGAGCGGCCCGAGGTCACCCTCGTCGCCCGCCCGGGCCGCTCCACGCCGCAGGAGCTGCTGGAGGCCGTCGGCGAGGAGTCGGCGCTGCCGGGGCGCTGGTCCCCGTACGCGGTACGGATGGCCGAGGGCGGCGAGCCGGGCGCGCTGGAGGCGGTGCGCGAGGGCCGCGCCGGTGTGCAGGACGAGGGCAGCCAGCTGGTGGCGATGGCCCTGGCGGCGGCGCCCGTGGAGGGCCGTGACGAGCGCTGGCTGGACGGTTGCGCGGGCCCGGGCGGCAAGGCGGCCCTGCTCGGGGCGCTGGCCGCGCAGCGCGGGGCGTTCCTGCTCGCCTCCGAGAAGCAGCCGCACCGGGCGCGGCTGGTGGAGAAGGCGCTGGCCGGCAACCCCGGCCCGTACCAGGTCATCGCGGCGGACGGCACCCGCCCGCCGTGGCTGCCGGGATCCTTCGACCGGGTCCTGGTGGACGTCCCCTGCTCCGGCCTCGGCGCCCTGCGCCGGCGCCCCGAGGCGCGGTGGCGGCGCCGGCCGGAGGACCTGGAGGGCTTCGCGCCGCTCCAGCGCGGGCTGCTGCGCGAGGCGCTGTCGGCGGTGCGGGTCGGCGGCGTCGTCGGCTACGCGACCTGCTCGCCGCACCTGGCGGAGACCCGGGTCGTGGTGGACGACGTCCTCAAGGGCCGCGGCGCGGGCGCGTCGGCGCGGGTGTCGGCGGAACTGATCGACGCCCGTCCGTACATGTCGGGTGTCCCGGCCCTCGGCGAAGGCCCGGACGTCCAGCTCTGGCCCCACCTCCACGGCACGGACGCGATGTACCTCGCCCTCCTGCGCCGCACGGCGTAGCGCCCTCCCCGGCAGCCCCCCGCCCTCCGCCCGGCCGCAGTCGGCACGGGCGGGGAGGCCCCGCCGCCCGTGCCGGGGCGAGCCGTCCGACGACGACGCAAAGGTGTGCCGGTGACGGCCGACCCCGCAGAGAGTGTCACTGCTCCGTAACAGGTGCCGATCTGATCGAAACTCACTTTGCAGACGGCAATGGGTAGTTGATAGACATGGAACGTCAGTGCGGGACGTGCAGAACGGGGGGCACCGTGTCGACGTGGGACATAAAGCCTGAGGGCGTTCAAGGAGTCCTGAACAAGACCGTCGAGGCCGGCGGCAAGTTCGAGGAAGAGTTCACGGCGTACGGGGACGGTCTGGTCGGCGCCGCCACGTGGGCGGGCACGATGGTCCTGGGCGGGACCGAAATTCCCAAGGAGGGCGCGTTCGGCCCCGTGGCGCAGGCGTTGCTGGAGTTCCAGCAGCACACGGAGAACGACGTGAAATTCCTTCCGGTCCGGACGGGGAAGTCCGTCACCGGGGTGCGCCTGGCCACTGAGGAGTACCTCAAGGGCGACCTCGCGATGGCGAAGAACAAGCAGGAGGAGTACTCCAAGGCTCCGACTCCGGAAGAGTTGAAGGGCCCCAAGAAGCGATCTGGGGAAGATACCGACTTTCACCGGCAATCTGGAGACGTTGGAGACGCATGCGGCCTCGCTGAAGACGACTGCCTCCGGCATTCGAGGTACGGGCAAGGACGTGCACAACGCCTTTCAGGCGTTGGATGCCGTCTACGACGCGCCCGAGCAGGAAGAGCTGCTCAACTCGACGGTCCCGGTACGGGACAAGGCCGACGAGTTCGCGAAGAAGCTGGAATCCGTCAGCGGCGCGCTGACGAGCTTCGCGACGAGTGCCCGTCCGTTGGTGAGCAAGATGAAGCAACTCCGTGCGGACGCAGAGAAGTTCGTCGCGGAGAACAAGGACGATGACGACTGGCAGCAGGACCAGCACAAGATCGACGAGAACGCGCGTCTGGTCCGCGAGGTCGGCACGACGTGGGTGGCATTCCAGGGCGTCGAGCGCGATGCGGCCAACAAGATCACTGCGTTGGTGGGCGGCACGCACTTCGTCGTCGATGACGGGTCGCACAAGACCGGCATGTACGGCTTCAGGGAAAGCGACGTCAAGGACGCCAAGGAAACGCCTTGGGGGACGGCCGACGAACGTGAGTACACGGGCCTGCGGGCCGCGTGGGAGTGGACGAAGGACCATACCGGCGGTGTGCTGAAGGGGTTCTTCGTCGACGGTGTCTGGGGCACCCTCAAGGGCCTGGGCAGCATGGTCAACGTGTTCGACTGGGACAACTTCAAGAAGACGTGGTCAGGCATCGGGAACGTCTTCGGTGGTATCAGCGCTTACATCGCGACCCCGTACGACTGGGCGATGGACAAGATGTTCGGCCCGGTCGACCACAGTGACACCGACAAGCAGAAGGCGGCCCTGCGCAACTTCGGCAAGTCACTGGTCGCGTGGGACGAGTGGGACAAGAATCCCTCGCGGGCGTCCGGGACGGTCCTGTTCAACGCCCTGACCCTTGGCTCGGGCACGCTGCTCAAACTCGGCAAGGCCGGCCAGGCCGGAAGGCTGGGCGCGGCCGCGGAGGCCGCGACCGCGCTGGGTAAGGCGGGGGCGCTCGTCGACCCGATGAGCTACCTCGGCAAGGCGGCCGTCGTCACCAAGTTCAAGGTCGGCGACCTCATGGAGAGCTTGAGGGCCAGCCGTGCGGGCGTCGACGACATGGCCCGCAGCATGCCCTCCGGTACCTCGCCGCACCCTGGCGAGGCACCCGCGATTCCCGGGCGCGACTACGTCGACCACGCGGGCAACAAGCGCGTCATCGGCGACGACGGGCACATCAGGGACGAGCACGGCAACGTGGTCCCGGACACCGAACCCGTCAGGGAACCGCACAAGAGCGACCTACCCAACATCCACGAGCACGAGACCGCCCCGGCCATGGAAGAGCCGAAGGTCCTCGAAGGCGCGGGTGGCCCGGGCCGCATGGAAAACGGCACGAGCCACCCGGCCGGCGGATCCCGCCCGACCTCGATGCACCCGGGCGACGGTGCACACCCGGCCGGCGGTGGGGGGCCGCACAACACGCCCTCCACGGGCGGTCACGCCGCGGACCATTCGACCGGTGGCGGCTCGGGCAACGGCCCAGGTGCACACGCGCCCGGTAACGGTGGGTCCTATGCGGATCATGTATCCGGTGGCAGCGCCGAGGGCCATGTGCAGCACCACGCCTCCAGTGGGGAGACGCACGACCACACGGGTAGCGGGACGCCGGACACCTCGGAGAACGCGGGATCGGGTCATGGCGGACGTGCGAACGAGCCGATTCCGGAGTTGACAGCAGAGGAAAAGGCGGCGCACTGGGGTCATCTCGATGACGTGCAACGTCGGGCTCCAGAGGAATTCGATCACTTGAAGCACGACCCGGATCACAAGAACCAGGTCGATGACAGATCGATGGATGAGGCCCGAGTCGGCCTCGACCTGCGAGAGAGTGGGCGGCTCCCGGCGGACATCCGCCGTCCGGATATACCGGACAGGGGTGAGTTTTATTCCGAGACCACCGGTGAATACTATGACATCAAGGGTGTTCACTCCGACTATCCGCCATTCAACAACGTGCGAGACAAGTCCCAGCCGTTCAAGGGTGCGTATGACCCGGGCAACAACGAGTCATGGGTCAACAAGCAGCTGGCGAAGCAGATTGAGAAACGCGGGCGTGTAGTCATCATTGACGTCCGGAATGCAAATCAAGCGGCGATCGACAGTGTCAAGGCAGTTGTCGAGAGCCGCGGTTGGGGAGATCGTGTCATCTGGTATCCGTAAGAACTGGAATCCGGCGGTGTTCCCGGCTGACCCGGAAGCGGCGCGGCGGCTGCAGGAGTGGCTGGCTTCGGAGGATTACAACCTCAATGGCATGGGGAGTGACTTCCGGGGCGCCGACCTTTCGGGCGGGGATTTCTCCAATGCTTGGTTCACCGATGCGGTCCTCGTGGGCGTGAAGTTTGTCAGCGCCTCCTTCTACCGGGCCGACCTGCAGTCGGCGGATCTGACTGGGGCGGATCTGACCGGAGCAGATTGCGTCCGGGCGAACTTGGACGAGGCTGTGCTTCGATCGGCGCGGCTCGATGGGGCCGACATGGTGGGGGCGTCGCTGTGTGACGTCGATGCGTCGGGAGCGAGCTTCCGTGGAACGAGATTCCTCGGTGCTTCGCTGATTGACACCGACATGAGGGGGGCGGATCTGGCCGATGCCGTCCTTGATGAGAATCTCTTCGAGATCAAAGTCGACGATGCCACGGTGGTGCGGGGCCTGGCCGGGACGGTTTTCGGCCCGATCACCGTCTTCAGCGGAGCGTCGTCCCGAGAGCTGGCCGGCGGGGAACTCGAAGCCTGGATCGCTGCACGTGGCGGTCATGTGCAGGTCATTCCTTCGCGTCGGCCACCCAGGTAGCGCAACGGCCGAAACCCACGGGAGAGGAACGCGGATGGTCTGCGGAGGTATCCGTACTCGGAACCTCGGCAGCAGCGCACTCCACGTGCCGTAGTTCTCCGGGACTGCCGAGCCGAGCGTTTCGGGGGTGGTAGGTGACAGCCGACAGCCCGTACACATGCATTCGTGCGATGCCGAAGGTGCCGTCCTCCGGTAGAACCAGGTGCCGGGGCGCTGCTCGGGGACAACAATGATCAAGCAGCCAGGGGGAACACCGCATGACCACGGATGTGATCGCGCTCACCGAGAGGGTGCCCGACCCGCTGAGCGTGCTGGCAGGGCTGCTCGCGGGCGGGCCTGACCTGCGGGTCGAGACCGCCGGTGAGGGTGCCGTGGTGCAGCTCTGTGATGCCGAAGGGCGGCCGCTCGTCTCGATCGAGGTGCCGCTGATGCTCCGGGTACCGGGCGAGGCGTCCAGGTTGCTGGGCCCCGGGGCCGAGCCGTCCGGCGACGGCCCGGCCTGGTGGATCGAGGCTCGGGCCGCCGTCGGCGTCCCCCGGGCAGAGCGGCTCGCGGGTGCGTTCGCGGCCCGTATGGCCATGCTCCTGGGCGGCCGGGTGTGGCCGCCGGACGCCCCCGGCACCGTCGGCGCGGCCCGCCCCGTCGATGTCTCGGGCGTCACCGCGGTACCGGTCCCCGCCGCCGCCCGGCCGGCCGTCGACATGCTCACCGACGAAGCCGCCGTGGTTCTCCAGGACCGGCCGGTCGTCCCCATGACGAGCTGGCTCTCCGATGCCCTGCGCGCCACCGTGGAGAGCGACCGGTCCCTGCAGATCGTCACCCCGCCGCACTGTCGCCTTTCGTTGCCCACCCGCATGCTGCTGCAGTCCACCCCCTCGCGCTGGGTGGTGCGGGACGAGCGGTGCGGGTACTACGACGGGCTGACCGGCGCGGTACTGGAGTGGCAGGACGGCGCCTTCCGGCCCGATCGGGGCGACAGCGGTGAGACCCCGGTGGCGGACGCCTTCACGGACGGGTACCGGCCCACCGGCGAGCGTCAGCTCATCGTCAGCTTCCGTACCCTGCACCGCGCCGAGGCCGACCTCGTCCTCGGGGGTGCGGTGGAGGCCGCCTGGCGGGCCCTCACCGGCAGCCCGCCGGCCGGATGGGGGACCTCGGAGCCGGCCGGGCTCAGCTGGTCGCGGCGGCAGCTGACCGAGCTGGCGTACGAGCGCGCTCCCCGCCCCACTTGGACGGTGGTCGTCGGCACCCCGGACCGCCCTGCCATGGCCACCCTGCGCGTGATCCGTACCCCGGAGGGCGTGGAGGAGGACGTCACCCTCACCGTGGGCCACGGCCGCGGTGAGAAGCCCGCCCTGGAGGCACTGCCGGAGCTGGCCGACGAGCTGGTGACCCGGCACGGGCTCAAGACCATGATGTGCCAGGTGCGCGAGGCGCGCCGGGACCTGAGCGCGCCGCCGCGCTTCGAGCCCCCGCCGCTGCCGTACGCGTTCGTGCTGGGACCCGCGGAGGTCGCCCAGGCGGGGCGCGACACGGCGGGCAGGACGCCGCTGAAGGAACCGCCGGTGCGGTTGGGCCATGGCGGCCGGCCGGGCTACTACTACCCGCTCGGCGACGGCGAGAGCGCCGAAAGCTGGACCGCCCTGGAACAGCTCATGCGCCACTTGCGCGGGGCGCCGCCGCTGGGAGGGATGGCGGGGAACGCAGGGTGAGGGTTAAGGACGTGTGAAGTGAGCGGGCGCATCTGTTAAGCACGGCTGAGGGGTGTGGGACTTACGGGGTCGTGGCCGGAAGTGGGCTTGGGCATGGCACGCTTGGGGCATGGCCGTTCAGATCAATCCCAGCATCCTGTCCGCCGACTTCGCCCGACTCGCCGAGGAGGCGAAGGCCGTCGAGGGGGCCGACTGGCTGCATGTCGACGTCATGGACAACCATTTCGTCCCCAACCTCACGCTCGGCGTGCCGATCGTGGAGTCCCTGAGCCGCGCGACGGACATTCCGCTCGATCTGCACCTCATGATCGAGAACCCGGACCGCTGGGCCCCGCAGTACGTGGAGGCCGGAGCCGGATCGGTCACCTTCCACGCCGAGGCCGCCGCCGCGCCTGTGCGGCTGGCCCGGGAGATCCGGGCCAAGGGCGCCCGGGCGGCCATGGCGCTCAAGCCCGCCACCCCGATCGAGCAGTACGAGGACATCCTGCCCGAATTGGACATGGTGCTGATCATGACCGTCGAGCCCGGCTTCGGCGGTCAGGCCTTCCTCGACATCATGCTGCCCAAGATCCGCCGTACCCGGGAGATGATCGCCAAGCACGGGCTGGAGCTGTGGCTCCAGGTCGACGGCGGGGTCTCGGCGTCGACGATCGAGCGGGTCGCCGAGGCCGGCGCGGACGTCTTCGTCGCCGGGAGCGCGGTCTACGGGGCGCCCGATCCGGCCGCCGCCGTACGGACGCTGCGCGAGCAGGCGGGCGCGGCGATCGCGGCCGCGCCCTGGGCTTGCGACCACGGGGCCAAGGCTTGATGAACAGCTCGGTGAACGAGGGCTGTACGGGCTGATCAACGGCCGTCGGATCTGACAGGATGAACGGCGAGTCGAGAGTGTGAACAGCAGTGAGGAGAACGCGGTGTCTGCAATGTCGGCGGGACGGTCAGCCCTGCGGATGGGACCCGCGGAGCTGGTGCAGGCGGCGGCCATGGCGCGCCGTTTCTACCTGGAGGGCAAGTCCAAGATCCAGATCGCCGAGGAGTTCGGCGTGAGCCGCTTCAAGGTGGCCCGGGTCCTGGAGACCGCCCTCGAACGCGACCTCGTACGGATCGAGATCAGGGTCCCCGCGGAGCTGGACGCCGAGCGCTCCGACGCGCTGCGTGCCCGGTACGGGCTGCGGCACGCCGTGGTGGTCGAGTCCCCGGCCGATGCGACCGAGGACGCCCCGGACCCGGAGAACCTCGGCGCGGTCGCCGCCGACCTGCTGGGCGAGCTGGTCAACGAGGGCGACGTACTCGGTCTCGCCTGGGGCCGCTCGACCATCCACATGGCGGCCTCCCTGCACCGGCTGCCGCCGTGCACCGTGGTCCAGCTGACCGGTGTGTACGACGCGGGTACGGCGGAGCGGGGCTCGGTGGAGGCCGTGCGCCGGGCCGCCCAGGTCTCGGGCGGGGACGCGCACCCGATCTACGCTCCGATGCTGCTGCCCGACCCGGCGACGGCGGCCGCGCTGCGCAGCCAGACGGGCATCGCGCGGGCCTTCGAGTACTTCGACAAGGTGACCGTCGCCGCGGTGTCCATCGGATCGTGGGAGCCCGGCATCTCGACCGTGCACGACATGCTCAGCGACGAGGAGCGGGCCCACTACGCCTCGCTCGGCGTCGCGGCCGAGATGTCCGCGCACCTGTTCGACACCGAGGGCCGGCGGGTCGGCCGGGACCTCGGCGAGCGCTGCATCACCGTCGAGGCGGACCGGCTGCGCCGGATCCCCGAGGTGGTGGCGATTGCCGGCGGACTGCGCAAGGCCTCCGCGATCGGCGCAGTGCTCCGGTCGGGTCTCGTGACCAGCCTGGTCACCGACACGGCCGTGGCGGACTACCTGCTGACGGAATCCCAGCCGGGGCTGCGCCCGGCCCTGGAACGGGCCGATCCCGACGACTGAGCGGGGCCGCGGGGTCCGCCTCCGGGACGTCCCGGAGCGGATGGTGCCGCAATTGAGATCCGAACGGCGGACCGCGGGGCGGCCCGCTGGGCGCATACTGGACCCAATGACTAAGTCAGCAGTACCTCGCCGCCATTTGCCGTCCAGCCCGTTCAAGGCCCCCGTGGAACCGCCGCTCCGGCAGTTCAGCGTCGGCGACCGGGTCACTCACGACGAGCACGGCCTCGGCCGTGTCGTCGGTATCGAGGAGGGGATCGCTGTCCTCGTCGACTTCGGATCGGTTCAGAAACGCATCCTGAGCCCCTACACCAAGATGGCTGCGCTCTAAGCCGTCTTCACACCCCGCTTCTCCACGGCCCGGTTCTCCACGTCCCGCCCCGCGCGAGTCGCGGACGAATCGGTTGTTTGGCACGATCGGCGCATGATCCTTCGGAACGTGCCCCGATCGCTGCTGCGTGCGCTGGGGGCCCTGTTCCTGTGCGCCGCGCTGGTGACCGCGGTCGGCTGCGCCGGCAAGACGCCCGGGGCGGCGCGGACCGGCGCGCCCGCGAGCCCCGGCACCGCGAGCCCGGGCCAGGGGGGTCGCCCCGTCGTGCCCGGATGGGCCAAGGGGATGGCCACCGTACGGGCGGACGCGCTGCCGGAGCAGGCGCGCGAGGTACTGGCACTGATCGACAAGGGCGGTCCGTACCCGTACCGGCAGGACGGCACGGTCTTCGGGAACTTCGAGAAGGCCCTGCCCCGCCGCGAGCGCGGCTACTACCACGAGTTCACCGTGAGGACACCGGGGGAACGCGACCGCGGGGCCCGGCGGATCGTGACCGGCTCGGGCGGGGAGCTGTTCTACACGGACGACCACTACGACACCTTCAAGGCGGTTCTGCGATGACCCTTGGAGCGGGGCCGCTGGCCCCGGCGCTGGCCGCCGCCGAGGAGGCCGGCTGGACGACGCTCCGGCTGGACCTGGACGGCGTCGGCGGCAAGGCGGAGCTGCTGCGGCGGTGTGGGGAGGCCCTGCACGTGCCCCAGTGGTTCGGGGAGAACTGGGACGCGCTGGCGGACGTGCTGACCGACCTGTCGTGGCTGCCGGACGGGCCCGGGCGGCTGGTGGCGGTCACGTCCTGGCACGACTACGCGCGGGCCCGGCCCGGTGAGTGGGCGACCCTGCGCGAGATCCTGGAACAGGCCGTCGACTTCTGGCGGGGCCAGGGCGAGGGCGAGGGCGCGGCCCCGTTGGCGGTGGTGCTCGCCGACCGGCCCGCGGGATACCTTCGCGACTGAGCCGTCCGGGCGCTGCGCCGCCGCACCAGCTCCACTCGGGCGGCCGCACCAGGCCCACTGCGACGGCCGCACCAGGCCCATTGCGACGCGGCAGGGCCGTCCCGACGGGGCGCTGCCGGGCAGGCCCGACAGCGCCCCCGGGCCGGGTCAGGACTTCGGGATCCAGGGCGGGGTCTGTCCCCAGGACCAGACGGGGATCTTCGCCGCGTCGACCGGCGGCGGGTTGGGGCCCGAGTAGATCAGGGCCATCCGGGTGCCCCACTCGATGTAGTAGGCGAACACCGCCCGGAATTCCGGGTCGGTCGGCAGGCCGACCTCGTCCGCCGTGTCCATCAGCAGGTCCACCCACCGGCGGCGCTGCTGCTCGGTGATGCCGCGGCCCAGGTGCTTGGTGGCCATGTGCTGGTGGCCGCCGTGGTGGGCCGAGTAGTCGGCGGGGCCGCCGAAGACCTCCGACAGCCAGATGGCGACGTGCTGCGGGTGGTTCGAGTCCATGCCGGCGAAGACCGGGGCCAGGATCTCGTCCTGGAGGGCGTGCGCGTAGAAGACGTCGGTGAGGCGGTCGAGCGCCTCGGCCCCGCCCATCCACTCGTAGATGGTGGGCGTCGTGTCGGGCGTGGTGCTCATGACTGGGAGGCGGCCTTTCCCGTGCCGAAGACGTCGGTGACGCGGTAGTGCTTCATTTCCTCGATGTTGTTCAGGTACGGGCGGATCGCGGCGAAGAACGCCGGGAACTGCTCGCCCTTGCGGAAGCCCTGGAGGTGGTCCTCGACCGAGGTCCAGCGGATCCGGAGGATGTAGCGCTCGGCCTCCTCCTCGCTGTGGGCCAGTTCGTAGTCGATGCACTCGGGCGAGGCGGCCAGGGACTCGGCCGCCCGCGCGTAGGCGTCCTCGAACGCCGGCTGGTCGTCCGCTGCGATCCGGTAGCGGATGTATTCGACGGTGGTGGTCATCGTGTGGGGCCTCTCCCTGCGGTCGGTTGTCCCGTCCCGGCTACCTTTCCGGGATCTTGCGTGCCCGGCGAGGATTTCCGCTATTCGGAGTCGGACTTCGTGATGTCCGCCTTGACGTCGGGGCCCTGCGAGCGGACCCGCTGGACCGTGTCGAGGGACTCGCGCAGCTCGGCGAGCCAGGTTTCGGTGTTGCGGCCGACGAGGCGGACGCACCACGCCAGCGCGTCGGCGCGGCTGCGGGCCACGCCGCTCGCGACCAGGGTGTCGAGCACCTGGCGTTCGGACTGGCGCAACCGCGTCATCACCGGGACCGCGAGGTGGGTGAACAGGGTCGTCTCGTCGCCGGAGCGCACGCCCCAGGACACCTTGCGGCGGTAGAGCTCCTCCGCCTCGCGGGCCACCTCGATGCGCTGTTCGCGGGTGCGTTCGCGGAAGTCCTTGACCGACTCGTTCGCCGGGAGGGTGCCGATGACCGTGATCTCCTCGCGGTCGGCGGTGACGGAGACCAGGGACTCGTAGACGTCCACCGGCAGGCGGTCCGCGAACCAGGTACGGAGCTGTGTCTGCTGCTCGGGTGTAATCATGTAATCAACGTTGCATCCGCTGCCTTCTTGATCGCAAGGAGTCGCCCACGATTGCCCGTTCGCTCTCAGCTGGTCCCGCGCGGGGTTCAGCCCATCGAGCGGTAGCGGTGGATCAAGGAGACGGCCATCGCCCCCTCGCCGACGCCCGACGCGACCCGCTTGACGGAGTGGGCGCGGACGTCGCCCGCCGCGAAGACGCCGGGGACGCTGGTCTCCAGCGGGTACGGCGCGCGCTCCAGGCTCCACTCCGCCGGGAGCTCGCCCCCGTTGGAGATCAGGTCGGAGCCGGTGAGCACGAAGCCGTACTCGTCGCGTTCCACGACCCCCGCCAGCCAGTCCGTGTGCGGGCGGGCGCCGATGAACGTGAACATGAACCGGGCCGGGACCTCGGTGTCGGCGCCCGTGTCGGCGTCGTGCAGGGTCAGCCGCTCCAGGTGCTCGTCGCCGTCCAGCGAGACGACGGTGGTGCGCACCTTGACCTCGATGTTGGGGGTGCGGGCGATCTCGTCGATCAGGTAGCGGGACATGCTGGCGTCGAGGGACGCCGCCCGGACGAGGATCGTGACGCGGGCCGCGTACTTGGCGAAGTGCACCGCCGCCTGGCCGGCCGAGTTGGCGCCGCCCACGATGAACACGTGCTGCGAGATGCAGGCCGAGCTCTCGGTGGTGGCCGCGCCGTAGTACAGCCCGGCGCCCTCGAAGCGGTCCGCTCCCGGTGCCTGCAGGCGGTTGTACGAGACCCCGGTGGCGAGCAGGACCGTCTCCGCGCTGATCTCCGTACCGTCCGCCAGGGTGAGGATCTTCGCCGGGTCGTCGCGGGTCAGCGAGACCACCTCCACCGGGTGCAGGATCTCGGCGCCGAAGCGGGAGGCCTGGATGGTGGCCCGGCGGGTCAGGTCGCCGCCCGAGAGGCCCGACGGGAACCCGAGGTAGTTCTCGATCAGGCTGGAGGTGCCGGCCTGGCCGCCCGGGGCGCGGGAGTCCAGCATGAGCGTGGACAGGCCCTCGGACGCCGAGTACACCCCGGCCGCCAGCCCCGCCGGACCGGCGCCGACGATGACGCACTCGTAGTGCGGGCGGGAGGCGGTGGTCGCCAGGCCCAGGCGCTGGGCGAGCTGCGTGTCGGTCGGCGCGGAGAGCACCGTCCCGTCCGGGAACCGGACCAGCGGCAGCGCCGCATCGGGGTCGGCGGCCGCGAGCACCGTCAGCGCCTCGGGGTCGCGCTCGACGTTCAGGAAGCGGAACGGCTGCCCGTTGCGGGTGAAGAAGTCCCGGACGGCGTGGGTGCCGGGCGACACCAGGTGGCCGGCGACGATGATCCCGTCGTAGGCGGGGCGGTAGGTGGCGAGCCAGTCCGAGAGCAGGTCGTCCAGGACCGGGAACAGCCGCTCGTGCGGCGGGTCCCAGGGCTTGAGCAGGTAGTAGTCCAGGCGCACCCGGTTGATGGCGGTGATCGCCGCGTCGGTCTCCGCGTAGGCGGTCAGCAGGACCCGGCGGGCGTCGGGGAAGCGGCTGACGGCCTCCAGGAGGAACTCCACCCCGGTCACGTCCGGCATCCGCTGGTCCACCAGGAACAGCGCCGGGTCGTGGCCGCGTTCGTCCAGGGAGTCCAGGATCTTGAAGGCGTCGGCGGCCGAGGAGGCGCCGAGCACCCGGTAGCGGTCCCCGTACGCGCTGCGCAGGTCGCGCCGGACGGCCCGCAGCACCTGGGGGTCGTCGTCCACGGCGAGGATGACGGGCTTGCGGTTCTCGGACCGCTCGGTGGCCGCCGGGGAGTGCCCCGCCGTGGTCGCCGGCGCGGTCGACCCGGTCCGGTCGACGGCGGAGGAGGGGCCGACGGAGGGGACGGCGGAGGAGCGGCCCGCGGGGGAGGGGGCCTCGGCGTGCTCCCGGGACGCGCTCACGCGGGGTCCAGCATCAGCTTGTCGGCGTAGCACCAGGCCCAGTCCTCGCCGGGCTCGTGCGAGGCCGCGACGGGGTGCCCGACGGTGCGGTAGTGCCGGGTGGCATGGCGGTTCTTCGAGGAGTCGCAGCAGCCGACGTGCCCGCAGCTCAGGCACATCCGCAGGTGCACCCAGTCGTCTCCGGTCGCCAGGCACTCCTCGCAGCCGTCGGTCCCCGGCTTCACCGGACGTATCTGGTCGATGTGTGTGCACAACAGGTCCATCGTCATCGTCCCCGTCCCTCTCCTCGCGCACTCGTACCGCTCGTCACGCCGGTGAATCACGGGCGCGTCCAGACCTTAGGACGGGGGCCCCGGAAAGGTTCATCGATTCGGCCGAAGTCATGGAGTAACGGACCTACTTCATGACCTCGCGCGGCGACTACCTGAGGTGTGGGGACGGCATGTCCTTCTACCTCACGAAGTCGCATACGGGCGCTTTGACGCAGGCCCCGCACAGAAGCAGGGTGGGGGACGCCAACACAACAGGCGGCGCCTGGAGGAATCTGTGAGCAGAAAGATTCTGGTCATTGTCTCCGAACACGGTTACTGGGCCGAAGAACTGATCGGGCCCGTATCGCAGTTCGACGAGCGGGGCTACGAAGTCGTATTCGCCACGCCGACCGGGAAGCGCGCCCACGCACTTCCGCCGAGCCTCGACGCCGACTACATCGACCCCCCGCTGGGCCGTTCGGTGACCACCGAGGAGAACGCCCGGCTGGGCCGCGAGTTCGAGCAGTCGAGCCGGCTCGACTCACCGCTCGACATCGAGGCGTGGGCGCCCGAACGCCCGTACACCAGCGACAAGGACTACCTGCCCAAGCTGGAGCAGTACCACCGCGATCTCGACAAGCTCCAGGAGGACATCGCCTCCTTCGACGCGGTCCTCATCGTCGGCGGCAGCGGCCCCATCGTCGACCTCGCCAACAACGAGCGGGTCCACGCCCTCATCCTCGCCTTCAAGAACGCCGGCAAGGTCGTGGCGGCCGAGTGCTACGGGGTGGCCTGCCTGGCCTTCGCCCGCGACTGGGGCGACCGCAAGAGCATCATCTGGGGCAAGCACGTCACCGGCCACTGCAAGGAATACGACTACAAGGACGGAACCGGATTCCTCGGTACCGACTTCAACATGGGACCGCCGCCGTACCCGCTGGAGTACATCCTGCGCGACGCCACCGGACCGCGCGGCGCGTACCACGGGAATTTCGGCCACCCCCTGTCGGTGATCGTCGACTTCCCCTTCGTCACCGGACGTTCGACCCCCGATTCCTATCTGACGGGGCGCAAGATCGTGGAAGTCCTGGAGGACGGGCTCACCCGGTACGGATGGTAGTCCGGTAACTCCTGGGAAAGAGGGGGAATTCATGGAAGCCACTCCCGGACGGGAAAGGCTGATCGAGCAGTTCAAGGCCGACGGCCTGAATGTGATGTTCGGAAATCCGGGGACGGTCGAACAGGGATTCCTCGACGCGGTCGACGCGGCAGCGGACTTCCGGTACGTCCTCGCCCTCCAGGAGACCGTCGCCGCCGGCATCGCCGACGGCTACGCCCGGGCCACCGGCGGCGCGGCCCTGCTCCAACTGCACTCCGGCGTGGGCCTGGGCAACGGCATCGGCATGCTCTACCAGTCGTTGCGCGGCCACACCCCGCTCGTCGTGGTCGCCGGTGACGCCGGGGTCCGCTACGACGCCATGGACGCCCAGATGGCGTCAGACCTGGTGGCGATGGCCAAACCGGTGACGAAGTACGCGACCCGGGTCACCGACCCGCGCTCCGTACTGCGCACCATCCGGCGCGCGGTCAAGATCGCCCTCACCCCGCCGCGGGGACCGGTGTTCGTCGCGCTGCCTATGGACGTGCTGGACGAGCTGAACTCCGAGCCCGTACTGCCCGCCACCGTGCCGCTCACGGACACCTCGCCCTCACCCGCCTCGGTGGGCCGGGCGGCCGAGCTGCTCGCCGCCGCCGCACGCCCGGTCGTGCTGATCGGTGACGGGGTGGCGCTCTCCGGGGCGCAGGCCGAACTCGCACGGGTCGCCGAGATGCTGGGCGCCGACGTGTACGAGGTCGACTCCTCCGAGGTGAACATCGCGGCGTCGCACCCGCTGCGCCGCGGCCAGACGGGCCACATGTTCGGCCCGCACAGCAAGGAGCTGATCGCCGACGCGGACGGGGTGCTGATCGTCGGCACCTACGTCTTCCCCGAGGTGTTCCCCGAACTGGAGAGCCCCTTCCGGGCCGGCGCGAAGGTCGTGCACATCGACCTCAACGCCTACGAGATCGCCAAGAACCACCCGGTGGACCTGGGCCTGGCCGCCGACCCCAAGCAGGCGCTGCGCGCACTGGCGGGCGTACTGGAGCACCGGCTCACCACCGCGCAGCGCACGGCCGCGCGCGCCCGGCTGGACGCCCGCTCCCGGGAGCGGGCCGCGCAGGCGGACGCACCGGACACCGACGGCACGCCGATCGCGGTCTTCCTGCGGACCCTGGCCGAGCGGACGGGCGGGGACCTCATCGTCTTCGACGAGGCGCTGACCACCTCGCCGCTGGTCACCAAGTACCTGCCGGCGGAGCGGCCGGGCGACTACCACCTCACCCGGGGCGGTTCGCTCGGGGTGGGCTTCCCGGGGGCGGTCGGGGCCAAGCTGGCCCGCCCGGACCGGCTCGTCGTCGGCTTCGCGGGCGACGGCGGGTCGATGTACACCTACCAGGCGCTGTGGACCGCGGTCCGGCACGGCATCAACGCCAAGTTCGTGGTCTGCAACAACCGCAAGTACCGGCTGCTGGACGACAACATCGCCCAGTACTGGCGGGAACGGGACATCCCCGAGCACGGCTTCCCGGGATCCTTCGACCTCTCCCACCCCGAGATCGACTTCGCCGGGCTGGCACGTGCCCTCGGCGCGGACGGGACGCGGGTGGAGAAGCCGGACGAGGCGGTCGCGGCCGTGGGCCGGATGCTGGCCCACCCCGGCCCGTACCTCGTGGACATCCAGGTCTGATCCCCGCGCCACTGATCCCCGCGCCACGAGCACCGCACAGCGATCCCCGCACGGCGCATCGAGATCCCTGCACAGCGAGCCCCGCACAGCGCACCTGACATCACCGCCCCTGACATCACCGCACCGGTACGGACAGGAGGAGACCGCATGCCCGTCGAGCGGCTGACCGAGGACGCGATCCGCAGTTTCGCCGAGAACTGGTACGTGGCCCTGGACCAGCACCTTCCGCTGGATCAGGTGCTCGCCATGATCACCGAGGACCTGGAGTTCAAGGTCCCCGAGGACACCTTCCTCGGACACGAGGGCTTCGGCCGCTGGTACGCCGCCGTGACCTCCCGCTTCTTCGACGAGGTCCACACCGTCACCAAGGTCGAGCCCGTCATCGAGGGCGACCGGGCCATCGTCCGGGTCCTCGTGAACTGGCAGGCCAAGATCTGGGACCCGCCCGCTCCGCGCAGCCAGTGGCTCGGCTTCGACGCCGACCAGACCTGGGTCGTCGTGGCAGGCCAGGACGGACCGCTGATCAAGCAGTACACCGTCAACGAACTGGCGCCCATGCCGGGTTCCGGCTCCCTCTGACCGGCTGCGAAGACGTAGGAGGAGCGGCGATGACCGAAGTGACACGGGAGCGGGTGCGAGCGGCCTACCAGGCGCTCGGCTCCGGCGACCGGGCGCGCATCCTGGAGTACTACTCCGAGGACCTGCGCTGGCTGGTGCCGGGCAACCATCCGCTCGCCGGCTGGTACGAGAGCCTGGACGCCTTCCTGGAGTTGATGGGGCAGACCCACAAGCTCACGGGCGGCACCTTCCGGATGGACATCCAGGCGGTTCTCGTCGGTGACGACTGCAGCGCCGACGTGTGCCGCAACGTCGCCGTGCGCGACGGCGCGGACGGGGCGAGCGGGTCCCCGTACGAGCGGATGGACTACCCGGTCTTCCACTTCATGCGGTGGCGGGACGGGCGGATCGTCGAGGGCCGCGACGGCCTCTTCGGCGACACGGCGACCGCCTTCAGCCAGTTCTGGGCGCCCTTCACGCCGGACGGCACCCGCAGGGACCGATAGGGGGATGAGCGCGATGAGCGCGTTGGACGCACGAGAGATTCTGCGGAAGTACTACGAGTACGCCAATGCCGGGGACTGGGACCGCTGGTGCGACCTGTTCGCCGACGACCAGGTCATGGACGAGCAGCTGGCCGGACACATCGAGGGCCTGGAGGTCCTGCGCTCGATGATGAAGGGCATGGGGACGATGTACCGGGTCTTCCGGAACGAGCCCGTGCACTTCCTCGTCGACGGGGAGAAGGCCGCGGCCGTCTCCCACCTCACCGCCGTCAGCGCCTCCGGCGAGGCCATCGAGGCCGAGGTCATGAACTACTTCCGGATCGTGGACGGAAAGATCGTCTACATGGCGAACTACCACGACACCGTGCCCTTCCAGGTGCTCGGCCAGGGCTGAGGGGCGGGCGTGATGGCGAGAGATGAGTACGACTACATCATCGTGGGATCCGGTACCGCCGGCAGTGTCCTGGCGAACCGGCTCTCCGAGGACCCGGACGTCTCCGTCCTCGTCCTGGAGGCCGGCGGCGACCGCATCCCGCCCGAGGTGGACGACCCGTCCTCCTGGTACAAGCTGCTGGGCGGCCCCGTCGACTGGGGCTACACCAGCGTCCCGCAGCCCGGACTCGACGGCCGCCGTACGTACGAACCGCGCGGCAAGGCCCCGGGCGGCAGCAGCAACCTCTACATCATGATGCACATCCGGGGCCACGCCTCGGACTTCGACAACTGGGCCTACCAGGGGGCGGCGGGCTGGTCCTACGAGGACGTACTGCCCTACTTCGCCCTCCTGGAGGGCCAGGAGGACGCCACGGCGCCCACCACCGGCACCCGCGGCCCGCAGCGCATCACCAACGCCGGGCAGCACGGCCCCAACCCCGTCTCCCGCGCCTTCATCGACGCGGCGGTCGAGCTCGGCCACCAGGAGATCGCCGACTTCAACACGGACGGCCCCCGGCGCGGCCTCTTCGGCACCGGCTGGCACCACATCGACGTCGCGGACGGCCGCCGCCAGGGCGCCCTCGCCGCCTACCTGGAGCCGGCCCTGGAGCGGGCCAACCTGACCCTGCGCACCAGCGCGCAGAGCACCCGGCTCCTCTTCGACGGGCAGACCTGCACGGGCGTGGAGTACGTCCGGCTCGCGCCGCCCGCCCCGATCGCGGGCCGCGTGGTGGGCGACGGGCACAGCGCCGCCGCCGAGCCGGGGACGCACACCGTGCGGGCCCGCCGGGAGGTGATCGTGGCCGCCGGGGCGATCGAGTCCCCGAAGCTGCTGCTGCTCTCCGGCATCGGACACCCCGAGCAGCTGCGCGAACACGGCATCGCGGTCACCGCGGCCCTGCCCGGGGTCGGCGAGAACTTCCACAACCACGTGCTGACCGGGCTGATGGCGGAGGTCACCCAGGAACTGCCGCCGCCGGCGCAGAACCTGTCGGAGAGCGCTCTGTTCCTGTCCTCCCGGCCCGGCCTGCCCGCGCCCGACCTGCAGATCGCCTTCGTGCACGTGCCGTTCGACGTGATCGTCGGCCAGGACCACCCCCACACGGTGAGCATCCTGCCCGGGGTCGTCCGGCCCGTCTCGCGCGGCTGGATCAGGCTCGCGAGCACCGACCCGCTGGCCCACCCGCTGATCAACCCGAACTACCTGGGCGACCGGTGGGACCTGGAGCGGATGGTGCAGGGCGTCAAACTCGCCCGGGAGCTCTTCGCGACCTCCGCGTTCTCCCCCTGGTACAAGCAGGAGCTCCAGCCCGGGCCGGGCTACGTGAGTGACGAGGACCTGCGGACCTTCGTGAAGCAGAAGTCGGAGAGCTACCACCACCAGGCGGGCTCCTGCCGCATGGGCATCGACGACCTCAGCGTCGTCGACCCGGAGCTGCGGGTGCACGGCGTACGGAACCTGCGCGTCGTCGACGCCAGCGTGATGCCCGCGGTCCCGTCGGGCAACTGCCACACCGCCATCGCGATGATCGCCGAGCGCGCGGCGGACTTCCTGAAGGGAGTGTCCCGTGCCTGACGCCGTACTGCGCGAGGGCGCCCTGACCGGGACCCGGATCGCGGTCCTGGTCGAGAGCGACTTCTACGAGCCCGAGATCTTCTACTACAGCCGCCGGTTCGCCGAGGAGGGCGCCGAGGTCGACTTCCTGACCCGGCTGTGGGGCAACGGCTCCATCACCTTCACGGGCCACGAGTACCGGGCGCCGTTCACCGCCGACAAGTCCCTGGAGGGGCTGGACGACGACGCGCTGCGCCGGTACGCGGCGATCATCGTCCCCTCGGGCATGGTGGCCGACCGGCTGCGCTACACCGAGGACGTGGACGTCCTCGCACCCGCCACGGAGCTGCTGCGCCGGGCCTTCGAGGAGCCGACGGTCCTCAAGGGGATCATCTGCCACGGCATGTGGCTGGCCGCCTCGATCCCCGACAAGATCCGCGGTCGCAAGGTGGTCTGCCACAACAACCTCATCGGCGACGTCCGCAACATGGGCGCCGAGTACGTCAACGAGGACGTGGTGGTCGACGGTGACCTGGTCACCGGACGCACCGGCGCCCACCACCACCTCTTCGCCCGCCGGATCATCGAGCTGATCGCGGCGGGGCGGGGACGGGGGAGCGCCTGATGGCCGGGACGGTCTGGTCCCACGTGGGCCTGAACTGCACGGACCAGAAGACCACCGAGGAGTTCTACACCCGCTACTTCGGTTTCGCCCGGGCCAGGGTGGTCGACCTCGGCGAGTCGCAGATCGTGTTCCTGCGCAAGGGGGACGCGTACCTGGAGCTCTTCGCGGCCGGCACCGACCCGGCCCGCCCCGCGCAGGGCAACCTCCCGGCGCCGGCCGCGGGCGACGGGCCGCAGGCCCCGGGCCTGATGCGCCACCTGGCCTTCCAGACCGAGAGCGTGGACGCGTTCCTGGCGGAGTTGGGCGAAGCGGCGGAAGTGACCCTGGGGCCGCTGGACTTCGACGACTTCATCTGCGGGTGGCGGACCGTATGGGTCCGCGATCCCGACGGGGTGATCGTCGAGGTCAGCCAGGGATACGAGGACGACAGCTCTCACGACAAGGACGGTGTGTGAAACATGGCTGACGCCGTGAGTTTCTCCTTCTCCGACACGATCGCGGGCTACGTCGTCCGCTTCGACTCCCGCAGCCGGGTGCTGCGGCTCAAGACCTCCGACGGCCGCGAGTTCGACGTGTCGCTGGCCGGGGACCCGAGCGCCGAGCTGGTCCGCAACCTCGACGAGCCGTACATCGACGCCTCCGGGCACATCGACGAGATGCTCTCGCCGGGCCGCCTCCTGTTCGTCTACGGCATCCACTACCCGGGGTCCGGCGGGCGCTTCGACGCCAAGCGCCTGGTCTTCCTGGGCCGCGGCGCCGAGGACTACCGGTTCGAGGAGCCCAGCTGGTGGATCAAGCAGATCGAGTCACTGGCCGACTTCTACAAGCGGGCCCAGTTCGGTGACGGACCGGTGGACTTCACCGAGTACCGCACCGAGATCCGGCTCGGCGGCGACAAGACCGCCAGCCACGTCCAGGAGACCGACACGATCTCCCGGCTGGTCTACGGCATGGCCTCGGCCTACCTGCTGACCGGCAAGGACGAGTACCTGGAGGTCGCCGAGCGGGGCACCGAGTACCTGCGCAAGCACATGAGGGTCGTGGACAGCGAGGAGGACGTGGTCTTCTGGTACCACGGCATCCGCGTCGACGGGGACAGCGAGCGCAAGCTGTTCACCTCGGAGTTCTCCGACGACTACGACGCGATCCCGATGTACGAGCAGATCTACGCCCTGGCCGGCCCCATCCAGACGTACCGCGTCACCGGAGACGTACGCATCAAGAACGACGCGGACGCCACCATCCGGCTGTTCGACAAGTTCTTCAAGGACGAGGAACTGGGCGGCTACTACTCGCACATCGACCCCATCCTGTTCAGCGCCGACCACGAGTCGCTGGGCGAGAACGCGGAGCGCAAGAACTGGAACTCGGTCGGCGACCACGCGCCCGCCTACCTGATCAACCTGTACCTGGCGACCGGCGACCAGAGGTACGCCGATTTCCTGGAGTACACCTTCGACACCATCGCGGACAAGTTCCCGGACTACAAGAACAGCCCCTTCGTCCAGGAACGCTTCCACCGCGACTGGTCGCACGACACGGCGCACAGCTGGCAGCAGAACCGCGCCGTGGTCGGGCACAACCTCAAGATCGCCTGGAACCTGATGCGGATGAACTCCCTCAAAGCCAAGCCGGCCTACGAGGAGCTCGCCCGCAAGATCGGCGAGATCATGCCGGCCGTCGGCAGCGACCGCCAGCGCGGCGGCTGGTACGACGTGGTCGAGCGCGTGAAGGAGGACGGCGAAGAGGCGTACCGCTTCGCCTGGCACGACCGCAAGGCGTGGTGGCAGCAGGAGCAGGCGATCCTGGCCTACCTCATCCTGAACGGCACGGTCGGCGGCGAGGACTTCCTGCGCGAGGCCCGGCAGGCGGAGTCCTTCTACAACACCTTCTTCCTCGACCACGACGAGGGGGCCGTCTACTTCAACGTGCTCGCCAGCGGTACGCCGTACCTGCTCGGCACCGAGCGGCTCAAGGGCAGCCACTCGATGTCCATGTACCACTCGGCGGAGCTCTGCTACCTCTCCGCCGTCTACAACAACCTGCTCATCAACGGCCGGGAAATGGACTTCCACTTCCAGCCCGACCCCAGCGACCTGCCCGACCGCGTCCTGCGCGTCTCACCCGACCTCCTGCCCGCGGGCTCCATCGAGGTCGCGTCCGTCGAGATCGACGAGAAGCCGTGGACGGACTTCGACGCGAAGGGCCTCACGGTCCGGCTGCCCGACGTCCAGAGCCGGGTCAAGGTCAAGGTCCGGCTGCGGCCGGTCACCAGGTAATGCCCAACGGGGGGCGCCCCACCATGAGGGGAAGAAGACAATGACTCTTCACGTGAAAGAACGCCGGAACAAGGGCGGCACGGTAGTCGTCGCCACCGGCGAGATCAACAGCGAGACCTCGGGGCAGCTGCTCCAGGCCCTGCTGCCGCTCGTCCGCGAAGGCCGGTCGCTGCGCATCGACCTCACCGCCGTCACCTACGTCTCCAGCGCCGGCCTGCGCACCCTGCTCGTCGTCTACCGCGAGGCCCAGCACGCCGGTGTCGCCGTCACCCTGTACGGGGTGAGCGAGGAAGTCCGGTTCGTCATGTCGGCCACCGGCTTCCTGGACTTCTTCTCCGCCGGCGAGGCCGAGGCGGCCAACGCGAAGGCCCGGGCCGCGCTATGAGCGAATCCACGACCGAACAGGTACTGCGCGTCGACGCCTACCCCACCCACGAGGTGGGCGGGTTCCGCGTCCGCGCCGGAAAGCCGTTCCCCTTCGGGGCCAACGTGGTCCCCGGCGGGGTCAGCTTCTCCGTCTTCTCCGACCAGGCCACCTCCATGACCCTGGTCATCTACAAGCGCGGCGAGGCCGAACCGATGGCCGAGCTGCAGTTCCCCGAGGAATTCCGCACCGGCAGCGTCTTCGCGATGACGGTCTTCGGCCTCGACCACGAGAACATCGAGTACGGGTACCGGGCCGACGGACCCTACGACCCCGTCACCGGCCACCGCTTCGACGCCCGCCAGGTCCTCTCCGACCCCTACGCGCGGCTGATCGCCGGCCGCGACGTGTGGGGCGTGGAGCCGGACCGCAGCCGCGGCTACCAGTACCGCTCGCGGGTCTGCCTCCAGGACTTCGACTGGGGCGACGACACCCCGCTGCGGATCCCCGCCGAGGACCTCGTGGTCTACGAGGCCCACGTGCGCGGCTTCACCCGGCACCCCTCCTCGGGGGTCACCGCCCCCGGCACCTTCGCGGGGCTGCGCGAGAAGATCCCGTACCTCAAGGAACTCGGGATCAACTGCATAGAGCTGCTCCCGGTGTTCGAGTTCGACGAGAGCGACAACCCGCGCAGCAACCCGGAGACCGGCGAGAAGCTCTACGACTACTGGGGCTACAACACCGTCTCCTTCTTCGCACCCAAGGCCGGCTACGCGGCCACCGGGCGCTACGGGATGCAGGGCGACGAGTTCCGCACCCTGATCAAGGACCTGCACGCGGCCGGCATCGAGGTCATCCTCGACGTCGTCTTCAACCACACGGCCGAGGGCAACGAGCAGGGCCCGACGATCTCCTTCAAGGGGCTCGACAACGCCACGTACTACATGCTCACGCCGGAGGGCTACTACTTCAACTTCAGCGGCACCGGCAACACCGTCAACTGCAACCACCCCGTGGTGCGCAACTTCGTGCTCGACTGCCTGCGCCACTGGGTCGCCGACTACCACATCGACGGTTTCCGCTTCGACCTCGCGGCCATCCTCGGCCGCTCCGCCGACGGCACCCCGCTGCCCAACCCGCCGCTGCTGGAGTCGCTCGCCTTCGACCCGGTGCTGCGGCACACCAAGCTGATCGCCGAGGCATGGGACGCCGGCGGCCTCTACGAGGTCGGCAACTTCCCGGCGTACGGACGCTGGGCCGAGTGGAACGGCAAGTACCGCGACACCGTGCGCAGCTTCCTCAAGGGCGACCCCGGGGTCACCGGGGAACTCGCCACCCGGGTGGCGGGCTCGCCCGACCTCTACGCCACCCGCGGCACCTCGGCGTCGGTCAACTTCCTGACCGCGCACGACGGGTTCACCCTCGCCGACCTGGTCTCGTACAACGACAAGCACAACGAGGCCAACGGCGAAGGCAACAACGACGGCGGCAACGACAACGCCAGCTGGAACTGCGGGGCCGAGGGACCCACGGACGACCCCGAGGTCAACGCCCTGCGCCTGCGCCAGATGAAGAACGCCATGGCCATCCTCTTCACCAGCCAGGGCATCCCGATGCTGCTGTCCGGCGACGAGGTGGCGCGCACCCAGCAGGGCAACAACAACACCTACTGCCAGGACAACGAACTGTCCTGGTTCGACTGGGACCAGGTCGACCAGAACACCGAACTGCTGCGCTTCACCCGGGAGATGATCGCCTTCCGCAAGCACCACCGGGAACTGCGCTCCACCTCCCACCCCACCGGGCAGATGCGGGACACCCTGGGGCTGCCCGACATCAGCTGGCACGGCGAACGGGCCTGGCAGCCCGACTGGTCGCAGGACAGCCGGCTGCTGGCGGTGGCCCGCTGCGGCACCGGGGACGACGACGTGGTGTACGTGGCCATGAACGCGCACTGGGAGTCGCACGACCTGGAGCTGCCCGCCCTGCCGGGCGGACGGACCTGGCACCTGTTCGCCGACACCTCGGCCGAGGCGCCGTACGACATCCGCACCCCCGGTGCGGAACAGGAGCTGGACAACGCCGGCAAGTACCTGATCGGCCCCCGCTCCGTCGTGATCCTCGTGGGCCGTACGAACGAGCCCGAGACGACCGGGACGTTCTGACCGAAGGAGATCTGACATGCCGCTTTCCGTGACCCTGAGCATCGAGGGTGACACCACCGTGATCGAACTGGAGGGCGAGCTGGACGCCAAGACGGCCCCGGACTTCCACCAGACCATCGAGAAGGCCGCGGGCCACGGCACCAGCACCGTCGAGATCCGGATGGCCGGCGTCGGCTACATGGCCAGCGCCGGACTGCGCTCCCTGGTCTTCGCCCAGCAGAAGGTGGCGGACCACGTCACCATCAAGGTGGTCGGCGCCATCGAGCCCGTCTCCCGGACCATCCGCACCGCCGGACTGGACCGGAGCATCCAGCTCTCCGACGACTGACGGCCGTGGGCGACATGGTCGAACTGGCGAGCAAACCCTCCGTACTGGACGTGCCCGCGAAGATCGGGGCGCTGGGCGAGATCGCCGCGTTCGTCCTGCGACTGGCCGGCCGGGCGGGCCTGGGCAAACAGGCGACGTACCGGATCCGGCTGGCCGTGGACGAGCTGGCCACGAACATCGTCATGCACGGGTACCGGGGCGGCGGCGGACGCATCACCGTCCGCGGCCACTCCGGCCCCGGCGGGGTGCGGATCGTCCTGGAGGACACCGCACCCCCCTTCGACCCCGTCGAAGGCCGCCTGGCCCCCGCCCTCGGGGTACCCCCGCACCGGCGGCGGGTCGGCGGTCTCGGCATCCACCTGGCACTCACCAGCGTGGACGACTACAGCTACGCACGCATGGACGGCCGGAACACCAGCACGCTGACTGTGAAGGCTGAGGAGACGGACCCATGCCCTCCACGACCGTGATCATCCTCGACGAGTACCCGCCCCCCACGCCCGAACTGCTCGACGCACTCAGGCTGATGGACGCGGAACTCGTCCCCCGCACCCTCGCGGAACTGCTGCGCGGCCCACTGGAAGTGCTGCCCGTGGCGGACGTGCTGCTCGCCCCGGCCGAGGCCGACGGCGAGAACATCCGGTCAGCCGTACGCAGGCTGCGCCGCTGGGCCGGGGCCCCGATCGTGGTCGTCTGGACCGTCGCGGAATTCGCCGCACTGGAGCACCACGTGCGGCTCGGCCACGACTACCTCGTACCGCCGTTCCTGCCGGCCCTGGTCGGTGCCCGGCTGCACAGCTGCTCCGAGCGGGCCGGGCTCGGCCGTACCCTGCGCGAGGCGGACGCCCGCGCCGAACTGATGGGCTACGAGAAGGAGCTGGAGATCGGCCGGGAGATCCAGGCCGGCTTCCTGCCCGAATCACTGCCCGTCCCGCAGGGCTGGGAGATCGACGTACGCTTCCGGCCCGCACGACAGGTCGCCGGGGACTTCTACGACGTCTTCGAGATGTCCCGGGGCCGCCGGCTCGCGGTGGTCGTCGCCGACGTCTGCGACAAGGGCGTCGGAGCCGCCCTGTTCATGGCCCTCATCCGCTCGCTGCTGCGGCACACCGCCGAGAACAGCGGCCTGCAGCACCTGATGGCGGCGGGCCGCACCGGGGGCAGCCGGCGTACGCCGGTCGTCGGCGCCACCCCGCTGCTCAACGCGGTCACCGCCACCAACGGCTACCTCACCCGCAACCACCTGCGGCAGGGCTACTTCGCCACCCTGTTCTTCGGCGTGCTCGACCCGCTCACCGGAAGCCTCGTCTACATCAACGGTGGCCACAACCCGCCCCTGCTGCTGTCCGGCTCCGGTGACGTGCCCGTACCGCTCGACGTCACCGGACCGGCCGTCGGCGTACTGCCCGACTGCGTCTACCACCTCGGCTACGCCCAGCTGAACCCGGGCGACACCCTCTTCGTGTTCACGGACGGGGTACCCGAGGCCCGCTGTCCGCAGGGAACCTTCCTGGGCGACGAGCGGATGCTGGAACTGCTCTCCGGCCCCCCGGCGAGCGGCAAGGACGTGGTCGACCGGATCGACCTGGCGGTGCGCGAGCACACCGGCAGTGCCGAACAGCACGACGACGTCACCATGCTGGCCCTGCACCGGCCACGTGCGGCGCGGGGGCCGCACGCAGACCTGAGGGCGGCGGCCTGATGACCCGGACCATCGTGGTGCACTCACACCGCGGCGGCACCGGGAAGTCCTCGGTACTGGCGAACCTCGCGCTGCTGATAGCGGCCGGGGGACGCCGGGTGGGGGTGGTCGACACCGACATCCACTCACCCACCCTGGACCAGTTGTTCCGCATCGCCCCCGGCGCCTCCCTGGCCGACTACCTCCTCGGCCGCTGCGAGATCGAGGCCGCCGCCCGGCAGACCGGTGTGCCGGGGCTGTACGTGGTACCGGCCCGGACCGGGACCGCGGCCCTGCGCGAGCTCATGTCCACCGGCTACGACGTGGGGCTGCTCCCCGAGGGCTTCGACCGGCTCGCCGATCACTACGCCCTCGACGTGCTGCTGCTCGACACCCACGCCGGGCTCAACAACGAGTCGGTGACGGCCATGGCCAGCGCCGACGTGGTGGTGATCCTGGCCCGCGCCGACCGCGTCGACCTCTCCGGGGTCGAGGAGACCGTCTCCCTCGCCGGGCGCCTGGCCTGCCGGCGGGCCCTGGTCCTGAGCATGGCCCCCGAGGGGGTCGACCGGGTGGACGCCCGCCGGCGCGCCGAGGAGGTCTACGGCGCACCCCTGGCCGGGATCCTTCCGTACGTACCGGAAATGGCCGCCTTGTACGGCGAGCGCATATTCGCAGAAGCCCATCCCGACCATCCCCTGGTCGGTGAATTCCGCACCATCATGTCGGCGCTGGACGCACGTGACGAAGTATCGCGCGCCTGACGCTCCCCCCTTACGCCCCCGCAGGGGGGCGTGTTGAATCGGCAGCGATTCCAGAACAAGGAGATCAGTCATGAAGATCCTCGTCGTCATGACGGCAAAGGCCACGCTCCATCTGCTCGACGGGGAACAGCACCCCTCGGGATTCTGGGCCGAGGAATTCGTCGTGCCCTACACCCTCTTCCGCGCCGCCGGCCACACCGTGGACGTGGCGACGATCGGCGGCCAGGCCCCGACGGTCGACCAGACCAGCATCGACCCGCAGTTCCTCCAGTGGGTCCGCCCGGCGGGCTCCCCCGACGAGGACGCCGCCAACGCGGCCGCATACGTACGGGTCATCGAGGACACCCCGCAGCTCAAGAACCCGATCGCGCTCGAAGCCCTCGGTGAGAAGGACATCGCCGACTACGACGGGATCTACGTCAGCGGCGGCCACGGCGCGATCGGGGACCTGCCCAAGTCCGACGAACTGGCCCAGGTCCTGCGGTGGGCCATCGCCCAGGACAAGCCGCTGGCCACCGTCTGCCACGGCCACACCTCGCTCCTGGCGCTGCGCGACGGCGAGGGCCGCTGGCCGTTCGAGGGCTACCGGATGACGGCGTTCTCGCACAGCGAGGAGCTCGTCACCAACATGGCCGGCCGGCTCCCGCTGATCCTGGAGGTCGAACTGACCCGGCTCGGCGCCCGCTACGAGAAGGCCGAGGCGATCTGGGACTCCCACGTCGTCGTCGACCGCCGGCTCACCACCGGCCAGAACCCGTACTCCTCCAAGGCCCTCGCCGAGACCTTCTTAGCGCAGCTCGCGAAGGGCTGACAGGCCCCCGCACCCCGACACGGAAGGCAGCCATGACCAAGCGTGAGCTGAGCGGCCAGCCCCTCGCCAACCCCGGGAAACTCTTCATCGGCGGCAGATGGGTCCCGTCCCGGGACGGCCGGACCGAACCCGACGTCAGCCCCGTGGACGGCCGGGAGATCGTGCCGGTGGCCCAGGCCACCGCCGCCGACGCGGACGCGGCCGTGGCCGCCGCCCGGGCGGCGTACGAGGAAGGCCCGTGGAGCAGACTCTCCGCCCAGGAACGCGCGCTGCGGCTGAACCGGGTCGGGGAGCTCATCGAGCGGGACCTGGAGGAGATCGCCCTGCTGGAGACGGTGGACATGGGCAAACCGTTCGCCTTCTCCAGCACCGTCGACGCCCCCATGGCCGCCCAGCTCATGCACTACTACGCGGGCGCGGTCACCCGCGTCGACGGCTCGTCCCGGGCGCCGGCCGGCGGGCAGCTCGCCTACACCCTGCGCGAACCGCTGGGGGTGGTGTGCGCCATCACCCCCTTCAACTTCCCGCTGCTGCTCTCGATGACCAAGATCGCCCCGGCCCTCGCCGCGGGCAACACGGTCGTCCACAAGCCCTCCCCGGCCACCCCGCTCACCGCCCTCAAGATCGCCGAGCTCTTCCAGGAGGCGGAGATCCCCGACGGGGTGCTGAACGTCATCACCGGACCGGGCGTGGAACTGGGCGAGACCCTCACCGACCACCCCGGCATCGACAAGATCGCCTTCACCGGCTCCACCGCGGTCGGCCAGTCGATCATCCGCAAATCGGCCGGCACCCTCAAGAAGGTGACGATGGAGCTCGGCGGCAAGTCCGCCAACATCGTCTTCGCCGACGCCGACCTGGACGCCGCCGAGGAGCTCGCCTTCTTCGGCATCTACTACAACAAGGGCGAGATCTGCACCGCCGGCTCCCGGCTGCTCCTGCAGCGCCCGGTCCACGACGAACTCGTCGAACGCCTGGTCCGCCGGGCCGCCGCCCTCAAACCCGGCGACCCCCGCGACCCGGCGACCCTGTTCGGGCCGCTCGCCCACCGCGGGCAGTTCGAGAAGGTCAGCTCGTACATCGAGATCGGGGAGAAGGAAGGCGCCGTCCTGCGGACCGGCGGCACCGGCTGGACCCCCGAGGGGGCCTCCAGCCAGGGCCTGTACTTCCTGCCGACCGTCTTCACCGGGGTCGACAACAGCATGCGCATCGCCCAGGAGGAGATCTTCGGCCCGGTGCTGTCGATCATCCCCTTCGACACCGAAGAAGACGCCATCCGCATCGCCAACGACAGCGCGTACGGACTGGCGGCCGGCGTGCACACCAAGGACCTGCGCCGGGCCCACCGGGTCGCCTCGCAGATCAAGGCGGGCACCGTCTGGGTCAACTGCTACAACCAGTACGACCCCTCCGTGCCGTACGGCGGCTACAAGGCCTCCGGTTACGGCCGTGAGTGCGGGCCCGAATCCCTCGAGAGCTACACCCAGACCAAGTCGGTCTGGATCGGCATGGACTGAGGAGCGTCAATGCGGACAGGCATCATCGGCACCGGCCGGATCGGCACGGTCCTCGCACGGATCCTCGTCGCCGCCGGCCACGAGGTCGTCCTCGCAGGCGCCCGCGGGCCGCAGGCCCTGGCCCCGCTGGTGGCCGAACTCGGCGCCGCGGCTTCGGCGGCGCACCCCGCCGAAGCCGCGGGCCGGGCCGACCTGGTGGTGCTGATGGTGCCGTTCGACCACGTACGGGGGCTGCTGCCGCCGCACGTGGTGCAGGACAAGGTCCTCGTGGACGCGACCAACGCGTTCGGCGGGCCCGGTACCCCCGCCGATCTCGGCGGACGCGGCTCCAGCGACCTGGTCGCCGAGTGGTACCCCGGCGCCCGGGTCGTGAAATCCCTGAACACCATGCATTTCGAGACCCTCGCCGTGGCCGGTACCGCAGGGGGCGAACGACTGGCCCATTTCACGGCGGGCGACGACGGGAAATCGAAGGAAATCGTCGCGGGAATCATTTCGGATCTCGGATTCGCCCCCGTCGACACCGGCCCGCTGCACTCCGGAGGAATTCTCCAACAGCCCGGCGGACCCCTCTTCAACCGGCCGCTCACGGAAGCGCAGGCGCTCGCATGGATCTCTCACTGAACGTGAACGGAAGACCCGAGCAGTTCTCGGCCCCGCCGAACGAACTGCTCGTGGAACGGCTGCGCGACGGCCTGGGACTGACCGGGACCAAAGTCGGCTGCGACACCGGCCAGTGCGGCACGTGCGTCGTCCGCCTCGACGGCAGGTCCGTCAAGAGCTGCCTGGTCCTCACCGCAGCGGCCGCCGGCGCCCGGGTGACCACCATCGAGGGCGTCACCACCCGAGGTGGCGAGCTCACCGGTCTCCAGGAGGCCCTGCGCGAAGAGCACGGCACCCAGTGCGGCTTCTGCACCCCCGGCATGGTCATGGCCCTCGGGGAACTCGTCGACAACACCGCCGACCGCGAGGCCCCCACCGAGCCGGAGATCCGTGAGTGGCTCACCGGCAACCTGTGCCGGTGCACCGGCTACCACAGCGTCGTACGCGGAGTGCAGCGCGCCTGCTCCGCCGCCCGCGCCGGGGAACCGGCAGCCGAGGCCGCCGCCGCGCCCGGACAGGAGGTGTGAGGCCGTGACCGCTGTGACGGGGGAGAGCGCTCTCCAGGGCAACGGAGTGCTGGGACAGCCGCTGGACATCCGCGAGGATCCGCAGCTGCTGCGCGGCGAAGCCACGTACGTCGCGGACATCGACCTGCCGGACACCGCGCACATGGCCATCCTCGGCAGTCCGGTGGCCCACGCACGGATCGTGTCCATCGAGACCAAGGCCGCGCAGGAGCTGCCCGGCGTACTGAAAGTGGCCACCGCGGCCGACTTCACCGACGTCATGCCGTTGCCCTGCATCTGGATACCCGGCGGGGTCGAGAGCCACTTCCCGCCCCACCCCTACGGGCTTCCCGGCGCCCGCCCGGTCCTGACCGGTGACCGCGTCCGGCACGTCGGCGACCCGATCGCCGTGGTCGTCGCCGAAACCCCGCGCCAGGCCGCCGCGGCCCTGGCCGCCATCGCGGTCGAGTACGAACCGCTGCCCGTGGTCACCCGCGCCGACGAGGCCCTGGCCGAGGGCGCGCCCCAGCTGCACGAGGCCGTCCCCGGCAACCTGAACGCGTACTGGACCTGCGGCGACAAGGACCGCACCGACGCGGCCATCGCCGAGGCCGAGGTCACCGTCGAACTCGACCTCGTCAACCAGCGCACCATCAACAGCCCCATCGAGCCCCGCGGGGCCGTCGGCGACTTCGACGCCACCACCGGCGAGTACACCCTCTACGCCTCCACCCAGGGCCCGCACAACCACCGCTTCCTGCTCGCCGCGCTGGTCCTCGGCATCCCCTTCAACAAGCTGCGCGTGATCGCGCCGACCGTGGGCGGGAGCTTCGGCACCAAGGGCTACCTCTACCCCGACATGGCGCTGGTCCTGCTGCTCTCCAAGGCGCTCGGCCGCCCCGTGAAGTGGGTGGACACCCGCACCGGCCTGATGAACTCCACCGTCCAGGGCCGCGACCACCGCCAGCACGTCACCCTCGCCGGCACCCGCGACGGCCGCATCACCGCCGTGCGCGCCACCAGCCACGCCAACCTGGGCGCGTACCCCTCCACCATCGGCCCCGGCGTCGCCACCGCCCTGATGGGCCGCTCCATCAGCGGCATGTACGACATCGACGCCGCCTTCTGCGAGGTCTACGCCGCCTTCACCAACACCGTCCCGCTCGGCGCCCAGCGCGGCAGCGGGCGCGCCGAGGCCGCCTTCCTGATGGAGCGCCTCGTCGACCGGTACGCCTTCGAGATCGGCATGGACCCGGCGGCCGTGCGGCGCAAGAACCTGGTGCCGAAGGAGAAGTTCCCCTACGACAACGGGCTCGGCTGGACCTACGACTCCGGTGACTACCAGCTGAACTTCGACAAGGCGATCGAGCTGTCGGGGTACGCCGACATGCCCGCCCGCAAGGCGCAGGCCCGCGCCCGCGGCAAGCGCCTCGGCGTCGGCATCGCCTCCTACGTCGCCATCTGCGGGGTCGGCCCCTCCACGAGGATGTCCAAGGAGGGCATGCTCGGCGGCACCTGGGAGAGCGCGAACATCCGCGTCCACCCCACCGGCGAGGTCACCGTGACCGTCGGCTCCGCCTCCACCGGCCAGAGCCACGCCACCGTGTTCGCGCAGGTGGCCGCCGACGAACTCGGCATCGACCCGGCGCAGGTCCAGGTCCTGGAGGGGGACACGCAAAAGGCCCCGTACGGGCAGGGCACCTACGGCTCGCGCTCCTACAGCATGGCCGCGCCGGCCGTCGCCCTCACCGCCCGCAAACTCAAGGCGAAGCTGGTCAAGGCGGGAGCCGTCTTCCTCGGGGTCCCCGAGGACAAGGTCGTCTACGCGGGCGGCGGCGTCCACGAAGAGGGCAACGAGGAGAACGCGAAGACCTTCGCCGAGCTGGCGATGGCCATGTGGTACGGCTGGGGGCTGCCCCCCGAGATCGAACCCGCCCTCGACGAGACCACCCACTTCGACCCGCCGGACTTCAACTACCCCTTCGGGACGCACGTCGCGGTGGTCGAGATCGACGAACTGACCGGCGAGACCGAGGTGGTGGCCTACACCGCCGTGGACGACGCCGGCAACATCGGCAACCCGAAGATCGTCCACGGTCAGATCGAGGGCAGCATCGTCCACGGCCTGGGCCAGGCCCTCATGGAGGCCGCCGAGTACGACGAGGACGGGCTGCTCATCAGCTCCGACCTCAGCCACTACGCCCTGCCGCGCGCCGCCGACGTGCCCTTCTTCGCCCTGGACAAGACGACCACGCCGAGCCCGCACAACCCGCTCGGCGCCAAGGGGGCCGGCGAGATCGCCACCGTGCCCCCGGCCGCCGCCGTCGTCAACGCCGTCGTGGACGCCCTCTCCGACCTGGGCGTCCGGCACATCGACATGCCCCTCACCCCCGAGAAGGTCTGGCGCCGCCTGAGAGGGGAAGCCCAGTGATCCTCACCGAGTTCGACTACGTACGGCCCGTCGGCCTCGAAGAGGCGCTGGCCCTCCTCGCCGGCACCCCCGGTGCGCGGGCCCTGGCCGGCGGCCAGAGCCTGCTGCCCGACCTGCGCACCGGCGCCGCCCGGGCCCGCCTGCTGGTCGACGTACGGCACCTGGAGGAACTCCGCGGCGTCGAGACCGCCCCGGACGGGACGCTGCGGATCGGGGCGCTGACCACGCTCGCCGAACTCGCGGCCCATCCGATGGTGCTGGCGCAGGCCCCGGAGATCGCCGCCGCGGCCCGGGCCAACGGCGACCCCCAGGTCCGCAACCTCGGCACCACCGGGGGGAACCTGGCGGCCACCGGCCGGGCCACCGACCTGCCGGTCGCGGCCATCGCCGCGGGCGCAGAGGCGGAACTGGCCGGGCGCCGGGGACGCTCCACGGTGACGGCCGAGGAACTCGCCGCCTCCGGAGTGCCGGCGGACACCGTGATCACGGCCCTGCTGGTGCCGCCCGGGGGACCGGCGGGCGCCTTCGAGAAGAGCGCCGACCGGGCCACCCGCTACCCGCTGTGCGCGAGCGCCGTACGCCTCACCGAAGACGGTCCCCGCATCGCGGTCACCGGAGCCACCGCCCGCGCCCTGCGCCTGCGCGGGGTCGAGGACCGGCTGGGCGGGGGCCCGTACACCACGGACAACGTGCTCGCGGCCTTCCGCGCCGAGCCCCGGGAGCTGTTCGTCCCGGGCCGCGGCACCTCGGCCGAGTACCTCGGCCACCTCGCGGGGGTCCTGACCGCCCGCGCACTGGCGAGGGCCCAGGCGCACGCCTGATCACCGCCCACCACGGGGGAGTTGACAAGAGTGGCCGAACCGACCAAGACGACCACGGGGGACATCGTGCACCCGGCCGGCCGGCGGGCCGGTGCGCCCAGAGGCTCCGGCTTCTGGGTGGTGGGCGCGGTCCTCGTCCTGCTCATGCTCTCCTCCTCCGTGCCCTCCGCCCTCTACGTGCTCTACCAGCAGAGATGGGGGCTGTCGGCGGGCACCATCACGGTGGTCTTCGCCCTGTACGCCGTCACCGTCCTGGCAGGGCTGCTGCTGTTCGGGTCGCTGTCCGACACCCTCGGACGGCGGCCCGTGCTGGGCGCCGCACTGGTCCTCGCGATCGTGTCCATGGGCCTGTTCGCCGGGGCCCAGGGGCTCGGACTGCTCCTCGCCGCCCGCGCCGTACAGGGGCTCGCGGTCGGCCTGGCCACCGGGGCGATGGGCGCGGCCCTGCTCGAGCTGACCCCGCGCTCCAAACCCGCACTCGGCGCCCAGGTCAACAGTGCGGGCCCCACCGTCGGCATCGGGCTCGGCGGCCTGGGCGCCGGATTCCTCGTCCAGTACGGGCCCGCACCGACCGTACTGAGCTACGCCCTGCTCGTCGGGGCCTTCGCGCTCACCCTGGTCGGGGTGGTCCGGATGGGCGAGAGCGCACCAGGGCTGCAGGGCGGCCGTTTCCGGGTCGTCCCGCGCCGCATCCGGATACCGCCGGGCACGGGCGGCCGGTTCGCCGTCCTGGTGCTCACGATCGTCGCCGTCTGGTCGGTCGGAGGCTTCTACCTCTCGCTCGGCCCGCACCTGGCCCTGTCCCTGCTCCGCAGCACCAACTACCTGGTCGGCGGCGCCACCGTCGCCCTGCTCGCGGGCGCCGCGACCGGCGCACAGCTGCTGCTCGGCCGCACCGAGGCGCTGCGCACGGCGGTCATCGGGCTGCTGGGGCTGCTGGCCGGCCTGGCGCTGGTGCTGCTGGCGCTCGGGCTGGGCTCCGCGCCCGTCTTCCTCATCGCCACGGCCGTGCTGGGCAGCGGCTGGGGCGCCGCCTTCCTGGGCTCCTTCCGCGCCCTCAGCACGCTCGCCGAGCCCGAACACCGCGGCGAACTCACCGCCGCCGTCTACGTGTTCGCCTACCTCGCCATGAGCGTCCCGTCGGTGCTCGCCGGAATGCTGACCAACATCCACGGCCTGCACCGCACCTCGGTCGGCTTCATGGCCGTCGTCGCCGGGGTGTGCGCGCTGGCCCTGATCGTCACCTTGCGGCTGTCCGCCCGTACGCGGGCAGAGGGGAGTACGGCATGAGCGACCCGGAGTTGCGGTCCGCCCTGCGCGAGCTGGAGATCTTCGCCGGTCTCACCGAGGAGCAGCTGGACTGGCTGGTCTCGGTCACCGAGCCCCGGGTGCTGGCCGACGGCGACGTGCTCTTCCGCGACGGGGACGAGGCCACCTGCTTCCACGTGCTGCTCGCGGGAGGCCTCGTCGTCACCAAGGTCATCGACGGCCGGGAGGAAGTGCTCACCCGCCACTCCACCGAGGAGGAGAGCGCCGCGGCCGAGGAGCACGACGGCAAGCCCTCCGCCGCGCACCGTTTCACCGGGGAGCTGCCGCTGCTGACGGACGGCTCCTACGTGGCCACCGCGTCCGCGTCCGGTCCCGCGACCACCGTCGTCGGCTACCCCAAGCCGGTGTTCTTCGAGATGCTGTCCCGCTGCCACGGCGTGGCCGCCGTGCTGCTGCCCGTACTTGCCTGGCGGATCAAGTCCTCCGAGGTGCAGGCCCGCAAACGGGCCACCGTGGAGGCACTGGGCACCCTCGCGGCGGGCCTCGCGCACGAGCTGAACAACCCGGCGGCCGCGGTGGCGCGCGCGGCGCAGGAGCTCGCCCCCGCCCTGGAGCGGCTGACCCGCACCGCGCACGCCTGGGGCGCGGCCGCCTCGGGGGCCGAACGCTCCCTGCTGGACCGGCTCACCGACGAGCTGGACAAACTGCCGCCGCCGCAGACCTCCGACCCGCTGGCGCAGGCGGACGCCGAGGAGGAGATCACCGACTGGGCCGAGGAGGCGGGCACCGAGCGGCCGGGGCTGCTCGGCTCGGGCGTCTCGGACCTCGGCCTGGAGCTGGGCTGGCTGCTGGAGCGGCTGGAGGGGATCGGGGAGCCGGCCCTGCCGGCCGCCCTGGACCACCTGGCGGCGCTGCTGGAGATCCGCTCCCTGGCCGCCGAGCTGCGGGCCGCGGGCCCGCGCATCTCCCAGCTCGTCGCCGCCACCCGCGATTACGCCAATCTCGACCGCGCCCCCGAACAGCGCTTCCCGGTGACGGAAGGACTGGAGAACACGCTGGTCGTGCTCCGGTCGAAGCTCTCCGGCATCACCGTGGTGCGTGAGTACGAACCCGGCCTGCCCGAACTGACGGGCTATCCAGGCGAGTTGAACCAGGTGTGGACCAACCTCGTCGACAACGCGGCCGAGGCCATGGAAGGGGCCGGCACCCTCACCCTGCGCGCCCGGGCGGAGGGCGTGTGCATGGTCGTGGAGGTCGTCGACACCGGCCGGGGCATCCCCGAGGACGTCCTGCCGCGGATCTTCGAGCCCTTCTACACCACCAAGGACGTGGGGAAGGGGACGGGGCTGGGGCTGCACCTCAGCTACCGGATCGTGACCCAGCGCCACCACGGGTCGCTCGCGGCCCGCTCCCGTCCGGGGGAGACCCGGATGGTCGTCCGGCTGCCGCTCGCCACACCGCCGGCGGCGACCGCCGCCGGTTCCCGCACCAGTTGAGCCACCACCAGCCCAGAGAGTGGAGACGCACATGGCCACGTACGACATCTCCAAGCTGCACCCGGTCTTCGTCCGCCAGATGGAGGCGCTCGCCGCCCTCGACATCGAGGCGGTCATGAAGAACTACACGGACGACGCCGTGCTCCTGCGCTTCGAAGGGGCCTCGGTGGGCATCGAGGCCGTCCGCGAGACGTTCACCGGCTACCTCTCGGTCAAGCCCACGCTGGTCGAACTCCAGGAGTACATCGAGACCGAGGACACGATCTTCTACCGCGCGATCATGAACCTGAACGGTCAGCCGGAGCACGCGTTCGGGACACTTGTGGTCCGCGATGGCCGGATCTGGCGTCAGACCGCCGGGTTCGGCAGCTGAACCCCGAGAACTGGGTAGCGTGTGCGGGGAGAGCGGGGGCAGCGCTCTCCCCGCACACGCGGAACGAGTGACAAAGGGGAGCCAATGGAGCGCGAAACCGGACGCGTCGAGGCATTCAGCGACGGCGTGTTCGCCATCGTCATCACCATTCTCGTTCTGGAACTGAAAGTTCCGAAAGAAACGGGATCGGAGTTCTGGAGCGGGGTGTGGGAGCAGTGGCCGCATTACGCCGCCTATGTGGTGAGTTTCCTCATCATCGGCGTGATGTGGGTGAACCACCACACCATCTTCAGTCACCTCAAACGGGTCGACCGCCCGCTGTTGTTCCTGAATCTCCTGGTGCTGATGGTGGTGTCGGTGATCCCGTACACCACCACCGTGCTCGCCGAACACCTCATGGAGGAGGGCGGATCGGCCAACGCGGCCGCCATCCTCTACAGTTCGGTCACCGTGGCGTACGCCCTGGCCTTCCTCGCCTTCTGGTGGTACGTCACGCGGGTCGGCCACCTCTTCCACGAACGGGTGGACAAAGAAGGCGCCCGGGCGACCCGAATGCGGTTCGGCCTGGGGGCGGTCGCCTACCCCATGACGGTGCTCCTGTCCTTTTTCTCCGCACCGCTCACTCTGGTCGCACACTTCCTGATCGCGCTCTACTATGCGGCGAACCAGATCCCGATCCCACTCGTGGTAGAGGAAGAGCGGCTCGCAACTGCCGGCGACCTCAGGAAGTAGCCGCCCTGGCCTACGGCCGTTCTCCGCGGTCAAGTAGGGTATTGGATCTAGCTGGTCGCGGGGGAGGCCCAGATGGCTCGCGTAGTCCTGCCGGAGGATTCCGCAAAGGAAATCTCCGAGTTGATCGACGTCCTGATCTCTTTGTTCTTCGAGTCATTACCCCGGCGGGACCAGCGAAACTGGGCCCGCGTATATCTCAACGGTCTCGTGCGGACCAACGGGAAGAAAACGATCCGCAACCTCGCCGGGACCGGGGCCAGTTCCGTCGAACAGAGCCTCCAGCAGTTCATCAGCAAGTCCCCGTGGGACTGGACCCCCGTACGCCGCTCCCTCGCCCAGCACATCGAACGCACCGCCCAGCGACCGCTGGCCTGGGTGGTGCAGCCGATGGTCATCGAGAAGGCCGGCGACCGCTCCGTCGGCGTGGGCCGCCAGTTCGTCCCCCAGCTCGGCCGCACCGCCAACTGCCAGCAGGCGGGCGGCATCTGGCTCGCCTCCAGCGAGGCCAGCTTCCCGGTCGAATGGACCCTCACCCTCCCCGGGCCCTGGACCAGCGAACTGCTGCGCCGGCGCCGGGCCGGCATCCCCGACACGGCGCGCTCGCTCACCCCCGCCCAGGACGCCGTGCACGCAGTCCAGCGCATGGCCGCCACCTGGCAGCTCCAGCGGCGCCCGGTGGTGATGGAGGTCTCCAACAGCGACCTCCCGCAGTGCATCGAGTCCTTCGCGCTCCAGGACATCCCCTTCGTCTTCAAGGTCGACGGCTCACTGCCCGTCTCCTTCGGCGGGTCCGGACGCCACAAGCCCGGACCGCACACCGCGCCGGCCCGGGAACTCATCGACTCCCTGCGCTCCCAGCGCCGGGTCGTCGAATGGACCCGCCACGGCCGCGCCGAAGGCGCGGTGACCCTGCTGACCTCGGCTTCCATCCTCGCCACTCCCGGCGAGGACCGGCCCGCCCCCGCGCCGCCCACCCCGCTGCTGCTCGTCGGGGCCTGGACGGAGGCCGCCCTGCTGCCGTCGGAGTTCTGGATCACCAATATCGGGGACCGGCCGCTCGCCCAGCTCTTCCTGCTGGCCAAGCTCACCGACCGGGTCTCCCTCGACTTCGCCGAGACCTGCGAACCCGTCGGGATCCGCGACTTCGAGGGCCGCTCCTTCCGCGGGTGGCACCACCACGCCACCCTCGCCAGCGTCGCCCACGCCGCCCGGCTGCTGGGCAGCGCCGGCACCCGCCTTCCCGAACCCGCGGCCCTGCCCTACCAGGGCCCGGCCCGGCCCCGCCCGGCGGCCGTCCTGCCGCCGAGGCCGCTCATACCCGGGCAGGTCGCACGCCGGGAGTACATACGCTGATGCTCGACATCGCGGGGGAACTGCGCACCTGGTGCGCCGAGCGGCGCGACTTCGCGCTCGCCACCGTCATCGCCGTCAGCGGGAGCGCGCCGCGCGGCCCCGGTGCCTCGCTGGCCGTCGACGCCGCCGGCACCGCCCTCGGCTCCCTGTCCGGGGGCTGCGTCGAGTCCGCCGCCCACGAGCTGTGCCTGGAGGCGATCGCCACCGGGGAGGGGGGCGTCCACCGCTTCGGGTACAGCGACGACGACGCCTTCGCGGTAGGGCTGACCTGCGGTGGGGTCCTGGACGTGCTGATCACCCCGGTACGCGGGCACGACCCCGTGCGCCCCGTCCTGCGCGCGGTGCTCGACCACGCCGAGGCCGGCACCCGCACCGCGCTCGCCCGGGTGGTCGCCGGGCCGCCCCGGCAGCTCGGCCGGGCGCTGGCCGTCCACGCCGACGGCTCCTACGAGGGCCACCTGGGCGGCGGCCCCGACCTGGACCGGGCCGCCGCCGAACGGGTACGGGACCTGCTGCTCGCCGGGCGGACCGGCACCGCCGAGCTGGGCACGGCCGGCGGGCTGTGCGGGCAGCCCCTGACCCTGTTGGTCGAGTCGGCCGCCGAGCCGCCCCGGCTGATCGTCTACGGGGCCATCGACTTCGCCGCCGCCCTGGCGCGGATCGGGGCCTTCCTGGGGCACCGGGTCACCGTCTGCGACGCCCGGGCCGTCTTCGCCACCCCGGCCCGCTTCCCCGGCGCCGACGAGGTCGTCGTCCAGTGGCCGCACCGCCACCTCGCCGCCGAATGGGAGGCGGGCCGCCTCGACGCCCGTACCGCCGTCTGCGTCCTGACCCACGACGCGAAGTTCGACGTACCGCTGCTGGCCCTCGCCCTGCGGCTGCCGCTCGCGTACGTGGGGGCCATGGGGTCGCGGCGCACCCACGCCGAGCGGGCCGCCCGGCTGCGGGAGGAGGGCCTGTCCGAGGCCGCGCTGGCCCGGCTGCGCTCACCCATCGGCCTGGACCTGGGCGGCGGCACCCCCGAGGAGACCGCCCTCGCCATCGCCGCCGAATTCACCGCCGTCCGCCACGGCGGAACCACGACTCCCCTGGCCGCCCGGCCCGGCCCGGTGCACCGGCGGGTGCTCCCGGTGGGCGGGCCGGCCGGGCGGGGATGACGCGACCTGGAGGAACGGACCACCCGGTCCTTTATGTCCTGGAGGATCGGACCGGGCTGCATGAACACCGGGTCGTGGGAGAATGAAGTACGTGCGTTTCCTCGGCTGACCCGTCGAGGGCCAACTCCGATCGACTGGGATGTTCAGCACGTGCGTTTCCTCAATGACCAGAAGCCGCCGTACGACCTGACGTACGACGATGTGTTCATGGTGCCGAGCCGGTCCGCGGTCGGTTCCCGTCAGGGCGTCGACCTCTCCTCGCCCGACGGCACCGGCACCACCATTCCGCTCGTCGTGGCCAACATGACCGCCATCGCGGGACGCCGGATGGCCGAGACCGTCGCCCGCCGCGGCGGCCTCGTCGTCATCCCGCAGGACATCCCGATCGAGGTCGTCACCGACGTCATCTCCTGGGTCAAGACCCGCCACCTCGTGCTGGACACCCCCATCACCCTGGCGCCCACCCAGACCGTCGCCGACGCCCTGTCCCTGCTGCCCAAGCGGGCCCACGGCGCCGGAGTCGTCGTCGACGCCGACAACCGGCCCGTCGGCGTCGTCACCGAGCACGACCTGAGCGGCGTGGACCGCTTCACGCAGCTCTCCGAGGTCATGTCGAAGGAGCTGCTGCTCATCGACGCCGGCATCGACCCCCGCGAGGCCTTCAACAAGCTGGACGCCGGTCACCGCAAGCTGGCCCCGGCCGTCGACGAGGACGGCAGGCTCGTCGGCATCCTGACCCGCAAGGGCGCCCTGCGCGCGACCCTGTACACCCCGGCGACCGACGCCAACGGCAAGCTGCGCATCGCCGCGGCCGTCGGCATCAACGGCGACTTCGTCGGCAAGGCCAAGCAGCTGCTCGACGCGGGCGTGGACACGCTCGTCATCGACACGGCCCACGGCCACCAGGAGTCGATGATCAGCGCGATCAAGGCCGTCCGCGCGCTGGACCCGCACGTCCCGATCGTGGCGGGCAACATCGTCGCCGCCGAGGGCGTCAAGGACCTGATCGACGCCGGTGCGGACATCATCAAGGTCGGTGTGGGCCCCGGCGCCATGTGCACCACCCGCATGATGACCGGTGTGGGCCGCCCGCAGTTCTCGGCGGTGCTGGAGTGCGCCGCCGAGGCCAAGAAGTACGGCAAGCACGTGTGGGCCGACGGCGGCGTCCGCCACCCGCGCGACGTGGCGATGGCGCTGGCCGCCGGTGCGTCCAACGTGATGATCGGCTCCTGGTTCGCCGGGACGTACGAGTCCCCGGGCGACCTCCAGCAGTCCGCCGACGGCCGGTTCTACAAGGAGTCGTTCGGCATGGCGTCCGCGCGCGCCGTGCAGAACCGCACCTCGGAGGAGTCCGCGTACGACCGGGCGCGCAAGGGCCTGTTCGAGGAGGGCATCTCCACCTCGCGGATGTTCCTGGACCCCGCGCGGCCCGGCGTCGAGGACCTGATCGACTCGATCATCGCCGGCGTGCGGTCTTCCTGCACGTACGCGGGCGCGGGTTCCCTCGCGGAGTTCGAGGAGAAGGCCGTGGTCGGCGTCCAGTCGGCGGCCGGCTACGCGGAGGGCAAGCCCCTGCACGCCAGCTGGAGCTGACCCGCACCGCCCCGTGGCCCCGCCCCCCTCCGCCAGGACGGGGGGCGGGGCCACGGGCATGCCCGGACGTGATGCGCTCAAACCCGGTCGGGCCGCTCCCCGGGCCCCGACGGGTGGACGCCCGGGCGGTACTTGGGGATCCGGACCGTGACCTTCATCCCGGCGCCGATCCCCGTCTCGATGACGAGTCCGTAGTCGTCCCCGTAGACCTGCCGCATCCGCTCGTCCACGTTCGGCAGCCCCACCCCGGACGAGGAACCCGTCCGCTCACCGGCCAGGATGCGGCGCAGCAGGGCGGGATCCATCCCGACGCCGTTGTCCTCGATGGTCAGCACCGCCTCCGGACCCGCGTCCCGGGCGGCGATGGTGATCCGGCACCGGGCGGTGGAGTCCTCCAGCCCGTGCCTGACCGCGTTCTCCACCAGCGGCTGCAGGCACAGGAACGGCAGGGCCACCGGCAGCACCTCCGGCGCCACCTGCAAGGTCACCGTCAGCCGGTCGCCGAACCGGGCCCCGGCCAGGGCCAGGTACTGCTCGATGGAACGCAACTCCTCGGCGAGCGTGGTGAAATCGCCGTGCCGCCGGAACGAGTACCGGGTGAAGTCGGCGAACTCCAGCAGCAGTTCCCGCGCCCCCTCCGGGTCGGTGCGCACGAACGAGGCGATCGCCGCGAGGGAGTTGAAGATGAAGTGCGGGGAGATCTGCGCCCGCAGCGCCTTGATCTCCGCCTCCATCAGCCGGGTCCGCGACCGGTCGAGCTCCGACAGCTCCAGCTGGACCGACACCCAGCGCGCCACCTCCGTCGCGGCGCGCACCAACACCGCCGACTCCCGCGAGCCGTACGCCACGAGCGCGCCCAGCACCCCGTCCTCACCCGTCAGCGGGGCGAACACCGCCCACTTGAGGGGGCAATCGGGCCGCTGGCAGTCCGTGCGCAGGCTCATGCTCCGCCCCGACTCCAGCATCCGCGCCACCCGGGCCATCGCCCGCCGCTCGTGGTGGTCGGCGCCCGGCCCGTCCCAGGCCAGCACCGCCTCCCGGTCCGTGAGGCACAGCGCCTCGGTACCGAGCAGCGAGCGCAGCCGCCGGGCCGCCTTGCGGGCGGCGTCCTCGGTCAGCCCCGCCCGCAGCGGGGGAGCGGCCAGCGAAGCGGTGTGCAGGGTGTGGAAGGTGGCCCGCTCGACGGGGGTGCCCAGGTCCAGCCCCGTGGCCCGCTCCTTGCGCCGGGCCTGCCACCTGCCGCCGGCCCAGCCGAGGGCCGGCAGGGCCGCCGCGCCCAGCAGCGCCAACGCCGAGGGCACCGCCCCCGTCACGGCCTGTGTCACCGCCCCGTCCACCGCGCGCCCCCGCTCCGGTCCCCGGCGACGTCCTCCGGCAGGTGCAGCCGGGCCAGCGTCGCCGCCGTACCGGCGGGGACGCGGGAACGGGTGGCCAGGGACACCGCCACCATCGTCAGGAACCCCAGCGGGACCGACCACACCGCCGGCCACGCCAACAGGGTGTGCGCCCAGCCCGCCGGCACGAGCCCGACCCGGGTCGCCACCACCGCTCCCAGCGCCGCCCCGCCACCGGTGACCAGCCCCGCCACCGCGCCCGGCGGGGTCAGTCCCCGCCACCAGATGCCCAGCACCAGCAGCGGGCAGAACGACGACGCCGACACCGCGAAGGCCAGCCCCACCGCGTCCGCCACCGGCACGTCCGCCGAGGCCACCGCCCCCACCAGCGGCACCAGCATCGCCACCACCACCGCGAACCGGAACGTCCGCACCCGCCGCCCCGGCAGCACGTCCTGGTGCAGCACCCCGGCCACCGCCATCGTCAGCCCCGACGCGGTGGACAGGAACGCCGCGAAGGCGCCCCCGGCCAGCAGCGCCCCCAGCAGCTCCCCGAGCAGCCCGCCCAGCATCCGCCCCGGCAGCACGAGCACCGCGGCGTCGGCGTCCCCCGTCAGGGCCAGCTCGGGCGCGTAGATCCGGCCCAGCGCCCCGTACACCGGCGGCAGCAGGTAGAACACCCCGACCAGGCCGAGCACCACCAGCGTGGTGCGGCGGGCGGTCCGCCCGTCGGGGCTGGTGTAGAACCGCACCGCGACGTGCGGCAGGCCCATCGTGCCGAGGAACGTGGCCAGGACCAGCCCGTACGTGGCGTACAGCTGGTGGTGGTGCCGGTTGCCGGACAGCGGCTCCGACCAGCTCGACACGCCCAGCCCCGCCTCCGCCCGGGCATCGGGCACCACGCTGTCCGGGGTGAACCGGAGCAGCGCGCGGGCCCGTACGGTGTGCTGCCCGGCGGCCAGCGTCACCGGCTGCCCCGTGTACGAGCGGCCGTCCACCAGCCCCGTCACCGTCAGCGTGAGTGGCGCGCCCAGCGTGATCCGCATGTCCTGGGCGGCGGTGACGGCGGTGTGCTCGCGGAACACCGCCGGGGCGTCGAAGGTGGCCCGCGGCGCCCCGTCCGCGGCCCAGGCACCGATCAGGAAGAACGCGGGGACCAGCAGGGCGGTGAACTTGAGCCAGTACTGGAAGGCCTGCACGAAGGTGATGCTGCGCATCCCGCCCGCCCCCACGGCCGCCGTGACCACCGTCGCGACGACGACGCCCCCCACCCAGTGCGGGGCCCCGGTCAGGATCTTCAACGTCAGCCCGGCCCCTTGCAGTTGGGGCAGCAGGTACAGCCAGCCGACGCCGACCACGAACAGCACCGCGATCCGCCGCACGGCCCGGGACTCCAGCCGGGCCTCGGCGAAGTCCGGCAGGGTGTACGCGCCCGAGCGCCGCAACGGGGCCGCCACCAGGACCAGCAGCACCAGGTACCCGGCCGTGTACCCCACGGGGTACCAGAGCATCTCGGGCCCCTGGAGCAGCACGAGCCCCGCGATCCCGAGGAAGGAGGCGGCGGAGAGGTACTCGCCGCTGATGGCCGCCGCGTTGAGGCGGGGGCCGACGGTGCGCGAAGCCACGTAGAAGTCGGAGGTGGTACGGGATATGCGCAGCCCCAGCGCGCCGACCAGCACGGTGACCAGGACGACGACGGTGACCGCGGTCAGCGCGTACGTCTGGTTCACCGGCACGTCCTTCGGCAGGCTGAGGGGTCCGGCGAGTGTACGCAGCGCCGTACGCCGGGCGACAGACGCGATCAGGCACGAAGGTGGCCGAACGGCGTGCCCCGGGCCGGGGGTGGGCGGGGGTTCGGCGGCGGGGCCCAGGCGGCGGGGCTCAGACGGCGGGGTCGCGGTGCTCCGCACAGTCCCGCAGGGCGATCTCCAGCTCCACGTACGACTCTTCGGCCCGACGGAAGGCCAGCGTCAGTGCCGCCTCCGCACGCGGCGGCAACTGCCGCCGGGCCCCGTCCTGGGCCTCGTACAGCACGTCGGCCCAGCGTGCCGCCACGCTGCGCAGCCGGGCCAGCAGGGCCTCGGCCTCGACGGGGCCGGCGGGCCGGGTGCGCGGCAGTCCGGTGAGCGCGTCCAGCAGTGCCTGGATGTCGGGCATGTGCGGGGCTCCTCCCGGACCGGAAGATCCACGATACGCGCGGGCTGCCCGGACGGTGCGGGTACCGTCCACCGCTGCGGCCGACGGGCCCGGGGCGTCGCCGTACGCCCGTCCCGGCGCGACGAACGGCGACCGGCGCGCGCCGGACGGTCGGCGGGCGCCGGTCGCCGCGGGCCCGGCGGCGGGGCCGGTCCGGGGCGTCCGTCAGCCGGTCGCGTGCCGCATCAGCAGGTCCCGCAGCTCCCGCGAGTGGCGGCGGCTGACCTGGAGCTCCGCCGACCCCACGCGGACGCTGGTGGTTCCCCCGTCGAGCCGCAGTTCGTCGATCCGGCCGAGAGCCACCAGGTGGCGCCGGTGGATCCGGACGAAGCCGCGCGCCGCCCAGCGTTCCTCCAGGGTCGACAGCGGGATCCGCACCAGGTGGCTGCCGTCGCCGGTGTGCAGCCGGGCGTAGTCGCCCTGGGCCTCCACGTACGCGATGTCGGCGATCGCCACGAAGCGGGTCACCCCGCCCAGTTCGACCGCGATCTGCTCGGTGGACCGGTCGGTGGCGGTGGCCCCGGGGGCCGGCGTGCGCTGCACGGGCAGGGCCGGGTCCGCCGCGGGTCCGGTGGGCCTTTCCAGCTGGGCGCACGCCCGGCGGACGGCTTCCGCCAGCCGCTGCGGCCGCACCGGTTTGAGCACGTAGTCCACCGCCTTCAAGTCGAAGGCCTGGACGGCGAACCCCTCGTGCGCGGTGACGAACACCACCAGCGGGGGACGGGCGAACCCGGCCAGCAGCCGGGCGATGTCCAGCCCGGTCAGCCCGGCCATGTGGATGTCGAGGAAGACCACGTCGATGCCGTCGGGCCCGTCCGGTCCGCTCTCCAGCGCCCGCGTGACCCTGCGCAGGGCCTCCGTGGCGTCCTGGGCACCCACGGCGCTGCTCACCCGCGCGTCGGAGCGCAGCAGGTAGAGGAGTTCCTCCAGGAGGGGCTTCTCGTCGTCGACGGCGAGTACGCGCAGCATGGAGCCGAGTCTAGGTTCCGTCCCCCGCCTGCGGAACGGTGCGCCGGGCACGGGTGCGCGGCCCCGGCCCCGGGGGGAGGGGAGGGCGGGGCCGCGCGGTCAGGTGGTCTGCGGGGGGCTTACTGGGCCGTGATGAGCTTGCCGTCGGGGGCGACCGCGTACCAGGTGCCGCCCGCGCCCTGGCCGTTGGTGTCGCCGGCCTTCTTGTCGCCGGTGAAGGTGTAGACCGGCCAGCAGTTCACCGTCTGCTGCTTCTTGCCGTCGGGGCGGTCCAGCACCAGGAAGTTCTTCTCGACGATGCCCTTGGCGTTCGCCTTGTCCACCGGGGGCACCACCGGCCACTTGGCGACGCAGTCGCCCTCGCACTTGGAGACCATCGGCCAGGCGGTGTCCGGCTTGAACCGGTAGACCGTCATCCCGTTGCCGTCGACGATGTGCTCCCCGAGCTTGGGGTCCTGCGCCACGGTCAGCGCGCCCGTGGTCTGACCGGCGCCGGCCGGCGCGGTGGCCGGCTTCGCGGCCTTCTTGCCGTCCGGTGCCGCCGCGAACCAGGTCCCGCCGACGCCCTGGCCGTTGGTGTCGCCCGCCTTGGTGTCCTTGGCGAACCGGTACACCGGCCAGCCGGCCACCGTCAGCTGCTTGCTGCCGTCGGTGCGCACGACCTCGCCGAGCAGCGACGCGTCCATGCCCGCGGCGGCCGTGGCGTCGCCGGCCGCGACCGCCGGCCAGGCCTTGGCGCAGTCGCCGTCGCAGGTGGACTTGGGCGGCTTGGCGGTGTCCTTGTCGAAGCGGTAGAGGGTGAAGCCGGCGCTGTCGGTGAGGACCGGGCCCAGCTTCTCGTTGGCGGCGATCGCCAGCTGGCCTGCGCCCTTGGCGCCGGGGGCGCCGGCCGCCGCCGGGTCGGCTCCGTAGGAGTCCGCGGCGGGAGCCTGGGCGGCGGCCCCGGCCGGCGCGGTACTGCCGGCCGCCTTGTCGTCGCCGCCGCACGCGGTCGCCGTCATGGTGACGACGATCGCGATCGCGGCCAGGGAAGTTCCGCGCTTGATACCCATGTTGATCACTCCCACGTGTGGTGTCCGCCGAGTCCGTCGCCGGAGGTCGGCAAGTCGTGCAGGACACGTCGTGGGGACGGCGCTCCGTTCACCCGGGGCGGTGTGTCCTCTTTCACCTATCCCGCGTCGAACCCGGCCCGCCGCAGGGCCGTGACCACAGCGAGGCCCAGGACCCGGTGCCCGTCGTCGTTGGGGTGCAGCCCGTCCGCGAGGTGCTCGGGTGCGAGCAGGTCCCGGCCCGGCAGGAGGGCCAGGCGGCCGTCCCCGGCGGTGATCCGGTCGCGGACGGCGCGCTCCATGGCGTCGCGCAGGGCGCCCAGGGTGGCGCCGAGCCGGTTCGGGGTGCGCTCCGCCTCGGGGCGCAGTACGGGGGACAGGAGCAGCAGCGGGGTCTGGGGGTGGCCCTGCCGGACGAGGTCGAGGAACGCGCGCGTGGTCTCGTAGAGCATCGGCGCGGAGAAGGGCACCCGGGACCAGCAGTTGGTGCCGAAGGCGAGGGTCAGGGCGTCGGCGGGGAGCCGCGCGAGCTGTTCGGCGGTGGCCATCTCCCCCCGTGCGGCGCCCGCGTACCCGAGGTTGACGGTGTCCCAGCCCAGTTCCCGGCCGGCGACGGCCGCCCACCCGTGGGCGGGGCGCGTGGACCACCAGCCCTCGGTGATGGAGTCTCCGTGCACCACCCAGCGCGGGACCCGCGGGGCGGGGGCCAGGGGGCCGCCGATCCCGCGCAGGCCGAGCACCAGCGGCGACTGCGCCTCCGGCGGGTGGACGGTGAACGGTCCGCCCCCGCCGGGCAGGTCGATCCGGACCACGGCCTCGGCGGCCGGCTCGGTCCACACCTCGTGGACCGCCCCGTGCCGGTCCCACAGGGCGAAGCCGTGCGCGATGTCACGCAGCGCGTCGGTGGGGCCGGGCACGGTCGCCCGGTAGCGGATCTCCACGGCGCGGGCCCGATCGGCGGTGAACTCCAGCCGGACCCCGATGGGCAGCGCGGCCCGTTCGCCGGTGTCCCAGGGCAGCCGCATGGTGTCCGCCGGGTCCGCGCGCACCGGCCGGCCCTCGTCCAGCCAGGCGACCCCGCGCAGGAAGGGGCCCGGGTCCTGCCACGCGTCGTCCGCGCCGCTCCCGGGGTCCTGCCACGCCTCGTCCGCGCCGCTCACTGCTCTCACGCATCGCCTCCGGTCTCGGGTGCGGGAACCGCTTCGATTCGTACCCCGCATCGAGGACTTCGACCGCCGCGCGGGCGAACCCGTGGAAATGGGACGCGGAAGCGGTCTGCGCAGTGATCGATCGTCCCCGCGCAACAAAGGGCCATCTGGGACAGATCCGCGCAACGATCGTGCGGCAATGTGCAAGGATGGTGCATTACGGGCGGTATCACTCAGCTCGTAGGCTCACTCGCTGTACGTGGAGTGGCGAGGACCGCCTGCTCGGCGGTCCCCCCATGCCCAGGCAGGCTCCTGCTCGCCTGTTCCTGCTCCGGACCGCTGCGGTCGACGCCTGAGAGTCCCCATCCGCAGTGTCAAAGGAGTCCTTTCGTGCTCGAAACCGGCCAGGCGCCACCGCTCACGTCCGAGCCCAGCAAGCCTGCCCATCCTTTGCTGCGCCGCAAGCCGGTCGAGCAGCTGGTCGCCGAGGGCGGCCAGGGTGAGGGCGGATCGCTGCGCCGCTCGCTCACCATGTGGCAGCTCACGATGATCAGCATCGGCGCGACCCTGGGCACCGGCATCTTCGTCGTCCTCGGCGAAGCCGCTCCCAAGGCCGGCCCGGCCGTGACGATCTCCTTCGTCATCGCGGGCCTGACCGCGCTGTTCTCGGCCCTGTCCTACGCCGAACTGGCCGGGTCCGTCCCGGTGTCGGGATCCTCGTACTCGTACTCCTACGCCACCATGGGCGAGTTCATCGCCTGGATCTGCGGCTGGTGCCTGGTCCTGGAGTACGCGGTGTCCGTCGCGGCGGTCGCCGTCGGCTGGGGCCAGTACCTCAACGAACTGCTCGACGGGACCATAGGCGTCACCCTCCCGGAGAAGCTCGCCGCCCCGATGGGCGAGGGCGGCTGGATCAACCTGCCCGCGCTGGTCGTGGTCCTGCTCGCGATGGTCTTCCTGATGCGCGGCGCCAAGGAGAGCGCCACGATCAACTCGATCATGGTCGGCGTGAAGATCGTGACGCTCGTGCTCTTCATCGGCATCGGCGTCATGGGCATCAAGTCCGGCAACTACACCCCGCTGGCACCGCTCGGCGTCACCGGCATCAGCGCCGCCGCCTCCACGCTCTTCTTCTCCTACATCGGCTTCGACGCCGCCTCCACCGCCGGTGAGGAAGCCAAGAACCCGAAGAAGGACCTGCCGCGCGCGATCATGCTCTCGCTGGGCATCGTCACGGTCCTCTACGTCCTCGTCGCCTTCGTCGCCGTCGGCGCCATGCCCTGGCAGGACTTCGAGGGCACCGAGGCCGCGCTCGCCCAGATCATGACCAACGTCACCGGCACCAGCGTCTGGGGCGTCGTCCTCGCCGCCGGCGCGGTCGTCGCCATCGCCTCCGTCGTCTTCGCCGTGCTCTACGGCCAGACCCGCATCCTCTTCGCGATGTCCCGCGACGGCCTGGTCCCGAAGGTCTTCGCCAAGGTCGACGCCAAGACCGGCGCCCCGCGCGCCAACGTGGTGATCGTCTCGCTGTTCTGCGGCGCGCTCGCCGCCTTCATCCCGCTCGGCGAGCTGGCGAACGCCACCAGCATCGGCACGCTCTTCGCCTTCGCCCTGGTCAACGTCGCCGTCGTCATCCTGCGCCGCACCAAGCCCGACATGCCGCGCACCTTCAAGGTGGCGCTGTTCCCGGTGACGCCGATCCTCGGCTTCCTCGCCTGCGCCTACATGATGTACAGCCTGCCGGGCGCCACGTGGGTCGCGTTCGGTGTCTGGATGGCCGTCGGCCTCGTGGTCTACTTCCTGTACGGCATCCGCCGCTCCCGATTGGCCACGGCAGAGAAGTGATCCACCCGCAGTGCGACTGAACGATCTCGACGAACGCATCGTGCACGCCCTCGCCGAGGACGCCCGCCGCTCCTACGCGGACATCGGCTCCGAGGTCGGGCTCTCCGCCCCCGCCGTCAAGCGGCGCGTGGACCGGCTGCGCGCGGAAGGAGCCATCACCGGCTTCACCGTCCGTGTGGACCCGGCCGCCATGGGCTGGGAGACCGAGGGCTTCATCGAGATCTACTGTCGCCACAACACCTCGCCGGACGACATCCGGCGCGGCCTGGAGCGGTACCCCGAGGTGGTGTCCGCGTCGACCGTCACCGGCGACGCGGACGCCCTCGTCCAGATCTTCGCCTCCGACATGCGGCACTTCGAGCGGGTCCTGGAGCGCATCGCGGGCGAGCCGTTCGTAGAGCGCACCAAGTCGGTCCTGGTCCTCTCCCCGCTGCTGCGCCGCTTCACCTCCGGCGCCCCGGCCTGACCCCTGGGCGGTCCGCCTAGGCCGATTGCTTGACGCGGGCCGGCGCGTGCGCGTCGAGGAGGGCCCGGCGCTCCTCCTCGGTGAGGCCGCCCCACACCCCGAAAGGCTCGCGGGTCGTCAGCGCGTGCTCCAGGCAGGCCGCGCGCACGGGGCATCCGGCGCAGACGCGCTTGGCCGCCTCGTCCCGGACCTCGCGGTCCTCGCCCCGCTCACCGGCGGGGTGGAAGAACCGGCCGGAACCCAGGTCCCTACAGGCGGCGCGGGACTGCCACTGCCAGTAGTGGTGGGCGGAACCCGGCAGGCGGGAGACGTCGGACATGGCGGTTCCTTTCCGTGGGAAGTCGTCGGTACCAGCGCGTGTGACCCTTCCCCGCGCACTGAAACCCCTTCTCCCGCACCGAAGCCCCTTCTCCCGTACGGGAATCCCCGTCTTCCGGCCCACCGCCGCCGGCCGTACTCGACGAACCCGCGTTACGGCTTCCTCTCCCCGGCCGGGTCCGCGTCCGGCCCGGCGCCCGGGGTGCGCAGCCCGATGAACACCGGCTCGCGGCGCAGGGTGAACCCCATCGACCGGTACAGCCGGATCGCGCCGGTGTTCGCGGCGGCCGCGTGCAGGAAGGGGACGTCCCCGCGCTCGCGCACGGCGGCGGCCACCGCGCGGACCAGCCGCCCGGCCAGGCCCTCACCCCGGTGGCCGGGATGCGTGCACACCGCGCTGATCTCCGACCAGCCGGGCGGCCGCATCCGCTCCCCGGCCATCGCGACCAGCCGGCCCCCGCGCCGGATCCCGAGGTACGTGCCCAGCTCCACGGTGCGCACGGCGAACGGGCCCGGCTGGGTGAGGCGCACCAGCTCCAGCATTTCGGGTACGTCGGCCGGGCCCAGCCGGACCGCCTCCGGGTCGGCCTCGGCCCGTACCTCGCGGCCGTCCAGCTGCACGCCCGGGATGGAGCGCAGCGTCCGCCACCCGTCGGGGGGCGTCGGCAGGCCGGTGAGCCACACCTCCCGGCCCGGCCCGACCAGTGACGCCAGGTCCGCCCAGGCCAGCGGGTCCGCCGGGTCGGCGAGGGCGGCGAAGGCGTTGGCGTCCGGCTGGTAGCGGGCCGCGCGGCCGGCCACCTCGGCGAAGTCCCGGTGCGTACCCGTGAGGGCGGCCCAGACCGGGTTGTCGAGGGGGTGGGCGCCGGTGGCGGTGAGGGTGTCCGAGTCGGGGGACATGGAGTGCCGGATCCTTCGGGTCGGGGGGAGGGCCAAGGGCGTCAGCGTCCGCGAGGGGCGGTTTATGCCCGGCTGACCGGGGGCTCGTCACCGTCCGGCGTCCGCCCCCGCGTACCCTCGTAGCTACGCCGCCGACGCCCAGGGGCCCAGCCGTGAAGGCCCCGCGCAACGAATCTCCGTACCGGCTGCGAAATACGCAACGAATCGATGCTCCGAGCGCAACGGAGACATCTTGTCGCGGTCGAACGGACGAACGTACCGTCTAAGGACACCCTCCCCACCCGTCACAGAGGTACGCCCATGCCCCCGCTGCGCACCGCTCTCCTCCAGAGCTCCGGAGTCCTCGGCGATCCCGCCGGGAACCTCAAGAGGCTCGACGAGGCCGCGTCGCGCGCCGCACAGGGCGGGGCCGGGCTCCTCGTGACTTCGGAGATGTTCCTGACCGGCTACGCGCTGGACCTCCAGGACATCCCCGGGCTCGCCGAAGCGGCCGACGGCCCGTCCGCCGTCGCCATCGGCGAGATCGCCCGCCGCCACGGCGTCGCCGTCCTGTACGGCTACCCGGAGCGGGCGGGCGGGGCGGTCTACAACTCCGCCCAGCTCATCGGCCCCGACGGGACCGCGCTGGCGAACTACCGCAAGACCCACCTCTTCGGCTGCTTCGAACAGGACGCCTTCACCCCCGGCGACGCCCCCGTCGTCCAGGCGGACCTGAACGGCCTCCGCGTCGGCATCATGATCTGCTACGACGTGGAGTTCCCCGAGAACGTCCGGGCCCACGCGCTCGCCGGGACCGACCTCCTCCTGGTCCCGACCGCGCAGATGCACCCGTTCCAGTTCGTCGCCGAACAGCTGGTCCCGGTACGGGCCTTCGAGAACCAGATGTACGTCGCGTACGTCAACCGGACCGGCCCCGAGGGCGAATTCGAGTTCGTCGGCCTCAGCTGCCTGGCCAGCCCCGACGGGGTCACCCGCACCCGGGCCGGCCGCGGCGAGGAGATGGTCCTCGGCGACGTCGACCCGGAGCTGCTGCGGGTCTCGCGCGAGACCAACCCGTACCTGCGCGACCGCCGCCCGGGGCTCTACGCCTCCCTCGTCTGACCTCCCCGGGCCGCCCCCGCCCGCACCCACCACCTGCCGCACAGTCCGTTCGCAAGGAGCCGTACCCCCATGACGTCCACGGTGCCCCCCGCCGTCCCGCACAGCGACGGACAGCCCCCGATCACCATGTTCGGTCCGGACTTCCCGTACGCGTACGACGACTTCCTCGCCCACCCGGCGGGGCTCGGCCAGATACCGGCGACCGAGTTCGGCACCGAGGTCGCCGTCATCGGAGGCGGGCTCTCCGGCATCATCTCCGCCTACGAGCTGATGAAGATGGGCCTCAAGCCCGTCGTCTACGAGGCGGACCAGATCGGCGGCCGCCTGCGCACCGTCGGCTTCGAGGGCGCCGGCACCGAGGGCCTGACCGCGGAGATGGGCGCCATGCGCTTCCCGCCCTCCTCCACCGCCCTCCAGCACTACATCGACCTCGTCGGCCTGGTGACGGAGCCCTTCCCGAACCCGCTCGCCGAGTCCACCCCCTCCACGGTCGTCGACCTCAAGGGCGAGACGCACTACGCCGAGACCATCGCGGACCTCCCGCAGATCTACCGCGACGTGTCCGCCGCCTGGAACGCCTGCCTGGACGAGGGCGCCGACTTCTCCGACATGAACACCGCGATGCGCGAGCGGGACGTCCCGCGCATCCGCGAGATCTGGGCCAAGCTGGTCGAGAAGCTCGACGACGAGACCTTCTACGGCTTCCTCTGCAAGTCCGAGGCCTTCCAGTCCTTCCGCAAGCGCGAGATCTTCGGGCAGGTCGGCTTCGGTACCGGTGGCTGGGACACCGACTTCCCGAACTCCATCCTGGAGATCCTGCGCGTCGTCTACACCGAGGCCGACGACCACCACCGCGGCATCGTCGGCGGCTCGCAGCAGCTGCCGCTGCGCCTGTGGGAGCGCGAGCCCGAGAAGATCGTCCACTGGGCCCAGGGCACCTCGCTGTCGTCCCTGCACGACGGCACCCCGCGCCCGGCCGTGACCCGCCTGCACCGCACCGCCGGCAACCGCATCACGGTCACCGACGCCTCCGGCGACATCCGCACGTACCGCGCCGCGATCTTCACGGCCCAGTCCTGGATGCTCCTGTCGAAGATCGAGTGCGACGACACGCTCTTCCCGATCGACCACTGGACGGCGATCGAGCGCACCCACTACATGGAGTCCAGCAAGCTCTTCATCCCCGTCGACAGGCCGTTCTGGCTGGACAAGGCCGTCGACGACGCGGGGAACCCGACGGGCCGGGACGTCATGTCGATGACGCTGACGGACCGCATGACCCGCGGCACCTACCTGCTGGACAACGGCCCGGACCAGCCGGCCGTCATCTGCCTGTCGTACACCTGGTGCGACGACAGCCTCAAGTGGCTGCCGCTGTCCGCGAACGAGCGGATGGAGGTCATGCTCAAGTCCCTCGGCGAGATCTACCCGAAGGTCGACATCCGCCGCCACATCATCGGCAACCCGGTGACCGTGTCCTGGGAGAACGAGCCCTACTTCATGGGCGCGTTCAAGGCCAACCTGCCCGGCCACTACCGCTACCAGCGCCGCCTGTTCACCCACTTCATGCAGGACCGCCTCCCCGAGGACAAGCGCGGCATCTTCCTCGCGGGCGACGACATCTCCTGGACGGCGGGCTGGGCCGAGGGTGCGGTCCAGACGGCCCTCAACGCGGTCTGGGGCGTGATGCACCACCTGGGCGGCTCCACCGACTCCACCAACCCCGGCCCGGGCGACGTCTACGACGAGATCGCCCCGGTCGAACTCCCCGAGGACTGACCGGTCCCCGGCCCCTGATCACGGGCCGCCCCCGCGCTTCCCCCGGCGCGGCGGCGGCCCGTTCTCATGCCCGGCGCCGCGGAACCCTCACGTGGCGAAGGCGCGGGCCGTACGGGGAACCGGCGCCGTCGGAGTCAGCAGGCACCGGCCCACCAGGCCGACGCCCGCGTCGAGGGACTCGCGGAACTCCTCGGCGAGCTCCGGGGCGCCGCGCAGCGTCCACAGGAGCCGGGCCGCCGCCCAGGCGCCCGAGCGGGCGCGGTCCAGGCTCCAGGAGCCGAGCAGGTGCGTCAGCGGATCGGCGACCTCCAGCAGGTCGGGGCCGGGCATCAGGTCCTCGCGGATGCGTTCCTCCAAGGAGACCAGCACGTCCCCGACCCGGTCGAAGTCCGCTTCCAGGGCCGCCGGTTCGCAGTCCAGGCGGCGGCAGGTGGAGACCACCGCCAGCGCCAGGTCGTGGCCGATGTGCGCGTTGATCCCGGCCAGCGCGTGCTGGAGCGGGCGCACGCCGGGGTGGCGGCGGTACTGGAGCAGAGGCCGCCAGCAGGCCGGGGCCCGGTCCGTTTCCACCGCCGCCAGATAGCGCTCGGCGAAGCGGACCGTGAGGGTCTGGGCCCGGCGCGGCGCGGGGAAGTCCCCGTCCCGGACGCGCCGCTGGAGCGCCTCCGTCACCGTCAGGTAGACCCGGTTGAAGACCGCGACACCGTCCCGCGCGGGCAGCCGCTCGTCCAGGGCGCGCATCCGCGCGAGCACCGCTTCCATGGGAGGCAGCGTCGCAGCCCGGACCGCCCGATCGGGGAACTTGGCCGTGGCCTTCCCCGGTTCGGGCGAAACACCGTCAACCGCGCTTGTCCCCGGACTCCGGGTCGTCGTAGCCGGAGGCACCCGCGTCGAGCAGCGGCCGCTGCTCCTTGAGGTGCGCGGGGGCGAAGTACCGCAGCGTGTGGTAGCCGGTGATCACCACGATCGTGCCGAGCGCGATGCCGCCCAGCTCGAACGTGCCAGTGATGTGCAGCTCGACCCCGCCGATGCCGATGATGATGCCCGCGGCGGCCGGTACGAGGTTCAGCGGATTGCGCAGGTCCACCCGGGCGTTCAGCCAGATCTGCGCCCCGAGCAGGCCGATCATCCCGTAGAGGACCACGGTGATGCCGCCGAGCACCCCGCCGGGGATCGCCGCGACGACCGCCCCGAACTTCGGGCACAGGCCGAACAGCAGGGCGAAGCCCGCCGCCGCCCAGTACGCCGCCGTCGAGTAGACGCGCGTCGCCGCCATGACGCCGATGTTCTCGGAGTACGTGGTGTTCGGCGGGCCGCCGAGCGCGGTCGACAGCATGGAGGCCGCGCCGTCGGCCGCGATGGCGGTACCGAGCTTGTCGTCGAGCGGGTCGCCGGTCATCTCCCCGACGGCCTTGATGTGTCCCGCGTTCTCCGCGATGAGCGCGATGACGACGGGCAGCGCGATGAGGATCGCCGACCATTCGAAGGCGGGGGCGTGGAAGGACGGCAGCCCGATCCACTCCGCCTCGCCGACCCCCGAGAGGTCCAGGCGCCAGTGGTCGACCGCCGGCCCGCCGCCCACCGTCGAGTGGATCTTGCCGAAGACGAGGTCGAAGACCCAGGAGATCGCGTACCCGAAGAGCAGCCCCAGGAAGATCGCGATCCGCGACCAGAAGCCGCGCAGGCAGACCACGGCCAGCCCGGTGAAGAGCATCACCAGCAACGCCGTCCACTGGTCCTGCGGCCAGTACGTCGACGCCGTCACCGGAGCCAGGTTGAAGCCGATCAGCATCACCACGGCGCCCGTGACCACCGGAGGCATCGCCGCGTGGATGATCCGCGCCCCGAAGCGCTGTACGGCCAGACCCGCGAGGAAGAGCGCCGCCCCGACCACGAACACCGCGCCCGTGACGACGGCGCTGTCCCCGCCGCCCGCCCGGATCGCCGCGGCGACACCCACGAAGGACAGGGAACAGCCCAGGTAGGAAGGCACCCGGCCGCGCGTCGCCAGCAGGAACACGACGGTCGCGACACCCGACATCATGATGGCGAGGTTCGGGTCCAGGCCCATGAGGACCGGAGCGACGAAGCTGGCGCCGAACATCGCCACCACGTGCTGGGCGCCGAGCCCGGCGGTACGCGGCCACGACAGCCGTTCGTCCGGCCGGACCACCGCGCCGGGTGCGGGGGTCCGCCCGTCCCCGTGCAGGGTCCAGCCCACGCCGAAGCCCATGTCCACCACTTCCGTTCCGCCGACCGGTCACCGATATCGGCTGCAGCCGGTCAACCACCCGCGCGAGCCAGCGGACATCCTACGGCCGGGTGGCGGCCGGTTCGTCCTGAGCGGCGGGGCCGCGGCCGCCCTCGCCCGCCGGCCCGCGCCGCAGCACCGCCGCCCCCGCGACCAGGCCGAACGCCAGCAGCGTGACCAGCCCGAACGACACCACGAGCGAGGTCGCGTCGGCCACCGCCCCGATCGCCGACGGCGCGATCAGGCCCGAGGTGTACGTGATCGTCGCCACCCCGGCGATGGCCTGCGCCGGAGCGGGCCCGCTCCGCGCCGCCGCGGCGAAGGCCAGCGGCACGACCACGGCGATGCCGAGCCCGATCAGGGCGAATCCCGCCAGGGCCCCCGCCGGATGCCGGACCGCGACCACCGACAGCCCGCCCGCGGTGGCCAGTACGCCGCCCGCCCGCACGGTGCGCACCGGGCCGAAGCGGTCCACCACCCGGTCCCCGCAGAGCCGTGCGACGGCCATGGTCAGTGCGAACGCGGTGGTGCAGGCGGCCGCGAGGCCCGCGTCGGTGTGCAGTACGTCGCGCAGGTAGACGGCGGACCAGTCCAGGTCCGCGCCCTCGGCGAAGACGGCGCAGAACCCGACCGCGCCGATGAGCAGCGCCGACTTCGGCGGCAGGGTGAAGTGCGGGGGCGCCTCGGCCTGCGCGTCACCGCCCGGATCCAGGACCCCGTGCACGGCGACCAGCCCGGCCGCCGTCAGGGCGAGCGCGGCCAGGAGGTGGTGCAGCCGGGCATCGGTACCCGCGTGCGCGGCGACCGTACCGGCGGCCGAGCCGATCAGGGCCCCCACGCTCCACATGCCGTGCAGGGAGGACATGATCGAGCGGCCGAGCCGGTCCTCGGTCTCCACGCCGAGCGCGTTCATCGCCACGTCGGACATGCCGGAGGTGGCGCCGTAGACGAACAGGGCGCCGCAGAGGGCGGGCAGGCCGGGGGCGAGGCCCGGCAGGACGAGGGACGCGGTCCACAGGACCAGCAGGCCGCGCAGCGCGGTACGCGTCCCGAAGCGGTGGCTGATCCGGCCGGCGAGCGGCATCGCGAGGGCGGCGCCGAGGGCGGGGAAGGCGAGGGCCAGGCCCAGCGTGCCCGCGCCGAGCCCGGCGTGCTCCTGGATCCAGGGGATGCGGGTGGCGAACGAGCCGGTGACCGCACCGTGGACGCAGAAGACGGCGGCGATCGCGAGCCGGGCGCTGCGCAGGCGGGTGGGGGTGGGGGCGGGCCCGGTCGTCATGCCGACAACCTACCGGTGGTTGCCGCGGCGAGGACGGGGCCCGTGCCCGGCCCGTGCCCGGCCCGGGGCCGCCCGAGGTGCGGTGCGGCGCCGCGGCGCGAGCGGTCCCGGCTGCGCCGGGCCCCGCGGGGCTCCGCCCCGCACCCCGCGCCTCAAACGCCGGCGGGGCTGGGAGGGGTTCGGCGGGGCCGGATGGGCCGGCCCAGATGCCGGCGGGGCCGGGCGGGGGTGGTCAGTGGGGGGTCTTCAGGTATTCAGCGAAGCTCTGGTGGCCCACCGCGCGGGTCGGGGTCAGGTGGCCGCCGCGGCGGAAGGCCGCGTAGGCCTTGCCCGCCAGCGGGACGTCCAGTACGCGGCGGCGGCGGCCCGTCGCCGCGAGGCCGGCGCGGGCCAGGTCCGACAGCGAGTGGATCTCCGGGCCGCCCATGTCCGGGACCCGCCCCGCCGGCACCGGCACCGCCAGTTCCGCGAGCCGGTCCGCGACCTCCCCGACCGAGATCGGCTGCATCCGTACCCCCTTGGGCACCGGTACCACCGGCAGCTTCCCCATCACGTCCACCACCCGCGCCACCAGGTCGTGGAACTGGGTCGTCCGCAGGATCGTGAGACCCAGCCCCGACTCCTCCAGCATCCGTTCCACCTTGAGCTTCGTCACGTAGTAGCCGTACGGCACCACGTCCACCCCGACGATCGAGATGTAGACGATGTTGGTCACGGTCCCCGCCCGCCGGGCCGCCTCGATCAGGTGCCCCGCCGCCACGTCGTCACCGCCCCGCGGTGAGCTCGCGCAGTGCACGACGACCTCGACGCCCGCCATCGCCGCGTCCAGTCCGCTGCCGTCCCGGAGGTCGACGGGGTACTCCTGCGAGTGCCGGCTCAGGACACGGACCTCGTGGCCCGCGTCCCGCAGCCGGGTGACGACGAGCGCCCCGACGGTGCCGGTGCCTCCGGTGACCAGGATCGTGCTCATGATGGGGTCTTCCTTCCCGGTAGAGGTGTGTTCACCAGCCAGGACCGGACGGCCTCCCCGGATGTGACAGCTGCCGCCGCAGGAACTCCAGCTTTTCCGGATTCAGCACGGCCCGCATGCCGGTCACCAGCCCGTCCGGCCCGTCCCCGAACTCCACGACCAGCACCCCCAGCTCGCCGAACACGAGCGCGGGCATCCCGTTGACCTCCGCCGGGGCGACCGGCAGGTCCGCCGCGTACTTGTTCAGGACGCCCACCAGGAACCGGGCCACCTTGTCCCGGCCCACGACCGGCCGCCGGGCCGCGCTGACCACCCCGCCGCCGTCCGACACCACCCGGACGTCGGCGCTCAGCAGGGTCTCCAGCCGTGCCACGTCCCCGTCGCGCGCGGCCGCCATGAAGGTGTCCACCAGGCCCTGCCAGCGCTGCGGGTCCGGCCGGAAGCGCGGACGCGGGGCCTCCACCCGCTGGGCCGCACGCCGGTACAGCTGCCGGGAGTTGGCCTCGGTGATGTCGAGCAGCCCGGCGATCTCCCGGTGCCCGTACGCGAAGGCCTCGCGCAGCACGTACACCGCCCGCTCGACCGGTGTGAGCTGCTCCAGCAGCACCAGCAGGGCCATCGAGACGCTGTCCCGCCGCTCCGCGGAGTCCAGTGGGCCGAGCGTGCCGTCCGAGGTGAGCACCGGTTCCGGGAGCCAGGGGCCGACGTACTCCTCGCGCCGGGCCCGGGCCGAGGTCAGCCGGTTCAGGCACAGGCGGGTCACCGTCTTCGCGAGCCAGGCGCCGGGGTGCTCGACGTCGCCCCGGTCGGCCGCGCTCCAGCGCAGGTACGCGTCCTGGACGGTGTCCTCGGCCTCGTGCGCGGAGCCCAGCATCCGGTAGGCGATGCCGAACATCCGGCCCCGGTGTTCTTCGAAGTCGGCCGCGGAGGCGGCTACAGGCGTGCTCACGTCGGCAGCGTACGCGGGAGGACCCGGTGGCCGCGGGGCCACCGGGTCCTGACCGTCACTCACCTGCGCGTGTCAGCAGGCGCCCTGGTCCCTCCAGACGCCCCAGTCGCCCGTGGTGCCGGGCTCCTCGTTCTGCGTCCACCACTGGGCCTTCCAGGTGTGGCCCTTGTGGGAGACGAGGTTCCCGCTGTTGTATACCGTGCCCGCGACGTACGCCGGGGCGGTGCAGGTCCCCCCGGGGGGAGTGGTCGGCGGGGTGGTCGGGGGAGTGGTCGGCGGGGTCGTGGGCGGCGTCGTCGGGGGCTGGGTGCCGCCCGGCTCGACCACCGTCGTGCCGCGCGCCAGGTCGCCGGCGAGGGCGTAGGCGGTGCCGGAGATGTTCACCGTCCAGTTGGAGGGTGTGGAGACAGGCAGGTAGTAGTTGAACGCCAGGTCCACCGAGGCGCCGGGAGCCAGCGTCTGCCAGGCCGGGAGTTTCAGCGAGACCCGCTGGAAGTCGCCCTTGAGGCCGCCGACGTTGTTGCCGGTGTGGCCGGCGCTGATCACCTTGGTGCCGAATCCGGACTGGTCGGAGGCGTTGGCCGGGGCCGAGGTCCCGTAGTCGAACTGGAACTCGGTGCCGCCGGGCAGCGTGGTCTTCGTGTTGTTCGTGATCTTGAGCTTGGGGGTGATCGGGTAGTTGGAGTCGCCCAGCTTGAACTCGGTGAACTCCGTCTTGATGTCCACGGCCCGCGCCGGGAGCGCGCTGCCCGCCGTCTTCGCCCCGTAGGGCGCGGCCGACTTGAACTTCTCGTACATCGTCGTGGTGAGCGTGTCACCCATCTCGTACTGGCCCTTGGCGGCGTTGTAGCCGTAGTCGCCCGCCAGTTCCCAGACCATCGTGCCGCCGATTCCCTTGTCCACCACGTAGTCGGCCTTGGCTGCGACGGACTGTTCGTCCTCCGTCGACAGGAAGACCTTCTTCTGGTCGTTCCACAGCCACGGAGCCACCAGCGTGGAGTCGTACTTGCGGACGTAGGTGCCGGTCAGCGAGGTGTTCGCGGGGAAGCCGTACTTCGTGACGTAGTCGCCGACGACGCCCTTCTCCAGGTTCTTCGCGTGCCACATCGGGTTGGAGCCGGCCGGGGATTCCTTGCCCGCCGTGTCCAGGTCGTGCCAGAGGTTGTCGATGCCGACCGCGCCGTCACCGCACTTGGTCAGTCCCGCACCTGCCGGACAGCTCGTGGCCGGGGCCCTGCCCCACAGGCCGTCCGTGCCGCCCTGCACGTTCTTGAAGCCGCGGGTGTAGTACGGCAGGCCCATGTTGATCCGGCCGGCGGGCATCGAGCCGCGGAAGTAGTGGTAGGCCCAGTCCGAGTTCAGGTAGCCGATGCCGCCGTACTGGGAGGTGGAGTAGACGCCCGCGGCGGCCAGTTCGCCGTCCTTGCCGTCGTCGAAGAGGGAGGCGTTGGGGCCGACGTACTCGTTCCAGGCGCCGTGCAGGTCGTAGGACATGATGTTGACGTAGTCCAGGTACTTCTGCATCTGGAACGTCTCCATGCCCCGCAGCAGGTACCCGGAGGAGGGCGCGGCCACCGAGAGCAGGTAGTGCCTGCCGTCGGCGGCGCCCGCGCGGTCGAGCCTCTCGCGCAGCGACTTCATCAGCGCGGCGTAGCCCTTGACCAGCCCGGCCCGGCGGGCGTTGGAGAGCTGCCAGTCCAGCGGGTTGCCCGCGTCCTTCATCGTCGTGGGGTACTCGTAGTCGATGTCGACGCCGTTGAAGCCGTACTTGCGGATGAACGCGACGGAGGAGTCGGCGAAGGTGTCGATGCCCGCCTGGTTGACGGAGCCGTCGGCGTTGGTGGCCATCGAGTAGAAGCCGCCGGAGGCGACGCGGTTGCCGTCGTCGCCGAAGTAACCGCCGGTCTCCGCCCAGCCGCCCACCGAGATCAGCGTCTTGACGTTCGGGTACTGCTTCTTGAATTTGTTCAGCAGGTTGAAGTGGCCCTTGTAGGGGAGGGCCGGGTCCATCTCGGCTCCGGCGACGCCGGGCCAGGTCATCCCGGTAGCGGCATTGGCGGCGCCGTCCGAGCCGACCGAGATCTTGTTGTCGGAACCGACGTGGGCGAAGGCGTAGTTCACGTGGGTGACCTTGGACCACGGGACGTCGTCGGCGAGGTAGGCGGGGGCGCCGTCCTTGCCGGTACGCCAGCCGGTGAAGTAGCCGATGACGCGCCGCTGGTGGTCGGCGCCCATCTTCTCGCGGCCTTCGGAGTCGTAGACCGAGCAGTACGGGACGTCGACACCGGGCGTCGTGTACAGCCCGTCGGGGCGGCAGCCCTGGTTGTCGGCGGCCTGGGAGACGCCCGTCGAGAGCCCGGCCGCCAGGAGTCCGGCGATCGCTGCGCCGGATGCCAGGAGCATCGCTCTCGTACGTGTGGGGGACGGCATGGTGCCTCCTGGGGAGGGGAGGATGGCGGGACACGACCTGGGGCAGCGTGGGGCAACGTGCGGAGGAGTGGCGCTGGTTGGCCCGTGGCGTGCGCACGCCGACGGACCGCCTCCCGGGGAAGATGAAGGGAACGTTAAGAGGACTAGACCACCGCGTCAATAGGTCTGGACCAAAGTGCCGTCGCGTGCGTGCGCGGGGTGTACGTACCGTGTGTGCGTGGCGCGTGCCGGGCTGCCGGTGGCGCAATAGCGGCGCTCAAGAACGGCCGGTTTGTGAGCCAGGCCACAGCGCCTCACCCGCATGGCCGCAGATCGCCCGTGGCACACTGGCCCTAGTACCAGTAGCAGCGCACTCCGGGGTCGGTGTAATTCCGAACCGGCGGTTATAGTCCGCGACCCGTCCGCAGCCAGCGGCCGGTTGACCAGGTGAAATTCCTGGACCGACGGTTAAAGTCCGGATGGGAGGCAGTGCGCGGCGGGCCAGTCACCGGTACGCCGCCGTCGGCGGTCCATCGGGCGTATCCCTCGGGATACCACCGAGCGGACCCGCTTTTCCGGCCTCGGCGTCCCCGCGTGTGCTTCCCGCTTCATCTGTCGTATCCCGACAGGCCCCGGAGTCCGTGCCCGATGAGGCAGGAGGACCCGGTGGCGACAGACGCCGCGCAGACCGCACCCGAGACGGGTGCCGCCGCCATGCGCCGGGCGATCGCCCTCGCGGCCCGCGGACTCGGCTCCACCAGCCCCAACCCCGTCGTCGGCTGTGTCATCACCGACGCCGCCGGAACGGTCGTCGGCGAGGGCTGGCACCAGCGGGCCGGCGGTCCGCACGCGGAGGTCCACGCCCTGCGCGCCGCGGGCCCCGCCGCCCGGGGCGGAACCGCCTACGTCACCCTCGAACCCTGCAACCACACCGGACGCACCGGCCCCTGCGCGCAGGCCCTCCTCGAAGCGGGCGTCACCCGCGTCGTCTACGCGGTCCCCGACCCCGACCCGCAGGCCAGTGGCGGCGCCGCCACCCTGCGCGCGGCCGGCGTCCAGACCGAGGGCGGCTTCCTGGAGGCCGAGGCCGAGGCCGGCAACATCGCGTGGCTGACCTCCGTACGCCTGGGCCGCCCCCACGTCACCTGGAAGTACGCCGCCACCCTCGACGGCCGCAGCGCCGCCGCCGACGGCAGCAGCCGCTGGATCACCTCCCCCGAATCCCGCGCCGACGTCCACCGGCTGCGCGCCGAGGCCGACGCCGTCCTCGTGGGCGGCGGAACCCTGCGTGCCGACGACCCGCACCTGGCCGTACGCGGCGTCGAAGGGGCCACCCAGCCGCTGCGCGTCGCCCTCGACACGCACGCCGCCCTCCTGCCCGGAGCCCGCATCCTCGACGACGCGGCCCCGACCCTGCTCGTCGTCGCCGAGGACGCCGACACCCGGCACCTGCCCGGCGTCGACCTGCTCCGGCTGCCCCTGCGCGACGGCCGCGTCCCCGTCCCCGAACTCCTCACGGCCCTGCACGCCCGGGGGGTGCGCTCCGTGTTCCTCGAAGGCGGTCCCACCCTGGCGGGCGCCTTCCTCGAAGCCGGGGCCGTCGACCGCGTCGTCGGCTACCTCGCCCCGGCCCTGCTCGGCTCCGGCCCCGCGGCCCTCGCCGACGCCGGCATCACCACCATCGCCCGGGCGGTGCGCCTCGACATCACCGAGGCCGTCCGCGTCGGCGCCGACCTGCGCATCACCGCCGTCCCCACCACTGCCGTCCCCACCACCGCCCCCAAGGAGCACTGAGTGTTCACCGGAATCGTCGAAGAACTGGGCGAGGTCACCGCCGTCGAGCAGCTCGCCGAAGCCTCGCGCTTCCGCCTGCGCGGCCCCCTCGTCACCGAGGGCGCGAAGCACGGCGACTCCATCGCCGTCAACGGCGTCTGCCTGACCGTCGTGGAGACCGCGGACGGCGAGTTCACCGCCGACGTCATGCAGGAGACCCTGAACCGCTCCAGCCTCGGCGCCCTGGCCAAGGGCTCGCGGGTCAACCTGGAGCGCCCGATGGCGCTCGGCGGACGCCTCGGGGGCCACCTGGTCCAGGGACACGTGGACGGCACCGGCGAGATCCTCTCCCGCACCCCCTCCGAGCACTGGGAGATCGTCAAGGTAGCCCTCCCGGCCCACCTGTCCCGCTACGTCGTGGAGAAGGGCTCCATCACCGTCGACGGCGTCAGCCTCACCGTCGTGGAGGCCGCCGCCGACTGGTTCACGGTCAGCCTCATCCCGACGACCCTCGCCCTGACCACGCTCGGCCGCAAGCAGCCCGGCGACCCGGTCAACCTGGAGGTCGACGTCCTCGCCAAATACGTCGAACGCCTGCTGGCCGCCGGAGTGGACCCGCTGCGCACCGAAGGAGAAGCCCAGTGAGCGCCCTGACCTGGCTCAACACCGAGGCCTTCGAGATCGTCGGCCAGAAGGTCATCTGGTCCGACATGATCGGCAACCTGATGGGCCTGGCCGCCCTCGCGCTCGGCTGGCGCCGCTCCATCTGGACCTGGCCCGCCCAGCTCCTGTCCGGCCTCATCCTCATCGCCGCCTACGCCTCCGCCCACCTCTCCGGCGGTGTCGGCAAGCAGCTCCTGGTCATCGGCGTGGCCGCATGGGGCTGGCGCGCCTGGCAGCGCGGCAGGCAGCAGGCCCAGGACGGCTCCATCGCCGTCCGCACCGCCACCTGGCGCGAGCGCGGCCTGCTCCTCGCCGGAGCGGCCCTCGGCACCCTCGCCGTGGGCGGCCTCTTCACCCTGTTCCCGGACCTGTCGTGGAGCCCCTGGGCCGACGCCTACATCTTCGTCGGCACCATCGTGGCGATGGTCGCCCAGGCCCGCGGCCTGGTCGAGTTCTGGGCGGCCTGGCTCCTCGTCGACCTCGTCGGCGTCCCGCTCGCCTTCACGGGCGGCCTGGCCTTCTCCGGCCTCGTCTACGTCGTCTACTTCGCACTCGTCCTGTGGGGCGCGTACGACTGGTACCAGCGCTCGCGCACCACCACCGCCCCGGCCCTCGAAGGAGCAACGGCATGACCCCCCTCAAGCCCGTGCCGGACGTGCCCGAAGACCTCCACGCGCAGACGTTCCGCCTCGACCCCGTCGAGCAGGCCATCCGGGACATCGCGGCAGGCCGCCCGGTCGTCGTCGTCGACGACGAGGACCGCGAGAACGAGGGGGACCTCGTCATCGCAGCCGAGAAGGCCACCCCCGAGATCATCGCGTTCATGATGAGCGAGTGCCGCGGCCTGATCTGCGCCCCCATGGAGGGGCCCGAACTGGACCGCCTCGAACTTCCCCAGATGGTCCAGCACAACACCGAGTCGATGAAGACCGCCTTCACCGTCTCCGTCGACGCGAGCGCCGCCCACGGCGTCAGCACCGGCATCTCCGCCGCCGACCGCGCCACCACCCTGCGGCTGCTGGCCGCCGGCACCAGCGAACCCTCGGACTTCGTCCGCCCCGGCCACATCTTCCCGCTGCGCGCCAAGGCCGGCGGCGTCCTGGTCCGCAACGGCCACACCGAGGCCGCCGTCGACCTCGCCCGCCTCGCGGGCCTGCGCCCGGCCGGCGCCATCGTGGAGATCGCCGGCGAGGACGGCGTGATGCTGCGGCTGCCCGAGCTGGTCCCCTTCGCCCGCAAGCACGGTCTGACGATCATCTCCATAGAGGATCTGATCGCCTACCGCCGCTCCGCCGAGCCGACCGTGCGCCGGGAGGCCGAGGTCAACCTGCCGACCGCCTTCGGCACGTTCACGGCCTACGGCTACCGCTCCACCGTCGACGGGGTCGAGCACGTCGCCCTCGTCCACGGCGAGGTCGGCGACGGCAGCGACATCCTGGTCCGCATGCACTCCGAGTGCCTGACCGGCGACATCTTCCAGTCCCAGCGCTGCGACTGCGGCCCGCAGCTGCACGCCTCCATGGCCCGCATCCAGGCCGAGGGCCGCGGCGTGGTCGTCTACCTGCGCGGCCACGAGGGCCGCGGCATCGGGCTGCTGTCCAAGCTGCGCGCGTACGAACTCCAGGAGCGCGGCCGCGACACCCTGGACGCCAACCTGGAGCTCGGCCTGCCCGCCGACGCCCGCGACTACGGGGCCGGCGCGCAGATCCTCGCCGACCTCGGCGTCCGCAGCGTGCGGCTGCTCACCAACAACCCCGACAAGGCGGACGCCCTCGTCGGCCACGGCATCGCCGTCGCCGGCCGGGAGTCGATGCCGATCGAGGCCGGCGAGCACAACCTGCGGTACCTGCGCACCAAGCGCGACCGCATGGGCCACGACCTGCCCTGGCTGGAAGGGCCCGTGACCACCTCCGCCTGCGGCAACCAGTAACCCCGTCACCACCCCACCCACCTACGCACGACCAACGAGGAGCAGAGCTGTGAGCGGCAAGGGCGCACCCGAACTGAGCGTGAAGAACTGCGGCGACCTGCGGGTCGCCGTGATCGCGGCCCAGTGGCACGAGAAGGTCATGGACGGGCTGGTCGACGGCGCCCTGCGGGCCCTGCACGAGCTGGGCATCGACGAGCCCACCCTGCTGCGCGTCCCCGGCAGCTTCGAGCTGCCGGTCGTGGCGAAGGTACTGGCCGGTCGCGGCTACGATGCCATCGTCGCCCTCGGTGTGGTCATCCGCGGCGGCACCCCGCACTTCGACTACGTCTGCCAGGGCGTCACCCAAGGCCTGGTACAGGTGTCGATCGACACCGGAGTCCCCGTCGGCTTCGGTGTCCTGACCTGCGACAACGATGAGCAGGCGCTGGACCGCGCCGGGCTTGAGGGGTCGAACGAGGACAAGGGGCACGAAGCGGTCACCGCCGCCGTCTCCACCGCCATGACCCTGCGGACCGTCAGCGAACCCTGGCGCTGAGTGGCGGCGGGGGACCCCTTATTCTGAGGACCATCATGGCGAACAAACCCTCCAAGAGCTTCGAAGAGCTCTTCACCGAGCTCCAGCTCAAGGCCGCCAACGGCGACCCCAGCTCCTCCCGTACCGCCGAGCTCGTCGGCAAGGGCGTCCATGCCATCGGCAAGAAGGTCGTCGAGGAGGCCGCCGAGGTCTGGATGGCCGCCGAGTACGAGGGCAAGGAAGCCGCCGCCGAGGAGATCTCCCAGCTGCTCTACCACGTCCAGGTGATGATGGTCGCGCGCGGGATCTCCCTCGACGACGTCTACGCGCACCTCTAGGCCGGAGCTCTTCACGCGGGCCCCCGCCCGCGCCACTCTTTCGCACCTACGCACCCAAGGAAGCCCCCATGCTGCGCATCGCCGTCCCCAACAAGGGTTCACTCTCCGGACCGGCGTCGGCGATGCTCCATGAGGCCGGCTACCGGATGCGCAAGGAGTCCAAGGAACTCGTGGTCGTCGACCCCGAGAACGAGGTGGAGTTCTTCTACCTCCGCCCCAAGGACATCGCGATCTACGTGTCCTCCGGCAAGCTCGACATCGGCATCACCGGCCGGGACCTGCTGCTCGACTCCGGCGCCAGCGCCGAGGAGATCCTGCCGCTGAACTTCGGCCGGTCCACCTTCCGCTACGCCACCCTGCCCGGCACCGCGAAGGGCCCCGAGGACTTCACCGGGATGACGATCGCGACCTCGTACGAGGGAATCGTCGCCAAGCACCTCGCCGAGAAGGGCATCGACGCCTCCGTCGTCCACCTCGACGGCGCGGTCGAGACCGCCATCCAGCTCGGCGTCGCCCAGATCATCGCGGACGTCGTGGAGACCGGCACCAGCCTGCGCAACGCCGGCCTGGAAGTCATCGGCGAGCCGATCCTCACCTCCGAGGCCGTCGTCATCCGCGGCAACGGCACCGACCCGGCCGACCCGCAGGCCCAGCAGTTCCTGCGCCGCCTCCAGGGCGTCCTGGTGGCCCGCAGCTACGTGATGATGGACTACGACTGCCGCGCCGAGCACCTGGAGCGCGCGGTCGCCCTCACCCCCGGCCTGGAGTCGCCGACCGTCTCCCCGCTGCACAACGAGGGCTGGGTCGCCGTCCGGGCCATGGTTCCCGCCAAGGAAGCCCAGCGGATCATGGATGACCTGTACGAGCTCGGCGCGCGCGCGATCCTCACCACCTCCATCCACGCCTGCCGTCTCTGACACCCCTGCCCGTCACGGACACCAACCCGTCACGGACGCCAGCCGTCACCGACACCACCCGCCACTGACACGACCCGGCACTGCCGGAACCTCGCAGAACCGAGCGCACACCATGGCCGACGCCGCCGCCCAGCCCGAACCGCCCGCCCTGCCGGTCACCTTCCGCCCGACCCGCACGAGGGCCGTGCTGCTGGGCGCCGGCCTCGCCGTCTTCGTCACGATCACGGCGATCGCCCTGCTCCTGAACCTGCACCCCGGCGAGCGGATCAGCTTCGTCTTCACCGCGGTCCTGCTCAGCTCCGTCCTCGTGCTGCTCAGCCGCCCCAAGGTGGTCGCGGACGAGGCCGGGGTCACCGTCGTCAACCTCACCCGCACCCGCCGCCTGGAGTGGGCGCAGATCCTGCGGGTGAACCTCCGTCCGGGCGACCCGTGGGTCTTCCTCGACCTGAGCGACGGCACCAGCCTGCCCGTCCTCGGCATCCAGCCCGGCATCGCCAGGGCCCGGGCCATCGGCGACGCGCGCACCCTGCGCGCGCTGGCCGAAACCCGCGGAACCGGTACAAAGGGCCACTGACCCCGGGCATCCCCGCTGCGTCCCATTGCGGCGGCGATCCCAATGACTACCCTGGTGGCGGGGCGCAGCTGTGCGCCCTCCCACCGGCCCCGGGACCCCGTGGCCCGTGGGCAACTGCGACTTGAGGAGTGACTCCCTCCAGCAATGGACGGATCGTCCGGTAGTACCCGCGCCGCCCTCCCCGTGGAGGCGGCGGCATGACCATCCCGCTACTCCTTCTCGTGGCGGCATTCGCCCTGATCCTCGCCAACGGCTTCTTCGTGGCGGCCGAGTTCGGCCTCGTCACCGTGGAACGGCCCGAGGCCGAACGCGCCGCGGCCGACGGTGACCGCCGTGCCCGCACGGTCGTCAGCGCCCTGCGTGAGCTGTCCTTCCAGCTCTCCGGCACCCAGCTCGGCATCACCATCACCTCCCTGGTCGTCGGCATGCTCGCCGAACCGGCCCTCGCGGCCCTGCTGTCCGGTCCGCTCGCCGCCACCGGGCTGCCCGCGGGAGCCGTCTCGGGCGTCTCCGTCGTCATCGGCATGCTGCTCGCCTCCGCCGTCCAGATGGTCGTCGGCGAACTCGTCCCGAAGAACTGGGCGGTCTCCCGCCCGCTCCAGGTGGCCCGGTTCGTCGCCGGACCGCAGCAGTCCTTCTCCCGTGCCTTCCGGCCGGTCATCGCGGCCCTCAACGCCGTGGCGAACCGTCTCGTACGGGCGCTCGGCGTGGAGCCGGCCGAGGAGATGGCCTCCGCCCGCACCCCCGGCGAGCTCGTGTCCCTGGTCCGCCATTCGGCTCAGGCCGGCGCCCTGGAGCAGGACACCGCCGACCTGTTCGTACGGACCCTGTCCCTGGGCGGGCTCACGGCCCAGCACGTCATGACGCCCCGGGTGAAGGTCAGCGCCCTGATGCACACGGCCACCGCGGCCGACGTGCTCAACCTGACCCGGGCCACCGGCCTGTCCCGTTTCCCGGTCTACCGCGAGCGCATCGACGAGGTCACCGGCGTCGTCCACCTCAAGGACGCCCTCGCCGTACCGGAGGCGGAGCGCGCCCGCACCACCGTGACCCGCATCTGCGTCGCCCCGCTGCTGGTGCCCGGCTCGCTGCCGGTGCAGCCGCTGCTGGAGCGGCTGCGCAGCGAACAGCCGATGGCCGTCGTCGTGGACGAGTACGGCGGCACCGCCGGTGTCGTCACCCTGGAGGACATCGTGGAAGAACTCGTCGGCGAGGTCCGCGACGAACACGACCTCGCGGAGGACGACAGCCCCGAGCTGGCAGCCGTGCCCGCCGAGGACGGCCGCCCGTCCTGGGAGGCCGACGGAAGCTGCCGCGTGCACACCCTGCGCCGGATAGGCCTGGAGGTACCCGAAGGCCCGTACGAGACCGTCGCCGGTCTCGTCGCCGATCTGCTCGGCCGGATCCCCGCCCCCGGGGACCGCGCCGAACTCCCCGGCTGGAGGCTGTCCGTCCGCCAGGTGCGCCGCTACCGGGCCGAACGGGTCCGGCTCGTACGCACCGCCCCGCTCACCGCTCCCGCCGAACTCGAGGCGGTCGGCCGGTGAACGCGCTCCAACTGCTCTTCGCCCTGCTGCTCGTGCTGGCCAACGGTTTCTTCGTCGGCGCCGAGTTCGCCCTGGTCTCCGTACGCCGCAGCCAGATCGAACCCCTCGCGTCCGGTTCCAAGCGGGCCCGCCAGGTGCTGCACGGCCTGGAGAACCTGCCCCGGATGATGGCTGCCGCGCAGTTCGGCATCACCCTGTGCTCGCTGACGCTCGGCGCGGTCGCCGAACCCACCGTGGCCCGGCTGCTGGAGCCCCTCTTCCAGGCCGTCCACGTCCCGGAGGGCCTGGTCCATCCGCTCGGCTACGCCGTCGCGCTCGCCGCCGTGGTCTTCCTCCACCTGGTCATCGGCGAGATGGTGCCCAAGAACCTGGCCATGGCCGCCCCCGAGCGGACCGCCCTGTGGTTCAGCCCCGGCCTGGTCGCCTTCGCCCGCCTGTGCGGGCCGGTCACCACCGCGCTCGGCGCCTGCGCCACCTTCGTCCTGCGGCTCTTCAAGGTCGAGCCCAAGGACGAGGTCGAAGCCGTGTACACCAGTGCCCAGCTCGGCCGGCTCCTCAAGGACTCCCGGCAGGCCGGGCTCCTGGAGCCGGTCGAACAGGAGCGCCTGGAGGACGCCTTGGAGCTGGGCACCCGCCCCGTCACCGACGTCCTCCTCGCCCGGGACCGGCTCGTCACCGTCGGCCCCGACGTCACACCGCGGCAGATCGAACAGCTGACCGTGCGGACGGGCTACTCGCGGTTCCCCGTCCGCTCCGGCAACGGCGCCTTCATGGGCTACCTGCACGTCAAGGACGTACTGGACCTGGAGGAGCGGGAGCGGGCAGTGCCCCAGCGGGTCTGGCGCCGGATGACGACCCTGTCCTCCACCCTCCCGCTGGACGACGCGCTGACCGTCATGCGCCGCGACGCCACCCACCTGGCGCAGGTCGCCGGCCCGGGCGGCCGGGTGCTGGGCCTGGTCGCCATGGAGGACGTGCTGGAGATGCTGGTCGGCGAGGTCCGCGACCCCGCCCACCGCACGCCCCCGCCGGCCCGCAGGGCCCCCGCCCCGGAAGACGCCATGGCCGGCTGATCCCGACCCCGCTCAGGCGTAGCGGTCGAACAGCGCCTGGACGTACTCCTCGAGCCTGCGGGTCAGGACCCCGGCGGCCAGGTCGGTGCGGCCCAGCTCGCGCCAGGGGACGCCCACCTTCTCGGCATCGGGGGCGAAGCCCAGCGCGTCCAGGAGCCTCCAGTAGAGGTGCTCGGCGCGGTCTTCGGCCAGGGTCCCTCCGGCGGCGGCGTACCGGTCGGCGAACCGGATGCCCGCGGGAGCGCCGTGGAGCAGGGCGAGGGCCGTAGAGCAGTGCGCCACGTCCAGGTCGGCCGGCCCCCAGGACGTCTCCACCCAGTCGACGACACCGCTGATCCGAAGACCGTCGCCGCTCCCGGTGAACAGGACGTTGCCGGGATGGAAGTCCCGGTGCAGGAAGCAGCCCCGGTAGGCGGGCGGCTCGCGGCGGATGACGTCCACGGCCCGCCGCCACAGCCCGGGCCTGTGCGTGTCCGCGGGCGGGACCGCCCGCTCCGGGGAGGTCCACGCCTGATAGGTGCGGGGCCGCCGTTGCGTGGTGACCGGCAGCCGGTGGATGCCCACCAGTTGCCGGGCCAGCAGTTCGGCGCGTTCGTCGGCGTCCTGCTCGTCCAGGCGCACGGTCCCCGGCAGCAGGCTCATCAGCAAGGAGGGGTGGTCGCAGTGCCGCGCCGTCGCGTCCACCGCGGCGAGGGTGGCCGCGGGCACGTCCGTACCGCCGAGCAGGCGCAGGACGGCCGCCTCCCGGGACAGCAGGCCTTCCGCGTGCCGGCGGAAGAACGGCTCGACGAAGGACCGCAGGACCAGAGAGCGCGCCCCATCCGGTCCCCGCAGGTCCAGCCTGCGCATCTGTGACGTCCACCCGCCGCGCAGCCGCACGGCCCGTTCCACGTACTCGCCCTCGGACAGCTGCTTCTGCACCCAGGAGCGGGTGGAACCCCAGTCCTGACCGTCCTGGTCCCCGCCGATGTCCTCGGCCCCCTCCGTCACCATGCCGGCAGGGTAACCGCCTCCCGCGGAAGGCGCGCCGGGGACCCGGTACGCCGGCTCCGCCGCTACAACGGCGGTGGCTCCGGGCGCTCTTGGGGGCCCCGGCCGGAGAGGACCTCGCCGTACGCCTGCATCAGGTCCGCCAGCCGCAGCGTGGAGAGGTCCTCCCGGGAGGGGTCGCCTGCGAAGCCCGCCAGGCGCAGGTCCCGGTAGGCGCAGCTCTTCTCGTAGAGGGTGCGCAGGAACCGGCCGTTGCCCAGTTCGTCGATCCAGCCCTGCTCGACCACGTGCCCGCTGATGCTGCGCAGCTCCTCCAGCGCCTCCTCGTCCCAGCGGTCGCCGTTGCCGTCCGCCAGCACCTCCCCGATCGAGGTCAGTTCGAGGGGACGGTAGCTCGGGAAGTCCACTCGGGTCGTGAACCGCGAGGAGAGTCCCGGGTTGGTGCTCAGCAGCCGGTCCATCCCGGCCGGGTAGCCCGCGAGGATCACCACGAGGTGGTCGCGGTTGTCCTCCGCGCGCTTGAGGAGCACCTGTAAGGCCTCGTCCCCGTATGCGTCACCCTTGCTGTAACCGGAGTTGGACAGGCTGTACGCCTCGTCCACGAACAGCACCCCGCCGATCGCGGAATCGATCAGCTCGTTCGCCTTCACGGCCGTCTGCCCGAGGAACTCGCCCACCAGATCGGCCCGCTGGGCCTCCACCAGGTGGTCGCCGCCCAGCAGGCCGAGCGCGTAGAAGACCCGGCCCAGGATCCGGGCCACCGTGGTCTTGCCCGTACCGGAGGGCCCCGAGAAGACGAAATGCCGCTTGGGCGGCTGCACCGGGAGGCCTTGGCCCGCCCGCAGCCTGGCCATGTGCAACTGCGCCGAGAGGGCTTTCACCTGCCGTTTGACGGGCTCCAGGCCCACCATCCGCTCCAGCTCCGCCAGCGCCTGCGCCAGCGCCCGCGGGTCGGCGGGCCCGGCCGGAAGGCCCACGGGCGCGCCCTGGGCCGGTAACGCCGCCTTGTGCCGCGTCCCGTCCGCCCGGCCCCCGTCCGGAGGACCGAAGCGGGGCTCCGGCGGGTCGGGGAGCAGCGGGTCCGGCTCCGCCTGGCCGTCCGCCGCGACGTCCTGCGCGGGGGCGCCGCCCCCGCCGCCGAGGGCGACCGCCGCCAGGTCCCCGCCGGCCGGGGCGGGCCCGTGCCCGGCGAACTGCTCGCCCACGTGCCCGTAGGCCGCGTAACCCGCCATGTCGTCGGGGTCGCTGCTGTCGGCGATCGCCGTCAAGCGGGCCGCGGTGTCCATGAACGCCGGGTCCACCCGGTGCACCGCCCGGTACAGCGGCAGCGCGGCGGCGCTGCGGCCGGTCCCCTCGTGGGCCCGCGCCAGCCAGTACCGCAGCTCCTTGCGCTGCGGCTGCTCGCTGCGACAGCGCATCAGCGCCGCCGCCAGCATCGGCTCCGCCTGCCCGTACATCTCCAGCCGGACCCGGGCCATCCCGCCGAACAGGCGTGCCTCGATGCCCAGTTGCGGATCGTCCACCAGCGGTTCGGTGTGCCGCACCAGCTGCTCCCAGTCCTTGACCAGGTAGGCCCGGCAGGCGTGCAGGAAGCGGACCTGCGGATCGGTGTCGACCGGGGGCAGGGCGGCCAGCGCCTGGTCCAGCTCGGGCACGTGGCGGCCGTCCAGCCAGTGCGAGGCGTGGGCCAGCAGCAGGTCGCGGCGGCTCTCCAGCACCGGCTGCACCCACCAGCCCAGCCAGTACCAGGAGTTCAGCGTCCTGCGGTGCCGGGCGCGCTGCTCCCCGAAGCGGTCCCGGTGCGCGTACATGCGCAGCAGCGCGTTGGTGGTGTCCGCCCTGAGCGCGTGCAGGCCCAGCCAGGCGTCCGCCATCGCGGGATCGAGCCGCACCGCCGTGCGGAACTCCTCCTCGGCCTGCGGATAGGCGCCCATGGTGCAGGCGTCGACCCCGCGCAGCCAGGCGAGTTCGGCCGGGGCGTGGGTGCTGCCCGGCATGCCGAAGTCCATCACATCCCCCACAAGCCTGCCCCCGTGGTGCGCGGCAACCCTCGGATCACTCCCGTGGGTTGTCCACCATGCCGATGAAATCAGGGCTGCATCGTACCTGCGGTGACGCTCCTTACCCAGGGTGCGGCAGCCGCGGGTCCGGAGGCCCCCGCGGACCCCACTGGTGACTCAGCGTGAAGGAAGTGGAGGGGATCGCGGTCGCGGCCGGCCGTCCGCGGCCCGCGCCGGGACAGAACGAAGCCCCCGATCACGGGGGAACAATCGGGGGCCTCGCGTCCGCCGCGGTCGCTGCGGACCGCGCATTCAGAACGTAAGGCCGCCGCGGGGGCGAGGTCAAGCGGCTCGGGGAACCCCCGGCGCAGGGCCGTCGGGGGCGGCGCTCAGGCCCGGGGGAGTCCGTGACGTTGGGTGACCGAAGCCGGGGTTCGCGCAGTCGCAAGAGCCCCGGAAGTCCACTCGTATCCCGTACCGCTCTGGCGTACCAGGGTGTCGGCGAAGGGGCGCGAAGGGTCGCCCGAGAAGTGCACGAGCTCCGCGCGCTCCCATTCGTCCCAGAAACCGTGAAGTTCACGCCCGTCCCGGCTGCGCCCGCGCCCCCAGGACACCTCGCGCGGCGTCTCCAACCACAGCAGCCGCGCCAGCCACGGACGCAGGGCCCGCCGGCCCGCCCCGACGCCCTCGACGATCACCACCGGGACCGGCTCCAGCACCCGCTCCGGGCCGAACCGGCGCAGCACCCAGTCGTACGGGGCCCAGCGCGCGGGCCGGCCGGCGGCGAGCGGCTCCAGGACCTGGGCGCTGAGCCGCCCGAACCAGTCGAACAGTTCCTCGTGCGTGGCCACCTCGTCCAGGTGCAGCACGGGAGCTCCGCCCAGGGTCTCGGCGAGGCGCTGCGCGAAGGTGCTCTTGCCGGATCCGGCGTGCCCGTCGACGCCGATCAGCCGGACCGGCCCGAGCGAGGGCGACAGGGCGGCGAGCTCCCGCGCGAGTGGGCCCAGGGGCCGGCCGGGGGAGAGGGGGGACTGCTCGGGCTGCTCCACCCGGCCAGCCTATGACGTGCGTGCCTCCGACACGGTCCCGCGGCTTCCGTCACCCGTCGCGCGGGAACTGGGAGGGTGGAGCAGCAGCCGATCCCGCCGTACCGACCCCAGGGGGCCACCACCATGACCGCACCCACCCCGCGCAGGGCCCTGCTCGCCGCAGCCCTCGCGGCCGCCGCCGTGGCCACGGTCCCGGGCGGGAAGGCCACGGCCGCCACCGCGCCCCACCGGGAGCGCGAGCGCGGCGCCACCACGCCGACGATCGACAACCGCTTCTGGTACTCGTACGCCCACTGGCAGGCCGGCACCCACCGCGGTACCGGGGCCGTGGCCGGAGACCGCCCGGGCCTGGAGATCGCGACCCCGGCGGGCCGGACCGAGTACACCGACCCGCACACCGGCAAGACCGCCGCCTGGGACCACGCCACCTGGACCTCCCCCGTGCACCGCTCCGCCGTCCCCGCCACCGAGGCCGTCGCCTCGTGGAACGCCCGTACCCCGGCCGGTACCTGGATCCAGGTCGAGCTGCGCGCCACCTACGGCGACGGCACGGCCACCCCGTGGTACGTGATGGGCCGCTGGGCCTCCGGCGAGGGCGACATCCGCCGCACCTCGGTCGACGGCCAGAGCGACGGCCGCACCACCGTGTGGACGGACACCCTGGCGGTCGACCCCGCCGCGAAGGCGAGCGGTCTGCGCCTGCGGGACTGGCAACTGCGCCTGACCCTGTACCGCAAGCCGGGCACCGCCGTCAGCCCCACCGTCTGGCTGGCCGGAGCCATGGCCTCGGACGTCCCGGACCGGTTCACCGTGCCCCCCTCGAAGCCCTCCGGCACGGCCCACGAGCTCAAGGTCCCGCGCTACTCGCAGGAGATCCACATCGGGCGGTACCCGGAGTACGACAACGGCGGCGAGGCCTGGTGCAGCCCCACGTCCTCCCAGATGATCATCGAGTTCTGGGGCCGCAAGCCCACTGCCGCGGACCTGGCCTGGGTGGACCCCTCCTACTCCGACCCGCAGGTCTGCCACGCCGCCCGCTCCACCTACGACGCGGCCTACAAGGGGTGCGGCAACTGGCCCTTCAACGCCGCCTACGCCTCGACCTACCGGGACATGGCCGCGGTGGTGACCCGGCTCGCCTCCCTCACTGACCTGGAAACCCTGATCCGCGCCGGAATCCCGGTCATCACCTCGCAGTCCTTCCTGCCCGAGGAACTCACCGGGGCGGGGTACGGCACCTCCGGCCACATCATGACCGTCGTCGGCTTCACCGGGGCCGGGGACGTGATCGCCAACGACCCCAACTCGGCGGACGACGCCGCCGTACGCCGGGTCTACCGGCGCACCGAATGGGAGAAGGTCTGGTTGCGCACCAGGCGCCTCAACGCCGCCGGCAAGGAGGTCCAGGCCGCCGGAGGGATCTGCTACCTCTACGTTCCGGCCCGTCCGGGCGCTGCGCGGCTCGCGGCCCTGCGCGCGGCCGGCGTGCTCTGAGGTCCGCCGGTGTGCTCCGACGTCCGTCGGTGTGCTCCGACGCCTGGCGCACCCGATTTGCCCACCACCGAATGGGTTGTAAGTGGGACATAAAGGGCAGAGGGGGTGTAGGAGCAGCTTCAACAGGAGGCAGTCCGACATGACCACGCACTCAAGCATCGAACACCACCCGGACCTCGCTGAGATGCGCACGCGGTTCGAGCAGGTCACCAGCACACCCCGCGCGCAGGCAGTGGAGGCACTGGCCCTCATCACGGGCCTCTACATCGCGGCCTCGCCGTGGATCGCCGGATTCAGCGTGCTGAGCGCGCTGGCCGTCAACAACCTCATCGCAGGCCTGGCCTACTGCCTGTGCATGGGCGGCCTGGGTACCGCGTACGAGCGCACCCACGCCATGGCGTGGACCGCCGTCGGCATCGCCGTCTGGACGATCATCGCCCCGTGGGTCATCGCGGGCAACGTGGACACGACCCGCTCGGTGGTCAGCAACGTCATAGCGGGCGTCGTCGGAACCGTGCTGGCGCTGGCGATGGCCGCCATGGCCGGTCCCGAACGCCGCGGCGCCGGACGCATGCGCCGCGCCTGACGGCGACGGCGACCGGACGCACCCGTATCCGCGCACCTGATATCCCACCCCTCCGATGAACCCGATCACGCCCGCCGCCTTCCGCGGCGGGCGTGACGCGTGGGCCGGCGCCGCGGGGGCGTCGCGCCGGCGCCGCGCGGGCACGGCGCGCGCAGTGAGGTGCGCCACCCGTGATGCTCGTCTCTACCGCGAAAGCCGCGAAGGCTGCCACATTGGACGGCATGACCGCACGCGCCTCCGCCTTCACCACCGCAGCCCCCGACCTCGCCGCCCGCCTCCGCCGCCGTGTCGGCACCGGCGGCCCCGACGGGGACACCGCCTGGCTGGAACACGTCCTCGGCTGGACCCTGGTGGTCGTGGTCGCCATGTTCGTCACCCAGGTCGGCTGGCTCTGACCCTCCCGCGCCGCGCCTGCGCCCTCACGACGCTTCCAGCCGCAGCCCGTCCGTGACGATCACGTCCGAGGTGACCAGCGCCTGCTCGGCGCTGACCCGCGTCATGAAGACGAACGGGGGAATGACCGGGGGAGCGGGCAGGCCTTCCGGGCTGAACGTGACGCAGAGCAGCCCCTCGATGCACCCGCTGAACCTGGTCAGGTACAGCGTCACGTTCCCGCGCAGCTCCAGCGACGAGGCGGTCAGCCCGTACTCGTCCCGGCCGTCCCGGGTACGCAGCCGGTAGTCGCTGAGCGAGGCGGCCGCCATCCTCAGCACCAGCACCTTGCGCGGTCCGTCGACCGTGGCGACCTCGGTGACCCCGGCGAGGGCGAAGCCCTGGGGTGCGAAGAGCGAGGTGGTCACGGTGGGCGGAGTGCGGGCCGCGGTCACCGGCGCCTGCGCGGCCCGGGCCTGAGGGGCGCCGGCCGTGGCCGTCGCCAGCAGCGCGAGCGGCAGCGCGGCGGCCATGACGCGCGGAGCGCCGCGCCGGGGGCGGGGCGCGCCACCCGGCTCCCCGGCCCCTTCCGGGCGCGGGGTCCACCCGAAGGCCAGCGCGCTGCCCGCGACGCCGAGCAGCATCCCCACCAGGAAGCCGCCGAGGTTGGTCGCCACGAAGGACAGAACCGACAGCAGCAGGGCGTGGACGCAGACGTACGCCCTCGTCCCGGGCAGGAACCACAGGAACAGCGCCGCCACGATCAGCGCGGTCCCGATCCCGATCGCCGCGACCCCGCCCAGGCCGAGGCTGACCAGCACCGCCAGCGGGGAGAGCGGGACCAGCAGCAGCTCCGCCCCGCCCAGCAGCACCAGCAGCCCGCCCCAGAAGGGCCGGGTCCGGCGCCAGGCCCGCAGCCGCCGCCGGGCGCCGTGAAGCGGGAGCCGCCGCCGGCGGGCGGGCCGCGCCCTGCCTAGAAGCACTGCTCGCCGTCCAGGGTGACGTTCAGCCGCATGCCCTTGAGCCGGAAGTTGCCGCCCGTGGCGGACCAGGCGTGCGATCTCACGTTCAGCACCTCGATGTTCCCCGCCTGGAGCCCGAACTTGCCCGGCTCGCCCTTGATCCCGTCGACCCGGTCGAGGGTGGAGGCGTCCCGGCCGATCTGGGCGGTGCCGAAGGTCGCGTCACCGTCGAGGTCCTCGCCGTCGATCACGAGATTGCCGGCGGTCACCTGCCCGGCCGGCCCGCCGGCCGTCAGCTTGAAGACCACCGCGCCCAGCGGGGTGTCCACCCGGGCGGCCTGGCAGATGTCGGCGAGCGTCGCCTCACCGATTCCGAGCAGCGCCACCGGGTGTCCCTTGCCGTCCGCCGACCGGTCCGTCTGGACGTAGGAGGCGAGGCCCCGGCTGCTCAACTTGGAGGAGGAGACCTGGAAGCTGGTCCCCGATACGGCGAAGGACGCGGCCGGCGCGCCCTGGGCCATGACCGTCGCCATCACGCCGACGGCGACCACCGCGGGCAGCGCCACGGCCGCCGTCCTGCGCCAGTCGACCCGGCCCTCCGGCCTGGTGTCCACGCTCATGGAAGTGCCTCCCGTACGTCGTCCGTGCGCAGGGAAGTGCCGAAGACAGGTCTGCCATACTGCGGGCGTCCTGTGGGAGTTCGAGGCTGGGGCCGAATTTGAATAATAGTCAACAGCGCGGTGAGGGGCGGGGCCGAGGACGCGGCCGGCAGCCCGGCGCGACCGGCCGTTCGCAGGTCCGCAGGGCCGAACTCATAGCCATCGGCCGCAAGTTGTTCGCCGACACCCCGTACGACGCGCTCTCCATGGACGACATCGCCAAACAGGCGGGCGTCGCCAAGGGGTTGATCTACTACTACTTCACGAGCAAGCGCGGCTACTACCTCGCCATCGTCGAGGACTCGGTGGCCGAACTCGTCGCCCGCGCCGGCGCGGACACCGAACTGACCGGTGCCGAGCGTGCCCGCCGGACCATCGACGGCTACCTCTTCTACGCCGAACACCACCAGGCCGCCTACCGCACCATCGTCACGGGCGGCGTCGGCTCCGACGCCGAAGTGCTCGCCCTCCGTGACGCCGTGCGCGAGGAGCTGGTGGCCACCATCGCCGAGGGCGCGTACGGGCACCGAGCCGTTCCGCCGATCGCCCGCCTGGCCCTCGTCGGCTGGCTCTCCGGGGTCGAGGGAACCACTCTGGAGTGGGTCGGCGGGCTCGGAGCGGACGGCGGCGAAGGGCTGCCCGGGCTGCCGGGCCGCGAGGAACTGGCGGCGCTGCTGGTGCGGCAGCTACGGGCCACTTTGGGGGTGATCGAGGAGTTCGTACCGCAATGCCCGGCTCCACCCGTACTCGAGGAAGCCTCGGCCGGGGGCGGGGATCTTGACGATCAACTACCGGTGACGGGAAGCCCCTGATCGGGCATACTCAAGCCGCCGCAGCCGCTGAACAGGTCCTTCCGTGATCCGGGAGGGCAGTATCGGCTGTGAGAGCACCGAGACCCGGCGGCGCGTCCCACACCTCACGCGCCGTCGCCGTGCCCGATGAGGGAGGAGAGCGCCGCCATGAACGACCGCGCCCCGCAGCCGGTGGAACGTCAGCTGCCCACCGAAGAGTCCCGCGATCTGCTCGCGCTCGTACGAGAGATCGCGCAGCGGGAGATCCGCCCCCGGGCCGCCGAAGAGGAGGACGCCGGCCGCTTCCCCCGCGAGGTCTTCGCCCTGCTGTCCGACTCGGGGCTGCTCGGCCTCCCCTACGACGGTGAGTTCGGCGGCGGCGATCAGCCGTACGAGGTCTACCTCCAGGTGCTGGAAGAGCTCGCGGCGGCCCGGCTGACCGTCGGCCTCGGCGTCAGCGTGCACTCACTGGCCTGCCACGGGCTGGCCGGGTACGGCAGCAAGGAGCAGCAGGCGGCCCACCTGCCCGCGATGCTGGGCGGCGGCCTGCTCGGCGCGTACTGCCTCTCCGAGCCGGCCGCCGGTTCGGACGCGGCCTCGCTGAGCACCAGGGCGGTGCGCGACGGCGACGACTGGGTGATCACCGGCACCAAGGCATGGATCACCCACGGCGGGGTCGCGGACTTCTACACCGTCCTCGCCCGCACGGGCGGCGAGGGCCCCAAGGGGATCACCGCCTTCCTGGTCCCGGGGGACGCCGCGGGCCTGACGGCGGCCGTTCCGGAGAAGAAGATGGGCCTCAAGGGCTCGCCCACGGCCCAGCTGCACTTCGACGGGGTCCGCGTGCCCGACGCGCGGCGGATCGGCGAGGAGGGCCAGGGCTTCACCATCGCCCTCGCCGCCCTGGACGCGGGCCGGCTGGGCATCGCCGCCTGCGCGATCGGCGTCGCGCAGGCCGCCATGGACGAGGCCCTCGCGTACGCGCTGGACCGCAAGCAGTTCGGCCACCCGATCGCGGACTTCCAGGGCCTGCGCTTCATGCTGGCCGACATGGCGACGAAGATAGAGGCGGGCCGGGCCCTGTACCTGGCGGCGGCGCGCCTGCGGGACGCGGGCAAGCCGTTCTCCCGCCAGGCGGCGATGGCGAAGCTGTTCTGCACCGACGCGGCGATGGCCGTGACGACGGACGCGGTCCAGGTCCTCGGCGGCTACGGCTACACCGCGGACTTCCCGGTCGAGCGGCTGATGCGCGAGGCGAAGGTCCTCCAGATCGTCGAGGGCACCAACCAGATCCAGCGCATGGTCATCGCCCGGCACCTGGCGGGCCCCGAAACACGCTGACCGCCCCCGCCCCCCGGGGCGGTCGGCACGACCGCCGCCCCCGGCCCGCGTGGGGCGCTCCGGGGCGCCGGACGCCCCGGAGGCCGGGTCCCCGGCCCGTCCCCTGCGCGTGGCCCGCGGCAGTCCGCCGGGGGCGGCCGGGGCAGTCGGAGCGGCCTTTCCCGCTGCCCGGGCGAAGCATCCGGAACACCGGCCCGTGCGGGTGCCCAGAACGAGGTACCGGCTCCGTGCCGGGGTACCGGTAAGCGGAACGGTTCGCGTGCCGAAGAGGGAGCTCCCCGTGGCGACCCCACGGAGGGACAGCGTGGCCATCGTCGTCGACGGCATCCACGACATCGACGGCACGACCAGCCGCCTGCGCCGCCATGACGTCGGACTCCTCGGCGAAGCGGCCCGGTACGAGGGCGCCTACCGGCCCTGCGACCTCCGCGGCCCCTCGGGGATCATCTGCGCTCCGGCGGAGCGGATCGGCCGGACCTGGGCGCCCACCGCCCGGGCGCGGCGCCCCGCCCTCCCGCCGCGCCCCCGCCCTACCCGTGCAGGCGGGTCGTGGCGAGGTGGACGGTCAAGGCGCAGGGGACCAAGCCCTCGGGTGTCGTGAGGTCGCGGACCTCGGCGGTGAAGGTCCCTCGCAGTCGTTCCACGCTCGCCGCGTCGAGCGGGCCGAGGTCGTAGACGCCGCAGAGGGCGGCCCACACCTGCCCTACCGGGCCGCTGAGGTCGATGGGGACCGTCTCCCATTCCACCGCGGCGAAGCCCGCCGGGCGGAGGACCGCGTCGAGCCCGTCCCGGTCGCGCGTCCTGCGGTCCCCCAGCGCCGGGATGCGCCGTGAGGCGGGCAGTTCCTCGCACGTGCGCCGCAACAGCCCCATGAACCGCTCGCAGGCCTCGCCGCCCACGGCCCCGCCCCCCACCACGCACGCCAGGACCCCTCCGGGGCGCAGCACCCGGGCGACCTCGGCCGCGACGTCCTCGACGTCGCTCATCAGCATCAGCGCCATGTGGGAGACGCAGGCGTCGAAGCTGTCGTCGGCGAAGGGAAGGTCCTGGGCCCGGCCCTGTTCCACCCGCGCCCCGGCGAGCGCCGGCCGGCGTCGGGCCAGCGCCACGGAATGCGCGGACAGGTCCACCCCCGCGAGGTGCCCCCCGTCCCTCCCGTCCGCCCCGGCCAGGAGTTCGAGCAGGAGGCCGTCCCCGCATCCGAGGTCCAGCACCCGTCGGCTCCCGGCCACCCGGTCGCACAGGATCTCGTAGCTGGACCGGCCGTCCGGAGCCCGGCCGGGGCCGAACGCCTGCGCGGTCACCGCCGGATGTCGGGCGTGGAACGCCCGCAGGAACGCCTCTTGCTCCGCCGTGGTCGTCACCCGGCCACACTACGTCCTGCGGGGCGGCGTTGCGTGCCGGGGTGTCACGGTGTGTCAGAAGCCTGGTACGCCCGCCAGTTTCTGACGTACCGTCATATCCGCCCGCGGAGCCCGCCCGTACGCAGGAGGTTCGTCATGCCCGCCGACCGGCCCGTCGCCCTGGACGAGTACCCCGTCCACCAGGCACCGCTGTCGATGAAGCACCTCGTCAGCGGCGACCGCAACGCCTACGACCGCTGCATCTTCCACGTCTTCGACCACGCCGGCCGGGCCGTCCTCATCCTCGGCCTCGGCGTCTACCCCAACGCCGGCGTCATCGACGCCTACGCCACTTTGCGACTCGGCGACGAACTGCTCGCCGTGCGCGCCTCCGACGCCCTCACCGACGACCGCATGAACCTCTCCGTCGGCCCCCTGCGCATCACCGTCGACCAACCCCTGAGGCGCCTCACCCTCCACTGCGACGCCGACCCCGCCGACCCCGGAGGCCTCTCCTACGACCTCACCTGGACCGCCGAGTTCCCCGCGGTCTGGGAACCGCACCACATCCAGCGGCGCGGCGACCGCCTCATGCTGGAGGGCCGCCGCTTCGTCCAGGCGGGCAACGTCACCGGCACCATCCGCGCCAAGGGCGAGGAACTCACCCCCACCCCCGGCGCCTGGACCGGCACCCGCGACCGCAGCTGGGGCGTGCGGCCCATCCCCGGCGAGGACGGCGGCCGCGCCGCCGACGAGTACCGCCCCGAGGGCTTCCACTGGCTCTGGGTCCCCGTCCGCTTCGAGGACCGCTTCCTCATGGTCATCACCCAGGAGGACGCGGACGGCCACCGCACCCTCAGCGAAGCCGTCCAGGTCTTCCCCGAGGGCAGCGGCCGCGGCGACGTCCAGCTCGGCTGGCCGCACACCGACGTCCGCTACCGCCCCGGCGGCCGCCACCCCGAGAGCGCCGTCGTCCACCTCACCGACCCGGCCCGCAAACCCCTCGAACTCGGCGTGGAGATCCTGAACTCCTCCCCGCTGGCCGTCGGCGCCGGCTACCCGCCCGCCGCCGACTGGCAGCACGGCACCTGGCAGGGCCGCGGATGGACCGACCGACGGGTCTACGACCTCTCCGACCCGGCCGCCCACCCCATGGCCGCCTTCGGCGTCACCGACCACTCGGCCCGCTTCACCCTCGACGGCCGGGTCGGCCACGGCATCTTCGAACACGGCAGCTTCGGCCGCCACGACCCCAGCGGCTTCGCCGACTACGCCTCCGTCGCACCGTAACGGCCGAGCCGAGCCGAAGACCACCCGAAGCAGCAGGAGGGACTCCATGGCAACGGCACCACGTCCGCGCACCTCCACCCGCGAGCCCGAGGAACTCGGCCGGCGCCTGACGGCCTGGCTCGACGGCCGCCTCCCCGGCGCGAAGGTCACCAACACCTCCGTACCCGGCTCCAACGGCATGTCCAGCGAGACCCTCCTCTTCGACATCGAGCACCCGGACGCCGCCGACTGCGCCTGCGCCCTGCGCCTCGCCGCCGACCCGGCCGCCTACACCGTCTTCCCCACCTACGACATGGCCCGCCAGTACCGCGTCATGCGGCTGGTCGCCGAACACACCGACCTGCCCGTGCCGCGCGTGCGCTGGCTGGAGGAGGATCCGCGACCGCTGGGCGCGCCCTTCTTCGTCATGGCCCGCGCCGAAGGCCGTGTCCCGCCCGACGTCATGCCCTACACCTACGAGGGCAACTGGCTGCACTCCGCCACCGACGCCGAACGCGCGGCCCTCCAGGAGGCGAGCATCTCCCTGCTCGCCCGCCTCCACGACCAGTTCCCGGCCGACGAAGCGCAGTTCCTCCTCCCGGCCGGCCCAGGAACCCCGCTGCGCCGGCACGTCGAGGCCCAACGCGCTTACTACGCCTGGGTGGTGGACGGCCTGGCCCCCTCACCGCTGCTGGAGCGCGCCTTCGACCGGCTGGAGGAACTCTGGCCCGCCGACGAGGGCGACCCGGTCCTCAACTGGGGTGACGCGCGCATCGGCAACGTGATCTACCAGCCCGACGGCTTCGAACCGGTGGCCGTACTCGACTGGGAGATGGCGGCGTACGCCCCGCGCGAGGTGGACCTCGGCTGGACCGTCTACCTCCACCGCTTCTTCCAGGACCTGACCGTCGGCTTCGGCCAGCCGGGCCTGCCCGACTTCCTGCGCCGCGAGGACCTCGAACGCCGCTACGCCGAACTCACCGGGCACGTCCCGCGCGACATGGAGTTCCACACCCTGTACGCCGCCCTGCGGCACGGCATCGTCATGCTCCGCATCGCCTACCGCCAGGCGTACTTCGGCGAGGTCGAGGTCCCCGCCGATCCCGACGGCCTCATCCTGCACCACGCCGCTCTCGCCGCCATGGTGCAGGGAACGTACTGGTAGGGCCCTCGGCCCGGCCGGTCAGGCGGCCTGCGCGTGCTGACGCATCTGGGGCGGCAGCACCGTCGCCGTCATCCGCACCGGACGCGATCCCGGACCGCCGACGTGCGAGAAGGGCTGCGTCCGCCAGTCCAGTCCCTGCGGCAGCGTCAGCATGACCACCGGGTCCAGCTCCTGGGCGTCCGGCTGGAACGCGCCCACGGACGCCAGCGCCTCCGAGGCCGGGCGGCCCGTGCCCGCGCACACCGTGAGCCCGAACGGGTTCCACGGGGTGAGGCAGAGCGCGTGCTCCGGCAGGTACTCCTCGTCCGCGACCAGGGCGATGGACTGACCGCAGTCGGGGCAGACCGCGTGGTGGACCTCGAAGCCGTCGGCGTCTTCGAGGTACTCCCCGTCGTCCGCGTCCTGTGCGTACTCGCCGTACGCGGCTTCGCTCACGCGGTCGGCACGGTTGGTGTTCAGCATGGATGTACTCCCCCTTGGGTGGGCCGGGCGGGCAGATTTCTTCGGCCACGGCCACAGCAAGCACTTCCCGTCGCGCGGCACGAGTAACCACGAGAGCCGGGCGTACGCATCCATACCCCTGTGGCCTTGGTCACATGCCTGCCGCAGGTGCCGTTTCCCCGTGGACACCGCTGTGCCTGGAGCGGTCCTGGGCAATAGGTTGAGCGGCTATGAGCGCAATGGAGGAGCTGGACCGCCAGATCGTGGATCTGCTCGTGCGGGACGGGCGGATGAGCTACACGGATCTGGGCAAGGCCACCGGACTGTCCACGTCGGCAGTCCATCAGCGAGTACGCCGCCTGGAGCAGCGCGGTGTCATCCGCGGGTACGCGGCCGTCGTGGACCCCGAGGCCGTCGGGCTGCCGCTGACGGCCTTCATCTCGGTCAAACCGTTCGACCCCAGCGCCCCCGACGACATCGCCGAGCGGCTCGCGGGGGTCCCGGAGATCGAGGCGTGCCACAGCGTCGCGGGCGACGAGAACTACATCCTCAAGGTGCGCGTGGCCACGCCCCTGGAACTCGAAGACCTGCTGGGGCGCCTGCGCGCCCTGGCCCACGTCGCCACCCGCACGACCGTGGTCCTCTCCACCCCCTACGAAGCCCGCCCGCCCCGCGTGTGAGCCGTGGGCCCGGTCCCGGGCGCCCGCGGCACCGCCCGGTGCCGGGGCGCCCCGTCCCGCGGCGTCTGCGGCCCGGCGAGGGGGCCGTGTCCGGGCGGGGGCGGGCGACCAGCGAAACTGGGGGCATGACTGACCGCACCGCCTCCGCCACCGCCGCCGGAACCCACCGCACCGTCCTGCTCCGCGGCGGCGAGGTGCACAGCCCCGCCGACCCCTTCGCCACGGCGATGGTGGTCGAGCGGGGGCACATCGCGTGGGTCGGCTCCGAAGGCGCCGCCGACGCCTTCGCGCAGGGCGTCGACGAGGTCGTCCACCTCGACGGGGCGCTCGTCACCCCCGCGTTCACCGACGCCCACGTCCACACCACCTCCACCGGCCTCGCCCTCACCGGCCTGGACCTCTCCGCGGCCCGTTCCCTCCCCGAGGCCCTCGCCCTCGTCCGCGCCCACGCCGCCCGCCGCCCCGCCGACCGGGTGCTCCTCGGCCACGGCTGGGACGCCGCCCGCTGGCCCGAGCGGCGCGCCCCGCGCCGCGCGGAACTCGACGAGGCCACCGGCAACCGCCCGCTCTACCTCAGCCGTGTCGACGTGCACTCCGCCGTCGTCACCACCGCCCTGCTGGACCTCGTACCCGGTGTCCACGCGGCCGGTGACGAGCCGCTGACCCGCGACGCGCACCACGCGGTCCGCCGGGCCGCGCTCGACGCCGTCACCCCGGCCCAGCGCGCCGAGGCGCAGCGCGCCGCCCTGGACCGCGCCGCCTCCCTGGGCATCGGCTCCGTCCACGAGTGCGGCGGCCCCGACATCTCCTCCCCGGAGGACTTCAGCTCCCTGCTCGACCTCGCCGCCCACCACCGTGGCCCGCGCGTCTTCGGCTACTGGGCCGACCGCGACATCGACCGCGCCGTGGAACTCGGCGCGGCCGGCGCGGCGGGCGACCTGTTCGTGGACGGCTCCCTCGGTTCGCACACCGCCTGCCTGCACGCCCCGTACGCCGACGCGCCCCACACCGGCACCGGCTACCTCGACGCCGCCGACGTCGCCGCGCACGTCGCCGCCTGCACCGGGGCGGGCCTCCAGGCCGGGTTCCACGCCATCGGCGACGCCGCTCTCGGCGCCGTCGTCGAAGGAGTCCGGGCGGCCGCCGAGAAGGTCGGCCTCGCCCGCATCCGGGCCGCCCGCCACCGTGTGGAGCACGCCGAGATGATGACCCCGGCCACCATCGCCGCCTTCGCCGAGCTGGGCCTGACCGCGTCCGTGCAGCCCGCCTTCGACGCCGCCTGGGGCGGCGAGGACGGCATGTACGCCGACCGGCTCGGCGCCGACCGGGCCAGGACCCTCAACCCGTTCGCCGCCCTCCTCAAGGCGGGTGTGCCGCTCGCCTTCGGCTCGGACGCGCCCGTCACCCCCCTCGACCCCTGGGGCACCGTCCGCGCGGCCGCCTTCCACCGGACCCCCGAGCACCGCATCTCCGTACGGGCCGCCTTCGCCGCGCACACCCGCGGCGGGTGGCGGGCACTGGGCCGGGACGACGCGGGCACCCTCGTGCCGGGCGCTCCCGCCGACTACGCCGTCTGGCGCACGGAGGAACTGGTGGTGCAGGCCCCCGACGACCGGGTCGCCCGCTGGTCGACGGATCCGCGCTCCGGCACCCCCGGTCTGCCCGACCTGACGCCCGGCGCGGATCTCCCCGTGTGCCTGGCCACGGTCGTGGGTGGCCGGGAGGTATTCGTACGGCCACAGGGGTGATCCGGCGGGCCTCGGTTCGGTACCGGCGGCCCGACCCGGATAGGTTCGGCCGGGTCCACCACAGGACGTCCCTTCCGGACGGATCCGTCCGCCCAGCGCGCCCGCGCCTCGGGGGCGAGGGAAGGTTTCGCCGGTGCGGGCGCCCCCAGCGGCAGTTGGGGGAGGGGTGGCCTCAGGTCGGGGCCCGGCGGTCCAGTAGACAACGGCCAGGGTCACCCGCAGCCAGCGGGAGCCTGGTCGGCCCGAAGGACCGCTGGCCCCGATCCCTGTTCTAAAATCGTCCCGCTGTGACGGGACGGACGAGGCGGGGCTGGACGAGAAGCATGCAAGGGGACCCAGTGAGCGACGGCGGACAGCGGACCTACGGGCCCCTCGGCACCACCTTGGTGATCATCCCCACGTACAACGAGGCGGAGAACATCGGGCTGATCGTCGGCCGGGTCCGCGCCGCGGTGCCCGAGGCGCACGTCCTCGTGGCCGACGACAACAGCCCCGACGGCACCGGCAAGCTCGCCGACGAGCTGTGCGCCTCCGACGACCACGTCCACGTCCTGCACCGCAAGGGCAAGGAAGGGCTCGGCGCCGCCTACCTCGCGGGCTTCGCCTGGGGCCTGGAGCACGGCTACGGCGTCCTCGTGGAGATGGACGCCGACGGCTCCCACCAGCCCGAGGAACTGCCCCGGCTGCTGACCGCGCTCGCCGGCGCCGACCTGGTCCTGGGCTCCCGCTGGGTGCCCGGCGGCCGGGTCGTCAACTGGCCCAAGAGCCGCGAGATCCTCTCCCGGGGCGGCTCCACCTACTCCCGGCTGATGCTCGGCGTCCCGATCCGCGACGTGACCGGCGGCTACCGCGCCTTCCGGCGCGAGACCCTGGAGGGGCTGGGCCTGGACGAGGTCGCCTCCGCGGGCTACTGCTTCCAGGTAGACCTCGCCCGCCGGGCCGTCCGCAAGGGCTTCAAGGTCGTGGAGGTCCCCATCACGTTCGTCGAGCGCGAGTTCGGCGACAGCAAGATGAGCAAGGACATCGTGGTCGAGGCCCTGTGGCGGGTCACCCAGTGGGGCATCAAGGCCCGCACGGCCAAGCTCACCGGCAGGCCCGGGGCGTAGCGCACGCTGCTCCGGATCCCCTTGGGGGATGTCCGGTACCTCCGACTGAGGCCGCTTTTACGCCATCCCAGGCACACTGGGGTCATGACGACCGGCACCTCGACTGCTCCCCGGCGGCGCTCGGCCGCCCGTACCTTCCTCCCCCTGGCGGTCGCCGCCTGGTTCATCCTGGAGATCTGGCTGCTCAGCCTGGTCGCGGGCGCGGCCGGCGGCTTCACCGTCGCACTGCTCGTCCTCGGCGGGATGCTGCTCGGGGGTGTGGTCATCAAGCGGGCCGGCCGCCGGGCCTTCCGGAACCTGACGGCCGGCTTCCAGCAGGCGCAGCAGGGCGAGGAGCCCGCGGCTCGGCAGCCCGGGCAGGGCAATGCGCTGGTCATGCTGGCCGGCCTGCTCCTGATCCTGCCGGGCCTGCTCTCCGACGCCGTCGGCCTGCTCCTGCTGCTGCCCCCCGTGCGGGCGCTGGCCTCGCGCCGGTTCGCCCGTTCCCTGGAGCGTTCGATGACCTCGGCGGCCTCCGGCGGCTTCGGCGCCGCGTACCAGCAGGTCCGCATCCGCCAGCCCGACGGCAAGGTGGTCCGGGGTGAGGTCATCCGCGAGGACCGGCCGCAGCCCGGAGCGGGCCCCTCCGGCCCCGACTCGGGGTACCGGCCGCCGCTGGCCTCCTGAGACGGACACGCAGAACCGAGACCCGAAGACCGGGACGCCGGAACACGCCGAGGGCCCCCGCCACAGGAAGTGGCGGGGGCCCTCGGCTTCGTTCTCAGTCCGGGTGTCAGGCGGACTTGCGGCTGTCCCGCGGATGCACGGCAATGTTCATGGCGCCGGAACGCAGGACCGCCAGCCTCTCGGCCAGCACTTCCTCGAGTTCCTCGCGGGTGCGTCGCTCCATGAGCATGTCCCAGTGCGTTCGCGCGGGCTTGCCCTTCTTCTCTTCGGGCCCGTCCCCGTCGACCAGGAGTGCCATGGCGCCGCACGCCTTGCACTCCCACTCCGGCGGAATTTCTGCCTCAACCGAGAACGGCATCTCAAATCGATGTCCGTTCTGGCATGCGTACTCCACCGCCTGGCGCGGGGCCAGATCGATGCCGCGGTCCGTCTCGTAGCTGGTAACCACGAGCCGCGTACCGCGGAGAGCTCGCTCACTCATGAATCGTGCCTCCCGGGCTTGTCGCCCACAGGACAGGTGTCGCTGTCGTCGTCATCCGGTCAACGTCCGGTCGGCGGTATAGATTCCCGCTCCGGGTCGTGCGTCGCCCGTCGTGCCGCCCCTTGTTGTACCCACCAGTGCCCGGTTTGTCACATCTGGCAGCAGATGTCACCCAGCGCCCATCCCTCGGGTGCGCGCAGTAACGGTCCGCCTGGCAGGCCAAAGGCGTACACTACCGGCCCTTTGCTTCAACGTCGAAATTCGTTCCGAATTCGTTCCCGGAGCCGTTGTCCGGAGGCCGTCGGGCTCAGAGCCGTTCGGGAACAGGATTGCCCGCCGCCTCCACCGCGCGCCGCACCGGCACCCGGGCCAGCAGCACGAAACCCAGTGCGAAGAACACCACCAACGAGATGATCGCCGTCCGGTAGCTGCCCGTCACCTGGTACGTCAGGCCGAACACCAGCGGCCCCACCCAGCTCAGCCCCCGGTCGCTCATCTCGTACGCGGAGAAGTACTCGGCCTCCTTGCCCGCCGGCACCAGGTGCGAGAAGAGGGAACGCGACAGCGCCTGGCTGCCGCCGAGCACCAGCCCGATCATCGCGGCCAGGGCGAAGAACCAGACCGGGGTCCGCGCCGGCAGGAAGTAGCCGGCCGCCAGGGTCAGCGCCCAGGCCGCCAGGGAACCGAGGATCGTGCGCTTGGCGCCGTAGGTGCGCGCCAGCCGGCCCATCCCGAGCGCGCCCGCCACCGCCAGGACCTGCACCAGGAGCACCGCCACGATCAGCGTCGACTGCTCCAGCCCCAGCTCCTCCGACCCGTAGACCGAGGCCTGCGAGATCACGGTCTGCACGCCGTCGTTGTAGATCAGGTACGCCAGCAGGAACGACAGCGTCAGCGGGAAGCGGCGCATGTCCCGCAGCGTCGCGACCAGCTGCCGCCAGCCGCTGACCGGCGGGGCCGCCCCCGCCTCCCGCACCACCGCCCGGTCGCGCAGCCGGCGCAAAGGGATGATCGCGAAGGCGCCCCACCACAGGCCCGCCGAGGCCAGGCAGATCCGTACCGCCGTGCCCTCGGACACGCCGAAGGAGTCGTGGCCCTGGAACAGCACCAGGTTCAGGACCAGGACGAACGCGCCCGAGGTGTACCCGAACGCCCAGCCCCGCGAGGAGACGGTGTCCCGCTCGTCCGGCGTGGCGATCTGCGGCAGGTAGGCGTTGTACAGCACCATCGAGACGGCCAGCGCCGCGTTCGCGACGACCAGCAGCAGCCCGCCCAGCAGGTAACGGTCCCCGCTGAGGAAGAACATCCCGGTGGTTGCCGCCGCGCCCGTGTAGGCAGCGGCCGCCAGCAGTGGTTTCTTGCGGCCGCCGCGGTCGGCCACCGCGCCGGCCAGCGGCATGATCAGCACGGCGACGATCACCGACACCGACACCGAGTACGCGAAGAAGGACCCCGCCCGGACCGGGACGCCCAGCGGGTGCACATAGCCCTCGGCGTCCGCCGCGGCCTTGGCCACCGCCGTCAGGTAGGGGCCGAGGAACACCGTGAGCACACTCGTCGAGTAGACCGAGCAGGCGAAATCGTAGAAGTACCAGCCGTGCTGTTCGCGCTTGCGGGCGACGGCGGATCTGCCGTCCTCCGCCCCCGGTTCCGCTTCGTCCGTCGTCTGCGCCGTCATCCGGTGTCCCCTCGCTGTTCCCCGTACCGCCGCGGCCGTCCGGGCCCGCGAGCGGGCCCGCCGGGCGGTCAGGCCCAGGCTCCGCGGCGGTCCAGCACCGTGCGCAAGATGTCGATCCGGTCGGTCATGATGCCATCCACACCGAGGTCGAGAAGAGCCTCCATGCGTTCCGGTTCGTTCACGGTCCAGACGTGCACCTGGAGCCCGCGCGCGTGCGCCGTCCGCACGAAGCGCCGGTCGACCACCCGTACGCCGGCCTGGCTCTCCGGGACCTGCGCCGCCACCGCTCCCACCCGCAGGGCCGCCGGGATGGCGTACGAGCGCAGCCGCAGCCCGAGCACGCCCAGCACCCCGTACGAGGTCGCCAGCCGCGGACCCGCGATCCGGTGGGCCCGGGCCACCCGGCTCTCCGAGAACGAACCCACGCACACCCGGTCCCACGCCCCGGCCCGGGCGATCAGGTTGACCAGCGGGTACAGCGCGGACTCGGCCTTGATGTCGACGTTCCAGCGGGCTTCGGGAAACTCCTCCAGCAGGTCCTCCAGGAGCGACAGCGGCTCCGTCCCGGCCACCCGGGCGGCCTTGACCTGCTTCCACGGCAGCTCGGCGATCCGGCCGCGCGCGTCCGTGACCCGGTCCAGGGTGGCGTCGTGGAAGGCGACCAGCTTGCCGTCGGCGGTGGCGTGCACATCGGTCTCGAAGTACCGGTAGCCCGCCCCGGCGGCCCGCCGGAAGGCGGCCGCGGTGTTCTCCAGGCCGTCGGCCGCACCACCCCGGTGCGCGAAGGGGATCGGAGCCGGGTGGTCGAGATACGGATGGCGAAGGCGTACGTGCGTCACGGCGGCAGTATGCCCGTTGTCACCGGTGGGACGTGAGCGGCCGGACGGACGCACGGTGAACTGCGGGTCCTCCCGGCCCGAGGGACGGGCCCCCTGGCCCGAATGGACCGCTCCATGACACCCTGACCCGGCAGGAGCAATCCAATACCGGCCCCCGAACCGGCCGGTCGCGGCCAATTCGACGAAGGTGGACCGGACAGCATGGCTCAGTGGACCTCGGCGGTCGGTGCCGCACAGCTCGCCCGTCTGATCACCTCGCAGCAGGACCGGCCGCCCGTACCCGGCGCCCGCAAGCCCCCCGCCTACCGCCTGCTCGCCGACGGCATCCGCCTCCTCGTCCTCGAAGGCCGCGTCCCCGTCGCCGCCCGGCTGCCCGCCGAACGCGAGCTGGCCGTCGCGCTCTCCCTCAGCCGCACCACCGTCGCCGCCGCCTACGAGGCCCTGCGCGGCGAGGGCTTCCTCGAATCCCGGCGCGGGGCCGGCAGCTGGACCGCCGTCCCCGCCGGGAACCCGCTGCCCTCCCGCGGCCTGGAGCCCCTGCCGCCCGAGTCCCTCGGCTCGATGATCGACCTCGGCTGCGCCGCCCTGCCGGCGCCCGAACCCTGGCTCACCAAGGCCGTCCAGGGCGCACTGGAGGAACTGCCGCCCTACGCCCACACCCACGGCGACTACCCCGCCGGGCTGCCCGCGCTGCGCCGGATGCTCGCCGACCGCTACACCGAACGCGGCATCCCCACCATGCCCGAGCAGATCATGGTCACCACCGGCGCGATGGGCGCCATCGACGCCATCTGCAGCCTCTTCGCGGGCCGCGGCGAGCGCATCGCCGTCGAATCACCCTCCTACGCCAACATCCTCCAGCTCATGCGCGCCGCCGGCGTGCGCCTCGTACCCGTCGCGATGGCCTCCGGGCTCGGCGGCTGGGACATGGACGTGTGGCGCCAGGTGCTGCGGGACTCCGCGCCGCGCCTGGCCTACGTCGTCGCCGACTTCCACAACCCGACCGGCGCGCTCGCCTCCGACGAACAGCGCCGTGCCATGGTCGAGGCGGCCCGCTCCGCCGGCACCGTCCTGGTCGCCGACGAGACGATGGCCGAACTCCGGCTGGACCCCCAGCTCGCCATGCCCCGCCCGGTCTGCTCCTTCGACCCGGCCGGCTCCACCGTCATCACCGTCGGCTCCGCCAGCAAGGCGTTCTGGGCCGGCATGCGCATCGGGTGGGTCCGCGCCGCCCCCGACGTCATCCGCAGCCTGGTCGCCGCGCGCGCCTACGCCGACCTCGGCACCCCGGTACTGGAGCAGCTCGCGGTGAACTGGCTGATGCGCACCGGCGGCTGGGAGGAGGCCGTCGGGATCCGCCGGGTCCAGGCCCGGGACAACCGTGACGCGCTGGTCGCGGCGGTGCGCCGGGAGCTGCCCGACTGGGAGTTCCAGGTCCCGCTGGGCGGCCTCACGCTGTGGGCCCGGGCGGGCGGACTGTCCGGGTCACGGCTCGCCGAGGTGGGGGAGAGGGTCGGCGTGCGCGTCCCCTCGGGCCCCCGGTTCGGGGTGGACGGGGCGTTCGAGGGATACGTCCGGCTGCCGTTCACCGTGGGCGGGCCGGTCGCGGACGAGGCCGCCGCACGGCTGGCGGCGGCGGCCCGGCTGGTCGGTACGGGAGCGGGCGGCAGCGGGGCGGAGCCGCCGCGCACGTTCGTCGCGTAGGCCGTCCGGGGGCGTGTGGCGGGGTGAGAGGGGCCTGTGGCGGGCTCAGGGCCCCACGGGCCACGGCCCGCGGGCCTTCGGTGTCTCCGCCGGGACCTCCTCCCGCACCGCCTGAGGCTCCTCCCGTGCCTCCGTCGCGCCGCTCCCGTCCTCCTCGGCGTCGATCGACGGCGCCTGTGCCTGGGGCGGCGGCTGGACGATGCGCAGCGGGACGGCCGGGGCGGCGTGCTGCAGCGCCGCGGGCCTCGGCGCACGCCGCTCCGCCCGCTCCGGCAGGAGCTCCGTCACCGCCTGGCGGTGCGCCGGGTACGTGGCGTCGTCGTACGGGTCCGGCGTGGCCGGCACCTGGAGGCGCAGGACGGGACCCGCCCCGAGCCGGGCGTACCCGCGGCCCGGCGGTACCTGCGCCGTCGGCGTCGTGTGCGGAGGCATCCCCAGCACTTCGGCGATCTGCTGGATCCCGGCGGGGCCGAGCACGACCCGGGCCCGGGTGTGCTGCCAGACGGCGTCGCCCAGCAGGTCCAGCTGGTCGAACTGCTCGGCCACCACCACCGTGACGTGGACGCCGCGCCCGTGCCGCAGCGGCACCTGGAGCCGCCCCAGCGGATCCGGCCCGTCGTCGGCCGCGGCCAGGTGCGCGAGCACGCTGGGCCGGTCCAGGAGGATCCACAGCGGGCGGCGGGTGTCCTCGGGCATGGCTCCCCCCGACTCCCGGGCCCGTTGGGCTGCGGTCAGCCGCCGCTCGGTCTCCTGCGCCGCCCACTCCAAGGTGGCCTGCGCCCCGCTCGGACCGCACTCGACCGCGAGCACGCCCGCCCGGCCGGCGAGGCACGCGTACTCGCCGCTGCCCGCGCCCTCGACGACCAGCACCTCCCCACCGTGCCGCAGCGCCTGCAGGGCGATCGAGCGCAGCAGGGTGGTGGTGCCGCTGCCGGGCTGGCCGGCCGCCAGCAGGTGCGGCTCCGTGGAGCGGGGCCCGGTGCGCCAGATCACCGGCGGCACGTCGTGCGGCTCGCCGGCCGCCAGGACGGGCAGCGTGCGCTGCACGCTCCCGGCGTCGGTGAACCCGAGGACGATCTCCCCGGGGGCGGTCACGAACGGCTGGGCGGCGATGCCCGTCGGCAGCGCCTCCAGCACCCGCAGGTCGAGCTGGTTGCCCTCCTCGTCCCAGTGGAAGAGGTACTCCCGCCCCCGCCCGGACTTGGCGTGCAGCAGTGCCTCGATCCGGGCCCGGGCTGCGGGCTCGCCGTCGGTGAAGTAGGCCGGGTAGCGGATGCGCAGGCGGGTGACGCGGCCCGATCCGTCGAACGTGTGGTCGCTGAACGCCTGGTCCCAGCTCCCGCCGTGGGTGAACAGGGGACTGGGGTCCTCCGGGACGGAGAAGTACGGCACGAGGGCCTCGTAGAGCGAGCGCAGGCGTTCGGCCTCGGCCTCGCTCGGGCCGGTCTTCACGGGGGTGCGCGCCCGGCCGTGCCAGGCGGCCGCCGCCATCAGGGTGAGCAGGCCGAGGAGGGGACCGTAGGGCACGAGGGCCAGGACGAGGACGACGGCGGCCCCCAGGAACAGCGCGGGCCCGCGCTTGTCCTTGGGGGTGTCGGCCCACTTGCGCCGCCCGGCGGCCGCCAGGACGCGCAGGCCCCGCCCGATGACGATCAGCGGATGGAGGACGTCCGTGGCGCTGTCGGCAGCCGTGCGGGCGAGGTCGCGACCCCGGGTCAGCGACGTGGTGCCGCCGAGGAGGATGCGGGGGAGTGGGCGCCGGGCCACGGGCGTCTCCTGGAGTTGTGGTGTGGCGGGACGGTGCGGTCGGGGACGGGAGGTGCGGGGGCGGGCCCGGCGGCGGACGGCCCGTCAGGCCGGCCCGGGCCGGCCGGCCTGAACGGCGGACGGCGGGCTCAGAGCTTGATCCCGCCCAGCAGGCTGGCGAGGCTCGCCGTGCTCGCCGTGATGCTCGGGGCGATGGCGGAGCCGGCGAGGAAGAAGCCGAACAGCGAGCACACGAACGCGTGGGTCAGCTTCATCCCGTCCTTCTTGAAGAAGAGGAAGCAGATGATGCCGAGCAGAACGACGCCTGAGATGGACAGGACCATGACGACTTCTCCTGGTGGGTGGGGACGTGGGACGGTCACCATCAGTTCTTCCAGGCTCACAGAAAGTATCAATGCGACAAAAGGTGCATCCGGGTGAATCTCGTCGCCTTTCACTTGACTGGCCGCTCCCGGCTGGCGCGGCGGCGTCGAAGCGGTCATGGGGGCGTCCGGCGCACGGGCGGACGGGTGAACCGGGCCGGGGTGAACCGGGTCAAGGGTGATCTTTGCCTCAGGTCGTCCCCGCCATGTGCGGACCCGGGCGCTACTCTGGCGATTCACCCGTACGGACGCAGTTCCGTACGCCCCCCTGCCCTCCCGGCCTGGGGAAACTCTTGCCGACGACAGTGAGTGAAAGGCGGTACGGACCATGAGCGAGCACACCCCGGAGGGCCCCGGCTCCCAGGACGTTCCCGACGCGGACGTCATCGAGCTGGCCACCAAGATCTTCGACCTCGCCCGGCAGGGGCAGACCGCCGCGCTGACCGCCTACCTCGACGCCGGGGTCCCGGCGAACCTCACCAACGACCGGGGCGACACCCTCGTCATGCTCGCCGCCTACCACGGTCACGCCGAAGCCGTCACCGCCCTGCTGGCCCGGGGCGCCGAGGCCGACCGCGCCAACGACCGCGGGCAGACCCCCCTCGCGGGCGCCGTCTTCAAGGGCGAGGAGGCCGTCATCCGCGCCCTGCTCGCCGGCGGGGCCGACCCGTACGCCGGCACCCCCTCCGCCGTGGACACGGCGCGCATGTTCGCCAAGGCCGACCTGCTGGAACTTTTCGGAGCCAAGTAATCCGCTTCCGGCCGGTACCGGGCGGGCTCCTACCCCTCCCGGACCTCACGGGTTGGTCACGGGAGACGTAAATGTGGTCGCGGCACACAAACCGCCTGGGTCATCATGGCGTCGGATTCGATTCGCGGACATGACGGACGGGCAGGAGCGGGCTGGACACGAACGCCGTTCCGCCCACCCCCGCCGAACCGGCCGTACTGATCGCGAAGCACCGACGGAGAGTGAGAAGGCAATGGTCTACATCGAGCGGAACAAGACGGCGAACGTCCTCACATGCTGTTACGCGGCCCTGTGAATCCCGATTCCCGGTTGCGTCCCCAGCTTGATTTGAGGCCATTCCCATGTTCGAACCAGTCATAGCGCCGAGCGGCACCCTGCTCGGACTCCTCCAGCGGGGCCGCGGCGACGGCACGCTGCACGCGCTCGCGGCGCCCAGGGCAGAGGCCCTCGCGGCCCTCGACCAGTGCGTCATCAGCGATCCGCGCCAGGACTGGCAGGTCGAGAACCGCTCGCTGTACTACGCCCGTCTCTACCTGGACCTCGACGGTCCCCTCGGCGCGATCGAAGCCCACCTCTTCGCCGCCGACGACCTCCTCGACGAGGACGAGCACCGCACCGGCCTCGCCCTGTCCGTGCTCGGCCACCTCGCCGCCTACGGACGCGACGACGCGCTGATGCTGTTGCGCCGCTACGCCGCCTGCGGCGCGAACTGGTCCTGGGCCCTGGACGAACTCGCCCTGCGCGACGACGACGAAGGCCTGCGCTCCCTGGCCGCGCCCGTACTCGCCCGCTTCCCCGCCACGGAGGAAGGCGGGGCGCTGCTGGCCGCCACCGTCCGCGACGCCTACGAGCCCCGGCCGTGGAGGCTGTGGGAGGAGAGCGCCGCCTACGGGGAGCGGCTGCGCGCCGCCCGGCAGCAGGGCTCCTTCGACCGTTGGCAGCGCCAGCTCACCCCCAAGGGCCCCCAGCCCGGCTGGGGCGTCGAGGCCGTCTTCGAATGGGCCGCCGACGGACTGCGCCGCGGCACCCCGCTGCACGTGCCGGCCGCCCGGTGCCTGGCCGCCGTCGCCGCGCCCGAGGACCGCCCGGCCATCCTCGCGGCCGCCGCCGGCGCACACGGGGAGGCCGCCCGGGCCACGGCCCTGCACCACCTCGTCCTCGCCGAACCGGAGAACCCGGCCGTGCTGGACCTCATCGAAGCCGCCGGGGACGAAGCCGCCGTGGCCGCCTACGAGCGCATGTGCGGCCCCGCGGCCGTCGAGCGGGCCCGCCAGTGGATCCACCGCCCCGACGCCCTCGGAGCCGCCGCCGGCGCCCTGCTCGCCGCCCGCGGCTCAGCCGAAGACGCCCGGCTGGTCCTCGGCGCCCTGCGCTCCACGGTCCGCGGCCACGGCCCCGACACGCAGCGCCTCTTCGCCCTCGTCGACGGCGCCGGCCGCCTGGCGATCGGCTGCGCGGCGCCGGTGCTGCGCCACATCTACCGCGAAACCTCCTCGTCCCACCTGCGCGGACGCGCGGCCCGGGCCCTGGCCAGCACGGACGCCTCCTTCGCGGCCGGCTTCGCCGTCGAGTGCCTCTGGGACTGCGAGGAGACCACCCGCGAGGTGGCCGCCCGCCACGCCGAGACGGCCGACGCCCGCGTGGCCCCCCGCCTGCGCCGCCTGGCGGCCGACCCGGCGGAGGAGGAGGACGTCCAGTCGGCGGTCCGCAGCCGCATCGCCCCGGAGTCGGCGGTGTAGCGGGCGCGCGGGGGCATGCCGGCTCCGCCTGCGTGCGGGGGCCCGGCGGCTCCGCCTGTGCCGGCGTGCGGGGCCCGCCGGCTACGCCCGAACGAACCGGACCTCCAGGCCCGGTCCCGCCTGGGCCGCCGCGTCCAGCGGGCGGCCCGCAGGGACCACGCCGAGCACCGGGTAGCCGCCCGTTACCGGATGGTCGGCCAGGAACAGCACCGGCAGGCCGTCCGGGGGGATCTGCACCGCCCCCAGGACCATGCCCTCGCTCGGGAGTTCCCCGCCCCGCCGACGGGCCAGCCGGGGCCCGCCCTCCGTCCGGAGACCGATCCGGTTCGACCGGGCCGACACCCGGTACGGCGAACGCAGCAGCCCCGCGATCGAAGCCGCCTCGAACCAGTCGGCCCGCGGCCCCAGCCGCAGCGGCAGCACCAGCACCGACGGCGGCCCCGGCACCCCCAGGGCGTCCGCCCCGCGGACCGGCCCCGCCCCGGCCGGACCCACCGGCAGCACCGCGCCGGCCGACAGGACGGCGGGCCCCAGACCGGACAGCAGGTCCGTCGAGCGACTGCCCAGCACCGGCGGGACGGCGAACCCGCCCCGCACCGCGACGTAGCTCCGCAGCCCGGACTCCGCCCGGCCCACATCGAGCTCCGCCCCCGCCCGCAGCCGGACCGGCGCTCCCCAGGCCGCCGGGCGCCCTGAGACCCGTACCGCGCAGGGCGCGCCCGTGACCGCCACCGTGACCGGGGCCCGGGCGCGCAGCGCCACCCCGTCCAGCGTGGTCTCCAGGACGGCGGCGTCCGCCGGGTTGCCCACGAGGCGGTTGGCCAGCGCGCACGCCCCCGCGTCCAGCGCCCCCGACCGCGGCACACCCAGGTGCGCCAGACCCGGGCGCCCCCGGTCCTGGACGGTCGTCAACGCCCCCGCCCGCAGCACCAGCAGCCCGCTCACGAGCCCGCCTCCTCGAACCGCACCCGCACCCCCGGTGCGAACAACGCCGCAGGCTCCCGCGCGGGGTCCCACACCACCGCGTCCGTCGAGCCGATCAGCTGCCAGCCGCCGGGGGAGGAGCGCGGGTAGACCCCCGCGTACTCACCGGCCAGTGCGAGGGACCCCGCCGGGACGGACGTACGGGGCGTCGCCCGCCGGGGCAGGTGGAAGCGGGCCGGAAGCCCCGTCAGGTAGCCGAAGCCGGGGGCGAAGCCGCAGAAGGCGACCCGGAACACGAGGCCGCCGACGATCCCCGGCACCTCCCGCGCGCCCACGCCCCACAGCGCGGCCACTTCCGCGAGGTCCGGCCCGTCGTAGCGCACCGCCACCCGCACCAGCGGCCCCTCGGACCCCGCCAGGGCGGGCACCTCCCAGCGGGCGATCCGGGCGCCCAGCCCGGCCGGGTCCGCCACCCCGTCCAGCAGTACCGTCCGCGCGGCCGGCACGATGTCCCGTACGCCGCCCAGCTCCCCGCGCCGTCGCAGCAGCTCGGCGTGGAGCGCGGCGACCTCCTCGGCGGAGTCCGTCTCCAGCAGCAGCGCCCCCGTTCCCACGACGAGCGGCCTCACGCGAACGCCTCCACCCGTACCCCGGCCGCGCCCAGCGCCTCCCGGACCCGCAGCGCGAGGCCCGCGGCGCCCGGGGTGTCCCCGTGCAGGCACAGCGAGCGCGCTCCCACCGGGACCGCCGAGCCGTCCGCCGCCGTCACGACCCCCTCGGCCGCCATCCCCACCGCCCGGGCCACCACCGCGTCCGGGTCGTGCAGCACCGCCCCCGGCTCGCCCCGCGGCACCAGCGTCCCGGCCGCCGTGTACGCCCGGTCGGCGAACGCCTCCGGCACCGCGGGCAGCCCCGCCTCCCCGGCGGCCGCCAGCAGCAGCGAACCCGGCAACCCCAGCACGGGCAGCCCGCCGGGGCCGGCCGCGAGCAGCACCCCGGCGACGACGGCGCCCGCCTGGCCCGCGTCGTGCACGGTGCGGTTGTAGAGCGCGCCGTGCGGCTTCACGTACGAGACGGCGGAGCCGGCCGCCCGTGCGAACACCTCCAGCGCACCGATCTGGTAGGCCACCTCGTCGGTCAGCTCGCGCGGCGGCACGTCCATCGCCCGCCGCCCGAAACCCGCCAGGTCCCGGTACGACACCTGCGCCCCGATCCGTACGCCCCGCTCGGCCGCCAGCTCACAGACGCGGCGCATGATCGACGGATCCCCGGCGTGGAAGCCGCAGGCCACGTTGGCACTGGTGACGACCGACAGCAGCGCCTCGTCGTCCGTCAGCGTCCACCGCCCGAAGCCCTCACCGAGATCGGCGTTGAGGTCGATGACGGGTGTGATCACGGGAGCCATGCGGTGAGCGTAGAACAGGCCCGGCCGAACCGGGCGTCGTGCGGGACGGGCCCTGGGGAGGATCCGGCCGAACCGTGCCGTTTGGGATGTTGTCCGTGTCAGCGCCTAGTCTTTCCGTCGTGACTCTCCCTGCCCCGGCGAAGCCCCTCGTCTCCCCGGCGCCGGGCCCGGCCGCCGACGAGGGCCTGGCCCGGCGCCTGCGCGCCCTCGCCTGCACCGCCCCGCTGCACGACCTCGACGTCCGCAAGGCCAATCTGGCCGGCGAGTACGGGGTCTACGCCATGGCGGAGGTCGCGCTGGCCGCGATCGACCTGGTCACCCTCAACATGGACTTCGACACCGGCGCCGACCACGAGCAGATAGTGGCCCGGCTGCTGCCGCGCGTCGCCGCCCAGGCCCCCGCCCGGCCCACCGCCGAGCACGAGCGGGTGGCGCGCTGGGTCCTGGAGAACCTGATCAACGTCGGCAGCGTGGACCGGGGCTTCCGCGCGATCTACGGCACCTTCGGCCCCGACGGTGTCTACGTCCGCAGGGACTACGACTTCAAGCTGATCGAGGAAGTCCCCGGCTACGGCGGGGCGGTGTACCTGCGCACCACCGACGAAGCCGTGAACGTGCTCGTCGGCGCCCTGGACACCGACGTGACCAGCGCGCAGATCGCCGCCGAGGTCAAGCTGGAGGTGCTGATCAGCCGCGGCCGGCTCGCCGATGCCCAACTCGCCGCCGAACAAGCCAGGTACCGCACGGTCCAGTACGCGGAGACCCTGCGCCGGACGCTGGACGCGACGCGGCGCAACGTACGGGCCGTGGACTGGCTCGAAGCCGTCCCGGACATGATCGCCGAGGCCCTGGAGCACGTCGCCGACCGCTACCGGCACGAGAACGCCATCCTCACCAACATCCGCAAGGCCCGCGACGAAGCCGAGGACCCCGACAACAAGCGGCGCGCCGCAGAGCTGGTCGACATCGTCAAGGACTGCATCCGCCGGCACACCCAGCTCCAGTCGCGGCTGCTGGACGCCGGCCCGCTCTTCCGCGCCGAGCAGGACCGGCAAGCCTTCGCCGCCCCGGCGCCGCGCTCGGGAATCGACCTGTACGGGCAGCTGATCGCCCCCGTGCTGCCGTTGCCGCTGGAACGGGCCACCAAGGTCACCGACGCGTTCTTCGCCCGGGGAACCGGTCTGCGCACCCCCGTCTCGGTGCGGGTCGCCGACCTGGTGGAGATCCTGCTGACGCCGCCCGTGGAGCGCGAGCACCTGGGCGTGGAGATGCCCGAGCCCGACCTGATCGCCACCCCGGACGACAGCCGGTTCAGCGAGGAGCAGCTCGCCGCGGCCATGGTGCTCCTGGACCTCCCGCACGACGCCCCGCGCCGGCTGTCCGGCCTGCTGGCCGAGGCCCGGCGCAGCGACCCCGAACTGCCGTACCTGGTGGCCCTGCTGGCCGTCCACGCGGCGAGCCCGGCGGTGGGTACGGCGTACCGGCAGGGCGAGGAGCGGCTGCTGTTCGCGGTGGACGACGGCACCGAGCTGGACGACCCGGAGTTCGGCGGCGCCGACCTGATCGTCGGCACGGCCCTCCTCGACGCCGCCGCCATGACGGCCGCCCGCACGGAGGCATCGTGACCGCCGCGTCCGCCGCGTGGGCCCGGCCGGGGCCCGTGTGCGGGCGGGGCGGTCTCCTCACCGTGCCGTCGGCCGTCGCCGCCGCTCCCGCTACCGCCGAATCCACCGCTTTGACCGCCCTGTCCGCGGCCGGCGCGTGGACGACGGCCGAGACCGCCGCGTGGCCCCGGCCGGTGCCCGTGTGTGGGCGGTGTGGTCCGCTCACCGCGTCGCCCCATGCCGTTGCCGCTCCCGCTCCCGCTCCGGTCGAGACCGCCGCGTCCGCCGCGGGGGTCCGGCCCGCGCACCCGCGCGGGCGGTGCGGCTCGCACCGCCGAGCGCGCGGGGGCGGGCCACCCACCGGGCCGGGCACGGGGTCGCCGGCGGTCACGGGCCCCCGGCCGCGCGCCGCTGCGATGGTCGGCCGGGTTGCCCATGTGCCTTCCGAGACGACCGCCGCGCCGCTCCCGGAGCGTTCCGCCGCTGCTTGCCCGGTCGGCGGCCGCGCTGCTTTCGGGCCGGTCTCTTCCACGGCCGCGAGCCCCCGCCCGGTGTCCGCCTCGGGGGCCGCCGGCCCCCCCGACCCGCAACGCCGGCCGCCCGCCGGGCCCGGCCGCCGGGCCGGGTTCCGCCGGGAGCCACGACGGCCGGGGCGGGGTCGGCCGCCGGCCATCCCGGCGCCCGCCGCCGAAACCACCGCACCACACGAAAGGCACCACCCGTGAGCGACCACCACGCCGAAGCCCCCGCGTGGGGCGAGCCCGACGCCGCCCCGGGCCCGGCGCCGGCGCCCGGCGCCGCGGCCGTGACCCCCGCCGACGCCGCCGACGCGGCCCGGCTCGTCGCCTTCGGGCTCCAGCCCAAGCTGCTCCCCGCCCGCGACGCCGAGTACGCCGAACTGCTGCGCCGCTACCGCGACGAGCCCGCCTTCGGCCGTCTCGCCGACGCCGTCGCCACCGGCCTCGGCCTCGTCGTGCTGGAGGTCTCCGCGCGCGCCGGCATGGCGGTGGCCGCCGACGAGGACTCCGTCTTCGCCGTCCGGATGGGCGACTACGCCCGCCGCACCGCCGCCGACGGCGGCGACCGCTTCCTGCACGGCCTCGCCCACCTCGCCGTCGCCGCCCTGGCCTTCCCCCGCCCCGAGGACCTCGCCGACGACGGCTACATCGGCCGGATCACCGTCAACGGCGTCGACTCCTTCGTCCGGCAGACCTGCCGCCGCCTGGAGGAGCGCGCCGAGGAACTCGGCGAGAACACCGACCCCGCCTCCGACGCCCCCGGCCTGGAGGCCGCCTGGCGCGTGTACGCCCGCCGCAGCGCGACCGGCGCCACCAAGGACGCGCGCCGCCTGGCCGGTTCCACCACCGGCATCGTCGGCAAGGCCGCCGCCTTCCTCACCGAATCCGGCTTCCTCCAGCGCACCGGCGACGAGTCCGGCGGCACCTACCGCACCACCCCCCGCTACCAGCTCCAGGTCCGCGACATGGCGGGCAGCGCCGCCATGGCCGAACTCCTGGAGCTCGGCGTGGTCCCCGTCAGCGACGGCTGCGCCACCCTCCTGCCGCCGCCCGAGGGCGACGACCTGGAGCTCGCCGCCGACGCCGGCCTGCCCTTCCACGCCTGAGCCCCGCGCCCTGATCCCCGTACGCACCACGAGAGACCGCGAGAACCCGCCGCCATGTACGAGCTGTCCCGGATCCGCCTCTACTCCATCGGGCCCGCCGGCGCACGCTACGCCGACACCGTGCTCGACCTGCGCGGAGTCGGCGAGCCGGTGCCCCACCCGGCGCCCGCCCAGGCGGAGTTCTTCGAGGACGAGCCGACGGGCCCGCCCCGCCGGCCCGCACCCGCAGGCGTGCTCTTCCTGGAGAACGGCGGCGGCAAGTCCGTCCTGCTGAAGCTGATCTTCTCGGTGATGCTGCCCGGCCACCGCAACACCCTCGGCGGGGCCAGCTCCGGCGTGCTGCGCAAGTTCCTGCTCGCCGACGACTGCGGCCACGTCGCCCTGGAGTGGCAGCACACCCAGACCGGCGAATGCGTCGTCGTCGGCAAGGTCAGCGAATGGCGTGGCCGGCAGGTCTCCAACGACCCGCGCAAGTTCGCCGAGGCCTGGTACTCCTTCCGCCCCGGCCCGGGCCTGAGCCTCGACAACCTGCCCGTCGCCGAGGCCACCACCGTGCGCCCGCCCGTCGAAGGCGCCTCCGGCGCCCAGGGCCGCCGTCGCACCATGAAGGGCTTCCGCGACTCCCTCACCGAGGCCGGCAAGGCGTACCCGCACCTGGAGGTGTACTGGGAGGAGATCCACGACCGCTGGAACGAACACCTCACCGATCTCGGCCTCGACCCCGAACTCTTCCGCTACCAGCGCGAGATGAACGCCGACGAGGGTGAGGCCGCCGGTCTCTTCGCGGTCAAGAAGGACTCCGACTTCACCGACCTCCTGCTGCGCGCCGTCACCGACACCCGGGACACCGACGGCCTCGCCGACCTCGTCCACGGCTTCGGCAACAAGCTCGGCCGCCGCTCCGAGCTGATGGCCGAACGGGACTTCACCGCCGGGTCGGTCGAACTCCTCACCAAGATCGTCGAGGCCGCCGAGACCCGCTCCCGGCTGCGCGACGTCCACGCGGGCGCCGAACGCCGTACCCGCACCCTCGCCCGGCGCCTGTCCGCCCGCGCCACCGAGGAACGCGGCCGCGCCGCCGAACTCGCCGAGCGGGTCACCGCGGCCGCCCACGCCGTCACCGCCGCCGAGTCCGCGCGCGAGCGCAGCGCCGCCATCTCCGCCGAACTCGCCTACCGGCACGCCTCGCTGGCCCTGACCGTCGCCGACAAGGCCGCCGCCGCCCAGCGCCGCGAACTCCTCGAAGCCCGCACCCTGCACTCCGCCTGGCAGGCCGCCGAGACCGTACTGCGCCACCGCGCCGCCGCCGACCGCTCCGCCAGGGTCGCCGCCGCCATCCTGGAGGCCGAGCGCGACGCCGCCCCCGCCCTGGCCGCCCGAGCCAGGGCAGCCACCGAACTCGTACGCGCCCTGCACACCGCCGCCGAGCAGGGTGAGGCGCGGGCCAACGAGGAGGAGGAGCGTTCCGCCGTCCTCCAGGCCGCTGGCGAGGCCGCCCACCGCGACGCCACCGCCGCCGCCACGGCCGCCCAGCGCGCCCGCAGCGAGGCCGAACACCTCCGCGCCCGCCTCTCGGAGGTCCAGCAGGAGACCGCCGAAGCGGTACGGGCCGGCTGGCTCGACGACTCGGCGCCAGACGCCGACCCGGCGCGCGCCGCCCTCGCCGCGAGCGACGCCGAGAAGAGCGCCGTGGCCGCCTGGGACGAGTCCCGCGAGGCCGCACGCGCCGCCGCCGACGCCGCCCGCGAGGCCGCCGCCACCGAAGCCCGCGCCGAGCTCACCGCCGCCCGTGCCGCCGACGCCGCGGACGCCGCCGAAGCCGCCCACGCCGCGGAGGAGCGCGCGGCCGCCTCCCTGGCCGCCACCCCCCGCCTGGCGGAGCTGCTGGGCCTGCCCTCGGCCCCCGACACCTTCCTCCCGCGTCCCCGCGCGGGCGCGCAGCCGGTTTCCTCCCAGGCCGCGGACGCCGGTGCCCCCGGCTCCGCACCCACCGCCCAGGCCTCGGCCGCCCCCGGCCTGACCGTCGCCGACCTCGACCGGGGCTCCGACGAACTGCTGCGGATGCTGGCCGATACCGTCGGCTCCGCCGAACGCCAGCTGTTCGAGCTGCGCACCGCAGCCGCCGAGGACGCCCGCATCCTCGGCGCCCTCGGCGACGGCGGGCTGCTCCCGCCCGGCCCCGACGTGCTCGCCACCGTGGAGTACCTCGGCGAACACGGCATCCCGGCCCTCCCCGGCTGGCGCTACCTCGCCCAGTCCGTGGACCCCGCCGACCACGCCGCCGTCCTCGCCGCCCGCCCCGAACTGGTCGACGGCGTCGTCATCACCGACCCCGACACCCACTCCCGTGCCCGGGAGGTCCTCTCCGGCGCCGCCCTGCTGCCCCGCTCCACGGTGGCCGTCGGCACGGCCGCCGCGCTGCTGGCCCCGGTTCCGCCCGCCGACGCGGATCCGGCCGGCTCCGGCATCTTCATCGTTTTCCCGAACCCGGCCATGCACGACGAACACGCCGCCGACGAGGAACGCCAGGCGCTGCGCACCCGCGCCACCGCCCGGGACGCCGAGATCCGCGACCTGGCCGCCCGCCTCTCCGGCGACCGGGAGCTCGCCGCCCGGCTCGCCTCCTGGCGCACCGGCTGCCCGCCCGGCCGTCTCACCGAGCTCGCCGAACACGCCGCCGCCGCACGGTCGTTCGCCGAGGAATGCGACGCCGAACTCGCAGAGGCCCGTACCGTACGCGCCGAGGCCGACGAAGCCGCCGCCGACGCCGCCCGGGTCCGCGACGAGCGCCAGGACGCCGCCCAGCGCGCCCGCCGGGCCGCCGACGCCCTCTCCGGCCTCGCCTACCGCTTGCGCGAGCGCTCCGGCTGGCAGGCCCGGCTGCGGGAACTCGCCGACGAGGCGGCCGAGTCCGAGGCGCGCGCCGAAGCGTGCCTGGACCGCGCCCGCGCCGCCGACGAGGACCGCCGCGCCGCGCAGCGCGCCGCGGACGACGCCCGCCGCACCGCCCGCGCACTGCGCGCCGAGCGCGCCGACATCGCCGGCGCCCCCGACCCCCTCCCCGAGGACGACGGCACGCCCAAGGCGCCCCTCCCCGACCTGCGCGAGGCCTACCGGGCCGCCTCCCGGCTCTACGAGAAGGTCGGCGTCGGCGCCGACCTGCGCGCCGAACAGGCCCGCGCCGAAAGCGACGAGAGCGCCGCCCTCGCCGAACTCGACCGGCTCACGAACAAGGTGCGCACCCGGGCCGCCCAGCTCCTCGAAGGCACCGACGGCGCCGACGGCCCCTCCCGGCAGGCCGCGGCGGCGCGCGCCGAGGCCCTCGTACAGATGCTGGAATCCCGGGCGTCGGCAGCGAGCGAGCAGCTCGGCCGGCTGCGCGGCGAGGCCGAACGGCACGCCCCCGCCGACGGCGAGGCGCACACCGACCTGCCCGAGGAACTCGTCCCCGGGGACGTCGAGCAGGCCCAGGGCCTGCTGCGCACCGCCACCGCCCAGCTCGCCGCCCACACCGCCGCCGTCGAGAGCGCCCGCGCCGCCCACGGCGACCTGCTGCGCTCCCACCGCACCGCGGAGGACGGGGCGGGCGGCTTCGACGAGACCGCCGCCCTCCTGCGGGACCTTCTGCGCGACCACACGCAGCAGGAGGACGAGCAGGAGCCGGCGCCCCACCGGGGCACTCTGGAGGAGGCCCGCCAGTCCGCCGCCGAGGCCCGCCGTTCCCTGCGCGGCTGCGCCGCCGACCTGTCGGCCGCCGAGTCGGCCGTCCGTGAGGCGAGCGACGTCCTGGTCCGCCACGCCAACGCCAACCGCTACGAGCAGGTGCGCACCCCCGCACGCCAGCAGATCCGCGAACTGCCCGCCTCCGCGCTGCCGGAGCACGCCGCGGCCTGGGCCTCGGCCTTCGCCCCCCGGCTGCGGGTGCTCACCGACGAACTCGCGCAGCTGGAGCGCAACCGCGACAGCATCGTCGACCGGCTGCGCGGCCTGGTCGAATCCGCCCTGGCCACCCTGCGCTCCGCCCAGCGGCTCTCCCAGCTCCCCGAGGGCCTGGGGGAGTGGTCGGGCCAGGAGTTCCTGCGGATCCGCTTCGAGGAGCCCGACCAGGCGACCCTCACCGAGCGGCTCGGGGAGGTCATCGACGAGGCCACCCGCGCGGCCGTCAAGAAGAACAGCACCGCCTCCTTCGGTGAAGGCCGGCGCGACGGCATGTCCCTGCTGCTGCGCGGGGTCCAGGCGGCCCTGGAACCCAAGGGGATCTCCGTGGAGATCCTCAAGCCCGACGCGGTACTGCGCGCCGAGCGGGTGCCGGTCGGACAGATGGGCGACGTCTTCTCCGGCGGCCAGCTGCTCACCGCCGCGATCGCCCTCTACTGCACCATGGCGGCGCTGCGCAGCAACGACCGCGGCCGGGACAAGCACCGCCACGCGGGCACCCTGTTCCTGGACAACCCCATCGGCCGCGCGAACGCCACGTACCTGCTGGAACTCCAGCGGGCCGTGTCCGACGCGCTCGGCGTGCAGCTGCTGTACACCACCGGCCTGTTCGACACCACGGCCCTCGCGGAGTTCCCGCTGGTCATCCGGCTGCGCAACGATGCGGACCTGCGGGCGGGCCTCAAGTACATCAGCGTCGAGGAGCACCTGCGCCCCGGTCTGCCGCAGCAGTCCCCGGACGGCGAGACCATCCACGGCGAGATCACGGCGACCCGCATGTACCGCCGCTCGACCGCGGGCGCCTGACGCCCGGCGGGCGCCCGGCCGGGCAGGGCCGCCCCGTACCGTCAGTCCCGTACCGTCAGCCCCGGCCGTGGGCAGCCAGTCGGCCGCCCTCGGCCGGGCGTATGCGGGGCACCCGGCCGGGCGCCCCCGAGCGGGCCTCCCGGCCGGTCCGGCGCTCCTCCCGGCCGCCATCGCGCGCCGTGCTGCTCGGCCGGGACAGGACCCCGTGACGCTGGTTCCACATCTGCCGGGTGATCAGCACGTCCAGCACGGCCCAGGTGGCCACCACCGTCCCGGCTATCGCACCGAGCCCCATCGGCAGGGCGAGCCACGAGCCGGTCAGGGTCAGGAAGAAGCTCACCGTCGCCTGCATCAGGGTCAGGGCCACTATCAGCACCGCCCGCACCGCCGAAGCCCTCACCGGATCGGGCATGCGGTACCTGCGTGCGGGCTCCTCCACCCACAGCGACCGCCTCGTGGCCGTCGCCCCGGCCCCGCCGTGGTCCCCGTACCCCGATCCGTCCGCCACCGCGTCGCCCGTCACCGCGTCGCCCGTCACCGCGTCGTCCCTCGTGCTCATGGTCCACTCACTCCCCACCGCACGGTCCGCATTGCCTACCCACACCTCATACCCCCTTGTGCGGTTTCGACCGTCTTCCCCGTCAGACGATCGGAGACGACGGGAGATTCCCGGATCCCGGAACGGGTTCACGCGCCCCGAGAGGCCCGGAGGAAGAATTCCAGCCATCCCTCCGATTGCGGGAACCGACACCCCACGAGGTGCCATGTGCCACATAACGGGCCGGACTTGCCAGGACCTAACGGACAACTCATGATCTTCACAAGGGCAGCAGGCCGAAAACGTCCGGACACGCCTTCGAAGCTTCTCCCCGGCAGTAGTAGGCTCACGCCGTTTAAAAGACGGAACACCGAGCCCCGGCAACGGGGTTGACCTGGGGGAGGCTGGGGAGGCCATGCGCTTTCGCGGGAAGTCCGTCCGCCGGAAGATCGTGGCGTTGCTCCTTGTGCCGCTCGTCTCCCTCACCGCCCTCTGGGCCTTCGCGACCGTCATCACCGGCCGCCAGGCCGTGCAGCTCCTCGGCGTCGCGCCCGTCATCGCCAAGGTGGGCTACCCCATCGAGGACGTCGTCCGCGTCCTGCAGAAGGAACGCCGGCAGACCCTCGTCGTCATCGGCGACCCCCGCGCATCGTCCGCCATCGCCGAACTCGCCAGGAGCCGTACCGCCACCGACACGGCCGTCCAGGACATCACCGCCGACGCCTCCAACCCCAAGGTCGTCGACCAGCTCAGCCCCGCCAACGCACAGCGGCTGCGCTCCATCCTCGACGCGTTCCACGGCATCGCGGCCCTGCGCCACTCCGTCGACCAGAACAGCCTCGCCCCCGACCAGGCCCTCGACCTCTACAGCCGGCTGGTCGACCCCTGCTACGAGTTCCTCATGAACCTCCACGCCCTGGAGGACGTGGAGATGGACAAGGAGGGCCGGGCCCTCGTCGGCGTCACCCGCGCCCGGGAGACGCTCTCCCGCGAGGACGCCGTCATCGCCTCCGCCCTCGCCGCCCGCAACATCGGCGCCGCCGACATCCGGCACGTCTCCGACTACACCGCCAACCGCGCGCTGCTCTACGAGTTCAACCTCGCGATCCTCCCCGCCGCCGACCGCGACGTCTTCGAGCAGTACTGGGCCGGTCCCGAGACCAAGGCGCTGCGCGACGCAGAGGAACGATTCATCTCCGCGGGCGCCGCCAAGCCCCCGCGCACCCTCACCGCCGCCCAGTGGGACGAAGCCGCCGGCAAGGTGCTCGGCGACCTCGCCGACATGAACACCGCCGCCGGAGACCGCTACCAGGAGCGCGTCAAGCCCGTCGCCATGAACGTGCTGGTCCAGGCAGCCGTCGCGGGCATCCTCGGCTTCATCGCCCTGATCGTCTCCCTCGTGATGTCCGTGCGCATCGGCCGCGACCTCATCCGCGACCTGTCCCGGCTCCGCAAGGACGCCCACGAGGCGTCCGGCGTCCGGCTGCCCAGCGTGATGCGCCGCCTCGCCGCCGGCGAGAACATCGACGTGGAGACCGAGGCGCCCCGGCTGGAATTCGAGAAGGACGAGGTCGGCCAGGTCGCCCTCGCCCTCAACAGCCTCCAGCGCGCCGCCGTCGAAGCCGCCGTCAAGCAGGCCGAACTGCGCCGGGGCGTCTCCGAGGTCTTCGTCAACCTGGCGCGCCGCAACCAGGTGCTGCTGCACCGCCAGCTGACCCTGCTCGACACCATGGAGCGGCGCACCGAGGACACCGAGGAACTGGCCGACCTGTTCCGCCTCGACCACATGACCACCCGCATGCGCCGGCACGCCGAGGGCCTGGTGATCCTCTCCGGCGCCGCGCCCTCGCGCCAATGGCGCAAGCCGGTCCAGCTGATGGACGTCGTACGGGCGGCCGTCGCCGAGGTCGAGGACTACGAGCGCATCGAGGTCCGCAGGCTCCCGCGCATCGGCATCGAGGGCCCCGCCGTCGCCGACGTCACCCACCTCGTCGCCGAACTGCTGGAGAACGCCACCGTGTTCTCCCCGCCGCACACCGCGGTCCAGGTCCACGGCGAGCGCGTGGCCAACGGCTTCACCCTGGAGATCCACGACCGGGGCCTGGGCATGACCCCCGAGGCGCTGCTCGACGCGAACCTCCGGCTCGCCGAGACCCCCGACTTCGAGCTCTCCGACACCGACCGGCTCGGCCTGTTCGTCGTCAGCCGCCTCGCCCGCCGCCACAGCGTCAAGGTGGTCCTCCAGCCCAGCCCGTACGGGGGCACCACCGCGGTGGTCTTCCTCCCGGCGGAACTGCTCACGGACGCACCCGACACCAACGGCACCGGGATCCGCCTCGAAGGCCTCAAGAACGCCAAGACCGGCAAGACCGGCAAGGCCGCAAGGCCCGTGCCGACGGGCAGGGGCGGCTCCGCCACGGTCGGCGCCGCCCCGGCCGGCCGGCCGCTGCCCGCCGGGGTGCTGGGCGGCCCCGTAGAGCTGGAGGGCCCGCTCGGCGTCCTCGGCCTGGACGGCGCCGACGGCCTGGACGACGACCCCGCGGCCCTGGACGAGGCCGCCCCAGGTCTCGCCGGCCTCACCGGAGCCGGCGGCCGCCCCCCGATGGCCACCCTCGACGACGAGACACCGCCCGGCGGCATCCCGGGCGCCGTCCTCGGCCTGCGCCCCTCGGGCAGGCCGGGCACCGGCCGGCACCCGGAGCGCTCCGGCCCCTGGAAGGGCGACCGGCTCGGCGAACGCCACCGCGAGCGCGGCACGGGCCCGGCCGGCGAGTCCGTCGCCCCGTCCGGCCCGGTCCGCATGGAGCGTTCCCGCCCGGACCCCGAAGGCCCCCGCGCCCCGGGAGCCATCCCGCTGCCCCGCCGGCGCCCGACCCCGACGCTGGTCGCCGACCACGGCCGCCGCGTCGAGCCCCGCCCCGTGCCGGTGGCCGGCCGGGCCGGGCAGACCGAGGAGGCGGCCCGCGCCGAGAACCCCGGCACGCCCGATCCGGGCCCCGCCGGCCTGCCCCGCAGGGTCCGCCAGGCCAACCTGGCACCCCAGCTCAAGAACACCCCGGCCCCCGCACCGGCCGACACCACCGCGAAGGCGGTCACCGACCGCGACGCGGAGGACGTACGTACGCGCATGTCCGCCCTCCAGCGCGGCTGGACGGCGGGCCGCAACCAGCACGCACCGCAGCAGTCCGAAGCCGAGGCCGGCACCCCCGCCACCCCGACTCCCGGATCCGAGAACGAAGGGGACGGTCGATGACCGCACCGCAGACCGGCAACGACACCAGGGGCCGCGGCTCCGGCCCGCTCAACTGGCTCCTCGACGAGCTCGTCGACAAGGTCGGCAGCATCCGCAAGGCGGTCGTCCTCTCCGGCGACGGACTGCCCACCGGCAGCTCCAAGGACCTGACCCGGGAGGACAGCGAGCACCTGGCGGCCGTCGCCTCCGGCTTCCACAGCCTGGCCAAGGGCGTCGGCCGGCACTTCGACTCCGGCAGCGTCCGCCAGACCGTGGTCGAGCTGGACGAGGCCTTCCTCTTCGTGATGGCGGCCGGCGACGGAAGCTGCCTGGCCGTGCTGGCCGACGCCGAATCCGATGTGGGCCAGGTCGCGTACGAGATGACCCTCATGGTCAAGCGCGTCGGCGACCACCTGGCGACCGCCCCGCGCTCCGGGCTGCCAGCCGGAGGGTGAGACGGACGGCATGAGCGATTCAGGCCGGTACCACCCCGAGCAGACCCCGGGCGGCGCGGAGGACCCCGCGCACCCGCACTGGTTCGACGACGAGGCGGGCCCCGTCGTGCGCCCGTACGCCATGACCCGCGGCCGCACCAGCCACGCGGGCCAGCACCGCCTCGACCTGATCGCGCTCGTCGTCGCCGAACCGGCGGCCGACGATCCGGTCTGGGACCTGACCCTGTCCCCGGAACACGCCCACATCCTGGGAAGGTGCCGGGAACGCCCCCAGTCCGTCGCGGAACTCGCGGCCGACCTCGACCTCGCGGTCGGGGTCGTCCGTGTCCTGATCGGCGACCTCGTCGACGACGAACTGGTCCACGTGACCCGGCCGGTACCACCGGCCGAACTGCCCGACGAATCCATTCTGCGTGAGGTGATCGATGGCCTTCGGGCGCTCTAGCCGCACCGGCGCCATGCATGCCGTGTCGCCGGTCGAGCCGCTGACCCTCAAGATCCTGGTCGCGGGCGGTTTCGGGGTGGGCAAGACCACCCTGGTCAGTGCGGTGAGTGAGATCAGACCGCTCCGGACGGAGGAACGTCTGTCCGAGCCGGGCATCGGCATCGACGACACCGGGGGAGTGGAGGGCAAGAGCACCACGACCGTGGCGATGGACTTCGGCCGCATCACCCTCCGCGAAGACCTCGTGCTCTACCTCTTCGGCACGCCCGGACAGGACCGCTTCTGGTTCCTGTGGGACGAGCTGGCCCAGGGGGCGCTGGGCGCCGTGGTCCTCGCCGACACCCGCCGCCTCGCGGACTGCTTCGCCGCCGTGGACTACTTCGAGCGGCGCGGCATCCCCTTCGTGGTCGCGGTCAACTGCTTCGACGGCGCCGACCGGCACCCGGTGGTGACCGTACGGGAGGCCCTCGACCTCGACCCCGACGTACCGGTGCTGCTGACCGACGCGCGTGACCGCGAGTCGGTCAAGGACGTACTGGTCGGCGTGGTGGAACACGCCATGTCGCAGGCCAGGGCCCGCCGCCACAGCCTGTCGGCCGGGGCCTGAGCGGGCGGCCCCGCACGCGGAGGCGGCCCGTACCCCCGCCGACTGGGGTACGGGCCGCAGCTCTCATGGGGGGTTCGGGGATCCCGGTCGTGCGCGGGACCGTGGAGCGAGTGTGAACCCGCCACCGTGGGCCGTCAAGCATTCGGACAGCACCCGCCGGTCAAGAGTGCGGTCGACGGGCGTCCCAGGGGCCTACCGCACCACGACGACCGCCGAACCGTGCCCGAACAGGCCCTGGTTGGCGGTGATCCCGGCCCGCGCCCCGGCGACCTGCCGGTCCCCGGCGGTGCCCCGCAGCTGCCACGTCAGCTCGCACACCTGGGCGATCGCCTGCGCCGGGACCGCTTCCCCGAACGAGGCCAGTCCGCCGCTGGTGTTCACCGGGACCCGTCCGCCGAGCGCGGTCGCCCCCTCCCGCACGAGCTTGGCCCCCTCACCCTCGCCGCACAGCCCGATGTCCTCGTACCACTGGAGCTCCAGCGCCGTGGACAGGTCGTACACCTCCGCGAGGGACAGGTCGTCCGGCCCCAGCCCCGACTCCTCGTACGCGGCCCGCGCGATCGAGGCCCGGAACGAGCCCCCGGCCGGGGCGGAGGCGGAGGCGGTCACCGCGTCGGTGGCGATGTCCGGCAGGTCCAGCAGCGTACGGGGGTAGGTGGGGGTCACCGTCGACACGGCGCGGATCCGCACCGGGTCCGCGACCCCGCGCGAGCGTGCGAAGTCCATGCTGGTCAGCACGAGGGCCGCGCCCCCGTCCGAGGTCGCGCAGATGTCCAGCAGCCGCAGCGGATCGGCCACGACCGCCGAGGCCGCCACCTCCTGGGCGGTGACCGTCTTGCGGTAGCGGGCGTACGGGTTGAGCGCCCCCGCCGCCGCGTTCTTCACCTTCACCTCCGCGAAATCCTCCGGGGTCTCCCCGTACAGCGCCATCCGGCGGCGCGCGTACAGCGCGAAGTACGCCGGGTTGGTGGCCCCCAGCACCCGGAACCGCAGCCAGTCCGGATCGTCCGGCCGCTCCCCGCCCGCCGGGGCGAAGAACCCCTTGGGCGCCGCGTCGGCCCCCACGACCAGCACCACCTCGGCCAGCCCCGCCAGGATCTGCGCCCGGGCCGCCCCGATGGCCTGGGCGCCGGACGCGCAGGCCGCGTACACGCTGGTCACCCTCGCGCCCTGCCAGCCGAGCGCCTGCGCGAAGGTGGCGCCGGCCACGTAGCCGGGATACCCCGAACGCACGGTGTCGGCGCCGACGATGGACCGTACGTCCGTCCACTCCAGTCCCGCGTCGGCCAGCGCGGCCTTCGCGGCAGCCCGCCCGTACGCGACGAAGCTGCGGCCCCACTTGCCCCACGGGTGCATGCCGGCCCCGAGCACGGCTATGTCGGCGCTCACGCGGCCGCCCCCGCCGGGGTCACGGGCCGGAACCGCCAGGTGGTCCACACCGTCCCCGCGTCCTCGTTCAGCACGCCGCCGATCACCTCGACCTCCATCCCGACCGCCAGATCGGCGACCGTCACGCCGGGCGCGCCCTGACCCAGGACGACCATCCCCTCGGCCTCCAGCTCCACCGCGATCAGGGTGTACGGCTCCCAGGGCGCGTCCGGGTCGGACACGTACGGCGCGGGCGGCCGGTAGCGGCCGTCGGTGTAGGACCAGATCCGCCCGCGCGGTGACAGCGGCGCCTCGACGAGTTCGCCGCCGCCCGGGCAGCGCGGGTTGCGGCAGTACGCGTCCTCGCGCGGGAAGAACACGGCGGCGCAGGCGGAACACCGGGTGCCGAGCAGCCGGAAGTCCCCGTCCTCCTGCGAACCGGTGAACCACCCGCTCACGACGGGCGTGCGGTTGCGTTCCAAAGCCCCTCCCTCACTCGTCACCTGACGACTCGTCAGAATGTGAGTGTGGCACGAGCGGCTCGCCGCGGTCACCGGTTCCCGCAGCCTGCCCGCTCAGCGGCCGACGGACGAGGAGGAGACCGGAAAGTCGAAGTACGTGTCCGGGAAGGCCTCGGGCCGGTACGTGAAGTGCCACCACTCCTCGGGCAGGTTGACGAACCCCTGCGCGGCGAGCGCCCGCCCCAGCAGCTCCCGGTTCGTGTGTGCCCGTACACCCACCCGCGGATCATCCGTGTGGGAGAGCGGGTCGAAGAAGTCGAACGCCGTCCCCATGTCGAGCACCCTGCCGCCCGGCAGGGCCACCAGCGTCACGTCCAGCGTGCTGCCCCGGCTGTGCCCCGACTTCGGCGCGATGTACCCCTCGCGGATCAGCCGGGCCTTGTCCACGCGCGGATAGAACTCCGCCTTGGTCGACTGGTCCCCCTCGTCCCCCGCCCACCGCACGAACGCGTCCACCGCCCGCTGCGGCCGGTAGCAGTCGTACACCAGCAGCCCGTACCCGCGCCGCAACAGCTGCCGCTGCGCCCGGCGCAAGGCCTCCGCGGCGGGGCGGGCGAGCAGACAGACCGGCTCCTCGTACCCGGCCACCGGACGGCCGGTGAAGTTGTGCGCCGACGCGTACCGCACGTCCTGCGCGATCGTCGGATCGACGTCCGACAGCGCCACGAAACCGGGCCCCGCCGACCCGCCGAGCAGCGCCCCCAACAAGGCCACGACGGCCGACATCCTCATTCCCCTTGGCATACCATCGCCGGATGCCGGGACACCTGAGGGACTCGCACTGCTCCACCTGCGGAGCTCCGTTCGACACGGCCGACTGGCCCCGTACGTGCACCGCGTGCGGAACCACCACCTACCGCAACCCGCTCCCCGTGGCGGTGGCCCTCCTGCCCGTCGAGGACGAGCAGGGCACCGGCCTGGTGGTCGTCACCCGCACCATCGAACCGGCCCGCGGCGAGATCGCCCTGCCCGGCGGCTTCGTCGACTTCGCCGAAGCCTGGCAGGACGCGGTCGTACGGGAACTCCGGGAGGAGACCGGCATCGAAGAGCCCGCCTCCGGAGTCGTCCTGGCCGATGCCCTCAGCTCCCGGGCCGGGCACCTGCTCCTGTTCGGCCTCCTCCCCACCCGCCCGGCGGACTCCCTCCCGCCCTCCGTACCGACCGACGAGACGGACGGCTGGCACATCCTGCGGGCCCCGGCGGAACTGGCCTTCCCCCTCCACACCCGGGCGGCCGGCGCCTGGTTCGCCGGCCAGTACGCCTGAGCCGCCCGCCCCGCCGTATGCCTCGAGGCCCCCTCGGGCCCCTCCCGAAGCCCCCGCACCACCACCCCGGGAGCGCGGCGGCGGGGCGGCCCTTCTCACAGCCCCCGCACCACCACCCCGGCCACCGGCTCGCCCGCCTCGTCCTCCACCACCACCGTCTCCCCGGCCCACCGGACGGCGTACCGCTCCACCCGGCCCGCCTCGAAACCCGGCCCCGGATCCCGCACCACCACCCCGCCGCCGGTCCGCCCCCGCGCCGGGGCCCACACCTCCAGCGTCACCGCGCCGTCCTCCCCGCGCACCGGCAGCACCGACCCCGCCCTGGCCAGCACCGGGGTCCGCCCCAGCGGAGCGTCCAGCAGCACCTGCGCCGGTCCCTCGTGCGCCGCCCCCGTCGCCGTGTCGTACCACCGCCCCCTCGGCAGCCGCACCGCCCGCCGGTCCGCCCCGCACTCCAGCACCGGCGCCACCAGCAGCGCGTCCCCCAGTAGGAACGCGTCCTCACAGTCCCGCAGCCGCCGGTCCTCCGGCGCCCCCCACCACAGCGGCCGCACGTACGGAGCCCCCGACCGCCGTGCCAGATGGGCCAGCGTCACGAAGTAGGGCCGCAGCCGCTCCCGCTCCGCCAGCACGGCCCGAGCCGCCTCCTCGACCTGCGGCCCGAACTCCCACGGCTCCCGCCGGCCCGCCCATATCGCCGCGTGCGTACGGAACAACGGCAGGTACGACCCCAGCTGGAACCACCTCAGGAACAGCTCCGGCGACGGCGACCCGCCAAAACCCCCCACGTCCGGGCCCGAGTACGGCACCCCGCACAGACCCAGCCCCAGCACCAGCGCCAGGGAGGCCCGCATCCCGTCCCAGCTGCTCTCCACATCGCCGGACCACGTGCCCCCGTACCGCTGCATCCCCGCCCACCCCGACCGGGAGAACAGGAACGGCCGTTCGTCCGGCCGCAGCCGCACCAGCCCCTCCCACCCGGCCCGCGCCATGCCCAGCGCGTACACGTTGTGCGCGGCCCGGTGGTCCCCGCCCGCTCCCTCCAGCACGTGCCGCGCCGAGCGGGGCAGCGTCGCGTCGCCGAACGCCGCGAACGCCACCGGCTCGTTCATGTCGTGCCAGAAACCGGCGAAGCCCTGCGCGAGGCGCTCCTCGTACAGACCGCCCCACCACGCGCGCACCGCCGGATCCGTGAAGTCCGGGTACGCGCACTCGCCCGGCCACACCTCTCCCCGGACCTCTTGTCCCCGCGCGTCCCGCACGAACGCCCCCCGCTCGCCGACCGCCAGCCCGGCGGTGTGCAGGGGGTCGCCGGCCATCACGGCCGGGTCGACGATCGACACCAGCCGCACCCCGTCCGCCGCCAGTTCCCGTGCCAGGCCGGGCAGGTCCGGGAACTGCTGCCGGTCCACCGTGAACACCCGGTGCCCGTCGTAGTGGTCGATGTCCAGGTGCAGCGCCGCCAGGGGCAGCCCCCGCGACGCGTACCCCGCCACCACCCGCCGCACCTCCGCCTCGCTGCCGAAGCCCCAGCGCGCGTGCTGGTAGCCCAGCGCCCACTGCGGCGGCACAGCGGCCCCTCCCGTCAGCGCGGACCAGCCCTGGAGCACCCGGGCCGGCGTCCCCACCAGCACCCAGCAGCGCAGCGGACCGCCCTGCGCGCGCAGCTCCGCCGTCCCGGGCCGGTCCGCCCCCGAACCCGCCCCCTCCTCGCCCTCACGCAGCACCACCCGCCCGTCCCAGGTGTTGTCGTGGAACATCAGGTGCGTCCCCGCGTCCGCGACCACCCACTGCACCGGCATCGTCAGGTACAGCGGGTCGTCACCCGGCCCGAAACCACCTTTCGGGTCGGTGTTCCACAGCCGGTACGAGCCGTCCCGCAGCCGCGGCCCCGCCGCCCGGCCGCCCAGCCCGAAGAACCGCGCGTCCGCCGGGACCTCCCCGCGCACCTGCCACCGGGCGCCGTCCCGGCCCGGCTCCACCGGCTCCCACCAGCGCGGCGGCGACTCCCGGCGCAGCACCGTTCCGCCCGGCGTGCGCACCTCCACCGCCCCGTGCCGGGACACCGCCACCGTCACCCGCTCCGACACCACCCGCCAGCCGCCCCCGGTGTCCGGTTCCAGCACGGCACGCGGATCCGGTTCGGGGCCGTTGCCCACCACCGCGTACGAGGGCGTCGGCTCCGCCCCGTCCCAGCCCCAGAACACCGCGCCGCCCGCCGTCACCCGCACCACGAGCTCCGAGCGCGCGAAGCGCAGCACACCCCCGCCCGGCCTCGGCTCCGTACCCGTCAGCAGTCCCGGCACCCGCGCCCGCTCCGCTCCCCGGGGCGGCAGCCCCTCGGCGTCCGCCCGCCGGCGCCGCCACGCCGCGCGCCAGGCGCGCCGTCCGCGCGCCGTACCGATCTCCCACACCCCGCGCACCAGATCACGACCGTCCATGGCGTCACCCTGCCACCGCCCCCCGGCCGAGCGGGCTGCGTTCAGCTGCCGTTCACCCGCCGACGGCGCCCGGCGGACGATCACACCGCCGCCCCGGGCCGCTCTGGTGCGGATGTCGATCACATGGCATCGTCCCTGTGAGCCGCCGCGCGCGCACCGATCGCGCGATGGCAACGTACGCACACGAAGCGCGAGCCACACAGTCGACCGGGAGCCGACCCATGACCTCAGCCACCCCGCCGGAACCCCTCTGGACCCCGGGCCCCGAACGGATCGCGGCGGCCCGGATCACCGCATTCCAGGCCTGGGCCGCCGAGCACCACGGCGCGCCCGTCGAAGGCGGCTACCCCGCCCTCCACAGCTGGTCCGTCGACGAACTCGACACCTTCTGGCAGGCCGTCGCCGAGTGGTTCGACGTCCGCTTCACCACCCCCTACGAGTCGGTCCTCGCCGACCGCTCCATGCCGGGCGCCCGCTGGTTCACCGGCGCCACCCTCAATTACGCCGAGCACGCCCTGCGCGCCGCCGAAGACCCGGCCCGTGCCGGGGAGCCGGCCCTGATCTGCGTCGACGAGACCCACCAGCCGGTCCCCGTCACCTGGGCGGAGCTCCGCCGCCAGGTTGGGGCGCTCGCCGCCGAACTGCGCGCGCTCGGCGTGCGCCCCGGCGACCGGGTCAGCGGGTACCTCCCCAACATCGCCGAAGCCGCGGTGGCCCTCCTCGCGACCGCCGCCGTCGGCGGGGTGTGGACCTCCTGCGCCCCGGACTTCGGCGCCCGCAGCGTCCTCGACCGCTTCCAGCAGGTCGAGCCCGTCGTGCTGTTCACCGTCGACGGCTACCGCTACGGCGGCAAGGAGCACGACCGCCGCGAGACCGTCGCCGAACTGCGCGCCGAGCTCCCCTCGCTGCGCGCCGTCGTCCACATCCCGTTGCTCGGCACCCCGGCCCCCGAGGGGGCGCTCGCCTGGCCGGAGCTGGTCGCGGGCGACGCGGAACCGGTCTTCGAACAGGTCCCCTTCGACCACCCGCTCTGGGTCCTCTACTCCTCCGGCACCACCGGCCTGCCCAAGGCCATCGTCCAGTCGCAGGGCGGCATCCTCCTCGAACACCTCAAGCAGCTGGGTCTGCACAGCGACCTCGGCCCGCAGGACCGGTTCTTCTGGTTCACCTCCACCGGCTGGATGATGTGGAACCTGCTCGTCTCCGGCCTGCTCACCGGAACGACGGTCGTCCTCTACGACGGCAGCCCCGGTTTCCCCGACACGGGCGCCCAGTGGCGCATCGCCGAACTGACGCGGGCGACGTTGTACGGCACGTCGGCCGCGTACGTGATGGCCTGCCGCAAGGCCGAGGTCCACCCCTCGCGCGACTACGACCTGTCCGCCGTCAAGTGCGTCGCCACGACCGGCTCGCCGCTGCCTCCCGACGGCTTCCGCTGGCTGCACGACGAGGTCGCCGAAGACCTGTGGATCACCTCCGTCAGCGGCGGCACCGACGTCTGCAGCTGCTTCGCGGGCGCCGTGGCCACCCTGCCCGTCCACATCGGCGAACTCCAGGCGCCTTCACTGGGCACCGACCTCCAGTCCTGGGACCCGTCCGGCAAACCGCTCATCGGGGAGGTCGGCGAACTCGTCGTCACCAACCCCATGCCCTCCATGCCGATCCACTTCTGGAACGACCCCGACGGCAGCCGCTACCGCGAGAGCTACTTCGAGATGTTCCCCGGGGTGTGGCGGCACGGCGACTGGATCACGATTACCGACCGCGGCTCGGTGGTGATCCACGGCCGATCGGACTCCACCCTCAACCGGCAGGGCGTCCGGATGGGCTCCGCCGACATCTACGAAGCCGTCGAGCGCCTCCCCGAAATCAAGGAGTCCCTGGTCATCGGCCTGGAGGAACCGAACGGCGGCTACTGGATGCCGCTGTTCGTGCACCTGGCCCCCGGAGCCACCCTCGACGACGACCTCCGCGCGCGCATCAAGGCGACGATCCGCGAGGAGCTCTCCCCGCGCCACGTGCCCGACGAGATCATCGAGGTCCCGGCAGTCCCGCACACCCTCACCGGCAAGCGCATCGAGGTCCCCGTCAAGCGCCTCCTCCAGGGCACTCCTCTGGACAAGGCGGTCAACGTCGGGTCGGTCGACCGCCCCGAACTCCTGGCCTTCTACGAGGAGCTGGCCCACAGCCGGAGGTGACTGTCAGTGGCCATGGTTACCGTGAGTGAGCAAGAGGTTGCGAATTCAGGGGGAACCATGCCACACACGAACACCACCGCCAACACCGATGCCGGAGCCGCACCGCCCCCCTCCGGGGCGACCGGCCGCCGCACCGACCGGCGCACGGACCGACGTACCCTGCGCCGCCGGCTCCGCCGCGAAGTCCCCAGCACCCTCGGCCTCCTGGCCGACGCCGAGGACTTCGCGGCCATGCGCCGCTACCGCAGCTTCCCCTTCGCCGAACACGCCGACTACGCGGACTACCTCCGACACGTCGAAGCCCTGCTCCGCTCCCTCGCGGCGCAGGGCATCCACTCCACCGTCGCCCTCTTCGACCCCGAGGAGTACGCCGAGTACTGCACGGAACACGGCCTCGACCCGGACACGGCGCAGGCCCGGATCCGCTTCACCGCAGAACTCGCCGGCGCGAGCGGCTGCCTCCCCTACAGGGGCCAGCCCATCGGGGAACTCGTCCCCCTCCTGCTCGACGAGGCCGTCCGGCAAGCCACCTGGGAGTACGCCACCACCCTGCTCGCAGGCGTCGGCACCTGCGCGGACTGCGGCGACGACATCGGCCAGGCCTCCTTCGAACGGGCCGCCGGCGCACTCAAACGCCTCGTGGAGGGAGCCGGCCCCGGCCACCACCACCTCGTCTGCAGCGTCCCCACCGACACCCAACAACTCGTCGCCGTCCTGCACGCGGAGGTGCCCGACGCCGGATCCCGGCCCCGGATCGACAGCCGCGAGGGCATGGACTTCGTCACCGTACTGGCCGCCGGCATCGCCCTGGGGGGCGCCGGGGGACTGGTGCTCCGCAGCACCTCCGGGGACTGCCCGGACCGCGTCCACGGCTGGCGCCTGGACCGCGGCCGCCTGGTCGCCCTCTCGGCAGCGGCGGTCTTCAACGCCTACTGCACCGACGCGGACACCGGCGACCCCGTCGCCCCCGAACCAGGAGTGGAGTACTGCCCGGGATACGAGGTGGACGACCCGGACCCCCACCACTGACGGGCGGCGGGAAACGCCCGAGGGGCCCCCGCCACCGGCGAAGGCCCCTCGGGCCGGACGACCTCTGCGGCCCGCTCCCGCGAGCCTGCCCGCCTACTCGCCGGACAGCACCGCCTGCGCGGCCACCCGTGCCTCGTCCGCGGTGTCGGCCGCACGTGCCGCGGCCGCGGCACGCTCGCACTGCGCCAGCGTGTGCTTGGCCAGCGTCGCCCGTACATAAGGAATGGAAGCGGCACCCATCGAAAGAGAGGTGACACCCAAACCCGTCAGCACGCACGCCAGCAGGGGATCGGAAGCCGCCTCACCGCAGACGCCGCAGCTCTTGCCCTCCGCCTTGGCGGCCTCGGCCGACATGGCGATCAGGTCCAGCAGCGCCGGCTGCCACGGATCCTGGAGCCGCGACACCGCCCCGACCTGCCGGTCCGCGGCGAAGGCGTACTGCGCGAGGTCGTTCGTTCCCAGCGACAGGAACTCCACCTCCTGCAGGATCGAGCGCGCACGCAGCGCGGCGGAGGGGATCTCCACCATCGCCCCGAACTTCGCCTGCAACCCGGCCTCCCGGCAGGCGTCCGCGAACGCCTTGGCGTCGATCCGGTCCGCGACCATCGGAGCCATGACTTCGAGGTAGACCGGCAGCCCCTCGGCCGCCTTGGCCAGCGCGGACAGCTGCGTACGCAGCACCTCCGGGTGGTCCAGCAGCGTACGCAGCCCCCGCACGCCCAGAGCCGGATTCGGCTCGTCGCCCGGCGTCAGGAAGTCCAGCGGCTTGTCGGCGCCCGCGTCCAGCACCCGTACGACGACCCGGCCCTCGGGGAAGGCCTCCAGCACCTTGCGGTACGACTCGACCTGCTTCTCCTCGGACGGCGCCCTCTTGCTGTCGTCCAGGAACAGGAACTCGGTACGGAACAGGCCCACGCCCTCCGCACCCGCCTCGACGGCCGCCGGCACGTCCGCCGGACCGCCGACGTTGGCCAGCAACGGCACCTTGTGCCCGTCGGAGGTGGCACCCGGCCCGGACGAAGCGGCCAGCGCCGCCTTCCGCTCGGCCGCGGCGGCCTCCAGCTCGCCCCGCTTCCGGGCGGACGGGTCAACGAACAGGTCGCCCGTGCTGCCGTCGACGGCGATCAGGGTCCCCTCGGCGATCTCACAGGCCCCCGGCAGGGCGACGATCGCCGGCACGCCCAGGGCACGCGCGAGGATCGCGCTGTGGCTGGTCGGCCCGCCCTCCTCTGTGACGAAACCGAGCACGAGCGCAGGGTCGAGCAGCGCGGTGTCGGCGGGCGCCAGGTCCCGCGCGATCAGTACGTACGGCTCGTCGCTGTCCGGCACACCCGGCATCGGTACGCCCAGCAGGCGGGCCACGATGCGGTTGCGCACGTCGTCCAGGTCGGCCACCCGGCCGGCCATGTACTCCCCGGCGCCCGCGAGCAGGTCACGGTAGGAGGCGAACGCGTCGTAGATCCCGCGCTCCGCGGTGCTCCCGACGGCGATCCGCCGGTCCACGTCCGCCATCAGCTCGGGGTCCGTGGCGATCATCGCCTGGGCCTCCAGCACGTGCTGGGCCTCGCCACCGGCCAGCTGCCCCCGCGCCATGAGGTCGGCCGACACGGCCTCCACGGCCTTACGGGCGCGCCCCTGTTCGCGCTCCGCCTCGTCCGCGGTGATCTGCTTGGCCGGCGGTTCGAGGACCGCCGTACCCATGTGCCGCACCTCGCCGATCGCCACACCGTGGCTCACGCCGACGCCTCGCAGCGTTGTCTCCATTTCACCCGTCTCCGATTGAGCGGCGGGCCCAGCCAGCCGCGGTGGATGTCCGACGCGCCCCCGACCGGGGGCGGTACGTCACTGCCAGCTGAAGAGGACGTCGTCGGCCTTCACGTCCCCGGACTCGACGACACCGGCGAGGGACTCCGCGGAGGCCTCGAGCGCGACGACGGGACAGATGGGCGACTTGCCGGCGGCTTCGACCGCTGCCGGGTCCCAGCGGATGACGGCCTGGCCGCGAGTGACGGTGTCGCCCTTGTTGACGAGCAGCTCGAAGCCCTCGCCGTTGAGCTGGACTGTGTCGATCCCGAGGTGAGTGAGCACGCCGTGCCCCTCGCCGTCGACGACCACGTACGCGTGCGGGTGCAGGGAGACGACCACACCGTCTACGGGCGCCACCGCCTCCGAGGCCTCACGCACGGGATCGATAGCGGTGCCCGGTCCCACCATCGCGCCGGAGAACACCGGATCGGGCACAGCCGCGAGTCCGATGGCACGCCCGGCAAGTGGGGAAGTCACGCTGGTCATGGAGGGCCTCCCAGGGGGGTGGGGCTTCTTCGAGTCGCCGTCACAATCTGTCAGGACGGCCTACTTTGAGAAGGGTAAGTCATGAGATGTCCCGGTTCTGCACGAAATGCTCCCCACCGGAGAGGGGTGCTGGACGTGCTGCCGCGACACCAACGTAGTGGACTAGACCATAGCCTGAATCGATTTGCCTGGGCACTCCCTGCCCTGTACTGTCGTGAGTCCCGCCAGGACGTGCCGCGTGAACATCTCGCGAACCGCCGATGGACGGGGAACCCCCTCTGAAGTACTGATCTTGAACTCGGCTTCTCTTCGTGTGCCTTGCGGCAGAACGGCGAGTGGTCAGAGGGACCGAAAAGCACTGATAGAGTCGGTCTCGCCGGAAAGGGAAACGCGAAAGCGGAGACCTCGAAGGTGGAAAACAAGCGGGACTGGCTCTGCTAGAGTCGGAAACGCAAGAACAAAACGAAGAACAAAGGAAGCGCCCGGAGGAAAACCCCAGTAATTGCTACTGAGGGTGAGTACGAAGGAAGCGTCCGTTCCTTGAGAACTCAACAGCGTGCCAAAAATCAACGCCAGAAGTTGATACCCCGTCCACTCCGGTGGATGAGGTTCCTTTGAAAAAGTCCTGTGGGGCTCCCTCGTGGAGTGCTTGCAGGCAATGAACACAGCGAGGACGTTGTGGTCAGCCGGTCTTATTCCGACCTTGGCTGGCCCGCTCTAAGTGTGTGTTTCACCCGATTACGGGTAAACATTCATGGAGAGTTTGATCCTGGCTCAGGACGAACGCTGGCGGCGTGCTTAACACATGCAAGTCGAACGATGAAGCCCTTCGGGGTGGATTAGTGGCGAACGGGTGAGTAACACGTGGGCAATCTGCCCTTCACTCTGGGACAAGCCCTGGAAACGGGGTCTAATACCGGATAATACTCCTGCCTGCATGGGCGGGGGTTGAAAGCTCCGGCGGTGAAGGATGAGCCCGCGGCCTATCAGCTTGTTGGTGGGGTAATGGCCCACCAAGGCGACGACGGGTAGCCGGCCTGAGAGGGCGACCGGCCACACTGGGACTGAGACACGGCCCAGACTCCTACGGGAGGCAGCAGTGGGGAATATTGCACAATGGGCGAAAGCCTGATGCAGCGACGCCGCGTGAGGGATGACGGCCTTCGGGTTGTAAACCTCTTTCAGCAGGGAAGAAGCGAAAGTGACGGTACCTGCAGAAGAAGCGCCGGCTAACTACGTGCCAGCAGCCGCGGTAATACGTAGGGCGCAAGCGTTGTCCGGAATTATTGGGCGTAAAGAGCTCGTAGGCGGCTTGTCACGTCGGATGTGAAAGCCCGAGGCTTAACCTCGGGTCTGCATTCGATACGGGCTAGCTAGAGTGTGGTAGGGGAGATCGGAATTCCTGGTGTAGCGGTGAAATGCGCAGATATCAGGAGGAACACCGGTGGCGAAGGCGGATCTCTGGGCCATTACTGACGCTGAGGAGCGAAAGCGTGGGGAGCGAACAGGATTAGATACCCTGGTAGTCCACGCCGTAAACGTTGGGAACTAGGTGTTGGCGACATTCCACGTCGTCGGTGCCGCAGCTAACGCATTAAGTTCCCCGCCTGGGGAGTACGGCCGCAAGGCTAAAACTCAAAGGAATTGACGGGGGCCCGCACAAGCGGCGGAGCATGTGGCTTAATTCGACGCAACGCGAAGAACCTTACCAAGGCTTGACATATACCGGAAAGCATTAGAGATAGTGCCCCCCTTGTGGTCGGTATACAGGTGGTGCATGGCTGTCGTCAGCTCGTGTCGTGAGATGTTGGGTTAAGTCCCGCAACGAGCGCAACCCTTGTCCTGTGTTGCCAGCATGCCCTTCGGGGTGATGGGGACTCACAGGAGACCGCCGGGGTCAACTCGGAGGAAGGTGGGGACGACGTCAAGTCATCATGCCCCTTATGTCTTGGGCTGCACACGTGCTACAATGGCCGGTACAATGAGCTGCGATACCGTGAGGTGGAGCGAATCTCAAAAAGCCGGTCTCAGTTCGGATTGGGGTCTGCAACTCGACCCCATGAAGTCGGAGTCGCTAGTAATCGCAGATCAGCATTGCTGCGGTGAATACGTTCCCGGGCCTTGTACACACCGCCCGTCACGTCACGAAAGTCGGTAACACCCGAAGCCGGTGGCCCAACCCGTAAGGGAGGGAGCTGTCGAAGGTGGGACTGGCGATTGGGACGAAGTCGTAACAAGGTAGCCGTACCGGAAGGTGCGGCTGGATCACCTCCTTTCTAAGGAGCACAGTACCGATTGCAGGCAAATGTTCTGCACGGTCAGCTCATGGGTGGAACGTTGATTAGTTGGCACGGTCATGGAAGGCCCTCACGAGTACTGCTTCGGCGTGGAAAGTGTGCGGATCTCAAATGATCGTGCTTGGCACGTTGTTGGGTGTCTGAGGGTACGGCCGTATGGCTGTCCTTCTGCGATGCCGGCCCCAGTGAACTTGTGCTTTCGAGTGCAGGGTGATGGGTGGCTGGTCGTTGCTTGAGAACTACACAGTGGACGCGAGCATCTGTGGCCAAGTTTTTAAGGGCGCACGGTGGATGCCTTGGCACCAGGAACCGATGAAGGACGTGAGAGGCCGCGATAGGCCCCGGGGAGCTGCCAACTGAGCTTTGATCCGGGGGTGTCCGAATGGGGAAACCCGGCAGTCGTCATGGGCTGTCACCCACTGCTGAACACATAGGCAGTGTGGAGGGAACGAGGGGAAGTGAAACATCTCAGTACCCTCAGGAAGAGAAAACAACCGTGATTCCGGGAGTAGTGGCGAGCGAAACCGGATGAGGCCAAACCGTATGCGTGTGATACCCGGCAGGGGTTGCGCATGCGGGGTTGTGGGAATGAGCTTGATCGGTCTGCCGGCCGGTCGGCGAGTCAGAAACCGTTGATGTAGTCGAAGGACATGCGAAAGGTCCGGCGTAGAGGGTAAGACCCCCGTAGACGAAACATCAGCGGCTTGCTTGCTCATCTCCCAAGTAGCACGGGGCCCGAGAAATCCCGTGTGAATCTGGCGGGACCACCCGCTAAGCCTAAATATTCCCTGGTGACCGATAGCGGATAGTACCGTGAGGGAATGGTGAAAAGTACCGCGGGAGCGGAGTGAAATAGTACCTGAAACCGTGTGCCTACAAGCCGTGGGAGCGTCGCCGTTGTTCTTCGGAACAACGGTCGTGACTGCGTGCCTTTTGAAGAATGAGCCTGCGAGTTAGCGGTGTGTAGCGAGGTTAACCCGTGTGGGGAAGCCGTAGCGAAAGCGAGTCCGAATAGGGCGATTGAGTTGCACGCTCTAGACCCGAAGCGGAGTGATCTAGCCATGGGCAGGTTGAAGCGGAGGTAAGACTTCGTGGAGGACCGAACCCACCAGGGTTGAAAACCTGGGGGATGACCTGTGGTTAGGGGTGAAAGGCCAATCAAACTCCGTGATAGCTGGTTCTCCCCGAAATGCATTTAGGTGCAGCGTCGTGTGTTTCTTGCCGGAGGTAGAGCACTGGATAGGCGATGGGCCCTACCGGGTTACTGACCTTAGCCAAACTCCGAATGCCGGTAAGTGAGAGCACGGCAGTGAGACTGTGGGGGATAAGCTCCATGGTCGAGAGGGAAACAGCCCAGAGCATCGACTAAGGCCCCTAAGCGTACGCTAAGTGGGAAAGGATGTGGAGTCGCAGAGACAACCAGGAGGTTGGCTTAGAAGCAGCCACCCTTGAAAGAGTGCGTAATAGCTCACTGGTCAAGTGATTCCGCGCCGACAATGTAGCGGGGCTCAAGCGTACCGCCGAAGTCGTGTCATTGCAGCAATAGGGCCAACGCCTGCTGTGATGGGTAGGGGAGCGTCGTGTGCCGGGTGAAGCAGCAGCGGAAGCTAGTTGTGGACGGTTCACGAGTGAGAATGCAGGCATGAGTAGCGATACACACGTGAGAAACGTGTGCGCCGATTGACTAAGGGTTCCTGGGTCAAGCTGATCTGCCCAGGGTAAGTCGGGACCTAAGGCGAGGCCGACAGGCGTAGTCGATGGACAACCGGTTGATATTCCGGTACCCGCTTTGAAACGCCCAATATCGAATCAGGCGATGCTAAGTCCGTGAAGCCGTTCCGGACCCTTCGGGGAAAGGAAAGTGGTGGAGCCGACGAACCAGACTTGTAGTAGGTAAGCGATGGGGTGACGCAGGAAGGTAGTCCAGCCCGGGCGGTGGTTGTCCCGGGGTAAGGGTGTAGGCCGAGGGGTAGGCAAATCCGTCCCTCATTAAGGCTGAGACCTGATGCCGAGCCGATTGTGGTGAAGTGGATGATCCTATGCTGTCGAGAAAAGCCTCTAGCGAGTTTCATGGCGGCCCGTACCCTAAACCGACTCAGGTGGTCAGGTAGAGAATACCGAGGCGTTCGGGTGAACTATGGTTAAGGAACTCGGCAAAATGCCCCCGTAACTTCGGGAGAAGGGGGGCCATCACTGGTGAGGGAACTTGCTTCCTGAGCTGGGGGTGGCCGCAGAGACCAGCGAGAAGCGACTGTTTACTAAAAACACAGGTCCGTGCGAAGCCGTAAGGCGATGTATACGGACTGACGCCTGCCCGGTGCTGGAACGTTAAGGGGACCGGTTAGTGCGCTTTCGGGCGTGCGAAGCTGAGAACTTAAGCGCCAGTAAACGGCGGTGGTAACTATAACCATCCTAAGGTAGCGAAATTCCTTGTCGGGTAAGTTCCGACCTGCACGAATGGCGTAACGACTTCTCGACTGTCTCAACCATAGGCCCGGTGAAATTGCACTACGAGTAAAGATGCTCGTTTCGCGCAGCAGGACGGAAAGACCCCGGGACCTTTACTACAGTTTGATATTGGTGTTCGGTTCGGCTTGTGTAGGATAGGTGGGAGACTTTGAAGCCGTGACGCCAGTCATGGTGGAGTCGCCGTTGAAATACCACTCTGGTCGTGCTGGATGTCTAACCTCGGTCCGTGATCCGGATCAGGGACAGTGTCTGATGGGTAGTTTAACTGGGGCGGTTGCCTCCCAAAGAGTAACGGAGGCGCCCAAAGGTTCCCTCAGCCTGGTTGGCAATCAGGTGTTGAGTGTAAGTGCACAAGGGAGCTTGACTGTGAGACCGACGGGTCGAGCAGGGACGAAAGTCGGGACTAGTGATCCGGCGGTGGCTTGTGGAAGCGCCGTCGCTCAACGGATAAAAGGTACCCCGGGGATAACAGGCTGATCTTCCCCAAGAGTCCATATCGACGGGATGGTTTGGCACCTCGATGTCGGCTCGTCGCATCCTGGGGCTGGAGTCGGTCCCAAGGGTTGGGCTGTTCGCCCATTAAAGCGGTACGCGAGCTGGGTTTAGAACGTCGTGAGACAGTTCGGTCCCTATCCGCTGTGCGCGTAGGAATATTGAGAAGGGCTGTCCCTAGTACGAGAGGACCGGGACGGACGAACCTCTGGTGTGCCAGTTGTCCTGCCAAGGGCATGGCTGGTTGGCTACGTTCGGGAGGGATAACCGCTGAAAGCATCTAAGCGGGAAGCCTGCTTCAAGATGAGTATTCCCACCTCCTTGAGAGGGTAAGGCTCCCAGTAGACGACTGGGTTGATAGGCCAGATGTGGAAGCCCGGTAACGGGTGGAGCTGACTGGTACTAATAGGCCGAGGGCTTGTCCTCAGTTGCTCGCGTCCACTGTGTTAGTTCTGAAGTAACGACCGTGTTGTCATCCGGTTGGTCAACTTCATAGTGTTTCGGTGGTCATAGCGTTAGGGAAACGCCCGGTTACATTCCGAACCCGGAAGCTAAGCCTTTCAGCGCCGATGGTACTGCAGGGGGGACCCTGTGGGAGAGTAGGACGCCGCCGAACAATCATTGCGGGAAGCCCCGCACCAGCCCTTCGGGGCCGGTGCGGGGCTTTTCTGCGTTCAGCTGGCCGGCAGGGCGCCTCGGCCTCTCCTGTAGGGTCAGGGGGCATCGTTCGACTAGTTCTACCGTCACAGTGGAGGCCCCCGGGTGGAGGTCCAGGAGACTCGGGTTCAGACTGACCGAATTTTCACCATTCCGAACATCCTGAGCATGGCTCGCCTCGTCGGCGTACCCCTGTTCCTCTGGCTGATCCTCGCGAAGCACGACGGTTGGGCACTTCTCGTCCTCATGCTCAGCGGCATCAGCGACTACCTCGACGGGAAACTCGCGCGACGCTGGAATCAGATCAGCAAACTCGGCCGCCTGCTGGATCCGGCGGCGGACCGGCTGTACATCCTGACGACGCTCTTCGGTCTGACCTGGCGCGGGATTCTGCCGCTGTGGCTCACCGGTGCCCTGCTGGCCCGTGAGCTGATGCTGCTGGTCATGGTGTGGATCCTGCGCCGGCACGGCTATCCGCCGCCGCAGGTCAACTTCCTCGGCAAGGCCGCGACCTTCAACCTGATGTACGCGTTCCCGTTGCTCCTGCTCAGTGACGGCAACGGTCCGTTGGCCTGGATGGCGTCAGTTTTCGGATGGGCGTTCGCCGGATGGGGTACAACCCTCTATTGGTGGGCAGGAATCCTTTACGTGGTTCAGGTCCGCCGGCTGGTCAAGGCGGATGCCACGGCCGATTGAGCTTGCTCGACGCCGGTACACGCGGAGGAGTTGCGGAGTCACCGTCCGAGACGGGTGAGGTCGGCTTGACCGTCATCTCTCAAGGAGGACTCTTCCGACATGAAGGCCGTCGTGATGGCCGGTGGCGAAGGCACACGTCTTCGCCCCATGACCTCGAGCATGCCCAAGCCGCTCCTGCCGGTGGCGAACCGGCCGATCATGGAGCACGTGCTCAGGCTGCTCAAGCGGCATGGGCTCAATGAGACCGTTGTGACCGTGCAGTTCCTGGCGTCCCTCGTCAAGAACTACTTCGGTGACGGCGAGGAGCTCGGGATGGAGCTCACCTATGCCAACGAGGAGAAGCCACTCGGGACCGCCGGCAGCGTGAAGAACGCCGAAGACGCTTTGAAGGACGACACCTTCCTCGTCATCTCCGGCGACGCGCTCACCGACTTCGACCTCACCGATCTGATCCGCTTCCACAAGGAGAAGGGCGGCCTCGTCACGGTCTGCCTCACTCGGGTACCGAATCCGCTGGAATTCGGCATCACCATCGTGGACGAGGAGGGCAAGGTCGAACGCTTCCTGGAGAAGCCGACGTGGGGGCAGGTCTTCTCGGACACCATCAACACCGGCATCTACGTGATGGAGCCGGAGATCTTCGACTACGTCGACGCGGACGTATCGGTCGACTGGTCCGGTGACGTCTTCCCGCAGCTGATGAAGGAAGGCCGGCCGATCTACGGCTACGTCGCCGAGGGCTACTGGGAGGACGTCGGCACGCACGAGAGCTACGTCAAGGCCCAGGCCGACGTGCTCGAGGGCAAGGTCCAGGTCGACATGGACGGCTTCGAGATCTCGCCCGGCGTGTGGATCGCCGAAGGCGCCGAGGTGAGCCCCGACGCCGTGCTGCGCGGGCCGCTGTACATCGGCGACTACGCCAAGGTCGAGGCGGGCGTCGAGATCCGTGAGCACACGGTCGTGGGGTCGAACGTCGTCGTCAAGAGCGGCGCCTTCCTCCACAAGGCCGTGGTGCACGACAACGTGTACATCGGTCCCCACAGCAATCTGCGCGGCTGTGTGATCGGCAAGAACACCGACATCATGCGGTCCGCCCGGATCGAGGACGGCGCCGTCATCGGCGACGAGTGCCTCGTCGGCGAGGAATCGATCGTCCAGGGGAACGTGCGGGTCTACCCCTTCAAGACGATCGAGGCCGGCGCCTTCGTCAACACCTCCGTCATCTGGGAGTCCCGCGGGCAGGCCCATCTCTTCGGGGCGCGCGGCGTCACCGGGATACTGAACGTGGAGATCACCCCCGAGCTGGTGGTGCGGCTGGCCGGGGCCTACGCGACGACCCTCAAGAAGGGCGCCACGGTCACCACGGCCCGCGACCACTCCCGCGGTGCGCGAGCGCTCAAGCGGGCCGTGATCTCGGCGCTCCAGGCCAGCGCGATCAACGTCCGTGACCTGGAGAACGTGCCGCTGCCCGTCGCCCGGCAGCAGACCGCGAGAGGCAGCGCCGGTGGCATCGTGCTGCGCACCTCGCCGGGGGTGCCGGACTCGGTGGACATCATGTTCCTCGACGAGCGCGGCGCGGACCTCTCCCTGCAGCAGCAGCGCAAGCTGGACCGCGTGTACGCCCGCCAGGAGTACCGGCGCGCGTTCCCCGGCGAGATCGGTGACCTGCAGTTCCCGGGCAGTGTCTTCGACGCCTACACGGGTTCGATGCTGCGGCGCGTGGACATCACCGGGGTCGCGGACTCCGGGCTCAAGGTGGTCGTCGACGCTTCCAACGGCAGCGCGGGCCTGGTGCTGCCCAGCCTGCTCGGCCGGCTCGGGGTGGACGCCCTGACCGTCAACCCCGGGCTCGACGAATCCCGTCCGACGGAAACCAGGGAATCCCGGCGCGCCGGGCTGGTGCGGCTGGGCGAGATCGTGGCCTCGTCGCGGGCGGCCTTCGGCGTGCGCTTCGACCCGGTGGGCGAGCGGATCTCGCTGGTGGACGAACGCGGGCGGATCATCGAAGACGACCGGGCGCTGCTGGTGCTGCTGGACCTCGTCGCCGCCGAGAAGCGCAGCGGCAAGGTCGCGCTGCCGGTGACCACCACGCGTGTCGCCGAGCAGGTGGCGGCCTACCACGGCACCCAGGTGGAGTGGACGACGACCTCGCCGGACGACCTGACGCGGGTGGGCCGCGCGGAGAGCACCATCTTCGGCGGTGACGGCCGCGGCGGGTTCATCGTTCCCGAGTTCAGCAGCGTGTTCGACGGCTCGGCCGCGTTCGTGCAGCTGATCGGCCTGGTGGCGCGCACGCAGCTCACCCTGAGCCAGATCGACGCGCGGATCCCGCGGGCGCACGTCCTCAAGCGCGACGTGCCGACGCCGTGGGCGGTGAAGGGACTCGTCATGCGGCGGGTCGTGGAGGCGGCCGGCGACCGGCAGGTGGACACCACGGACGGGGTGCGCGTGGTCGAGGCCGACGGTCGGTGGGCGCTCGTGCTCCCGGACCCGGCGGAAGCCGTCACGCACCTGTGGGCCGAAGGCCCCGATGACGCGTCCGCGCAGGCGCTGCTCGACGAATGGGCCGCGGTGGTGGACGCGGGCGAACACTGAGGCAGCCGTACCAGCGCCGTCCGGGGCCGGGCGGGAGAGATCTCCCGTCCCGGCCCCCGGACGGCGCATTCGGTGTCGGCGGGGGCATCATGCGACGATGAGCGGCATGTCGCAGCCGCACCACAACCGGAGTTCGGTCACACGGCCCGCGCGCCCGGACGCTTCCATGTCGCTGCTGACGCACGTGATGGACCACAGTCTCGACGAGGGGTACGCGGAGGCCTCTGCGCGGCGTGAAGCCGAGGGCACTTCCGGCCTTCCGCGGACCCTCAAGGCCAAGCTGGCACTCGCGGGCGGCCTCGTGCTCGCCGCGATGGTGGTCACCCTGGGCGCCGCACAGGCGAGGGTGGCGGCGCCGGTGCTGGCCAAGGAGCGTCAGGAGCTCATCGACCGCGTGGACCGGGCCAACGCCCACGCGGACGGGCTGGAGGCGGACATCGAGCGGCTGCGCACGGAGGTCGCCGACCGCCAGCAGGCGGCGCTCAAGCAGACCGGCGGCGACCAGGGCCGGCTCGTGGCGCTGCTGTCCGGGGCGACGGACGTCCGCGGGCCCGGGGTGAAGCTGGTGGTGGACGACGCCAAGGGCTCCTCCTCGGGCGGTGGCGGCGGCCCGCGCGAGACGAAGGGGTTCTCGGACACCGGACGGCTGCGGGACCGGGACATGCAGAAGATCGTCAACGGTCTGTGGCAGTCGGGGGCCGAGGCGATTTCGATCAACGGGCAGCGGCTGACGGCGCTGTCCGCGATCAGGGCCGCCGGTGACGCGATACTGGTCGACAACAGGCCGCTCGTGCCGCCGTACGAGGTCCTCGCCGTGGGTGACGGCAAGCGGCTGGGCACCCGGTTCCAGGACTCGGCCGGCGGCCAGTACCTGCACGCGCTCCAGGAGAGCTACGGGATCCGCTCCAGCCTGTCGCCCGTGGACGACCTCCGCCTCCAGGCGGCGTCGAGCCTCGCCGTACGCACAGCCACAGCAGAACAGCCGAAGAAGGGTGCATCGTGATCGCGGTACTGGGCCTCGTGGCCGGAGTGGTGGTCGGGCTGCTGGTCCGGCCCGAAGTGCCGGCCGTGGTGGAGCCATATCTGCCGATCGCCGTGGTGGCGGCGCTGGACGCGGTGTTCGGCGGCCTGCGCGCCATGCTGGACGGCATCTTCGTCGACAAGGTCTTCGTCGTGTCGTTCCTGTCCAACGTGGTGGTGGCCGCGCTGATCGTCTTCCTCGGCGACAAGCTGGGCGTCGGCTCGCAGCTGTCGACCGGTGTGGTGGTCGTGCTCGGCATCCGCATCTTCTCCAACGCGGCGGCCATCCGCCGGCACGTGTTCCGGGCGTGAGGCCGATGAGTACGAACGGAACCCCTCCCGAGGAACCGAACGTTCCGGAGCAGCCTCTTGTAGGAGGGACACCGGCACCGGCCCGGGCCCCGCAGGAGAGCGGCCGCCGGCGGCTGGCGGAGGGCCTGTGGCCACCGCGGCTGAGCCGGGCGCAACTGGTCGTCGCGCTGCTGCTGTTCGTACTGGGACTGGGCCTGGCCATCCAGGTGCGGTCCAACAGCGACTCCAGCGCTCCGCTGCGCGGAGCCCGCCAGGAGGACCTCGTACGGATCCTCGACGAACTGGACGGGCGCACCAAGCGGCTGGAGGACGAGAAGCAGAAGCTGGAGGACCAGCGGAAGGAGCTGGAGAGCAGCTCCAACCAGGCGGAGGAGGCGCGCAAGCAGACCGTGGAGAAGGAACGCCAACTGGGCATCCTGGCCGGTACCGTGGCCGCACAGGGCCCCGGCATCACGCTGCGGATCACCGACCCCAAGGGCCAGGTGCAGTCCGATCAGCTGCTGGACACCCTCCAGGAGCTGCGGGCGGCCGGCGCCGAGGCGATCCAGATCAACGGCGTGCGGGTCGTGGCGAGCTCGTTCTTCTCGGACGAGGGCGGTGGGGTCGCGATCGACGGTAAGAAGATCACACAGCCCTACGAGTTCAGGGTGATCGGCAAGCCCCAGGACTTGGAGCCGGCGCTCAACATCCCCGGCGGTGTGGTGCAGACGCTGGAGAAGGAGCAGGCCACGGCCGCCGTCACACGGTCGGCCAAGATCGTCGTGGACGCCTTGCGGGCTGCGAAGCAGCCTGACTACGCTCGGTCGTCATCGTCGTGAGGCGGGGCGGAATGTGGAGCGGCTCACGTGGGCGGATGCCTGCGGGGGGTCGACGCGCCGAAGTCGCGGTGCGTGGTGGAAACTGTCTGGTGGTTACGGACGTTGTGAGAATGTCCGGGTCGGCAGGTGTGTGCATGCGGAGTTCGTCCTGCCCCACGGGCGGGTCTGTTTCGGTCAAGGGGAATCGCCCGTGAAGTTGTTTGAGAAGTTGTTCGGCAAGAAGAACCGCGAGGAGAGCGGTGCTCGCCACCGTGCGGGGCACGGGGACGGGGAGGCTCAGGCCGACCGGCCCCTCTTCCGGGACGAGGTCGGGTCCGGGGGTGACATTCCGGGCGCTCCGGGCGCGTCGTCCGTTGACCCCGCCGGTTCCGGACGCATAGGTTTCGGTGAACCGCCAACCTCAAGTGCGGGTGGAGGGTTTGCCTCCGACCCGTATGCCACCAATGCCTCCGCGGGGCAGCCGCGGCGCGAGGAGCCGTCCATGTCGGCCGAGCAGGTTTGCAGCAGGTGTGGCCACCGCAGCGATGCGGCGAGCCGGTTCTGCTCCAACTGCGGGGCGCCGCTGCGGGCGGGTCTGACGCCGGAGCGTGCCTCGGAGACCACGTCCACCATCTCGATCTCGGGCCTGGAAGCCTACGAGGCCGAGGTGGCGGGGCACGTGCCGTCCTCGCTTTCCCCCGAGGCCCAGGCCGCGGTGGAAGCCCTGCCCCCGGGTTCCGCCCTGCTCATCGTGCGGCGCGGTCCCAACTCCGGCAGCCGCTTCCTGCTGGACGGCGAACTGACCACGGCGGGCCGGCACCCGCAGAGCGACATCTTCCTGGACGACGTCACCGTCTCCCGGCGGCACGTCGAGTTCCGCAGGAGCCAGGACGGCGGGTTCACCGTCTCCGACGTGGGCAGTCTCAACGGCACGTACGTCAACCGTGAGCCGATCGACTCGGTCGCCCTGCACAACGGCGACGAGGTGCAGATCGGCAAGTACCGGCTGGTCTTCTACGCGAGCCTGCGGGGCATCTGACCCTCCCCCGGGGCGCCTTCCCGGCCACCGCCGGAAAGGGTGCTCCCCTGGGGAACCGACAGGGAAGGTCCCATGCTGCGTACCCCGTCCGGCGGTGCCGCGAAGAACGGCACCGCCGGGACCGCCGGGCGGCTGGTGAGCATCGGCACGGTGCTGACCATGCTGCGCGACGAGTTCCCCGACGTCACCATCTCGAAGATCCGCTTCCTGGAGGCGGAGGGGCTGGTCGAGCCCAGACGCACACCTTCCGGATACCGCAAGTTCAGCACCGACGACGTCGAACGGCTGAGCCGGATCCTGCGTCTGCAGCGGGACCACTACCTGCCGCTGAAAGTCATCCGGGAGCAGCTCGACGCACTCGACCGCGGCGAGCAGATCCGTATCCCCGCCCCCACGGCGCCCCGTGACCCGGGCGGCGCGACCGGAACCACCGGACCCGCGGCCGCGTACGGCGAGGTGGGCCGGGAGCGGCCGTCTGCGGCCCGCGTGGGGCGGGCGGAGCTGCTCGCCGCCGCGGAGGTGGACGAGGAGCAGTTGGCGGAGTGGGAGTCGTACGGCCTTCTCGGCGAGGCGCCGGACGGCGGGTTCGATGCCGAGGCGGTCACCGTGGCCCGGCTGATCGCCGATCTCGGCCGTTTCGGGCTGGAGCCCAGGCACCTGCGGGCGATGAAGGCGGCAGCGGACCGCGAGGCCGGACTGGTGGAGCAGGTCGTCTCCCCGCTGCGTCGGCACCGCAACCCGCAGACCAGGGCCCATGCCGAGGCCACCATGAAAGAGCTGGCGGGACTCTCCGTACGGCTGCACGAGGCTCTCGTGCAGACCGCACTCGGGGTCCGTCTGCGTTGACCGGAAAGAGCCCGACTACCCAAACCGGTCGGGCACGTCCTAGGGTTGCTGTGTGAACGAGCTCGACGTTGTGGGTGTCCGGGTGGAAATGCCCTCGAACCAACCGATCGTGCTCCTGCGTGAAGTGGGAGGCGATCGGTACCTCCCCATCTGGATCGGTCCCGGGGAGGCGACCGCCATCGCCTTCGCGCAGCAGGGGATGGCGCCTGCCCGGCCGCTGACGCACGACCTGTTCAAGGACGTGCTGGAGGCGGTCGGTGAGGAGCTCACCGAGGTCCGGATCACGGATCTGCGGGAGGGCGTCTTCTACGCGGAGCTCGTCTTCGCGAGCGGGGTCGAGGTGAGCGCGCGTCCTTCGGACGCCATAGCGCTCGCCCTGCGGACGGGGACGCCGATCTACGGCAGTGACGGTGTGCTGGACGACGCCGGCATCGCCATTCCGGACGAGCAGGAGGACGAGGTGGAGAAGTTCCGCGAGTTCCTCGACCAGATCTCGCCCGAGGACTTCGGCACCGGCCCGCAGTGAGACGGCGGACAAGCCGCCCACCTGGGACATTCTGCCCATTCGGTGAGCCATTCCCCGATTTGGGGCACGGGAAACCACTCTCAGGGTGATTATCACTCGGCGTGCCGAGTGTGGCGATCGTTGACGCACCCCTGGTGACTGCCTACCTTCGAGGTGGGCAGGTCAAGGACGGAGGGTCGGCGTGAGCATCACGGGCGACGGCATGACCGGGGGCATCCCCGCACGGAGTGACGGTGGGCCGTACCCGCTGCACGGCGGTGCGGCGGGCAGTGCGCGCCGTCAGCCGGAACCGGCGCCGGCCGCCCAGGGGGGCGGGGCCCCGGCGCCCGAGCAGGTCGGCTACCGGGGACCGACGGCGTGCGCCGCGGCCGGCATCACCTACCGCCAGCTCGACTACTGGGCGCGGACGGGCCTGGTGGAGCCGAGCGTGCGCCCGGCCCACGGCTCGGGGACGCAGCGGCTGTACAGCTTCCGCGACGTGGTGGTCCTCAAGATCGTCAAACGCTTCCTCGACACCGGCGTCGCGCTGCAGAACATCCGTACCGCGGTGCAGCACCTGCGCGACCGCGGCTTCTCGGACCTGGAGCGCATGACCTTGATGAGCGACGGCGCCACCGTCTATGAGTGCACCTCCCCGGACCAGGTCGTCAGCCTGCTCCAGGGGGGACAGGGCGTCTTCGGCATCGCGGTGGGCGTGGTCTGGCGGGACGTGGAGAACGCCTTGTCGCAGTTGCACGGGGAACGCATCGACACCGGCGAGACGCTGGTGGGCCACAATCCGAGGGACGAACTGGCCGCCCGCCGCAACCGGGCCGTCTGAGGCGCCACGAGCCGCCGGCGCCCCGGGCGGCGTTGTCAGTGGCGTAGGGCAGCATCGGAGCTGTGAGAGCCGCGCCGACCATCCTCCACCTGGACATGGACGCCTTCTACGCCGCCGTGGAGCAGGCGTCGAAGCCGAGCCTGCGCGGAAAGCCGGTGATCGTCGGCGGCCTCGGACCGCGCGGGGTCGTCGCCACCGCCTCCTACGAGGCCAGGCGGTTCGGGGTGCATTCCGCGATGCCGACGGCCCAGGCCAGGCGGCTGTGCCCGAACGGCGCGTACCTGATCCCCCGCTTCACCCTGTACCGGGAGGTCAGCGAGACCGTCATGGCCCTGCTGCGGGCCCTGTCCCCCCTGGTGGAGCCGCTCAGCCTCGACGAGGCGTTCGTGGACCTGGAGGCGGGCGGTGTCGCCTTCGACTCGGCGACCGCCCGGGCCACGGGGGAGCGGCTGCGGGCCGACATCATGGCCGCCACCGGGCTCAGCGGCTCCGTGGGGCTGGCCGGCTCCAAGATGCTGGCCAAGGTCGCCTCGGAGGAGGCCAAACCGGCCGGGCTGCTGCTGATCGAGCCCGGGACGGAGCGGGAACTGCTCGCGCCGATGTCGGTGCGGACCCTGCCGGGCGTCGGACCGGCCACCGGGGAGCACCTGCGGCGGGCCGGGATCACCACGGTGGGGGACCTGGCCGAGGCCGGGGAGGACGAGCTGGTCCGGATGGTCGGGCGGGCCCACGGGGCGGGGCTCTACCGCATGGCGCTGGGCCTGGACGACCGGCCCGTGGTCGCCGAGCGGGACGCGAAGTCGGTGTCCGTGGAGGACACCTTCGACGTGGACCTGCACGACCGGGTGCGGATCCGGTACGAGGTGCAGCGGCTCGCCGACCGCTGTGTGGGGCGGCTGCGCGGCTCGGGCCACTCCGGGCGCACCATCGTGCTCAAGGTGCGGCGCTACGACTTCTCGACGCTGACCCGCTCGGAGACGCTCCGGGGCCCCACCGACGACCCTGCGGTGGTGCGGGAGGCGGCCCAGCGGCTGCTGGAGTCCGTGGACACCACGGGCGGGGTGCGGCTGCTGGGGGTCGGGGTGACGGGGCTCGCGGACTACACGCAGGAGGACCTGTTCGCCCAGGCCGACGCGCTGGCCGAGGCGCTGGCCGCGCCGGGGGGCGCCGAAGGCGGCCCGGCGGGAGAGCCGGAGGCCGATGGGCCGGACGGGGCGCAGGAGCCCGATGGGGCGGCCGTGGCGGGCGTGGCGGCCGCGCCGGTCACCGGCGGCGTGGAGGAGCCCGAGCCGGCCGCCGAGCGTCGCTGGCCGGCCGGCAGCGACGTCATGCACGCGGTCTACGGCCCGGGCTGGGTCCAGGGGAGCGGGATCGGCCGGGTGACGGTGCGCTTCGAGCGGCCCGGATCGGCGCCGGGGCGGGTACGCACCTTCCGGCTGGACGACCCCGAACTGGAGCCGTCCGATCCGCTGCCGCTCGTGGGGGAGCTCGGGGAGGAGGAGGGACCGGACAGCCGTTAGCCCTCGCCGGCCAGGCTGCCGAAGTCGCGGGGCTGCGCAGGAGGCGGGGGGTGGTGGAAGTCCGTCGGCAGGGTCACGTCCAGCCCGTAGTGGTGGTAGAGCTGGAGTTCCTGCTCCGGGGAGAGGTGGCGGCCGACCCCGAAGTCCGGGGCGTCCTTGATCAGGGAACGTTCGAAGGGCACCCGGAGCGTGTCGTCGACCACCTCACTGGGCTCCAACGGAACGAAGGCGTCCCGGCTGAACAGGCCGGTCCGCACGGCGGCCCACTCGGGTACGCCGGTGGCATCGTCGAGGTAGACCTCGTCCACGGTGCCGATCTTGGCGCCATTGCGGTCGAACGCCTTGCGGCCGATGAGACTGCGGGGATCGATGTCGGTCTGCACGGTCCGGTCCCTCCAAGTGGTCGCAACTGCTCCGTAATGACTCGTAATGACTACAGAAGGGCAAATCCGCAGCGGGGGCCACTTGAGGGAGCTTCCAGATCCTCGCTGGTAGGCTGAGTGATGGCTGTTGACCCTGTGCGGGAGAGTCCTCCGAGTGAGAACGACGGAGGCGCCGAAGGAGCAAATCCTCCCCGGAATCTCTCAGGCATACGTACCGCACGTGACGAGGCCACTCTGGAAAGCAGGGGCGGGTACCGGGCGCGCAGTACCGGTTCCCCTCCTCACCGACGGTGAAAGCCGGAATCCGCGGGTCATCCCCGCGACTCCGGTGAAGCTCTCAGGTTGAGATGACAGAGGGGGAGGCCGTCCGGGTGCCCGCGCCGTGGTGCCCCTCGCAGGTCGTACGACCAGGAGGCCTCCGTACATGACCGCCAACCGCATTCCGCTCTCTCAGCTGGAGCGAGGCATCCCCTTCGAGCAGCGCCACATCGGCCCGGATGCCGAGGCGCAGGCCAAGATGCTCGCCCAGGTGGGCTACGGCTCCCTGGACGAACTGACCGCCGCCGCGGTACCGGATGTGATCAAGACCGCGGCCGCGTTGAACCTCCCCGAGGCGCGGACCGAGGCCGAGGTGCTGGCCGAGCTCCGCTCGCTCGCCGACCGCAACCAGGTCCTCTCCTCCATGATCGGCCTCGGTTACTACGGCACCTTCACGCCGCCGGTGATCCTGCGCAACGTCATGGAGAACCCGGCCTGGTACACGGCCTACACGCCGTACCAGCCGGAGATCTCGCAGGGCCGCCTGGAGGCGCTGCTGAACTTCCAGACCGTCGTCGCCGACCTGACCGGCCTGCCGACCTCGGGTGCCTCCCTGCTCGACGAGGGCACCGCGGCCGCCGAGGCCATGTCGCTGGCCCGCCGCGTCGGCAAGGTCAAGGGCGGCGTCTTCCTGATCGACGCCGACGCCCTGCCCCAGACCATCGCCGTGATCGAGACCCGCGCCGAGCCGATCGGGGTCGAGGTCGTCGTCGCGGACCTGTCCGAGGGCATCCCGGCCGAGATCGCCGAGCGCGGTGTCTTCGGCGTGCTGCTCCAGTACCCCGGCGCCTCCGGCGCCGTGCGGGAGATCAAGCCGGTCATCGACCAGGCGCACGAGCTGGGCGCGATCGTCACCGTCTCCGCCGACCTCCTCGCGCTGACCCTGCTGGTCTCCCCGGGGGAGCTCGGCGCCGACATCGCGGTGGGCACCACGCAGCGCTTCGGCGTCCCGATGGGCTTCGGCGGACCGCACGCCGGCTACATGGCCGTCCAGGCCAAGCACGCCCGCTCGCTGCCCGGCCGCCTCGTCGGCGTCTCCGTCGACGCGGACGGCAACAAGGCCTACCGCCTCGCCCTCCAGACCCGCGAGCAGCACATCCGCCGCGAGAAGGCCACCAGCAACATCTGCACCGCGCAGGTGCTCCTCGCCGTCATGGCCGGGATGTACGCCGTCTACCACGGCCCGGACGGCCTGCGCACGATCGCCCGCCGGACCCACCGCTACGCCGCCCTGCTCGCCGCGGGCCTGACGGCCGGCGGGGTCGAGGTCGTGCACGGCGCGTACTTCGACACCGTCACCGCCCGGGTTCCCGGACGGGCCGCCGAGGTCGTGGCCGCCGCCCGCGAGGCCGGGGTCAACCTCTACCGGGCCGACGCCGACCTCGTCTCCATCGCCTGTGACGAGACGACGCTGCGCGCCGACATCGAGGCCGTCTGGGGCGCCTTCGGCGTCACGGCGGACATCGAGGCGCTGGACGCCACCGCCGAGGACACGCTGCCCGAGGGTCTGCTGCGCTCGGACCAGTACCTGACGCACCCGGTGTTCCACCAGCACCGCAGCGAGACCGCCATGCTGCGCTACCTGCGCAAGCTCGCGGACAAGGACTACGCGCTGGACCGCGGCATGATCCCGCTGGGCTCCTGCACGATGAAGCTCAACGCGACCACCGAGATGGAGCCGGTGACCTGGCCCGAGTTCGGCCAGCTGCACCCGTTCGCCCCGGTGGAGCAGGCCGAGGGCTACCTCACGCTCATCACCGAGCTGGAGGAACGTCTCTGCGAGGTCACCGGCTACGACAAGGTCTCGATCCAGCCGAACGCCGGCTCCCAGGGTGAGCTCGCCGGTCTGCTGGCCGTGCGCGCCTACCACCGCGCGAACGGCGACGAGCAGCGCACCATCTGCCTCATCCCGTCCTCGGCGCACGGCACGAACGCCGCCAGCGCCGTGATGGCCGGCATGAAGGTCGTCGTCGTCAAGACCGCCGACGACGGCGAGGTGGACGCGGACGACCTGCGCGCCAAGATCGAGCAGTACCGCGACGAGCTCGCCGTCCTGATGATCACCTACCCCTCGACGCACGGTGTCTTCGAGGAGCACGTCGCCGACATCTGCGCCCAGGTGCACGAGGCGGGCGGCCAGGTCTACGTGGACGGCGCCAACCTCAACGCCCTGGTGGGTCTGGCCAAGCCGGGCCACTTCGGCGGCGACGTCTCGCACCTGAACCTGCACAAGACCTTCTGCATCCCGCACGGCGGCGGCGGTCCGGGCGTCGGCCCGGTCGGTGTCCGGGCGCACCTCGCCCCCTACCTGCCCAACCACCCGCTCCAGCCGACCGCCGGCCCCGAGACGGGCGTCGGCCCGATCTCCGCGGCGCCCTGGGGTTCGGCCGGCATCCTGCCGATCTCCTGGTCCTACGTCCGCCTGATGGGCGGCGAGGGTCTCAAGCGCGCCACCCAGGTGGCGGTGCTCGGTGCCAACTACATCGCCAAGCGTCTGGAGCCGCACTACCCGGTGCTCTACACGGGCCCCGGCAACCTGGTCGCGCACGAGTGCATCATCGACCTGCGGCCGCTGTCGAAGACGACGGGCGTGAGCGTGGACGACATCGCCAAGCGTCTGATCGACTACGGCTTCCACGCCCCGACGATGTCCTTCCCGGTGGCCGGCACGCTGATGATCGAGCCGACGGAGTCCGAGGACCTCGCCGAGATCGACCGGTTCTGCGACGCGATGATCGCCATCCGCGGCGAGATCGAGCGGGTCGCGGGCGGCGAGTGGCCGGTGGACGACAACCCGCTGGCCAACTCCCCCCACACCGCGGCGGCGCTCGGCGGCGAGTGGAACCACCCGTACAGCCGTGACGAGGCCGTCTTCCCGGGCGGCGTCACCGCGGCCGAGAAGTACTGGCCGCCGGTGCGCCGGATCGACGGCGCCTTCGGCGACCGGAACCTGGTGTGCTCCTGCCCGCCGCTGGACGAGTACGACGCCTGAGCCGTCTCCCCGTAGACGGACGACGTAGGAAGGGGCCGGTCCCGGAGCGCATGCTCCGGGACCGGCCCCCTTCTCGTGAGCGAGCCGTCAGGCGACCGCGAGCGGGCGGTGCGGGGCGATGATCTGGCCGTCCGGCAGCAGCTCACCGGTGTCCTCGAAGAGCAGGACGCCGTTGCACAGCAGGCTCCAGCCCTGTTCCGGGTGGTTGGCCACCGGGCGCGCGGCCTCCCGGTCGGCGGACTCTGATGACGGGCAGGCAGGCTGGTGCTGGCACATGGATGCGTTCTTTCGCTGCGGTGTGGTCTGCGTGCTACGGCTCGATGTGTGTTTCATGGCCGTCCCCCTGGTTTCATCCCCGCACCAGCGGGGAGCGTGTCGTCAGTCTTCCCCCATGACGGCTGCTTCGCAGGGATTTCCCGGCAGCTGTCCTCATAGATTGAGGACGCATCACTCGTGCGGGCGGTTCAGCCAACTGCCTTGTCGATCGGGGTGGTTCCGCGCTGGCCCAAGCGGGCTAGGCCGCATGGGCCACTCGGGCCATGCCGGTCGGTCCGTGCAGGTCAGGCCGCCGGAGCGGCCACCGGCGGCGGTGTCGGAGGCGCCGTACGCCGCAGCCGGTGGGTCAGTACGGGCAGCAGTTCGGACACCGGGTGCGGCCGGTAGGGGGCGATCCCGGGCGGGGCCGGTGCCAGGGGCACCAGCAGGTCGGCAGCGGCCGGCAGCCCGGCGGAGGCGTCGGCGTTCACGGCACCGTGCAGCCACAGCGTCAGCATGTACAGCTCCGGTACGGACAGCAGCCTGGGCTGGTAGCCCTGGCCGAGCGACTCCGCCTGGCGCAGCGCGCGTTCGGTCGCCGCCACGTAGGGGCCCTCGAAGAAGTGCGAGAAGGCCCAGCCGTCCGGGGTGAGCCGGGTGTCGGCGGCCGCGACGAACCGGTCGCCGCTGCGGATCAGGAACCGCCAGCCCGTCAGCCGCGTGCGGGGCGGCCTGCCGCCGGGGACCAGCGCCGAGGAGTGCAGCCGGTCGAGGACGTGGACCGGCAGGGGGAGTTCGGCGGTGACCGGCCCTTGCAAGGCGCGCAGGGAAGGTGTGTGTGCCTCGTTGACGGCGGTGGGGGAACCGAGTGCCGCGAGGACGCTGCGCAGGGCGGGCGCGGGAGCCGGAGGGACATGCAGCGGCATGGTGGGTCGCCTCTCACTTGGGAGACCGGTGCTACGGGAGAAGGTGCGGACGGCGCTGTCGCATTCTGGGGTCAGAGGTGGGCTGTGGGGCAATGGCCGCGCGCCAACTCTCTGCCTCGTTTGCGGAGTTTATACGACATGTGTTCACGCAATGTTTCGGCTAGCTGTCCCGGCTATTGCCGACAAGGCGATTACCGGTCCCGCTGACCTGACATACATGCCGGTTGCACGCGGACATGCAGCGCTGACCTCGGAGGTTACCGGATGGGGGCTCGGCTGGAAAGCGCCGGTTATCCGAAGCGGGCAAAGTCAATGCGGAATTTGCTCAGGTGTACTTGCCGGGTGAATGTGCCGAAGCGCCGTTCGCGCCAAACCGGCGCGCGCTCGCGGCCACGCGCGCCCCCTCGGCGTTAGCGATCATGCCGCTGGGGCATCATCGACCGTAACGCCCGCCTGGATGCTGTGGGCCGGGCCACTTGAGGAGGGACACCTCGATGGGGGAGAAGGTCGTGGCAGGCGGATTCGACCTGTCCGATCGGCAGCGGTATCGGAGGAAGCTGCGGGAGTGCCTGGAGGGCCTGGAGCGACTTCTGGCAGAGCAGAGGTTCGATCGCCCGAAGAACATGATGGGGCTGGAGATCGAATTGAATCTCGCGGGTGCCGACGGGTTGCCGAAAATGGTGAATGCCCAGGTCCTGGAACGGATAGCGAGCCCCGATTTCCAGACCGAGCTCGGAATGTTCAACCTGGAGGTCAACGTCCTCCCGCACCGCCTGGAGGGCCGTGTTTTCGACCAGCTCGCCGAGGAACTGAGCGCCGGACTCCACTACGCCCACCGGCAGGCCGCGGAGATCGACGCGGGCGTGGTGATGATCGGGATCCTGCCCACCGTCTCCCGGGCCGATCTGGCCTTGGCGAACCTCTCGGCGGTGGACCGCTACTCGCTGCTGAACGAGCAGATCCTCATGATGCGCGGCGAGGACTTCACCCTCGACATCGAGGGCGTCGAGCGGGTCACCTGGACCACCGGCTCGATCGTGCCGGAAGCGGCCTGCACCTCCGTGCAGTTGCACTTGCAGGTGACCCCGGCCCGGTTCGCGGACGTGTGGAACGCGGCGCAGGCGGTGGCGGCCGTACAGATAGCGGTCGGCGCCAACTCCCCGTTCCTGTTCGGCCGGGAGCTGTGGCGCGAGTCCCGGCCGCCGCTGTTCACCCAGGCCACCGACACCCGGCCGCCCGAGCTCCAGGCGCAGGGCGTGCGGCCGCGCACCTGGTTCGGGGAGCGGTGGGTGGAGTCGGCGTACGAACTCTTCGCGGAGAACGTCCGCTACTTCCCCGCGCTGCTGCCGATCTGCGACGAGGAGGAGCCGCTGCGGGTGCTCGCCGAGGGCGGGGTGCCCAGCCTCCAGGAGCTGGTGCTGCACAACGGCACGGTCTACCGCTGGAACCGGCCCGTGTACGGGGTCGCCGACGGTGTGCCGCACCTGCGGGTGGAGAACCGGGTGCTGCCGGCCGGGCCGACGGTGGCCGACGTCGTGGCCAACGCGGCCTTCTACTACGGCCTCGTACGGACGCTCGCGGACGAACCGCGTCCGGTGTGGACCCGGCTCCCCTTCGCCGAGGCGGAGGCCAACTTCGACGCGGCCTGCCGGTACGGGATGGACGCCCGGCTGCACTGGCCACGCCGGGGCCGGGGCGCGGGCCTGGCGAGCGTACCGGCGGTGCGCCTGGTGCTGGACGAGCTGCTGCCGATGGCGGCCGCGGGCCTGGACGCGTGGGGGATCGCACCCGCCGACCGGGACCGCTGCCTGGGGATCATCGAGGAGCGCTGCCGGAGCCGGGTGAACGGGGCGACCTGGCAGGTGGACACCTACCACCAGGCGCTCGCGGGCGGCCTGGAGCGCGACGCCGCGCTGGCCGCGACGACCCGGCGGTACACCGAGCTGATGCACCGGGGCGACCCCGTGCACACCTGGCCCGTCGGGCTCCCGGAGCGGGAGGTGGACGCCTCGGCGGCGATCGGCCGCTGACCCGCCGGGTCCGGTGCGTGCCCGGCCACCCCCAGGAGGCAGTATGGGGGTGGCGGACAACGGGACGGCGGAACGGGAGTCGCACGTGCGGGTGGAGCCGGAGCCGGTGGCCGTGGACCGGCGGGAGGACGGCCGCGGGTACCTGCGGACCGAGACGCTGCTCGTGCTCGCGCTCTCCCTGGGCGCGAGCGCGGTCTCGGCGCTGATCAGTTTCATCGGCTCGCTGACCAAGCCGGGGGGCCTCAAGGACCAGGCCGCCACGCTCAACGGCTCGTACGCGCCCGGTCGCCCCTGGTTGGACCTCGCGTGGCAGCTGTTCGGGATCGCGACCGCGCTGGTGCCCGTCCTGCTCGTCGCCCACCTGCTGACCCGGGAGGGCGCGCCGGGTCTGCGGGTGCTCGGCTTCGACCGCACCAGCCCCGGCCGGGACCTGGGGCGGGGGGTGCTCGTCGCGGCGGGGATCGGCAGCGCGGGGCTGGCGTTCTACCTGGCGTCGCGGGCCGCCGGCTTCAACCTGACGGTGGTGCCGGAGGCGCTGCCCGACGTGTGGTGGAAGTTCCCGGTGCTGATCCTGTCCGCCCTGCAGAACGCGGTGGTGGAGGAGGTCATCGTGCTGGCCTACCTGCTGCGGCGGCTGGACGGGCTCGGCTGGTCCCCGACGGCGGCGCTGCTGGCCAGCTCGGTGCTGCGCGGCTCCTACCACCTGTACCAGGGCGTCGGCGGCTTCGTCGGCAACATGGTGATGGGCGTCGTCTTCGTCCTGGCCTACCGGCGCTGGGGCCGGGTGACTCCGCTGGTCGTCGCCCACGCGCTGCTCGACATCGTCGCCTTCGGCGGGTACGCCCTGCTGGCGGGCCACGTCTCCTGGCTGCCGACCCCCTGAGGGGTCAGGGGCCGGTGCGCAGCTCGCCGTCCAGCACCGTGACCGCGTCGCCGGTCAGGAGCGTACGGTCGCCGGCGAGCCGGACGGTGACCAGGCCGGTGCGCCTCCCGCCCTGCAGCCCCACCAGTTCCGGGCGGCCCAGCCGGGCGGCCCAGAAGGGGGCGAGCGCGGTGTGGGCGCTGCCGGTGACGGGATCCTCGTCGATGCCGACGGCGGGGAAGAAGCCCCGGGAGACGAAGTCGTACCCGCGGGCGGGGTCCTCGGCGGCCGCGGTGACGATCACCCCGCGGCGGGCGTAGGCACGCAGGGCGGCGTGGTCGGGCGTGAGGTCCCGTACCGCCCGCTCGTCGGCCAGTTCCACCACCAGGTCGCCGATGTGGGCGGAGGTGTCGTGGACGGACAGGGCCGCGGCACCCAGGGCGCGCTCCACCTCGGCGGGCGTCTCGACGGGGGTGAGCGAGGACGTCGGGAAGTCCATCGTGATCCGGCCGTCGTCGCCGGCCAGTGCCGTCAGTACGCCGCTGCGGGTGCCGAAGCGGATCAGGCCGTTCGCGAGGCCGCTCGCCGTGAGGACGTGGGCCGTGGCGAGGGTGGCGTGGCCGCACATGTCGACCTCGGTGGCCGGCGTGAACCAGCGCAGCGCCCAGTCGGCCTCCCCGCCGGGCGGCAGGGGACGGGCGAAGGCGGTCTCGGAGAGGTTGACCTCCGCCGCTACCTGCTGGAGCCACCGGTCCGCGGGGAACTCCCCGTCGAGGACCAGCACCCCGGCGGGATTCCCGCCGAAGGGACGGTCGGTGAAGGCGTCGACGATTCGGATGCGCATGCCCCGACCCTATGGGCTGTCCCCTGCTCCCCGACGGGCGCGCGGCGAACCCGGACCGGACGCGGTTGCGCAGCTCATGCCTCGGCGGGGCGCCCGCGGGAGGCGGCGCAGCCCTCCTGGCACGCGTGGTCCGTCATGGCGCGTTCGTGAAGGAGCGGCGGTAGGAGCGGGGCGGCACTCCCCGGCGGCGTACGAACTGTTCGCGCAAGACGGCCGCGCTCCCGTATCCGACGCGGTGGGCGACCTCTTCGACCGGCAGGTCCGTGGTCTCCAGGAGCTCCTCGGCGGTGCTCAGACGCAGGCCGCGCAGCCAGGCGTGGGGGGTCGTGCCGGTGGCGGCGGTGAAGCGGCGGGCGAAGGTGCGTTTGCTCATCACGGCCCGCCGGGCCAGTTCTGCGACGGGAAGCGGCTGGTGGAGATTCCCGCGGGCCCACACGAGTACCTCGGCGAGACGCTCGTCGCCGCAGTCTTCGGGGACGGGGGCGGCCAGGTACTGGGCCTGCCCGCCCTCGCGGTGGGAGGGCAGTACCACGTCCCGGGCAACGGCGTTGGCCATCGCGGCTCCGTGCTCCCGCCTCAGCAGGTGCAGGCAGAGGTCGAAGCCCGCCGCGGCTCCCGCGCCCGTGATGACGCGTCCTTCGTCGATGTAGAGGGCGTCGGGTTCGACGGTGACTTCGGGGTGGCGGCGGGCGAGCAGTTCGGCGAACCGCCAGTGGGTGGTGGCCCGCCGTCCGTCGAGCAGTCCGGCGGCGGCGAGCGCGAAAGCGCCGACGCAGTGGGCCGCGACGAGCGAACCGCGCTCGTGTGCCGCCGACAGCGCGTCGAGCACGGCGGGAGCGGGCGGTGTGCGGAAGCCGGCCCACGGCAGGGCGATCACCAGATCGGCCGAGGCGAGCCGGTCCAGACCGTGCGTGAGGGTGAGCGGCACGCCGAGGTCGGTGGGGACCGGCCCGGGCCGGTCGGTGCACAGCGCGAAGTCGAACCCGTCCAGTGCCCCGCCGTGCGGGCCGAAGACCTCGGTGACGATGCCGACGGCGAGCATGCCGACTCCGGGCGGGGCGTACGCGGCGACGGTCATGAAGGGAGGCACACGCCCAGTGTGGCAGTAATCCTGCGATCAGCGGCAGCTGTGCCACTCGTGGGGAACCGACCGCCCCGGAAGGATGGGGGGCATGACAGACGCACCGCTCGGCCGCAGCGCCGCATACAAGGTCCTGACCACTGGATACGTCGGCTCCACGGGCCCCGGCGTCGCCGCCACCGTCTCCTACGTGCACGACGCGGGACGGCACGTGATCTTCGACCCCGGCATGGTGGCGAGCCACGACGACATCCTCTCCCCGCTCGCGGAGCTGGGTCTGGGTCCCGAGGACATCACCGACGTGGTGCTCAGTCACCACCACCCTGACAACACCATGAACGTGGGGCTGTTCGGACGGGCCCGGGTGCACGACCACAAGGTGGAGTACCTGGGCGACCAGTGGAAGAACCGGGACGCGGAAGGCTACGAACTCACCCCGTCGCTGCGGCTGATCCGCACGCTGGGCCACAGCGCCGAGGACATCACGCTGCTCGCCGGCACGGACTCCGGCGTAGTGGCCTTCGCCGGTGACCTGTGGTGGCACGCGCACGGTCCGGCGGACGACCCGGTGGCCCCCGACCGCGAGGTACTGCGTGCCTCCCGGCTGCGGGTGCTGGCCGCCGCGGACCTGATCGTGCCCGGCCACGGCGGCCCGTTCAGGGCCGACGACACCACGCCGCGCTAGCCGCTCCGTCCGGTGTGAGCTGCGGACTTCCGTCCGTGAGAGACCCTGTCGGCCAAAAGTTTCCGATATATCGTTGACGCATCGCGAAGGGTCGGTCATAGTGGAGACGTCGGAGCCCGGGAACGGGGTTCGACGCAGCGGTCGCAACAACGACCGGCAACCACATCCACATCGACGAATGACGAATGGCGAAAGGAGCGCAGTCATGCGTTCACACGGACAGCACGGACACGACCACGGGCACGAGCACGGACGGGGTCACGGCCACTGCGGCCCTGACCGTCGGGAGGAGTTCACGGGGCGGCGAGCCGCCTTCGGACCGTTCGGGCCGCCCTTCGGCGGAGGGCCCTTCGGCGGGCGCGGGGGACGGGGCGGGCCGCGCGGCCGCGCCCGGCGCGGCGACGTGCGCGCCTCCATCCTGGCGCTCCTCGCCGACCGGCCGATGCACGGCTACGAAATGATCCAGGAGATCGGCGAGCGCAGCGGCGGGGCGTGGAAGCCCAGCCCGGGCTCGGTCTACCCGACCCTCCAGCTGCTGGAGGACGAGGGTCTCATCACCAGTGAGAGCGACGGCGGCAAGAAGCTGTTCACGCTCACCGACGCCGGCCGCACCGAGGCCGAGTCGGGCCCGTCGGCCCCCTGGGCCGAGGCGGGCCGGGGCTTCGACTTCGAGGCGATGCGCGAGGTCCGGACGGCCGGTCTCGGCCTGATGGAGGCGTTCGGCCAGGTCTTCAAGACCGGCACGCCCGAGCAGCGCGAGAAGGCCCTCGGGGTCGTCAACGACGCCCGCAAGAAGCTGTACCTCATCCTGGCCGACGAGCACTGACCCCGGCCGCTCCTCCCGCGGAACACCGGCGCGCCCCACGAGTCCTCTCGTGGGGCGCGCCGGCGCGTGTGTCCGGGGCCGCTCAGGCGACCAGCGCCGACAGCCTGCGCAGGGACTCGTTCAGGGCGGCGGTCGCGGAGTCCTTGAGCTTGCCCGCCATCAGCGAGACGGCGGCGCCGGTGAACTCGCCGTCGATGCGGACGGTGGTGGAGCCGCCGTCCGGGACAAGGGTGTACCGGGTGAGGACGGCCACCCCCATCGGGCCCTTGCCGGTGATGGCGAAGAGGCGTTCGTCCTCCAGCTCCGAGACGGTCCACAGCACCTCGGCCGGGAAGCCCATCATCTTCATGTTCTCGGCGAAGGTGGACCCGACGGCGAGGGTCTGCGGGCCGCCCTTGGGGAAGTCGGTGTGGGTCATGCTCCACTGGCCGTACGCGTCCCAGTCCGTCAGCTGCGCCCAGACCTTCGCGGCGGGCGCCTCGATGCGTGATTCCGCGGTGACTTCGGCCATGCGGCCACCCCTTCTCGTCGGGTACGTGCGCGGAACGTAGCCCCGGCGGCCGGAACATTCAATACTGACGACCTGTCAGAAAGGGTGGCGGCCGCCGGTCCGGGCACCGGTCCGTCTCAACAGGTGTCACCCGGGCGACACTCCTGTCCGGCCCTGCCATGATGGCCTCATGCAAGCGTCAGGGAAGAACTCCGGACTGGGCCTCGCCCTGATCTCGGCGTGTGCGTTCGGTGGTTCCGGCGTCGCGGCGAAGCCGCTGATCGAGGCGGGCCTGGACCCGCTCCACATGGTCTGGCTGAGGGTCGCCGGCGCGGCGCTGGTGCTGTCCCCGCTGGCGTGGCGCCACCGCGACCTGGTGCGGCGCAAGCCGCTGCTGCTGGCCGGTTTCGGGCTGATCGCGGTCGCCGGTGTGCAGGCCTTCTACTTCGCCTCGCTCTCCCGCATCCCGGTCGGTGTGGCCCTGCTGCTGGAGTACCTGGGGCCGTGCCTGCTCCTCGGGTACATCCGGTTCGTCCAGCGCAAGCCGGTGACCCGGGCCGCCGCGGCCGGCGCGACCGTGGCCGTCGTCGGTCTGGCCTGTGTCGTGGAGATCTGGGCCGGGCTCAGCCTGGACCTGCTCGGTGTGCTGCTCGGTCTCGCCGCCGCCTGCTGCCAGGCCTGCTACTTCGTCTTCGCGGACCACGGCAGCGACGGCGGCGACGTACCCGACCCGATCGGTGTGATCGCGTTCGGCATGCTCATCGGAACCCTGGTCATGACCGTGGTCGCCCGGCCGTGGCGGATCGACTGGCAGGTACTGGCCGGCGACGCCGTCATGGGCGACATGACGGTGCCCGCGCCGGTGCTGCTCGCCTTCGTGGTGCTGATCGCCACCGTGTTCGCGTACCTGACCGGGGTCGTCGCCGTGCGCAGGCTGTCGCCGCAGGTCGCGGGTGTCGTGGCCTGTCTGGAGGCGGTCGTCGCGACCGTGCTCGCCTGGGTCCTCCTGGGCGAGCACCTCTCCACCTGGCAGACCCTGGGCGGCGCGCTCGTCCTGGGCGGGGCCTTCATCGCGCAGTCCGCGCGCGCCACCCCGCACGCGGCCCCCGAGCCGGCCGCCCTGGACCGCGAAGTGACGAAGGTCTAGTGTGACGATCATGCCTTCGACCGCTGTGCTTCCGCCTCCCGCCGCCTAGCGCGGGCGGCCCTCACGCAACAGTCCCGGCCCGGGAGTGACCCGGGCGGGTTCGCGCTGCCCGCGAAGCGATGACCGGCTTTCCTCATCCTTCACGCATGCGCGGAGACACCTGTGCCGAACCATTCGCCCGCCGCCGGGCGCAGTCTGCTGTACCTCGTCATCGCCGGAGCCGCCTGGGGCACCGCCGGGGCGGCCGCCTCCCTCCTCTTCCTGGCCAGTGACCTCGGCCCGCTCGCCCTGTCGTTCTGGCGCAGTGCGGGTGGCCTCCTGGTCCTGGCGGGGGTGCTCGCCGTACGCCGCCGCCCCGCGCCGGCCTCGCTCCGTCCTTCGGTCCCGTCGCTGATCGGGACCGGCCTGATGTTCACCGTGTTCCAGGCCGCGTACTTCGGCGCCGTGCGCGAGACCGGCCTGGCGGTCGGCACCGTGGTCACCCTGGGCGCCGGGCCGGTGCTGATCGCGCTCGGCGCGCGGTACTGGACGGGTGAACGGCTCGGCCGGGGCGGAGCCGCCGCGGTCGGCGGGGCGCTGGCCGGCCTCGCCGTGCTGGTGCTGGGCAGCGGCGGCGGCGAGGTGCGGCCGCTCGGCGTCGGCTGGGCGCTGCTGTCGGCGGCCGGCTACGCGGGGATGACCCTGCGCGCCCGGTGGCTGGGGCAGCGCGGGGAGGGCGGGGACCCGCTCGTCACCACCGCCTGGTCGGTCGGGGTGGGCGCGGTGTGCCTGCTGCCGCTCGCCGTGATGGAGGGGCTGCTTCCGCACACCGCCGAACCGGACCGGGTGGCGTGGCTGCTGGTGTACGTCGCCGTCGTGCCGACGGCCCTGGCGTACGCCTTGTACTTCACCGGCGCCGCCGCGGTGCGGGCCGCGACGGTGTCCGTGATCATGCTGATCGAGCCGGTGAGCGCGGCGGTGATCGCCGTCCTGGTGCTCGGGGAGCGGCTGACGGGCGCCGTGGTGCTGGGGACCGTACTGCTGCTGACGGCGGTCGGTGCGCTGATCGCCGCCGAGGCGCGGCGGCCGGCGGGCGGGCCGGTGGAGGTCCGGCCCGCCCCGGTGGCTCAGAGCGCGGCGAGGTAGCCGGGGACGGCGATGCCGGGGGCCAGGTCGGCGGCCGGGACCGGGGCCCCGTACGCGGGGGCGACCGGGACGACGCCAGACCAGTAGGGCAGGTCCAGGTCCTCGGCTTCGTCGTTCGGGCCGCCGGTACGGAGCTTCGCCGAGACCTCGTCGAGATCCAGGCGGATCACCGCCGTGGCCGCGAGTTCCTTGGCGTTGGCCGGGCGGGAGTCGGCGGAGCGGCCCGGTACGACGTGGTCGACCAGGGCGTCGAGCGCCATGCGGCACTCCTCCTCGTCGGTGACCTGGTAGGCCGTGCCGTGCACCACGACCGAGCGGTAGTTGAGGGAGTGGTGGAAGGCGGAACGGGCCAGCACCAGGCCGTCGACGTGCGTGACCGTCACGCAGACGGGCAGCCCGGGGTCGGTCCCTCCGGCCGCGAGCAGCGGGCGGGAGCCGGTCGAACCGTGGATGTAGAGGCGGTCGCCGACCCGGCCGAAGAGCGTCGGCAGCACGACCGGCGCGCCGTCGCGGACGAAGCCGAGGTGGCAGACGTAGGCCTGGTCGAGTATCGAGTGGACCGTCTCGCGGTCGTAGCGCGCCCGTTCCCGGGAGCGGGTCGGGACGGTGCGTCCGGTCGGCGCGTACGAGCCTGCCGCTGCGGCATCAGTGGTCGCCGCCGGATCGGTCGCCGGGTCGTTCGCCGGGTCGGTCGGCTCGGTGACGTGCGTGACGCTCATGGTGCGGACTCCGTTGTACTAGTGCATAATGTTCTTTGTGCTAGGAGAGTATCGGATCGTAGGACGTCGCGCATCGGACATCGCGGCCAGCGTCGAGGCGGGCGTCGGCTCGGGCGCGCTCGCGCCCGGAGCGATGCTGCCGCCGATGCGGGAGCTGGCGGGGGAGTTGGGGGTGAACCCCAACACCGTCGCCGCCGCCTACCGCACGCTGCGCGAGCGCGGAGTCATCGAAACGGACGGGCGGCGCGGCAGCCGCGTACGGGCCCGGCCCGCGAGCGCGCCCCGCGACGAGCTGCGCACGGTCGTGCCGGAAGGCGTGCGGGACGCCGCGTCGGGCAACCCCGACGTGTCGTTGCTGCCCCGGCTGGACGGGGCACTCGCCGCCGCGGCCGCCCGGTACGCGAATGCGCCGACCCTGTACGGGGACGACCCGGTGGCGCCGGAGCTGGGCCGCCTCGCCCGGGCCGGGTTCGACGCCGACGGGGTGCCGCCCGGCGCCATGGCGGCGACTTCGGGCGCCCTGGACGGCGTCGAGCGGGTGCTGGCCTCGCACCTGAGGCCGGGTGACGCGGTGGCGGTGGAGGACCCGGGCTGGGGCAGCGTGCTGGACCTGGTGCTCGGCCTCGGCCTGCGCCTGCTGCCGGTCCGGGTGGACGACGACGGACCGCGCCCGGAGTCGGTGGCACGGGCCCTGGCCGCGGGGGCCCGGGCGCTGGTGGTGACGGCCCGGGCGCAGAACCCGACGGGCGCCGCCGTCGGCGCGGCCAGGGCGGCGGAGCTGCGCGAACTGCTCGCAGGGCACCCCGAGGTGCTGGTCCTGGAAGACGACCACGGCCACGGCATCGTGGACCTGCCGCTCAACTGCCTGGGCGGGGTGACCCGCCACTGGGCGCTGGTCCGCTCGACGGCGAAGGCGTACGGGCCGGACCTGCGGCTCGCGGTGCTGACCGGCGACGCGGTGACCATGGACCGGGTGCGCGGCAGGCAGCGGCTGGGGCCGGGGTGGGTGAGCCGGCTGCTCCAGTACACCGTGGTGGAACTGTGGACGTCGGGCGCCGTGGACCCGGCGGCGGTGGCCCGGTCCTACGCCGAGAGGCGGGACGGGCTCGTCGCGGAGCTCGCCGCGCGCGGCGTGGGGGCGCAGGGGCGCAGCGGGATGAACGTGTGGGTGCCCGTCGCCGACGAGACGGGGGCGGTGACCCGGCTGCTTGGCGCCGGGTGGGCCGTGGCCCCGGGTGCGCGCTTCCGGGTGGACAGCGGGCCGGGGGTGCGGGTGACGGTGTCCCAGCTCGCCCCCGGCGAACTGCCGGGCCTGGCCGACGCGGTGGCCGCGGCGGTCAGGCCGGCTACGGGGGGCCGGTTCGGCTGACCGGCGCGCCGCGCGGGGAGCGCCGAACGGTACGCCGGCCGGACGTGCGCCCGGTGGGGGCGCCGAACGGCGCCCCCACCGCGCGGAGTCAGGCGGGCTCGGCGCCGGACGGGCGCCGGGCCTGGGTGAGGGCGGCGCCGGCGAGGACGACGGCCGCGCCGACCGGCGTGTTCCAGTGGAGCTGTTCGCCGAGGACCAGGACGCCCGCCGTGGTGGCGATGACGGGGATGAAGTACGTGACCATCTGCGCGGTGGTCGGGCCGACCTCCGCCACCAGGCCGTACTGCATCTGCAGGGCCATGCCCGTCCCGAGGGCGCCCAGGGTGACCACCGCCAGGGTCGGCCAGAGCGGGAACCCGGCGGGCGCCGAGGTGAACAGGACGCTGACCAGGAGCAGCTGGAGCGTCGAGACCAAGAGCTGGGCCCCGGTCATCGCCACCGGCGAGCCCGGCGCACCCGCCAGCGTACGGCGCACGTAGATCCAGCCGACCGGGTAGCAGAGCGAGGCGAGCAGGGCGAACGCGGCGCCCTCGGCGTCGACCCCGGAGAACCCCTGCCAGGCGCCGAGCACGGTCAGGACCCCCAGGAAACCGAGCCCCAGCCCCGCGAAACGGCGGCGGGTCGGGCGGTCCTCGGACAGCGCCACCAGCGAGAGCACCATGCCCCACAACGGCGACGTGGCGTTGCAGATGCCCGCCAGGCTGGACGGGATGCTCTGCTCGGCGAAGGCGAACAGCGAGAACGGCGCGGTGTTGATCAGCAGTGCGCTCACCATCAGGTGGGCCCAGGTGCGCCGGCCGCGGGGGAGCGGCTCGCGGCGGACCAGCAGTACGCCGAGGAGGGCGAGCGCTCCCGACAGGACCCGGCCGAGGGCGACGTGGAAGGGCGCGTAGCCCTCCGTGCCCACCTTGATCAGGAGGAAGCTGAAGCCCCAGATCACCGACAGGATGGCGAACCGCACGCGCCAGTCGAGGGTGCGGCGGCGCCGGGCGGTGGCGGCGCAGGAGGTGGTCGTCGGGGCGGGGCGTGTGACGGCGGGTGCGCTCATGGGGTCAACTCTGGCGGCGGCGAAGGATTAGGACAAGCGAGATTTTGTCGCGCAGACGCCGTAGCATCCCTTACATGTTGAACCTGGAGCGCCTGCGCACCCTCGATGCCCTCGCCCGCCACGGCTCGGTCAGCGGCGCGGCGGACGGCCTGCACGTCACCACCTCCGCCGTCTCCCAGCAGATGGCCAAGCTGGAGCGCGAGGTGGGGCAGCCGCTGCTGGCCAAGAGCGGGCGCGGGGTCCGGCTCACCGATGCGGGACGGCTGCTCGCCGGTCACGCCGCGCGGATCATCTCCCAGGTGGAACTCGCGCAGGCCGATGTCGAGGCCCAGCGCGGCTGCGCCGTCGGAGAGCTGGCCATCGGAGCCTTCCCGACCGCGATGCGAGGCCTGCTGCCGCCCGCCCTGTCCGCCCTGCGCGTCGACCACCCGGAGCTGCGGCCGCGGGTCCGGGAGCAGGCGCCCGAGGACTCCATGGCGGCCGTCGTACGCGGTGACCTCGACCTGGCGCTGGCCATCGACTGGTACAACAAGCGGATGCCGGTGCCCGCCGAACTCACCCGGACGCACCTGCTCGACGACTCGTGTGACGTCGCCGTCCCGGCCGGGCACCGACTTGCCGGGCGGAGCGAGATCTCCCTCGCGGAGTTCGCCGCCGACGAGTGGATCTCCTGGAACGAGGGCCAGTTCTGCCACGAGTGGCTCGTGTTCACCCTGCGGGACATGGGCATCGAGCCCCGCGTCGCGCACATCGCCGAGGAGCACCATACCCAGCTGGCCTTCGTGGAAGCCGGCCTCGGGGTGTGTGTGACACCGCGGCTCGGGCGCGGACCGGTGCCCGAGGGGGTCCGGCTGCTGCCCGTCCGGGAGGCCGTCCAGCGCCACGTGTACGCGCTCTGGCGGGCCGATGCCGACCGGCGGCCCTCGATCCGGGCCGCCGTCGAGGCCCTGCGGACGGCCGCGCTCGCTCTCTAGGGCGGGCCCTACAGCTTGCGGAAGTCCCAGGAGACGACCGAGTCGGGGGTGAGCCTGATCCAGGCGTGCCGGCCGTCGTGCGGCATCTCGGCAATGCCGAAGTTCTTGGCCGGGAACAGGCGCTCGGGTTCCGCGAGTTCCGGGCAGGGCTCGCCGGTGCGCGGGGCCTCGCCGACGAAGACGGCGCTGCCGGACAGCTCGACCCCGCGCAGTTCGTCGTACGCCTCGCCCGCGTCCACGACCACCGACATCCGCGGGTCCGTGCGCAGGTCCGACCAGCGGCGGCTGCGCGTGATCGAGTACAGCCACAGCGACCGGCCGTCCCAGACGAACCACAGGGCGCCCACGTGCGGGCGCCCGTCGGGGGAGACCGTGGCCACCCGGCAAGTGCGCTGCTCGCGCAGGAAGGAGTCCACTTCCCCCTCGGTCATCATGATGCGCCGGCCCCGCCGCTGGCCCTCGTCCCTGCGCGTCCCGTCCATGCGTCCCGCCCCTTCACATCTGACTGAGTGTCAGGAATCATGCGGGATCGATGGTCGTCACGCCAGGGGGAGCCATGCCGGAACTCGCGCCCGCACCCGAAACCGCCACCACCGCGCTGCTCACCGTCGAATGCCAAAGCGGCGTGGTCGGAGCCGAGAGCGCGCTGCCCGAACTGGCCAAGGCGGCCCGGGAGTCGGGGATGCTGGACCGGGTGGCCGCGCTGGTCGCCGGCGCGCACCGGGCCGGGGTGCAGGTGCTGCACGCGGTCGCCGAACGCCGGCCCGACGGGCTCGGGTCCAACGTCAACGCCAGGCTCTTCCGGGCCGCCGGGAAGCTGCCGGTGCGCCAGCTGCGCGGAACCCCGGCGGTCCAGGTCGCCGCCCCCATCGAGGTGGCCGAGCGGGACCTCGTCGTACGCCGTCTCCACGGGCTCTCGCCGATGGCCGGCACCGATCTCGACCCGCTGCTGCGCAACCTCGGCATCCGCACGCTGGTCGTCACCGGGGTCTCGTCCAACATCGCGGTCCCCAACACCGTGTTCGACGCCGTCAACCTCGGCTACCGGGTCGTGGTCCCCTCGGACGCCATCTGCGGGGTCCCCGCGGCCTACACGGACGAGGTGATCCGCAACTGCCTCTCCCTCGTCGCGTCCGTCACCACCACCGAAGCGCTGCTCAGGCAGTGGGCCGGTTAGCGGGACCGGGGGCGTTGCGCCGCAGCCACAGGCTCAAGGCGCCGCACGCCGCGGCGAGCAGGAACAGCACCAGGGGGACCGACTTCACGTCCACCGCGTCGATGACACCGCCGAGCAGCGGCGGGAAGGCCACTCCGCCGATCATCGAGGCGGCGATCACGTAGGCGCCGGCCCCGGCCACGCCGGGGACGGCGCGGTTCAGCCAGGGCAGACAGGTCGGGAAGATCGGGGCAATCATCAGGCCGACGCCGAAGTACGCGTACGGGGCGAGGACCGGCACCGTCGCCAGGAGCAGGAAGCCGGACATGCCCGCGCAGCAGCCGATCAGGATCGTGGGCGCGGACCAGCGCAGGCTGAGGGGTGCGACGACGAACCGGCCGACGGTCATGGCCGCCCAGTAGGCGGACGTCGCGGTGGCGGCGGTGGCGGCGCCGAACCCGACGGCTTCGAGGTGGGTGGGTTCCCACCCGCCGACGCCGGTCTCGATGGCGACGTGCAGCACGTAGACGCCGATGAACGCCGCGATGACCGGGAGCACCCGCGCCCCACCGGTGGCGGCGCCCTCCGCCGGGGCCGGCCGGGGCTCGCGGGAGGCCACTGCGCCCAGGGTCGGGAGGATCAGCAGGCTGATCACGCCGATGCCGAGGAAGATCTGCGGGTAGTCGTCCGCACCGAACCAGCCGATCAGGGCCGGGCCGGCGATGGCGCCGACGCCGAAGTGCCCGTTGAGCAGATTGAGCATGGCGGCGCTGCGGCGGCCGAATCCGACGGCGAAGAGCTGGTTGAGGCCGTAGTCGATGCCGCCGAAGCCGAGGCCGATGACGAAGGTGCCGGTGAGGGCCAGGGGCCAGTTCGGTGCGCAGGCGAAGACGGCCGCGCCGACTGCCATGAGCACGTAGGAGCCGCCGAGCAGCGCGCGGTTGCTCCCACGGCCCCGCAGGAGGTGATACACGAGCACACCCGCCAGCGCGCCGACGAAGTGGGCGCTGAGACCGAGCCCTGCCACGGCCGGGCTGATGCCGTACTCGTCCCGCAGGGCGGGGATCGCCGGTCCGTAGAGAGCCTGTAAGGCGCCGATCACGACGAAGGCCGCGCACGAGGCGATGACCGCAACGGTGGTCAGGAGGGGCCCTCCCGTTTCCGGCGGGTCGGCCTGACTGGTGGTGGACATCGTTCTCCTCGGCGTTAGCGGTCGAATGAAGAGAGTCAGTGTTCGTAGGGGGTGGAAACTCACATCCTGCACGCACATTACGCAGCGCCGATGTTCGAATCAACAGTTTTGGTGCGCGGAACGCACATCGCAGCCCCGAGCCTGCTGCATGTGTGCTAGAAGCAGACGCATGAACGTGATGGAGAGGCACAAGTTCGTCGTGGGGCTGCTCATGCAGCAGAACCGCGCGACCGTGGCCGAGCTGGCCCAGGCCACCGGGGCCTCCGAAATGACCATCCGGCGGGACCTGGAGGTGCTGGAGTCCCGCGGGGCCCTGCGCCGGGTGCGCGGTGGCGCCGTGAGCAGCCTGCCCGGCGGCGTCGAGCCGCCCTACGCGGTCCGGGCCATGTCAGGGGCGCAGGCCAAGGAACGGCTGGCCCGCACCGTGGTCGAGCTGCTGACCGACGGCGAGACCGTCGCCCTGGACACCGGAACCACCGCCGTGGCCGTCGCCAAGGCCATGGCAGGCCGCCGGTTCACGGTCGCCCCCCTCTCCCTGCACGCCGCGTTCGCCCTCTCCGGGCATTCCGGCATCCAGCTGGTGATGCCGGGCGGACAAGTGCGCCCCGAGGAGCTGTCGTTCTACGGTCAGGCCCCCGTGCAGGCCTTCAAGGACCTGTGCTTCGACACCTTCGTCCTGGGCTGCTGCGGCGTCGACCCGGTCCAGGGCGCCACCGCCTACAACCTCGACGACGTACAGGTGAAGCGGGCCGCGGTGGCCGCGGCGCAGCGCGTGATCCTCGTGGCCACCGCTGACAAGATCGGCCGCACCGCGCTCGGCCGCATCTGCTCCATGGAGGAGATCGCCCTGGTCGTCACGGACGCCCCCGCCGGTTTCCCGGCCGTCGAGGCGCTCGCCGAGCGGGGCGTCGAGGTGGTCCATCCGCCGAACGCCTGAACCGTCGGGCCCGCGAAATCCCGGTGGGGCGCGGCGATCATCACGCCTACGCTGGCCGGGATGCCTCCGGTACTCGTCAGGGGGCGCGGAAGTGGCTGAAACTGAATGGATACCCTCGGGAAATGCTTACAGAAGTGACGGCAACTCGCTATGTCACGCCTCTGCGTGAAGGCGGCTCGCTTCCCGGGATCGTCGAGGCCGACGATCTCGGGACGTACGTCATGAAATTCACCGGGGCCGGTCAGGGGCGCAAGACCCTGGTCGCCGAGGTCATCTGCGGCCGGCTGGCCCAGCGGCTGGGCCTGCGCGTGCCGAGGCTGGTGCAGATGCAGCTCGATCCCGTCATCGGGCTCGGCGAGCCGGACCAGGAGGTGCAGGAACTGCTCAAGGCCAGCGGCGGGCTGAACCTCGGCATGGACTACCTCCCCGGCTCGATCGGCTTCGACCCGCTCGCCTACCAGGTGGACCCGGTCGAGGCGGGGCGCGTCGTGTGGTTCGACGCCCTGATCAACAACGTCGACCGGTCGTGGCGCAACCCCAACATGCTGGTCTGGCACGGGGACGTCTGGCTCATCGACCACGGCGCCACCATGATCTGGCACCACAACTGGCCCACCGCCCAGAGCGCGGCCGCCAAGCCCTACAACGCCTCCGACCACGTGCTGGCGCCGTTCGGCCCGGACATCGCCTCCGCTGCCGGTGCGCTCGCACCCCTGGTCACGAGCGAGTTGCTCACCGAGGTCGCCGCCGACGTCCCCGACGAGTGGCTGGTCGACGAGCCCGGCTTCGACTCGACGGAGGCGCTGCGCCGGGCGTACGTGGACGCGCTGCTGGCGCGCGCGGCGACGATCCACGAGAGGATCTCCATGGAGGCAGAGGTCAAGGCCCCGTCCAAGCCGCCGGGCTGGCTCACCGACCACCTGCCCGAATGGCCCCACAAGACCAAGAAGAAGAGCGACAGCGAGTGATCAAGCGGGACGTGTTCGAGTACGCGCTGGTGCGTGTGGTGCCCCGCGTGGAGCGCGGCGAGTGTTTCAACGCCGGCGTGATCGTCTACTGCCGGGCGAAGTCCTACGTCGCCGCGCGCACCCACCTCGACGAGGCCAAGCTGCGCGCCCTGGACCCCGGGGCCGACGTCGCGGGCGTACGGGCCGCGCTGCACGCCGTCGAGGGGCTGTGCAGCGGTGGCAAGCGTGCCGGTCAGGCCGCGGGTGACGATCCGGGGCGCCGGTTCCGGTGGCTGATCGCGCCGCGCAGCACCGTCGTACAGCCGGGCCCGGTCCACACGGGGCTGACGGCCGACCCGGAGGTCGAGGTCGAGCGGCTGCTCGACCTGCTGGTGCGCTGATCCGGAGGAAGATCCGTACGACCTGGGAGCCCTGGGGCCCGGTGGCGTTGACACCGGGTGCCAGGGCTCCTAGCGTCTCCTCAGCTGAAGCTACTAAGCGGTTGCTCACCCGTGAGACACCGCTCCAGAGGATTCCGAGCGCGAGGAGACCCAGCATGTCCACCACCGAGCAGCGCGTAGCCATCGTGACCGGGGCGGCCCGGGGCATCGGCGCGGCCACCGCCGTACGCCTGGCCGCGGAAGGCCGCGCGGTCGCCGTGCTCGACCTCGACGAGGCGGCCTGCAAGGACACCGTGGAGGCGATCACCGCCGCGGGCGGCACCGCCCTCGCCGTCGGCTGTGACGTCTCGGACAGCGCGCAGGTGGAGGCCGCCGTCGAGCGCGTCGCGAGCACGCTGGGCGCCCCCACCATCCTGGTCAACAACGCGGGCGTGCTCCGGGACAACCTGCTCTTCAAGATGAGCGACACCGACTGGGACACGGTCATGAACGTCCACCTGCGGGGGGCGTTCCTGATGGCCCGGGCCTGCCAGAAGTACATGGTGGAGGCCAAGTTCGGCCGCATCGTCAACCTCTCCAGCAGCTCGGCGCTCGGCAACCGCGGCCAGGCCAACTACTCCGCCGCCAAGGCCGGCCTCCAGGGATTCACCAAGACGCTGGCCGTCGAGCTCGGCAAGTTCGGCGTCACCGCCAACGCCGTGGCCCCCGGTTTCATCGTCACCGAGATGACGGCCCAGACCGCCGCCCGCGTCGGCATGGGCTTCGAGGAGTTCCAGGCCGCCGCCGCCACCCAGATCCCGGTGCAGCGGGTGGGCCGCCCCGAGGACATCGCGGGCGCCATCGCCTTCTTCACGGGCGAGGCCGCGGGCTTCGTCTCCGGCCAGGTCCTGTACGTGGCCGGCGGCCCCCTCGACTGACGGGGTACGGCAACCGACGCGAGGCACCGCAACCGAGGAGAGGCACGGCGCACATGACGACGTACGAAGGAACGGACAGCGGCAAGGTCGCGCTGATCACCGGCGCCAGCCGGGGCATCGGCTACGGCATCGCCGAGGCACTGGTCGCCCGCGGCGACCGGGTCTGCATCACGGGACGCAACGAGGACGCCCTCAAGGAGGCCGTGGAGGCCTTGGGGGCGGACCGGGTGATCGGCGTACCCGGCAAGGCGCACGACGAGGCGCACCAGGCCCTCGCCGTGGAGCGGACGATGGAGGCGTTCGGCCGGGTGGACTTCCTGGTCAACAACGCGGGAACCAATCCGGTCTTCGGACCGATCGCGGACCTCGACCTCGGTGTGGCGCGCAAGGTCTTCGAGACCAACGTGATCTCGGCGCTCGGCTTCGCCCAGCGCACCTGGCACGCCTGGCAGAAGGACAACGGCGGTGCGATCGTGAACATCGCCTCCATCGCCGGCGTCTCCGCCTCGCCCTTCATCGGGGCGTACGGGATGAGCAAGGCCGCCATGGTCAACCTCACCCTCCAGCTCGCCCACGAGATGGCGCCGGGCGTGCGGGTCAACGCGATCGCGCCCGCGGTGGTCAAGACCAAATTCGCGCAGGCCCTGTACGAGGGGCGCGAGCAGGAGGCGGCGGCCGCCTATCCGCTCGGCCGGCTCGGAGTCCCCGCGGACATCGGAGGAGCGGCGGCGTTTCTTACATCTGCACAAGCGGAATGGATCACAGGGCAAACTCTCGTCGTCGACGGAGGAATGTTCCTCAATGCCGGAGTGCACTGACCGATAAACGGACGCATTTGCCTCCCAAAGGGAGGCAAATGCGTGTCGAATGTGCATGAAATCGGTCAAGTGCCTCACCAAACCTGCCCATTGGATTTGTGAGGCACTGAGGTAGGGTCTGCCGCACCCCTGGCTGATCGAGGAGCGTGCACGTGTTCAACCGGACCAGATGCCTGCAGATCACTGCAGCCCTTGCGTCCATATCCCTGCTCGCCGGATGCGGTCTGCTTTCCGATGACAGCGGTGCCGACAAGAAGCCGATCGTGGTCGGTACGACGAGCAAGCCGAGCACCCTCGACCCGGCGGCGGCCTGGGACGGCTCCTGGGAGCTGTACCGGAACATCTACCAGACCCTGCTGGCCTTCCCCACCGGCAGCACCAAGCCCGAGCCGGACGCCGCCCAGGGCTGCGAGTTCACCGACTCCGCCAACGAGTCCTACCGCTGCACGCTGCGCAAGGGCCTCAAGTTCTCCGACGGCGAGGTGCTCGACTCCAAGGCCGTCAAGCACTCCCTGGACCGCATCCGCACGATCGCCTCCAAGAACGGCCCGAAGGACCTGTTCGGCAGCCTGGACAAGATCGAGACCCCGGACGCGCTGACCGTCGTCTTCCATCTGAAGACCCCCGACGCGACCTTCCCCTTCGTCCTCGGCTCGCCGGCCGCCTCGCTGGTACCGCCCGGCGAGTACCCCGCCGACAAGGTCCGCAAGGACGGCAAGACGACCGGTTCCGGCCCGTACGTCCTGACGTCGTACAAGGACGGCGAGGCCGTCCTCAGCCGCAACGACAGCTACGTGGGCTTCGCCAACCGGCGCAACGACAGCGTGACCATCCGCTACTTCGCGGACTCCAAGAAGATGGTCACGGCGCTCAAGGACAAGGAGATCGACGCCACCTACCGCGGTCTGTCCGCCGCCGAGATCAAGGACCTGCAGAGCCCCGCCTCGCACGACCACGGCGTCCAGGTGGTGGAGAACGTCGGCTCCGAGATCCGCTACCTGGTCTTCAACCCCAAGGACCCGCAGGCCGCCAAGCCGGCCGTGCGCCAGGCGATCGCCCAGACCATCGACCGCGGCGCCCTCGTCTCCAAGGTCTACCAGGGCACTGCCGAGCCGCTGTACTCGATGGTCCCCAAGGGGGTCCTCGGCCACAAGACGCCGTTCTACGACATGTACGGCCAGCCGAACGTCGACGCGGCCAGGAAGACCCTCAGGGACGCGGGGATCACCCAGCCGGTGGAGCTGACCTTCTGGTACACCACCGACCGCTACGGCTCCTCCACCGCGGACGAGTTCACCGAACTCAAGCGCCAGCTGGACGAGAGCCTCCTCTTCAAGATCACCCTGCGCAGCAAGCCCTGGATCGAGTTCCAGGACGGCTACAAGAACGGCGAGTTCCCGGTCTTCGGGCGGGGCTGGTTCCCCGACTTCCCGGACCCGGACAACTTCATCGCGCCGTTCGTCGGCAAGGAGAACGCGGTCGGCACCCCGTACGAGCCGGCCGACATCCTGAACGACCTGCTGCCCAAGTCCCGCCGCGAGAGCGACCGCTCGGCGGGCGTCAGGGAGTTCGAGCAGGCGCAGCAGACCTTCGCCAAGGACGCCCGGCTGCTGCCGCTGTGGCAGGGCAAGCTGTACGTGGCCGCGCGCGACGACGTCGCGGGCGCCGAGCGGGCACTGGACCCGCAGACCGTCATGCAGATGTGGGAGCTGTACCGCAAGACCAGCTGGTAGCCCCCGCTCCCCGGCCACGGGCGTTGTCAGTGCCTGCGTATAGGTTCGGTCCAGTTGCACCAAGCAGTTTCACGGACCTGTACCGGAGGATGTAGACGTGAGCCAGATGCTGCCCGAGTCCTGGCTCCCCGCGATCGGCGGGGAGCTGGACCAGCCCTACTTCCAAGAGCTCCTGGAGTTCGTCGAGAAGGAGCGGGCCAACGGGCCGGTCTACCCGCCCTACGAGCAGGTGTTCGCGGCCCTGGAGGCCACGCCCTTCGACGAGGTCAAGGTGCTGGTCCTCGGGCAGGACCCGTACCACGGCGCGGGCCAGGGCCACGGCCTGTGCTTCTCCGTGCGGCCCGGCGTGAAGACCCCGCCCTCGCTGCGCAACATCTACAAGGAGATGAACGACGAGCTGGGCCTGTCCATCCCCGACAACGGGTACCTGATGCCGTGGGCCGAGCAGGGCGTCCTGCTGCTCAACGCGGTGCTCACCGTCCGTGAGGCCGAGCCCAACTCCCATAAGGGCAAGGGCTGGGAGAAGTTCACCGACGCGGTGATCCGCGCCGTCTCCGCCCGCCCCGACCCGGTCGTCTTCGTGCTCTGGGGCGCGTACGCCCAGAAGAAGATCCCCCTGATCGACGAGGAGCGGCACGTGATCGTCAAGGGCGCCCACCCCTCCCCGCTGTCGGCCAAGAAGTTCTTCGGGTCCCGGCCCTTCACGCAGATCAACGAGGCCGTCGCCGCGCAGGGCCATGAGCCGATCGACTGGCGGATCCCGGACCTGGGCTGACGCCACACCGCGCCTCGGTGCCTGAGCCGGTTGCTCCGGTTAGCGTCTTGATGATCAGACCGGAGCAGGTCTGGCGGAGGCAGCCGGAGGTCGCTTTGACGGAGCAGCGGGAGGCGTCGGAGGACGCCGTCATGACCAGGATCGGCCAGGCGGTCATCCTGCTGCACGCCGGCGACCGCGAGGAGGCCCGCAACCGGCTGGGCGAGATCTGGTCCGAGCTCGGCGAGGGCGGCGACCTGCTCCACCGCTGCACCCTCGCGCACTACATGGCCGACGCCCAGGACGACCCGGCCGACGAACTGGCCTGGGACCTGCGGGCCCTGCGCGCCGCAGAGGGGATCGCGGACGGGCCGCCCGCGCGGCCGCAGCCGCACCACGCCGTGCGGGTGTTCTACCCGTCGCTGCACCTGAGCCTGGCCGCCGACTACGTGAAGCTGCGCCGTCCCGAAGCGGCCCGGGCCCACCTCGCGCGGGCCCGGGCCGCCACCGGCGCGCTGGCCGACGACGGCTACGGCAACGGGGTGCGGGCCGCCATCGCCCGGCTGGAGCGCAGGCTCGACGCCGATCCGGGCGGCCGGACCCGGCCCTTCCCCGAGCAGGGTCCGTAGCCCCCGCAGAGCGGGCCCGGGTACGCGGTCACCCGCCGTGGACGCCCGCGCAGATCCGGGCCTCCGGGCTGTCCGGGTGCCAGCGCCCGTGCCGTCGTCCGAGGGCGCACACGTCGGCCGGGCGGACCGGAAGCTCGCGCATCAGCTCGCGGCCGGCCTCGCCGCCGCGCCCGGAGGGGCCGGGCAGGGCGCCGGGACGCCCCCCGGCCGCCTTCGCGGGCCGCCGGGGCTCAGGGATGTCGGGAACGGGCGGCGCGGCCCCCTCGGGCCCCGCCGGGGGCCGGCCCGAGGAGCGCGGGGCGGGCGGGCGGGGGCTCCCCGAAGCCGCCGGACGCGCGGATTGCCCCGGCACCGCCTCCAACGCCTCCAGGGCGGGCGCCCGGACGACCACCGCCGCGGCCCCCGGCCCGCCGCGCGGCTCGTGGTGGGGCGGCAGCCCGCTGGAGGTGCCCGCCGGCTGCGTCGCGGCGGGGCTCACATTCACACAGCCGGAGACGGCCGAAACGGCACAGGCCACTCCGAGCAGCAGTTTCGTCGTGGTTCGGGTTGGATGCACCCGGCAACTCTGCTGTGCGCGGACCCGGTTGCGAAAACCGGGAGCGGATATTGCCCCCGCACGGGTGACGGCCGGCCGCCGGGGCACCGCAGGTTGACGCCGGCCATCCGGGCCCTACTCGCCGGTGGCGCCGTCGATGTGCTCGCGCAGCAGATCCGCGTGGCCGTTGTGGCGCGCGTACTCCTCGATCATGTGGTTGTAGACCCAGCGCAGGCTGAACACCTCGCCGCGGTGGTGGCTCCCGGGATCCGACAGCAGGTCCAGGGGACGGCCGGCGGCGGCCTGCCGGGCCAGCTCGACCTCCGTCTGCCAGACCTCCTCGGACTCCGCCCAGGAGTCGTCGTCGGTGAAGTGGAAGTCCCCGTCCGGGTCTTCGCGCGTGGAGTACAGCTCCGGCAGGTCCGCGCCCAGCATGATCTCCCGGAACCAGTACCGTTCCACCTCCGCCATGTGGCGTACGAGCCCCAGCAGGCTCAGCTCGGAGGGAAGCAGCGGAGTGCTGCGCAGCTGCGCGTCCCCCAGGCCCTCGCACTTCCAGGCGAGCGTGGAGCGGTGGTAGTCGAGCCAGCCGTCCAGCATCTCCCGCTCGTTCGCGGTGGTGGAGGGCTCGTCACGGTGTGATCCAGAACTGGTCATGGTGCCCATCTTCGGCGAACGCGGCCCCTGTCACCAGGGATTAAGCTGCGAGCGTCCCACAAGGAAGCAACCAGGAGGTACCCGGTGAAGGTCGGCGTCATCGGACTCGGCGACATCGCCCAGAAGGCGTACCTGCCCGTCCTCACCACCCGGCCCGGGGTCGAGCTGCACCTGCAGACCCGAACCCCCGCCACGCTGCGGCGGATCGGCGACGCGCACCACGTCCCCGCCGGACAACGGCACACCGGCCTCGACGCGCTCATCGCCCAGGGGCTCGACGCGGCATTCGTCCACGCGCCCACCGCGGCCCACCCCGAGATCGTGACCCGGCTGCTGGAGGCGGGCGTACCGACGTACGTCGACAAGCCCCTGGCCTACGAGCTGGACGAGTCCCGGGCTCTCGTCGAACTGGCCGAGGCGCGCGGGGTCGGCCTCGCCGTCGGCTTCAACCGCCGATACGCGCCCGGCTACGCGCAGTGCGCCGACCACCCCCGCGACCTGATCATCATGCAGAAGAACCGGATCGGCCTGCCCGAGGACCCGCGCACCCTGGTCCTGGACGACTTCATCCACGTCGTCGACACCCTGCGCTTCCTGCTTCCCGGCGAGGCCGACCACATCGACGTGCGCGCGGTGGTGCGCGAGGGGCTGATGCACCAGGTGGTCCTCCAGCTGTCCGGCGACGGATTCACCGCCCTCGGCGTCATGAACCGCCTCTCCGGCTCCACCGAGGAGATCCTGGAGGTGTCCGGGCAGGACACCAAGCGGCAGGTCGTCAACCTCGCCGAGGTCATCGACCACCGCGGCCAGCCGACCGTGCGCCGGCGCGGCGACTGGGTGCCGGTCGCCCGCCAGCGCGGCATCGAACAGGTCGTGGACGCCTTCCTGGAAGCCGTCGGCGCCGGCCGGGTCCCGAGCGCCCGGGACGCACTGCTCACCCATGAACTGTGCGAGCGGGTGGTGCGCTCGGCTCTGGAGCAGGCCTCCTGAGCGAACGCGCCGCCCTGGCCGCGCAGTACGCGGCCAGGGCGGCGAGGCCCGCACCCACCGGCCAGTTCCCGAACCGCACGTACAGCGTCGTGCCCCGGGCGAGCGGAACCTCGTACACGGCCGCCGTACTCGCCGACGTGGGCAGGGCCGGCCCGATCCGCTCCCCGGAAGGGCCGTGGACCTCGCTGATCCCCGTCAAGGTGGCGTGCACCACCGGGCGGCCGTCCTCGGCGGCGCGCAGGGCGGCGAGCGAAGCGTGCTGGGCCGGGGCCCAGCTGTCCTGGAAGCTGGAGGTCGCCGACTGGGTGACGAGCAGCGCGGCCCCGTCGCGGGTCAGGCGCCGGCTCATGTCGGGGAAGGCGGACTCGAAGCAGATCAGCGGGCCCAGCCGCACCCCGGGCCGGTCCGGCAGGTCCATCAGGGCCGGGGCGTCACCGCGCATCCGGTCCTCGCCCGCCGCCTTGCCGACCGAGGTGGCCCAGCCGAGCAGGGCCCGCGCCGGTATGTACTCCCCGAACGGCACCAGACGCATCTTGTCGTACCGCTCGCCGGTCGGCCCGTCCGGGCCGATCAGGACGGAGCTCTTGTATATCCCGGGCCGGTCACTGCGCCGAGCGTCGACGTTGACCAGCAGCGGGGCGCCCACCTGCGCGGACAGCGCCGCCAGGCGCCGGGCCAGGTCCGGCCGCTCCGCCAGGTCCTCCCCGACGCTGCTCTCGCCCCACACCACCAGCTCCGGGCCCCGGCCGGACGGCGCCCCGGCCAGCTCCCGGGTCAGCCGCTCCCCGGCCGCGAACCGCCGCTCCGTACTGTCCGGCCCGTCCCCGACCGGACCCGGCTGTACGACGGCCACCCGCAGCCCGCCCGATACCTCCGGTCGCGGCACCCACAGCCACACCGCCCCCGTCAGCAGCGCGCACCCCGCCACGCCGGCCACCGCCGCAGCCCGCGCCCCCGGCACCGCGGCCAGCATCACCAGCGCACAGTTCACCGCCACCACCAGCAGGCTCACCAGCCACACCCCGCCCACCGACGCCAGCACCAGCGCGGGCGGTACCTGCCACTGGCTGGCCCCCAGCAACCCCCAGGGCCCGCCCAGCCCCTGCCAGGACCGGACCAGCTCCGGCAGCAGCCACCCCGCCGGCAGGAGCACCAGCGCGGCGGCCGCGCGACCGCCCGCCGCGACCCCGCCGAGAAGCTCCCGCACGAGCAGCGCCCAGGGGATCCACAGCGCCCCGAGCAGCGCGGCCAGCAGGAACAGGAACACGTGCAGGCTCGGCAGCAGCCAGTGGTGGACGGCGAAGACGAACCCCGTGCCGCCGAGCCAGCCTTCCAGGGCGGCGCGCCGCCCGGTCGGGGCGGACCTCAGCAGCAGCAGCCACGGCACGAGGGCCACGTAGGCGAACCACCAGAGCGCCGGAGCGGGAAAGGCGAGCGCGGGCAGCGCTCCCGCACCGGCTGCGGCAGCCGCACGCCACCATCCGTCGAACTCCCGGGCCATGGGCGCCTCCGCTTCCAGTGTGGGACGGCCGGGCCGCATCAGCCCGCCGGGTACCGCCACTTCTCGTGCACGGTTACCCCGGAGAGCCGCCACCCATCACGGGTCCGGGCCAGGTCGAAGGCGTAGCGGCCCGCGGCCGCGAAGTTCGGGGTGGTGACCGCGGGGTCGGAGCCGGTGTCGGCCAGCCGCATGGGGTTGAGGAAGTCGGCCCCCACCTGCGCCGTGTCACCGGGCGCGCCGTCGGTGACCTCCAGCCGGACCAGCCGGTTGACGATCAGGTGCTGGCGCACGGGGAACAGCGTCATGGTCCGTGCCAGCCAGTCCGCGACCTCGGCCGCCGAACCCTCCACCCCGCCCGCCGACCGGTAGTCCGCCCGCCCGGCCGGGGTGAACAGGGCCCGGTAGGCCTCCCAGTCGCCGTCGTCCACGGCCACCGCGTACCTCGACACCACCTCGTCGATCGCCAGCCGGTCCAACACCGTCGCGAGGTCCACACGCTGCGTCATCGGGTCAGTGTGCGGGCGTCCGCCCGCGAGGCCAAGGGGCGTGCGCGGACTTGATCGCCGCCGAGGCGTCAGCGGCCGGAATGCACCTCCCGCTGGCGCACGACCACCAGGAACGCGTCACTGTCCAGGTCCATCACCACTTCGGCCTGCACGCCCTCGCGCATCCGCTGGGCCGCGTACTCCTCGGCCGGCCAGCTTCCCCGCGGACTCCCGGCCGGAAAGCGCTCCAACACCACTCGGCGCATGGGACACCCCCTGCAATTCGCCTTCGCTTCTCTCAGCTCTTTACAGGCACAACGACGCGGAGGCCGTCCGGGAACGTTCCCGGACGGCCTCCGATTCACGCGAAACGGTGATTTACCCGGCCGATTCGCCCGCGTGCGGGCTCAGCACGTTCATGCTGATCAAGACGATCAGGGCGATGCCCAGCAGGATGCGGTACACCACGAAGGGCATGAAGCTCTTGCTGGAGATGAACTTCATGAACCAGGCGATCACCACGTAACCGACGACGAAGGCGATGACCGTGGCGAACACCGTAGGACCCCAGGACACCTGGCCCTCGCCCAGCGACTTCAACTCCATGCCGCCCGAGGCCAGTACCGCGGGGATGGCGAGGAGGAAGGAGTAACGCGCCGCGGCCTCACGGGTGAAGCCCATCAGCAGACCGCCGGAGATCGTCGCACCGGAGCGGGAAACACCCGGCACCAGCGCCATCGCCTGGCAGACACCGAAGATCAGACCGTCCCTGACCCCGAGTTCCCTGAGCGTCTTGCGCTCGCGGACGGCGCGGTGGCGACCGCCCTCCTCGTCGCGCGCCGCCAGCCGGTCGGCGATGCCGAGCACGACACCCATCACGATGAGCGTGGCGGCCGTCAGCCGCAGATCACGGAACGGGCCCTCGATCGCGTCCTTGAGCGTGACGCCCAGCACACCGATCGGGATCGAGCCGACGATCACCAGCCAGCCCATCTTGGCGTCCTGGTCCGAGCGCAACGACTTGTCGAAGAGCGAACGGAACCAGGCGGAGACGATCCGCGCGATGTCCTTGCGGAAGTAGATCAGCACGGCGGCCTCGGTGCCGATCTGGGTGATCGCGGTGAAGGCCGCGCCCGGGTCCTGCCAGCCGGCGAATGCCGCGGTCAGCCGGAGGTGGGCGCTGGAGGAGATCGGGAGGAACTCCGTAAGCCCCTGGACGAGACCGAGGATTAGGGATTCGAACCAGCTCATGTCGGGGTGCGCTCGTCCTTGTGATCGTCGGGAAGGTCGCGTCCGATGCTAGGGCCCGTGGGGAACGCCGCTGACCACAGGGGGGTGCTGGGGCGTGAGCCCGTGCGTCGGCACCGGCGCGGGAGGGGCCGCGAGGCGGTGCCGTTTGCGCCAGGCGACCGCGGCCGCGACCACCCCGGACACCCCGATGAAGCCGAAGGAGACGAGGAACGCCGGCGAATCCGGGGAAGAGGCGCTCGCCCCGGCGATCACGTACGCGGCGGTGTTGGGCACCGTGCCCAGCGCGGTCGCGCAGAGGAAGGGCAGCCAGCCGCAGCGGGACACCGCCGCGCAGTAGTTGGCTGCCGCGAAGGGGACACCCGGGAAGACGCGGATCGCGAGCATCGAGCGGAAGCCGTGCCGGCCGAGCTGCCCGTCGGCGGCGCGCAGCCAGCGGCCGCGCACCAGGGGCCGCAGGGCGCTGCGGCCCAGCGCCCGGCCCAGGCCGAAGGAGATCCCGGCGCCGACGACCGTGCCCGCGACCGCCGCGAGCAGGCCCAGCGGGGAACCCAGTACCGCCCCCGCAGCCAGGTTCAGCAGCGGCCTCGGGACGAACGCCGCCGTGCACAGTCCGTACACCGTCGCGAACAGCAGCGCCGCCGTACCCACCGGGAGGCCGGGGGGCAGGCCCTGCGACAGCAGGCGCTGGGGCTCGTACAGCAGCACGCCCACGCCCCCCGCCGCGAGCAGCAGGACGAGCAGCGACAGCCGGGCCCACGGCGCGAGGAGGAGGGACATCCCGGGAGACTAACCGACCCGTCGGGCGCGGCGCCGACCTCCGCCTCCCGCGCGGACGAACGGCGCCCGACCCCCACGCGGCCACCGGGCCGAGCCCGGCACCGGCAGTGACGAAGACCACGTCGCGCACCCGCCGGACCACCACGGAAAAACCGTTCGACGGCGCGCGGGCGCTGAGGCAGGATCAGGTGCATGTCCCGGTACGCCTTCCCCGCAGCGCCGTCCGCAGTCGCGGACGCGCCGAAGGCTGCCGTCCTCGCAGAGGCATTCCCCTTCGCCGCATTCGACGGCGCACGAAGCTGACCCTTCCCGGAACGTCCGGCGGACCCCACAGGGGGAGGGTCGGTCCGCTCCAGGGGTCCCGTACCGGCTTCACGACATACGGGAAGACATCATGGCCAAGACGGCCTTCGTACGCACCAAGCCGCACCTCAACATCGGCACCATGGGCCACGTCGACCACGGCAAGACGACCCTCACCGCCGCCATCACCAAGGTCCTCGCCGAGCGCGGCGGAGCCTCCTTCGTGCCCTTCGACCGCATCGACCGGGCCCCCGAGGAGGCCCGGCGCGGGATCACCATCAACCTCACGCACGTCGAGTACGAGACCGACACCCGCCACTACGCGCACGTCGACATGCCCGGCCACGCGGACTACGTCAAGAACATGGTGACCGGCGCGGCCCAGCTCGACGGCGCGATCCTCGTCGTCTCCGCTCTCGACGGAGTCATGCCGCAGACCGCCGAGCACGTGCTGCTCGCCCGCCAAGTCGGCGTCAACCACATCGTGGTGGCCCTCAACAAGGCCGACGCCGGGGACCCGGAGCTCACCGACCTCGTCGAACTGGAGGTCCGCGAGCTGCTCGACGCCCGCGGCTACGGCGGCGACGCGGCGCCCGTCGTACGGGTCTCCGGGCTCGGGGCGCTGGAAGGCGACCCGCGCTGGACCGCGGCCGTCGAGGCGCTGCTGGACGCGGTGGACACGTACGTGCCGATGCCCGTGCGGTACACGGACGCGCCGTTCCTGCTGCCGGTGGAGAACGTACTGACCATCACCGGGCGCGGGACGGTCGTCACCGGCGCCGTCGAGCGCGGCAGCGTACGCGTGGGCGACCGGGTGAGCGTGCTCGGCGGCGACGGGGAGCCGGCCCTGACCGTGGTCACCGGGCTGGAGACCTTCGGCAAGCCGATGGAGCTGGCCGAGGCGGGTGACAACGTCGCGCTGCTGCTGCGCGGGGTGCCGCGCGAGGGGGTGCGCCGCGGGCACGTGGTCGCGGCGCCCGGCAGCGTCGAGCCGAGCCGCCGCTTCACCGCCCAGGTGTACGTGCTCTCCGCCCGGGAGGGCGGCAGGACGACGCCGGTGGCCTCCGGGTACCGGCCCCAGTTCTACATCCGGACCGCGGACGTCGTCGGGGACGTCGACCTGGGCGCCGTGGGGGTGGCCCGGCCGGGGGAGACGGTCACCATGACCGTCGAGCTGGGCCGTGACGTGCCCCTGGAGGCCGGGCTGGGCTTCGCGATCCGCGAGGGCGGGCGCACGGTCGGCGCGGGGACGGTCACCTCGGTCGGCTAGCGGGTCCTGTGCGGGCGATCCCTGATCGCCCGCACGGGAACCGGGCCCTGCGGGACCGGGGCCGCATCGATGACCCGGTGCGGTGGCGGTGGCGGGGCTGGGGCAGACTGCCGTCACCACAGGGTTCGTGAGGTGACGAGGGGCGGGCGGCGATGGGCGGCAGGACGGCACTGGTACTCGGCGGCGGCGGACTCACCGGAGTCGGTTGGGAGGCCGGGATCCTGTGCGGCCTGGCCGCTGCGGGTACGGATCTGACCACCGCCGACCTCGTCGTCGGCACCTCGGCCGGTTCGGTGGTCGGAGCCCAGCTCGCCTCCGGACTGCTCACCCCGAGGGAGCTGTACGAGCGCCAGCTCGGAGACCCGGCCGGCGAGGCCGCGGCGAAGCTGGGAGCCGCCACCTTCGCGCGGTACGCCGTCACCATGCTGCGCTCCCGGGACGCCGCGGCCTACCGCCGGCGGGTCGGCGCCTTCGCGCTGGCCGCCGACACCGTGCCCGAGGCGGACCGGCGCGAGGTGCTCGAAGCCCGGCTGGTTTCCCGCGAGTGGCCCGAGCGGCGGCTGGTGGTGACCGCCGTCGACGCCCTGACCGGCGAACTGACGGCCTTCGACCGGCACAGCGGGGCCGGACTGCTGGACGCGGTCGCCGCGAGCTGCGCCGTGCCGGGCGTGTGGCCGCCGGCGACCGTGGACGGCCGGCGGTACATCGACGGCGGCGTCCGTTCCGCGACCAACGCGGACCTCGCCGCCGGATACGAGCGGGTGGTGATCATCGCGCCGATGGCGCTCGGGTCGAAACTGATCCCCTCGCCCGCGGCGCAGGCCGGGCAGCTGCGGAAGGCCGGGGCGGAGGTCCTGCTCATCACTCCGTCCGCCGAGGCCCGCAAGACCTTCGGCCGCAACGTCCTGGATCCGGCGCGGCGCGACCCGGCCGCCCGGGCCGGCCTGGCCCAGGCGGCGGCGCACGCCGCCGAGGCGGCGCGCGTCTGGGCGGCCTGACAATGGTGTCGTGAACGACGAGCAGATCCCGGTGGTCCGGGACGTGGGCCAGGGCGCCGCCAAGCTGATGCCGGACGTGGACCGGGAGCGGGCCTGGCTGCTGACCGTCGACGGGGCGCCGCAGTCGTACGTCGACCTCGACGAGCCCGAGCACCTGGAGTTCGAGTACGTACGCCGCCTCGCGCACGTCCTGGACTGCGCCGCTGAACCGGGGGCGCCGCTGGACCTGCTGCACCTCGGCGGGGGCGCCCTGACGCTCCCGCGGTACGCCGCCGCGACCCGGCCGGGCTCCCGCCAGCAGGTGGTGGAGTTCGACGCGGGCCTGGTGGAGCTGGTGGCGGAACACCTGCCGTGGGGCGAGGAGGCCCGGATCACGGTGCACGCCGCCGATGCGCGGGCCTGGCTGGAGGGTGCCACCGGGGCGAGCGCCGACGTGGTGGTCGCCGACGTCTTCGGGGGCTCGCGGGTCCCGGCCCAGCTGACCTCGCTGGAGTACGCGCGGGAGGCGGCGCGGGTGCTGCGGCCCGGCGGGCTTTACGTGGCGAACCTGGCGGACGGGGCCCCGTTCGGTTTCCTGCGGGGGCAGTTGGCGAACTTCGGGGCGGTGTTCGCGGAGCTGGCGCTGATCGCGGAGCCGGGGGTGCTGCGGGGCCGCAGGTTCGGCAACGCGGTGCTCGTGGCCTCGGACCGGGAGATCCCGGTGGCCGCCCTGGCCCGGCGCTGCGCGGCCGACGCGTTCCCGGCCCGCGTGGAGGCGGGCGCGGCCCTGGACCGGCTCGTACGGGGCGCGGCCGTGGTGCCGGACGCGCAGGCCGTGGCATCGCCGGAGCCCCCGGCGGGGGCGTTCAGCGTCGGCTGACCACCCCGGCCCGGCTTCACACGGCGGCGGGCTCGGCAGCCGGCGAAGGGGCGGCGGGGGAGGGGGCCGGCGGAGGGGACGGTGCCGGGCGGCGGGTCAGGCGGCGGACGTCCGGCGCGGCGAGGACCACCGCGGTGGCGAGGACCACGAGCGTCGCGCAGCCCCACAGCGCCCGGGTGCGGCCGAAGGCCGTCTCGGCCGGGCCTGCCAGGGCGGTGGCCAGCGGGACCATCGACACCGAGCCGAACCAGTCGTACGCCGAGACGCGGGAGAACTTGTCCTCCGGTATCTCCTGGTGCAGGGTCGTCATCCAGTTCACGCCGAACACCTCGATGGCCACACCGCTGACCAGCATCACCGCGCACAGCCCCCAGGTCGGCAGCGGCACCGCCAGCGCCGCCGACGGAAGCGCCATCGGGAACACGCACAGCGTGCCGACCAGCAGCAGCCGGCGCGGCTTCCACAGGGTCATCAGGACGGCCCCGCCGATCGTGCCCACGCCGAAGAAGGCCAGGGCCACGCCCCAGGGGGCGGGCCCGCCCAGCCGGTCCCGGGCGACCAGGGGCCCGTAGACCGCCTCGGCCGCGGCCACGACGGCGACGACCACGGAGAACTGGAGCACGATCCGCCACAGCCAGGAGCGGCTCCTGAACTCGACCCAGCCTTCGCGCAGATCGGCCAGCAGGCCTCCGCCGGGAGCCCGCTCGGCGATGTGGCCGACGCGCAGGAAGGTCCGTAGCGCACCGGCGAGGGCGAAGGCCGCGGCGTCCACGGCCAGCACCCAGCCCGGGCCGATCGCGGCGATCATGGCGCCGCCCAGGGCGGCGCCGCCGATGCCCGCGCCGTTCATCGCCATCCGGAACAGGGCGAAGGCGCGGTTCGCGTGCTCGCCCGAGACGCTCGACAGCAGCATTCCCTCGGCGGCCGGGTTGAAGAAGGCGGTACCCGTACCGCAGAGGGCGGTGAGCAGCATCATCTGCCACAGTCGCGGATCGCCGGACAGGACGAGCGCGGCGAAGGCGGCCTGGGAGAGGCAGTTGAGGGCGTTGGCCGCGACCATCACCCGGTGCCGCGGCAGCCGGTCGGCCAGCGCGCCGCCGATCAGCAGGAAGAGGACGAGCGGCAGGGTGCGGGCCGCCGCCACCAGGCCGACGTCCCCCGCGCTCCCGCCGGCGTCGAGTACCGCGAAGGCGGCGGCGATGAGCGCCCCGTGGCTGCCGAGGTTGGTGACGACGGCGGCGCCGGTCAGCAGGGTGTAATTGCGGCCGGCCCACGCGGGCCGACGGCGGGTGGCGGGTGTGCGGGAGGGGGTGGCGGGGGGAGGACTCACCCGGGGACTATCGCCCGCCCCGGGCCGGGAAACCAAACGGATTACCGGTCCGGGGGGCGGGGGAGGGGCGATCAGCTCCCGGTCAGGCGGACCGAGCTCATGATCTTCTCGTACGTCTCCTTGGAGACCTCGCCGGGAACGCCCGCGGCCGCGTAGAGCACCCAGACTGCGAAGTCACCGTTGGCGATCTTGTAGGCGAAGGCGATGCTCTTGCCGTCCGAGTCGCACTTGCTCTTCTTCGGCAGGCCGGTGGCGGTGGCCGTGGAGAAGCTGCCCTTGAGGCCGGAGAGGGTCGTGAAGTCCTTGGCGTCGGTGGACTTGACCGTCTCCTTCGGGTTCGGGGAGTCCTGGGCGTAAGCGGCGTACACCCAGTTCTCGGCGGCGATCCGCGCGGCTTCGGCGGTGTCCTTGGCGCCCTGGGCGCCCTTGGCGCCGGTGCCGGCCAGCTCGGTCGTCTCCTCCTTGCCGTCCTTGTTGGAGTCGACCTTGCACCAGTCCTGCTTGTAGAAGGCGGGTGCGCTCATCGTGACGAGCGGGGAGCCGTCGCCTTTCTTCGCGTCCTCGAAGCCGCTGCTGAGGCCCGAGCTGGCGACCGTCCAGTCCGGCGGCACGTCGAAGGCGGTGCCGTGCAGCGGGTTGATGACGACCTTCCAGCCGGGGACGACCGGCTTGACGTCGCCTCCGGCGCGCGGGTTCCCGGTCGGGGCGGGCGGGGCGGCCGACTTGGCGGCGGGCGGCGACGAGGCGGCGGCCGGCTTGTCGTTGGCCTGGACCGTCTTCTTGTCCCGGGTGAGGACGAAGGTCCCGGTGGCGGCCGCGGTCACGACCACCGCGGCGGCGGCGACGATGGCCACCGTCTTGGTGGAGTACGGGCTCCTGGCGCGGGCCGCCGACTGCGTCACCGTCGGGGGCTGCCCCCACGGCTGGGTGGGCGGCGGCGTCTGGTAGCCCGCCTGCGGGTATCCGTAACCGGGCTGCGGCTCACCGAATCCCGGCTGCGGCTGCTGCTGGTACGGGTTCGGCTGTCCCGGCTGCTGCTGGTACGGGTTCTGTTGCGCGTCCTGGGGGTTCGGCTGTCCCCCGGGAGGCTGCTGCTGTCCTGGCCACATGGCCGGTAACGATAGTGGGAGGGGGTGACGGTAGCCACGGCCGCCCCCTCATCGGGTCTGGCCAACCGGTCTTACTCGTGGGTAACATCGCGTGCCATGAGCGCAGAACAGATGAACGTGGGCGAACTGCTCGCCGCGACCGTGCCGATGGCCCGCACCCTGAACCTCCAGTTCCTGGAGACGACCCCCGAGCGCGCCGTCGTCCGGCTGCCCGACCAGCCCGACTTCCACAACCACGTCGGCGGTCCGCACGCGGGGGCGATGTTCACCCTGGCCGAGTCCGCGAGCGGCGCCATCGTCCTGGCCGCCTTCGGGGACCAGCTCTCGCGCGCCGTGCCGCTCGCCGTCAAGGCCGAGATCGGCTACAAGAAGCTCGCCAAGGGCGTCGTCACCGCCACCGCCACCCTCGGCCGCCCGGCCGCCGAGGTCGTCGCGGAACTCGACGCGGGTGGCCGCCCCGAGTTCCCCGTCACCGTCGCCATCCAGCGCGAGGACGAGGCCGTGACCGGGGAAATGACCGTCGTCTGGACGCTGCGGCCCAACGCCTAGGCGCCGGGCGGTACCGGCGCTGTCCGTCCGGGGACCCGCAGCGGCGCACCCGGGTGCGGATAGCGCCGCCCGCGAGGTGCACGCCGGCCTCTAGGCGTACGCCGGCCGCGAGGTGTACGCCGGCCGTTCACCGCGGGAACCGTCACTGAGCGGGGAGGCTGTCGTGGCGAGCCGATAGGCTGCTTGTTCGGCGTGTCACAGGGGGCGCGCCGGAGACGACTCTGGAGGACGTACCGGTGCACATCCAGGAATGGCTGGAGACGATCCCGGCGGTCAGCGTCTATCTCCTGGTGGGGCTGGTCATCGGGCTGGAGAGCCTGGGCGTTCCGCTGCCCGGTGAGATCATCCTGGTCAGCGCCGCCCTGCTGGCGTCACAGCAGGGGCACATCGACCCGGTCGTGCTGGGGTCGTGCGCCATCGCGGGTGCCATCGTCGGCGACTCCATCGGGTACGCGATCGGGCGGCGGGGCGGCAAGCCGCTGCTGGAGCGGCTCGGCCGGCGCTTCCCCAAGCACTTCGGGCCGCAGCACGTGGCCCTGGCGGAACGCTCCTTCGAGAAGTGGGGCATGTGGGCCGTCTTCTTCGGGCGGTTCGTGGCCCTGCTGAGGATCTTCGCCGGACCGCTGGCCGGCGTGCTGCGCATGCCGTACTGGAAGTTCCTGATCGCCAACGTGCTCGGCGGGATCCTCTGGGCGGGCGGTACGACCGCCGTCATCTACACCGTCGGGATCGTCGCCGAGCCGTGGCTCAAGCGGTTCTCGTGGCTGGCGCTGGTGGCGGCCCTGCTGATCGGCCTCGCGGTGACCCTGGTGCTGCGCGTGCGGATGCGCAAGGCGGCGGCCGCGGCACGCGAGGCCGAGAACGAGCCCGCTGCCGCTCCGGCCCCGGCGTCGGTCTCGGACTGAGACCGACGACGAGTCGGCCGGGCCGACGTCCCGCCCCGGTGACGAGCCCGGGGGCGCGGTGGGCGGGGGCCGGCCGCCGGGTGAACGCGGACCCGTCACCAGGGCGTGATCGACACGCCTCGCTGCCGTCGATGCGCCCGGCTACTCCTGCGGGCCCACCGAGGCGCGGTGCTGGTCGGCGAGCCGGGTGTACATCTGTGCGTTGACCCGGATGCCCTCGCGCTCCTCCTGCGTCAGCTCCCGCCGCACCTTGGCGGGTACCCCCGCGACCAACGAGCCGGGCGGGACCACCATGCCCTGCGGGACCAGCGCCTGCGCCGCCACCAGCGAACCGGCGCCGATCACCGCGCCGTTCAGCACGGTCGCGCCCATGCCGATCAGACAGTCGTCCTCGACGGTGCAGCCGTGCACGACGGCGTTGTGGCCGATGGAGACGCGCTCCCCGATGGTGACCGGGAACCCGGGGTCCACATGGACGGTGCAGTTGTCCTGCACGTTGCTGTCGGCGCCCAGGGCGATCGGACCGCAGTCGGCGCGCAGCACCGCCGAGTACCAGATGCTGGAGCGGGCGCCGAGGGTGACGTCGCCCACCACCACGGAGGTGGGCGCGGTGAAGGCCGACGGATCGACGGCCGGCTGCTTGCCGCCCACGCCCGCCACGAGTGCCCGGGCCGCCTGCTGTGTCATGTTCTGTTCCCTCGTTCCCTGTTCTCCACCGGTGCCGCGCTCACAGCACGGTAGGACACCCGCCCGCGGCCCCCGGCGATGGGGTGAAGATCACGGCGCGGTTCCGGCACGCGGCACGCTACGGTTGCCCGGTGCCGAAGAACCAGAACACGTTCTCATCCCTGCGCCGCCGCGTGGCCAACCGCGTCGTCCAGGCCGGGTGGCGCTGGATGCAACAGGCCGGCGCCGTGACCGCCGAGACGCCCGGCCGGCTGCGCTTCGGCGCCATCGGGGACGGGACCCGGCTCGCCTTCCCGCAGGGCACCGTATTCGGTGAGCAGTGGATCCGGCTCGGCGAACACTGCATCATCGCCGAGCAGGTCACCTTGACGGCCGGGATGATGCCCGACCTGGACCTCGGCCCGGACCCGGTGCTCGTGCTCGGCAACGGGGTGGTCCTCGGCCGCGGCAGCCACGTGATAGCCGACACCCGGATCAGCATCGGCGACGACACCTTCTGCGGACCGGGCGTGTACATCACCTCCACCAATCACAGCTACGACGACCCGCACGAGCCGGTCGGCAGGCAGTGGCCCCGCAGTTCGCCGGTGGAGATCGGCCCGGGCTGCTGGCTGGGCACCGGGGCCGTGATCCTGCCCGGGGCGCGGCTGGGCCGCAACGTCGTCGTGGCGGCGGGGGCCGTCGTGCGGGGCGAGGTACCCGACCACGCGGTGGTGGCGGGGGCCCCGGCGCGCATCGTGCGGCGGTGGGAGCCCGAGACGGGCTGGCAGCCGCCGCTGCGCACCCCGGCGCCGGTCCCGATCGCGGACGGCATCACTCCGGAGCAACTGCGCGGCCTGGCCGCGCTGGCGGCGGCCGAGGCCGAGGCCGAGGCCGGTCAGCTCAGCCCGGACCCGGCCTAACCGGCGGCGAGCAGGACGGTGCCCGCGAGGGCGAGGCCGGCGCCGGCGGCCTGGACCGTACGCAGGCGCTCCTTGAGGACGGCGAAGGCGGCGAGCGCGGTGACCACCGGGTAGAGCGAGGAGAGCACGGCGGCCACCGTGACCGGGCCGCTCTGCGCGGCGACGGAGTACGTGCCGTTCGCCGCGACGTCCGCGAGACCCACGAAGGCCAGCGCCGGCAGGAGCCCCCCCAGGAGCCGCGCGCCGCTGCCCTGCGCAAGTGCGGGAGTTCCCCGCCGCACCTGGACCCACAGGGCCGTGCCGCCCGCGGCCACGTTGGTCACGCGCTGCACGAACAGGGCCAGGAAGAGCCCCGTGACCGTGTGCGAGGCCTCGGAGATCAGGGCCATCACCGCGCCGAAGCCGAAGGCCGCGAGCAGGGTGAGCAGGACGGCCCGGCGCTGTACCGGGGCTCCGCGCAGTTCCGGGCCGCCGGCCAGGATGATCCCGAGGACGGCCACCGCGATCCCGGCGAACTGCCCGGGGCCCGGGCGCTCGCCCAGTGCCAGCCCGGCCCCGACGGGGACGATCACGCCGAGCGAGCCGAGCGGGGACACCACGCCCATCGGGCCGAGGGCCAGCGCCTTGTAGAAGCTGAGCATCGCGACCGGACCGACGAGCCCGGCGGCGACCGCGAACCACAGCTGCGGCCCCGCCTCCCGCCAGGCCCCGGTGACGAGGACCACGGAACCGAGCACCACGACGGCGACGACCTGCGAGACCACCACCACGGTCAGCGCCGGTATGCGGCGCGTCAGCAGCCCGCCGCCGAAATCGGCGAGGCCCCACAGCAGGGCTGTCGCCAGGGCGAAGATGACGGTCATGCGGGAGCCTCGCAGTACAGTGTCTTGAACGGTGGGGTGCAACGTCGAGTACACCACACCGCAGTTCAGTCTGCTGGACTGCGTCATCCAAAATATTGGACGCCGTGACGTGGGACGCCGAAGCTGGGGGAATGGTGTCGGACCTGGAACAGCTCACTCAGGCGCTCGGCCGGAACCTCCGGCGCTGGCGCGGTGAACGCGGTTTCACCCTCGAAGCGCTGGCGGCGCGGGCGGGCGTGAGCCGGGGGATGATCATCCAGATCGAGCAGGCCCGGACGAACCCCAGCGTCGGCACCACGGTCAAGCTGGCCGACGCCCTCGGCGTCAGCATCACCACCCTGCTGGACCGCGACCGCGGCCCGCGGGTGCACGTGGTGGAGCCCGGTCAGGGGGTGCGGATGTGGTCCACGGCCGGCGGCAGCGGTGCGACCATGCTGCTCGGCGACGACCGGCGCGGCCCGCTGGAGGTGTGGGCGTACCGGCTGGAGCCCGGCGAGGGCACCGGGTCGGACCCGCACCCGGCCGGGACCCTGGAGATGCTGCACGTCACGGCCGGACGGCTCACCCTCACCGTCGACGGCGAACCCTACGAGGTGCCGCAGGGCGGGGCGGTCTCCTTCGAGGCGAACGTCCCGCACGAGTACCGCAACGAAGGCGCGGAGCCGATGGAGATGACGATGGCGGTCTCGATCCCGCCGGTCAGCGGGCACGAGCAGCCGCCCTCGCACTGACGGCCGTCGCTACAGGGCGGGGATCTCGATGGCGGGGCAGCGGTCCATCACCATCAGCAGACCCGCCTCGCGCGTCCGCGCCCAGGCCGCCTCGTCGATCACCCCGAGCTGGAACCAGACGGCGCTCGCGCCGACCGCCACCGCCTCGTCGGCGACCGCTCCGGCGAGGGAGCTGTTGACGAAGACGTCGACCACGTCGACCGCGAACGGGATGTCCGCCAGCGAGGCGTACCCGGGCTCGCCGTGCACCGTCTCCGCCTTGGGATGTACGGGAACCACCCGCTTCCCGAACCGCTGGAGCACCCGCGCCACCCCGTAGGCCGCCCGCCGCTCGTTGTTGGACAGGCCCACCACGGCCCAGGTGTCCCCGGCTTCGGTGAGGATCCTGCGGATGGTCTCCTGGTCGCCGTACACGCGCACCGCCTCCTGTCGCCCGCCGGACCGGCTCGTGACGGCCCGCGCGAAGGGATCAACGGAGAGGGCAGGTGTCCGATTCCCCCGCTACGGGACCGGAACTCCCGTGCGCAGGAAGAACAGGCCCACGATCTGTCCGTCCGTGTTGAAGGTGACGCGGAAAGTCCCCGGCTGCTTCGCCATGTGCAGCGGGACATCGACCACGTTCCCATTGCCGGACGCGACCTGTTTCGGGTCCCCGTGCGACTCGAAGCGACCGAACGTCTTCTGGTAGTCGTTCCAGGACTTCGCGAGGAACTCCGCAGTGGCCTGTCCGCGAAGGGCTTCGTCGAAGCGGGCCGAGACGGCGGTGAAGTCGCCCCGTGTCACTTCGCCGAGGGTGTCGAGGGCGAGCTGCTCGTAATCGGGCCGAGCCGCAACCGTCACCGCGGCCGGGACCGCGGCGTGCTCGGCGGCGTGGGCCTGGGTCACACCCGCAACTCGACCGCCGATCGGCAGGACCGCTTGGGAAGCCAGTAGGACCGCGGGCGCCAGGAGGAGGAGCCGCCGCCGCGTTCCGCCGCGCGTCGTGTCCTTGCCGGGAAGCAAAAACATGGATTTCCCCTTCCCGCGTTCGGTGGGGCCGGATGCGTTCACCGTAGATCGCCCCGATGGCGGCCGCATTTCGGCTGCCCGGCCGCCCCGTGGCCGGCCGGTCGGCCGGTTCCGGGCCACCGCTTAGGGTGGAGCGGTGAAGGCAGACCAGTACGTGACGGTGGCCCGGGAGGGCGTGCACGAGGCGGAGATCAACCGCTCGAGGTTCCTGTGCTCGCTCGCGCCCGCCGCGACGGAGCAGGAGGCCCAGGAGTTCATCGCGCGCGTCCGCAAGGAGCACCCCACCGCCACCCACAACTGCTTCGCCTACGTGATCGGCGCCGACGCCTCCGTCCAGAAGGCCAGTGACGACGGCGAGCCCGGCGGCACCGCAGGGGTGCCGATGCTGCAGATGCTGACGCGGCGCGACATCCGGTACGCCGTCGCCGTGGTCACCCGCTACTACGGCGGGGTCAAGCTCGGCGCGGGCGGGCTGATCAGGGCCTACGGAGGGGTGGTCGGCGAAGCGCTCGACGCGCTCGGCACCGTCACCCGGCGCCGCTACCGGCTGGCCACCGTCACCGTCGACCACCAGCGGGCCGACAAGACCCAAAACGACCTGCGCTCCACCGGCCGGACCGTCGTCGACCTGCGCTACGGCTCCGCCGTGGAGATCGAGGTCGCCCTTCCGGAAGCCGACCTCCCCGCCTTCGAGGCCTGGCTGGCCGACAGCACCGCGGGCAGCGCCACCCTCACCCTGGGCGGAGAGACGTACGCGCCCTGAGCCGCATCCCCGGTCTCGGCGGAGCGGCCGTGGCGGCCCCCGCGACGGGTTAGCGTAGAGGGGGCAGTGGGCCGGAGGACGACCAGGGGGACGGGCATGCGCGGCGAGGCCGGCGAGTGAAGTTTCTGCACACCTCCGACTGGCACCTCGGGCGGTCCTTCCACCGCGTCAACGTGCTCGGCGCCCAGGCCGCCTTCATCGACCACCTCGTCGCGACCGTCGAAGAGCACCGGGTCGACGCCGTCCTCGTCGCCGGGGACGTCTACGACCGGGCCGTGCCCCCGCTGGCCGCCGTCGAACTGTACGACCGGGCCCTGCACCGGCTCGCCGCCCTCGGCGTGCCCACGGTGATGATCTCCGGGAACCACGACTCCGCCCGCCGTCTGGGGGTCGGGGCCGGGCTGATCGAGGGGGCCGGGATATTCCTCAGGACCGATCCCGCCGGCTGTGCGGACCCCGTGGTGCTGGCCGACGTACACGGGGATGTGGCGTTGTACGGGCTGCCCTATCTGGAGCCGGCCCTGGTGAAGGAGGCCCTCGGCGCGCCGAAGGTCAGCCACGAAGCGGTGCTGGGCGCGGCCATGGACCGGGTGCGCGCCGACCTGGCCGACCGGGCCCCCGGGACCCGTTCCATCGTCCTCGCCCACGCCTTCGTCACCGGCGGACAGGCCAGCGACAGCGAGCGCGACATCACCGTCGGCGGAGTGGAGGCCGTGCCCGCGGCCGTCTTCGACGGGGTCGACTACGCCGCCCTCGGCCACCTCCACGGCTGCCAGAAGATCAACGAACGGGTGCGCTACTCGGGTTCCCCGCTCGCCTACTCCTTCTCCGAGGCCGACCACCGCAAGACGATGTGGCTGGTCGAACTCGGGCCGGCCGGGGAACTCGTCACCACCGAACGGATCGACACCCCCGTACCGCGCGCCCTCGGGCGCCTGCGCGGGCGGCTGGAGGAGTTGCTGGAGGACCCGGCCCTCGACGCCCACGAGGACCGCTGGATCGAAGCCACCCTCACCGACCCCGTCCGGCCCCAGGACCCCATGGCCCGCCTCGCCGCCCGCTTCCCGCACGTCCTGAGCCTCGCCTTCGACCCCGAAGGCCGCGAGGAGGACGGCGCGGCCTCCTACGCGCAGCGCCTGAGGGGCCGCACCGACCAGGAGATCGCCGAGGACTTCGTCGCGCACGTCCGCGGCGGCGGCCACGCCGACGACGACGAACGGGCCGTGCTGCGCGGCGCCTTCGACGACGTACGCACCCGGGCCGTGGTCCAGGAGACCCTCCGATGAGGCTGCACCGGCTCCAGGTCACCGCCTTCGGGCCGTTCGCCGAGCCCCAGGAGATCGACTTCGACGCCCTCTCCGGCGCCGGGATCTTCCTGCTCCACGGACCCACCGGAGCGGGCAAGACCTCCGTCCTCGACGCCGTCTGCTTCGCGCTCTACGGGGCCGTGCCCGGCTCCCGCCTCCCCCACCTCACCAGCCTGCGCAGCGACCACGCCGCCCCCGGCACCGCGACCGAAGTCACCCTCGAACTCACCGCGGGCGGACGCCGCCTGGAGATCACCCGGCGGCCCGAGCAGGACCGGCCCAAGAAGCGCGGCAGCGGCACGACCAAGGACCGCGCCCAGAGCCGGCTGCGCGAACGCGTCGACGGCGTCTGGCAGGGGCTCAGCCGCTCCCACCAGGAGATCGGCGAGGAGATCGAGCAGCTGCTCGGCATGAGCCGCGAACAGTTCTGCCAGGTCGTGCTCTTGCCGCAGGGCGAGTTCGCCCAGTTCCTGCGCGCCGGCGCCGAAGCCCGCGGGCGGCTCCTCGGGCGCCTCTTCGACACCCGCCGCTTCGCCGCCGTCGAGACCCTGCTCGCCGAGCGGCGCCGGGCGGCCGAGGCCAAGGTGCGGGCCGGCGACGAGAAGGTGCTCGGTGTCGCCCAGCGCATCGCCCAGGCCGCGGGCGACAGCGCCGACCTGCGCGGCTGGCCGATGCCCCGCCACCAGCCGGGCGAACCCGGACTCGCCGACGCCGTCCGTGCCTGGGCGGCCGTCGCCCGCTGCGCCGCCCGGGAGCGGCTCACCGTCGCGGAGTACGCGCTGGCCGCCGTGGAGAGCCGGTACGCGGCCGCCCGGCGGGCCGCCGAGGAGGCGCGGGAACTCGACCGGTTGCAGCGCCGTCACGCGGAGACCGCCCGCCGGGCCGCCCTGCTCGAAGCCGCCGCGCCTGAAAGGGAGCGGGTGCGCGCCCTGCTCGACCGGGCCCGCCGGGGAGCCCTCGTGGCCCCCGCCCTGGAACTGCGCGGGGCCGCCGCCGCCGCGCACCTGACCGCCGCCCACGCGCAGACGCTCGCCCTCGCCGAACTCCCGCCCGCCCTCGCCGAAGCCGGAGCCGAGCAGCTCGCCGCCACCGAGCAGCGGCTGCGTGAGGAACTCGGCGCCGTCGGAGCCGCCCAGCGGGCCGAGCAGCGCAGCGCCGGGATCAGCCGCGAGCGCGCCACGCTGGACCGGGAGTCCCGCGACGACGAGGAGCAGCGTCAGGAGTCCGCCGAGTGGCTCGCCCGCTGGGAGGGCACCCGCGCCGAGCTGGCCGGCCGGGTGGAAGCCGCCCAGCAGGCCGCCACCCTCGCCGAACAGCTCGCGGCCCGGCTGGAGCCCGCACGGCTGCACCTGAACGCCGCCCGGCGGCGCGACGCCCTCGCCGCCGACGCCGAAGTCGCCGACGCCGCACTGCTGCGGCTGCGCGAGGAGTCCGCCGCCGCGCGGGAGGACTGGCTGGAGCTGAAGGAGGCCCGGCTCAGCGGGATCGCCGCCGAACTGGCCGCCGCCCTGGTGGCGGGGGAGCCCTGCAAGGTGTGCGGGTCGGCGGAGCACCCGCTCCCCGCGCGTCCGGCCCCCGGACACGTCGACCGGGCCGCCGAGGACGCCGCCCACGCCCGCTTCGAGCAGGCCGAGGAGCGGCGCGGCGCCGCCGAACGGAAGCTGGCCGCGGTCCGGGAGGCCGAGGCCGAAGCCGCGGCCGCCGCCAGGGACGCCACCACCGCCGAACTCCTCGCGCTGACCTCCGACCTGAGCGCCCGCCACGCCGCCGCCCACGCGGATGCGGCAGGGCTGCACACCGCCCGGGAGCGGCTGGCCCGCGCCGAGCGCGAGTACGCCGCGCGCAGCGCCGACCGGCTCGACGCCGAACGCCGGGCCGCCGCCAGGGCCTCGCGACGGGAGGCCCTGGACCGGGAACAGGCCGCGCTGGAGGCCGAGCTGGCCCTCGTGCGGGGCGACGCGCCCAGTGTCGCGGCCCGGGCCAGGGTGCTGGAGGACCGGGTCCGGATCGTCACCGCGGCCGCCGCCGCGCTGCGCCGCGCCGACGCCACCGCCGCCCGGCTCAAGGAGGCCGACGACCAGCTGGCCGACGCGGCGTTCAAGGCCGGGTTCGACACCACCGGGGCGGCGGCCGACGCGGTGCTGCCGGAGTACGAACGCACCGCCCTCCAGCACAGGTTGGACGCCTGGCAGGCCGAGGAAGCCATGCTGGCCGACCGGCACGCCGAGCACGACACCACGGCGGCGGCCGCGCTCCCGCCCGCCGATCCGCAAGGCGCCGAGGAGTACGCGGCCGCGGCGGCGGCGAAACTGAGGGAAGCCGGCTCGGCCGTCGACGCCGCCCGCGTCAGCTGCGCCGAACTGGACCGGCTCTCACAGCGGGCGGACCAGGAACTGCGCGCCCTGGGCCCGTTGCGCGAGGAGTACGACCGGGTGGCCCGGCTGGCCGGACTCACCGCGGGCACCTCCGCCGACAACGAGCGCAAGATGCGACTGGAGTCGTACGTACTGGCCGCGCGCCTGGAGCAGGTCGCGGCCGCGGCGACGGTACGGCTGCTGCGCATGTCCGGCGGCCGCTACACCCTGGTCCACTCCGACGCGCGGGCGGGCGGCCGGGGCCGCTCCGGCCTCGGGCTGCACGTCGTGGACGCCTGGACGGGAACCGAGCGGGACACCGCCACCCTGTCCGGCGGTGAGACCTTCTTCGCCTCGCTCGCCCTCGCGCTGGGACTGGCCGACGTGGTGACCGACGAGGCGGGCGGCATGCGCCTCGACACCCTCTTCATCGACGAGGGCTTCGGCAGCCTCGACGACCAGGCCCTGGACGAGGTGCTCGACGTACTGGACTCCCTGCGCGAACGGGACCGCAGCGTCGGCATCGTGAGCCACGTCGCCGACCTGCGGACCCGGGTCCAGGCCCAGCTGGAGGTCGTCAAGCAGCGCGGCGGCTCGGTGGTGCGCCACCGGGTGGGGAGTCCGGCGGGCTGAACCGCTGCCCGCCGCCCGCTGCCCGCTGCCCACGCCTCACGGACTCAGCGGCCTGCGGGGGAGCGGAGAGGAGTAGACGATGCTGGTGGTGACCGGGCCGAGGCCGGAGATCCGGCCGGCGACCTCCTCCAGGTGCGACATCGAGCGTGCCGCGACCTTGAGGACGAAGCAGTCGTCACCGGTCACGTGGTGCGCCTCCAGGATCTCGGGGGCCGCCTCCAACAGGTCGTGGAACGGCTTGTAGTTGCCGTGCGGGTAGCGCAGCCGGATCAGCGCGAGGATGGACTTGCCGAGCTTCTCCGGGTCCACCACGGCGGTGTAGCCGGTGATGACGCCGGCTTCCTCCAGCCGCCGCACGCGTTCGGTGACGGCGCTGGCGGACATCGAGACGGTACGGGCCAGATCCGCGAAGCTGGCGCGACCGTCGGCCTGGAGGGCCTGCAAGATCCGCCAGTCGGTGGCGTCGGGGGAATGGTCGCTCATGGCGCCTGTATAGCAGGGGATTCCCCGGTGGAACACGGGGAAGGCCGGGGAAATCCACTTCCGGGGCCTTCGGGTAGCTCGTAGATTCTGAGCCATGACGACGACCCAGGTCCAGCCCACCGCAACCGCAGCCCCTGCCTCCACTGCAGCCCCCGCCAACCCCGTGCTCCGGGTGCCCCCGGCCAGTCCGGCCGCGGCCGCCGCCTACTTCTCGGCGAGCCTCGCCTTCCACGCGGACGTGTCCGACGTCGCCGCCGCCTTCAAGACCCACCGGGAGCAGGGCGCCGAACTGGGCTTCCAGCTCATCGACTCCCGCTCCACGCCCTCCTGGGACCAGGCCCGCGTGCCCGGTGCGATCCACCTGCCCACCGCGCTCATCCCCGAGCAGGCCGAGCGGCTCCTGGACAAGGACGTCCCGGTGGTGACGTACTGCTGGGGGCCCGGCTGCAACGGCGCCACCCGCTCCGCCCTGGCCCTCGCCGAACTGGGCTTCCGGGTCAAGGAGATGCTCGGCGGCATCGAGTACTGGATCCGCGAGGGCTTCGAGGTCGAGACCTGGCAGGGCAGCGAGCAGCGCGCCGTCGCCGACCCGCTGACCGCGCCGACCGACTCCGACGACTGCGGCTGCTGAGACCGCCGACCGGGCTGAAACACCACGGCCGTTGACGCCGCAGCGGTGGCCGGACGGCCCCGAGCGGCGGGCCGCTCGCCCCACGGGGGAGGCGAGCGGCCCGTCCGTACGGGCCGGCTCCGGTCAGAGCCTCGACAGCTCCTCCACCAGCGCGTCCAGGCCGAGCGAGCCCTGCGACAGCGCCGCCATGTGCCACGCCTTCAGGTCGAAGGAGTCGCCGTGCGCGGCGCGCGCGTTGTCCCGGCCCAGCAGCCAGGCACGCTCGCCCAGCTTGTAGCCGATCGCCTGCCCCGGCATCGACAGGTAGCGCGTCAGCTCGCTCTCGATGAAGTCCGCCGGCCGGCCGCTGTGCAGGCCGAAGAACTCCTGCGCCAGCTCCACCGTCCAGCGCTCGCCCGGGTGGAACGGCGAGTCCGCCGGGATCTCCAGGCCCAGGTGCATGCCGATGTCCACGATGACCCGCGCGGCGCGCATCATCTGGCAGTCCAGGTAACCCAGCCGCTGCTCGGCGTCCCGCAGGTAGCCGAGTTCGTCCATCAGCCGCTCCGCGTACAGGGCCCAGCCCTCGCTGTTCGCGCTGACCATGCCGACGCTCGCCTGGTAGCGGGAGAGCCGGTCCGCCACGTGCGTCCACTGGGCGAGCTGGAGGTGGTGGCCCGGAACCCCCTCGTGGTACCAGGTGGAGACCAGGTCGTACACCGGGAACCGGGTCTGGCCCATGGTCGGCAGCCAGGTGCGTCCCGGGCGCGAGAAGTCCTCGGAGGGGCTGGTGTAGTACGGAGCCGCCGCGCCGCCCGAAGGGGCGATCATGGACTCCACCTTCTTGACCCGCTCGGCGAGTTCGAAGTGGGTTCCGTCGAGGTTCTCGATGGCCTCGTCCATGATGCCCTGGAGCCAGGCCTGCACCTCCTCGACGCCCTCGATGTGGGTGCCGTGCTCGTCGAGGTGCTTGAGGGCCTCCCAGGGGCCGGCGCCCGGAAGGATCTTGGCCGCCTCCGCCTTCATCTCGGCCAGCAACCGGTGGAACTCCGCCCAGCCGTACGCGTAGGCCTCGTCCAGGTCCAGGTCGGCGCCGTTGAAGTAGCGCGCCCAGCGGGCGTAGCGCTCGCGGCCCACGGTGTCCGGGCGGCCCTCCACGGACGGGGCGTACACGTCGCGCATCCAGTCGCGCAGCTCCATGACGGCGGCGGTGGCCCCGGCCGCGGCCTTGTCCAGCTCGGCGCGCCGGGTCTCGGGGCCGGCGGTGACGAAGTCACCGAAGAAGTCCCGCTCGCCGTCGGTGTCCTGGCCCGCCCAGGTGGTGAGCTGGCCGACGAAGGTGGCGGTCGCGCGGGGGCCGGCGTACAGACCGCGCTCCAGGCCGAGCGCCAGGCTCTCGCGGTAGCCGGCGAAGGCCTCGGGAACCGCGCGCAGGCGCTGGGCGATCGCGGCCCAGTCCTCGTCGGTCTCGGCCGGGGTCAGGGTGAAGACCTCGCGGACCTCGTGCGCCGGGGAGTGGATGTTGCTGACCGTGCACAGGTCCTCGTCGGCCTCGTATACGGCGAGCTCCGCCGTCAGGCGCTCGCGCAGCAGGCGGCCGCAGCGCCGCTCGGCTTCGGAGTCCGCGCCGGGCAGCCGCTCGGCGGCGTCGAGCCGCGCGAGGGTGGCGCGGGCGAGGTCGGCGACGGCCGCGCGGCCGGCCGGGGAGTAGTCCGGGAGCTTGCCGGAGCTGGCGGTGACCCCGAGGTAGGTGCCGATGACCGGGTTGAGGGCGATCAGGTCGTCTACGTACGCGTCTGCGACCTGGCGGGGAAGCCTGGTGGCGCTGTCACTGTGGAGGGTGTCTGACATGCGGCCATCTTCGTACGGGGGACCTCCCCGCGTCATCAGCGTTCGCTCTGGGCCTGCTTACGGGGGAAGGCGGACCGAAGGCGGACCCGGGTTGCCGAGGGTCCGCCTCCACGCGGTGCCGCGCCGCCGCTCAGCCCCGGTGGCGCGTCTCGTACGCGGGCCGCTCGCGCGGGACTTCGTACGGGAGCCGGGAGGTGACCGGTGTCGCGTCCAGCCGCGCCGTGATCACCAGGGTGCCCTCCTCGATCTGGTAGTCGAGGGGCAGGCCGAGGCCGCGCATCGCGGCGACCATGCCGGTGTTGGCGGCCTGGGTGACGGCGTACACGCTGTCGCAGCCGGCTTCGACGGCCATGGCGATGAGGCGGCGCAGCAGCTCGGAACCGATGCCCCGGCGTTGCCAGTCGTCCTCGATGAGCAGCGCCACCTCGGTCTCGTCACCGTCCCACAGCAGGTGGCCGAGGGCGACGAGCTTGCCGGACGCGGTGGTGGCGGCGAGGGTACGGCCGAAGCGGGGGCTCAGCAGGTGCCCCAGGTAGCGGTCGGCGTCGGCGACCGGGCCGTGGTAGCGCAGGCCCAGCGTCCGCTCGGAGCAGCGGTCGTGCATGGCGCGGGCGGCGGCCCGGTCGGAGCCGTCGGCACGGCGCACGGTGATCTCGTTGCCCTCGGGCAGCGTCAGTACGTCCTGGCTGCGCGGTACGCGCGGGCCCAGGCGCGCGTCGAGTTCGACGAGGGCCCGGGCTCGGGCGAACTCGGTGGGGGTGAAGGGCAGGTAGGGGCGTTCGACGGTGATGGCCCCGCCCGACGGGTCGCGCAGCCGCATCACCGTCGCCTCCAGGACCCCCTCGACCGGGGCGTCGGCGCCCGCGTTGGGGCGGCCGGAGAGGGTGGTCGCGGGGATGGAGTGGATGGTGCAGCGACCGAGCAGCTGGCGCAGGGCCAGGGGGAGTTCGGCGGCGTCCAGGGCGGTGCGGGTGGCGAGGCCCAGTACCCGGGTCGGGGTGTCGACCAGGTCGTGGGCGTCGGCGCGCTCGATCCAGGTACTGCGGCCGCCCGCGCCGGCGATGGCCCGGGTCAGGTCGGCGGAGGGCAGCTCCTGAGGGGCGCGGAGCAGGAACTCGTCGACGGTGCCGCCTTCGGGCAGCGGGTGGGTCTGGAGGGTGAGGATGTCCACGCCGTTGTGGGCGAGGGCCGAGCAGAGCGCGGCCAGGCTGCCGGGCTCGTCCCGTACCGTCGTGCGCATCCGCCACAGGGCGGCCGCGGTCGTGGTGGCCGTCGTGGCCGTGGTCCTCGTCGTCGTGGTGGCGGGCGTCGCGGTCTTGCCGCCCGGGTCGGGGTGGGCCGGGTCCGGCGGCGGCGCGTGGCTGTGGCGGCGTGCCCACCAGGTGTGGAACGCCGCTGTGACCAGCAGTGCGACGGCCGAGGCCACCAGCAGGACGGGGCCCCTGGGGCCGTGGGCGACGAGGTTGGCGATGCCGTCGGCGACCGCGACGGCGCAGAACAGGGCGGCGAGTTCGACGAGGTCACGGCGCCAGTGGTGGCGGTGGGGACGCTGGGCGGAGGCGGGGTTACGGTCAGTCATGCACACCACTGTGGCGCAGGGGTGTTGCGTGATCACGAACGATCTGTGACCGACTGGTTAAGTGTCGATCCGGTGGATCTGGCCCCCATGGCTGGTTTGGCCGGTTCGGGTGAGCTGCCCGTTTGGGGTCGGTTTCCCGGGCTGGTTTCCCGGGCTGGCTTCCCGAGTCGGTTTCCCGGGCCGGGGCCGGTGCCGGCGCGGCTGTCCCGGCCCGGGCCGTGGTGCCCGTCGTGGGTGCGGGCCGCTACGACTGTCCCACGCGCCCCGGCTGGAGGGTCGTGGTGAAGAGTACGCCGCCTCCCTGGCGGCGCAAGCGGACGGTGAGCTCGCCGCTGCCCCCGTCGATCGACACCTCTCCGTAATACGGGGGGTTCTCCGCCGGCGACATGTTGGCGATAGGCGCGGACTGGACGTACGCCGTCCGCGGGCCGAAGGTGGCGTCGAGCCGGCCGGCCGGGAAGCCGCCGGCGCCGATGGGGCCCGAGACGAACTCCCAGAACGGCGCGAAGTCGGTGAATGCGGCCCGCTCCGGCGCGTAGTGGTTCGCGGCCGTGTAGTGGACGTCGGCGGTGAGCCACAGGGTGCCGGTGATGCGCTGGTGCTTGATGTGGCGCAGGAGTTCGGCGATCTGGAGCTCACGCCCGAGCGGTGCGCCCGGATCGCCCTGCGCGACCGCCTCGAAGTTCGCGGCGCCGTCGGGGACGACGATGCCCAGCGGCATGTCGGCGGCGATGACCTTCCAAGTGGCGCGGGAGCGGGACAGCTCGCGCTTGAGCCAGGCCAGCTGCTCCGCACCGAGGATGCCGATGGGATCCTCGGTCTGCGTGCCGGGGGAGTTGGCGTCACGGTACGTGCGCATGTCCAGGACGAACACGTCGAGCAGCGGGCCGTACCGCATCACCCGGTACATCCGGCCCTCGGCGCGGCCGCCGCGCAGGTCGGTGACGGGGAAGTACTCACCGAAGGCCTGCCGGGCCCGCCCGGAGAGGGTGTCGACGTCCTTGACGGTGTAGCGGGGGTCCTCGATGAGCTGGCCCGGGTACCAGTTGTTGCGCACCTCGTGGTCGTCCCACTGGGCGAGCACCGGCACCTGGGCGTTGAACTGCCTGAGGTTGTGATCGAGCAGGTTGTAGCGGAAGTTCCCGCGGAACTCGGCCAGTGTCTCGGCGACCTTGTCCTTCTCCGCGGTGGTGACGTTGCGCCACACACTGCCGTCGGGGCGGGTGACGGAGGCCTGGATCGGGCCGTCCGCGTAGATGGTGTCACCGCTGAACAGGAAGAAGTCCGGGTCGCGCAGCCGCATCTCCTCGAAGACCCGGTACCCGCCGAGGTCGGGATTGATGCCCCAGCCCTGGCCGGCGAGGTCCCCGGACCACAGGAAGCGCACGTCGTCGCGGCGTGAGACGGGTGTGGTGCGGAAGGTGCCGCGGACCGGCTCGCTCGTGCGGCGCGGGTCGGCGGGGTCGGCGAGCAGCACGCGGTAGCGGATCTGGCGTCCGGGAGGCAGGTCGCGCAGCGAGGTGGTGCCGGTGAAGTCGGTGCCGGGCCCGAGGAAGGGGCCGTCGTGGCGGCGCACGCCGTAGCGGAACGATTCGCTCGGGGACGTCTCGACGTACATCCGGGCGGGGCGGTCGGAGCGCGTCCAGACGGTCGCGGAGTGGGCGGTGACCTCGCCGGACTGGGTGCCCCAGAGCGCGCTCGGCCGACCGGACAGGGCGAGGGCCGGTGCCTTGCGGGCGGCGGCGAACGCCGGTGCGGCGAGCGCGCCGGACAGGGCGAGGCCGGCCGGGACGGCGAGTGAACTGCCGAGCAGGGACCGTCGGGTGTGCGGCGTGGGTGCCATGGTGCGTCTCCAGGGACCGGCGGGGGGTGGGCCGGACCAGTGTGCCGACGCACACCGGCCCGGCCGCGTCGCCCACGCGAACCGCGGGTGAACACCCGTCAGCCGATCACCGCTTCCGCGGGCACGGGGGAGGCGGTTCGCGCCGTGTCGAGGATGACCCGGGCGACGAGTGCCGGATCGTCGTTCATCGGGACGTGGCCGCATCCGGGCAGCCGGACCAGGCGGGCGCCGGGGATGGCCTGCTTCGCGCGGACGCCCTGGCGGCGCAGGAGCAGCCGGTCGCGGTCGCCCCAGGCGATGGTGACGGGCAATCCGGGCAGGTCGACGGTGAACCGGACGGAGACGCCCGCCGCCAGCGTCTCGTCGAAGCCGGTGGCCCCGCGCAGGGCCAGCGTCTCGGCGACCACGGCCTCGGGGGAACGGCGCGCCGGGCGGGCGTAGATGCTGCCGGTGAGCGCCGCCCGGCCCGGGGCGGTGAGGGAGAGCCGCTCCAGCGCGGGGCGGGGCAGCGCCCGGGCTCCGGTGCGCATGGCGCGCAGGGCGGTGAAGGCGTAACGGCGCTCGGCCGGCGACCAGAATCCGGCGGGGGACAGGGCGGTGACCGAGCGGACGAGGCCGCCGCGGGCCATTTCGAGCGCGAGCAGACCGCCGAGTGAGTTCCCTGCGACGTGCGGGCGCTCGACGCCGAGCGCGGAGCAGAGGGCGCCGAGGGCCGGGGCGACGGTGGCCAGGTCGTAGGGGACGCCGTGGGGCAGCGGGCCCGAGAGGCCGAAGCCGGGCAGGTCGATGGCGATGACGTCGTGTTCGGCGGCCAGGACGTCGGTCACCGGATGCCAGGCCTGATGGTGGTGGCCGATGCCGTGCAGGAGGAGAAGCGGTTCGCCGGCGCCCTTGCGCTCGTAGGCGACGGTGGCGGTGCGCGGGCCGTGCGGCGAATCGATGGGGAAGGAGACCGTGGCGGTCATGCTGCTCCTCGTCGGGTGGACGCGTGTGAGACAGGCTGTCAGTAATGACTACCGCTCAGTAGGTGCCGAGGGCAAGGCGCCGCGGCGCGCTCTTCCCCTCACGCCACCTCGCGAGCGCACACGTCACGCGCCCGGCGCTCCGGGAGGAACATCATGTGAACGGCTTACTACATATGCGCCACATACGCCCGATCTGCCCGGGGTAGCGGCGAGCATTGGTCTTGACCAAGGTGGTGCGCCGTCCTATCGTCGCCAGGGATAGTGCAGGAACCTTTAATAAACAAAGGCGCGGAACTGCGGTGCGGAACTGCCGCTGGAATACGGCGTGCAGCGATTGCAGGAGGAGTCAGGGTGGGGACCACGCAGCTCGAATCGGTGCCGGAGCCGAAGTACTGGCACCTGAAGACCGTTCTCAGCGAGGCGCTGGACCAGGACTTCGCCGTGGGTGAGGTCCTGCCCAACGAGCGCGAGCTCGCCGCCCGCTTCGGCGTCGCCCGCGCCACCCTGCGTCAGGCGCTGGAGCAGCTGGAGCTGGAAGGGCGGCTGCAGCGGCGCCGGGGCGTCGGCACCACCGTCGCCCCGCCCCGGGTGGGCGTCGCCGTCGGCAGTACGGGCCACAGCTGGCCGGGGGAGAGCGGCGACGGCTGGGAGAACGTGGACGCGGCCCTGGCCGTCGCGCCCGCCTCGGTCCGTACGCTGCTGGCCGCCGGGCCGGGCTTCGCCGCCGACCAGCCGGTGCACACGGTGCGCCGGACCCGCGTCACGCAGGGGCAGGTCGTCGCGGCCGAGCTGCTGTACGTGCCCGCCGGATCCGTGCCGGGCCTCTCCGCCATCGACGCTCCGGCCGGCCCTGCGCGGGCCCGGGCGGTGCTGCGGGAGCTCCAGCGGCTCACCCTCGACGGGCAGGACCGCTCGGTGGAACTCGGCTCCGCCCGCGCCGACGACGCCAAGGAGCTGGACCGGCTGCCCGGTGCCCCCGTGCTGCTGGTGACCACCCGCTACTTCACCGCCGAGGGCACGGCCGCCGTCTCGGTGGCCACCTACCGCGCGGACACCTGCCGCCTGACCTTCGGGGACGCCGGAGTCGAAATCGCGGACACCTGCGCCGCCTCCTGACCCACCGGCGGCCCCGGCCTCCCCACTGCCGGCCACCCCGGCCCCACCCGCCCGCGACCGCACCCCGGGCGCCTCGCTCGCCGTAGCCCGGGCCTGACGGCCCTCCGCCCGCAGCTCGATGCCGCGGCAGCTCGCAGCCGGCGCCCTCCGTCGGGCCGCGCGCGTCCGGGCGGGCGCACGCGAGCGCACGGGCACGTGCGTGGGCAGCGGGCATCCGCGCACAGGGCCGGACCATCCGGGCGGGACACGGCGTGTTCCTCGCGCCGTCACCGCCGCTACCCGCGCCGACGCCCGATCGCGATCCGGCTCGGGCTCCGCTCATGCGTGAGGCTCAACGCGAGAGTTGGATGACGGTGCCGGATCCGGCGGCACGACCGTGATGACGGAACGCGAAGGGCTGGCCCTCCTCCAGCGCGACAGGCTCATCGAGCACCACTGTCACCTCGGCTCCGTGAAGCGGCCGGACCGTGTCGGCACCCTCGGGCAGTGTGACCGTGCCCAGAACTGCGGCCGTGCGGGCGTGGAAAAGGAGGCGAGCGCCGGAGACGACCTCCGCACCGCCCTGCTCCTCGGACAGCAAGGTGATGTCGGCAGTGAAGCCGGTATGGGCGCTGACCGATCCTGGTGCCGCGAGCACCTGTCCCCGTTCGACCGCGGCCGCGGCAATGCCACGGAGCAGCACCCCCACGTTCATCTCCGCCCGTGCCTCCCCGATGGACACCCGGTTCCGTTCGATGTCCGCGATGAGAGCGGTCGCGCCGCCACCCGAGCCGATGATCTCCACCGCGTCGCCCTTGCGTACCCGGCCGCGTGCGATCCGACCCGTCGCCATGACCACCCTGCCCTGTTTCAGGCAGAAGACGTCTTCGACGGGCATCAGGAACGGCCTTTCTCCTGCGCCCGCCACTTTCTCACCTGGAGGTCCATCCATGCGTACCCCTGCTCCCTCGTGATCCATGTGGCACCCGCGAACGGGAGTCAGAGGCTAGCAACGACCGCGGGCCGCTCAGCCCAGGAGCCGATGCAGGCATTGCGTCGCAGGCCGAGGAGCGCTCGAAGCCCACCCTCGTCGGCAGCGGCCTCAACGTCCCGCTGTCGGCGAACTGCCCAGCGTGCATAGGTGGAGGTGCCGGAAGATGCCCGGCGTTCTTGCTGCTCGGCGCGTGAGGTCAGAGGGAACTGGTCGGCGAACCAAGGACCTTGCGCGCGGCATCGCGTACGTCCGCGTCCACGTCCGCCGTGAGTCGTCCGAGCGCGGCGCGAGCCTCGGAGGCCGGTCTCCGAGCCAGCGACCACGCAGCCGCGTACCGGACCCTGGGGTCGACGTCGCCGGCACGGGCCACCAGGATGTGGGTGACCGCGTCGTCGCGCGAGGAGTGGAGGGCTTGTACGGCTGCGCTCCTGACCTCGGGCGCAGCATCATCTGTGCCGGCGCTCAAGAGAGCTCGGGCCCGTGTGGGATCACCCGTGCCGAAGACGGTGCCGAGGGTACTCATCACTTCGGCGCGCACGCGCGGTTCGGGGTCTGAAGCCGCGTCAGCGATCAAGGCGAAGTACTTGGTCCCGCCGAAGTCGATGACGCTCACGCCCCAGAGACCGACCAGCCGCTTGCCGGGGTCGTCCGAGGCGATGTACTCCAGGACCAGTTCGAGCGACGTCTCCGGCCAGGCATCGAACAGGTCGAGGACGTCGAGCTGCAACGTTTCCCCGTCGCCGTTGCGATCACTCGCCATTGCGCACAGCAGGGCAGGTAGGGCCTCTTTCCCGCAGGCGCCCGCCAGGATGTGGGCCAGGAGGTCGCGGACGAGAGAGTCGCCCGCGTGGGCGTAACGGGCAAGCCGTTGTTCCAGCTCCGGCCGCAGGAACGCGGCGGCGGGTGTACGCAACTGCTCCACCAGGTCCTCGAACCGGCCGCGCGCTCCCGGCCCGCGCCCGGCGCACGCGTCGAGCCGCGCGTCCCACTCGTTCAGTACACCTCGCAGCGCCGTGCGCTCCGTCCCGTCCCGTGTCCCACCAGCCCCGGTCATGCCGCTCACCCTACGGTGGGAGCCACCGGCACCGGCACCAGCACCGGCATGAGACAGCGGCTGGTTTTCGCGGTCGGCCACGGCTGCCCCGGGGTAGCGGGAGACCCGAGCCGGAGGGGCACGCTCGAGGCGGTCCTCAGCGGCGGCGGGCCGTTACCGTCTTCTCCACCGCGAACAGCTCCTCTTCCACGTGGTCCAGCGCGAGCCGCAGCGCTCCCGTGGCCACCGCCGCCTCGCCGAGCAGCGACAGCGCAACCTTCGGCGGCCGCAGGCAATACCGTTCCAGCTCGCGGCGTAGCGGTTCGAGGACGCCGTCGATGCCGGCCGCCCAGCCGCCGACCACCACCAGCTCCGGGTCCATCGCCAGGACCAGCGCCGCCACGTCGTGCACCAGCCGTTGCAGGAAGCGCTCCACAGCGGCCACCGCACGCGGGTCCCCCCGCCTGGCCATCGCGAACACCTCGGCGACCGCAGGCTCGTCCAGCGGGTGCAGCGGCTCACCGGTGGTCGACAGCAGCCTCTCCGGCGTGGCCTCCCGTCCCAGCAGGTGCAGCGCACCGATCTCACCGGCCGCCCCGCCGAACCCGCGGTGCAGCCGACCGCCGATCAAGGAGCCCGCGCCGGGGCTGAGGCCCGCCATCACGAAGACCATGTCGTCGGTGTCCCGTGCGGCGCCCTTCCAGTGCTCGGCGACCGCCGCGGCGTTGGCGTCGTTCTCCACCTGCACCGGACAGCGGAACGAGCGCCGCAGCCGGTCCCCGAGCGGCAGCCCCGTCCAGCCGGGCAGCGCCGTCCCGAGGCGGACCGTGCCGTCCGCCTCCACGATGCCGGGGCTGCCGACACCCACCGCACGCAGCGAGTCCCGGGGTACGCCCGCACGCCGCAGCAGGTCGGCCACCGCCGCTCGGACCCGCTCCAGCCGCTCGTCGGCCGAAGCCGTCTCGGCGACGTCCTTGGTACCCGCGCCGATCACCCGCCCGTCCAGTCCGGACAGCAGCACGGCGACCCGGTGGGAGCCGATCTCGATGCCCAGCAGGTGACCCGCCTCGGCCCGGAAGCGGAACCTCCTGGCCGGTCGGCCCTGCCGCCGCGCACCCTCCTCGGCGTCTGCCTCGACGACGAGCCCGGCCCCGATCAGCCCTTCGACGACTCCCTCGACGGTCGGCCGCGACAGGCCGGTCACCCGGGTGAGGTCGGTGAGGGTCGGCGACCCGGCCGCCCGCAGGGCGCGCAGCACCACGGCCGAATTGATGCGCCGGAGCAGAGAGGGATCCCCGCCGGTCAGCTGCCCCAACGTGTGTCCTCCCAGCTAGCGGCCCTGTCAGCCGGATCGTACTGCGCCCCTGGTGTGGCGGCGAGAAGCGGCCCCCCATCGGCCGGATCCACGCGGTCGCCTCAGGCGGGGCAGACGAATCCGGACTCGTACGCCGTGATGACCGCCTGGGTCCGGTCGCGCGCACCCAGCTTCGCCAGGATCGCGCTGACGTGGGACTTGACCGTCTCCGTGCCGACGATCAGCTCGGTGGCGATCTCCACATTGGTCAGCCCCCGCGCCATCAGCCGGAGCACCGCCTCCTCGCGTTCGGTGAGCGCGGCCCGCTCCAGCAGCGTCCGGGCCTTGCGGTTGCCGTACTCCGCTGCCAGCGCCCGCACCGCGGCCGGGAAGAGGAGGGTCTCGCCTTCCGCGACGAGCCGTACCGCGTGCACGATCTCCGACGGCCGGGCTCGTTTCAGCAGGAACCCGTCGGCCCCGGCACGCAGCGCCTGGTAGACGTACTCGTCGTTCTCGAAGGTGGTGACCACGAGGATCTTCGGCGGTGCGTCCACGGAGCGCAGCACCGCACGCGTCGCCTCGATCCCGTCGAGCAGCGGCATCCGTACGTCCATCGCCACCACGTCCGGACGCAGTTGCCGCACCAGCGGGACCACGGACGCCCCGTCCGCCGCCTCGCCGACGACCTCGATGTCAGGCTGGGCTTCGAGAACGGCACGCAAGCCCGCGCGCACCAGGGGTTCGTCATCGACGAGCAGTACGGTAACCGGCATCCCGTCAGGGTATTCGCTCCAGCGGAAGCCGGGCGCGCACCCTCCAACGCCCCTCGTGCGGACCGGTCTCGGCCTCCCCGCCGAGCAGTGCGGCCCGCTCACGCATCCCTCGCAGGCCGCTGCCGTTGCCCGTGATGACGCTCGGCCCGTCCGGGAGCGGGTTCGACACCTCCAAGTCGAGCCGGTCCGCGGCCCTTTCGACCCGCACCCGGACGGGTACGGGACCGCAATGCCTCAGCACATTGGTCAGCGCTTCCTGGAGGATCCGGTACCCCTCCCGGGTGACGGGGCCCGGCAATGTCTCGAGCGAACCCCTCAGTCGGACATCCACATCCGCCCCTGAAGCGCGCGCCGACTCCAGGAGCCGGTCCGCCTCGGCCAGGGTGGGACGCTGGGACGGCGGCTGTGCCGACTCCCGCAGGACCAGCAGGACCCGCTCCAAGTCCTCCAGGGCCGCCCGGCCCGTCTCCTCGATCGCGGACAGCGCCCGTTCGGTGAACGCGGGGTCCCCGGCGGCCCGCGCCGCGCCGGCTTGCACGACGGCGACGGTCAGCGCATGACCGATCGAGTCGTGCAGCTCCCGCGCCATCCGGGTCCGCTCCAGCAACTGCTCCGTCCTGGCCTCCAGCGCCGTCACCCGCTCCGCCGCGGACGGCCCCAGCAGTCGGCGGGCGATCGCAGTGATCATCTCGCCGAGGAGCACCACGATGACGATCAGCAGGACCAAGGGAAGCGGTGCCAGCATGGCAGCCGCCCAACGCGGTGGCGTGGGGAACGGCACCGCGTGGTCCGCCGCCCCCGACGGGTGTCCGACCGCGATCGCGATCAGCTGGAGGCTGAGTACCGGCAGGGCGACGGTCGCGAACATGGCGGCGCCGGCGACGGCCAGCCGTATCTCCAGCCACAGAAGGGTCCGCCACCGGTCGGCCCAACGCGCCGAGGGGGCCGCGGTGATGCCCGCGACGGGCGAGTCGTCCTCGTCCGGAGCCAGCAGGAACCGGGCCTGCAGGCCCTCGGCCAGCCGGACCCACGGCACGAATCCGAAGGGGACGACGATCAGCAACGGCACCCACGGCCTGTCGGGCGAGATGAACATCCAGATCGCCAGCAGCAACAACGGAACGCACAGATGCAGCCAGCGGGAGTACGTCACCGCCTGGAGCGGTGCGCGGAGCAGTCGGTACATGGCTTCATCGTGGCAGTTCCCGGGTGCGGGACGTCTCCCCCACGTGGGGGAGACAGCACCCCCGCACGGGGGAGGAGGAGGGCGGGGGACCGCGGTGAGTCTTGAGCCATGAACCGCATCGAGATCCGCGAACTGACCAAGGCCTACGGCACCACACGGGTCGTGGACCACCTCACCTTCGATGTCCTGCCCGGCCGTGTGACGGGTTTCCTCGGTCCCAACGGGGCGGGAAAGTCCACGACGATGCGTCTGGTCCTCGGGCTCGACCAGCCGACATCCGGCGCCGCCACCATCGCAGGCACCCGATTCACCGAACTCCGGCAGCCGCTGCGCCAGGTGGGCGCGCTGCTCGACCCGCAAGCAGCCCACGGCGGGCGTACCGCACGGGATCACCTGCTCGCCCTCGCCGTGAGCAACAGCATTCCGGCGGAGCGCGTGGACGCGGTACTGGAGCAGTGCGGCATCGCCTCGGTGGGCCGCCGCCGGGTGAAGACCTTCTCACTCGGCATGCGCCAGCGGCTGGGCATAGCCGCGGCACTGCTCGGGGACCCGGCGGTGCTGCTCCTGGACGAGCCGGCCAACGGCCTGGACCCGGAGGGCATCATCTGGATCCGGGAGCTGATGCGAGGCCTCGCCGGCGAAGGGCGCACGGTCCTCGTCTCCAGTCACCTGATGGCCGAGACCGCCTCGTTCGCCGACCACCTCATCGTGCTCGGTCAGGGCAAACTGCTCGCCGACAGCCCCATGAAGGAGTTCATCGACTCCCGTAGCTCCCCCCGTGCGCGGTTGCGGACCTCCGACCCACACCGGTTGCGGGAGGTGCTGGCCGACGAGGGCCTCGTGCTCCTGGCCGGCGAGGACGGGTCCTGGAGCGTCGACGGCATACGGGCCGAACACATCGGCGCACTCGCGGCCCGCCACGGGGTGCCGCTGCTGGAGCTGTCCGACGAGCGGGCCTCGCTGGAACAGGTCTACCTCGAACTCACCGCGGGCCGCGCCCAGTTCGTCGCGACGCCCGCCTGATGTCCCGCGATCCCCGATCCCGGTACCTCATTCCTCTACCCCTGCCTTCGAACGGAGCTACCGCCGTGACCGCAGCGAGCCTGCCCACCGTCCCCGTACTGCACTCGGAATGGATCAAGATACGGTCCGCCCGCGCGGCCCTGGGGTCTCTCATAGCCGTGCTGCTCACCACCGCCGGTGTCACCGTCCTCGTCACCGGAGCGCTCGGTGCGGGGCAGGAGGACGCGCTGGGAGACGACCGGCTCGCCGCGGCCTTCTACGGCATCAACTTGGGCCAGATAGCGGCCGTCGCGTTCGGCGCGACCGCATTCGCCGGCGAGTTCCGTGACGGAGCTCTTCGGGTCTCGCTGACCGCCGTGCCCGATCGGAGCCGGCTGTACCTGTCCAAGACCGCAGTGGTGGCCGTACTGGCTCTCCTGGTCGGGGAGATCACCGGTGTGGCGGCCTTCGCCGCCGGACAGTCCCTCATGGGGGAGCGGGCTCTGGGCATGGGTGATCCCGGCGTGCTGCGGGCGGTGTTCGGCAGCGGCGTCTACCTGATGCTGATCGCCTTGCTGTCGGCCGGTCTGACGGCGCTGGTGCGCAGCGGCACCCTCGTGATGAGCCTGCTCATACCCTTCCTGCTGATCCTGCCCTTCGTCATCGGCCAGGTGGCGGGCGGGGCGGGCCAGTTCATGCCCGACCGGGCAGGGCAACTGGTCATGCGCACGGATGCGGAGGGGGCGCTCGGCCCGTGGAGCGGGCTCGGTGTCGCCGCGGTGTGGTCGCTTGCGGCCCTCGGGGCGGGATGGCTGGCGGTGCGGCGCCGGGCGGCGTGACCCAGTACGGCGTGACGCAGGGCCAGTTGTCAGTGCCCGCCGAGATACTGACGGCATGACCACGGCAGAGCATCTCGACACGATCGACCGGCTCCGGGCGCAGGTGTTTCCTCCGGAACCGGTCTGGTTCGGCCGGCACAGCAGTGGACCGGGGTACCACCTGGTCCAGCTCGTGGAGACGCGGGACTTCTGGGAGGACGACGGCTCGGGGCGGATCGAGGCGGCCGACCAGATCAGTGCCGAATACGGGGCGCTGGAGCAGGCGCTCACCGACCGTTGGGGAGAGCCACAGCTCTTCACCCTTGAGGGGACGATGCACCGGGGGCTCGAAGGGGAGGAGATACCGGAACCGTGGGAGGAGCTCAGCAACAGCACCGACCACGTGCACATGTGGCGGGCCGAGGACCGGTGGCTCGTGGCCTACGTCGCCCACTGGGAGGCGGAGGACCCGTTCCGGCTGATGGCGGGCGTCACCGTGATCGACCCGCCGTAGTCGGCCGAGGCGTCAGGCGTCAGGCGCCAGGTGCCCGGTCGGCGGCCTCGGCGGCGGCGCGGAGGCGGGCGTACTCCTCGGCCATGGTCGCTGCCGTCCAGTGCGCATTGAGACCACTGGGGTTGGGGAGGACCCAGACACGGGTGGTTCCGATGGTGCGTTCCTGGGGACCGATCTTGGCCTTCGGCTCCTGGAAGGCGATGCGGTAGGCGGTGACGCCGACCACGGCCAGCCACTGGGGGCGCAGGAGTTCCACCTTGGCTGTCAGGGTACGGCCGCCCTCCCGGTATTCCTCGGCGCTCAGCTCGTCGGCGCGTGCCGTGGCGCGGGCCACGACGTTGGTGATGCCGAGGCGGTACGTCAGCAGCTCTTCCTGCTCGGCGGGGGCCAGCCGGCGCGGGGTGAAGCCGGACAGGTGCAGCACCGGCCAGAAGCGGTTGCCGGGGCGGGCGAAGTGGTGGCCCGTCGCGGCGGAGAGGAGCCCCGGGTTGATCCCGCAGAAGAGCACGCGCAGACCGCCCGCGACCACGTCGGGGACGACGCGGTCACGGGCGGCGTTCAGCTCGTCGGGGGTCAGAGGATCGACCCCGGCGTGTACCCGGCGGCCTCAGGGTGCTGCTTGGCGATGTCCTCGATGCGGGAGATCACCGTGGCGACCTGGTCACCGGCCGCGCCCGTGAAGGACAGCTTGTCGGCCATCAAGGCGTCGAGCTGCGCCCGGTCCAGCGGCATCCGCTCGTCGGCGGCCAGCTTGTCCAGGAGCTCGTTGCGCTCGGCTCCCTGCTCGCGCATGGCGAGCGCGGAGGCCACGGCGTGCTCCTTGATGACCTCGTGGGCGGCCTCCCGGCCGACCCCGGCCCGTACCGCGCCCATCAGCACCTTGGTGGTGGCGAGGAAGGGCAGGTAGCGGTCCAGTTCGCGGGCCACGACCGCCGGGAAGGCGCCGAACTCGTCCAGGACGGTCAGGAACGTCTCCAGCAGACCGTCGAAGGCGAAGAACGCGTCGGGCAGCGCCACGCGGCGGACCACGGAGCAGGAGACGTCGCCCTCGTTCCACTGGTCGCCGGCCAGCTCGCCGGTCATCGAGGCGTAACCGCGCAGGATGACCATGAGGCCGTTCACGCGCTCGCAGGAGCGGGTGTTCATCTTGTGCGGCATCGCGGACGAGCCGACCTGGCCGGGCTTGAACCCCTCGGTGACCAGCTCGTGGCCGGCCATCAGACGGATCGTCTTGGCGATCGAGGACGGCGAGGCGGCCAGCTGCACCAGGGCGGTGACCACGTCGTAGTCGAGGGAGCGCGGGTAGACCTGGCCGACGGAGGTGAAGGCCTGGGCGAAGCCGAGGTGGGCCGCGATCCGCTGCTCCAGGTCGGCGAGCTTGGCGGCGTCGCCGCCCAGCAGGTCGAGCATGTCCTGGGCGGTGCCGACCGGACCCTTGATCCCGCGCAGCGGGTAGCGGGCCAGCAGGTTCTCCAGGCGGTCGTAGGCGACCAACAGCTCGTCGGCCGCGGTGGCGAAACGCTTGCCCAGGGTGGTGGCCTGCGCGGCCACGTTGTGGGAGCGGCCGGCCATGACCAGCTCGGCGTGCTCGCCGGCCAGCTTGCCGAGGCGGGCGAGGACGGCGACCGTGCGGTCCCGGGCCAGTTCCAGGGAGAGCCGGATCTGGAGCTGCTCGACGTTCTCGGTGAGGTCGCGGGAGGTCATGCCCTTGTGGACGTGCTCGTGGCCGGCGAGGGCGTTGAACTCCTCGATGCGGGCCTTCACGTCGTGCCGGGTGACCTTCTCGCGCTCGGCGATGGAGGCGAGGTCGACGGTCTCCAGGACGCGCTCGTAGTCGGCGAGGGCGGCGTCCGGGACCTCGATGCCGAGGTCCTTCTGGGCACGCATCACGGCGAGCCACAGCCGCCGCTCCAGCGTCACCTTGTACTCGGGGGACCACAGGACGGCGAGCTCCGCGGAGGCGTAGCGGCCGGCCAGGACATTGGGGATGCGGGGCTTGGCTGTCACGTGTAGGGATTCTACTTGGGCCGCCGCTGTGCGTTTACGCAGGTAGGGGACCCGTCCCGGATTGTGCCTTGCTACGAGAGCCGGTCGGGCGCCCAGGCCTCGTACGGCAGCAGCTGCGAGCGCTTCGCCGCCCGGCCGTCGCCGGAGGAACGGCCCGTGATCCGGCGGCCGATCCAGGGGAGCAGGTGCTGCCGGGCGAAGCGGAGGTCCTCGGTCCGGCGGGCGGACCAGGCAGGGGCCACCGACGGCGGCAAGGGGGCCCGCCAGTCCTCCTCCGGCGGCAGTCCCAACGCCTGCCAGACCGCCTCCGCGACGCGCCGGTGGCCTTCGGCGGTCAGGTGCAGCCGGTCCACGTCCCACAGCCTCGGGTCGGCGAGGACCGCGGCCCCGTACAGGTCCACGAGCAGTGCACCGTGCCGGGCGGCCAGCTCCTCCAGGATGGCGAAGAGCTCCTCCATCCGCGGGCGGAAACGTTCCATCACCGGTCCGTTGCGGCCGGGGGAGCGCATCAGGACCAGGGTTCCGCAGGAGGGGGCGAGGAGCCCCACGGCCTCCTCCAGGTGTCCGCGCACCCGGCCCATGTCGACCTTCGGCCGCAGCGCGTCGTTCAAGCCGCCCACCAGGGTCACCACGTCGGCGCCCATCCCCGCGGCCAGGGGCGCCTGGTCCCGGGCGATCTGCCCGATCAGTTTCCCGCGGACCGCGAGGTTCGCGTAGCGGAAGCCCGGCTCCCGCGCCGCGAGGCGCGCGGCGAGCAGGTCGGCCCAGCCCCGGTAGGAGCCGTCCGGCAGCAGATCGGACATCCCCTCGGTGAAGGAGTCGCCGATCGCGACGAAACTGGTGTAAGACGCATTCATCTCCATGGCGCAGCGATGCTACCGCGCGGTAGCCCGGTTCCGCACGGCCGTGCGGAACCGGGATCCGGCGGCCGCGCTCAGGCCGTCGCCGGCCTGCCGAAGAGCTCGCGCAGCACGTCCTCCATGGTCACCAGGCCCGTCATCGCACCGTCCGGCCCCTGGACGGCGGCCAGGTGCGTGCGGCTGCGCCGCATGGCGGTCAGTACGTCGTCCAGCGGGGTCTGCGCCCGTACCTGCGCGATCGGGCGCAGCGCGGAGGCCGGGAACGGCTGGTCCCGCTGGGTCACGTCCGCGTCGAGCGCGTCCTTGACGTGCAAGTACCCGAGGATCTTGTGCTGCCCGTCGATCACCGGGAACCGGGAGTACCCGGACGTGGCGGCGAGCCGCTCCAGTGCCGCCGGGGTGATGTCCTCGCGTGCCGTGACCACCCGGTCCGCGGGCAGCACCACATCGGTGACCGGCCGCCGGCCGAGTTCCAGGGCATCGTGCAGCCGGGCGCTCGCCCGGACGTCGAGGAGCCCCGCGGCGCTGGAGTCCTTGACCATCCGGGCCAGTTCGTCGTCGGAGAACGTGGCCGCGACCTCGTCCTTCGCCTCCACCCGGAGCAGGCGCAGGATGAGGCTGGCGAACGCGTTGATCGCGAAGATGGCCGGTTTCAGCGCCCGCGTCAGGGTCACCAGCGGCGGCCCCAGCAGCAGCGCCGTGCGTACCGGCTCGGACAGCGCCACGTTCTTCGGCAGCATCTCGCCGAAGAGCATGTGCAGGTACGTCGCCAGGGCCAGCGCGATCACGAACGAGATGGCGTGCGTCAGCCCGCCCGGCACGCCGAAGAAGTCGAACACGGGTGCCAGCAGGTGGGCGATGGCCGGCTCGGCGACCACGCCCAGCACCAGGGTGCACAGGGTGATCCCCAGCTGCGCCGCCGCCATCAGCGCCGACACGTGCTCGAGGCCCCACAGCACCGCCCGGCCGCGCCGGTCGCCCTGTTCGGCGTACGGCTCGATCTGGCTGCGCCGCACGGAGATCAACGCGAACTCCGCGCCGACGAAGAAGGCGTTGACGACCAGGGTCGCCACGCCGATCAGCAACTGGACCACGGTCATCGCGCGTCCCCCGCATCCTCGTCACCGGCGGCCGCGGGGCGGCGCAGCAGTACGCGGGCCGCCCTTCGTCCGCTCGCGTCCACCACGTCCAGCCGCCAGCCGTCCAGCTCCAAACTGTCCCCGACCTGCGGGATCCGGCCCAGCTCGGTCGCTATCAGCCCGGCCAGCGTCTCGTACGGGCCGTCCGGCACCCGCAGGCCGATCCGGCGCAGCTGGTCGGTCCGCGCTGCGCCGTCGGCCGAGTACAGCTGCCGGCCGGAGGCGTCCGTACCGGCCGGGGCCAGGTCCGGAGTCTCGTGCGGGTCGTGCTCGTCACGGACTTCGCCGACGACCTCCTCGACGATGTCCTCCAGCGTCGCCACCCCGGCCGTTCCGCCGTACTCGTCGATCACCACGGCCATCGTCTGCTTGCCGGAGAGCCGGTCCAGCAGCCGGTCCACCGTGAGCGACTCGGGCACCAGCAGGGGCGCGCGCAGCAGCTGCGACACGGGGTAGCCGTGCCGCTCCTCGGCCGACAGGGCCAGGACGTCCTTGATGTGGACCGTGCCCACGACGGTGTCGAGGCTGCCCCGGTACACGGGGAAACGGGACAGGCCCGTCGCCAGCGTCGCGTTCGCGACGTCCTCGGCGGTGGTCTGCACGTCGAGGGCGGTGACCTGGACCCGCGGCGTCATCACGTTCTCGGCGGTCAGGTCGGCCAGGTTCAAGGTCCGTACGAACAGTTCGGCGGTGTCCTTCTCCAGGGCTCCCGCCTTCGCGGAGTGCCGGGCGAGGGCGACGAGTTCCTGCGGACTGCGCGCCGAGGCGAGTTCCTCGGCCGGCTCCATGCCGAACCGGCGCACCATGTGGTTCGCCGTCCGGTTGAGCTGGCTGATCAAGGGACGGAACGCCCGGCTGAACAGGCGCTGGGGGGTGGCCACGCGCTTCGCGATGGCCAGGGGGGAGGAGATCGCCCAGTTCTTCGGCACCAGCTCGCCCACCACCATCAGGACCACCGTGGACAGCACGGTGGCGAGCACCAGCGCGGTGGAGGAGGCGGCGCCCGGCGACAGGCCCATGGCCTGGAACGGCCCCTTGAGCAGTGCGGCGATCGAGGGCTTGGAGATCATGCCGATGACCAGGCCCGTCACGGTGATGCCGAGCTGTGCGCCCGACAGCTGGAACGTCAGGCTGCGGACGGCGGCCAGCGCGCTCTCTGCCCCCCGCTCGCCGCGCTCGACGGCGCCTTCGAGCTCACCGCGCTCGATGGTCGTCAGGGAGAACTCGGCCGCGACGAAGACCCCGCAGGCGAGGCAGAGCAGCAGCGCCAGGAGGAGCAGGAGCACTTCGGTCATCGGTCGGTCACCTCCGTCCCATGATCGGTCAGGAGGAGGGCTGTCGCGCGACGTCGTCGCGACTGGGACCGGCTGCGGGTACTGGGAGGCTCGCCCATGGGCGGACGCTCACACCTTTCGATCGAGTGGACGTTCCCGGCAATGGTAAAGGAGGGGCAAAGGGAAAGCTCCGTGGTTTCGGCCGGATCCGCCGGATGCTGGGATCACCGTACGGGTGATCTTCATGGCGTTACCGCTTCGGCCGCCGACCCCACCGCCGTGCTCGACTTCTGGAAGGCCGCTGCCGAGGGTACGAGCATCAGCGACGACCCCGCGGGCGTCGAGCGGCTCCACGCCCGCGATCCGCACGCCCTGCTCCCGGCCTTCCGCGACGGCGAACCGGTCGGCACCGTGATCGCCGGGTTCGACGGCCGGCGCTGCCACCTCTAACGGCTCGCCGTGCACCCCGAGCGCCGCAGGCAGGGCATCGGCACGGCGCTGCCGGCCGCCGTGGAGGAGCGTTTCCGCGCCCTCGGCGGCCGGCGTGCGGACGCGATGGCGCTCGACCGCAACGAGCGGGCGCACGCCGCGTGGGAGGCGGCCGCGTACCACCCGAGGGCCGGTGGACCCGAGGGGTCAAGCCGCTGAACGGCTGACACCGGCGGCTCGCCCGACGGCGCTGCGCAGCCGCGGCGCTGCGTGGCCACGGTGCCGGACAGCCACGGTGCTGGGCGGCCACGTCACTGCGCAGCCACGTCACTGCGCAGCCGGTCAGTCGACGCCCCGGCGGGCCGTCCCGAGGACGCAGTACGACGTCGGCAGCGCCGGCCCCCGCTCGGGGAGGCGGAAGGTCCGCTGCGAGACGATCCGGAAACCGGCGGCCTCGATCGAGGCCAGCGGGTCGCGCGCCGTATGGCAGTTGCCGAACAGGAGGGGCCAGACGGTCCGGTCCAGCGTGCGCTGGACGGAGGCCATGCCCGGTCCCGGCGCCAGACCGTGCTCGAAGAAGCGCAGCTCGCCGTCGGGGCGCAGCACGCGGTACAGCTCGGACAGGGCCCGCGGCAGACTCCGTACGGTGCACAGCACCAGGGAGGCGACCGCGGCGTCGAAGGCCTCGCTCTTGACCGGGAGGGCCTCGGCGACGCCGGGCACCAGATCCACCGGCACCTCGGCGCGCAGCGCGGCCGCCGCGGCACGCCGGCGCAGGATGCGCTCCGGTTCGACGGCGACGACTTCGGAGACGGCGCGGGGGTAGTGGGCGAAGTTCAGCCCGTTGCCCGCCCCGATCTCGATGACGCGGCCGGACACCCCGTGCAGGAGCTCGCGCCGGACGGCGGCGATACCGCCCCGCGCATCGGCGGTGGGGCTGACGCGGGCGTAGAACCGGGCGAAGAGGGGGTGGTGGACGGGATCCGAACCGAGGGGTGAAGTGGGCATGGCGGGCCTCCGGGCGGGTGCGACGGGTGCGTGTGCCCTGCCGGGCTGTTCCCCGTCCAGGCGGCCCACGAAACCGGGGGGCGCACGGTACCGGCCGCGACGGTGGGGCAGTTGGGCCGCGTGCGGTGAGTACGCGTACTCATGAACCAGCCTCGGACCGTGCGGATAATCGGATGATCCGGCCCCTGTTGGGGCTGCCTCAGGATGTGGAGACCAAGTGAAGTTCCGCACCGACCTGACCCGCACCGACCTGATCCGCACCGACCTGACGCGCACCGACCTGATCCGTACCGTGCTGCTCGCGACGGGACTGCTCGCGTTGACCGCCTGTGGGACCACAGTAGCCCCGGGCGCCGGTTCGGCAGCGGCCTCGTCCGCCGCTCCCTCCGCGACGGCGAGCGTCGACTACGCGGCGCGGGCCGCCGCCGCGGTGGAGCGCCACGACAAGCTGTTCCCCGAGATCGCCGCCCGGTGCGCGGGCAAGGCCGAGGTCCTCCCGACCCCGGTGGGCACGCCGGCCGGGCTGCCGACGGACCCCGAGGCGCGCAAGTACGCCGAGAACCACGGGTACAAGACCCAGGCCGGGCTCACCCCGGCGAGCCGGTGCCGGGGCGAGGCGCACGCCGAGCGGATCAAGGCGGCGCTGGGCGGTCCCGACGGCAAGGGCACGCCGCGCACCACGGAGGAGCTCCGCAGCCTGCTGACGGGGTTGGGCTACCGGCCGGACGGCAGGGACGTGTACGGGTCCGGCCCGCAGGACCTCGCGTTCGTGCTGTCGGTCCCCGAGAGCGGGCCCTGCGTCACGGGGTACCTGGGCACCCCGGTGCGGATCGAGGCCCACGGGGTGTACCTGGAGGGCGGCTGCCACGAGCCCCGCGGCGGCCACTGACGCCCGAAGTCCCCGTCACGGCAGTGGATGCCCGGCCCCGCCCGTCAGGCCGGCCAGGCCGCCGCGAACGCCTGCGCCGACCAGGAGCCGTGCAGCGGCGCCGCGAGCCAGCCCGGCGCCGCGGCCCGGAAGCCGGCGGGTGCCAGGGCGCCGGAGCCCTGCGGGACCGCGCCGAGCAGCGGCAGGCCCGACACCGCGGGGAGGTCGGCCAGGTTGCAGCGCGAGGCGAGGTCGGGGGAGGCCGGCCAGCTGCCGATCACCACGCCCGGCGAGGTGAGCCCCCGCGCCCGCAGCGCCTCCGCCGTCAGGGTCACGGAGTTGAGCGTGCCGAGGGCCGCCGGGGCGACGACCAGGACCGGCGCACCGAGCAGCCGCGCCGCGTCGGCCAGCGTGTGCCCCTCCTCGTCGAAGCGGACCAGGAGACCGCCCGCGCCCTCCACCAGGACCAGGTCGTGCGAGGCCGCCAGCTCCTTCGCCGCCTCCGCGACGACGGCAGGGGACAGCGTCGGCAGGCCGGCGCGGCGGGCCGCCGTGTCCGGGGCCAACGGCTCGGGGTAGCGGGCCAGTTCCCGTGCGGTGACGGAGGGCCCCGCGAGGCGCACCACCTCCGCCGCGTCACCCGGCTCGTCCGGCCCCACGCCCGTCTGGGCCGGCTTGAGGACCGCCACCGACCGGCCGGTGGCCACCGCGGCGGCGGCGACCGCCGAGGTCACCACCGTCTTGCCGATCTCCGTGCCGGTACCGGATACGAAGAGGATCGTCATGTCAGCCCTCCTGAGCGGCCGCGCGGACGGCACGGCAGATGCGGGCCACATCCGCGTCGCCCGTCACGAACGGCGGCATCGTGTAGATCAGGTCGCGGAACGGGCGCAGCCAGACGCCCTCGCGCACCGCCGCCCGTGTCGCCGCGGCCATGTCGACCTCGTGGTCGAGCTGGACCACGCCGATCGCGCCCAGCACCCGTACGTCCCGCACCCCGGGCAGGGCCGAGGCCGGGGCCAGGCCCTCCAGCAGACCGGCCTCGATCCGCTTGACCTCCGCCTCCCAGTCCTGGTTCAGCAGCAGCTCGACCGAGGCCAGCGCCACCGCCGTGGCGAGCGGATTGCCCATGAAGGTCGGCCCGTGTGCCAGGACCGGCACCTCACCGCGTGAGATCCCGTCGGCCACCCTGGCGGTGCACAGCGTCGCCGACAGGGTGAGGTAGCCGCCGGTCAGGGCCTTGCCGAGGCACATCACGTCGGGGGTGACGCCCGCGTGGCCGGCGGCGAACAGCGCGCCGGTGCGGCCGAAGCCCGTCGCGATCTCGTCCAGCACCAGGAGGACGTCGTACTCGTCGCACAGCTCCCGCAGCACGCGCAGGTAGCCCGGGTTGTGGAAGCGCATCCCGCCCGCGCCCTGCACCACCGGTTCCACGATCACGGCGGCCAGCTCGTGCGCGTGCGCGGCGATCAGGGAGCGCAGGTGCGCGGTGTACTGCGGATCCACCGGGGTGTCGAAGCCGCCGGGCGGGACGTCGGCGAACACCTGCCGGGGCAGTTGCCCGGACCACAGCTCGTGCATCCCGCCTTCGGGGTCGCAGACCGCCATCGGCTGCCAGGTGTCCCCGTGGTAGCCGCCGCGCCAGGTCAGCAGCCGGGTCTTGCCGGGCCGTCCGACCGAGCGCCAGTACTGGAGGCACATCTTGACCGCGACCTCGACCGAGACCGAGCCGGAGTCGGCGAGGAAGACGTGCTCCAGACCCTCCGGGGTGATCTCGACAAGTTTCGCCGCCAGCCGGACGGCGGGCTCGTGGGTGAGCCCGCCGAACATGACGTGCGACATCCGCCCGAGCTGGGCGGTGACGGCTTCGTTCAGCACCGGGTGGTTGTAGCCGTGGATGGCCGACCACCAGGAGGACATGCCGTCGACCAGCTCCGTGCGTCCGTGCGCCGCAGCGCCGAGCCGCAGCCGGACGCCCGCGGCGGAGGAGACGACCAGCGGTTCCTGCCTCCCGGGCATCGGGCCGTACGGGTGCCAGACGTGCTGCCGGTCCAGCGCGAGCAGGCCGGCGGTGGAAAGGGGGTGCTGGTCAGGCATTCGGCGCGAGGTCCGTTCCCGCGCCACGGCGGCGTACCGCCACCAGGTCCGAGCGCACCTCGCCGGCTTCCGCCTGGACGGGGGCGGGGGCCTCGTGCTCCGAGTGCCCCGAGCAGCCGCCGCACGCCGACCCGCAACCGGGCGCGTCCGCGGAGTCCGTGGGGGCCGCCGAGCCGCAGAGCGAGCCGCCGCCCGCGGCGCCCGAGCCGCAGCCGCCGGCCGCCTCCTGCTCCGAGCGGTGCGCCGGGAGGGTCGTCGTACCGGCGCCCTCCACCTCGAAACCGGCGTCCGCGATCATGTCGAGGTCGGCCTGACCGGCCTGGCCCTCACTCGTCAGGTAGTCGCCGAGGAAGATGGAGTTCACCAGGTGCAGGGCCAGCGGCTGCATGCTGCGCAGGTGCACCTCCCGGCCGCCCGCGAGGCGGACCTCGACGTCGGGGCAGACGAACCGCACCATCGCCAGGATCCGCAGGCAGCGCTGCGGGGTGAGGTTCCACTCCTTGGCCAGCGGGGTGCCCTCGAAGGGGATCAGGAAGTTGACGGGCACCGAGTCGGGGTCGAGTTCGCGCAGCGAGTAGACGACGTCGACCAGGTCCTCGTCGCTCTCGCCCATGCCCGCGATCAGACCGGAGCAGGCGGACAGACCCGCCGCGTGGGCCTTTTGTACGGTATCGACCCGGTCCGCGTAGGTGTGCGTCTTGGTGATCTGACCGTACGTCGCCTCGGAGGTGTTGAGGTTGTGGTTGTACGCGTCGGCGCCCGCGTCCTTGAGGCGCTCCGCCTGGCCGTCGGAGAGCAGGCCGAGGCAGGCGCAGACCTCGACGCCCTCGTTCTGCTCCTTGATCGCCTCGATCGTCTTGCCGACGCGCTCCACGTCACGGTCCGTGGGACCGCGTCCGCTCGCCACGAGGCACACGCGCTTCGCGCCGCCCGCGACCCCGGCCGCGGCGGCCTGGGAGGCTTCCTCGGGCTTGAGCCAGGTGTACTTGAGGATCTCCGCCTTCGATCCCAGGCGCTGGGAGCAGTAGGAGCAGTCCTCCGGGCACAGCCCCGACTTGAGGTTGACCAAGTAGTTCAGCTTCACCCGCCGGCCGAACCACTGGCGGCGTACCTTGCCGGCCGCGGCCACCACGTCGAGCAGTCGGTCGTCGGAAGTCGCCAGTACGGCGAGTGCCTCTTCGCGGGTCGGCAGCTCGCGCCGCAGCCCCTTTTCCACCAGGGTGTTCAGCAGGTCCATGACGCCGATCCTGGACCACACGACCACTCACGGCCAAGGAGAGATCGCACAACATCGCCCGAACCGAGTGTGTGTATCACCACACCGGGTGCTCGCGCCTGGGCAGCTAGGGTCTAGAAACCGTCCGGCCGTGATCCGCCGGACGCCCCGTAGCAGGCCTGTGGACAGCCGACAAAACACGAGGACCCCGCCGATGCTCCAGCACCCCCCCGAGCCCGTGGACGTCTTCGCCTGGATCGACGAAGCGGAACGGGCCCGCGAGCGGGCCGGGCTCGTGCGGACGCTGCGTCCCCGTCCGGCTTCCTCGCCGCTGCTGGACCTCGCGAGCAACGACTACCTGGGCCTGTCCAGGCACCCCGAGGTCATCGCCGGCGCCGGGCGGGCCGCCGAGTGCTGGGGCGGCGGGGCCACCGGCTCCCGCCTGGTCACCGGCACCACCGAACTGCACGCCACGCTGGAGCGCGAACTCGCCGCGTTCTGCGGCTTCGAGGCCGCTCTGGTGCTTTCGTCCGGATACGCGGCCAACCTCGCCGCCGTCACCGCGCTGAGCGGCCGCGGGGCGCTCGTGGTCTCCGACGCGGGCAACCACGCCTCGATCGTCGACGGCTGCCGGCTGTCGCGCGCCGACGTCGCCGTCGTCGCGCACGGGGACGTGGACGGCGCACGCAAGACGCTGGCCGGGCACGAAGGCCGTTCGCTGCTGGTCAGCGACTCGGTGTTCTCCGTCGACGGGGACGCCGCCCCGCTCGCCGGCTACGCCGCGGCCTGCCGCGACGAGGGGGCCGCCCTGGTCGTGGACGACGCCCACGGGCTCGGCGTCCTGGGCGAGGGCGGCCGGGGCGCCCTGCATGCGGCCGGTCTCGCGGGCGCGCCGGGCGTGGTCGCGACGATGACCCTCTCGAAGTCGCTGGGCAGCCAGGGCGGCGCAGTGCTCGGACCGGCGAAGGTGATCCGGCACCTCGTCAACACGGCCCGGACCTTCATCTTCGACACCGGACTGGCTCCGGCCGCCACGGGCGCCGCGCTCGCCGGTCTGCGCCTGCTGGCGCGGGAACCGGAACGCGCCGCGCGGGCACGGGAGGTGGCCACTCTGCTGTACGGACGGCTCACTGCGTCCGGCCTGACCGCGGCCCGGCCGGACGCGGCCGTGGTGTCGGTACGGGCCCCGTCGGCTTCGGCGGCACTGCGCTGGGCCGCCGACTGCCGCGAGGCAGGTCTGTCCGTGGGGTGTTTCCGGCCGCCCTCGGTTCCGGACGGCATCTCCCGGCTGCGGCTGACCGCCCGGGCCGATCTCACGGGGGAGGAGATCAGTCGGGCCGTCGCGGTGATCCTGCGTACCGCACCCGCGGGAGCCACGGACCGCTGAGCGTCACGCCGGGGCGTCCGCCCTCACCGAGGCGAGGAAGCCGTCCCAGGCGGGTCCGGTGAAGAGCAGGGCCGGGCCCTCCGTCCGCTTGGAGTCGCGGACGGCCAGGAGACCGCCACTGAGGACGGCTGCTTCCACGCAGTTGTTCATTCCGGTACTGCGGCTGCTCCGCCGCCACCGCGCGCCGATCAGAAGTCCGCTGGTGGATAAGGGGGTTGCGGACACGGGGGTGCCTCCTTACGCGTCGTCAGCGATAGAGCTGATCAGATCCGACGAGTCCTGGGGCGGGAGGGCGTGCGCCTGGATGGTGCGGAACGCGGCGCTGTACGCCTCTAGGTCTTCCTTCCGCTCCAGGTAGAGGCTACTCGTCAAATGGTCGAGGACCACCACATCCAGATCGGCGATGTTCGGAAATGAGAAAATTACGAACGGTCCGGTCAGGCCGAGATGACCCCCCACGCTGAACGGCAGTACCTGTAGGCGCACTTGGGGCAGCCGTGCCACCTCCACCAGGTGCCGCAACTGCTCCCGCATCACCCCCGCCCCGCCGATCTGCCGGCGCAGCACCGCCTCGTCCAGTACCGCGCTCAGTTCGAGCGGGGGGTCGGCGCGCAGTACCGACTGGCGTGCCAGACGTACGTCGACCAGCGCGTCCACCTTCGGCTCCGGCAGCCCGCCCAGCGCGGCCCTGGTCACGGCGCGCGCGTACTCCGGCGTCTGCAACAGACCCGGAACCACCGAGAGTTCGACGGTACGGGCGGAGCGGGCCCCCGCCTCCAGGCTGATGAAGTCCCGGTATTCCTGGGGCAGCAGCCCCCGGTAGTCGTGCCACCACTGGCGGCCCGGCGCGCGGTCTGCCCCCGCCCCGGGGCCCGCCGCCGAGGCCCCCAAAGCCTCCAGCAGCGCCCGCTGCTGGGTGCTCACCACGTCCCCGTAGGCGTCGAGCAGGAGGCGGATGTCTGCCGTTTTCACGCCACTTCGACCCGTTTCGATGCGGCTGATTTTCGACTGGTGCCACCCCACCAACCGGGCGGCCTCACCACTGGTGAGACCACTGCGGTCACGGAGCGCACGCAATTCCTCGCCCAGCTTGCGGCGGCGTACCGCGGGGCCGTGCTGCATACCCGCTCTCCTTCCACCGGCACACCTCGCACCAGTCTGCCGTCCAAATACGCTCTTCCGTAGCAGAGTTCACCGCATCGAGCGACAGATATATGCATATCTTGGGGGAACGAAGGAAACGGCGGCACGATGGGTGCACTCTGACGCTCAGCGTAGATCCGGGGCGGCTGCGCCCCGGTGGGAAAGGGACGTCGCCATGGCAGATCACCAGGAAGCATCCGTCACTCTGCCGAGCGACCCGGCCGCGGTCGCCGCTGCCCGCCGGTACGTCGTGGAGGTGCTCGGTGAATGGGGACTGCCCGAGGAGTCCGAGACGGCCGACACCGTCCGGCTGATCGTCTCGGAACTCGCGACCAACGCGGTGCAGCACACCTTCGGCCAGTCGCCCACCTTCACCGTGGACGTCCACCTGGAGCGCGGAGAGTGGCTGCGGGTCGGGGTGACCGACAGCCATCCGCGCCGGCCCCGGCGGCTGCCGGCCGCCGTCCAGCAGGACAACGGCCGGGGGATGGTCATCATCCGCTGGCTCGCCGCGGAGGCGGGCGGCCGGCTCTCCGTCACGCCGACCGAGGACGGCGGCAAGACGGTGTGGATCGCACTGCCCTGGGCGGCGGGGGCCCCGGCGAGGACCGCCACCGGCTGTTGAGGGTGCCGGGCATCCGCCGGCCCGGCTGCGCCCGGGGCTGAGCGGGCCGGCCCCGCTCAGGCGATGCCGCGCTCCGTCGCGCTGCGTTCGATGCACAGCTCGTTGCCCTCGGGGTCGGCCAGCACGACCCAGCCGGCGATGCCGTCCTCGTCCCGGCGGTCGTCCACGACCCGCGCCCCGAGACCGACGAGCCGCTCGACCGTCTCGTCCCGGGTGCCCGTGGGCGGCTGGATGTCCAGGTGCACCCGGTTCTTCACCTTCTTTCCGTCGGGCACCCGGATGAACAGCAGGCCCGGCGCACCGGGCTGACCCGGCTCCAACTGGATCTCCTCGTCGCCCTCCACGCCGTCCTCGGCGATCGCGTAGCCGGTCACCTCGGACCAGAACCGCGCGACCTTCCAAGGGTCGAGGGCGTCGAACGTGATGTTGCGGACGGGGTTCAGCATGTTGACCTCCATGCGGCCTCGGTATGCGCAAGCCCGCGGAACTCGCCCACGGGTTGAACCGGACGCCTCCCGGAAACGTGGGTTAACCCGGCGGAAAAGTGCGGGTTCTACTCTGGCGCCCGCGTGCTTCCGCCAATGATCAGCCATGAGCCGGTAAAGCAGTGGTGATCGGACCGGAAAGTCTCTCCCTGTGTTGGGCAAGACATGCTTGGCACGGATATGCGCAGGTCAACAAAGTGTTGAAGCGGCTTAGGGTCTTCTTGGCGCGAAGTTGATCTTGTCCCGGAAACTTGGTGATACGTGTGCAACTGACACCGCACGAGCAGGAAAGACTGCTCATCCACGTCGCGGCTGATGTGGCCGAAAAGCGCAGGGCGCGCGGGGTGCGCCTCAACCACCCCGAGGCGGTGGCCCTGATCACCTCGCACATCCTCGAAGGCGCCCGCGACGGGCGGACCGTGGCCGAGCTCATGGCCTCCGGCCGCACCGTGCTGCGCCGCGAAGAGGTCATGGAGGGGATCCCCGAGATGATCCACGACGTCCAGGTCGAGGCGACCTTCCCGGACGGCACCAAGCTCGTCACTGTCCACGACCCCATCGTCTGAACGGGAGCACCCGCATGATCCCCGGCGAAATCGTCTTCGGGGACGGTCCGGTGCGCCTGAACGAAGGCCGCGCCATCACCCGTCTCACCGTGCTCAACGCCGCCGACCGCCCCGTGCAGGTCGGCTCCCACTACCACTTCGCCGAAGTCAACCCGGGCCTCGACTTCGACCGCGCCGCAGCCCACGGCCTCCGGCTCAACATCGCCGCCGGTACCGCCGTCCGCTTCGAGCCGGGCATCCCCGTCTCCGTCGAACTCGTCCCGCTGGGGGGCCTGCGCACCGTGCCGGGCCTGCGCGGGGAAACCGGAGGGCCGCTCGATGGCTGAGATCTCGCGCCGGACGTACGCCGACCTCTTCGGACCGACCAAGGGCGACCGCATCCGGCTCGCCGACACCGACCTCTTCGTGGAGATCGAACAGGACCTCAGCGGCGGCCCCGGACACTCGGGGGACGAAGCCGTCTTCGGCGGCGGCAAGGTCATCCGCGAGTCCATGGGCCAGGCCCGCACCACCCGCGCCGAAGGCGCCCCCGACACGGTGATCACCGGCGTGGTCATCCTCGACCACTGGGGCATCGTCAAGGCGGACCTCGGCATCCGCGACGGGCGGATCTGCGGCATCGGCAAGGCCGGCAACCCCGACACCATGGACGGGGTCGACCCCGCCCTGGTCATCGGCCCCGAAACCGAGATCATCGCCGGCAACGGGAAGATCGTCACCGCCGGCGCCATCGACGCGCACGTGCACTTCATCGCCCCCACCGTGATCGACGAGGCCCTCGCCTCCGGCATCACCACCCTCGTCGGCGGCGGCACCGGACCCGCCGAGGGTTCCAAGGCCACCACCGTCACCCCCGGACCCTGGCACCTGGCCAGGATGTTCGCGGCGCTGGAGGCCTACCCCGTCAACATCGGCCTGCTCGGCAAGGGCAACACCATGTCCCGCGAGGGCATGTACTCCCAGCTGCGCGGCGGCGCCCTCGGCTTCAAGATCCACGAGGACTGGGGGGCCACCCCGGCCGCCATCGACGCCTGCCTGACCGTCGCGGAGGAGACCGGCGCCCAGGTCGCCATCCACACCGACACGCTCAACGAAGCCGGGTTCGTCGCGGACACCCTCGCGGCCATCGCCGGGCGGACCATCCACTCGTACCACACCGAGGGCGCGGGCGGCGGCCACGCACCGGACATCATCACCGTGGTCTCCGAGCCGAACATCCTGCCCAGCTCCACCAACCCCACCCGGCCGCACACCGTCAACACCATCGAGGAACACCTCGACATGCTGATGGTCTGCCACCACCTCAACCCGGCCGTCCCCGAGGACCTCGCCTTCGCCGAGTCCCGCATCCGGCCGTCCACCATCGCCGCCGAGGACGTCCTGCACGACCTCGGCGCCATCTCCATCATCTCCTCCGACTCCCAGGCCATGGGCCGGGTCGGCGAGGTCGTGCTGCGCACCTGGCAGACCGCCCACGTGATGAAGAAGCGGCGCGGCTTCCTGCCCGGCGACGGCCCGGCCGACAACCACCGTGCCCGGCGCTACGTCGCCAAGTACACGATCAACCCCGCGATCGCCCAGGGCCTCGCCCGCGAGATCGGCTCGGTCGAGGTCGGCAAGCTCGCCGACCTGGTCCTGTGGACCCCCGCCTTCTTCGGGGTCAAGCCGGAGGTCGTCGTCAAGGGCGGCCAGATCGCCTACGCGCAGATGGGCGACGCCAACGCCTCCATCCCCACCCCGCAGCCCATCCTGCCCCGGCCCATGTACGGGGCCCTCGGGCGCGCGCCGGCCCTCAACTCGATCAACTTCACCGCGCAGGCCGCCCTCGACGACGGCCTGCCCGAACGGCTCGGTCTCGACAAGCAGTTCGTGGCCATCGAAAGCACCCGCAAGGTGAGCAAGACGGACATGCGCAACAACGAGGCCATGCCCAGGGTCGAGGTGGAAGCCGACACCTTCACCGTCACCATCGACGGTGAGGTCGTGGAGTCGGCCCCGGCGGCGGAACTGCCCATGGCACAGAGATACTTCCTGTTCTGATGGGCGTCTGCCGATGAGCCTCGCCACGCTGCTCGTCCTCGCCGACGGCCGCTTCCCCGCCGGAGGGCACGCCCACTCCGGCGGGGCGGAGGCCGCCTGCAAGGCGGGCCGGATCCACGACGCCGCCACGCTCGCCGAGTTCTGCCGGGGCCGGCTGCACACCTCGGGCCTCGTCGCAGCCGCACTCGCGGCGGCCGCCGCCCACGGCCTCGACCCGGCGGAACTCGACGCCGCCGCCGACGCCCGCACCCCCTCGCCCGCGCTGCGGTTCGCCGCGCGGCGGCTCGGCCGGCAGCTGCTGCGCGCCGCCCGGGCCACCTGGCCGGCCGCCGAACTCGACGACCTCGCCGCAGCCTTCCCGCGCGGGGCCCACCAGCCCGTGGTGCTCGGCGTCACCGCGCGGGCCGCCGGGCTCGGGCCCCTGGACGCCGCGCACGTGGCGGCGTACGAGAGCGTCAGCGGTCCCGCCACCGCGACCGTGCGGCTGCTGGGCCTGGACCCCTTCGAGGCGAGCGCGGTACTGGCCGGCCTCGCCCCCGCACTCGACGCCGTGTCCGGGCGGGCCGCGAGCGCCGCCCTGCTGGCCCGTCACGAGGGCTTGGAGGCGCTGCCCGCCTCCTCCTCCCCGCTGCTGGACATCGCGGCGCAGGTCCACGCCGACTGGCCGGTCCGGCTCTTCGCCTCCTGACCGCCCCCCACCCAAGGAGAAACCATGCACCTCGACCACGGCGGGAGCTATCCCCACCGCCACACGCACAGCGCCGAGCCCGTACGGGCCGACGGCACGCGCCGCGCCCTGCGCGTCGGCCTCGGGGGACCGGTCGGCTCCGGCAAGACCGCCACCGTCGCCGCGCTGTGCCGGGCCCTGCGCTCCGAACTGTCCATGGCCGTCGTCACCAACGACATCTACACCCGCGAGGACGCCGAGTTCCTGCTCCGCGAGGCGGTCCTGCCGCCCGAACGGATCGCGGCCGTCGAGACCGGGGCGTGCCCGCACACCGCCATCCGGGACGACATCTCCGCCAACCTGGAGGCGGTCGAGGAACTGGAGGAGCACGTCGGTCCCCTGGACCTGATCCTCGTCGAGTCCGGCGGGGACAACCTGACCGCCACCTTCTCCCGGGGCCTGGTCGACGCCCAGATCTTCGTCATCGACGTGGCCGGCGGCGACGACATCCCGCGCAAGGGCGGACCCGGCGTCACCACCGCCGACCTGCTCATCGTCAACAAGACCGACCTCGCCCCGCACGTCGGCTCCGACCTGGACCGGATGGCCCGTGACGCCGCCGAGCAGCGCGGCGACCTGCCCGTGGCGTTCCAGTCCCTGCGCGGGCCCGAGGGCGTCACCCCGGTGGCCGACTGGGTGCGCGAACGGATCGCGGTCTGGGCCGTACGGTGACCAGCGCACCCCCCGTCGCCCCTGGGGCCCACGCTCCGGCGGGGCTGCGGGCCACCGCCCGGATCGCCGCCGTGGCCGACGGCCGGGGCGGCACCGCCCTGCCGCTGCTGGCCGGGGAAGGCCCGCTCGCGCTGCGCCGCACCCGCGGCGAGGGCGCCGAGGCCGGCGTGATGCTCGTCGGCGCGATGTCCGCACCGCTCGGCGGAGACCACCTGAGCGTCGAGGCCGACGCCGGACCGGGGGCCCGGCTGGGGCTCCGCTCGGCGGCGGCCACCCTGGCACTGCCCGGCCGGGGCGGCGCGCCCGCGCGGTATGACGTACGGCTGACGCTGGCCGAGGAGGCGGCCGTGCGCTGGCTGCCGGAGCCGCTGGTCTCCGTACGCGGCAGTGACCTGCGGGTGCGCACCCGCGTGGAACTCGCCCCCACCGCCAGGCTGCTGCTGCGCGAGGAGCAGGTGCTCGGCCGCACCGGGGAGGCACCGGGCCTGCTGCGCAGCCGCCTCACCGTCTCCCGTGGCGGCCGCCCGCTGCTCGACCAGGAACTGGCCTGCGGGCCGGGAGCCCCCGGTGGCTGGGACGGCCCGGCGGGACTCGCGGGCCACCGGGCGCTCGGCCAGCTCCTGGTGGTGGACCCGCAGTTCGCCGAGGCCCCGCCGACACCCGCGGTGCTGGGCGAGTTCGCGGCGGCGACCCCGTTGGCCGGGCCGGCCGTCCTGGTGACGGCCCTCGCCCCGGACGCGCTGCGGCTGCGGGAACTGCTCGACGCGGCCTGCGCGACGTACGGCTGGTAACGGGAGGGCGGACCTGGGGCGAACCGGACACCGCTCAGCGGTACACACTCGTCCGGATATCGGCTTGGCAAAGAACCGGACCGTGCACTGTCGCCCGCTCCCGGTCAGGCGCAAGGATCCCCCTGCACGTCAACGACCGAAACAGACCAACACGGCTGCCCGTGACGGCACATGACGCAGGGGGAACAACCACGTGATACGCACCGCGGCGCTGGGGAGCGCCGCCACTCTGATCACCGGCGCTCTGGCGGCGAGCCTGCTGCTCGCCCCGACCGCCGAGGCCGCTCCGGCCTCCGGTGACAACGGCTACAACGAGGCGATCGGCGTTCAGGTCGCCGCCGCCCGCGCCGCCCGCACCGGGATCGATTGGAAGGACTGCCCGGCCGACTGGGGCTTCGAGAAGCCGATCCAGTGCGGCTGGGTCAAGGTCCCGCTCGACTACGCCAAGCCGTACGGCAAGACCATCGACCTCGCCGTCGACCGTGCGCTGAGCACCGGCACCAAGGAAGAGCGCCAGGGCGCGCTCGTCTACAACCCCGGCGGCCCGGGCGGCTCCGGCATGCGCTTCCCGCGCCGGATCACCACCAAGTCCCCGCTGTGGGTCAACACCGCCAAGGCGTACGACTTCGTGGGCTTCGACCCCCGCGGCGTCGGCCACTCGGCGCCGATCTCCTGCGTCGACCCGCAGGAGTACGTCAAGGTCCCGAAGGCGGACCCGGTCCCGTCCAACGAGGCCGACAAGCGCGCCCAGCGCAAGCTCGCCGCGGAGTACGCGGACGGCTGCAAGGAGCGCAGCGGCGAGATGCTGCCGTTCATGACCACGCCGAACACCGCGCGTGACCTGGACGTCATCCGGGCCGCGCTCGGCGAGAAGAAGCTGAACTACCTCGGCGTCTCCTACGGCACCTACCTCGGCGGGGTCTACGCGACCCTGTTCCCGGGCCACGTGCGCCGCATGATCGTCGACAGCGTGGTCAACCCGGAGCAGGACAACATCTGGTACCAGGCCAACCTGGAACAGGACGTCGCCTTCCAGATGCGCTGGAACGACTGGGAGGACTGGGTCGCCAAGAACGACGCCGTCTTCCACGTCGGCGACACCCGCGCCAAGGTCGAGGCCAAGTGGCTGGAACTGCGGGCCAAGGCCAAGGCCAACCCGCTGGGCGGCGTGGCCGGTCCGGCGGAGCTGATCGGCTTCTTCCAGAGCGCCCCGTACTACGACTCTTCCTGGGTGCCCACCGCCCAGGCCCTGAGCGCGTACGTCGCCGGTGACGAGCAGCCGCTGATCGACGCGGTCACCCCCGACCTCGCCGACATCAAGGGCAACATCGCGACGGAGAACGGCAACGCCGTCTACACCGCGGTCGAGTGCGCCGACGCCAAGTGGCCCACCAGCTGGGCCAAGTGGGACCGGGACAACACCGCGCTGCACAAGAAGTACCCCTTCCTGACCTGGTCCAACGCCTGGATGAACCTGCCCTGCGCGACCTGGAAGTCCAAGCAGAGCAGCCCGATCGAGGTCGGCGCGAGCGCCAAGCGCGGTCTGCCGCCGGTCCTCGTCGTCCAGAGCGAGCGCGACGCCGCCACCCCGTACGCGGGCGGCGTCGAGATGCACCGCCGCCTCGGCGGTTCGCGTCTGATCACCGAGAAGAACGCGGGCTCGCACGGTGTCACCAGCCTGGTGAACCCCTGCATCAACACCCGGGTGGACAGCTACCTGCTGACCGGCAAGGTCGACGCGCAGGACGTGACGTGCGAGCCGCACGCCACGCCGGTCGCCCCGGCCCCGGCCACCGCCAAGTCGGCGGCCGTGTCCCAGGGCGCCGAGCTGGCGCCGCGTGAGGAGCTCCCGGCCGTCCGCTAGGTCGTCGGCAGCACCAGGCAGCACCAGGCAGCACCCGGGCACGAACACGGAGAAGGCTCAGCGCGTCCTGCGCCGGGCCTTCTTCCGTGCCTGCTCCTCCTCCGCCTTCACCTCGGCGGCGTACCGGTCGACGTATTCCTGGCCGGACAGCTCCAGGACCGCGTACATGATCTCATCGGTGACGGCCCGCAGGACCGCCCGCTCGCCTTCCAGGCCCTCGTACCGCGAGAAGTCCAGCGGCCGGCCGAAGCGGATCGTGACCCGCCGGATGTTGGGGATCTTCTGCCCCGGCGGCTGGATCTCGAAGGTGCCGACCATCGCGCAGGGCACGACCGGCACGCCCGCGCCGAGCGCCATCGCGGCCACGCCGACCTTGCCCTTGTAGAGCCGCCCGTCGTGCGAGCGGGTGCCCTCCGGGTAGATGCCGAGCAGCTCCCCCTTGGCGAGGACGCCGAGCCCCTCGCGCAGCGCCGCCCGTCCGGCGTCCTTGCCGGAGCGGTCCACCGGGATCTGGCCGGCGCTGCGGAAGAAGGCGGCCGTCAGCCGCCCCTTGACGCCCGGGCCGGTGAAGTACTCGGCCTTCGCCAGGAAGGTGATCCGGCGTTTGAGGATCGCCGGCATCAGGAAATGGTCGGAAAACGACAAGTGGTTGCCGGCGATGATCGCCGGGCCCTCCGGCGGGATGTTCTCCAGGCCCTCGATACGCGGCCGGAACAGCAGCCGCAGCAGCGGGCCGAGCAGCACGTGCTTGAGCAAGTGGTAGAACACCGGCCGTTTCCCTTCACCTGGCGGACACGTCAGGGTGGCGCACCCGGTGCCGGATGGGCAGATCACCTACTGCGGGAGGCCGCCAGCCCGGCGGTCAGCATGCCCAGCAGAACCCACACGAACCACAGCCAGCCGTTGCTGCCGAGCACCACGGAGTACGCCGCGACGGCCACCAGAGAGCCGAAGGTCAGCACGGCCATCGCCTTAACGGATCCGCTCATGCCCCATGGTGGCGCGGGGAGGGGCCGCCGCGCTACCGGCCACGCCCCTGGAGCGAGGCGAGATACGAGTTGTACGCCTCCAGCTCCTGGTCCCCGTTGCGCTCCGCCGCCCGGTCGGAACGCTTGGCGGCCCGCTGCTCCGAGCGGTACCACTGGTAGACCAGAGCGATCAGCACCAGCACCGAGGGGATCTCGCTGAAGGCCCAGGCGATGCCGCCGCCCCACTGCTGGTCGAGCAGCGCGTCGACGTGCAGGGAGGCCGGCGGGTTCGCGTACGACTTGATCATCGGCTCGCTGGCCATCATCAGCGCGATGCCGAAGAACGCGTGGAACGGCATGCCGGCGAACAGCTCCAGCATCCGCATCACGTAGCCGGGACGGTGCGGACCCGGGTCCACGCCCATGATCGGCCAGAAGAAGATCAGGCCTACGGCCAGGAAGTGGACCATCATCGCGATGTGCCCGGTCCTGCTCTGCATCAGGGAGTCGAACAGAGGGGTGAAGTAGAGGCCGTAGAGGCTGGCGATGAACAGGGGGATCGTGAACGCCGGGTGGGTGATCACCTTGAGGTAGCGGCTGTGCAACAGCATCAGCAGCAGCTCGCGCGGTCCCTTGACGCCCCGGGCGGCCGGCGGGAGCGCGCGCAACGTCAGCGTCACCGGAGCGCCGAGCAGCAGCAGGATCGGGGAAACCATGCTGATCACCATGTGCTGCACCATGTGCACGCTGAACATGACCATGCCGTAGTCGTTCAGCTTGGTGCACATCATCAGGGCCACGGTCAGCACACCGGCGGTGAAGGAGACGGTCCGGCCCACCGGCCACCCGTCCCCGCGCCTGCGCAGCCGCACCACGCCCCACAGGTACAGGCCGAGACCCAGCAGCGAGCCGATCAGGAAGAAGGCGTCGAAGGAGAACTCCAGCCCGCGCCCGAGAGTGAACGGCGGCAGGTCCATGTCCATGTCCATATTCATGTCCATGCCGTGACCGCTGTGATCCATGTGTTCACTCCCTTGACTGTGGCGCTCCACCACAGTAGTGCCGCCCCCGGACGCCGAAGCGTCCGGGGGCGGTGTCAGAAGGGGGGAAACATCACAGAACGGTCTCCGCCTCGTCGTAGCGCTCGACCGGGACCGTCTTGAGGCTCCGTACGGCGTCGGCGAGCGGCACCATCACGATGTCGGTACCGCGCAGCGCGGTCAGCATGCCGAACTCGCCCCGGTGTGCGGCCTCCACCGCGTGCCAGCCGAAGCGGGTGGCCAGGACGCGGTCGTACGCGGTCGGCGTGCCGCCGCGCTGCACGTGGCCGAGGATCACCGGACGGGCCTCCTTGCCGAGGCGGTCCTCCAGCTCGACGGCGAGCCGGTTGCCGATGCCGGCGAACCGCTCGTGGCCGTACATGTCGGTACCGCCCGACTCCAGCGCCATCGAGCTGCCCGGGGCGGGCTTGGCGCCCTCGGCGACCACGACGATGGCGAACCGCTTGCCGGCCGAGAACCGCTCGCCGACGATCGCGGTCAGCTCCTCGATGTCGAAGGGGCGCTCCGGCACGACGATGGCGTGCGCGCCCGCAGCCATGCCGGAGTGGAGCGCGATCCAGCCGGTGTGGCGGCCCATGACCTCGACGACCATCACCCGCTGGTGGGACTCGGCGGTGGTCTTGAGCCGGTCCAGGGCCTCGGTGGCGACCCCGACGGCGGTGTCGAAACCGAAGGTCACGTCGGTGGAGGCGATGTCGTTGTCGATGGTCTTGGGGACGCCGACGATGGGCAGGCCGCCCTCGGACAGCAGGTTCGCCGCCTTGAGGGTGCCCTCCCCGCCGATCGGGATGATCGCGTCCAGGCCGAGGTCCGCGAGGTGCCCCCGGGCCCGCTCCACGCCGTCGCGCAGGTGCGCGGGCTGGACGCGGGAGGAGCCGAGGATGGTGCCGCCGCGGGCCAGGATGCCGCTGACCGCGTCCAGGTCGAGCTTGCGGTAGTCGCACTCCAGCAGGCCACGCCAGCCGTCGTGGAAGCCGATCACCTCATCGCCGTGGTCGACGACGGCGCGGTGCACGACGGAGCGGATGACGGCGTTGAGGCCGGGGCAGTCGCCTCCGGAAGTGAGCACACCAATGCGCATGGCAGGAAGAACCTTTGCAACGTGGGCCGACGACCGGACCACGTCGTCCGGTTGGTACTGCCCGCCAGCCTACAAGCGGATTCCCACCGGACTGAACCATCCTCCACATGCTGGTCACATCCGTCGTACGAACGCACGCCGGCCCGGACCCCCCAAGGGGAATCCGGGCCGAACGGGGCGTGACGGACGCGTTACGCGGGCTGCGTGGCCGCCGCGATGCGCTCGTCGCGCAGCGCCTCGTACCAGCGGTCGTCGAGGCCCGGCAGCGCGTTCACATCGAGGGCCAGCTTCAGCAGCAGGTCCGCGATCTGCGGGTTGCGGGCCATCACGGGACCGTGCATGTAGGTACCGAACACGGTGTCGTTGTACGCGCCTTCGGTGCCGTCGCCGGTTCCGTTGCCCCGGCCCAGCCGGGTGCGGGCGAAGGGCTTGGCCGTCGGACCGAGGTGGGTCACGCCCTGGTGGTTCTCGAAGCCCGTCAGCGGGGGCAGGTTCAGACGCGGGTCGATGTCGGCGAGGACGTCGCCGACGCACCGCTCGCCCTCGCCGCGGACCGTGACCACGTCCAGCAGGCCCAGGCCCTGCTGGCGCTCGCCCACGTCGTTGACGAACTCGTTGCCGAGGATCTGGTACCCGGCGCAGACCGAGAAGACGATCGCCCCGTTCGAGACGGCCCGCTCCAGGCCGCCGTCGCGCAGCAGGCGCTCCGCCGCCAGGCGCTGCGGCCGGTCCTCGCCACCGCCGATCAGGTAGATGTCACCGGAGGTGGGAATGGGCTGGTCGCTGCGCACGTCCACGCGCTGCACGTCCAGGCCGCGCTGGCGCGCCCGGCGCTCCACCACGAGGGCGTTGCCCTGGTCTCCGTACGTGCTGAGCAGGTCCGGGTAGACCCACACCAGACGCAGACTGTTGTCGCTCATGCTCTTGTGTCCTCTGGAGGTATGAGTACTAGTTGCCGACGCGGCGGCGCACGTCCTGGAATGCGGTGTAGTTGGCGATCAGCTCGATCTGTCCGGGCGGGGCGAGCTGCACGGCCTCGTCCAGGGTCTCGCAGACGCGGAAGTCCAGGCCCGCGACCTCCAGGCGCACCGCGAGGTCCAGCTTGCGGTCGCCGATCACGAAGATGGGGTGCCCGGCCAGGCGCGGGTAGTCCACGTCCCAGAGCCAGGAGGTGTCCGTGCCGTCGGCGCCGCGCGCGTTGACGGACAGGATCACCGGCGTCGGCGGCGGGTCGATCAGCGAGAACGTCTCCAGCCAGCCCGCCGGGTTCTTGGCGAGCAGCAGCCGCAGCTCACGGCCCTGGAAGGAGACCACGTCGTAGCGGCCGGCGACGGCCTGCACCTGGTACATCCGCTCCAGCGCGACCTGCGGCGGGACGCCGAAGACGGCTGCGACGGCGGCCGAGGTGGCGGCGTTGGCCTTGTTGGCACGGCCGGGCAGCTGGAGGTGGATCGGCCAGGCGCTTCCGTGCGGGTCCAGTACGTGGTCGCCGGAGAGCACCCAGCTGGGGGTGGGGCGGCGGAAGCCGCACTCGCCGCAGAACCAGTCGTCGCCCGGGCGCTGCATGACGCCACCGCAGGAGGGGCACGACCAGGCGTCGTCCTTCCACTCCTGGCCGGCCGCGACCCACACCACGTTCTGCGAGGAGGACGCGGACCACACGATCAGCGGGTCGTCGCAGTTGGCCACGATGACGGCCTTCGAGCCCTGGAGCCCCTCGCGCCACTTCTCGGCCAGCATGCGGGTCTCGGCCGCGCGGTCCAACTGGTCGCGGGAGAGGTTGAGCAGGGCGATCACCTTGGGGGTCACGTCCCGGGCCACTCCGGCCAGGTACTTCTCGTCGACCTCGATGACGCCGTACTTGGCGTCCGAGCCGCCCGCCAGCGCGGAGGTGATCCCGGCCGGCATGTTCGCGCCCAGCGCGTTGGAGACCACCGGACCGCTGGCCCGCAGCGCCTCGGCGATCAGGCGGGTCGTCGTGGTCTTGCCGTTCGTCGCGGAGACGAGGACGACGTCGAGATGCTGCGCCAGCGCGCCGAGGAGATCGGGGTCCAGCCTGAGTGCGACCTTGCCACCGATCACCGATCCGCTTCCGCGTCCCGCGGCCCGCGACACCGCCGCCGCGGCCTTGCCCGCCGTCACGGCCAGCTTGGCCCGCGGCGAAAGCGGCTCCGTGTTGCCTGCCATCGTCCCTTGTCCTCCTTGCGTCGGTCGGCCCCAGCCTATCCAGTACCTGCCGGGGCCTTGACCGCGGCGCCCCAGGGGCGGCGCGGATCTGCTCATATCTTCGCCCGTCGTACGCTTACGGCCATGCGACAGCGCCCCATCCCCGGCACCACCGGACTCGTCCGCACCATGAGCCTGCTGGGCGATCCGGTGCTCCACTCGCCGTGCGCCGAGGTCACCGGGTTCGGACCCTCCCTCGACCGGCTCATCGAGGACATGTTCGCCACGATGTACGCGGCCCAGGGCGTCGGCCTCGCCGCGAACCAGATCGGGGTCGGGCAGCGGGTGTTCGTCTACGACTGCCCCGACGACGAGGACGTCCGCCACGTGGGACACGTGGTCAACCCCCGCCTGGTGAGCGCCGACGGGGACGAGTTCCGCGGCCCCGAGGGCTGCCTGTCGCTGCCCGGCCTGGAGGCCGGCACGGTCCGCTTCGACCACGCCGTCGTCGAGGGGGTCACCTCCGACGGCGCGCCGGTACGGATCGAGGGCACCGGGTTCTTCGCCCGCTGCCTCCAGCACGAATGCGACCACCTGGAGGGCACGGTGTACGCGGACCGGGTCACCGGACTGCGGGCGCGCCGGCTGCGGCGGGCGATCGGCAAGACGGCGTGGGGCGCGCGCGGACTCCTGGCCCTGGGCCGCGAGTCCTGACGGGAGGCGGTCCGCCCGCAGAGGCCGGGCCGCGGCCGGGACCGGGCCGCACTCAGAAGCCGGGCCCGCCCAGGCGGTTGCCGGCCGTGGCCAGGCGGCCCCACAGCAGGTCGGTCAGCGCGGCCACCAACTCGGCGCGTTCGCAAGGGCGTTCGCCGAGCCACCAGTCGCCCGCCGCGTGCATCATGCCGACGATGCCGTGACCCCACACCCGGGCCAGGCGCTCGGAGCCCGGGCCGAGGTCGACGCGTTCGCCGATGACCTGCGCCAGCTCCTCGCCGAGGCGGCGCAGCAGCGGGGCCGAGTGCAGGCCGACGTCGAAGCCGCGTTCGGCGGACTGGGAGTCCTCCGCGGGGTGCATCAGGAACCGGTACACCTGCGGCCGGGCCTCGATGGCCGCGAGGTAGGTGTCGAGCGTGGACTCCACCCGGCTGCGGCGCTCGGCCGGGGCGTCCAGTGCGGCCCGCAGCGAGTCCAGCAGGGCGTCGGTGTGCCGGACGGCGAGCGCCTGGTAGAGGCCGGCCTTGTCGCCGAAGTGGCGGTAGAGGATGGGCTTGGTGATGCCCGCCTCGGCCGCGATGGCGTTCATCGAAGCCTTGGGTCCGTCCCTGAGGACGACGCGGTCGGCCGCTTCGAGCAGCTCCCGCCTGCGGCGCTCGGCCGCTCCCGGTTCGCCGGCCTGCTGCGTGGTCTCCATGACGTGTTTGTCTCCCCGCCCTTGCGATGTGCGTGACGCCCACGCAACGTAACACCCCGCACACCCTGCCGATCGAACCGGAGGTGCTCCCGTGGCCGGTCGGCGCCCCGCTTGACAGTGCTTACTCGTCGGTAACAGACTGGCGCCGTGGCTGGTTACCGCAGGTAACGGCCTGCCGGTGACGGTGACGGGTACGTACGTGAAACAGCTGGAGGGGACATGGCGGAGTTCACCATGGAGCTCAACGACGACCAGAAGCAGGTGCGCGACTGGATCCACGGGTTCGCCGCCGACGTGATCCGCCCCGCGGCCGCCGAGTGGGACGAGCGCGAAGAGACCCCGTGGCCCGTCATCCAGGAAGCGGCCAAGGTCGGGATCTACTCCCTCGACTTCTACGCCCAGCAGTTCTTCGACCCGACCGGCCTCGGCATCCCGATGGCGATGGAGGAGCTCTTCTGGGGTGACGCCGGCATCGCCCTGTCGATCGTCGGCACCGGCCTCGCGGCCATCGGCGTCCTCGCCAACGGCACCGAGGAGCAGATCGGCACCTGGATCCCCCAGATGTACGGCGACGCGACCGATGTCAAGGTCGCCGCCTTCTGCTCCTCCGAGCCGGACGCCGGCTCCGACGTCGGGGCGATGCGCACCCGCGCCGTCTACGACGAGGCCAAGGACGAGTGGGTGCTGAACGGCACCAAGACCTGGGCGACCAACGGCGGCATCGCCAACGTCCACATCGTCGTCGCCGTGGTCGACCCCGAACTGGGCACGAAGGGCCACGCGTCCTTCATCGTGCCGCCGAACACCCCCGGCCTGTCCCAGGGGCAGAAGTTCAAGAAGCACGGCATCCGCGCCTCGCACACCGCCGAGGTGGTGCTCGAGGACTGCCGCGTCCCCGGCTCCTGCCTGCTCGGCGGCAAGGACAAGCTGGACGAGCGCCTCGCGCGGGCCCGGGAGCGCGCCAAGGCGGGCGGCGGCGAGCGGCTCAAGAACGCCGCCATGGCCACCTTCGAGGCATCCCGCCCGGCCGTGGGCGCCATGGCCGTCGGCACGGCGCGCGCCGCCTACGAAGTCGCCCTCGACTACGCGATGGCCCGGACCCAGTTCGGCCGTCCGATCATCGACAACCAGGGCGTGGCCTTCCAGCTCGCGGACATGCGCACGCAGATCGACGCGGCCCGGCTGCTGGTGTGGCGGGCCTCCTGGATGGCGGTGGCGGGCAAGCCGTTCACCTCGGCGGAGGGGTCGATGTCGAAGCTCTTCGCGAGCGAGGTCGCCAAGAAGGTCACCGCCCAGGCGGTGCAGATCCTCGGCGGCAACGGGTTCACCCGGGAGTACCCGGTGGAGCGCATGCACCGAGACAGTGCCATCTACACCATCTTCGAGGGCACGAGCGAGATCCAGCGCCTGGTGATCGCCCGCACGCTCTCCGGGATGCCGATCCGCTAGGGCCAGGGCCTGCGGCCGCCCCGTCCCCCGCGCGGGGGACGGGGCGGCCGTCGTTCAGCTGGTCGCGGCGCCGATCACGACCAGCGCGACGATCGCCAGCGCGACCAGGACCATCGGTGCGGCGATGACCAGCGCGGCGGGCCGCTGCCAGAGCGGCTTGCCCGGGTCGAGCGGGGGCCGGAAGCCGCCCACCGGAGGGGCGAGCTTGCGGAAGGCGGACCGGGGCACCAGGTTGACCAGCACCGTCAGCGGCGTGATGAACAGCGAGGCCGGACCCCACCACCCCTGCCACAGGGTCTTCGCCGACATGTCGCGCACGACGGCGGTACCGCAGTCACGGCAGAAGGGGCCGTGCGTGCTCAGGAACCGCATCATCAGCACCAGACCCTGGTGCCCGCGCACCGTACCGGGCGCGGCCGGCTGGGCGCCGCACACGCGGCACGCGTACCCGGGCTGCTGCGGGTACTGGGGCTGCTGCTGGTAGGCGGCGTAGGGGTTGCCGTGCGGTATCCCCTGCTGCGGCTGCGGCTGCTGCTGCGCGTACGGGTTGTGCTGCGCGGCCGCGCCCTGCTGGGGCGCCGTGCCGTACGGGTTCTGCGGGACGGCGCCCTGTTGCTGCTGCGGTGGCGGAGTGGCCATGGAGGTTCCCCTGGAAGACGTGGTGGCATCACCGGGCGCGGTGATCACGGCACCCTAGCCCGACTTGTCAGGAACGCAGCAACCGGGCGAGGGCGCGGCCGAACAGGAGCCGGCCGGCGACCGCCAGCGCCGGGTCGAAGAACCGCCCGAGCCCCCGCACCCGCAGTTCCTCGCGCCAGTGCACCTCAGCGCCGGCCGGCCCCAGCGGCCTGACCTCGATCTCCGCCCAGCCCAGGACGACGCGCCCGCGCTTGTCGAGACGCACCAGCCCCGCCGAACCCGTCGTCGGCGGCCGCCAGACGGTGACTTCCATCGGGTCGTCGAAGGTGACCCTCCCCACTCCCGTGCGCGCCGTGAAGCGCGTTCCGACGCGCGTGGGCGGCGCCGTTTCGACGGTCGTGCGGGTGAAGGGGACCTGCGCCCCGTGGCGCGCCCAGTCCGTGAGCCTCAGCCAGGCCTCGGCGGCCGGCAGACGAGTGCGGTGAACGATCCGGATCGGCGGCATGAGCGCATGGTAATCGGGCATACACACCGTGAACTCGACCGCGAATATGGGTTCCGTCAGGGGGCGGCGATCAGTAATACTCACCGCCACCGTGGATCGCGGATCAGACCGGGTGACCACCGGCCCTCCCGCCCCACACTGCGAGGAGGTGCGCCATGTGCTCCCACCAGCCCCCCTGCCCGTCCGCCGACAGCGCCGATCACGACGCTGCCCGCACGGTGGCCTTCCACCCCGAACAGGGTTGGAGCCTGCTGTGCAACGGTCTGGTGGTGTTCGACGACACCGGGGAGCTGCTCCCCGACGGCCGTACGGTGGAGCCCCGCCGACCGGCCCTGGTCTGAGCCAGGAGGCAGCATGCGCCAGCAGCTGATCCGCAAGCCCGTCCCCAAGCCCGCCCCCCGAGACCTGGACCTGCGCACCCCGTCGGGCAGGCCCCTCCCGTACTGACGGCGGCCTGCCTGACGCTACGGGAGACGGGGACCGCGGCGGCCCGCGCTCATGCGGTGGCCGCCGCCGCGCCGCCCCGGAAGGCGCTCTCGAACGCGGCGTCGCCGATCGCCGCGCGGGCCTGCCGCTCGCCCTCGTCCCGCAGGGCCGTCAGGGACGGGGAGCCCATCTGCGGGCGCCCCACGGTGCGCCACCAGGCGTGCCCGGTCCCCAGCAGGCGCGCCGCGAGTTCGCCGTCGCCCAGCCCCGCCACGGCCGCCGCGAGCACGTCCAGGCCGAGCGCGATGCCGAAGCGGTCGCCCAGCAGCCGCTTGCCGGACAGCATGGCCCGTACGTGGCGGGCCGCCTCCCCGTGGTTGCCGACGCCCAGCGCCGCGACGGCCAGGATGTAGTCGGCGTAGGCCCTCAGCCAGCGCTCACCCAGCTCCGCACACGCCTCGCGCAGCCCCCGCGCCTCCTCGGCCGCCTCCTCGAACCGCCGCTCGTCGCAGAGCGCGTAGCCGGAGGCCAGCCGGCACAGCAGCCAGCCCGTCCCGTCCGTCCGGCCGCCGTGGGCGGCCCGCGCCCGGGGTCCCGCCAGCGCGAGCGCCCCCACCGGGTCGCCCGGCATCATCACCGAGACGGCACGCAAGTAGGCGGCGCGCAGCTCCGGTTCGGGGTCGCCGAGCCGGGCCGCCTCGCGGGCGCACCGCCGGCCCAGCTCCTCGGCCGCGTCCATGTCGCCCTGGAGCAGCGCCGTCAGGCCGAGCGTCCACACCGCCTGGGTGTACGCCGGCCCGGTGCGGGGGCCGCAGGCGAGCGCCCGTTCCAGGAAACCGCGGCCCTCGTGGACGTGGCCGCAGGCGAACCAGAAGAACCAGAGCGCCCCGGCCATCTCCTGGGCCGCCGCCGGATCGGTCCGCAGCAGGTGCTCCAGGGCCGTGCGCACCTGCGCGTGCTCCGCGCTCATCCTGCGGTACCAGTCGACCTGCCCCGGGCCCAGCCAGCCCCGCTCCGCCGCGTGGGACAGCGCCGCGTACCAGTGGGCGTGCCGGTCCGCGACCGTGCGCACCTCCCCGAGTTCGGCCAGCCAGTCGCGCCCGTACTCGCGGATCGTGTCCAGCATCCGGTACCGGGCTCCCGCGCCGCGCTCCTCGGTCCGCCGGACCACGGACTTGGCCACCAGAGCGGCCAGTACCCGCTCCACCCTGGCGGCGGGCAGCGGGCCGCCCGCGCAGACCGTCCGGGCGGCGGCCACGTCGAAGTCCCCGGTGAACACCGAGAGCCGGGCCCACAGCAACCGTTCCACCGGGGCGCACAGCTCGTGGCTCCAGCCGATCGCGGTCCGCAGGGTCTGGTGGCGGGGCAGCAGCGCATGCGTGTCGGCAAGGACCTCGAACCGCGCGTCCAGCCGCCGCACCATCTGCTCCAGCGTCCACAACCGCATCCGCGCGCCCGCCAGTTCCAGGGCGAGCGGGATCCCGTCCAGCCTGCGGCACACCTCGGCCGCCAGCAACATCCGTTCGGGGTCCCGGAACGCTTCGGCGGTCTCGGGCATCGCGGCCTCGGCGCGGGCGCGGAACAGGGCGAGGGCGTCGCTGTCCGGTTCCTCGCAGGGCAGGGGGCGGACCTCGAAGACCACCTCGCGAGGGCTGCCGAGCGGTTCGCGGGAGGTGACGAGCACCGTCAGACCGGGCGCGGACTGCAGCAGTTCACCGACGAGGTGGCGGCATGCGGGGATCAGGTGCTCGCAGGTGTCGAGGACCAGGAGCAGTTCCTTGTCGGCCATCCACGCGCACAGTTCCTCGTCCAGGGGGCGCGCGGAGTGGTCCGCGAGTCCGACGGCGTGCGCCACGGTGGTGGTGAGCAGGCCGGGATCGCGCAGCGGTGACAGCTCGACCCACCAGACCCCGTCGCGCCGGGGCCGTCCGCTCGCGGCGGCCCGGAGGGCCAGCCGGGACTTGCCGACGCCGCCGACACCCGTGAGGGTGACCAGTCGGTGCAGGCCCAACAACGCCGACATATCACCCAGTTCGCGCTCCCGTCCGATGAACCCGGCCGGTTCCGGCGGCAGGTTTCCCGGCACGGCGCGAGGGTCTGGCCCAGGGGCGCTACCTGCGGAGTGTGCCTGATTGTTGTTGACCGAGTACTCACCGAACACGGATGTATTGTGCGTGATCTTCTTTCACGGCCACGCCGTTCGCGTCGGAATCACCACCGGATCTCAAGTTCACCGCTCAGCCGGCGAGGACGGTCCGCCGCTCGGGGGTGAAGGCGCCCCAGTTGCCGTCGGGCAGTCTGGCCCGCAGTTTCAGGGACCAGACCGTACCCGCCGGCTCGGTCACCGTCAGCCGGTGCACCACCGTTCCACGGGGAACCGCACCGGCCCCGAACTGGATGACGGTGACGGGCTGTCCGTTGACGTAGAGCTGGTACTCGGTGGTCTCCTGCCCGGTGTCGGGAGCAGTCCAGGAAAGGGTGACGGTGCCCGGGGACGCCGCCGCGGTGAAGCCGGACGGCGCGGTGTCCGGCCCCCGGGCCGGGTCGGCGGCCGTGGTCACCTCGGCGAGGGGGCCGTCCGGGGAGGAGTTGTCGGAGCCGTCCCGGGCCCGGACCGTGAAGCCGTAGCGGGTGCCGGGCTGGAGGCCGGTCAGGGTGGCGGAGGTCTCGCCGGGGCCGGCCGTGTGGATCCGGACGCCGCCCTGGTAGATGTCGTAGGCCGTCACGCCGGTGTCGTCGCTCGCCGGCGCCCAGTTCAGCCGGGCCGTCCGGGGGCCTTCGGCACGGCCGGTGGTGGTGGCCGGGGCGGTGGGCGCCCGGTGGTCCTCGGCCCGGGCGGCCGGCGTGGTGACGCGGGCGGCCGCGCTGAGGGGGGAGCGGTGCCCGGCCGCGTCCTTGGCCCGGACGGCGAAGGCGTAGGCGGTCAGCGGGCTCAGTCCGGTGACGTCCACCATCGTCTTGTCGGCGGGCAGGTCCCGGACCAGCCGGTCCGCCTGGAACAGCTGGTAACCCGTCACGGCGCTCCCGCCCGAGGCGGCTTCCCACATCACGTGGACGGAAGTCGCGCTGCCGGCCTGGGCGGTGATGCCGACCGGGGTGCGCGGCGACCGTGCCCCGCCTCCCGAGCAGGCGTTCAGGGCCAGGCAGAGGGCGAGCGCGGCGGTGGTCCGCCCCAGGGGGTGTCTCGCGGGATCTCGCACGGGGAACGCCCTCCGCCGCCTGCTCGTAAAGGTCTAGACATATATGGCACGGCCCGACGCGGCCCGGCAAGTCCCGGGCGCCGTACACCTCAGGTGGGTCACACAGGGTCAACACCCGTACGGCGGACGCATGTTTCGCCCGAAGGGCCCCTCCTCTGCGCCACCATGGCGGCGCCCGAAGGAGGCTTCGATGGTGATTTCCCTCTCCGTGATCGTCCTGCTCCTCGTCCTCGCGTGGATCTTCCTGCGCGGCGGGGGCCTCAAGTTCTCCCACGCACTCGTCTGCGTCCTGCTCGGCTTCTACCTCGCGAGCAGCAGCATCGCCGCGACCATCCACAGCGGGCTCGCCGCGACGGCGAGCGTGGTCTCCGGCCTCAACCCCTGAAACCCCCGGAACCCCGGATCCCGGGGCCCCAGGGTCCCTGGATCGCGCCCGGCGACCGACTGTTGCGCGTTCGTGAATCATCCGGCTCCTCCATGGACTCCTCCCACGGTTCGACCTAGCGTCTGGCGGCGGCGCGATGTCAGACGTGGTGTCAACACAACCGATGGGAACGGAGGAAGTCCGGATGTTCCGAAGAGCGCTGAACTGCGCCGCGGTCCCCGCCGTCGCCGTCTTCGTGGCGATGTACGGGATCTCACCGGCGCAGGCCGAGGAGATACCCCAAACCCCCGGCCACCGCCTGGTCAGCCAGTACGACGGCGCCCCGGCCGCCGCCGTCGCGCTGCCCGGCCAAGCCCCGCCGCAGCACCCCTACCTCGCGCCCAACGGCCGCAGCGGCATGCACTCCGACGCCGCGGGCAGTGCCACCTCGCCCTGGTCCGGGCCGCTCGGCAAGAACCCGGAGGTGAGCAGCGAGAAGATCGCCGCTCTGGGCGGCGAATGCGCCACCACCACCTTCGACAAGGCCGGCCGGCTGGTCACCGTCTGCGGCACCTTCTCCGGCTTCAAGGTCGAACTCCTCGATCCGCACACCCTCGCCCCCCTGGCCGAACACCAGCTCCCGCAGCGTTCCTCCACCGTCGAGACCATCACCTCCCTCGACTTCTCGAAGATCTTCAAGGACACCTCGGGCGGCGCCTACTTCTACCTGGACGACCAGGACCGCGCCGTGCTGGCCGACTCCCGCCAGCACATCCTGCGCCTCGCCCATTCCCAGAACCCCGACGGCAGCTGGAAGTTCACCGTCGACGCCGACTGGGACCTCACCGGGCAGGTCCCGCACGACTGCGTCGGCTGGACCAGCCTGTGGCCCAGCGGCACCTGCGATCCCGTCACCTCCGTGATGCCCGACTGGGACGGCCGCATCTGGTGGGTCACCCGTCAGGGACGCGTGGGCACGGTGGACCCGGCCACCTCGCAGATCCGCTCGATCCGGCTCCAGGGGGAGGAGATCCAGAACTCCTTCTCCGTCGCCGAGGACGGCGTCTCCATCGTCACGGACCACGCGCTGTACAGCTTCCGCGCCGCCGCCGACGGCACCCCCGAAGTCCAGTGGCGCCAGACGTACGACCGCGGGACGGGAACCAAACCCGGCTCCGTCAACCAGGGTTCCGGCACCACCCCGGACCTCTTCGGTGACGGCTACGTCGCCATCACCGACAACGCCGCGGACCGGATGAACGTACTGGTCTACCGGCGGGGGGTGGACGTCCCGGCGGACCGGCGGCTGGTCTGCAAGGTCCCGGTGTTCGGCTCCGGCGCCTCCACCACCGACAACTCCCTGATCACCTGGGGCAACAGCATCATCGTCGAGAACAACTACGGCTACGAGAACCCCACCAGCCTGCTGCTGGGCAAGTCGGTCGTCGGGGGAGTCAGCCGCATCGACGTCCGCCCCGACGGGAGCGGCTGCGACACGGTCTGGCAGAGCGCCGTCCGCTCTCCCTCCGTCGTACCCAAACTGTCCACCGGCAACGGGCTGCTGTACTTCTACGAGAAGGAGCCCAACGTCTGGGGCATCGACGCCTGGTACCTCACGGCGGTGGACTTCCGCACCGGTGAGCGCCGCTGGCGTCAGCTGACCGGCACCGGACCCCTGTACGACAACAACTGGGCGCCGATCACGCTCGGTCCCGACGGTACGGCCTACGTCGGCGTGTTCAACGGGATCGTCGCGGTCCGCGACGGAGGCTGACGGGCCGGGCGGCGGGCGCCGGGCGGCGGGTAGGACGGTCCGGCGGGGGGCGGGGGGCGGGGGGCGGGGGGCGGGGGGCGGGTGGCGGGCGGTGGGCTGCCCCGTGTCCGTGGCGTGCCGCCCGTCACCCGCCGTGCCGCCAGAGCGGGTGTTCGCGCTCCGCCCAACGCCGGTCGACGGAACCCGTGCGCAGGCCGCGCCGGGCTTCCGGATCGCGCAGGGCCATGCCGATGTGCCCGGCGACGACGATGCCCAGCGTCAGGGCCAGCCAGTCGTGCACGAAGGTGGCACCGGTCCGCAGGACCAGCGGGGCGAGCCCGGTCAGCCACATCAGCAGCCCGGTGCCCAGCATCACCAGCACCGCCCCGGCCAGCCAGCCCGCGTACACCTTCTGCCCGGCGTTGAACTTCCCGGCCGGCCGCTCGCCACTCCGCCGCAGGGCGCTGCGCAGCCACACCCCGTCGTGCGGACCGAACCGCCCCAGGCGGCCGAGGTCGGCGCGCAGGGCACGGGACGCCAGGCCGAACAGGACCGGGACCAACAGCAGCAGCCCCGACCACTCGTGAACGGTGACGACCAGACGGCGGCGCCCCACCAGCTCCGCGAGCTGCGGCAGGTAGAGGCACCCCGCGGAGGCCACGCACACGCCCATCAGGACGGCCGTGGCGCGGTGGACCCACCGCTGGGCCCTGCCGAACCGGCGTACCCGCACGGGCGTTTCAGACAGTAGGGGCATCATCGCGTCCGTTCGATCGGCCGACCCACGCGTCGACGTCATAGCCGAGCCGCTCCCAGTAGCCGGGTTCCACCTCGTCGGTGACGGTGATGCCCGAGAGCCACTTCGCGGACTTGTAGAAGTACATCGGGGCCACGTACAGCCGTGCCGGCCCGCCGTGGGCGTGGCCCAGCGGCTCGTCCTGCATCCGCAAGGCCACCATCACGTCGTCCCGGCGCGCCTGGGGGAGGGTGAGGCTCTCGGTGTAGGCGCCGTCGAAGCAGCTGAACCGGATGGCGCGCGCCTGCGGCCGTACGCCTGCGGCGTCGAGCAGCCGTGACACCGGGACGCCCTCGAAGGCGGTACCCGGTACGCGCCAGCCGGTGACGCACTGGACGTCCCGCACCACACGGGTCTGCGGGAGCCGCCGCAGCGCGTCGAGATCGTACGTGGCCGGGCGCTCGACCAGGCCGTCGACGGTCAGCCGGTAGTCGGCGGGACCGCGTTCGGGCACCGAGGAGGCGACCGAGTAGTACCGGAACCCGCCGCCGTTCGGCAGCAGCCCCGTGAGGCCCGTCGGATCCTTGTCGGCCGCCGCGCCGAGTGCGGATTCCAGGGCGCGCTGCAGAACGGGCGCACCCAGCAGCCCGGCGGCGCCGAGCCCGACCATGCCGAGGACCAGTCGTCGGCCCAGGGGCGTGCCGGTCTCGTCGGGGTCGGGGTCCGCGAGTGGCGGTGTCGGGCCGGTCTGCTCTGTGCTCACGCACCGATTCGACCATCGCCCGGCGCCGGCCACCAGGGGAAACGGCGCGTCGTCAGACTTCCGTCACATCCGGCTGCGAAGGCCGCCCCGGCCGGGCAGGAGCCGAGGCCCTGCCCGGCGGGGCTCCGGCTCGGCCGGGCAGGGCGTCGGCACACCTGGAACCGACGGGCCGTCAGGTCAATCGTCCCGGACTATTGACTCTTGTGGCGGCAGTCGGGATTCTCGGTTGACCTTGCGCGGGACATGACAATCCACCCGCCGTCCGCCGACCGGAGACATGGTGATCACCGTGACCCGACAGCCGCACAGCGGAGGCAGGCCGATCGCGGTCCTGTCCCTGCTCCTGGCCATGCTCGCCATGGTCCTCGGCCCCACCCAAGGGGCCGCCGCGGCCGACCCCGGCTGGTGGGACCCCGTAGCCCGGCCGGCGCCGGACTCCGCCGTCAACGTCACCGGCGAGCCCTTCAAGGGCACCGACGCGCAAGGCAACGTACGCGGCTTCGTCGACGCCCACGACCACATCATGGCGAACGAGGGCTTCGGCGGCCGCCTCATCTGCGGCAAGGCCTTCTCCGACCTCGGTGTCGCCGACGCCCTCAAGGACTGCCCCGAGCACTACCCCGACGGCTCGCTCGCCGTCTTCGACTTCATCACCAAGGGCGGCGACGGCAAGCACGACCCCACCGGCTGGCCCACTTTCAAGGACTGGCCCGCCCACGACTCCCTGACCCACCAGCAGAACTACTACGCCTGGATCGAACGCGCCTGGCGCGGCGGCCAGCGGGTGCTCGTCAACGACCTCGTCACCAACGGGGTCATCTGCTCGGTCTACTTCTTCAAGGACCGCGGCTGCAACGAGATGGACGCCATCCGCCTCGAAGCGCAGAAGACGTACGACATGCAGGCCTTCATCGACAAGATGTACGGCGGCCCCGGAAAGGGCTGGTTCCGCATCGTCACCGACTCCGCCCAGGCCCGTGACGTCGTCAAACAGGGCAAGCTCGCCGTCGTCCTCGGCGTCGAGACCTCCGAGCCGTTCGGCTGCAAGCAGATCCTCGACGTCGCCCAGTGCAGCAAGGCGGACGTCGACCGGGGCCTGGACGAGCTCTACCGCCTCGGCGTCCGCAGCATGTTCCTCTGCCACAAGTTCGACAACGCCCTCTGCGGCGTCCGCTTCGACGGAGGCGCCCTGGGCACGGCCATCAACGTCGGACAGTTCCTGTCGACGGGCACCTTCTGGCAGACCGAGAAGTGCGCCGGCCCGCAGCACGACAACCCCATCGGCCTGGCCCCGGCGCCGCAGGCGCAGAAGGAACTGCCGCCGGGCGTCAGCGTTCCGTCGTACGCGGCCGACGCCCAGTGCAACACCAGGGGCCTGACGGCACTCGGCGAGTACGCGGTGCGCGGCATGATGAAACGCAAGATGATGCTCGAAGTCGACCACATGAGCGTCAAGGCCGCCGGGCAGGCCTTCGACATCCTGGAGACCGAGTCCTACCCGGGCGTGATCTCCTCGCACAGCTGGATGGACCTCGGCTGGACCGAGCGGCTCTACAAGCTCGGAGGTTTCGCCGCCCAGTACATGAACGGCTCCGAGGGTTTCACCGCGGAGGCCAAGCGTACGCAGGCCCTGCGCGAGAAGTACGGCGTCGGCTACGGCTACGGCACCGACATGAACGGCGTCGGCGGCTGGCCCGGCCCGCGCGGCGCCAACACCCCGAACCCCGTCACCTACCCGTTCCGCAGCACCGACGGCGGTTCCGTCATCGACCGGCAGACCGCCGGACAGCGCACCTGGGACCTCAACACCGACGGAGCCGCGCACTACGGCCTGGTCCCGGACTGGATCGAGGACATCCGGATCGTCGGGGGACAGGGCATCGTGGACGACCTCTTCCGCGGCGCCGAATCGTATCTCCGCACGTGGGGCGCGTCCGAACACCACCAGGCCGGGGCCAACCTCGCCGCGGGTGCGGCGGCGACGGCCAGTGCCTCGGAGTGGAACCCGTTCACCAGCTACGCGCCCGGCCGGGCCGTCGACGGCGACCGGGGAACCCGCTGGGCCAGCGGCTGGAGCGACGACCAGTGGCTCAGCGTCGACCTCGGCTCCTCCAAGCTGGTCAAGCGCGTCACCCTGGACTGGGAACGCGCGTACGGCAGGGCCTACCGCATCGAGACCTCCGCCGACGGCACCGACTGGCAGACGGTCTGGTCCACCACCACCGGTGACGGCGGCCTGGACACCGCCCTGTTCGCCGGCGTCCCGGCCCGCTACGTCCGCATCCACGGGCAGGGGCGCGGCACGCAGTGGGGCTACTCCCTGAACGAGGTCGGCGTCTACAGCAGCTGACCACGCGCGGCATGCGTCCCGGCGGCGAACGCGTACGACGCGGACGAAAGGAACACGCATGGGACGCATGCCCCTGGCCGACCGGCGGCGCCAGCTGACCGAGGCGGCGATCCGGGCGATGACCCGCGACGGCGTCGCCCGGACGACCACCCGGTCCATCGCCGCCGAGGCCGGGCTGTCGCTGAGCGTCTTCCACTACTGCTTCGACTCGAAGCAGGCGCTGCTGGAATCCGTCATCGAGACGATCACCGAACACTGCATCCGGGTGGTCCGGGAGGCGCTCCGCCCCCGGGCCACCCTCCACGAGACGATCCGGGCCGGTTTCCAGGCCTACTGGGACCACGTGGTGGCCCACCCGGGCGAGCACATGCTCACCTACGAACTCACCCAGTACGCCCTGCGCCAGCCCGGCTTCGCCCACCTCGCGCGACGGCAGCACCAGCTGTACTCCGACACCTACGGTGACCTCATCGACCGGCTCCGCACGGCCATGGCCTTCGAACTCGCCGCCCCTACCGAGGTCCTCGCCCGGTACCTCGCCGCCATGACGGACGGCCTGACCCTGCGTTTCCTCGTCCTCGGGGACGAAGGGGCCGCCTCCGAGATCCTGGACATGATCACCGACCACGTCACCGGACTGGTACGCGTTCCCGCCCCCTGAGGGGCGGGAACGTATGGCGGGGGTCACGCGTTGAAGGGGCAGTGGCCGAGGCAGAAGGAGGTGTCCGCAGATGTCCACAGGCGGAAAGGTCGCGGTTGCCGGCGTGGTGGCAGCCATCGTGCTGTTCGCGACGGTCGGATTCTGGGCCGGGCTCCTGGTTCTGATCGGGGTGCCCACAGCGGCGTACTTCATGCTGGACTCCTCCCAGCGGCGTCGGCTCCGCGGCATATCCAGGAAGCAGATCGGCCGCTGACGGCGGCCAGGGGGTTGTACATGGGCAGCGCACAGGTGACGGCGGTCAGCAGCAACGGCGTCTACTCCTTCACCAAGCCCCGGCGGGAGAGCATCACGCTGCTCGCCGGGCTCGGCGTCGAGGGAGACGTCCACGCCGGGGTCACCGTCAAACACCGCTCACGCGTGGCCCAGGACCCGACCCAGCCGAACCTGCGGCAGGTCCACCTGATCCACCGCGAGCTCTTCGACGAGGTCGCCGGAGCCGGCTTCACCGTCGGACCGGGCCAGCTGGGGGAGAACGTCACCACGGAGGGCGTGGACCTCCTCGCCCTGCCCGTCGGGACGCTGCTGCGCCTCGGTGAGGAGGCGGTGGTGGAGGTGACCGGCCTGCGCAACCCGTGCCTGCAGATCGACAATTTCCGCAAGGGGCTGCTCAAGCAGGTCGTAGGCAGGGACGAGGAAGGCCGCCGGGTGCTCAAGGCCGGCGTCATGGGCGTGGTCCGGCACGGCGGCACCATCCGCCCGGGCGACCCCATCACCGTCACCCTGCCGCCGGCCCCGCACGTACCGCTCGAACGCGTCTGACGCAGCGGGCGCGGGGGCGGAGCCCGCGGGGGCCTCAGACAGGTCGCACGGCGATACGGGTCAGGGCCGCCAGCAAATCGGGCAGCTTCGGCAGCTCCGGGTGGTCCGGATGGCCGTCCCCCGGGACCGGAAGCACCTCGCCCGGCGCCTCGTCGAGCAGGACGAACGCCGTCTCACCGGTGCGCGCCACCAGTGACCACCCGGGGCCGTCAGCCCGGAGCGTCCGCGCGTCCTCCTCCGCGAAGGAGGAACGCACCCGGCCCGGCGGCGGCGCCTGCTCCGCGTAGCCCGCGGCTTCCGCCAGCGCCCGCGCCAGCCCCGGGTGCGCCACGGCAGCCGCCCCGCCGTCCGGGGCCACCCGCTCGCGCCAGTCGGCCCAGTCCCGGGCGATCTGGTCCGCGCCGAGCCTGCGCTGCACGGGTCCCCAGACCTCCGCGGAGGGCGGGGCCAGCGGCACGCGACCCGTACCGTCCGCGCCCTGCTCGGGATCGTGCGGCTCGGGGAGCCCGGAGGCGGAGACGGTCAGCTCCAGCGGCCAGCCCGCCAGGGAGACCACGATGGTCCGCTCGTCCGGGGACAGGTCGTACTCCATGCCGCAGTCCCATGAGGCGATCGCGGTGGCCACCAGCGCGACGTCGTCCACGACGACCGTCCAGCGCGCGCCTTCCTCGTCCTGCCCGAGCACCAGCCCGTACCCGTCCAAGGCCGGCTTCACGCCCAGGAGCGCGCACGCCTCGGGGTAGTCGTCGCCGAGGACGGCCGGGAACCGGGTGGGGGTCACCAGCACCGCGGTCAGCACGTACAGCGAACCCCCGTCATCCTCCGCTTGTGACACGTGGCCTCCTCCCGATCCGGTCGCTCGCTCGTCGGCGCACCTTAACCAGTGGGTAACTCGCCCGTCGAGAGCCCGCGGGACTCGATTTTCAAGCCGGGCGGGGGCGTGAGGAGTTGAGGTCCGGCCGGGCCGGTGGCGGGCGCGGGGTCAGGGGCGGCGGGCGGCCAGGGCCAGGAAACGGTCGTCCTCGTCCGCGTACGAGATCATCTCCCAGCCCGCCGCCGACAGCAGCGGGCCCAAATTGTGGGCGGCCCTCAGATCGTCCGGGCTGAGCTCGCGGCCCTGGCGCGCGGCCAGGGCCGCCCGCCCGATCGGGTGGAACAGCACGAGGCGCCCGGCCGGGCGGACCACACGGGCGAGCTCGATCAGGTTCGACTCCGGATCGGGCAGGTGCGCGATCAGGCCGGCCGCGAACACCGCGTCCAGCACCCCGTCACGAAGCGGCAGCCGCGCCACGTCCGTGAGCAGCAGCGCCGCCGCTCCGCCCCGGCCGGCGTCCCGCGCGGCGGTGAGCATCTGCGGGGTGAGATCCGCGCCGATCACCGTCCCCGAGGGCCCGACGGCCGCGCGCAGTACCGGCAGGGCGCGCCCGGTGCCGCAGCCCGCGTCGAGCACCCTGTCTCCCGGTCGCAGACCGGACTGGGCCACGGCGCGCGCGAAGGCGGGGCCGTCACCCGGAAACTTGCGGTCCCAGTCCGCGGCGCGCGCCCCGAAGAACTCCCGGACATGCGTGTGGTCTTCGCTCATGAGGCCATGATCTCCCAACGCCGGCGCCGCACGGGTCCCGCCCGCCCGCACCCGTCCCACGCACCCGCCCCACGTGCTGGTCCCGTGGACAAGGTGACACGCGGCCTGATCGAAGACGAACCCAGCTCTGTCATATTCCAGCAGTTGCAGCGGCTTTCGAAATGCGCCCCTTGTTCGCGCCCTCACCCGCACTAGCGTCCGTGGGCCATGGGACACCTGCACCACGCCGCCTATGGCTGGCTGACACCCGCGCTGTCATATGTGATGGCCTGCATCGGCGCCGCCCTCGGGCTGCGCTGCACCGTCCGCGCCCTCGCCGCGACCGGATCCACCCGCCGCAACTGGCTCCTCACCGCCGCCTCCGCCATCGCAGCCGGCATCTGGACGATGCACTTCGTCGCCATGCTCGGATTCGAGGTGACGGGGACCGACATCCACTACGACGTCCCGCTGACCGTCCTCAGCCTCCTCGTCGCCGTGCTCGTCGTAGGCGCGGGCGTCTTCACCGTCGGCTACGGCCAGGGCCGCGGCCGCGCCCTGCTCCTCGGCGGTCTCACCACCGGCCTGGGTGTCGCCAGCATGCACTACCTCGGGATGGCCGCCCTGCGCCTGCACGGCACGGTCTCCTACCGGCCGCTCGCCGTCGCGCTCTCGATCGCCATCGCCGTCCTCGCCGCGACCGTCGCCCTGTGGGCCGCTCTCCACACCAGGTCGCCGCAGGCCGTCGCCCTCGCCTCGCTCGTCATGGGCGCCGCCGTCAGCAGCATGCACTACACCGGGATGCTGGCCGTCGCCGTCCGCGTCACCCCCTCCGACGCCGCCCTGCCCGGTGCGACCGCCATGCAGTTCGTCTTCCCCCTCGCGGTCGGGCTCGGCTCCTACCTCTTCCTCACCTGCGCGTTCGTGGCCCTGTCCCCGACCGCCGGTGAACGGGCCGCCTCGGCGTCGGCGCGCAGCCTCGGGGAGGGCGCCGTGGGAGCCCGCTGAACGGCCCTGCCCCCACTGCCGGGCGCCGCCCGCACACATCGCCCGCCCGCACCCCGCGTACAGCCCCGGAACGAGGAGTCCCATGCGCACACCCCGCAGGAGACCGCAAGCAGCGCCCCCGGCGCGCGGCCGCCGGGCGCACGCCGGGCCACCTGCCGACGAGCCGCCGGACGGGGCGCGCAGCGACGCCCCGGGGTCCTCGGCCCCGGACAAGCGGCCCCGGATCCGCCTGCGCCCCGGCACCGTGCGCGCCAAGGTCGTCTCCCTGCTGATGGTCCCGGTCGTCTCGCTGCTCGGGCTGTGGGGCTTCGCCACGGTGAGCACCGCCCAGGACATCGCCCGCCTCGGCCGCGTCCAGCGGATCGACGCACAGATACGCACCCCCCTGACGGCCGCCCTCACCGAACTCCAGGCCGAGCGGCGCGCAGCCGTCCGCTTCCTGGCGGACCCCGCGGCCGAGCAGGGCGCCGCCCTGGAGCAGCAGGCCCGGCGCACCGACGCGGCCGTACGGCGCCTGCGGCTCGGCGACCGGAACACGGTGGCCGACTCCGGTGACCACCCGAGGGAGGTGGTCGCCCGGCTCGGTGCCTTCGTGGCCGCGGCCGAGCAGCTCGGCCCGTTCCGCGGGCAAGTCGCCGGCCGGGCCACCGGCGCCGACACCGCCTACGAGACCTACACCCGGGTGGCCGACGCCGCTCTCGCCGCAGCCGGGTCCCTCTCCGGCGGCCGGGAGCCCGAGCTCGGGGCCGGGGACAGGGTGCTGCTGGAGTTCGGCCGGGCCGGGGAACTGCTGTCCCGCGAAGACGCGCTGCTCGCCCTGCCCGGTGCGTCCGGTGCGTCCGGTGCGTCCGGTGGGCAGGCGCTGCGCCGCCTGACCGGTGTCATCGAGACCCGGAGGGCGGTGACCGACTCGGCCGCGCGTGACCTGCCCGACGCCGGGCGGCGTGCCTGGGAGGCGGTGACCGGGAGCGCCCCGTACGCCGCGCTCACCGGCGCCGAGGAACGGGCGCTGGGGACTGCCGCCCCGGGGAACGGGAGTGCGGCGAAGGAGGCCCACGGGGTGCCCGCCGGATGGGACTCCGCGTACGCCGAAGTCGGCGCCTCCCTGCGGGAGATCGCGGACGCCGCCCACGCGGGAGCCACCGGCCGCACAGGAGCCGCAGGCCGCTCGGGCGCGTTCGCCGAGGGTGCGTTCGGTGCGTCGGGTGCCGCCGTGCTCCTGGGCCTGGCCGCCGTCGCCGCCTCCCTCGTCATCTCCGTGCGCATCGGACGCGCCCTCGTCGTAGAGCTGGTCTCGCTGCGCAACACCGCACTGGAGATCGCGCACCGCAAGCTCCCGCACGCCATGGAGCGGCTGCGGTCCGGACAGGAGATCGACATCGACGCCGAGACCACGCCCGGGCCGGCCGCGGACGACGAGATCGCCCAGGTCGGCGAGGCGCTGTCCACCGTCCACCGGGCCGCCCTGAGCGCCGCCGTCGAGCGCGCCGAACTCGCCGACGGCGTCAGCGGCGTCTTCGTCAACCTCGCCCGGCGCAGCCAGGTCCTGGTGCACAAGCAGCTCACCCTGCTCGACTCGATGGAACGGCGCGCCGAAGACCCGAGCGAGCTCGGAGACCTCTTCCGGCTCGACCACCTCACCACCCGGATGCGCCGGCACGCCGAGAGCCTGATCATCCTTTCCGGCGCCGCCCCCGGCCGGGCGTGGCGGGTGCCGGTACCACTGACCAACGTCGTCCGCGCCGCCGTCTCCGAGATCGAGGACTACCCGCGCGTAGAGGTCCGCCGGCTCGCCGAGGCCGCCATCGTGGGCGGCGCCGTGGCCGACCTCACCCACCTGCTCGCCGAACTGATCGAAAACGCGGCGCAGTTCTCACCGCCGCACACCAAGGTCCGGGTCACCGGTGAGCCGGTGGGGGCCGGATACGTCGTCGAAGTGGAGGACCGTGGGCTCGGCATGGGCAGTGCCGCACTCGACGAGGCGAACCGCCGCATCGAGCAGTCCGAGGCACTCGACCTCTTCGACAGCGACCGTCTCGGGCTGTTCGTCGTCAGCCGGCTCGCGGCCCGGCACGGGATCCGGGTGCAGCTGCGCACGTCCCCCTACGGGGGGACCACCGCGGTGGTCCTGTTGCCCAACTCCGTGATCCAGGGCGTGAGCACCGCTGTCCCTCCGCAGCCGGCCGAGGAACCGGAGCTCCGGCGTCCGGCTCCGGCGCCTCCCGAAGAGCCGGAGCCCCGGCGTCCCGCCCCGGTGGCGTCGCTCCGGCCGCGCGGCCCCGGTGGCGGTGACACCAGCAGGAAGGCCCCGGCGGCCGCGTCGCCCCCACCCGCGGCGGTGACCGAACTGCCGCGCAGGGTCCGCCAGGCCAGCCTGGTCCCGCAGCTGCGCGAGGTCCCCGCCCCGGCGGAGGCCGCCGGGGCGCCCCGGACCGGTGAGCCGCCGGGCCTCAGCCCGGAGCAGGCGCGGGACCGGATGGCGGCGTACCGGGCCGGCTGGGCGCGCGGCGCCCGGGAGAAGTCCCCTCACCACGACAGCGAAGGAGAATCCTGATGTCCGAGCAGCGCAGACCCGGCCTGGGCGCGGTACACGGATCCGGCGGCGAACTGGACTGGCTGCTGGACGACCTGGTGGTGCGGGTCCGGGAGGTCCGTCACGTCGTGGTCCTGTCCGACGACGGCCTCGCCGTCGGTTCCTCCAGCCGACTGAGCCGCGAGGACGCCGAGCACCTGGCCGCCGTCGCGTCGGGCTTCCAGAGTCTCGCCAAGGGCGCGGGGCGGCACTTCCACGCCGGAGGCGTGCGCCAGACGATGGTGGAGATGGAGGACGGGTTCCTGTTCGTCGCGGCTGCCGGGGAAGGCTCCTGCATGGCCGTCCTCAGCGCAGCGAACGCCGACATCGGGCTGATCGCCTACGAGATGGCCCGGCTGGTCAAGCGCGTCGGTGAACACCTCCACACCCCGCCGAGGTTCACGGCGCGGCCCCCGGCCGCGGGTTGAGGGCGGCGGGCGCACGGATGGAAGGCCACTGGTACGACGCGGAGGCGGGCCCGCTCGTGCGTCCCTACGCCATGACGGGAGGGCGCACCAAGCCGGGCCCGCACGGGGTCAGGTTCGACCTGATCGCCCTGGTCGTGGTGGACGGGGCGACCGCGGCCGCGGGGGACGAGGCGCTGCTGGGCCCCGAGCACCGTGCACTGCTCGGGCTCTGCCGGGCGCAGACGCAGTCGGTGGCGGAACTGGCGGCCGACGCCGACCTGCCGGTGGGCGTCGTGCGGGTCCTGTTGGGAGACCTGTTGGAGGGCGGCCACGTGTCGGTCAGCCGCCCGGTACCGCCCGCCCGGCTCCCCGACGAGCGGATTCTGCGGGAAGTCATCGAAGGATTGCGAGCACTGTGATGGGACTGCAGGACGACGGACCGGCCCTGGACGACGGAGCGGACGCGGAGTCGGCTCCGCTGGCGCTGAAGATCCTCGTGGCGGGTGGTTTCGGGGCGGGCAAGACCACCCTGGTCGGGTCGGTCAGCGAGATCAGGCCGCTGCGGACCGAGGAACTGCTCAGCCGGGCGGGGGAGCTCGTCGACGACACGGGAGGCGTCGGCCGCAAGACGACCACGACGGTGGCCATGGACTTCGGGCGGATCACCATCAGGGACGGGTTGTCGCTGTACCTGTTCGGGACGCCGGGTCAGGACCGGTTCTGGTTCCTCTGGGACGAGTTGTCGCAGGGCGCACTGGGCGCGGTGGTGCTCGCGGACACCCGGCGGCTGGAGGACTGCTTTCCGGCCGTCGACTACTTCGAGCACCGCCGGATCCCCTTCCTGGTGGCCGTCAACTGTTTCACCGAAGCCCGGCGGTACGGGGCGAACGAGGTGGCGCGGGCCCTGGACCTGGAGCAGGGGACGCCGGTGGTGCTGTGCGACGCACGGGACAAGGACTCGGGGAAGGAAGTGCTGGTCAGGCTGGTGGAGTACGCCGGGCGTGTGCACACCGCCCGACTGCTCGACTCCGTCGGTCCGCCGACGGGGCCGCACTGAAGGGCGGCTGTGTCGACCGGTCCGCGGCGGTGCGCGGGCTTGCGCCGTCGGCCGGAAGTGTCCGGCAGCCCCCGTGCGGGCGGCGCCGGGACGAAGCCCGCCATTCCTCTTGAGTCATCTTCTGCGCCGGGGGTCCGTCCTCCTTGCCGGGAAGCAGCTGGTGGGGAAGGCTTGCGGACGACCGAGCAGAGTGGGGCGCGGCCACGTGGGCCGCGCCGACGGGGAGGGGCTCTACATGGCATTGGACAAGCAGCTCGACTGGCTGCTCGACGACCTGACGCGCAGGGTGCCGCAAGTGCGGCACGCGGTGGTGCTGTCCAACGACGGGCTGGTCACAGGAGCGAGTGCCGGGCTGGCGCGGGAGGACGCCGAGCACCTGGCGGCGGTCGCGGCCGGACTGCAGAGCCTGGCGAAGGGGTCGGGGCGGCACTTCCGCGCGGGTGACGTCCGGCAGACGATGGTCGAGTACGACGAGGGGTTCCTGTTCGTCGTGGCCGCGGGCGCGGGCAGTTGCTTGTGCGCGCTGAGCGCCGCCGAGGCGGACATCGTGCAGGTCGCGTACGAGATGACGCTGATGGTGAACCGGGTCGGCGAGCACTTGGGCGTCACCGAGCGGCGGATCACGGGAGGCTGAGGGCTCGCCCGGGACGCCCCTGAGAGGCACGGCCGACTGCCGGGTCCGGAGTTATCCACAGGCCCTGCGCCCTTCCGTCGCTCTCGGTTACGGTCTTCACACAGAGTGATCGCCACTCGTGGGGGAGGACCGTGATGAAGAGTGATGTGCAGGGCTGCGCCGTACTGGACGAACCCGGGCGGATGATGCCCGAGGTGCGCGCGCAGGCAGGGGCGGAGGTACCGGCGGACGCGTCGCAGGACCAGCTGCTCGGCGCCGTCCGGGCGGCCCGGGAACTGGGGCTCAAACGGGGCGAGTTCGCCCGGGCCGTCCAGCTGGGGCTGGTGCGCGCGGGACCACGGGCGCCGAGCGGGGCAGCCCGCTTCACCCCGGGCGAGCTGGAGCGTGTCCGCGCGGGCGAGGGATTTCCGCAGGCGCTGCGCGCGCGGGTCGAGACCGTGGCGGGTGCGGACGCCGCGGCCGAGGTGCTGGGGGTCGGGCCGAGCCGGTTGACCCGGCTCGCGCGTTGCGGGCACCTCGTCCCGGTCGGTTACCGGATCAACCGGTACCGGGCCGTGGTGTGGCTCTATCTGGCGGCAGAACTGAGGGAGTTCGCCGTCCGGGAGGCCGGGATGCTGAGGGGCATCGCGTCCCCTGGGGACCGCGAGCTGATCGCGGCCAGGACGGACCTGCGGCCGCGGGCGTGGCGCGGGCGGCACGTGGGGCTGCTGTTGAGACGAACCGTCGACCCCTGGGAGCGGGCGGCCGTACTGGCCTCCGTCCTCCCGGAGGAAGAGGTACGGGCGGTGGTGCCCGATCCGGCGGAGCGGATCGTCCTGGCGGCCCTCGCACCGCCCCCGCCGTACGGGCATCCGCAGCTGCCGGCGGCCGCGGCCGTGGCGCTGCCGCTGCTACGGGCGCAGGAGCCGGATGAGGTCCACTGGTACCGCACCAGCCTGGAGTTCGCCTTGACCGGGGCGCGTGGTCAGTCGAAGTCGACGGGGGAGAGGGGGCCGACGTAGACCCAGGCCCCTTCCTCCCGGGAGAAGGCGCTGCGTTCGTGCAGGGACCCGGTGTGCCGGCCCTCGCGGTAGTGCGCCCGGAACTCCACCGATCCCTCCGTCTCGAACATCCCGCCGCGCTCGGTGGCGAGGACCTCCAGCCGCTCCCAGCGCTGGCCGGGGTGCAGTTCGAGCCCGGCCGGGCGGGTCGAGGAGTGCCAGGAGCGCAGCAGGTAGGCGGTGTCGCCGACGGCGAACGCGCTGAACCGGGAGCGCATGAGCAGTTCGGCGGTGGGGGCCTGCCGCTCACCGGAGTGGAAGCGGCCGCAGCACTGCGGATAGGCGGCGGGCAGCCCGCAGGGACAGGGGAGGGCCGGCGTGGACATGATGGGGCTCAGTTCTTCGGGGATGACGGAGAGGACGGGTACGGGCGGAAGAGGCCTTCTTGGACCACCGAGACCAGCAGCTTGCCCTCCAGGTCGTAGATGCGACCGCGGGCCAGGCCCCGGCCGCCGTGCGAGATGGGCGACTCCTGGTCGTACAGGAACCACTCGTCCGCCCGGAACGGCCGGTGGAACCACATGGCGTGGTCGAGGGAGGCCATGTCGAAACCGCGCATGCCCCACAGGGGTTCCACGGGGATGCGCACGGCGTCGAGGAGGGTCATGTCACTGGCGTAGGTGAGGGCGCAGGTGTGGACGAGAGGGTCGTCGCCCAGCGGGCCGACGGCGCGCATCCACACGGCGCTGCGCGGATCTGCGTCCTTGAGCTCCTGCGGGGTCCAGCGGAGCCGGTCCACGTACCGGATGTCGAAGGGCTGACGGCGGGCCATCCGTTCCAGCGCCTCGGGCAGCGCGCCCAGGTGCTCGCGGATCTCGTCGACCACCTTCGGCAGCGTGTCCGGGTGCGGGAAGTCGAGGCGAGGAGGCAGCTGGTGCTCGATGCCGCCCTCCTCCGGGTGATGGAAGGAAGCGGTCAGGTTGAAGATGGTCTTGCCCTGCTGGACCGCGGTGACGCGGCGCGTGGTGAAGGAACGCCCGTCGCGCACCCGCTCCACCTGGTACACGATCGGTACCCCCGGGATGCCGGGGCGCAGGAAGTACGCGTGCAGCGAGTGGACGGGACGGTCGCTCTCGGTGGTGCGGCCGGCCGCCACCAGCGCCTGGCCGGCGACCTGCCCGCCGAACACGCGCTGGAGGGACTCCTGGGGGCTCGCGCCCCGGAAGATGTTGACCTCGATCTGCTCCAGATCGAGCAGATCGACCAGTCTCTCGGCGGGGTTGGTCATCAGGGGTTCTCCGTTGTCGGGTCCGGCGGGTCCGGTGGCGCTGGCTTACGCGGGCAGGTCAGAGCGCGCCGAGCTCGCCGACCGAGGTGACGCGGATGACCGCCCGGCCCTCCTCGTCGGAGGCCGCGAGGTCGACCTCGGCGCTGATGCCCCAGCCATGGTCCCCGTTCGGGTCGGCGAAGGTCTGCCGGACGCGCCACAAGCCGTGTGCCGCGTCCTCCTCGATCTGCAGGAGCTTCGGTCCCCGCGCGTCGGGGCCGGTGCCCAGGTCGTCGTACTCGTCCCAGTAGAGGTCCATGGCCTCGCCCCAGGCGTCTGCGTCCCAGCCGGAGTCGCCGTCCAGCTCTCCCAGCACGTTGACGTGGTCCAGGGCGGCCAGCTCGACCCGGCGGAACATGGCGTTGCGGACGAGGACCCGGAAGGCGCGCGAGTTCGCGGTGACGGGCTTGACCTGGTCGGCCTTCTCCTGGGCCTCCTCCGCCGTCTCCACCTCCGGGTTCGCCAGCTGCTCCCACTCGTCCAGCAGGCTGGAGTCCACTTGGCGCACCAGCTCGCCCAGCCAGGCGATGAGGTCCTGGAGGTCCTCGGACTTGAGGTCGTCGGGGATGGTGTGGTCCAGGGCCTTGTAGGCACTGGCCAGATAACGCAGCACGATGCCCTCGGTGCGGGCCAGCTCGTAGTAGGAGGTGAACTCGGTGAAGGTCATCGCCCGCTCGTACATGTCGCGGATGATCGACTTCGGGGAGACCGGGTGGTCGCGGACCCAGGGGTGGCTCTTGCTGTACACGTCGTAGGCGTGCAGGAGCAGCTCTTCGAGCGGCTTGGGGTACGTCACGTCCTGGAGCCGCTCCATCCGCTCCTCGTACTCGATCCCGTCGGCCTTCATCGCGCCCACGGCCATGCCGCGTTCCTTGTTCTGCTGCGCGGCCAGGATCTGGCGCGGGTCGTCAAGGGTCGACTCGACGACCGACACCATGTCCAGGGCGTAGGAGGGGGACTCCGGGTCCAGCAGGTCGAAGGCGGCGAGCGCGAAGGTGGACAGCGGCTGGTTCAGCGCGAAGTCCTGCTGGAGGTCGACGGTGAGCCGGATGCTGCGGCCCTCCGCGTCCGGGGTGTCGAGCTGTTCGACGACGCCGCCGTCCAGCAGCGAGCGGTAGATGGCGATCGCCCGGCGGATGTGGCGCAGCTGGGCCTTGCGCGGCTCGTGGTTGTCCTCCAGGAGGTGGCGCATCGCCTGGAAGGCGTCGCCCGGCCGGGCGATCACCGAGAGCAGCATGATGTTGGTGACCTTGAAACGCGAGGTGAGCGGCTCCGGGTCGGCGGCGATCAGCTTCTCGAACGTGGTGTCCGACCACGCCACGAAGCCCTCGGGCGCCTTCTTGCGGACCACCTTGCGGCGCTTCTTCGGGTCGTCGCCCGCCTTGGCGAGGGCCTTCTCGTTCTCGATGACGTGCTCGGGCGCCTGCGCGACGACATAACCCGCCGTGTCGAAGCCGGCCCGTCCGGCCCGGCCGGCGATCTGGTGGAACTCGCGGGCGCGCAGCGTCCGTACCCGGTTGCCGTCGTACTTGGTGAGGGCGGTGAACAGCACCGTGCGGATCGGGACGTTGACACCCACCCCGAGGGTGTCGGTACCGCAGATCACCTTCAGCAGACCGGCCTGCGCCAGCTTCTCCACCAGGCGGCGGTACTTGGGCAGCATGCCCGCGTGGTGCACGCCGATGCCGTGGCGGACGTAGCGGGAGAGGTTCTGCCCGAACTTCGTGGTGAAGCGGAAGTTGCCGATCAGCTCCGCGATCTTGTCCTTCTCCTCGCGGGTGCACATGTTGATGCTCATCAGCGACTGCGCCCGCTCGACCGCCTGGGCCTGGGTGAAGTGCACGATGTACACCGGAGCCTGCCGGGTTTCCAGCAGCTCGGTGATGGTGTCGGTGATCGGCGTGGTGACGTACTCGTACGACAGCGGTACCGGCCGGGTTGCGGAGCGGACCACCGAGGTCGGCCGCCCGGTGCGCCGGGTCAGGTCCTCCTCGAACCGCTTCATGTCACCGAGCGTCGCCGACATGAGGACGAACTGCGCCTGCGGCAGCTCCAGCAACGGGATCTGCCAGGCCCAGCCGCGGTCCGGCTCGGCATAGAAGTGGAACTCGTCCATCACGACCTGGCCGATGTCGGCGTACTTCCCGTCACGCAGGGCGATCGAGGCCAGCACCTCGGCGGTGCAGCAGATCACCGGCGCGTCCGCGTTCACGGAGGCGTCACCGGTCAGCATGCCGACGTTCTCGGTGCCGAAGAGCTTGCACAGGTCGAAGAACTTCTCCGACACCAGCGCCTTGATCGGAGCGGTGTAGAAGGTGACCTTGTCCTGGGCCAGGGCGGTGAAGTGCGCGCCGGCCGCGACGAGGCTCTTGCCGGAACCGGTCGGGGTGGACAGGACCACGTTCGCCCCGGAGACGACCTCGATCAGGGCCTCCTCCTGCGCCGGGTACAGGGTGATGCCCTGGTCCTGCGCCCACGAGGAGAAAGCCTCGAAGAGGGCGTCGGGGTCGGCGGTCGGCGGGAGCTGATCAATGAGGGTCACACCCCCCATCTTGCCTGGCTTCCCGCCGGATCAGGCAACCGGCGACCGGAGGCAAGATCATCGACTGTACGCTGTGCCGTCGACGCGGCCCGAACGAATCAGTCACCGGGGCCCGAGACGACCGAACCGGGGCGGGAAAAGAAACATGATGGGTCCGGCGCATTCCCTGTCCGGCGCGGCGGCCTGGCTGGGGGTGGGTGCGGCGGCCGCGGCCGCGGGGCACCCGATGCCGTGGCCCGTCCTCGTCGTCGGCGCGCTCATCTGCGCCGGCGCTGCCCTCGCCCCCGACCTCGACCACAAGTCGGCGACGATCTCGCGCGCCTTCGGGCCGTTGTCCCGAGGGCTGTGCGAGGTGGTCGACAAGATCTCTTACGCCGTCTACAAGGCGACGCGCGCCCCGCGCGACGCCCGCCGCAGCGGCGGGCACCGCACCCTGACCCACACCTGGCTGTGGGCCGTCCTCGTCGGCGCCGGCTCCTCCGCCCTGGCGGTGACCACCGACCGCTGGGGCGTGCTCCTCCTCCTCTTCGTCCACCTGGTACTCGCCGTGGAAGGCCTGCTGTGGCGGGCCGCCAGGATGTCCAGTGACATCCTGGTGTGGCTGCTGGGGGCCACGAGCGCCTGGATCCTGGCCGGTGTGCTCGACCAGCCCGGCAACGGCGCGGGATGGCTGTTCACGGAACCCGGCCAGGAGTACCTGTGGCTCGGTCTGCCGATCCTGCTCGGCGCCCTCGTCCATGACATCGGCGACGCGCTGACCGTCTCGGGCTGCCCGGTCCTGTGGCCGATCCCCATCGCCGGCAAGCGCTGGTACCCGATCGGTCCGCCCAAGATGATGCGCTTCCGGGCGGGCAGCTGGGTGGAGCTCAAGGTCCTCATGCCGGTGTTCATGCTGTTCGGCGCGGTGGGCGGCGCCGGCGCGCTGAACTTCATCTAGGCCACCCCGGGCCCCCGAACCCTCGGGCCCCGGGAACGGCGGACCGCCCGGTGTGCCGTCACGGTCGTCCGCGGAGCCCGCGGGGGTGCGGTTCGCGCCGTTTCGCCGCGGGTGGGCCGGGGCGGACCGCGGCCCCGCTGCTCCGGGGGAAGGGCGCGCGTACGGGTTCGCCCGGCGCCCGGAAAGGCCGGATGTCCCTGCGCCTGGGCGACCGCGACGTGGCGCGTACCGGCTCATTACGGCCAAAGACCGGGCAGAGCCCGATCCTCCGGGATGTATAACGTTCGGCGGGCGTGACGACCGCCCGCACGGGGGGCGAGGAGCAGGCTGTGAGCGGGATAGTGATCTACCTGCCGCCGGGGAGCGGCGGCGCGGGTGGCGCGGAGCCGGGCGACGGGGCGGTGACGTTACGGCTCGGCCCGGGGGAAGTGGCCCGGTTCGGGCGGGGATCGGCCACGACGCCGGTCGAACTCCGCCTCGTCGACGACGCGATCTCCCGCCTGGCCGGCGAGATCCGGGTGACCGACGACCACTGGCAGCTCAGCAACCTCAGCGCGACACACAGCTACCTCGTGGAGAACCCCGAAGGGGCCGGCGAGTACCTGCGGGTCCCGCCACGCCGGGCCGGAGCCCCCATCCCCTTCGAGTTCTCCCGCGTGGTGCTGCCCACCCGACACGACACCACCGTCTCCTTCCAGGTCTTCGCCCCCGACCACGTCTACCTCGACCCGGACGGCCTGGGCGGCGCCGGCGGGCAGTGGGGCGGTCGCACGGTCACCGCGTACTCCCTGGACGAGACGGCCACCTACTTCCTCGTCCTGGTGGCGCTCTGCGAACCCCGGCTGCGCGACGAGTCACCGGTCGCGGTGCCGACCACACCCCAGATCGTCGAACGGCTCAGGGACCACGCGGCCTGCGGCAGGCTGACGGCCCGTGCGGTCAGCTCCCACATCGACTACCTCGCCGAGGAGAAGATGCGCGTCGCCCCGCCGGCCGAGCAGGACCCCGGCCGCGGCGCCCGCCGCAACGGCAAGCGGGAGTCGATCGTCGGCCTCGCCCTGCGGTTCGGGCTCGTACGGGAAGAGCACCTGGCGCTGCTGCCGCCCCGCAGCGGGGCGGCCCCGCGCAACGAGCAGACCGGAGGAGGGGAAGGTGCACGGCCCGGCCGACACCTCGGGAAGTGACTGCACGCAGCTGCTCGCGCCCGGCTACCGCGTCGGGAGCTGGGAAGTCACCGAGCCCATCGCGGCCGGCGGCTGGGGGACCGTCTACGCGGGACGCGCGGTCGGCGGGGACCGGCCCGCGCAGGAGGTGGTCGCGCTCAAGTTCCTGCCGACCTCCGGGCTCGCCCCGCGGCAGGCCCGCAACGTCGTGGACACCGCCCGGCGCGAGGTCGAACTGGGCCGCCGAGCGGGCCACCCCCGGCTGATCCGGCTCCTGGACTCCGTCGTGCTCAGCGAGCCGGACCATCCGCTCCTGGACGGTGCGCTCGTCCTGGTGATGGAGCGGGCCCACCGCAGCCTGCGGGACCGCCTGCGAGCAGGCCCGGTGGGCGAAGCCGAAGGGGCCCGTCTGATCACCGGGATCTGCGAGGGCCTCGCCCACCTGCACCGCACCGGCTGGGTGCACGGCGACCTCAAACCGGACAACATCCTGCTCATGGCGGACGGTTCCGTCAGACTCTCCGACTTCGGCCTCGCCGCCGAACTCACCGGCACCCACGGCACCCACGGCTACGCGCCCCCGATGGGCACCTTCGACTACCTCCCGCCCGAGCGCTGGAGGGCCCCCCTCGGCGAGCACGGCGTCCAGGTCCGCCCGAGCGCCGACATCTGGGCCCTCGGCATCGTGATCCACGAGGTGTTCACGGGCGGCACCCCACCGTTCCCCGGCGCCACCCCCATGGCCCGCGGCGCGGCGGTACAGGAGTACGCCGACGGACGGGCCCCCCTGCGCCTGGACCCCGCCGTACCGCACTTCTGGCGCGAGCTGGCCGCGGACTGCCTGGCCCCCTCCCACGCCGCCCGCGCCGCCCACACGGCCCAGAGCCTCCTGGCCCGCGTCACCGCCCGGCCGCGACCGGGCAAGGATCGCCCGGCGGGCCGCACGCGCAGGGCCGTCCACGCCGCCCTCGTCTCCGCGCTGATGTGCGGGGCGGCTGCGGGGAGCACCCCGTACGCCGCACTCGACGGCACCTTCGCCCCGCCCGGGGCGGCCGGCCGGATCCGGGTGTTCAACGCCGAACCGAGCTGCACGACCCGCACCGACCGGGACCCGGACTGCAGCCTCGGTCTCGCCATCGACCCCCAGCGGCCCTACACCGCGGACAACGTCGTCCCGACCCGGGTGTGGCAGGGCGACGAGCTGGCCGTCGACTGCCTCCTCGCACACGGCATCCCCATCATCGACGAGGGGGACGCCTGGTCACCCCAGTGGTTCCGCGTCCGGCTGGCCGCCGGCTCGCCGCGGCCCACCGCCTGGCTGCCCGCCGTACGCACGAAGGACCGCCCCCGCGTCCCCGCCTGCCCGGCGCCCGCCTCCGGACGCTGATCCGGGGCCGCCCCCGCCCCTGTCCGGGCCCATCCCCATCCCCGTCCCGCCCCATCCCATCCCCCCACCCGACCCATCCCTATCGGGGACTCTCCGGCGCTGTCACTCCGGAACGTTGCGGATGCCCCGCCCGCCGCGCACGCGGCTAGCTTGCGGACGTTCGGTGGGCCGACCGCGCACAGTTCGCTCCGGCACGCCGAACGCCCGTACACCGCAAGGTGACTGACGAAGCGAAGGAGCTGGAACGTGCGTGGCACAACAGCTGGGCGCGCGAGATCCGTGACGGCGGCCCTCCTGGTCGCGGCGGTGATGTCCGCCCTGGGCGGCGGCCCCGCCACCGCGCGGAACGCGGTGCCCGGACCCCTCGGGCACGCCATGACGGCCGAGTTCTACTGCGACATCCCCCCGGAGCGGGACATTGCCGTAACCCGCAAGGTCTACGAAGTCGGACAGCGCCGGGGAGTGTCCGACAAGGTCATGCTCGCCGGGTTCGAGACGGGCTGGGTCGAATCCCGGATGAACAACCTCGACTGCGGGGACCGGGATTCGCTGGGCGTCTTCCAGCAGCGTCCCTCCCAGGGCTGGGGCTCCCCCGAACAGGTCATGGACGTCGACTACGCGGCGAACAAGTTCTTCGAGGTGGCCCAGCAGATGGAGCCGGGGATGGAGGGCAGCAGCGCCGGCGAACTCGCCCAGGCGGTCCAGCGGTCCGGCTACCCCGAGCGCTACCCGCAGGCCGAGGGCATCGCCCGGCAGATGCGGGACGAGGCCTTCCAGCCCTACGGGACGATCGGCGCCAAGTACTACGGCACCGGCGGACCCGACGGCCCCCTCGGCCGGCCGCTGCGCGCGGAGGAACCCGCCCAGTCGGGCGGACGGTTCCAGCTGTTCCAGCACGGGATCGTGATCTGGCATCCGGATGCGGCGTTCGCGGTGTACGGGGAGATCCTGGACAAGTTCTGGGCGACGGACGCGGAGCGTCGTTGGGGTTTCCCGACGATGGACGAGGCGGATGCGTCGCAGGCGCCGAACGGGACGCGGGGCCGGTACCAGTTCTTCGAGCAGGGCTTGTTCATGTGGTCGCCGCAGACCGGTACGCACGTCGTCCACGGTGCGATCTACCAGGCGTTCCACGCGGGTGGTCATGAGGGCGTGTTCGGCTACCCGGTCGGTGACGAGGCCGACGAGCCGGGCGGCAAGGTTCAGAAGTTCCAGAACGCCAGCATCCACTGGAACCCCGACCGGGGCACCTGGACCACCACCAACTGACCGGGAGACGGCATGAGATCGTTGATCCTCCGGCGCGCGGTCAAAGCCGCGGCGCCACTGCTCGCAGCCCTCGCGCTCACCTTCTTCATGGCGCCCGCGGCGACCGCCTCCGAACCGGACGGCTCGATCGGACGCGGTGAGGTCATGGACCGGGCCTGGTCCTGGGTCGCCGAGCAGGTGCCCTACAGCCAGAGCGGCTGCTACGCCAACCAGTTCGGCTGCTACCGCCCCGACTGCTCGGGCTTCGTGTCGATGGCCTGGCACCTGGGGTCGTCACTGACGACCTGGAGCCTGTGGAACGTCACCTTCGACATCCCGGCCGCGGACCTGCAGCCCGGCGACGCCCTGCTGCGCGACTCGGACGGCACCGACCACGTGGCGCTGTTCGTCCGGTGGGCCGACGCCGCCCACACCCAGCCGGTGGTGCGCGAGACGTACGACTTCGGGCACGTGGCCGAGGAACGGGTGTGGGGCAACGGCCTGCGCGGATTCACGCCCCGCCGCTACAACGTGCTCGACGACCTGATGCCGTACGGCGCGATCAGGGCCAAGTACGACAGCATGGGAGGCCTGGACAGCGTGCTGGGCCCGCCGACCTCCGGGGAACGCGACTCCATGATGGGCGGCCGCTTCCAGGGCTTCCGCAACGGGATCGTGATCTGGCATCCGGATGCGGCGTTCGCGGTGTACGGGGAGATCCTGGACAAGTTCTGGGCGACGGACGCGGAGCGTCGTTGGGGTTTCCCGACGATGGACGAGGCGGATGCGTCGCAGGCGCCGAACGGGACGCGGGGCCGGTACCAGTTCTTCGAGCAGGGCTTGTTCATGTGGTCGCCGCAGACCGGTACGCACGTCGTCCACGGTGCGATCTACCAGGCGTTCCACGCGGGTGGTCATGAGGGCGTGTTCGGCTACCCGGTCGGTGACGAGGCCGACGAGCCGGGCGGCAAGGTTCAGAAGTTCCAGAACGCCAGCATCCACTGGAACCCCGACCGGGGCACCTGGACCACCACCAACTGACGTACTCACCCACAACCATCGACCAGGAGGTCACCGTGAACGAGCACGGCCCCACCCGCAGGAGCATCCTCAAGTCCGTCGGCGGGCTCTCCGCCGCCATGGCCCTCGGCGGTGCGGGCGTCCTCGGGACGGCATCGGCGGCGAGCGCGGCCGGCGACGGTTTCGGACTGCACATCGTCGACCACAACGAGGGCGACGCCCGCATGTGGTACTACCGCTTCCAGACCGACGCGATCGGCTGGCAGCCCGCCGTCAACGTCCTGCTCCCCGACGACTACCACACCAGCGGACGCACCTACCCCGTCCTCTACCTCTTCCACGGGGGCGGCACGGACCAGGACTTCATCACCTTCGACCGCCTCGGCATCCGTGCCTGGACCACCGGGCGGCCGCTCATCGTCGTGATGCCGGACGGCGGCCACGCGGGCTGGTACTCCAACCCCGTCAGCTCCAACACCGGCCCCCGCAACTGGGAGCACTTCCACATCAACCAGCTCCTGCCCTGGGTCGAGGCGAACTTCCGGACCTTCGCCGAGTACGACGGCCGCGCCGTCGGCGGGTTCTCGATGGGCGGCTTCGGCGCCCTCAAGTACGCGGCCAAGTACTGGGGCCACTTCGCCTCGGTCAGCGCCCACTCGGGACCCGCCAGCGTGCGCCGTGACGGCGGGGCGGTCGTGCACTGGGCCAACCTGTCCTCCGCGGCCCTCGACCTGGGCGGCGGCACCGTCTACGGCGTGCCCTGGGACCAGGCCCGCGTCAGCGCGGACAACCCCGTCGAGCGCATCGAGAGCTACCGCAACAAGCGGGTCTTCCTCGTCGCGGGGACCAGCCCCGACCCGACCAACCCGTTCGACTCGTTCAACGAAACCCAGGTCCTCGCGGGCCAGCGGGAGTTCCGCGGCCTCCTCGACCAGGCCGGCATCCCGCACGAATGGCACGAGGAGCCCGGTGGCCACTTCGTCCGCGACTACATGATGTGGCGCGACCTCGACGGCATCATCGACCGCCTCCGCAAGGCGTAGCGGCGCCCCCGGACGGCCTCGCGGACGCCGCCGACCCACGCGTGGCGTCCGCGAGGTCCCCCCTCACCCGTGCCAGGACCGCCACAGCGCCGCGTAGGCGCCGTCCGCCGCCACGAGGTCCTCGTGGGAGCCGAACTCACTGATCCGGCCGCCCTCGACCACCGCGATGACGTCCGCGTCGTGCGCGGTGTGCAGCCGGTGGGCGATCGCGATGACCGTGCGGCCGTCCAGCACCCGGGCCAGGGAACGCTCCAGGTGCCGGGCCGCGCGCGGGTCGAGCAGCGAGGTGGCCTCGTCCAGTACGAGCGTGTGCGGATCCGCCAGGACCAGCCGGGCCAGCGCCACCTGCTGCGCCTGGGCCGGGGTCAGCGCCGCGGCTCCCGATCCGACCTCCGTGTCCAGCCCGGCCGCCAGCGCACGCGCCCAGCCGTCCGCGTCCACCGCCTCCAGCGCCGCCCACAGGTCGGCGTCCCCGGCGCCCGTCCTGGCCAGGCGCAGGTTGTCCCGGAGCGAGCCCACGAACACGTGGTGCTCCTGGTTGACCAGCGCCACCTGCTCCCGCACCCGCTCGGCCTGCATCCGCGACAGGCGTGCCCCGCCGAGGGTGACCTCGCCGGCCCGCGGCGCGTAGATGCCCGCCAGCAGCCGGCCCAGCGTCGACTTGCCCGCGCCCGACGGCCCGACCAGCGCCATCCGGGTGCCCGGCGGCACGGACATCGACACCCGGTGCAGGACGTCCACGCCCTCCCGGTAGCCGAACCGCACCTCATCGGCCCGCATCTCCCGGCCCTTCGGCGAGACGGACGCGTCACCCCCGTCGGGCTCGATCTCGTGGATGCCGACCAGCCGGCCCAACGACACCTGCGCTACCTGCAGTTCGTCGTACCAGCGCAGGATCAGGCCGATCGGGTCGACCATCATCTGCGCCAGCAGCGCACCCGTCGTCAGCTGCCCCACCGACATCCAGCCGCGCAGGACGCAGTAGCCGCCGATCATCAGCACCGAGCCGAGGATCGTCACGTAGGTGACGTTGATGACGGGGAAGAGCACGGACCGCAGGAACAGCGTGTACCGCTCCCACTGGGTCCACTGCCGGATGCGCTGTTCCGACAGCGCCACCCGGCGCCGCCCGAGCCGGTGCGCCTCGATCGTGCGCCCCGCGTCCACCGTCTCCGTCAGCACCGCCGAGACCGCCGCGTAACCGGCCGCCTCCGAGCGGTACGCGGACGGCGCCCGCCGGAAGTACCAGTGGCAGCCGATCACCAGCACCGGCAGCGCCACCAGCGCCGCCGCGGCCAACGGCGGCGCGGTCACCGCCAGCGCCCCGAACAGCAGCCCCGCCCACACCACGCCGACGGACAGCTGCGGCACGGCCTCCCGCATCGCGTTCGCCAGCCGGTCGATGTCGGTGGTGATCCGCGACAGCAGGTCACCGGTCCCGGCCCGCTCCAGCACGCCGGGCGGCAGCCCGACCGAACGCACGAGGAAGTCCTCGCGCAGGTCGGCCAGCATCTCCTCGCCGAGCATCGCCCCGCGCAGCCGGACCATCCGCACGAAGCAGGTCTGGACGGCGAGCGCCAGCGCGAACAGCAGGCTCACCCGCAGCAGGTGGAGCTCGCGCACCCCTGCCGCGAGGTCGTCCACGACCCGCCCCAGCAGGTACGGGCCGACCATGGAGGCGATCACCGCGACCGCGTTGGCGCTCACGAGCGCCACGAAGGGCCGCCGGTGGCGCCGGAACAGGCCGCGTACGTAGCCCCGTACGGTCGCCGACGTGCCGACGGGCAAGGTCGCGGCCGACTCCGGGGCGGCCGGATCGTATTGCGGCGGTGCCACGCCGATCATGCGGATCCCTCGATTTCGGTGAGTTCTTCCTCAAGCCGGTCGGTGAGGCCCTCGTCCAGCGCGGTCCGGGGCAGCGCGTCCAGGCGCTGTTCCTCCTCGGTCTCCCGCGTGACGACCGCGCGGTAGCGCGGCTCGTCCCGCAGCAGGTCGCGGTGGGTGCCGGCCGGCAGGGCGACGCCCTCGTGAACGAGGACGACCCGGTCGGCCCGGTCCAGCACCAGCGGTGAAGAGGCCAGGACCACCGTCGTGCGCCCGGCGCGCAGCGCCGCGATGCCGTCCGCGATGCGTGCCTCGGTGTGCGAGTCGACGGCCGAGGTCGGCTCGTCCAGTACCAGCACCTCCGGATCGGCGACCAGCGAGCGGGCCAGCGCGAGCCGTTGGCGCTGACCGCCGGAGAGCGAGCGGCCCCGCTCGGTGATCCGGGCGTCCATCGGGTCCTCCACCCCCTCGGGCGCCGACTGCAGCACGGCCTCCAGTACGTCACCGCACTGGGCGGCCTCCAGCGCGGCCGCGGGGGTCACCGCCCCGGACGCCGGTACGTCGAACAGCTCGCGCAGCGTGCCGGACAGCAGCACCGGACCCTTGTCCTGCACGAGGACCAGCGCTCGCGCCGTGTCCAGCGCGAGCTCGTCCAGCGCCACGCCTCCCAAAAGCACCGGGGCGCGGTCCGCGGCGCGCTCACCGGCGTCTTCCCCGTCGCCCGGCGGGTGCCCGCCCAGGCGTTCCGCCAGCCGTCCCGCGAGGTCGGGGTCCCCGCAGACCACGGCGGTGAACCGGCCCGCGGGAACCAGCAGCCCGGTTTGCGGGTCGTACAGGTCCCCGCCCGGGGCAGGGGCCCGGACGGCGCCTTCGGCCGCCGCCGGCGCCGGGCCGTCGTCACGCGTCAGGCGCAGCACCCGGGCAGCGCGGGTGGCGGAGGGCCGGGAGAACGAGTAGGCCATGGCGATCTCCTCCACGCTGCGCAGCGGGTACAGCAACAGCGACACGGCGCTGAACACCGCGACGAGTTCACCGACCGAGAGCCGTCCGTCCAGGACGAGCGAGGAGCCGTACCAGACCACCGTGATCAGCAGTACCCCCGGCAGGAACACCTGGACGGCGGAGATCAGCGCCCACATGCGCGCACTGCGCACCGCGGCGGTGCGTACCTCCTGCGAGGCCTCGCGGTACCGGCCGAGGAACAGTTCCTCGCCGCCGATGCCGCGCAGCACCCGCAGACCGGCCACGGTGTCGGAGGCCAGTTCGGTCGCCTTGCCCGCCTTCTCCCGCTGGATGTCCGCGCGTTGTGTGGCGCGGGGGAGCAGGGGCAGGGAGGAGAGCGCCAGCAGCGGCATCCCGACGGCGACGACGACGCCGAGGGACGGCGCGTACACGACCAGGGCCACGCAGACGACGACGATGGCGACAGCCGCCGCGAGGAAGCGGGAGACCGCCTCGACGAACCAGCCGATCTTCTCCACGTCCCCCGTTGATACGGAGACCACTTCGCCGGCCGCCACCCGGCGGGTCAGGGCGGAGCCCAGATCGGCGGTCTTACGGGCGAGGAGCTGCTGCACCCGGGCGGCGGCGGTGATCCAGTTCGTGACGCTGGTCCGGTGCAGCATGGTGTCGCCGAGGGAGATGGCGACGCCGAGCAGTGCGATCAACGCGCCGACGAGCAGCAGCCGGTGACCGTCGCCGTCTACGGCCGCCTCCACGCCCAGGCCGACCGCGAACGGCAGCCCGGCGATGGCACAGTGGTGGACCAGCCCCCAGCACAGGCTCTTGGCCTGCCCGCCCAGTTGGGTGCCGCCCAGCCAGAGCAGGAAGCGTGGGCCGGAGCGGGCGTCGGGTACTCCGGGATCCGGATGCGGAAGATCGCTGATCTGCATGACGCCCCATGACGGTCGAGTGGTTCAAACCACACAAGGTTCGTCTTCCGGACCGGGGCCCGGCAACCGAATTTCTCGCGGCGCCGGGCGGCGGCAGCGAGGTTTACGGGCGCGCGGGTTCGCGTACGGGCTGCTCAACCGGCTTGCGGAGGTGGGGCGGTGCTCAGCGGGAGGCGGGGCGGGGCTCAGCCGGACGCGGGGCGGTGCTCAGCAGCCGCGCTCCGCCGGGGCGTCGGAGAGGGTGTCGAGCAGGCCGCCGAGCACCCCGCGCTGTGCGGCGGTCAGGGGGGCCAGGATCTCCTCCGCGGCGGCCGTCCGCGCGTTGCGCAGGCGGCGCAGGGTGGCGCGGCCGGTGCCGGTGAGCTCGATCCGGATGACCCGCCGGTTCGCGGGGTCGGGCGCGCGGCGCACGCAGTCGGCCGCCTCCAGACCGTCGACCAGCGTGGTCACGGCCCGGGGGACGACTTCGAGGCGGGCGGCCAGCTCCGCCATCCGGGGTGGCTCGCCGCCGTCGTAGTGCGAGACCAGCCGGAGCAGCCTTGACTGGGCTGGAGTGATTCCGAGGGGTTCGAGATGACGCTTCTGGATGCGGTGAAGCCGACGGGTCAGGCGCAGCAGCTGCTCGGCGAGGACGCCGTCGTCGCTGTCGGGCGAGTCGACGCCGTCCGCACTGGTCAGGGCGGGTTCGGAAGCGGTGCTCATGCTGCGGTCCTCATAATGGGAAGAGTATCAGGACCAGATTCATTGTGAGCATAGGTAACAATGAGCTATGCTCAGTAGAATCTCGTCAGAAGGAGGCCCATGCGCCCCAAAGAACCCGAATGGACGCCGTCCAAAGAATCCCTCGATCCCAGCCGCCCGGTGCCGGCGGAGCAGCCGCGCCAGCTGCGCCGCATCATGGGTCTGTTCCGGCCCTACCGCGGCCGCCTCGCCGTGGTCGGCGCGCTGGTCGCCGCCTCCTCGCTGGTCGCCGTCGCCTCGCCGTTCCTGCTCAAGGAAATCCTCGACGTGGCGATCCCCCAGGGGCGGACGGGCCTGCTGAGCCTGCTCGCCCTCGGCATGATCCTCACCGCCGTGGTCACCAGCGTGTTCGGCGTCCTCCAGACCCTGATATCCACCACGGTCGGCCAGCGCGTGATGCACGACCTGCGCACCGCCGTCTACGCCCAGCTCCAGCGCATGCCGCTGGCCTTCTTCACCCGCACCCGTACGGGCGAGGTCCAGTCCCGGATAGCCAACGACATCGGCGGCATGCAGGCCACCGTCACCTCCACCGCGACCTCCCTGGTCTCCAACCTCACGGCGGTGATCGCCTCCGTCGTCGCCATGCTCGCCCTCGACTGGCGGCTGACCCTCGTCTCGCTCCTGCTGCTGCCCGTCTTCGTGTGGATCAGCCGGCGGGTCGGGCGCGAGCGCAAGAAGATCACCACCCAGCGGCAGAAGCAGATGGCGGCCATGGCCGCCACCGTCACCGAGTCCCTCTCGGTCAGCGGCATCCTGCTCGGCCGCACCATGGGCCGCGCCGACTCCCTGACCCGGTCCTTTTCGGAGGAGTCCGAGAAGCTGGTCGGCCTGGAAGTGCGTTCCAGCATGGCCGGGCGCTGGCGGATGTCCACCATCGGCATCGTGATGGCCGCCATGCCGGCACTGATCTACTGGGCCGCCGGCATAGCACTCCAGACCGGCGCGCCGTCGCTGTCCGTGGGTACCCTCGTCGCCTTCGTCACCCTCCAGCAGGGACTGTTCCGGCCCACGGTGAGCCTGCTGTCGACCGGTGTGCAGATCCAGACCTCGCTCGCCCTGTTCGCGCGCATCTTCGAGTACCTCGACCTGCCGGTGGACATCACCGAACGCGAGGACCCGGTGCGCATCGGCCGGGCGAAGGGCGAGATACGGCTCGAGGACGTGCACTTCGCCTATGACGGCAAGAACGGTCCCACGCTGGCCGGTATCGACCTCACGGTCCCCGCCGGCGGCTCACTCGCCGTGGTCGGACCGACCGGATCGGGCAAGAGCACCCTCAGCTACCTGGTGCCCCGGCTGTACGACGTCACGGGCGGACGGGTCGCCCTCGACGGGATCGATGTCCGCGACCTCGACTTCGACTCGCTGGCCCGGTCGATCGGCGTGGTCTCCCAGGAGACCTACCTCTTCCACGCCTCCGTCGCCGACAACCTGCGCTTCGCCAAGCCGGACGCGACCGACGAGGAGATAGCCGAGGCCGCCCGCGCCGCCCAGATCCACGACCACATCGAGTCCCTGCCCGACGGGTACGACACGCTGGTCGGTGAGCGCGGCTACCGGTTCTCCGGCGGGGAGAAGCAGCGTCTGGCCATCGCCCGCACCATCCTGCGCGACCCGCCGGTCCTGATCCTCGACGAAGCGACCAGCGCGCTCGACACCCGTACGGAGCACGCGGTGCAGCAGGCCATCGACAAGCTGTCCGCGGGCCGCACCACCATCACGATCGCGCACCGGCTCTCCACCGTGCGCGACGCCGACCAGATCGTCGTCCTGGACGCCGGGCGCATAGCCGAACGCGGTACGCACGAGGAACTCCTCGCCGCCGGCGGCCGCTACGCCGCCCTGGTCCGCCGTGACCGGGACGCCGAGACGGCGCCGCGGCCGGCCGACGGCGAGCCGGCCGGTCAGGAAGCGACGGCCCCGGCCAGTGCCGGAGTGCCGGAGGTTTCGCGGGCCAGCAGACGGCGGATCTCTCGGACGGCCGCGCCGCCCGCACGGTTGGCCCCGATGGTGGAAGCCGAAGGGCCGTAGCCCACCAGGTGGATCCGCTCGTCGCGGACCGCCCGGGTGCCTTCGAGCCGGATGCCGCCGCCCGGTTCCCGCAGCCGCAGCGGCGCCAGGTGGTCGACTGCCGCCCGGAAGCCGGTGGCCCACAAGATCACGTCGGCGTCGACGCTCCGCCCGTCGGCCCAGCCGACGCCGGTCGGGGTGATGCGGTCGAACATCGGCCTGCGCTCCAGCACCCCCGAATCCAGCCCGGCCCGTACGGCGTCGTTCAGCGCCAGCCCGGTCACACTGACCACGCTCTGCGGGGGCAGGCCCCTGCGCACCCGCTCCTCCACCAGGGCCACCGCCGCCCGGCCCTCGGCTTCGCCGAAGCGGGAGTCGCGGAACACCGGCGGACGGCGTGTCACCCAGGTGGTCGCTGCCGCCACCTCGGAGATCTCCAGCAGGTGCTGCACCGCCGAAGTGCCACCGCCCACGACCACCACGCGGGCGCCGGCGAACGTGGCCGGTCCCGGATAGTCCGCGGTGTGCAGTTGGCGGCCCCGGAAGGTTTCCTGTCCCCGATAGCGGGGCCAGAAAGGACGGTCCCAGGTACCCGTGGCGTTGATCAGGGCCCGGGCCGACCACCGGTCGCCGGACGCCGACTCCACCAGCAGCCGCCCGTCCGCACCGTTGCGCACGGCCGTGACGTCCACGGGGCGGCGCACGCGCAGCCCGAAGCGCTCCTCGTAGGTGGCGAAGTACTCCCCGATGACCTCCGACGACGGCCGCAGCGGATCGGCGTCGGCCAGCTCCATGCCGGGCAGTGCGTGCATGCCGTGCACCTTGCCGTACGTCAGCGAGGGCCAGCGGAACTGCCAGGCGCCACCCGGAGCCGGCGAGTGGTCCAGGACGACGTGGCCGATGCCCGCCCGGGCCAGGTGGTAGGCGCCGGACAGGCCCGCCTGCCCCGCGCCGATGACCACGACGTCCACCGCTGCCGGGTCCCGCTCCACAAAGTCGTTCACGGTTCTACCAACCCGGGACCGGCCCGCCCTCTTCCCCCGGAGCCCCCCGAAGTCAGGCCGCCCGGTGTTCGCCGAGCCATTCGTAGGCGGTCTCCGCGTCGAAGGCCGCCGGTCCGCCGCGGAAGAGGAGGCCGGCCGAGGCGAAGGCGGGGTGGGTGGCGGTGGTGGCCACGGAGGGGATCGCCAGGCACTCCATTCCGGCTGCGCGAGCGGCCTCCGCGCCCGGCGCCGCGTCCTCGACGACCACGCAGTCGGCGGGGTCCGCGCCGAGCCGGCGGGCTGCCTCCAGGAACACGTCGGGGGCGGGCTTGCCGTGCGCCACTTCCTCGGCGGAGACCGCGACGCTCAGCAGCGTGTCCAGGCCGGTCCCGGCCAGTACGGCCTCGATCGCCTCCCGCGAGGAACCGGACGCCACCGCCATCGGAACCCCGTCTGCGTGCAGCCGCTCGACGAACCTGCGCATCTCCGGGAAGGCCTCTGTCCCTGCGCGGGCAAGCTCCAGATAGGCGGCGTTCTGCTCCGCCAGCAGCCGCGCGACCGGCGCGCGAAGCCCGTACCGCTCCTTGAGGATCTCCAGCGTCTCCATCGTCCCGATGCCGATGAAGGGGGAGTGCTGCTCCCAGGTGAAGTCGGGCACGCCGTGCCGTTCCAGGGTGCGTCGCCCGGACTCGTAGTAGTTCGGCTCGCTGTCCACGAGGGTGCCGTCGAGATCGAATATGACGGAAAGCATTCCGTTCAGCCCGTCCTGCCGGTCGAGTGCGTGTCACGGCCATTTTGTCAGGGTTTGGCCGCTGCTCTTCCCACCGCTTCGACCAGGGGCAGCAGCCGGTGCGCAACCCGCTCGCGCAGAGCGACCTCGGTACGGGTACGCACGACGCCCGGAAGCCGGATGAGGCCCTGGATGACGTCCTCCAGATGCGCGTTGTCCCGGGCCGCCACCCGGGTCAGCAGGTCCCCGCCGCCGGTGATCGAGAACGCCTCGATGATCTCGGGTACGGCCGCGAGTGCGTCACCCACCTCGTCCAGGTGCCCCTGGGTGACCTCGATGTGGACGAAGGCCAGCACCGGGTGCCCGAGCGCGGCGGGGGAGAGGACCGGACCCGTCCCGGTGATCACCCCGGTGCGCTCCAGCCGGTCGAGCCGGGCCTGCAGGGTGCCGCGCGCGACGCCCAGCAGCCGGGCGTACTCGCGCACGCTGGTGCGCGGCTGCTCGATCAGCAGGCGCAGGATCCGGGTGTCGAGCTCGTCCACCGCCATGCCGCGACTGTACTCACCGCAGGCCCTCCTGCGGATCGTGACGGGGCCGCGGGCGCACCGGCAGCCCGCGCAGCCACAGCCGGACACGGTGGTAGCGGATGCCCACCGCCACGGCGGCGGTCGGCCAGGGGTGGCGCAGAGATGCCCGCAGGAGCCCCCGTAGGCCGGATGCCCGGCGGCGGCCCCGCACCGTCGCCGTCAGCCGGGCACCGTCCGCCCCGCCCGAAAGGCACACGCTCAGGGCGAGGTGCTCGCCCGGCACCGGGAGCCGCATCCGGTAGTCGCCGTCCACCTCCAGGAAGGGGGACGCGTAGAACTCCTTGGCCACCCGGGCCGTGCCCTGCGCGGCCTGCGGGCCCAGGAGGTAGCAGTGCCGCTCGCCGTACGTGTTGTGCACCTCGGCGACGACCTGCAGCAGGGCCCCGTCCGGGCCGTGGCACCAGTACACGGACAGCGGGTTGAAGACGAAACCCAGCACCCGGGCGTGGGCCAGCATCAGCACCCGGGAGCCCGGCGGAAGCCCGGCGCCGCGCGCGGAGAGGAACCGCTCCAGCCCTGCCCGGATGGTCGGCGCCCCGCCACCGAAGTGGTCCCGCGCCTCGAACCGGGCGAGGGGGCACAACGGCGCCGGGAGGCGGGGGAGTTCGTCGAGGTCCACCAGCCACAGGTACGTCCGGTGGCGCAGGGCGTACGCCCGCTCCCCGGACCGCACGTGCCGCAGCTCGGCCTCGTACACCACCGCCCTCACCAGACCACCCCGAGCGCGGCGGCCGCCTCCACGCCCGAGCGGCAGCCGTCCTCGTGGAACCCCCACCCGTGGTAGGCCCCCGCGAACGCCGTCACCGGACCCGACAGGCCGGGCAGCAGCCGCTGGGCGGCCACCGACTCCGGTGTGAAGACGGGGTGTTCGTAGGCCATCTCGGCCAGCACCAGCTCCGGCCGCACCCGGTCGTCCGCGTTGAGGGTCACCACGTACCGCTGCGGCGCGTCGAGCCCCTGCAGACGGTTCATGTCGTAGCTGACGAGGACCCGCGCGTCGTACGGGTCGCAGCCGGACAGCCGGAAGTTCCAGCAGCCCTGCGCGGCCGCCGAGCGCGGCAGCACCGAGGCATCGGTGTGCAGCACCGTCCGGTCGCGGGAGTACAGGAAGGCGCCGAGCACCGCCCGCTCGGCGTCCGTCGGGTCGGCCAGCAGCCGCAGCGCCTGATCGGCGTGGACGGCCACGACCACCGAGTCGTAGGTGACGGCGCCGTCGGCGGTGCTCACGCGGACCCCCTCCGGGGTGCGCGCGAGCGCCCGTACGGGGGTCCCCGCACGGACCGCGGCCGCGCCGAGCCGCTCCCGCAGCCGCTCGACGTAGCGCGCCGAACCGCCTTCGACCGTGCGCCAGCGCGCCGAGCCGTCCACCGGACCGCCCACCGCGAGCATCCCGTGGTGGGCCAGGAAGCGGAACAGGTACCGGGCGGGGTAGCGCAGCGCCGTACGGGGCGGGCAGGACCACACCGACGCCACCAGCGGAATCGCGAAGTGGGCGGTGAAGTACGGCCCGAAGCCGCACTCGCGCAGGAAGTCGCCCAAGGTCACCTCCGCCGAGACGGCGGGAGTGGCCAGCAGCAGCCGGGCCTGCCGGCGGAACAGCGGCACCTGCGCCAGCATCCGCAGGTAGCCGGGCCACGCCGCCGACCTCGGCCGGGCCGCCGGCCCCCGCGGTCCCCGCGCGCCCGCGTACTCCAGCCCGCAGCCCTCGCACTGCACCGAGAGGCTCATCGTGGTCGCCCGGGTGGCCACGCCGAGCTCCCCGAACAGCCGCCGCAGATGGGGGTAGGTGAGGTCGTTGTGCACGATGAACCCGGAATCCACCCCGCGTACGCGGCCGTCCGGGCCCGTCACCTCGTGGGTGTGGGCGTGGCCGCCCAGCCGGTCCTCGGCCTCGTACACGGTCACCTCGTGCGAGCGCGCCAGCACGTAGGCCGCCGTCAGCCCCGAGACACCCGCGCCGACGACGGCCGTTCGCGGCCTTGGTCCTCCTCGCTCCGTCATCGTGTCCTCCTTCCGGTGGTTGCTTCGTAGCCGAAGGGCGCCCGGATGGGCTTGCGCAGGGCCCCGTGAAACGGGCCGTGCGGTCGCAGGTGCATCCGGACGCGCCCGCCCCGCGGAATCCCTCACGGAATGCCGAGCGCGGACCCGTGCGGAATCCTGTACGGGGGCACGAGAGCGGAGAGCGCCATGACGGGACGGCGATGACGGGCGCGGCGGCAAGGCACTGCCTGGTCACCGGGGCCACCGGCTACATCGGCGGCCGGCTGGTGCCGGAGCTCCTCGCTGCCGGTCACCGGGTGCGCTGCCTGGCCCGGACGCCGGAGAAACTGCGCGACCACCCCTGGGCGGGCCGCGCCGAGGTCGTACGGGGCGACGTCACCGACCCCGGATCGGTCGCCGGGGCGATGCAGGGCATCGACGTCGCCTACTACCTCGTGCACGCCCTCGGCTCGGGCTCCGGCTTCGAGGGCCGCGACCGCGAGGCCGCCCGCGTCTTCGCGGAGCAGGCCCGGGCGGCCGGGGTCCGGCGCATCGTCTACCTCGGCGGGCTCACCCCCGAGGGCATCCCGCTGCGGGAACTCTCCCCGCACCTGCGCTCCCGCGCCGAGGTCGGCGAGATCTTCCTCGGCTCCGCCGTACCGGCCACCGTCCTGCGCGCAGCCGTCATCATCGGCTCCGGGTCCGCCTCCTTCGAGATGCTGCGCTACCTGACCGAGCGGCTCCCCGTGATGGTCACCCCCAGCTGGGTCGGCACGCGCTGCCAGCCCATCGCCGTCCGCGACGTGCTGCGCTACCTCGTCGGCAGCGCCGGCATGCCGCCCGAGGTCGACCGCGCCTTCGACATCGGCGGCCCGGACGTGGTCACCTACGAGGAGATGATGCGCCGCTACGCGGAGGTCGCGGAGCTGCCCAAACGGCTCATCATGCGGGTCCCGATGCTCACCCCCGGCCTCTCCAGCCACTGGATCGGCCTGGTCACCCCGGTCCCGCGGGCGCTGGCCCGGCCGCTCGCCGAGTCGCTGCGGCACGAGGTGGTCTGCCGCGAGCACGACATCGCCGCCCACGTCCCCGACCCGCCCGGGGCGCCGCTCGGCTTCGACCAGGCCCTGGTCCTCGCCCTCCAGCGGGTGCGGGAGGCCAAGGTGACCACTCGCTGGTCCTCCGCCGGTTTCCCCGGCGCCCCCAGCGACCCGCTGCCCACCGACCCCGACTGGGCGGGCGGCAGCCTCTACACCGACCGGCGGGAGCTGCCCGTCGACGCGTCACCCGCCGCGCTGTGGCGGGTGGTGGAGGGCATCGGCGGGGACAACGGCTGGTACTCCTTCCCGCTCGCCTGGGCGGTACGGGGCTGGCTGGACCGGCTCGTCGGCGGGGTCGGCATCCGGCGCGGCCGCCGGGACGCGGCCCGGCTCCGGGTCGGCGACAGTCTCGACTTCTGGCGGGTGGAGGAGATCGAGCCGGGGGCGCTGCTGCGGCTGCGCGCCGAGATGCGGCTGCCGGGCCTGGCCTGGCTGGAGCTGCGCGCCGACCCCGATCCGGCGGACCGCCGCCGCGCACGCTTCCGCCAGCGCGCCCTGTTCCACCCGCACGGGCTGCTCGGCCACCTGTACTGGTGGAGCGTGTCCCCCTTCCACGCCGTGGTCTTCGGCGGGATGGCGCGCAACATCGCCAAGGCCGCCGAACGGCTGGAACGCGATGGCCCGCGGGGCGCATCCACCCCGGCGCCCGCCGCCGAAGTACCGGGTGCGAGCAGCACCCCACAGCCCTGACCCGGAGCGAGAACCCATGAACATCGCGGTGGTCCTGTACACCTCCGACCTGCGCGTGCACGATCATCCGCCGCTGCGCGCCGCCCTGTCCTCCTGCGACCAGGTGGTTCCGCTCTTCGTGCGCGACCGGGCCATCGAGCGGTCCTCCTTCGCCGCGCCCAACCGCCGGGCCTTCCTCGCCGACTGCCTCGCGGGACTGGACGCCGCGCTGCGCGAGCGCGGCGGCCGCCTGGTGATCCGCTCCGGTGACGCAGTCGGAGAAGTGCTCGCCCTCGTACGGGAGACGGACGCCGACGAGGTGCACATGGCGGCCGGGGTGAGCGCCTACGCCCACGCGCGCGAGGAACGGCTGCGCGCCGCCCTGGAAGCGGAGGGCCGGCGCCTGTACGTGCACGACATGGTGGTGACGGCCGTGGCCCCCGGTGCGCTGCGGCCCTCGGCCTCCGACCACTTCGCCGTCTTCACCCCCTACCTGCGCCGCTGGACCGAACTGCCGCCGCGTGCCGTCACCGCCGCCCCGCGCGTGGTCAGGGTTCCCGCGTCCCCGCGCTCGGAACCGCTGCCCGAGCGCTCCGCCGTCACGGGCGTCTCCCCGGGCCTCGCGCGCGGCGGCGAGCGCGAGGGCCGCCGGCTGCTGGGCGCCTGGCTGCGCGGGGGTGTCGACCGGTACCACGACGTCCACGACGACCTGGCCGGCGACGCCACCTCCCGTCTCTCCCCCCACCTGCACTTCGGCACCCTCTCGCCCGCCGAAGCCGTCCACCGCGCCCGCGCGGCCGAAGGCCCCGGCGCCGAGGCGTTCGTCCGGCAGCTGTGCTGGCGCGACTTCCACTACCAGGTCCTCGCCGCCCGCCCCGACTCGGCCACCCGCGACTACCGGACCCGGCACGACCGCTGGCGCACCGACGCGGGCGCGCAGGAGGAGATCCAGGCCTGGAAGGAGGGCCGGACGGGCTACCCCGTCGTCGACGCGGCCATGCGCCAGCTGCGCCACGAGGGGTGGATGCACAACAGGGGCCGGCTGCTGGCCGCGAGCTTCCTCGCCAAGACCCTGTACGTGGACTGGCGGATCGGCGCCCGCCACTTCCTGGACCTCCTCGTGGACGGGGACCTGGCCAACAACCAGATGAACTGGCAGTGGGTCGCCGGCACGGGCACGGACACCCGGCCGGGCCGCGTCCTCAACCCGGTCCGCCAAGGCCTGCGCTACGACCCCGAAGGTGCCTACGTGCACCGGTGGGTGCCGGAGCTGGCGGGGCTGCCCGCGCCGCGGGTGCACGAACCGTGGCGGCTGCCGGCGGCGGAGCGCGCCCGGTACGACTATCCCGAGCCGGTAGTCGAACTCGCCGAGGGGCTCGCCCGTTTCCGGCAGGGGCGGGGCATCGAGTGATCCGGTCGTGGTGCTCCGGCGTCCTAGGGTGAACGGGTGGATCCAGTGCAGCCCCATGACCGCGAGCCGCCCGACGAGCCCGTGCCGTCCCACGAGCCCGTGCCGCCCCGTGGCCCGGTGCCGCCCCGCGCACCCGTGACGCCGGCCGATCCCGCGCCGCTGCCCGCCGCCGCGTTGAGTACCGGCGCCGTCGCCCGCCGCCTCGGGGTGTCGCCGACCACGCTGCGGTCCTGGGAGCGCCGGTACGCCATCGGCCCGGCCCGCCGGGAGGACGGCCGCCACCGCCGCTGGACCCCCGCCGACATCGCCCGCCTGGAGCTGATGTGCCGGCTCACCGCGCAGGGCGTGCCCCCCTCGGCGGCGGCCAGGGCCGCGCTCGACGCAGCCGCCGGCGGCTCCGGGGCGGCCCGGGCGGCGACCGTGACGCCGGGCGGGTCCACCGCCCTTCCGCTCGGGGAGGTGCGGACGGAATGCAGGGGGCTCGCACGGGCCGCCGTACGACTGGACGCGCCGGCGGTGGAGCGACTGCTGGACACCGCGCTGACGGAGCTCGGCCTGGTCGTGGCGTGGGAGGAGGTCATCGCGCCGACCCTGCACGCGGTCGGCCGCAAGTGGGCCTCCGCCGGGGAGCGTTACGTGGAGGTGGAGCACCTGCTGTCCTGGCACGTCTCCGGCGCCCTGCGCAGTCGGCGGCCCGCGCCCCGCCGGTACGAGGCGCCGCCGGTGCTCCTGGCCTGCGCCCCGGACGAGCAGCACAGCCTGCCCATCGAGGCACTGACCGCCGCCCTCGGGGAGCGCGGCCTGCCCACCCTGATGTTCGGCCCGGCCCTGCCCGCCGAGGCGCTGCGCGAGGCGGTGCGCCGTACGGGCCCCCGCGCCGCCGTGCTCTGGGCCCAGTCGGCTGCGACCGCGGACCGCGCCCTGGCCAGGGCGGTCGCCGGCATCGAATGGGGGCCGCACGGCGCCCGAGGGCATTCGGTGCTGCTGCTGGCGGGGCCCGGCTGGGGTGCGGGTACGTCCGGTCCGCGCACCGAGCGGCTGTTCGGCCTGCGCTCGGGCCTCGCCGTCATCGAGCGGCTGTGGGGCGCGCCGCCGGATCCCCCAGCGAGCGGCGCAGCACCTGCAGCGCCCGGCGCATGTGGCTCTTGACGGTGCCCAGCGGCAGACCGGTGCGGGCCGCGATCTGCGTCTGGGTCAGGTCGCCGTAGAACGCCAGCCACATCACGCTCCGCTGGGCGGGGGGCAGCCGGGACAGTTCGCCGAGCACCAGCAGCCGGTCCAGCGCCTGCTCGGGCTCCGGCGGTGCGTGGGCGGCGGGGGACCGGGTGCGTTCGTGGAGCGCGTGCGCGGCGGCCGAGGCGGCCCGGGTCCGCCGGGTCCTGGCCTCCAGCGCGTCGGCCACCTTGTGGCGGGTGATGCCGGTGAGCCAGGCCCCGAGGCCGCCCGGGCCGGGGCGGTAGTGGTGCCGGCCTCGCCAGGCGGCGAGGAACACCTGCTGCGTCACGTCCTCCGCCTCGCGTTCGTCACCCAGAGCGCGGCGTGCGAGGGACTGCACCAGCGGCCGCCAGCGGCGGTAGGCCGCCTCCATGGAACGTTCGTCGCCCGCCGCGAACCCGGCGGCGTCGGGATCGTCCCGGTCCGGACCGCCGTTCGGACGGACCGCCCGGGCCCGTTGGTGGATCAGGTCGTCCATGGACCGAGGGTGGCGAGCCGGTCCGCTCCCCTCCAAGTCGCATCGTTTCCGCATCGGATCGCTGCGGTGGCGTACATGACACGCTGCGCTCACCCCATCGGTGCGGCCGACCGTCTAAGGTCCAAGGATGAGCGACTTGTTGCTGGTGAGACATGGTGAGACGGCCTGGAGCGCGAGCGGGCGGCACACCGGCCTGACCGACGTACCGCTGGCCCCCCGCGGCGTCGAGGAAGCCATCTCCCTCGCCCCGTTCTTCCACGACCGCCGTCCCGCCCTGGTCCTGACCAGCCCGTCGCGCCGGGCCGTGGCCACCGCCGAACTCGCCGGACTGACCGGCGGCATCCCCGACCCCGACCTGCACGAATGGGACTACGGCGGCTACGAGGGCATCACCACGGCCGAGATCCGGCGCACCCGGCCGGACTGGTCGCTGTGGACCGACGGGGTCCCGCCGGGCGACGCCGGGCACCCCGGGGAGGACGCGGAACAGGTCGGCGCCCGCGCGGACCGCGCGCTGGCCCGGGTCGACAAGGTCCTGCGCGAGGACCGGGGCGACGCCGTCGTGGTGGCCCACGGCCACTTCCTGCGCGTCCTGACGGCCCGCTACCTCGGTCTCGCCCCGCAGGACGGGCGCCTGTTCCTGCTGCGCACCGGCACGCTCGGCGTCCTGTCCACGGAACACGGTCTGCCGGTCGTCGCGGGCTGGAACACCCGCCCCTGAGACCCGCGCGGCGGCGTTCGCGCCGCGCCCTCCCCGTCTCGCGCCCCGCCGCCTCGTGCCCGAGCATGCGTATATGGCGCAGGACGGTAAGGGCGGCGGCGACGGGCAGCGCACCGCGCCGGCCGAGGCGGGGCTGAGGCCCGACGCGATCGGTTTCCTCGAAGCGCTCGTCATCGGCCTGAACTCCACCTCGCCCGCCTACTCGCTGGCCGCCGTGATCGGGCCGATCGTCGCGGTGGCCGGCATCTACGCACCGGGCGTGATGCTGGCCTCCTTCGTACCGATGCTGCTGATCGCCGCCGCCTTCTACTACCTCAACAAGGTCGACCAGGACTGCGGGACCACCTTCTCGTGGGTGACGCGGGCGATGGGCCCCTGGGCGGGCTGGCTCGGCGGCTGGGCGATCACCATGACCGGGGTCCTCGTCATCGGGTCGCTCGCCGACGTCGCGGTGCGCTTCGGGCTGCTCGCGGTCGGCCTCGACGGCCTGGCCTCGAACGAGCCGGTCCGCCAGACGCTCGCCGTCGTGGTCATCCTGGCCATGACCGCCGTCTGCGTGATCGGCACCGAGATGTCCGCCCGGGTCCAGGACGTGCTGATCCTGGCCCAGGTGTTCTTCCTCCTGGCCTTCGCGGTGGTCGCCCTCTACCGCGTCTACGCCGGCACCAGCAGCCTCGACGCGATCGAGCCGTCCGTCGGCTGGCTCAACCCCTTCGGAGCGGGCGGCGCCGCGCTCACCGGCGGACTGCTCCTCGGCGTGTTCATCTACTGGGGCTGGGAGTCCGCCGTCAACCTGACCGAGGAGGTCGAGGACTCCGCCACCGCGCCCGGCAAGGCGGGCATCTGGTCGACGGTCGTGCTGCTGGTGACCTACCTGTCGGTCGGGTTCGCCGTCGTCGCTTACGCGGGGACCACGTTCCTGGCTCAGCACGCGGGCCAGGAGGAAGCGGTCTTCGGCGTGCTCGCCCACGAGGTGATGGGCGGCTGGGACTGGATGGTGCTCCTCGCGGTCTGCACCTCCGCGCTCGCCTCCACCCAGACCACGATCATCCCCGCCTCCCGCACCGCCCTGTCGATGGCCCGCCGGCACGCGCTGCCGCACGGGCTGGCGCGCATCCACCCCCGGTTCCGGACCCCGGACGTGAGCACCTGGTGGGTGGCCGTCATCGCGATCTGCTGGTACCTCGCGGTCAACCAGATCAGCGAGAACGCGCTCCTCGACTCGCTGACCGCACTCTCGCTCCTCATCGCCTTCTACTACGCGCTCACCGGCCTGGCCTGCGCCGTCTACTACCGGCGCCACCTGCTGGAGAGCCCGCGCAACTTCCTGCTCATCGGGCTGGGCCCGGTCGTCGGCGCCGGACTGCTGACCTGGCTACTGGTGGAGTCCGTCAACGACATGTCGGAGCCGCAGAACTCGGCCGGGGGCGTCTCCTGGCTGGGCATCAGCCCACCGCTGCTCATCGGCATCGCCATCGCGCTCGCCGGGGTGCTGATCATGTGCTTCTGGAGGGTGCGGGACGGTCGCTTCTGGCAGGAGCGGCGCGGGGTGGCCGACCCGGCGCTCGTCCCGGGCCGGCACCGCCGGCCTCGCTGAGCCGTGCCGAGAAACGGAGGAGTACGCGATGTCCGTGGTCCTGGGGTACGACGAATCGCCCGGCGCGGAACGCGCCCTCGGTGTCGCCCTGGAGGTCGCCGCAGCCTTCGGCGAGCCCCTCGTCCTCGTCTACGGTGCGGCCGCGCCCGGCGCCGCGGGCGAGGAGTCCCGGGCCCACCGCGAAGCCGTCCGCCAGGCCGGCCGCGACGCACTGGCCCGGGCCGTCGCGGCGGCGGACGAGGCGGGAGTCCCCTCGGCGGTGGAGGTCGTCGACGAGAAGCCCGCCCAAGCCCTCCTGGATGCCGCCGAACGCCACGGGGCGCGGGTCGTCATCGTCGGCACCTGGGGCGACAGCCCCCTGCGCGGCGCCCTCCTCGGCTCGACGCCGCACAAGCTGCTGCACCTGTCGCCGGTACCGGTGCTGTGCGTGCCGACCGGGCAGCCCGGGTAGCACCGGGGGCGGGGAGCGGGGAGCGGGCGGTCGGGTCACACGGGTCGGGTCACTCGGCGATCTCCGTGCGCTCCCACCACTCGTAGACGGGAACCCGTCCCTGCGCGGCGTCCTGGAAGCGGGACGTGGCCTTGAAGTGCTCGTATCCGCCGCGGTGCGCCACTTTCACGTCCTCACCCGGCGCGGGGGCCGGAACGAGGCGCTCCGGAAGATCGTCCGGGCCGCCCTCAAGGGCCGCCATGGTCGCCATGGTCGTCATGGGACCAGTTTCGCCACCCACCCGGCGGGGCGCACTTCGGCGGGCCGCTCCCCGGGGCGGCGGGCAGAATTGAAGGGGCCGCCCGGGCCATCCGCGCGGCGCACGACAGCCGCCGTCGCGCGCGGCGCGCAAAAGCTCGGGCTGCGGAAACTCGGGTGCAGCAGCTCGGCGTGCAGAAGGGGGCAGCGATGCCACCGGACCCGCAGGGGGGTGGCGACGCCGATCCCGGCCCGATACGGTCGGAACCGGGCTCGCTGCTCGAACACGTGGTGGTCGCCGTCCTCGGCATCGACGACGAGGACCGGATCTGCTACTGGGGTCCCGGCGCGCGCAACCTCTTCGGCCACGACGCCGCGGCCGTACTGGACCGGCCCGCTTCGACGCTCTTCCCCGGACGGGATCCCGGCGCGGCCGCGCGGCTCGCCGAGCGCGCCCGCACCCTCGGCTACTGGCGCGTCCGGATGCCCGCGCTCCACCGGGACGGCACGGTGTTCGACTGCGGCTTCCGCGTCTTCCCGCTCACCGGCAGCACGGGCCGTTCCGTGGTGATGGGACTGGCGAGCCGCAGCGTCGAACTGGACCGGGTCAAGACCAACCTGGCCTTCCTCGACGCGCTCTTCGAGACCTGCCCGATCGGCCTGGTCATGCTCGACGAGGACCTGCGGTACGTCCACCTCAACCAGGCCCTCGCCGACATGGACGGCCTCGCCCTGGCCGACCACCTCGGCCGCCGCATGACGGACATCATGCTCACCTCCGACGGCGGCGAGTACCAGCGCCTGCTGCGGAGCGTCGCCCAGGAGGGCCGGACCGTGGTGGACACCCTCGTCGGACTGCGCACCCCCGGCCACCCCGACCGCGACCAGGTGCGGTCGGTGAGCCTGTTCCCGCTCAGCGGCGCGGTGGGCAGCCGGCGCGGCGTGGGCGGCCTGCTGGTGGACGTCACCGACCGCGAACGGGCCATCGTGGAGGCCACCGCGGCCCGGCAGCGGCTCGCGCTCCTGGACCGCGCCGCCGCCCGCATCGGCACCACCCTCGACGTGGACGTGACCGCGCGCGAGCTGGTCCGGTCCGCGGTCCCGGAGTTCAGCGACGCCTCCGTGGTGGAACTGGTGGAGTGGATGCACGAGCCGGAGGTCTTCGACCCCCGGCTGCCGCTCGTCACCCGCAGGATCGCGTGGGGCACGACCCTGCCGCCGCCCGCCGACGAGCTGCTCGGCGGCCTGGAGCGGGTCACGTACCCGCCCGGCTCCGGCATCCACACCATGCTCGAAACGGGCCGCCCGCTCTGGTTCCCGGTGAACGACGACTTCGTGACCAGCACCGTCGCCCACGAGGAACGGGCCCGGCTGCTCATGGAAAGCGGCCTCGCGTGCATCCTCATCGCCCCGCTGGTCGCCCGCGGCACCGTCCAGGGCATCACGATGTTCGGCCGCGCCGCGTCCCGCCCGGCCTTCTCCGAGCCCGACCTCAGCCTCGCGGGCGAGCTGGCCTCCCGCGCCGCCCTGTGCCTGGACAACGCCCGCCTCTACAGCCGCGTCCAGGACATCGCGCTCACCCTCCAGCGCGCCCTGCTGCCCAGCGCCCCCGCGGCGGGCCCCCACGCCGACGTCGCCCACCGCTACCTGCCCGGGAGCCGGCTCACGGAGGTCGGCGGCGACTGGTACGACGTCATCCCCCTGCCCGGCGACGAGCTGGCCCTGCTCGTCGGGGACGTGATGGGACACGGCGTGCCGGCCGCCGCCGCCATGGGACGGCTGCGCATCACGGCCAAGGCCCTCGCCCGGCACACCCGGGACCCCGCGGCCCTGCTCGCGGAGCTCGACACCTGCGCCCAGGAGGCGGGCATCGAGCTCGCGACGTGCCTGTGCATCTTCTACGACCCCCACACCGGCCACGCCCGCGTCGCCAGCGCCGGCCACCCCCCGCCCCTGCTGCGCCACCCGGACGGCACGGTGGAGAGGATCGGCGACGTCCTGGGGGTCCCCCTCGGGGTGGGCGGCGTACCGTTCCGCTCGACCGGGACGCGGATCCCCGAGGGCGCCGTCGTGGCGCTCTACACCGACGGGCTCGTCGAGGCCCGCGGCCAGGACATCGACACCGGCATCGACGCCCTGTGCGACCAGCTGCGGGCCCCCGTGGACCGTCTGGAGGAGGCCGCGGACCGGATCCTGTCCGGCCTGCTGCCCGACACCGCGACCGACGACACGGTCCTGGTCCTCGCACGGCTGCGCCGCGCCCCTCCCGCGGGGCCACAATGAACGGGGACGGGACAAGGGCAAGGGCCGACGACGGGACGCTTGCCGCGGGCGCCGGAGAGGCGGAACCGATGCCGTACGCAGCCGTCAGCGCACTGAGCCACGCCGGGCTGCTGCGCGAGCACAACGAGGACAGCCTGGTCATCGGGCCGTGGACGCTGTGCGCCACCGAGACCCGCAACCCGCAGATGCTGGTGTTCCCGCTCGGCTCGCCGCTCGTCGTCGCGGTCGCCGACGGCATCGGCGGACAGCCGGCCGGCGAGGTGGCCAGTGCGCTCGTCGTACGGCGCCTCGCGCAGCTCGGGCCTTCGCTGGACGGCGAGGAGGCCGTCCGTGAGGCCCTGGAACTGTGCAACCGTGCCGTGTACGACGCCGCCGACCGCGAGCCGGAGCTGGCCGGCATGGGCACCACCGTCGCCGGCGCGGTCGTCCTGCCCGAGTCGGTGCTGACCTTCAACGTCGGCGACAGCAGGGTCCTCGACGCCTCGGACGCGGCGCTGCGCCAGGTGAGCGTCGACGACAGCCCGCCGCTGCCGCCGGGCCGCCGGACGACCTCCCTGCTCACCCAGGCCCTCGGCGGCGCCCGGGGCTTCCACGCCGTCACGCCGCACGTCCGTACCTCCCCCCTCGCCGTCGGGGCCCGCTACCTGATCTGCACGGACGGGCTGACCGACCCGGTGCCCGAGGACGTGCTGGACGGCCTGCTGGGGGACCACGACGACGGCCGGGCCGCCTTCGAGCTGTGGAAGGCCGCCATCGACGCGGGAGGGCCCGACAACATCACCCTGGCCCTCGTGCGCATCGGCGAGGCGTGAACCTGGTCCGTTGGCGTCCAACGGCCGAAGAACCGCCCGCGCGGCTGTGCCAATGGCACAGCGCCCCGGGGCCCGGTTGAGCCAGTGGGCCTCCGGATGGTTATCTGTGTCCTATCCATGTACTTACGGCGCCGCGCAGCGCCGGACGGCAACGAAGCCGTTCCGGACCGCGGCGCCTTCGCCGTGCCTGTACGCCGCCCACCACCCCGGGCGGACACCGGCCCGGCGCGCACCATCGCGAGGGGGGCGGCACACCGCCGTGAAGAGGATGTTCGTGGCTCCGGACCCGGGGCTGATGAGGCTCAGGAACTCGCTGCGCGCGGTCGTCGGCGTGGGGCTCGCCGTCGCCGCGGCCCAAGCCGTGGGGCTCTCGCTGACCGCCTCGATCACCGGGGGGCTCGCCGCCCTGCTGGCGCTGTTCACCGTGCTCGACGCGACCGTGCGCGCCCAGCGGGTGACCACGGCCCTGCTGCCCGTGGCCGGATTCCCGGTCCTCGCCGCGGCCACCGCCCTGCACGGCCTGCCGCTCGCCCGCGACCTCTCCTTCCTCGCCGTCGTCTTCGCCGGTGTCTACGCACGGCGCTGGGGGCCCCGCGGCCACGCCCTCGGCATCTTCGCGTTCATGAACTTCTTCATCACGCAGTTCCTGCACGCGGTGCCCGCGCAACTGCCCGAGCTGTTCGCCGCCGTCGGGCTGGCCCTGCTCGCCGCGGGCGCCGCCCGGTTCGTGCTCTGGCCGATCGAGCGCCGTACGCCGCCGCCCGCCGCGCCGCCCGGCCTGCCGGGCACCGGCCTGGCCCGGCCCACCACCCGGCAGGCCTTCCAGGCCACGGCCGCCTGCGCCTTCGCGCTCGGCATCGGCCAGGTCCTCTCCGAGGACCGCTGGTACTGGGCCGTGGGCACCGCCTGGTGGATCTTCGTCAACACCGCCTCGCGGGGCGAGACCCTGGTCCGCGGCTTCCGCCGGGTCGTGGGCACCGTCACCGGCATCGCCGCCGGGCTGCTGGTCGCCGTACCGCTGCACGGTGCGCCGACGCCGACCGCCGCCCTGGTCGCCGTATGCGTCTTCGGGATCTTCTACACCGCCGCGCCGTCGTACTCCTGGATGATGTTCTTCGTCACCGTCATGGCCGGCCTGCTCTACGGACTCCTCGGCGTGCTGCACCCCGGCCTGCTCCTGCTGCGCTTCCAGGAGACCGCCATCGGCGCGCTCGGCGCCGCGCTCGCCGTGGTGCTGGTGCTGCCCGTCACCACGCACGCGGCCAACGACGCCTGGATCCAGCGCGCCCTGCACTGCGTACGGGCCTCCACGGCGGCCTCCCTCGACCGCCTCGCCGGACATCCCTCCGCCGACCCGGCCCCCCACGCCGCCGAACTGGAACTGCTCCTGGGCCGGGTACGGATGGCGCTCGCGCCCCTGGTGCACCCGCTCAGCCCGCTGCGCGCCCGCAAGGCCCGCGCACGGCAGGTGCTGGAGCTGCTCGACGCGTGCGCGCGCGAGGTGCGGGGCCTGGTGGCCGTCGCCGCCGACCCGCAGGCCTCGCACGACGCCCGGCTCGCCGCGGCGTGCTGGCGGGTCGAGGCGGCGGTGGAGGCGCTGACCGCGCCGCAGGACGGCCACCTGCCCGCCGCCCCGGAGAACACCTCCCGGCCGCCGGCCCCGGCGGAGCCCGTCCTGGCCCACCTGCACGGCCTGGAGCACGCCCTCGTAGCGCTGCACGTCCCGCTGCGCACGCACCCTCGCGCCCCGCTCGTCGTCAGCGCCTGATCCCGGCCGGTCGCCGGCCCCGTAGCCCCCGCCCGGGGCCGCCGAGCCGGCGCGGATGGTACGCCACTTGAAGACGCCCGTTCCGGCCGATCCGCGCAGATCACCCGGAGGAGTGTTCCGGCCGTCGCCCACCCGCGCCGCTGACCTGCCCCGTGTACAACGGGTGATGTTCACGGCACATTCATTCGGCATGTACAGGGTGGATCTGAACGGACAGGGGGTAACGGCCCGGAATGGAAATCCTTCAACAGCGCTCGGGCACGGCTCGGGAGCGCTCGGGTACCGCTCAAGTGTGGGAGGCCGCCGAGGAGTTCATCCGGCTCTTCCACCGGGAGAACCCGGATGCCGGTGATCTCGACGCCCGGCTGGCGGCCGTGCGCGCCGAAATCGCCCAGGCCGGCACCTACCGGCACACCCCGGACGAGCTCGTCCACGGTGCCCGGGTGGCCTGGCGCAACAGCAACCGCTGCATAGGCAGGCTCTACTGGAACTCGCTGCGGGTCCGCGACCGCCGTGGGCTCACCGACGGCGACGGCATCGCCGAAGAGTGCTTCGCGCACCTGCGGGAAGCCACCAACGGCGGCCGGGTACGGCCCACCATCACCGTCTTCGCACCCGACGCCCCGGACCGCCCCGGGCCGCTCATCTGGAGCGAGCAGCTCATCCGCTACGCCGGGTACGGCGACCACCCCTCCATAACCGTCGGCGACGCCCGCAACGCGCCGCTCACCAGGGCGCTGCTCGACCTGGGCTGGCCGGGCGGCCCCGGTACCCCCTTCGACCTCCTGCCGCTCGTCGTCCAGGGCGTGGACGACAAGCCCCGCTGGTTCGACACCCCGGCGGACGCCGTGCTGGAGGTGCCGATCCGCCACCCGGACGGGCCCGACCACTGGGACGACTGGGGCCTGCGCTGGCACGCGGTCCCCGCCATCTCCAACATGTGCCTGGAGATCGGCGGCATCCACTATCCGGCCGCGCCGTTCAACGGCTGGTACATGGGCACCGAGATCGGCGCCCGCAACCTCGCCGACACCGACCGGTACAACCTGCTCCCCGCCGTCGCCCGCAGGCTGGGGCTCGACACCTCCAGCGACCGCTCGCTCTGGAAGGACCGGGCGCTGGTCGAGCTGAACCGTGCGGTCCTGCACTCCTTCGACGAGGCCGGCGTGAGCATCTCCGACCACCACACCGAGTCCCGGCGGTTCCTCTCGCACCTGGAGCGCGAGGAGCGCAAGGGACGGGAGGTGGGCGCCGACTGGTCCTGGATCGTGCCGCCGATCTCCGGGGCGGCGACCCCCGTCTTCCACCGCACGTACGAGGACCGGCCGAGCGCCACCGCGTACGTCCACCACGCCGGGGCCCACGAACGGGCCAAGGGACGGGACTTGGTCTAGACCTTCTGTTACCGTCGTTGCGACCGGATCCGGGACGGCGGAATAGGGGCACCTGTGGATGGCGCGCGCAGCACGGACCAGGGCGGCGGACACCGGGCCTACATCGGCTCGTTCACCTCGGGGGGCGGCCGCGGCATCACCACCGCGGCCGTGGATCCGGCCACCGGGGCGCTGACGCCCCTCGCGGTTACCGGGACCGCCGAGAACCCCTCCTGCCTCACCCTCGCGCGCGAGCCGGGCGTGCTCTACGCGGTGAGCGAGGCGGAGCACGGAGCGGTCGCGGCGTTCCGGACCGGGGCCGACGGGCTCACCGCCCACGGACCGCTCGTCCCCGTCGGCGCGTCGGGCCCCACCCACCTCAGCCTGGCGGGGCAGCGACTGCTGACCGCCAACTACACCTCGGGCAGCGTCAGCTGCATCCCGCTCGCCACGGACGGCGCCCCCGGTGGTCCTCCGGCCGTCCTGGCCCACCAGGGCTCGGGACCCGACGCGGAGCGGCAGCAGGGGCCGCACGCCCACCAGGTGCTGCCCGACCCCAGCGGCCGCTGGGTCCTCAGCGTGGACCTCGGAACCGACTCCGTAAGGGTCTGCGCCCTCGGCCCGGCCGACGGCCCGCTGCGCCTTCACGCGGAGACGAAGCTGCGGGCCGGGTCAGGACCCCGCTACCTGGCCTTCCACCCGGACGGGGAGACGGTCTACGTCATCCACGAGCTGGAGCCGCTGCTGAGCGTGTGCCGCTGGAACGCGCGGACCGGGCGGCTGGAGGCCACCGCCGAGGTCGCGGTGCTCCCCGAGGACGTCCCGGCGGACCCCCGGCCCTACCCCTCGGTCGTCGCCGTGTCGCCCGACGGGCGGTTCGCATGGGCTGCCGTACGGGGAGTGAACACCATCGCCGCGTTCTCCCTCGCCGACGGGCCCGCCAAGCCCCGGCTCACCGGGAGCACGGACTGCGGGGGCAGTTGGCCGCGCGACCTCGTCGTGGACGGGGCGGGGCGCAGGCTGTACGTGGCCAACGAATGGTCCGGCGACGTCACCTGGTTCGACGTGGACCCCCTGACCGGCGAGCCCCGGGCAGCGGGTTCGATCGAGGTCCCGGCCGCCGCATGCGTGGTCTTCGGGCCCTAGGCCGTCTCTTCAGCATCTTGCCGGGCGGCGCGTGTCAGGCAAGATCCGGAAAAAGACGGCCCGGGGACGCGTGAAGGGCCCGTGCCGCGGCGCGGGCCCTTCACGGCGCTCCGAGAAGCGGGGAGCCGGGTCAGTGGGCGGAGGCGCCCAGGGTGAGACCGAGGGCGGCGCTGTACTGGGCGACGGCCAGCTTGCCGAGCGCCGGGTAGGCCCCCAGCACCTCGGCGGTGGCGCAGTCGGCCTCCTTGCACGCCGTGTCCAGCAGCCCGTCGGCCGCCTCCGGGCCGATCAGGTACGGCGCCAGGGCCAGCTGGGTCGAGCCTTCGGTGCGCAGCTGGTCGGCGATGCCGGCCACCGACCCCTCCTGGTCCAGTGCGGCGGCCTTCACCGGCACCGCGAGGCGCGCGGCCAGCAGCATGCCGGTGATCCCGGCGGCCTGGACGGCCTCCTCGCCACCGGTGGTGGCCAGGATGATGCCGTCGGCGGCGGTGGTGACGGTGAACAGCCGGGCCCGGTCGGCGCGGGCCAGCCCCGCCTCGGAGAGCCGCACGTGCAGTCCCTCGGCGAGCAGCGGGTGCGGGCCCAGTACGTCGGCCAGCTCGGCGGCGGCCGAGGAGTCCATCAGCGCCTGGCGGACGCGCCGCAGCAGGTCGCCGTCGGGACCGACGAGCAGGGGCACGACCACGGCGTCCGGGCCGGTCGCCTGCGCCACCTCGTGGCCGGCGGCGCGGGCGAACTCGGCGCGCGCGGCGCGCTCGTGCGCGACGGCGGTCAGCACGCCGGCCAGGGACGGGAACTGCGAGCCTTCGGAGTCGTCACCCTCCAGGTAGCCGATCCGGCCGTCCAGGCCGGGCAGCTCGGAGCGGCCGATGCTCAGGATCTCTTCCGCGAGCCCGCGCGAGGCGGCGGAAGGGGCACCGGGCACGGCGAGCACCAGCGCGGGCGCGCCCTCGGGCGCCACCGCGGGCTCGGGGCGGCGGTGCCGTCCGGCAGGGCGGGGTCGCGGCATTCGTACGGGCAGGCCATTTGCGGGCCCAGTGGGGGAGCTCATGGCGCCGCATGCTACTGGTTTATCGGAACCCGTTGTTCGGGCAGGGTCATTTCCGGCGGCTTCTGTCCGTATTTATCCGCTGAATGTGCGACAGGGTCGCCTGTACCGGCCACCTATCGGCCGAAACGGTTCAACCGGCCGTCGGCAGGCGCCAGTCCACCGGAGCCGCGCCCTGACGCACCAGAAGGTCGTTCACCTTGCTGAACGGCCTGGACCCGAAGAATCCGCCCGCGGCCGACATGGGGGAGGGGTGCACGGACTCCACCGCCGGCAGCTCGCCCAGCAGCGGCCGCAGGTTACGCGCGTCGCGCCCCCACAGCACCGACACCAGCGGCTTCCCGCGCGCGGCCAGTGCCCGGATCGCCTGTTCGGTGACCGCCTCCCAGCCCTTGCCCCGGTGGCCGCCGGTCTTGCGCGGGGCGGTGGTGAGCGCGCGGTTGAGGAGCAGCACGCCCTGGCGGGTCCACGGCGTCAGGTCGCCGTTGGCCGGCCGCGGCACGCCGAGGTCAGCGTTCAGCTCGCGGAAGATGTTGTCCAGGCTCGGCGGCCAGGGGCTGACCTCGGGCGCGACGGAGAACGACAGGCCCATCGCGTGGCCCGGGGTGGGGAAGGGGTCCTGCCCGACGATCAGCACCTTGACCTCGTCGAAGGGCTGCTGGAAGGCGCGCAGCACGTTCGGCCCGGCGGGCAGGTAGGTTCTGCCCGCCGCGATCTCGGCGCGCAGGAAGTCGCCCATCGCGGCGACCTGCGCCGCCACCGGCTCCAGAGCCCGGGCCCAGCCCGGCTCGACGATCTCGTTCAACGGTCGTGCTGCCACGGGCAGTCACTCTACTGGCCCATCGGCGGTCCTACCCAGGCAGGACCGCCGCCCGCACGCAGAGCACGTCCGGCAGGTGCTCGGCCAGCAGTTGCCAGCTGTCCCCGTCGTCGTGGCTGGCGTACAGCTCGCCGTTGCGGTTGCCGAAGTAGATGCCCGCCGGATCCGCGTCGTCCGTGCAGAGCGCGTCCCGCAGCACCGTGCCGTAATGCTCCCCGGCCGGCAGGCCCTTCGAGAGCGGTTCCCAGTTCGCCCCCGCGTCCTCGGTGCGAAAGACCCGGCAGCGGTGCTCCGCCGGGACCCGGTCGGAGTCGGCGTTGAGGGGGAAGACGTACGCGGTGCCCGGGCGGTGCGGGTGGGCGGCCACCGCGAAGCCGAAGTCGGAGGGCAGTCCGGAGCCGATGTCGCTCCAGGCGTCCCCGGCGTCGTCGCTGCGGTAGACCCCCCAGTGGTTCTGGAGGTACAGCCGGTCGGGGTCGGCGGCGTCCCGGGCGACCTTGTGGACGCACTGCCCGAACTCGGGCTGCGGGTCGGGCAGGAACACCGCGGAGACCCCCCGGTTGGACGGGTCCCAGCTCGCGCCGCCGTCCTTCGTCCGGAAGACGCCGGCCGTGGAGACGGCCACCGTGACCGAGTCCGGGTCACCCGGATGGGTGATCACCGTGTGGAGCCCCTCGCCACCGCCGCCCGGTACCCAGCGCGAGCGGGTGGGGTGTTCCCACAGGGCGCGGACCAGTTCGAAGGACTCCCCGCGGTCGGTCGAGCGGAACAGTGCGGCCGGCTCCGTCCCGGCGTAGACCACGTCGGGGGCCTCCGGTCCGGCCGGTTGCAGTTGCCAGACCCGCTCCAGCGAGGCGCCGGTGTCCTGCGGGAACTTCACCGCGGCGGCGGTCGGCTCGCGCCAGGTGACGCCGAGGTCGTCGGAGTGGAAGACGGACGGCCCCCAGTGGGAGCTGTCTCCGCCCGCCAGCAGGCGCGGCGTGGAGCCCCGTACGTCGATGGCGACGGCCGAGACCGCCTGGGCGTTGAAGTGCGGCCCTTCGAACTTCCAGGGACCGGCCCCGTCGCGCCGGCCGATGAAGAGCCCCTTGCGGGTGCCCGCGAGCAGTAGCACATCGGACATGGCCGATACCTCCGGAAGTCCGTCACGGCAGCCTTTCGGCCAGTGTGCACCCGGGCCGCTGACAGCGGCGTGCAACGCCGGCCCCCGGTGCGGTCCGCGCGGCGCAGCGGGAATTAGTACGAAGGGCTTCGTAGTACGAAGGAATTCGTAGTACGGTGACTCTCGTACTTGCCGCCGGAGTCCCGGCGCGCGTCCCCGGTCACCCTGGAGAGCCTGATGACTGCCGCCCCGGCTGCCTTCGCCGCCCTGTTCCAGCCCTACACCGTGCGATCGGTGACCATTGCCAACCGCGTGTGGATGGCCCCGATGTGCCAGTACAGCGCCGAGCCCGCCGGCCCCCGCGCGGGCGTGGCCAACGAGTGGCACGTAGCGCACTACGCGGCCCGCGCCGTCGGCGGCACCGGCCTGATCATCCAGGAGGCCACCGCAGTCTCCCCGGAGGGCCGGATCACCCCCTACGACCTCGGCCTCTGGAACGACACCCAGACCGAGGCGCTGCGCCCGATCACCGCCTTCATCAAGGCGCAGGGGGCCGTGCCCGGCATCCAGATCGCGCATGCGGGCCGCAAGGGCTCCACCGAGCGCCCCTGGAAGGGCGGCCGGCCGGTCGGAGCCGAGGCGCACGGCTGGCAGCCCCTCGCGCCGAGCGCGGTGCCGTTCGGCGAAGGCGACCCCGTGCCCCACGAGCTGACGGCCGAGGAGATCCGTGCGGTCGTCGGCCAGTTCGCCGACACCGCCCGGCGCGCCCTGGCGGCCGGCTACGAACTGCTGGAGATCCACGGTGCCCACGGCTACCTGATCGGCGAGTTCCTCTCCCCGCACAGCAACCTGCGCACCGACGAGTACGGCGGCTCCTTCGAGAACCGCACCCGCCTCGCCCTCGACGTCGTGGACGCCGTACGGGCGGTGTGGCCCGAGGAACTCCCGCTGTTCTTCCGCGTCTCCGCGACCGACTGGCTGGAGGAGGGGGGCTGGACCGCCGACGACACCGTCCGGCTGGCCGGACTGCTCAAGGAGCACGGCGTGGACCTGCTGGACGTCTCCACGGGCGGGCTCGCGCCGCACGTGAGGATCCCGGTCGGCCCCGGCTACCAGGTGCCCTTCGCGGCGCGCGTCAAGCGCGAGACCGGCCTGCCGGTCGCCGCGGTGGGTCTGATCACCGAGCCCGTCCAGGCGGAGAAGATCCTGGCCAACGGAGAGGCCGACGCGGTCCTGCTCGGCCGCGAACTGCTCCGCGACCCCTACTGGGCCCGGCGGGCGGCCGGCGAACTGGGCGTGGAGCCCCGCACCCCCGCCCCTTACCACCGCGGCTGGTGAACCGTGGGCGGCGCCGGTCACCGCCCGCCCGGCGCCGCAGGTGTCCTACGATGGTTCTCGTACCTCGGTGCGGTGCGCCGGTGTACGCCGAGGTGCGAGGGCGCCGAGTGAACGAGTGAGTGGAGGAGCAGATGCCGCAGCCGGCCGCCACCACGCGCCCGCTCGCCCATCCCGGGAGTGCCGAGATCCGCCTGGAAGGGGTCCTGCACGCCCTCTCGGACCCCGTCCGGCTGTCGATCGTCCGCGAACTGGCCGCGGCCGCCGAGGAGCTGGCCTGCTCGCACTTCGTGCTGCCGGTCACCAAGTCCACCACCACCCACCACTTCCGGGTCCTGCGCGAGGCCGGGGTCGTGCGGCAGACCTACCGCGGCACCACCAAGCTGAACGACCTGCGCCGCGCCGACCTGGAAGCCCTCTTCCCGGGCCTCCTGGACACCGTCCTGACGGCGGCCGGCGCCGAAGCGGCCCGCCTGGACGCGGCGGGCGCGGGCGCGCGCCCCTGAGGGCCGCCGCCTCCCGGCCGCGCGTCCTTGCGGCCGCCCGTTGCGGGCCCGTGCCCTTGGGCGCCGTCGGGTCCGTCCGCGCAACTCCTCGGTACGCTACGTTCCGGCCGCGCCCAGCAGGCCCGCCCAGTCCGGGATCTTGACCGAGCGGCGTCCCAGGGAGCGGCCCAGATCGGCCTCCGCGTTCTCGATGGCCAGCCAACCGGGCCACTGCACCGGCCTGAGTCCTGCCGCGCGCAGCGCCTCCAGGGGATCCTGCTCCAGCTCGCGGCGGGCCAGCGCCCCCGCGTCCTGGAGCAGGGAGGACGCCGTCTCCTTCGCACACGGCCGGTTGGTGCCGATCACCCCGGTCGGGCCGCGCTTGATCCACCCCGCGACGTACTCGCCGACCGAGGCCCGGCCCTCGCGCAGCACCCGGCCCGCCGCGTGCGGGACCGTGCCCGTCGCCGGGTCGAAGGGCAGCCCGGGCAGTGGCACGCCCCGGTACCCCACCGACCGCAGCACCAGCTGCGCCGGGACGTCCTCGTACACGCCGGTGCCGCCCACCCCGCCACGACCGTCGGGGGCGGTCCGCTCGAAGCGCACCGCGGCGACCCCGCCGCCGGGCCCCGCCAGCACCTCCACGGGCCGCAGGAAGAACCGCAGCGTGATGTTCCGCTCCGCCTCGCCGGGGGCCGCCACGGCCCAGGCGCGCAGCACCTCCAGGTTCCGCCGGGCCACCGCGGGCAGGGCGGCCGCCGCACCGGGGTCCTCGTAGGCGGGGTCCAGCGCGAGTTCGGCAGGGTCCACCCGTACGCCCACGCCCGGCAGGGTGCCCAGCTCCCGGAGCTCCTTGGTGGTGAACTTGCCCTGCGAAGGCCCCCGCCGGGCCACCATCGACACCGCGCGCACCCCGCTCGCCGCGAGAGCGCCCAGGGCGGCCTGCGGCATGTCGGTGGGCGCCAGTTCGGGCACGCCCCGGGCCAGGATCCGGGTCACGTCGACCGCCACGTTGCCCGCGCCGACCACCACCGCCGACCCGACTCCGGAGAGGTCGAAGGCCTCCTCCGCCGCGTCGGGATGTCCGCTGTACCAGGACACGAACGCCGTCGCGGAGTGGACGCCGGGCAACTCCTCGCCGGGAATGCCCAGGCGCCGGTCCCGGGCGGCGCCGACGCAGTACACCACCGCGTGGTACATCTCGCGCAGCCGGGCCGTCGGCAGGGCGGGACCGCCCACCTCCACGTTGCCGAGGAAGCGGATCCCTTCGTCCTCCAGCACCGAGCGCAGACTTCCGGTCAGGGATTTGATCTTCTCGTGGTCGGGGGCCACCCCGTACCGCACGAGCCCGTACGGAGCCGGCAGCCGGTCCAGGACGTCCACCAGGACGCCCGGCACCTCGCGCTGCTGGACCAGGGTCTGCGCGGCGTAGACCCCGCTGGGGCCCGAACCGACGACGGCGACACGAAGCACGGCGGAGCTCCTCCCGCAGGTGCCTCCCAGCATGACACCGGGTGCCGCAACCGTCAGCCCATGGCGCGCATCCGGTCGATCTCGGCGCTCTGCGTGGCCACCAGCTCGGTCGCCATCTCCTCGACTGCGACGTTGTTGCCCTGGGCGAGCGCCTCGCCGGCCATCTTCAAGGCGCCTTGGTGGTGGGCGGTCATCAGGCTCAGGAAGAGCCGGTCGAACTCCGGCCCCGTGGCGCCGGTCAGCTCCCCCAGCTGCCGTTCCGTCGCCATCCCCGGCATCGCCCCGTGGTCGTGGCCGGCCGCGGCGCCGTCGGCGGGGGAGGGCTCGGGGTAGCGCGCCAGCCACTTCTCCATCGCCCCGATCTCGGGCCCCTGTGCCGCCGCGATCCGTTCGGCGAGGCGCTTGACCCCGTCCGCCGAGGCCCGTCCCGGTGCCAGCGCGCTCATCGCCAGGGCCTGGCGGTGGTGCTCGATCATGTGGCGTACGTAGGCGTGGTCGGCGGCGTTGGGGGTGTCGTCGGGCCGCTCCTTCGCGGCCCGGCCGGGCGAGAGCGTCCGGGCCTGCTCGCCCGGTCTGCCGGGGGCGATCACCACCGGCCCGGCGTCGTCCGCCCGGTCGTCACCCTGGCAGCCGGTGAGGGTGAACAGGAGTCCGGCGGCCAGGGCCGCCGCCCCGAGGAATCGGCCGAGTAACGCATTTGCCATGTCCATGAAAAGCAACATACTGCCGGGGTCCAGGTTCCGTTCCCCGTACGAACGCCGAAAGCGCGGACCCCCACGGGAGGCACAGTGACCTCGTTGCACACCACCGGAGCGCGGCCCCGGAGTCTGGGGGCGGCGCTCGCCGCCGCCGGACTCCTCACGACGCTCCTGGCGGGCGCCGGACCGGCGTCCGCGACCCCCGACCCCGGCGACCTGACGCCCGGATCCTCGTTCGGCGCCGTCGGCCCCCGGAGCGCCGCCACCGCCCCGGACCGCGAGCTCGCCCCCGGCGAGATCCCCGGACAGGACGAGATCGTGCACAGCAAGAACGTCACGCCCCTGGCCAACGTCCCCAGCAGCCACCCGGGCGGGATCAACTCCGACCTGGCCTTCCAGGACCAGTACGCCTACGCGGGCAGCTACGACGGCTTCACCATCTACGACATCGGCAACCCCAAGGCGCCCAAGACCGTCGCCACGGTGCTCTGCCCCGGCGGCCAGAACGACGTCTCCGTCTACGGCGACCTGCTCTTCCTCTCCACCGACTCCTCCCGCAGCGACGACTCCTGCCACAGCGTCTCGCAGCCCGCGACGGAGAAGTCCTCCTGGGAGGGCATCAAGATCTTCGACATCAAGGACAAGAAGAACCCCAGGTACATCAAGTCCGTCGAGACCTCGTGCGGTTCCCACACCCACACCCTGGTGCCGGGCGGCCGTGACGTCTACCTCTACGTCTCCTCGTACTCGCCGAGCGAGGCCTTCCCCGACTGCCAGCCGCCGCACGACGGCATCTCGGTCGTCAAGGTCCCGAGGAAGGACCCGACCCGGGCCGCGGTCGTCGCCTTCCCCGTCCTCTTCCCGGACGGCGGCAACCCGGGCGCGCCCGCCAACCCCGGCGTCTCCAAGACGACCGGCTGCCACGACATCACCGTGCTGCCCTCCAAGAACCTCGCCGCCGGCGCCTGCATGGGCGACGGCATCCTCTTCGACATCACCGACCCCGAGCAGCCGCGCGTCATCGACCGCGTCCAGGACAACGTCAACTTCTCGTTCTGGCACTCCGCCACCTTCAACGAACGTGCGGACAAGGTGGTGTTCACCGACGAACTGGGCGGGGGCGGCAGCGCCACCTGCAACGAGGCGACCGGCCCCGACCGGGGGGCCGACGGCATCTACGACATCACCGGCCGCGGCGACCAGCGCAAACTCGTCTTCAAGAGCTACTTCAAGATCCCGCGCCGGCAGGCGGACACCGAGAACTGCGTGGCCCACAACGGCTCGTTGGTCCCGGTCGGCGGCGGCCGCGACGTCATGGTCCAGGCCTGGTACCAGGGCGGAGTCTCCGTGTGGGACTTCACCGACTCCACCCGCCCCGTGGAGATCGGCTACTTCGAGCGCGGCCCGCTGACCACCGACACGCTGGGACTGGGCGGCTCGTGGTCGGCGTACTACTACCGCGGCCACATCTACTCGAACGACATCGTCAAGGGCCTCGACGTGCTCCGGCTCGACGACCGGCGCACCGAGAGCGCCAAGTGGGTACGGATGGACCGGCTCAACGTGCAGAGCCAGCCCGCCTATCACTGACCCGGCAGCGCGGGGCTCCCGCCGGGCGGCCCTCCGTCCGGCGGGGTACCGAGCTCCCACTCCAGCCCGTACCGCTGGAACAGCTCGGCCCGCAGCCGGGAGGCCGGCATCGGCGCCCCCGGCAGCAGGACCGCCACCACGGCGCCCATCAGCAGGGCACGCAGCAACGGGTAGTCGGTGTCCACGTCCGTCGAGCCGTACCGGACGACGGTGTCGCTCAGCAGCTCCGCGAGGCGCTGCTGCTCCGCGCACCGGACGAACCCCTCCGCCTGGAGGATGCCCGCCATGTGCGTGCGCATCAGCCGGGGCCGGTCCACGGCCAGCCCGAGGATCGCGTCGATGGCCCGCGCCAGGCGTTCACGGCCGTCGTCGGTACGGGGCGGCCGCTCCAGGGCCGCCTCCAGGGTCAGGTGCATCAGCCGGTGGACCGCGGACTGCAGCAGCTGGCGTTTGCCCGGGAAGTAGTACGAGATCAGGCCCCGGGCGGCACCGGCCCGGTCGGCGATGTCGCCGAGGGTGGTGGCTTCGTAGCCACGCTCGCCGACGAGCTCCACCGTCGCCTGGAGCAGCCGTTCCCGGGAACGTCTGCGCAATTCTTCATTGACCGATGCGCTGCGCGGGACCATGCTTACTCCTGCGTTGACTGGCTCCGAGCCAATATACTCAGCGCGCGGTTCTACTGCTCTGGGTGACGCGGGGGATCACCCAGAGCAGAGCTCCGCACACGGCGGGTGCGCTCAGTCCTGCCCGCGGCCGGACAGCTCGAAGTAGGCGCCGGTGCCCGCACCGTCCACGTGGACGACGTGCCGGCCGACGCGGACGATCTGCGCTCCGCCGGCGCGCCATGAACCCTCGGGGCCCCGGTCGCCGCTCAGGGGCGTCCACACTTCCAGGAACGTGCTTCCGTCGGTGTTCGTGCCGGTTTCGACCAGGCCGCTGCCCTTTGGCCGCAATGTCCCGACGTCCTCGCCGGGGGAGCCGACCTCGTGGTGGAAGGTGACCTGCCTGCCGTCGTAGGTGGTCGTGCCGGCGAAGCCACGGCTGTCGGCGTAGCAGGCGCCGCTCTGGAGCCAGACGACGTGCTCGTCCTCGCGCAGGGGGCCGCCGTCGCGGCTGATTCCGGCGCGCAGCCAGGCGCCTGGGGTGGGTGCGTCCATGGCCCCAGCCTGCCAGGCGGCGGCGTGGAGGCCGGTGAGCGCGGCCGGGGGTTACGCGAGCGCGCTCAGGCCCGGTACGAAGGCCACCGCCAGCGGCAGCGCGGGCATCAGCGTCGCCAGCGCCGTCAGCCGCAGCCGCCTGGCCGGGGACAGCCGCGGGGTGGCGGACAGCAGCCGCCGCACCCGCTGGGGGACGTGCGCCTCTGGGGCGGCGCCCAGGCCGAACACCCCGCGGTCCTCGTTCAGCCCGACCAGGGCCAGCGCGACCGTGAGCCGCCCGAACCGTCGTGAAGCCACGTCGTCGGCGGCGAGCTCCACCAGGCGGTGCATCTCCTCCTCGAACGCCGCGAACACCGGCACCTGGGGGAAGCCCCCGGCCAGCGCCCGCGAGCAGTGCAGCAGCCAGTCGTGCCGGGCCGCGACGTGCCCCTGCTCGTGGGCCAGCACGGCATCCAGTTGGCTGCCCTTCAGCCGGCCCAGCGCGGCCGTCGTGACCACCAGCTGCGGGACCGTACCCGGCTGCCACCACGCCTCGGGCCGGGGTCCCTCCAGTACGACCAGCCGCGCGGCCTGCGGGTCCTCCCCGGGCAACAGCGGAGCGCGCTCCAGCAGTTCGGCCCCGCGGGCACGCCGCCCGGCCCGCGCCCGCAGCACCTCGCGGGTCAGCATCGCGCCCGTCCACAGGCCGCCGCCCGCCAGTGCCAGCGCGGTGACCGCGGCCCACATGCCGCCCGCCGCGCCGAGCCCGTAGGCGTCGACCACCCCGTGCGGGGCGGCGGCGAAGAGCCGCCCCCGTACCGCCTGCCAGGCCGCCGCGGCGCTCAGCAGCATCGACAGCGCGAGGCACAGCAGCACCGCCCCCACCACGCACTGCCACACCCACAGCGCGACGACCGGCTCACGGTCGGGCCACTCGGCCCGCGCCAGCAGGCGGGGGGCGAGCAGCGCGGTCAGTGCGCCGAGCAGCAGGAGAGCGGCGGGGACCATCATGGCCGTCAGCCTATGAGCGAGGCGCTACCTGCGGGTAGGGCCCGCGCCATTGGTGACGCAGGACACGTTTCGCCGTCACTCACATGCTCAGCAGCATCGCCAACATCCCGATCCCCATGGTCAGTCGGCAGGCCCTGGTCAACTCGCCCGCGGCACCCGCGGCACCCGCGGCACCCGCGGCACCCGCGGCACCCGCGGCACCCGCGGCACCCGCGGCACCCGCGGCACCCGCGGCACCCGCGGCACCCGCGGCACCCGCGGCCCCCGCGGCCCCCGCAGCGCCCGCGGCACCCGCAGCGTCCCCGGCCGGCGCCACCGGGACCGGCGCAGCCCCGCCTCCCGCCACCAGCCGGGCCCCGCCCAGCAGGACGTACCCCGCGAAGTAGGCGAGCAGCGTCCCCGTCACCAGGGGCAGCCCCGCGCCCTGGCCGTGCGCGTGCCCGGAGCCCGCCACGAGCCCGAGGTACGCCATGTAGGCCATCGCCAGGCAGCCGACCGCGTGGTGCGCGTGGTGGCGCAGGCCCGGGCCGCCCCGCAGCAGCCACAGCGCGTGCGCGGCGGCCGCGCAGAAGACGGCCAGCAGGATCGCCGGACCCCACGCGCCGGTGCCGGACGGCGCGGCCATCACGGCCATCCCGAACCCCATGAGGGCCTCGCCCATCGCCGCGCCGCGCGCCGCCCGGCCCGCTCTGCGCGCCCGCAGCAGGCAGTACGTACCGCTGGTGGCGCAGAGCGCGACGAGCAGCCAGCCGGAGACGGCTGAGGCGGCGGACGGCAGCGCGGATCCGTGCACGGCGGAACCTCCCGGTTCGTCGGCGTCACGGGAAGAGATGCCCCTGTGGACGGGCCCGCACGCCGCCCCGGGATAGGCTCTCCGTGCCGTACCCGGCATGTCATATGCCGATCAGATGAACGGAGTCGTCCATGCCGACCGTCCACCCCGCCGCCCTGAGTTTCCGGCCCGCTGTCGAGGCGGACGTACCGGAACTGGTGGCGCTCGTCGAGTCGGCCTACCGCGGTGACGCCAGCCGGGCCGGCTGGACCACGGAAGCGGACTACCTGGACGGCCAGCGCACCGACCCGGAGGGCGTCCGGCAGATCATCGGAGCGCCCGACGGCGTGCTGCTCGTCGTGGAGCGCGCGGGCGAACTCGTCGCCTGCTGCCAGCTCGAACACCGCGGCGACCACGCCTACTTCGGGATGTTCGCCGTGCGCCCCGGGCTGCAGGGCGGCGGCCTCGGCAAGGAGGTCCTCGCCGAGGCCGAGCGGCGCGCCCGCGAGGAGTGGGGCGCCACGGAGATGCGGATGACGGTGGTCAACGTACGGGAGGAACTCATCGCCTACTACGAGCGCCGCGGCTACCGGCGCACCGGCGAACTGAGCCCCTTCCCGTACGGCGACGAGCGTTTCGGCATCCCGCTCCGCACCGACCTCGCCTTCGAGCTGCTGGTCAAGCCGCTGTAGCGGACGACCGGCCGCCCGCTCAGGCGGTGAAGCGGCCGGTGCTGCGGATCTCCGGGAAGCCGGTGAGCACGCCGTCCAGTTCGAGCGCGCGCGCCAGCCGCAGCTGGTCGAGGGAGTCGACCGTCCAGCCGGTCACCCGCAGCCCGGCCGCGTGCGCCGCCTCCACCGTCTCCAGGGTGATCCGGCGCAGCCTGAGGGCCACCGTGCGGGCGCGTGCGGCGAGCGCCCGGTCCACCACGTCGGACCCGTGGGGGTCCGCGTACAGGGTGGTGCGCAGGCCCGGCACCCGCCGGGCCGCCCCGGCCAGGACCGCGTCCTGGAACGAGGCCACCTCGACACGGGCGCTCAGATCGCGGCGCACGACCAGTTCCGTGAGCACCCCGGCGGCGGCCTCGTCCTGCACCGCGACCTGGAGCGGGGTGCGCACCGCCTCCAGCACCTCGTCCAGGACCGGTAGGCGTTCGCCGTGACCGGCGTCCAGCTCGCGCAGTTCGGCCAGGGTCAGTTCGGCCACGGCGCCCGCTCCGTCGGTCGTGCGGTCCACTTCGCCGTCGTGCAGGACGACGAGCGCGCCGTCCTTGCTCAGGCGCACGTCCAGCGCGATGACGTCCATGCCGCAGCGTTCCGCGCGGACGAAGGACCGCAGGGTGTTCTCCGGCTCCACACCCATGACCCCGCGATGACCGATGGTGAGGAAAGTCAAGGTTCTCTCGCTTCCGTCGACGGCGGCTGCCGCGCGGTCGCGGTGTCCCGACCGGCCGCGCGGTGAGGACGCATGCTAGTGCGCCACGGGTGCGATGGGACCGGCCGTGCAGTGCCCGGAAAGGCCCCCGAGGCCGCTTCCCGCCAGGGCTCGGTCCCCGGTCGCGGCGCCGTGGCGTCACCCACGGGTGGGCGCGTCCTCCAGGCGTTGACGCGGACGGCGCGGTGCGCCGCGCGGACGCGGCCGGTCCCGGGTCTTGCTACTTCTACCTATGACTACTAGTCATATTCCTATTCGAAGCAAGCCCTGGCGTGCGGCGCGTCCGCACGCGACCGCGCGACATCTGGAGGCATCGTGAAATTCTCCGTGATCTTCGAAGCGCAACTGGCCGATCCGACCGTGGAGCGGGAGCACCAGGTCATCCGCGACTGCGTCGAACAGGCCGTGCTCGCCGAACGCGTGGGATTCGACCGGATCTGGGCGGTCGAGCACCACGCGCTCAAGTGGTACGCCCACATGTCCGCACCGGAGATCTTCCTGACCTGGGTCGCGGCGCGGACGCGGTCCATCCGCATCGGCCACGGCGTCGTCTGCATGCCGTTCCGCTTCAACCACCCGGTCCGGGTCGCCGAGCGGGCCGCGATGCTCGACCTGCTCTGCGGCGGACGGCTCGACCTGGGTGCCGGGCGCGGCGGCACCACGCAGGAGACCTCGTTGTTCGGGGTGGACAAGGAGCGCACCACCGCCGAGGTGGAGGAGGCGCTGCGGATCATCGGGCGGGCCTGGCGGGAGGAGGAGCTGGAGTACCACGGGGAGCTGCTGGACATCGGCCCGCACCCGGTGCTGCCCCGGCCGGCCCAGCGGCCCCACCCGCCGCTGTTCCTCGCGTGCAGCAGGACCGAGACCCTGGAGCAGGCCGCCGAGCTGGGCGTGGGCGCGCTGGTGATGGGTTTCGCCGGCCCGGAATCGATCGCGGGGATGCGGGCCGCGTACGACGCCGCGATCGCCCGGCGGGACGGCGCGCGCTTCGTGTCGAGCGCGGTGAATGACCACTTTTCGGTGCTCTGCCCGACCATCGTGCTCGACGACCCGCAGGAGGCCCGGCGGATCGGCATCCGCGGCCAGCGGTTCTTCGCCCAGTCCATCGGTCACTGGTACGGCGGGGCGGGCGTCCCCGACGAGGCGGTGGTGGCGGGCGCCGACGAGGCCGCGGGGATGCGCGAGGCGGCCGAGCAGGTGGTGGCCCGCCTCCACGAACTGGAGATCCCGGTGCGGCCCACGTCGACGGCCACCTTCAACGCCGACCACGCCTACGGCAGCGCGGACGAGGCCGTCGCGTACGTCGAACGGCTCAGGGCGGCCGGGGCCGACGAGGTGATGTGCCTCATACAGATGGGCACGGTCCCCCAGGAGGCCTGTCTGGAGACCCTGCGGCAGTGGGGGGACAAAGTGATCCCGCACTTCCGGAACGCGGAGGCGCCCAGGGCCGGATGAGGGGCCGGAGCGATGGCCTCCGCCCTCTAGGACGGGAAGAATTGTCGTGGAGTGGGGGGTGTCGCAGGATATTTTCCCGAGTCTCCTCTTGAACAGGAGAGCCTCAGCCGCTTACGCTGCCCTGACGTGAGGTTCTCCTGTGGAGGAAGTGACATGACGGAAACTCTTGTGCCGGGCACCGGTGGCGCCGTGATATCCGCCGGGACGCGGGTGGTCGATCACCCGGCGTGGCCCGAGCTCAAGGCCGCCGTGGAGGAGATCCGCCCCTGGCAGGCCCCGAACGGCTCCATCGACTTCGAGGCGGAGGCCGCCCCCACCAGGGCCGAGGCCGCCGCCGCCGTCGAGCGGGTGATCGAGGCCGTGGAGACGCTGTCGCCGCTGCTCCCGCACGCCACCGCCTACCACCAGGCCCTCGTCGCCGACCTGCGCAAGTGGGCCGGGGCCGGCTTCCCGGTGCCGGACTTCCTCGACTCCCTGCTGGCCTTCCAGCCGGCCGCCGAGCGCGCCGACGGGCGCCAGCACCTCGTGATCTTCCCGATGTACACCCAGAACGGGAACCCGGACCGCAACCTCGAAGCCGTGGTCCTCAAGATGGTGTGGCCCGAGTGGCTCTCCGAGCTGGAGCGCACCCGGTACGACAACCCGCTCTTCCTCGGCATCACCTTCGAAGACTTCACCCCGGGCTACGACACCCACTCCGCGGTGCTCTTCCCGGAGACGATCGCCGTGCGCGAGGCCCCCGAGCGGTTCACCTGGGGCGGCATCTTCTGCGACCGCGAGGCCGCCCGCTACCGCAAGGTCACCGCGGCCGCCGTCGACATCCTGGGCATCGAGCTGCCCGAGGACATCGCCCGGATGGTCGAGGACCAGGAGCGCTGCGAGAAGGCCTTCGTCCTGTGGGACATGGTCCACGACCGCACCCACAGCCACGGCGACCTGCCGTTCGACCCCTTCATGATCAAGCAGCGCCAGCCGTTCTGGATGTACGGCCTGGAGGAGCTGCGCTGCGACCTCACCGCCTTCAAGGAGGCCGTGAAGCTGGAGTCCGAGGGCAACGAGCACGGCCGTGACGTGCAGTACGCCGTCCTCTTCGACCGCATGTTCCGCTTCCCCGTCTCCGGCGACCGCAACCGGAACTACGACGGCCTGGGCGGCCAGCTGCTCTTCGCCTACCTCCACAAGCACGACGTCGTGCGCTGGACGGACAACACGCTCAAGATCGACTGGATGCGTGCCCCGCAGGTCACCAACCAGCTCTGCGCCGAGATCGAGGACCTCTACCGGGCCGGCATCGACCGCCCGAAGCTCGTCCACTGGTTCAAGGCGTACGAGCTCGTCTCCACCTACCTGGCCCCCCACCCGGGCTCCAAGTGGGCCAAGGGCCCCGACGCCCTCGACCTGACGCTGCCCCCGCGCAAGCTCGTGGACGACGTGCTCGCCGACGAGTTTCCGCTCAGCATGTTCTATGAGGCGCTCGCCAAGAAGCTCAAGGGAGTGATCGCCTCCACCAAGGGCATCACTGCTGTGAACGCTGACGACGCGCAGCGAGTGGCCGCGTGACCACTCGCCCTCAGGAGGCTGCACGGATGAACGGCTCGGGCAACGACAACACGGTGCTCCAGGGAGCGGTAGTGGCGGTCGCCGGTGCGGGCGGCCCCGCCGGGCGCGCCGCCCTGCTCCGCCTCGCCGAGGCGGGCGCGACCGTCGTCGCGTCGGACGCGGACCCGGCGCGCCTCGCCGAGGCCGTGGACGCGGCCCGGTACGCCCACGGTGGCGCCACCGTCATCGGGGACACCGTCGACCTGCTCGACCTCGCCGCGACGAAGGCCTGGGCCGAGCGGATCGAGAAGGACTTCGGCCGCATCGACGGCCTGGTCCACCTCGTCGGAGGCTGGCGCGGCAGCACCTCCTTCACCGACACGGACCTCGCGGACTGGGACTTCCTGGAGAAGCTGCTGATCCGCACCGTCCAGCACACCTCGATCGCGTTCCACGACGGCCTGCTCCGCAGCGACCGCGGCCGCTACGTCCTGATCAGCCAGTCCGGCGCCCACAAGCCGGTCGCCAACAACGCCGCTTACAACGCGGGCAAGGCGGCCGCCGAGGCCTGGACGCTGGCCATGGCCGACTCCTTCCGCAAGGCGGGGGGCGAGGACGGCCCGCAGGCCGCGGCTGCGATCCTGGTCATCAAGGCATTGGTGCACGACGCCATGCGCGCGGAGCGCCCCAATGCGAAGTTCGCGGGCTTCACGGACGTCAAGGAGCTGGCCGAGGCCATCGCCGGCGTATGGGACGAGCCCGCCTCCGATGTGAACGGACAGCGTCTGTGGCTCACTCCCAGGCCGTGAGAACCGCGAGCGGGACGACCGATGCGCGCCGCCACCACGACCCGACGGTGCGCGGATTCGCCAGCGACAACTATGCGGGGGTGCATCCGGAGATCCTGGAGGCCGTCGCGCTCGCCAACGGTGGCCACCAGGTCTCCTACGGCGACGACGAGTACACCGAACACCTGCAGAAGATCTTCCGCAGCCACTTCGGGCCGTACGCGCAGGCCTTCCCCGTCTTCAACGGCACCGGCGCGAACGTCACCGCCCTCCAGGCGATGACCGACCGCTGGGGCGCCGTGGTGTGCGCCGAGTCGGCGCACATCAACGTCGACGAGGGCGGCGCGCCCGAGCGGATGGCCGGCCTCAAGCTCCTCACCGTCCCGACGCCCGACGGCAAGCTCACCCCCGAGCTGATCGACCGGCAGGCGTGGGGCTGGGAGGACGAGCACCGCGCGATGCCGCAGGTCGTCTCGATCACCCAGAACACCGAACTCGGCACGGTCTACACCGTCGAGGAGATTCGGGCGATCTGCGACCACGCGCACGCGCTGGGCATGAAGGTGCACCTCGACGGCGCCCGGATAGCCAACGCCGCGGCCTCGCTCGACGTGCCCATGCGCGCCTTCACCAACGCGGTCGGCGTGGACGTGCTCTCCTACGGCGGCACGAAGAACGGCATGATGGCCGGCGAGGCCGTGGTCGTGCTGAACCCCGACGCCGTGCGGCAGATGAAGCACATCCGCAAGATGTCGATGCAGCTGGCGTCGAAGATGCGGTTCGTGTCGGTGCAGCTGGAAGCGCTGCTCGCGAAGGACCTGTGGCTGCGCAACGCCCGCCACGCCAACGAGATGGCGCAGCGGCTCGCGGCGGGCGTCCGCGAGACGGACGGGGTCCGGATCCTCTACCCGGTCCAGGCGAACGCGGTGTTCGCGCGGCTGCCGCACGAGGTGTCCCGGCGCCTGCAGGAGCGCTACCGCTTCTACTTCTGGGACGAGATCGCCGGCGACGTCCGCTGGATGTGCAGCTTCGACACCCAGGAGGAGGACGTCGACGGCTTCCTCCAGGCGTTGAAGGAAGAACTCGCCCGGTAGTTCCCGCCCGGGTGGCTCACGCGATAAATCGATAGACATGCAGAGTGTTGCATAGGCATGCTCCTGGGTCATGGAACTGATCCAGGAGCATGCCGACGTCCGCGCCTACCTCGGCGCCGACGAGGCCGTCGACCACCCGCACCCCCTCGTCCGCGAGACCGCCGACGCCCTGTGGACCGCCACCGGCGGCGACGCGTACGCCTATGCCGAAGCGGCGTACGAGTTCGTGCGCGACACCATCGCGCATTCCGGCGACTGGGGGGACATGCGCGTCACCTGGCGCGCCTCGGACGTGCTGGCAACGCGCAACGGCATCTGTCACGCCAAGTCCCACGCCCTCGTCGCCCTGTTGCGCGCCCGGGGCATCCCCGCCGCCCTCTGCTACCAGCGCCTCACCGAGGACGACGGCACCCAGCCGCTGCTCCACGGGCTCGTCGCCCTCCGGCTGCCCGGCCGCGACGGCTGGTCCCGGCTGGACGCACGCGGCAACAAGCCCGGCGTGGACGCCCGGTTCGACCTCGAACGGGAGCAACTCGCCTTCCCCGTACGCCCCGGGCTCGGGGAGGTGGACTACCCGACGCTGTACGCCGCCCCGCACGCGGGCGCCCTCACGGCGCTCCGGGGGTCCGCGGACCGGCCCGAGCTGTGGCGGAAGCTGCCGACGGCCCTGTGACCGCCCCCGCCGCCGCTACGGGCCCACCGCGGGCCACCCACGCCTGCAGCAGGGCCGCGGCGGCCTGGAGGACGGCGATCCCGAGCAACAGCGCGCGGGGCGGCGCCGCGGCCGCCAGCCCCACCAGGGCGGCACCCGCCGAGGCCGCCGTCAGCTTGAGCCCGGCGCCCAGGGTGAAGACCTGCGTGCGCACCGCGTCGGGGGCGTACTCCGAGCGGATCCGGAGGGTGGCCGTCAGCAGCGGGCCGTCGCACACCCCGGCGGCGGCGAAGGCGGCCGCCGTCCACGCCACCGAGGGCGTGCACGCCGCCGCGCCCAGGGCCACCGCGGTCCCGGCGAGCGCCCCGCAGGCCAGCCGGCCCGGCGCGACGGCCGTGACCCGGCCCAGCGTCAGGGAGCCGGCGAGCGCGCCCACCGCGAAGGCCGTCATGAGCACCCCGCCCGCGCCCGGGCTGCCCAGCGCCGAGGCCAGCAGCACCGAGGTGGTGGTGAGGGAGCCGATGCCGACGAAGGCCAGGGTCGTCGCCGAGGTGATGGCCCGCAACTGACGCACCCGCCACAGCGCGGCGAGCCCCGCGGTCGGATTCGGCCCGGCCCGGGGCCCTTCGGCGTCCTCGGTCCGGGACTCGTAGCGCAGGCTGGCCGCCAAGACCGCGGCCAGCGCACCGGAAGCCGCCAGCAGGCCCATCGCCGGTCCCGCCGAACCCAGCGCCGCCACCACGCTGACGGCGGCCGGTGCGGTGACGGCGGCGGCGTTGTAGGTCGACGCGTCCCACCCGTACGCCCGGTCCCGGCCGGGGCCGGCCGGCACCAGCCCCGCGACCAGGCTCGACAGACCGCCCGTCACCATGGGTCCGCACGTGCCGCCGAGCAGCGCGACCCCCAGCACCACCACGTTCGGAGCCCGCCCCAGCAGCAGCGCCAGCGCCGCCACCGCGGCCGTGAAACCGGCCAGCGCGCCCGCGTGGAACAGCCGGGGCCGGCGGGCCCGGGCCGCGGCGGCCCCCGCCAGCGGAGCGGCCAGTACGTGCGGCGCCAGCCAGGCGGTCAGTACGAACGCCCCGTGCGCGGCGCTCCCCGTCCGCTCGAGGGCCAGCAGCACCACGGCCATCCCCATGCCCTCGGAGGCGAACCGCGCCGCGAGCGCCGCCCCCAGGTACCGCCCGAACCCCCGCATCCGGCGCCCCCTCCGGGTCCTGCCCTCATCCCGGGCCGGTGCTCAGCCCGCTTCTTTGACCTGCGCCGCGGTCGGGGCGGTACCGCCCAGGTGCGCCGGGAGCCACCAGGAGTCCTCGGGGCCCTTCGGCTTGGCCGGATACGCGCGCTGCGCGGCGTCCAGCAGTTCCTGCACCCGCTCGCGCAGGCGGCGGGTGATGGCCCCCGCGTACTGGTCCGTCGGCGCCTCCAGCGGCTCGCCCACCCGCATCGTCACCGGGATGTGGCTGCGCTTGAGGTCCTTCGGCCGGCCCTTGGTCCACAGCCGCTGGGTACCCCAGAGCGCGACGGGGATCAGCGGGACGCCGGCCTCCTGCGCCATGCGGGCCGCGCCCGACTTGAAGCTCTTGAGCGTGAAGGACTGGGAGATGGTCGCCTCGGGGAACACCCCGATGATCTCGCCGGAGCGCAGCGAGTCCAGCGCGTGCTGGTACGCCGATTCACCCTGCGCGCGGTCCACCGGGATGTGCTTCATCGCGCGCATCAGCGGGCCGGACACCTTGTGCCGGAACACCGACTCCTTCGCCATGAAGCGCACCAGCCGCTTCTGCGGCCGCGCCGCAAGACCGGCGAAGATGAAGTCGAGGTAGCCGATGTGGTTGGAGACCAGGACCGCCCCGCCCTTGCGCGGGATGTTCTCCGTACCCTTCATGTCGATACGGATGTCCAGCGCACGGAAGAGCGTGTGCGCGGCGCCGATCACGGGTGGGTAGACGAGCTCAGCCATTGGTGGGGAGACCCCGCTTTCTGCCTGGGGAGGTGCTCCCGGCCGGAAGTTACGGAAGCGTAGGTACGCGACCATGGGGATGGTGCCCCACATACCGGCCCGTGAGCCAGTCCAGACGCGTGTGCCCAAGGAGATTCTCGTCACGCCGGGAATGCGGCGCACGGGCGGGGCGCTCGGATCAGCGTACGACCGGAGCGAGGGCAGGGGTACTGATGGCAGCCGGGGAGCGCGGGCACGGGGACGGGGCACGGCTGGGCGCCGCCGAGCTGGGCGGGGAACCGGGGGAGCGGGCCACGCTCGTCCAGTTCTCCAGCGCGTTCTGCCAGCCCTGCCGGGCCACCCGGCGGATCCTCGCCGATGTCGCCTCCATGGTGGACGGCGTCACGCACGTCGAAGTGGACGCCGAGCGGAACCTGGAGCTCGTACGCTCCCTCGGCATCGAGAAGACCCCGACCGTGCTGGTGCTGGACGCCGCCGGGCGGATCGTCTCGCGGGCCGCCGGGATGCCGCGCAAGGCCGACGTGATCGCCGCCCTCGGGGCGGCAGTGTGACGAGCGGGGCGAGGGGCCTTGCGGGCGGGTCGAGAGGCCGTGCGGGCCGGGCGGGGGGATCGCACGCGCCGGTGCACGCTCCCGCACCGGGCGTGACGCGCCCGACATCCGGCCGGAGCGGCTTGACTGTGTACACGAGAGATCGCCAGGCTGACCACATGCGGTATGAACTCCTGCTTTACGGACGGGTCCACGTCGACCTGGTCCGCTACGCGAGCGCGCGCTGTTGGGATCACTGAACGTCCCCGACCCCCGATCCCCGACTTCGCCCGCGCCCCGCGCGGCAGAAGGAAGCCCCCTCATGACGGCCCCGACGGCTCCGTCCCCCCGTTTCACCACCGGCACGGCCGGATCCCCCGACCTGCTGCGCTCCGTCTTCCGCCAGCACGCTGCCGGAGTCGCGGTCATCACCTCCACCACGAGCGGCGGCGTCCCGGTGGGGTTCACCGCGACCTCGCTCAACTCGGTCTCCGCCGACCCGCCGCTGCTCTCCTTCACGATCGGCACCGGCTCCTCCAGCTGGCCCGCCGTACGCGACTGCGACCACCTCGGCGTGCACATACTCGCCGAGCACCAGCGGGAGCTGGCCGGGCTCTTCGCGCGCAGCGGCGCCGACCGTTTCGGACCGGCCACCGACTGGGCCGAGGGCCCGCACGGGGTGCCGGTCCTGTCCGGGGTGCTGGCGTGGCTGGTGTGCCGGGTGGTGGCGCGGGTGCCCGCCGGTGCCCACCGGGTGATCATCGCCGAGGTGGTGTCCGGGGACCCGGAGGTGCACGCCGGCGGTGAGGGCCGTCCGCTCCTCTACCACCAGGGGCGCTTCAACGCGTTGCGGGACTGAATCGTCCCTGCTGGGGCGGGTTCGGGTGGCGTTGGCCAGATCACAGTTCGGCGGCCTTGCCACCGGGGAAGACCCACTGTGTACTGACGAGTAACATTCCCTTCGGGACGCGGGCCGCCCCGATCGGGATCCGCCCGACAAGGCGCCTATGCTGCCTGCACAAGGCGGTACCAGAAAAAGACGATGCGGTAGGAGAGTCGGCGTGAGCCTGAGGATCGTTGTCTGTGTGAAGTACGTACCCGACGCCACCGGCGACCGGCACTTCGCCGATGACCTGACCGTCGACCGCGACGACGTCGACGGTCTGCTGTCGGAACTCGACGAGTACGCCGTCGAGCAGGCGCTCCAGATCGCCGACGAGGCGGACGACGCGGAGATCACCGTCCTGACCGTCGGTCCCGAGGACGCCAAGGACGCGCTGCGCAAGGCGCTCTCCATGGGCGCCGACAAGGCCATCCACGTCGAGGACGACGACCTGCACGGCTCCGACGTCATGGGCACCTCGCTCGTGCTCGCCAAGGCCATCGAGAAGGCCGGTTACGACCTGGTCATCACCGGCATGGCGTCCACCGACGGCACCATGGGCGTGCTCCCGGCGATCCTCGCCGAGCGCCTGGGCGTCCCGCAGGTCACCCTGCTCTCCGAGGTCAAGGTCGAGGACGGCACCGTGACCGGCCGCCGCGACGGCGACACCGCGAGCGAGCAGCTGCAGGCCTCCCTGCCGGCGCTCGTCTCGGTGACCGACCAGTCCGGCGAGGCCCGCTACCCGTCCTTCAAGGGCATCATGGCGGCCAAGAAGAAGCCGGTGGAGTCCTGGGACCTGGAGGAGCTGGAGATCGAGGCCGACGAGGTCGGCCTGGAGGGCTCCTGGACCAAGGTCGACTCCGCCGCGCAGCGCCCGGCCCGGACCGCCGGCACGATCGTCAAGGACGAGGGCGAGGGCGGCAAGCAGCTGGCGGAGTTCCTCGCCGGCCAGAAGTTCATCTAAGAGCTTCGCCGACACCCTCTCGATCGCCCCCTGACTACTTCGCATTCGCAGGAGCACTCCCATGGCTGAAGTCCTCGTCTACGTCGACCACGTGGACGGCGCCGTCCGCAAGCCCACCCTCGAACTGCTGACCCTGGCCCGCCGCATCGGCGAGCCCGTCGCGGTCGCCCTCGGCGCCGGCGCCGAGAACACCGCCGCCGTGCTCGCCGAGCACGGCGCCGTCAAGGTCCTCACCGCCGACGCCCCCGAGTTCGCCGAGTACCTCGTCGTCCCGAAGGTGGACGCCCTCCAGGCCGCCTACGAGGCCGTCTCGCCGGCCGCCGTGCTCGTCCCCTCCTCCGCCGAGGGCAAGGAGGTCGCGGCCCGCCTCGCGGTCCGCATCGGCTCCGGCATCATCACCGACGCCACCGACCTGGAGGCGGGTGACGAGGGCCCGGTCGCGACGCAGTCCGCGTTCGCCGCGTCCTTCACCACCAAGTCCCGCGTCTCCAAGGGCACCCCGGTCATCACCGTCAAGCCGAACTCGGCTCCGGTCGAGGCCGCCCCGGCCGCCGGCACCGTCGAGGCGCTCGCCGTCTCCTTCGGCGCCCTGGCCACCGGCACCAAGGTCGTCTCCCGCACCCCGCGCGAGTCCACCGGCCGTCCGGAGCTGACCGAGGCCGCGATCGTGGTCTCGGGTGGCCGTGGCGTCAACGGCGCCGAGAACTTCCACCTCATCGAGGACCTCGCGGACTCCCTCGGTGCGGCGGTCGGCGCCTCGCGCGCCGCCGTCGACGCCGGCTGGTACCCGCACACCAACCAGGTCGGCCAGACCGGCAAGTCGGTCTCCCCGCAGCTGTACATCGCCTCCGGCATCTCGGGCGCGATCCAGCACCGGGCCGGCATGCAGACCTCGAAGACCATCGTGGCCATCAACAAGGACGCCGAGGCCCCGATCTTCGACCTGGTCGACTACGGCGTGGTCGGCGACCTCTTCACGGTCGTCCCGCAGCTGACCGACGAGATCAAGGCGCGCAAGGGCTGACCTGCGCATCTCTGGGCCCCGGGGCCGTGTGGTGTTCGTCACCGCACGGCCCCGAGTCGTTTGCCGGGTGCGGCGGAGGGACCATTGACGGAGCGGAACCACGTGACTAAATTCTGCTATGCGGATCTAAGCTTCCGTGAAGCGGAAAAGAGGAGAGTGCACGATGGGTCAGCAGGAGAAGGTGGCGACGAGCCTCGCAGGCGCGGTCAGCGAGGGCATCAGCGCCTCCCTCGCGCCGGTGGACGCCGAACTCGCGCGGCACTACCCGGGCGACCCCGGGACCCGCCAGCCCATCCACACGGTCTACGTCCCCGGCGACGTCTTCGCCGCGGACACCATCCGCTCCTGGGGCGACCAGGCCCTGGCGGCCCTCGACGAGCACGCCCCGGACGCCGCCACCTTCGCCAAGGTGCTCGGCATCTCCGACGAGCTCGCCGCACCCGTCTACGAGCGCGTACGCGCCAAGCTCGCCTCCGAGCCCATCGAGGACCTCCGCGTCGACTTCGAGGACGGCTTCGGCGTCCGCTCCGACGCCGAGGAGGACCAGACCGCCGCCCGCGCCGCCCGCCTCGTCTCGGAGGCCTTCGCCAACGGCACGAACGCCCCGTACATGGGCATCCGCATGAAGTGCATGGAGTCCAACGTCCGCGACCGCGGCATCCGCACCACCGACGTCTTCCTCTCCGGGCTCCTGGAACACGGCGACCTGCCCGAGGGCCTCGTGCTCACCCTCCCGAAGGTCACCTACGCCGAGCAGGTCAGCGCGTTCGTCGAACTGCTGGAGGCCTTCGAGAGCGCCCGGGGCCTGCGCCCGGGCCGGATCGGCTTCGAGATCCAGATCGAGACCAGCCAGTCGATCGTCGCCTCCGACGGCACCGCCACCGTGGCCCGCATGATCGAGGCGGCCAAGGGCCGCGCCACCGGCCTGCACTACGGCACCTTCGACTACAGCGCCTGCGTCGGCGTCTCCGCCGCCTACCAGTCGAGCGACCACCCCGCCGCCGACCACGCCAAGGCGATCATGCAGGTCGCCGCCGCGGGCACCGGCGTACGCGTCTCCGACGGCTCGACCAACGTCCTGCCGATCGGTACCACCGAGCACGTACACGAAGCCTGGAAGCTGCACTACGGGCTCACCCGGCGGGCGCTGGCCCGCGCCTACTACCAGGGCTGGGACATGCACCCGGGCCACCTTCCGACCCGGTACGCAGCCGTCTACACCTTCTACCGCGAGGGTCTGGAAGCCGCGGCCGCCCGCCTGAAGGCGTACGTGGCCAAGATCGAGGGTGACGTCATGGACGAGCCCGCCACCGCCAAGGCCCTGGCCGGCTACCTGGTCCGCGGCCTCGACTGCGGGGCGGTCGGGACCGAAGAGGTCACGGCCCTGACCGGCCTCACCCGCGCCGAGCTGGACGCCTTCGCGATCCCGCGCCGCTCGGCGACGCTGAAGACGACCGCCTGACCCCGGCGCGCCCGCCCCGGGCGGCCCGGAGCCCCCCCGCGGGTTTCAGGCCGCCGGGGGCAATTCGCCCGAGCCGCGGGGCACCAGGCGGGTGGGCAGCTCGATGCGGGCCGGGGGCAGATCGGCGCCCGCCAGACGCTGGAAGAGGCGGTCCGTGGCGACCCGCCCCAGGGCCGCCGCGTCCTGGGCGACCACGCTCACCCCGGGACGCAGCAGGTCGGCCAGCTCGAAGTCGTCGAACCCGACCAGGGCCACCGGGCGCGGCTCGGCGGCCAGGACGCGCACCGCCGTGACCGTCACCCGGTTGTTGCCCGCGAACAGGGCGGTGACCGGCTCGGGGGCCGAAAGCATCCGGCGGGCGGCGGCCGCGACCGGGCCGGGCGCGGTCGGTCCCAGGGCCACCCAGGACTCGTCCACGGGCAGCCCGGAGGCCGCCATGGCCGCGCGGTAGCCGCGCAGGCGTTCCGTCGCCGTGTGGATGCGGGGATGGTCGCCGATGAAGCCGATCCGGCGGTGACCCCCGGCTATCAGGTGCGCCACGCCGTCCCGGGCGCCGCCGAAGTTGTCCGACAGGACCACGTCCGCGTCGATCCGCCCCGCGGGGCGGTCCACGAACACCGTGGCCACGCCCGCCCGGATCTCCGGCTCCAGGTAGCGGTGGTCGTCCCCGGCCGGGATCACGATGAGCCCGTCCACCCGGCGGGCGCACAGTGCCAGGGCCAACTCGCGCTCCCGCTCGGGGTCTTCGGCGCTGGAGCCGTTGATGAGCAGCGCCCCGTGGGCGCGGGCCACTTCCTCCACGGCCCGGTTCAGCGGACCGTAGAAGGGGTCGGCCAGGTCCTCCAGGACCAGGCCCACGGTGGCGGTGCGGCCCTTGCGCAGCACGCGGGCGCTGTCGTTGCGCCGGAACCCCAGCGTTTCGATGGCCTCTTGGACGCGCCTTTCGGTGTCGGGGGTGACGCCCGGCTCGCCGTTGACCACCCGGGAGACCGTCTTGAGGCCCACGCCTGCCTGGGCGGCCACGTCCTTCATGGTCGGCCTGTTGCCGTAACGGGGTACGGCGGGGCGGCGGGTGTGGGGCACGGGACCTCCGGCGAAGCGGTCGGGCGGGACGCGGGCGAAGACACGGGCGGGGCACGGACAAGGACGCGGGACCAGGCTCTGACCTTGAGGATAAGCACTCCGCCCGGGAGCGGGTTTCCGTGGCAGGGTGAGGCGGGCAAGCCACTGGGGGCTTCGAGGCGAGCCATCGGAGAGGGGTAGACGTGATTGTCTGGATCAACGGCGCGTTCGGTGCCGGGAAGACCAGCACGGCCCGTGAACTGACCGCACTCCTGCCGGACAGCACCGTGTTCGACCCGGAGTTCGTCGGTGACGCCCTGCGGGTGCTGCTCCCGCGCAAGCGGCTCGCGGAGGTCGCCGACTACCAGGACCTGCCGAGCTGGCGACGGCTCGTCGTGGAGACGGCGGCGGCGATGCTGGCGGAGCTGGGCGGGGTGCTGGTCGTGCCGATGACGCTGCTGCGCCAGGAGTACCGCGACGAGATCTTCGGCGGGCTCGCGGCGCGGCGGATACCGGTGCGGCATGTGCTGCTGGCCCCCGAGGAAACGATTCTGCGCCAGCGGATCGCCACCCGGGAGGAGCCGGGCGCGCCGCAGGAGGTGAACGTCCGGGTCAGGCAGTGGGCGTACGACCACATCCCCGCGTACCGGCAGGCGCTGGGCTGGCTGACGGCCGACGCGCACGTCATCGACAACGGGCGGCTGACGGTGCGCGAGACGGCGGAGCGGATCGCGGAAGCGGTGCGGACGGGGTCGGCGCCGGTGTGCGAGATCGTGCAGACGCCGGAGCCGACGCGGGAGACGGTGGCCTCGGGGGTCCTGCTCTTCGACGGGCAGGGGCGGGTGCTGCTGGTGGACCCGACGTACAAGCCGGGGTGGGAGTTCCCCGGCGGCGTCGTGGAGCCCGGCGAGGCCCCGGCGTGCGCGGGCGTGCGGGAGGTCGAGGAGGAGCTGGGGCTGGCACTGGAGCGGTTGCCGGAGCTGCTGGTGGTCGACTGGGAGCGGCCGGTGCCCCCCGGGTACGGGGGGCTGCGGCTGCTGTTCGACGGGGGACGGCTGGGGGAGCGGGAGATCGCGGAGCTGCGGCTGCCGGGGCCGGAGCTGCGGGAGTGGCGGTTCGTGACGGAGGCGGAGGCGGCCCGCTTGCTGCCGCCGGTCCGCTTCGAGCGCCTGCGGTGGGCCCTGCGTGCCCGCGAACGCGGCCACCCCCTGTACCTGGAGGCGGGCCGGCCGGTGCCGTAGCCCGTGCGGCGGGCAGCGGGCGGACTACGGGGCGGTGAGCGGGCAGCCCGGCGTCAACGCAACCGGCGGCCCCGTACGGGAGGTGCCGGCCTGAAGGTGCCGGCCGGGGCCGGGCCGGACCACGTCGTCAGGCGGCGCCCGCGGCCTTGCGGAGGGTGTCGGCGGTGGCGGTGGTCAGGGGGTCGCCGTGGCCGAAGCAGGCCACGGACGGGGACAGGGCGGCCAGCCGGCGGAAGGAGGCGAGGGCCTGGGCGCCGTCCACGTTGAACACGCCGAGCATGACCTGCCCAACTCCCGCCACGCAGTCCCCGGTGAACAGCACGCCGTGCTCCGGCAGGTGCACGCCGATGCTGCCCGGCGTGTGCCCCGGGGCGTGCACCACCACCGCGCCGCCCCCGAACGGCAGCTGCTCGCCGTCCTCCACCTCCTGGTCCACCGGGGTCGGCGCCGCCTGCGGGGCGGTCAGACCGTGCGCGTACAAGGGGAGTTCCCAGTCCGAGAGCACCGGCTCGGGCACCGGCTGCTCGCCCCGGATCACGGGGGCGTCCAGCCGGTGCGCCACGATCCGCGCACCCCACCGGGCGCCGAGTTCCCCCGCCGAGCCCACGTGGTCGCGGTGGCAGTGGGTCAGTACGATCCGCTCCAGCCGCTCCGGGAGCAGGCCCAGCGAACGGATCGCCCCTTCGATCGCGTCGGCGGCGCCCGCGTGGCCGGCGTCGACCAGCGTCAGGGCCTGGTCGTCCTGCCACAAGTACGCCTGGCCGATGGGGAAACGCAGCATGTGAAGGCGGTGGGGGACGACCTCCACCAGATCGAGTCCGGTCATGGGTCGAACGTAAGCGCGCACCCTCCGCTCCCGGTGCGCGTTTCACCGGAAGCGGAGTTCACCCGTGGCGTAGGTCAAATACCCTTGGACCGGGCGTAGTTCACGAGGAACAGGGCCTCCGCCACCGCCAGACGCTCCAGTTCCTCCGGGGAGACGCTCTCGTTCACCGCGTGGATCTGCGCCTCGGGCTCGCTCAGACCGATCAGCAGCATCTCCGCCTCCGGGTACAGCGACGTCAGCGTGTTGCACAGCGGGATCGACCCGCCCATCCCGCTGACCTGCATTTCCTGGCCGGGGTACGCGACCTCCATGGCCGCCGCCATGGACGCGTACGCGGGGCTGCTCGTGTCGGCCTGGAACGGCTGCCCCTGACCCACGACCTCCAGCTCCAGCCGGGCCTGCCACGGGGTGTGCGCCACCAGGTGCGCCTCCAGCAGCTTGATGGCCTCCGCCGTGTCCACGCCCGGCGGCACCCGCAGGCTGATCAGCGCGCCCGCGCTCGCGTGGACCGACGGCGTCGCGCCGACCACCGGCGGGCAGTCGATCCCGAGGACGGTGACGGCCGGGCGGGCCCAGAGCCGGTCCGCGATCGTGCCCTCGCCGATCAGGCCCACGCCGTCCAGGACCTTCGCGTCGGCCCGGAACTCCGCCTCCGGGTACTGGAGCCCCTCCCAGACCGCGTCCGAGGCCAGCCCGTCCACCGTCGTCGAGCCGTCCTCGGCCCGCAGCGAGTCCAGCACGCGGATCAGGGCGGCCAGCGCGTCGGGCGCCACACCGCCGAACATCCCGGAGTGCAGGTTCCCGGCCAGGGTGTCGATCTTGACCTTGACGAGGGTCATCCCGCGCAGCGTGGCCGTCACCGTCGGCAGCCCCAGCCGGAAGTTGCCCGCGTCGCCGATGACGATGGTGTCGGCGGCCAGCAGCTCCGGGTGCGCCTCGGCGTACTGCTGGAGGCCCCCGGTGCCCTGCTCCTCCGAGCCCTCCACGATCACCTTCACGCCGACCGGCACCCCGCCGTCGGCCTTGAGTGCCCGCAGCGCCAGCAGGTGCATGATGAAGCCGCCCTTGCAGTCGGCGGCGCCGCGCCCGTACCAGCGGCCGTCCCGCTCCGTCAGCTCGAAGGCCGGAGAGATCCAGGCGGCGTCGTCCAGCGGCGGCTGCACGTCGTAGTGGGCGTAGAGCAGGACGGTCGGCGCGCCCTCGGGGCCGGGCAGGTAGCCGTACACCGACTGCGTGCCGTCGGGGGTGTCGAGCAGCGCCACGTCCTGGAAGCCCTCGGCGCGGAGCGCGTCCGCCACCCAGTTCGCGGCGGCCTCGCTCTCGCTCCGGGGGAACTGCGAGAAGTCCGCCACCGACCGGAAGGCCACCAGCTCGGCCAGCTCCTGCCGGGCACGGGGCATCAGCGAGGCGATGGTCTGGGCGACCGGAATCGGCGACATGGGCACGCTCCTCTTGGGTGCGACGTTGATGTACGTGTACGCCTCCCGCATCCGCGTGGTGCGCGTAGGGCGGGTACGGCGAAAGACAGCATCGATCCTCGCACAGCGAGCCGGGACGATCTCTCGCCGTAGGATTTCCCCGGCATCCGAGGAACAGCCTGATCAGGAGCAGCAGCACATCGTGAGCAGCGACGACGAGGTACAGGGCGCGAGCGCAGAGCAGAACGCCACCGGGCGGGCCGACGAGGGGAGCACCGGCGGGAACGGCGAGGTGTGGGACGTGGTCGTGGTGGGGGCCGGACCGGCCGGGGCCTCGGCGGCCCATGCGGCGGCGAGCGCCGGGCGGCGCGTCCTGCTGCTGGAGAAGGCCGAACTGCCCCGGTACAAGACCTGCGGCGGAGGCATCATCGGCCCCTCGCGGGACGCCCTGCCGCCGGGCTTCGTCCTGCCCTTCAAGGACCGGATCAACGCGGTCACCTTCTCGATGAACGGGCGGCTGACCCGGACCCGGCGCTCGCGCGGCATGCTGTTCGGGATGGTCAACAGGGCCGAGTTCGACGCGGCACTGGTCGCGGAGGCGGAGAAGGCGGGCGCGACCGTCCGTACGGGAACGGCCGTGAGCCGCGTCGAGCAGCACGGGGCGGCGGTACCCGACCGGCGTACGGTGGCCGTGGTCCTCGCGGACGGGGAGACGGTGCTGTGCCGGGCCGTGGTCGGCGCGGACGGCAGCGCGAGCCGGATCGGCGCCCATGTCGGCGTCGAGATGGACCAGGTAGACCTCGGCCTGGAGGCGGAAATTCCGGTCCCGCAGACCGTCGCCGAGGACTGGAAGGGGCGGGTGCTCATCGACTGGGGCCCCCTGCCGGGCAGTTACGGCTGGGTCTTCCCCAAGGGCGACACCCTCACGGTCGGCGTCATCTCGGCGAAGGGCGAGGGCGCGGCCACGAAGCGCTACCTGGACGACTTCATCGCCCGCCTGGGTCTGGCCGGATTCGAGCCCGCCGTCTCCTCGGGGCACCTCACCCGCTGCCGGAAGCCCGATTCGCCGCTCTCGCGCGGCCGGGTGCTGGTGGCGGGTGACGCGGCGGGGCTGCTGGAGCCGTGGACGCGTGAGGGCATCTCCTTCGCGCTGCGCTCGGGGCGGCTCGCGGGTGAGTGGGCCGTGAAGATCTCCGAGGCGCAGGACGCGGTGGACGCCCGTCGCCAGGCGCTGAACTACGCCTTCGCGGTCAAGGCGGGGCTGGGCGTGGAGATGGGCGTCGGCACGCGCATGCTGGCGCTGTTCGAGGCGAAGCCCGGGCTGTTGCACGCGGCGATCACCGGCCTGCGTCCGGCCTGGCTGGCCTTCGCCCGGATCACCCGCGGCTCGACGACGCTGGCCGAGCTGGTACGGGCGTACCCGCTCGCCCGCAAGGCCCTGCACGTTCTGGACGGGCGCCAGGCGCGCCGACGCCAGGGCTGAGCCGGCGCGAGTGCCGCCCGGCCCCGTGCGGGGCGGGCGGCCCTCAGCGCGGGTGGCGCAGCTCGCGCGCGTCGCCGCGCTCGCACCTACCCCGGCGCCCCGGCCCCGCGCACCGACCCCGACCGACGGACTCCCCGTCCCCGGCCCCGTACCTGCCCCGCCCGCCGCCCCGAAGCCGCGCCGGGCCGCACGGCGCCCCGAGGACCGGCCTGCGGATGGCTGCCGGCAGCGCCGGGCACCTGCCCGTCGACCCTTCGTCCCGCGCGCCGCGGAGCGACGGACGGGGGAAGCCACGGGCGGCCGAAACGATCCGTCGCTCTTCTGTTCGTCGTATGAATGCAGGGGAGTTCGGCTTTTTCGGCCCGGCTCCGCGTCTACTGTTCCTCGGGTCCCCCCCTGCCGCCGTCGGAGGAACAGCCATGGCCCGCGCCCGCGTCGTGAAGGCGCTGTACGCCGCTGCGACCGTCCTCCTCCTGGTCGCCACGGCGCCCGCCTGCACGGCCCCGGCCGCAGCCCCGTCGGCCGCCGCGCGGACCTCCGCACCGGCTCCGGCTCCCGTCGCGCCGCCCGGCCCGCGGGCCCCCGGCGTGCGGGGCCTGGAGGTCGCGGTCCCCGCCTACGTGGGGGCGGACGCCCCGATGCTGTCCGCTCTGGCCGCCGCCGGCCCGGCCGTATCGGTGGTCGTCCTCAACCCGGGCAACGGCGACTCCCCGTTCGACGCCCGCTGGCAGGCCCGCGCGGACGCCCTGCGCGCCGGCACCACGGCGACCGGCGAGCGGACAAAGGTGCTCGGCTACGTCCACACCGACCACGGCAACCGCGACGTGGCCGCCGTCAAGGCCTCCGTGGACAACTACGTGAAGACGCCCGACGGCCGCCTGCACGTCGACGGCGTCTTCTTCGACGTCGTCGGCCGGGACTGCGGCCCCGCGAACGCCACCCGCGACCTGTACGAGCAGCTGCGCCACTACGTCGAGGACGCCATGCACGCCACCGATCCGTCCGCAGGGGACCTGGTGGTGAACAACCCGGGCACCGCCATCGCGGACTGCTACCTGGAACCCGGCCACCGTACGGCCGACGTCTTCGTCACCTTCGAGGACACCTACGCCGCCTACACCTCCGGAGGCTGGCTGGGCGGCAACGTCTTCAACACGTCCGGCGGCTACCGCGCCGGCAGCGAACTCGACCCGAGCGGCACGGCGTTCTGGCACCTCGTCCACGACGTCCCGGACGCCTCCGCCATGCGCTCCACGCTCCGCACCGCCTTCGACCGAGGCGCGGGCTACGCCTACGCAACCAGCGCCGCCATGCCCAACCCGTGGAACACGCCACCGGCCTGGCCCTACTCCGGCCAGACCGGCTTCGCCACCCTCGGCTAGCGACGGCGGGGCCGGACGCCGTCAGATGATCGGGGACGCCTCCCTCCACAGCCGCGCGAGGGGGTGTCCGGCGTCATCGGGGCCGGTCAAGGGGAGGCGGTTCCACAGGGTCGCGTACAGCCGGGCCGCCTCGCCCGCCAGATCGAGGTCCGCCGGGGTCCCGGAGTCCCCCCGCGCCGTGCGCGGCGGCTCCTGCGACAGGTGCACCGTCCACACCGCGCCCGTGTCGGTCGCCCGTATCCGTATGACCTGGGGCTTCTCGCTGCGCACCCCGCTGCGCGAGCGGGCGTGGAAGCCGGTCAGCAGCTCGTCCACCCCGTCCTCGGCGAACTCCGGGGTCACCATGGAGAACGGGACGCCGAGCGCAGCCTGCGCGTCGAACCGGTGCACCGTCGTCTCGTGCGCCTGACGGCGGGCCCAGAACCCCAGGGGGGACGGCGCGGTCGGCAGGAACGTCCAGCACTCCACATCCGCCGGAGCCTCGCCCAGCGTCCGCACCAGCGCCGCGTGCCCCTCCCGGAACCAGGCCAGCAGCTCGGACCCCGTCGCGTCCGGTGCCTGCGGGAACGGACCCGGTTCCGTCACCGCGCCCCCGACGTACCCGGCCGCCCAGCGGTGGACCGCCCCGGTGTGCCGCAGCAGATCGGCGACCCGCCAGTCGGGGCAGGTCGGCACCGGGGCGTCCGTACCCGCGCGTTCGGCCGCCTGGGCCATCAGCTCGCCCTCGCGGGCCAGCGTCTCCACAAAGTCGATGATCTCCATGGACGGGAGTGTGCCAGCCACCCCTGACAATGGGGACATGGAAGGGGAACTCTTCCCGCGCGAGCGGACCGAGATCGCCCCCGGCGCGGTGCACCTGCCCGACTGGCTCGACCGGCGCCGGCAGCGCGAGCTGCTCACCGCCTGCCGCGAGTGGGCCCGGCCGCCGGGGGGGCTGCGCACCGTGCACACCCCCGGCGGCGGGACGATGACCGCCCGCCAGGTGTGCCTGGGGCTGCACTGGTACCCGTACGGATATGCGCGTACCGCCGTCGACGGCGACGGCGCGCCGGTCAAGCCGATGCCCCCCTGGCTTGCCGCACTCGGGCGCACCGCCGTCACCGACGCCTACGGGCGGCCACCGGACGAGGCGTACGACATCGCCCTCGTCAACTTCTACGACGGCGACTCCCGCATGGGCATGCACAGGGACTCCGACGAGAAGTCGGCGGCCCCCGTCGTCTCCCTCAGCCTCGGCGACTCCTGTCTGTTCCGCTTCGGCAACACCGCCTCGCGCGGCCGCCCGTACCAGGACGTGGAACTGCGCAGCGGCGACCTGTTCGTCTTCGGCGGACCGAGCCGGCTCGCCTACCACGGGGTGCCGAAGGTCATGCCCGGCACCGCGCCGCCCGAGCTGGGTCTGACGGGGCGGCTGAACATCACACTGCGGGTCGGCGGCCTCCTGCCCTGATCGGCGCCCGGCCCCTCCCGCTCGTGCGAGGATCGCTGTCATGAACGGCAACGGGGCCCCGCGGCGGGTGGGGGACGCGTCCACGGTGTCCACGGTCTCATCGGCGGCCTCCGCCGCCGACCGGGCAGCGGCGGCCACGAGGACCAGACTGGAGCGGGGCCGCGGCGCGCTGGGCCCCGCGTTGGAACTCGTGCACACCGGCCGTGCCCCGACCCGGGCGGTGCTGACCGCCAAGCTGGGCGTCACCCGCGCCACCGCCGGAGCGGTCGCCGCCGAACTGGAGGCGCTCGGCCTGATCCGCGTCGACTCCCGCCCCGGTGGCGCCGGCGGTACCCAGGGCCGGCCCTCGCACCGGCTCGCCGTGGAGGAGAACGGCCCGGTCGCGCTGGCCGCCCAGGTGCACCCGGACGGCTTCCGGGCCGCCCTCGTCGGCCTCGGCGGCCGGATCGTGGCCACGGCCCCCGGCAAGGTCACCGTCTCCGCCGACCCGGCGCAGGTCCTCGGCGCCGTCGTCGACGCGGGCGCCGCGCTGCTCGCCGAGTCCGGGCGGCGCTGCATCGGCGCGGGCCTCGCCGTTCCCTCTGCGGTCGCGGAGCCCGAGGGAACCGCACTGAACCCCCTGCACCTGGCCTGGCCGGCCGGATCCCCGGTCCGGGCCATCTTCGCCGAACGGGTGAAAGCTGCCGGGATCGACGGCCCCGCCCTCACCGGCAACGACGTCAACCTCGCCGCGCTCGCGGAGCACCGCCACGGCGCGGGCCGCAGCGCGCAGCACCTGCTGTGCGTGGCCACCGGCCACCGGGGGGTCGGCGGGGCGCTGGTGCTCGACGGCCGCCTGCACACCGGCAGCGCCGGTCTGGCCCTGGAGGTCGGCCACCTCACCGTGAACCCGGAGGGGCGGGCCTGTCACTGCGGGAGCCGGGGTTGCCTCGACGTGGAGGCGGACCCGCTGGCCTTCCTGACGGCGGCGGGCCGTACGCCCGGCCCCGAGGTGTCGCTGCTCCAGCAGGCGCGGGACCTGTTGCACGCCGAGTTCGCGGATCCGGCCGTACGGGCGGCCGCCGAGGAACTCATCGACCGGCTGGGACTGGGGCTGGCGGGTCTGGTGAACATCCTGAACCCGGACCGGATCATCCTGGGCGGTCTGCACCGGGAGCTGCTCCAGGCGGATCCGGAGCGGCTGCGCGCGGTGGTCGCGGACAGGAGCCTTTGGGGGCGCAGCGGCGGGGTGCCGATCCTGCCGTGCACCCTGGACCACAACAGCCTGGTCGGCGCGGCGGAGCTGGCGTGGCAGCCGGTGCTGGACGACCCGCTGGGGGCGCTGGGCACCGCCGCCTGAGGGCGGGGCAGGGTGTGCAGGCTGCCGGCCGGGGCCGGGGGCCGGGAGGCGGCGTGCTCCGGGTCCCGGCGGTGGGGGTGCGGCGGGCGCGGGCTACCCGGGCCTGGTGCCGGCCCGGGCCGATACCGGCACGGCTGCGACGACGGCCGCCGGTTCCACGGCGTAGAGCGCCGCCGGGGCGGGCTCTCGTACAGCCTTGGAGGAGATCCGCACGGTTCGGGTCGGCGCCGTGGAGGCGGGAGCCGCCCGCAGGGAGAACCAGACCACCTTGCCGGGCCCCTCCTGCTGGTGCCGGGCACCCCAGGCCTCGCTGATCGCGGCCACGAGCGCGAGGCCGCGTCCGCAGGTCTCCAGAGCCGCGGACTCGCGCACCACGGGCAGCCGCGGATCGCTGTCGTGCACAGAGACGGTGAGCCGGCCCAGCCGGAATTCGATCTCCACCCTGCAGACCTTGTCCGGCTGCGCGTGGCGGTGCACGTTGCTGAGCAGCTCCGTCACGCCGAGCGCGGCCCGGTCGATGAGGGGGTCGAGCTGCCAGTGACGCAGTTGTGCAGAAACGATTCTGCGGATCTGGCCGATCCGCGCGGGCAGGGCCTGCAGTTCGACGACGCAGTGCCTGCGGGAATGACTTATCACGGCTGCGACTCCCCGACATGAGTGTTACGGGTGCTGCACCCTCTGTGACGCCTCACCAGGGTCACCCACGGTGCGCCGGTGTGCAACCGAACGGGCCCGATGATCTGGTCCCGGTGTCCGGCACCCGTCCGAAAGCCGTCGGTCCGCCGTCCGAAAGCCGCCTGCGGGTGCGCGGCGGGCCGTTCCGCAGCCCGGACGCAGGCCGCTCACCCGGCCCCCTAAAGCCATGCGCATGGAAACCCAAAGGAACTGTTTGCGCAGGTGAGGGAGGTACATTGCGAAGGCAGGGGGCCACGGAAGTGATGAAGGAGCAAGGCGCATGAGCACGACCAGTACCACCGCCCGAGTCGACGACGTCGACCGCAGCGACGCGGACTACCGGGCCTGGCTGAACGAAGCCGTGCGCAAGGTCCAGGCCGATGCCAACCGGTCCGCCGACACCCACCTGCTGCGCTTCCCGCTCCCCGAGGAATGGGGCATCGACCTCTACTTGAAGGACGAGTCCACGCACCCGACCGGCTCCCTCAAGCACCGGCTGGCCCGTTCCCTGTTCCTGTACGCCCTGTGCAACGGCTGGATCCGTCCCGGCCGCCCGGTCATCGAGGCCTCCTCCGGTTCGACCGCGGTCTCCGAGGCGTACTTCGCCAAGCTGATCGGTGTCCCGTTCGTCGCCGTCATGCCGCGCACCACCAGCCCCGAGAAGTGCCGCCTCATCGAATTCCACGGCGGCACCTGCCACTTCGTGGACGACCCCATGAAGATGTACGAGGAGTCCGCGGAGCTGGCGGCACGCACCGGCGGGCACTACATGGACCAGTTCACCTACGCGGAGCGGGCCACGGACTGGCGCGGCAACAACAACATCGCGGAGTCGATCTACCAGCAGCTGCGCCTTGAGCGGTACCCGGAACCGACCTGGATCGTGGCGACGGCCGGAACCGGCGGCACCTCCGCGACGATCGCGCGCTACGTCCACTACATGCAGCACGACACCCGGATCTGCGTGCCCGACCCGGAGAACTCCTGCTTCTTCGACGGCTGGACCCAGGGCGACCCGGACGCGAGCAGCGATTGCGGTTCGCGCATCGAGGGAATCGGCCGCCCCCGGATGGAACCGAGCTTCGTGCCCGGCGCCATCGACCGCATGATGAAGGTGCCGGACGCGGCGAGCGTCGCCGCGTGCCGGGCCCTGGAGCAGGCCATCGGGCGCAAGGCGGGCGGCTCGACCGGCACGGGCCTGTGGAGCGCGCTCAAGATCGTCTCGGAGATGGTGGCGCAGGGCCGTACGGGCAGTGTCGTGACCCTGCTGTGCGACCCGGGCGACCGCTACCTCGACAAGTACTACTCGGACGAATGGCTGGCGGCGCAAAAGCTGGACATCGCCCCGTACACGAAGACCATCGAGACGCTGCTGACGACGGGGACCTGGCGGGAACCCTCGGCCTGATCGGGGCGTGCCCGCCGGCCCGGGCCGGTCAGGCCGGTGGCCGACCCCGGGCGGTGAGACGGGCGGTGAGGGGGCGTGCGCGCCCGGCCCGGGCTAGGTCAGGCCGGTGGCCGGTTCCGGGCGATCAGGCGGGCGTCGAGGGCTCCGACCGCCGAGCGGAACGAGTGCCCGAGCCCGGGGCGGGCCGCGGCGAGGGCGAACCGGAGCGGGGCCGGTCCGTCCGCCGCGAAGGTCCACCGGATCCGCGTCCCGGAACCGGACGGGCTCAGCCGCCACTCCTCCAGCAGCGCCCGCAGACCGGGGACGTTGGTCTCGTCCACCCGGTACGCGTAGCACCGTCCCGGCTCCGCCGCCATGACGGTCTCCCGGAACCGGACTCCGCCCACCAACCCGATCTCACGGCCCGCACCGCCGTGCGTCGGGCGGGCCAGGGTGACCGCCCTGAACCAGGTCGGCCAGTCCGCCACCTGCTCGGCGAGCGCCCGGTAGACCGGCGCCGGCGGCTGTGTCACGCGCGCCGTGAAGACCAGCCGGACCGGCGCCGTCCCGGCGAAGTCCAGCTCCACTGCCCGGAGTCGGCGAGCCATCGGGTTACCCCCTGGAGAGAGACGGAGCGGAACGCCGCACCCTACCCGCCGGCCCGTCAGATGTCTCCGGGTCGTCCGGGGAGGCTCCTCAGGGGCCCGCCGCCGAGCCGGCCGGGAGCGCCGGCAGGTCCTCCGGGAACAGCAGGGTGAGCTCGTCCGTGCCCGGGTCGCTCAGCTGCGCCACACGTCCGGCGTGGCGCTCGACCATGGACTCGAAGGTCTGGCGGGCGGTGCGGCCGTTGCCGAAGGCGGGGCCCTTGGGGAGCTCCGTGAAGTACGACAGCAGCGCCTTCGCGGTGCCCTCGCCCAGCCGGTACTCGTGCTCCTCCGCCTGCTGCTCCACGATGCGCAACAGCTCCTGCGGCCCGTAGTCGCCGAAGGTGATGGTCCGGGAGAAGCGGGACGCCACACCGGGGTTGACGGTCAGGAACCGCTCCATCTCCGCCGTGTACCCGGCGACGATCACCACCACCGCGTCCCGGTGGTCCTCCATCAGCTTCACCAGCGTGTCGATCGCCTCGCGCCCGAAGTCGCGCCCCGAATCCTCCGGCGCCAGGGCGTACGCCTCGTCGATGAACAGCACACCGCCCCGCGCCCGTTCGAACGCTTCCTGCGTACGGATCGCCGTGGACCCGATGTGCTCGCCGACGAGGTCCACCCGGGACACCTCGACCAGGTGGCCCCGCTCCAGGACCCCGAGGGAGGCGAGGATCTCCCCGTACAGCCGGGCGACGGTGGTCTTGCCGGTGCCCGGGGAGCCGGTAAAGACCAGGTGCCGGCGCACCGACGCCGCCTTGAGGCCCGCCTGCTGCCGCCTGCGGCCCACCTCGATCATGTCGGTGAGGGCGCGCACTTCACGCTTGACGCTGTCCAGGCCCACCAGCGCGTCGAGCTGGCCCAGCACCTCGCCGGAGCCCCGGGCCGGAGCGGCGTCGGGGTCCGGCTCGTCGGCGGGACGCGGCGGCGGTACGCCGACTGCTCCCGGTGCGGGGCTCTGCGCGGCCGTCACCGTACGGATCCCGGCGCGCTCGCGGGCCAGGCCGCCGGCGGCCGCCGACTGGGCGGCGAGGCGCGGCCCGGACTCGTCGCTGGTGCAGCCCTCCGCCACCGGGCCGTCCTCCGCGAACTCGTAGCCGCCGCGCGCGCAGCGCTCGGTGTGGCACTTGGCCAGCGAGGTGCGGCTGCCGTCGATCACATGGAAGCCGAAGCCGGAGCTGCCGCTCACCCGGCACGCGGTGAACGTGCCGCGGCCGCCCGCCGAGACGTAGAAACCTGCCTCGGCGGGGGAGGTGACCACGCAGCGGTCCAGGACCGGGTCGGCCCCCTTGGTGACGATCACGCCCGTCTGGACGGAGTCGATGGAGCAGTTGGCGAGGGTGCCGCCGCTGCCGTGGTCGCGGAACCAGGCCCCGGTCGCCGCCTCCCGGATCCGGCAGTCGTCCAGCTGCGCGGTGGCCCCGTCGCTCACCGAGACGGCCGTGTTCCGCACCTGCGACAGGTCACTGTCCACCACGTCCGCGCGGGAGCCGCGGTCCAGGACGAACAGCGCGTCCGGTACGTCGTGCACCCGGCAGGAGTCCAGCGAGGCCGTGGCCCCGTCGCTGATCCACACCGCCGGATAGTCACCCGTGCTGTCGTGGATCTCGCAGGACCGGGCGTCCACCCGGGTCCCCGGATCCCAGACCGACAGGCCGTTGCGGCCGAACCGGCGCACGGTGGTGCGGCTCAGCGTGAGCACCGAACGCGAGCGGAGGTCCACCGCGTTCTCCGGGACGTCGTGGATGTCGCAGCCGGCCAGGGTGAGGACGGCGTCGGTGTCGAGGGTGACCCCGTCGGCCGACGTACGGTGCACCGCGCAGTCGGTGAGCCGGGCGGCGGCCCGCGCCGCTATCTGCACGCCGGTGCCCTTGACCTCGTACACCTCGCACCCCAGCGCCTCCAGACCGGAGCCCTCCCCGGTGACGGCGATGCCCGCGCCCGTGGCGTGGTGGATGCGGCAGCGCTCCAGGCGCGGGTGGCCGCCCCGCACCGAGATGCCGCTCTGCCCGGCCGCCACGACCTCGCACTCCTCGAACACACCGCCGCCGCCGTCGAGTACGGCGATGCCCACCCCGGCCGGGTTCTCGACCGTGCACCGGCGCACCAGCGGCCTGGCCCCGGCGCCGCGGACCTCGATGCCGGCCGACGAACGGGTGCTGACCCGCAGGTCGGTGAGTTCGGGCGAGCCGTCCTCGACGAGCAGCGCGGGCGCCGTCCGGTCCTGGCCCTCCAGGTACAGGTCCTGCACCACGGCCGAGGCGCTCACGGTCAGGGCGACGCCGTCGGGCGGGGCGATGCGCACGGATCCGACCGCGCCCTCGGGTCCACGGAGGGTGACGGCGTGGCGCAGTACCAGGTTCTCCCGGTAGGTGCCGGGCGCGATCGACAGGACGTCCCCGTCGCCGGCGACGGCGAGCGCGGCGGTCAGTGTCGCGTACTCACCGGAGCGGCGCCGCCAGCGCGAAGCCCCGCCGTGTGTCACCTGGACCGTGCCCTGAGCCATGGTGCTGTCGTGCCCCCCACCCTCGTCCTCGCGTGCGGCAGTCACCGCCGGAGTCGCCCGGCGGCCGGCCTGCCCGGTCCACCGTAGCGCGCGCGGGGCTGGTGGGTTGCCAGGTCAGCTGCCCGCGTCCGCCCGGCCCCAATCCGGCCCGACCGCCGCCCACGCCCGGTCCAGGCGTATGTACCGCCGGTGCATGAGCCGCCGTACGATCAGCCGCCGGACCGTCTCCACCAGCGCGGCCACGCCCAGGGCGGCGGCCAGGCCGGCCATCACGGCGTGGAACGAGGCGGCGGACGCCGCGAGCGGCTGCCCCACGAGCCGGCCGCTGGTGTCCGTCCATATCCGGAACCGGTCACCGGCCCTGGGCGGTTCCTCGGCGGCCGGAACCGTCCCCTGGTGGATGCTGCCGTCCGGCGCCGTCCACGAGGCGAGGATCCGGGTCCGCTGCGGTGTCTGCGGCCCCGCCGACTTGTCGGCGGCGACGCCGCCCCCGGGCGTGGCCTGGGCCGGCCGGAGCACCACCGCCGGGACGAGGTACCGCTCCTGCCGCTGCTCGTGCACGGCGCGCTGCAGCGTATCGTCCACCCTCGCGCCCGCGAGCCAGCCTACGGCCGGTGCGATCACCAGGACGCACACCGCCGCGGCAAGCGCCAGCCACGCTTCGAAAAGATCAGTTCTGCGGCGCAGCGGATTGCGCCGCCAACGCCACACACCCACTGCTGTCCACACGGTCCGGCACCCCCTCGCCTCCGCCTGCTCCCGTCCCAGCTTCCCGCATGCCCGGCGGACGCGCATGCCGGAACGCGAGAGACATGCGCACCCGGCCCAGGGCCCCGTCCGGAGCACGTTCCCCCGTGCCCCGTCCGTGCCCTTGCCCGCACGTCTCGAATGATCCAACGGCGCCGTGGTGCCCGCTGGTTCCGGCGGGCGGGCGGAGCCCCTCGAAGGTGTTATTCCAGAACGCGGACCTCGTCGCCCACGCGCACCGTTCCCAGCGTCACCGGCACCACCTGCCGGCCGAACGCCAGCGACTTCCCGATCCGCCGGTGCCTGGCCAGCGTCTTCAACGGTTCCTTGCCGCGTTCCGCGGTCGACTGGTCGGTGGTCGTGACGATGCACCGTCCGCACTCGCGCACCCCGCGGAACACGGCGTCCCCGATGGCGATGCGCCGCCAGCCGTCCTCGGCCCACGCCTCGGCGCCGGCCACGACCAGGCTCGGGCGGAAGCGGTCCATCGGCAGCGGCCCCTCCTCCGGGTGGCTGCCCTCGGCTATCAGCGCGTTGAGGGCGTCCAGCGAAGCGAGGGTCGTGACCAGCAGCGGATAGGCGTCCGCGAGGCTCACCGTCTCGCCCGGCAGTGCGTAGTCCGGGTCCACGGGGCGGCGTACGGAGGGATCGTCCAGGTACACGAGACGGGCGGGAAGGCCGAGGTACGCGGAGAGCCAGTCGGCCGCGGCCGTCGACGCGACCACGGTCTCGATCTTCTTACCGAACAGGACGACCGGCTCCAGCGGACCCGGCTCCGGCACCTCCACGACCAGATCCGCCGCGCCCGGCGCCGAAAGCGCCACCCGGCCGTCCTCCAGCGGACGTGCAGATGCCAACGCCAGGCGGGCCTGCTGGCGTTGGGTGATGACCGCGCCCTCGATGTCGATCACGGCCCACCGGCGGTCACCGGAGAGCCCCCAGGGCTCCACGGCCATTTCGGCGGGTGCGATCCCCGCCATCGACTTGACGGGGTAGACGTGGAGCGACTGGACGTACAGGTTCGACATGAGTGCAGTTTGCCAGTAGCCGCCCCCGCGGCACCCGGCACCTCTTCCCACAGGGCCGCGCGGGGGTCAGCCGCCGCGGCCGTGCTCCGTCGGCCGCGGCCTAGTAGCCGCGCCCCTGGTAGGGGCGGCCGTACGGGTCCTCGTACGAGGGGGCCTGCACGGGCGCCTGCATCGGGCGCGGGGCGGCCGGGCGCATCGCCTCGTACCCGGCGCCGGTCGGGACCGGCCGGGGCTGCTGCGGCTGGGGGGCGTACCCGGCGCGGGCGCCGACCGGCTGCTGCTGGGGCACGTACGGCGCGGGTGCGTTCTGCAGCGGCACGGGCATCTGCATCTGCGGGGCGGCCTGCTGCTGGTAGGGGTACCCGTACGCCGGGGCGCTCTGCTGCTGGGGCATCGAGGGCGCCGCCGGGAGGGCGGGCAGGGCGGACGGGAGGGCCGGCAGGTACCCACCGCTCGAATAACCGGAACCGGGGGTGTCGTAGGCGGCCGGAACGCGGATCGGGGCGATCTGCGGAGTGCCGCGTTCGGCGACGAGGGAATCGTAGATGGGGGTGTCCGGGAAGGAGGGCGCGGAGTAGTAACCGCCGCCATAAGTGGAGCGGGGGGAGGTCATGGGACCTAAGTTAAGCCCACGGCTTCACGGGGTCCATAGCAAGGTGCCGTCAACCCCGCCCTGACCTGCATATTCCCAGGTCAGGGCCACAGCTTTCACTTCACGTTCACGTGCACGATTCGCGACTTCCACCCCATCTTGTTCCTACTCGTACCCACCGGTTGGGGGTTGCACGTACTTGGCCTTGACGCAGCGTCACCACGCGCGCTTCTGCGGCCTGACCTCGTATGACGCTCCTTCAGCCGGTCCGAGAGGGGTCAGGCGTCGCTGGGCCGGGCGTAGGTACGGCCCTTCCAGGCGCCGCCGCGGCCGCGGTAGTGCAGGACGGCCGAATCGACGGTCATCAGGAGGTAGAGCAGCGCCGTGAACGGAAGCAGCGGCGCGAGGGCGGCGGGCTGACGGTAGTACCGCAGCATCGGCAGATAGGTTCCGGCCATCAGCAGCCAGGCCAGGCCCCCCGCCCAGGCGACGGGCGGGCGGTCCAGCAAGAGCCCGGCGAACAGGGCGGCCGGCGGCACGAGGTAGACGAGCACGAGCCCGGCCACCGTCCCCGCCAGCAGCAGCGGTTGGTGGCGCAGTTGGGCGTAGGCGCTCCGCGAGACCATCCGCCACAGGTCGCCCAGCGCCGGGTACGGGCGCACGCTGTCCACCCGCTCCGCCAGCCCGAGCCAGATCCGGCCACCGGAGCGCCGGACGGCGCGGGCGAGGGAGACGTCGTCGATCACGGCCTGCCGGATCGAGTCGGGCACCCCGGCGCGGACGGCGGCCTCCGTACGAAGGAGCACACAGCCGCCGGCGGCGGCCGCGGTCCGCCCGCCCGGGCGGTTGATCCGGCGGAAGGGGTACAACTGCGCGAAGAAGTACACGAAGGCCGGTACGACGAGCCGCTCCCAGAACGTGGCCACCCGCAGCCGGGCCATCAGCGAGACGAGATCGAGGCGGGCGGAGGTCGCGGCGGCGACGAGCTCGCGCAGGCTGTCCGGCTCGTGCGCGATGTCGGCGTCGGTGAGCAGCAGGTACTCCGGTTCGGTGGGGCGGGCGGTACGGGCGTGCGCGATGCCGTGCCGCAGGGCCCAGAGCTTTCCGGTCCAGCCGGGCTCGGGGGCGCCGGGGGAGACGACGGTCAGGGGCAGCCCCGGGAGTTCCCCGGCCAGGCGCCGGGCGAGTTCGGAGGTGCCGTCCGTACTGCCGTCGTCGACCAGGATCACCTCGGCGGCGCCGGGGTAGTCCTGGGCGAGGAGCGAGGGGAGGCTGCGGGGGAGCACCTCCGCCTCGTCCCTGGCCGGGACGACGATGGCGACGGAAGGCCAGCGGGCGGGGGCGGTGCGCGGGGGGAGGCGGACGTCGGTGCGCCAGAACATGCCCTGGGCGAGAGTGAGCCAGAGCCAGGCGGCGAGGGAGGCACAGGCGGCGGCGAGGAGGATGCCCATGGGCGCAGTGTGCCGAACGGGAGGGGCCGTGTCGCGCATCCACGCATCCGTACGTGCGCGCCGGGTGGCGCACCCGCCCATCCGGGCATCGGTACCTGCGCGCCGGGTCGCCGCGTGCGGGGTGCCGTCGGCGGTGCGGGGATCCGGGCGGGGCAGGTGGGGCGCTGCTTCGAGGTGCGGGTCGCGGGGCGGTCGCCGGTCGGAAGGAACCGGTACCTGCGGGCCGGGAGGGGCCGGTAAGTGCGGGCCGCCGGGCGCCGGTGCGGGCGGCGTCGCGGAGGCGGAGGGCCGCGTCGATTAAGGTGACCAGGTGAAGATCGCCCTCATGGACTCCGGAATCGGCCTCCTCGCGGCGGCCGCCGCGATGCGACGGCTGCGGCCCGACGCCGATCTGCTGCTGTCGTGTGACCCCGAGGGGATGCCCTGGGGGCCGCGTACTCCCGCCGACCTCACCGGGCGGGCCCTCGGCGTCGCCCGGGCGGCCGCCGAGCACCGTCCGGACGCCCTGGTCGTCGCCTGCAACACCGCCTCGGTCCACAGCCTGCCCGCGCTCCGCGCGGCGCTGGAGCCGGCCATCCCGGTCATCGGGACCGTCCCCGCGATCAAGCCGGCCGCGGCTTCGGGCGGCCGGGTCGCGATCTGGGCGACTCCCGCCACCACCGGCAGCCCGTACCAGCGCGGGCTGATCGAAGCGTTCGCCGCCGGAGCCCAGGTCACCGAGGTGCCCTGCCCCGGCCTCGCGGACGCCGTCGAGCGCGGGAACGAGGACGCCGTCGTGCGGGCCGTCGCCGCGGCCGCCGCGCTGACCCCGGCCGACGTCACCGACGTCGTACTCGGCTGCACCCACTACGAGCTGGTCGAGACGCCGATCCGGGCCGCCCTCGCCGAGCGGACCGGCGGCGCCGAGCTCGTCTTCCACGGCTCCGCCGAGGCGGTCGCCGTACAGGCGCTGCGCCGCATCGGCGCCCGCCCCGAGCCGGACCTGCCCCGGACCGGCGGCCTGACCGTGCTGCTCGGCGGGCGGCAGGGCCCCTTGCCCGCCGCCGCCCTCGGATACGCCGAAGGCCGCCTGCTCGCCGAGGGCGCGCCCCTCGCGCACTGACCCGGGGCCGGTCCGGGGCCGTGCCGGTGTGGGGACGGGCCGGGCCCGGGCGCACGGCGTGCCGCGTCGCCGATGAGTTCCCGGTCCGGGGAGAGTCGACAGACAGACGGCAATTCCCGCAGCGAAGGGCGGCAGGACATGTTTTTCACCCACGTACTCGCCGTGGCCCCGGTGAGTGACTTCGAATCCGCCGTGCTCTGGTACGAGCGCCTCATGGGCAGGCCGGCCGATGCGCGGCCGATGGACGGCCTCGCCGACTGGCACGTTTCCCCGTCCGCCTGGGTGCAGGTCTTCCGGTCGCCCGAGCACGCCGGGACGACCCTGCTCAACCTCGTCGTGGACGACCTGGACCAGGCGCTTGACGAGCTGGCCGGTCGCGGCATCGCCGCGGGGGAGGTCCAGCCGGGCGCCGAGAAGGTGCGGTTCGCCGCCGTCCACGACCCCGACGGCAATCGGGTCACCTTGGTCGAGAACCCGGTGGCGTAGCTCCGGGACCCCTTCCGCCGAGGGACATATCGAGTCGCCTTCCCGATGGCCCGTGGGTAGGGTGGAGGATAGAACGAGACGATACGTCTCGTGTCGCTTGTCGGTCTCCGAACGGATCCACAGCGGCCCGCCCCGCCCCATGGAGGAATCGCCCTTGCGTACTCCCGCCCCACTCGCCTCCACCCAGATCGTCCTGTCCGAGGTCACGAAGGCCTACGACGCCCGGGTGGTACTGGACCGCGTCAGCCTCACGGTCCGGCCCGGTGAGCGGGTCGGCGTCGTCGGCGACAACGGCTCCGGCAAGTCCACGCTGCTCCGGCTCCTCGCCGGCCGCGAGCGCCCCGACCACGGACAGGTCACCGTCACCGCGCCCGGCGGGGTCGGCCACCTCGCCCAGACCCTCGACCTGCCCCCGACCGCCCGCGTCCGCGACGCGATCGGCCTCGCGCTCGCCGAACTGCGCGAGCTGGAGCGCCGGATCCGCACCGCCGAAGCAGGGCTCCGGCAGGCCGGCCCCGAGGAACTCGCCGCGTACGCCGACCTCCTCACCGCCTACGAGTCCCGCGGCGGCCCCGACGCCGAACGGCGCGTGGCGACCACCCTGCGCCGGCTCGGCGAGCGCACCGCGCCCGATCCGGACCGGCGGCTCGGCACCCTCTCCGGCGGGCAGCGCTCACGCCTGGCCCTCGCCGCGACCCTGGCCGCCGAACCGGAGCTGCTCCTGCTGGACGAGCCGACCAACGACCTCGACGACGAAGCCGTCGGCTGGCTGGAAGACCACCTGCGCGCCCACCGCGGCACCGTCGTCGCCGTCACCCACGACCGGCTCTTCCTGGACCGCGTCACCACCGCCATCCTGGAAGTCGACCAGGACCGCCGCACCGTACGCCGGTACGGCAACGGGTACGCCGGGTTCCTGACCGGCCGCGCCGCCGAACGCGCCCGCTGGGAGCGGCAGTACGAGCAGTGGCGCGAGCAGATCCGGGACGCGCAACGCCTCGCCGACACCAACATCGGCCGCTTCGCCGCGATCCCGCGCAAACTCCCGCGCGGTTTCAGCGGGGCCGGCGCGTTCCGGGCCCGCTCGCGCACCCACGGCGCGGCCGGCCGGATCCGGACCGCCCGCGAACGCCTGCACCGGCTGACCGAGAACCCGGTGCCGCCGCCCCCCAGCCCGCTCCGCTTCACCGGGCGGTTCACGGCGGGCGCCGCGGGCGTGGTGGAGGCCGACGGGCTCGCCGTGCCGGGACGGCTCGCGCCGACCTCCTTCCGGCTCGAACCCGGGGAGCGGCTCCTGGTCACGGGGCCCAACGGGGCGGGGAAGTCCACGCTGCTGCACCTCCTCGCGGGCGAGCTCACCCCCGGGCGCGGCTGCGTGCGCACGCCCCCGCGCGTCGGCCTGCTGCGTCAGGACGACCCCCTGGGGCGGGAGGCCCGCTCCGTCACGGAGCTGTCCGGCCCGCAGTACGCGGACCAGGTCGCCGCCCTCGGCCTGCTGGCCCCGCCCGACCTGACCCGCCCCGTCCGGGACCTTTCCGCGGGACAGCGCCGCAAGCTGGAACTGGCCCGGCTGGTGAGCGCCCCGCTGGACGTGCTGCTCCTCGACGAGCCGACCAACCACCTGGCCCCGGCCGTGGTGGAGGAACTGGAAGCGGCGCTGGCCGACTTCACCGGAACCCTGGTCCTGGTCACCCACGACCGGCGGCTCCGCAGCGCCTTCCGGGGTCGCCGTCTGGAGCTGACCCCCGAGCCCCGGCCTGCCCCGGCGAGCCGCTGAGCCGGCACCCCGGCCGCCCGCGTACCCGGGCAGTGGCACGCGCAGCGGCCCCGCCACTCGTCCGGGATCGCCGCCCGCCCACGGCGCGGTCCAGGAGGGCCGTCACGAGGTGGCGCCGGGGTACGGGGCTGCACAGCAGGTCGCGCATGAAGGCGTCCGGGTCGTCGAGCCCCGCCGCGGCGAGGGTCTGGGGCGGGCCGACGAGGGGGATCGCGCCCGCCAGGACGCGCGGACGCCCCGGCCCGGCGACATCACGCAGCAGAACGGCCGGGAACGCCGCGAGCCCGTCCCGGTCCACGGGGCGCGCCCCGCCTCCCGTGAGGGCGGCTGCGACGGCCCGGTACTGCTCCGGGCACTGTTCGGCCACTGCCCGCAGCAGGGCGGCGGGGCGCCCCGCCGCCCTACGGGCGTACGAGGGAGAGCGGCGGGGCAGCGCCCAGCGCGTCGCCTTCGCCTCCCGGACCCTGCACCGGATCGTCACCGGCCGCCGCCCGGCGTTGCGCGATGCCGTGGTCGGGCTGCTCCCGGGGCAGGCACGCAGGGGGAGGCAGGGCCGTGTCGAGGGGCGCGGGCGGGCGAGGTGAGTACGCTGCACACATGACGGGTCACCCCCCGGGTCCGCTCTGGACGGGCCGCGCATCCAACCGCGCGCAGTGGCTGCTCGCCGCGGCCGGCGCCGCATGCCTGGCGCTCGGCGTCGAACTCGCCGTCGACCCCGGCTGGACCTCCGGGACGGCGCCGCTGCTGATGTCCGTGATCGGCTGCCTCGCGGCCGGGCTGCTCATCCTCTTCGGCACCCTCGCCTTCGTCCACGTGGCCGTCACCGTCGACTCCCAGGCCGTGGAGGTGCGCTGCGGCCACATCGGGCTGCCCCGCCGCACCATCCGGCTCGCCGAGGTGGCCTCCGCCGAGTTCGTGCCCAAGATCACCCCCCAGCACTGGGGCGGATGGGGCTACCGGTGGCGCCCCGAGAGGGGGACCGCCGTCATCGTCCGCCGCGGTGAGGGCGTCGAGCTGCGCCTGGACGACGGGAAGCTGTTCACCGTCACGGTCGACGACGCCGAGAACGCCGTCCGGGTCATCCGCACCCACCTGCGCGCTCTGGCGCACTGAGTCCCTGAGGACTGCCGCGCGCAGGGGACGTACACTCCGCCAAATGAGCACCAGTGTCACCCGAGCGGCCGGGAACGAGCCCGCGCAGTCCACCGCACCGGCGAGCGGCGCCCGCGGCCTCGGCCGCCTCCGGGGCGCCTGGCCGGTCCGGGCGGCGCTCGCCGCGCTCGCCGGGGTCCTGCTCTACCTCAGCTTCCCGCCCCGCCCCCTGTGGTGGCTGGCCCCCCTCGCCCTCGCCCTGCTGGCCGGCTGCCTGCGCGGGCGTCGCGCCCGGGCCGGATTCGGCCTCGGCTTCGTCTTCGGGCTGGGCTACCTCCTCCCGCTGCTCGTCTGGACCAGCGAGGGCGTCGGCCCCGTCCCCTGGATCGCCCTCGTCACCCTCGAAGCGCTGATCTTCGGTCTCACGGGCCTCGGCATCGCCCTCGTCGACACGCTTCCCGGCCGCGCCCTGTGGGCCTCCGCCCTGTGGATCGCCGGCGAGGCCCTGCGCGCCCGGGCGCCCTTCGGCGGCTTCCCGTGGGGCAAGCTCGCCTTCGGCCAGGCCGACGGCTTCTTCCTGCCGCTCGCCGCGCTGGGCGGCACCCCGCTGCTCTCCTTCGCGGTCGCCCTGTGCGGATTCGGCCTGTACGAGGCCTGGCGCACCGTCCGCGCCCAGCCGCGCCGTACCACCGCAGCGCTCGCCGCCTTCACCGTCGCCCTGCCCGTCGGGGCGGCCCTGGCGGCGCGGCCACTGGTCTCCGACGCCGCCGAGGACGGCACGGCCGTGGCCGCGGTCATCCAGGGCAACGTCCCCCGCGCCGGCTTCGACTTCAACGCCCAGCGCCGCGCCGTCCTCGACAACCACGCCAACCGCACCCTCCAGCTCGCCGACGACGTCGTGGCCGGCCGCGCCCGGCAGCCCGACTTCGTCGTCTGGCCGGAGAACTCCTCCGACATCGACCCCTTCGCCGAGCAGGACGCCCACGACGTCATCGACCACGCCGTCAAGCGGATCGGCGTGCCCGTCGCCATCGGCTCCGTACTGGAGCCGCCGACCGGCCCGCTGCGCAACACGATGATCCTTTGGGACCCGGTCAAGGGCCCGACCGCGACGTACGACAAGCGCAAGATCCAGCCGTTCGGCGAGCGCATGCCGATGCGGTCCTTCGTCCGGATCTTCAGCAAGGACGTGGACCGCGTACGCCGTGACTTCGGCCCCGGCAAGGAACCCGGCGTCTTCGACATGGCCGGTACCCGGGCGGGGATGGTCACCTGCTACGAAGCGGCCTTCGATGACGCCGTCCGCTCCACCGTCCAGGCCGGCGCCCAGGTCATCGCCGTACCGAGCAACAACGCCACCTTCGGCCGGACCGAGATGACCTACCAGCAGCTCGCCATGGACCGGGTCCGGGCCGTCGAACACAGCCGGACCGTGCTGGTCCCCGTCACCAGCGGGGTCAGCGCCGTCATCCGGCCCGACGGCGAGGTCGTCCAGCAGACGAAGATGTTCACCGCCGACGCGCTGGTCGCCGAAATCCCGCTGCGCTCGACCCAGACCCCGGCCACCAGGCTCGGACCGCTGCCCGAGTACGCGCTGCTCCTGGCGGCCGCCGGCGGGCTGGGCTGGGTGCTGACCCGCCGGGTTCGCGCCCGCCGGGCCGCATGACGCGGGTGTGCGCGGGGCGTCTCGTAGGGTCGGGGCCATGACCACCCCTGACTACATACGCGCGGTCCGTGAAGCCGGCGCCGGGCACCTGCTGCTCCTGCTGCCCGGGGTCACCGCCATCGTCGTCGACGACCGCGACCGGATCCTGCTCGGCCGGCGCGCCGACACCGGCCTGTGGTCGGTGATCGGCGGCATCGCCGAACCGGGCGAACAACCCGCCGTCACGGCGGTGCGCGAGGTGTACGAGGAGACGGCCGTACGCTGCGTCCCCGAGCGGGTCGTGCTCGTGGAGATGCTCGAACCGATCACCTACCCCAACGGTGACGTCTGCCAGTTCCAGGACATCACCTTCCGCTGCCGTGCCACGGGCGGCGAGGCCCGGCCGCACGACGGCGAGCTGCTGGAAGTCGGCTGGTTCCCGGCGGACGCCCTGCCGCCGCTCGAGCCCTTCGCCGTGCAGCGCGTCCAGCGCGCCCTGCGGGACGAACCGACCTGGTTCCGGCCCGCCGACGGGGCCTAGGTCGTCTCTTCCGGGGCCGGCCTAGCCCGCGACCGCCGCCTCGCGGTACAGCTCCAGGGCCTGGTCGTCCATCACCGCGCTGTACGACACCTCCGGGACCAGGCCGCCGTCCTCGTAGCCGCCCAGGACCCCGGCCACGGCGCCGTTCGCCAGCCAGGGGCTGCCGCTCGTGCCACCGCTGAGGTCGGGGCAGTCGATGCGGCGCTGCGTCGGCGAGAACAGGCTCGTGGCGTTGGTGCAGCGCAGCGGCGACTCGTCACTGCTCGGGTAGCCGACGACCGTCACCGTCACGTCCGCCGGCTGCTCGGGGTCCACCGGGAAGCCGCCCACCAGGTCCTCGACCTGCCCCGACCCCGTCACCGGGGTGACCGAAGCGAAGGCGATGTCCTCGTCCGGGTCGCGCCCCTGCGTCCAGCGCGGGGACACGTACACGCTGGTGACCTTCCACAGCCCGTACGGGGCCTTGCCGTCCCGGTAGCCGGGCGCGAACACCGTGCTGTCCGGGTTGTCCAGGCAGTGCGCCGCGGTGGCGATCACGCTCCGGTCGTCGCTGTGCACCACGGCGGCGCTGCAGAAGTGGCCCCCGTCCAGCCCTCCCGCGAACAGGGCGCCCACCCGGTCGACGGCCGTGCCGGGCTCCGCCTGCGCGGTGACGCCGAGCGGCGGGGCGGCCCCGGCGTCCGGCAGATCGACGCTCAGCAGCGCGGCCATCGCCGCCAGCGCGAGCAGGACCCGGGACGCCCGCCGGACGCGGGAGGAGCCGACGGGGGCGGCCTGTCTGGGGAGCATGCGGCGGATCATGCACCTGAGCCTGCCCAGCGAGCCTGTGGCCACAGCCCCCGATTCCATAAGAATCCGCTGTGAATCCCGGACCGGACGTCTCGGAAGTGCGGAAACGGCACCCATTTCCGGCATGCGCCGCGGTCGGAAGGCGTGGGTCCTCCGGCGGAGAGGCGCGAATCCTCGGCAGGGGAGGCAACGGCCTTCGGACCGGGAAGCGCGAGTCTATGGACGACGCGGACGGTTTCCGGGGCCGGTGTTGTGCACCGCGGAGCGTGAGCGCGGGGCCCGGACGCCCCTAGCCTCGCCGCAGGAGCACGAACGAGGGGCGGTACCCGGTGAACTGGCTGATCCACGACTACCGCGAGAGCGATCTCGCCGCTGTCGTCCACTTGATCGACACCACGGCGGAGCTCGGCCAGGAGTCCGTGTTCTCGCTCGCCGAGTGCATCGGCGCGCTCACCGACCGGCAGCCCTGTGTGGTCGCCGTCCACCAGGGCGTCCCGATCGGCGCGGCCCTCGCCTGCGTCACCGGCGAACGCGCCTGGGTGATGCGCATCGCGATCGCCGCGGGCTGGCGGGGCCGCGGGCTGGCCAGCGCGCTGCTCGTCGAACTGGAGCGGCGGCTCATCGCCGCCCGCGTCGGGCGGATCGCCTACGTCCTGCCCGAGGAGGACCTGCTCGGCGAGGGCCTGCTCAACGCCGGATACACGCGCCAGCCGGCCGTCGCCTACTTCGAGAAGACCGAACCGTTGCACGGGCCGGCCGCCGGTCTCCTCGACGACCTCGGCGGCCGCTTCCTCCCCAATGACCTGTGGGGCAAGGTCGCCGGGATGGAGAAGGAGAAGGACCTCATCGAGCGCCGCGTGGTCCTCCCGCTCGCCGAGCCCGAACGGGCAGCCGCGCACGGGGTGCGGCCGCCGCGCGCGATCACCCTCTTCGGGCCGCCCGGGACCGGCAAGACCACCTTCGCCCGCGCCATCGCCTCCCGCCTGGGCTGGCCCTTCGTGGAGCTGCTGCCCTCCCGCCTCGCCGACGAGGGCAACCTGGCGGCCGCGCTGCGCGACGCCTTCGCCCGGATCGCCGAGCTGGAGCGGGTCCTCGTCTTCATCGACGAGGTCGAGGAGATCGCGCCCGTACGGACCGAGCCCGCGCAACCCGGCGGCATCCACGGGGTCACGAACGAGCTGCTCAAGCTGATACCCGGCTTCCGGGAGGGCGACGAGCGGCTGCTGGTCTGCGCCACCAACTCCATCCGCTCCCTGGACCCCGCCTTCCTGCGGCCGGGGCGTTTCGACTACCTGATCCCGATCGGCACCCCGGACGCCGGGGCGCGCGCCGCGATCTGGTCCCGGTACACGTCCGGGCGCCCGGACGTCGACGTGGCGGCGCTGGTGGAGGCGACCGAACTGTTCACCCCGGCGGACATCGAGCACGCGGCGCGCATCGCGGCGCAGGTGTCCTTCGAGCGGGACCTCGAGGCGGTGGGCGCGCGGGGCGCAGGCGCCGCACAACTGGGCGCGGGCACCGGTGACTACCTGGCGGCGGTCGCGCAGTGCAGGCCGACGGTGACCCCGGCGATGACGGGGGAGTTCGCGGCGGACATCACGGCGCACGCCCGCTTCTGACCCGCCCGGCCGCCCGTTCGCCACGGACGCACAGGGGCCTCACAGACGTGCCTGCCACGGACAGGCCGGCCAGGTCGGCCCGCGGCCGCTCCTCCCCGAGCGGCCGCGGGCCCACCCGCGCAAGGACATCCCCTATGCCCGACAGCGGTAGGTGAACCCGACGGCCCCGGCGCGCTGCCCGGGCGAGTCGAGCCGGAGCTCGGCGCGCGCGGCGTAGGTGCCGACTCCCTGGAAGGTCCACAGCAGGTGCAGCCGGGCCTCCTTGCGTCCGCTCGGTACCCGCTCCGTCAGCTGCTCCGAGCGGGTGCCGTCGCTGCGCTCCCAGTGGTAGGTGAGTGTGCCCGGGCGCCCGTTGGTCCGTACGACGGCCAGCACGTCCGCGGCCGCATCACAGCCCGGCCCCTTGGGGTCGGTGGTCACCGCTACGTCCCGGACCGCGAGGGCGGGACCGAACCGCTGCCAGCCCAGGTAGGCGAGGACCCCGGCCAGGACCACGGCGGCCAGGGTGTAGCGCCGCCACTGCCCCGGGCGGCGGCCCGGAACCGCGGCAGGCACCGTCACCGGGAACGGCGCGGGCATCGCCGCCGTGACGCCGGGGCCGAACCGCAGCACCGGCCCGTCGACCCGGTCGGGGGCGGCGCCGGGGACGGTCTGCGGCGTGTCGAGCACGGGCGTGTCGAGCCTGCGGGTGTCGAGCGCAGGCGTGTCGTGCTGCCGGGTGTTGTCATGCCGAGGGGTGGGGAAGTCCGGCCGTCCGGTGCCGTCCGGCTGCTCGGGCGGGCCGCTGAACCAGTGGGTGCCGAGGACCGTGGCGCTGTAGTCGTCGCCCTCGGGGGCGTGGGGATCGCTCATCGCGGCGGCTCCTGGCACCTGGGGATCAGCTTCGAGACGGTGACGCTGCCGGACGAGGGCGTCGTGGTGACGCGGACGCTCAGGTAGCAGCCCGCCCTGCGGGTGAAAGCGTGGGCCCTGTCCACGGTCGCCGCCCCGGCCTGGACCGCGACGGAGTCCGTGCCGTCGGCGACGCGCAGGTCGGAGTCGCCGTTGCCGAGGAACCACTCCAGCACCACCGTCGCCGGTCCCCCCTTCACATCCAGAGAGACGCTCACCTGTCCGGTGCTCGGGCTGGTCAGCAGCGTGGCCTTCACCCCGGAGACGGTGACCGACGGACTCGGCTTCACGGTGGGGGTCGGCTTCGTCGGTGTTGGCGTCGGTGTCGGCGTCGGTGTGGGAGTCGGAGTGGGCGTCGGGCTCGGTGTCACCGACGGCGAAGCCGAGGCCGTGGGGGAGACGGACACGGACGGCGAGGGCGACGCCGACGCCGAGGGCGTCGCGGACACCGGGGCGCCCGGCCCGGGCCCGCCACCACCGGGCGGCCCGGCGCTCGACGTCGCGAACGCGCTCAGCGTGGCCGCGCCGCCGGACTCCCCGGCGACGGCCTCGTACGTGAACAGCAGCATCGCCCCGATCACCACCACGGCGGCCGCCGCCAGCGCTCCGCGCCGCCCGGGCGCCCAGCTCGCCGGCGTGGGCGGCAGCACGGTCGTCGCGAGCGCCGTGGTGCCGGCCGCGGCGGCTCCCGCCGACGGGAACAGCAGGGGCAGCAGCGCCGCCAGGGCCGCCAGTTTGCGCTGCCCGCGCTCCTCCCAGTGCGGCCCGTACCCCGCCAGCGCCACCTCCTCCAGCTCCGCCACGAACGCCTCGGCGTTCTCCGGCCGCTGCTCCGGCGCCTTGGCCAGGCCCCGGCGGATCAGCGGGCGCACCGGCTCGGGCGCCTCGGTCTCCGGTACCGGGGCCTCCACGTGCTGGACCGCCAGCTCCGCGAAGTTCGTCCCGGGGAATGGCTTGTGTCCGGTCACGCACTCGAAGAACGTCGCCGTCGCCGCGTACACGTCGGCCGCGGGGGAGGCCGGCCGGCCCTGCCACTGCTCGGGCGCCATGTACGCCGGCGTGCCCGCGACGCCCGGGGTGGCCCCGCGTCCGGTCGCGATCCCGAAGTCCACCAGTTTCGAGGAACCGTCCGCACCGACCAGTACGTTCTCCGGTTTGTAGTCCCGGTGCACCACCCCCTCGCGGTGCGCGGCGGCCAGCCCCAGCAGCGAGCCCTTGAGCAGTACCAGGGCGGCCTCCGGCTCCGTGCCCGCGCCGGACTGCTTGAGCAGGGCGCGCAGTGAGATCCCGTCGACGAGTTCCATCACGATGGCGGCGCCGCCGGGCCCTTGCGTGTACTCGCAGTACTCGTAGAACGCCACCACGTGCGGGGAGCGCAGTCCGCCGAGGAGCCGGGCCTCCGCCCGGAACTCCCGGACGAAGGCGGGGTCGTCGCGCAGCCGTTCGCTGAGGTACTTCACCGCGACCGGCGTGCCCGTGGCCTCGTGGACCGCCAGCACCACCCGGCCGCTCCCGCCCGCACCCAGTTCCCGGACCGGCGTGTACCCGGGAACCGTCCACGCGTCGTTCATCGTTCCCCCTCCATGGCCCCACCGTGTCCCAGCGCCGGTCCGTGCGGCCGGCACCCCCTGGGACACGGTTTTCGCCATGGCCGGTTCCCTGCCGCAGGGGGTGTTTCGAAGCAGGGCCCGGGCGGGTGGGTCAGCTCGTCACGCCGCGGCCCGTTCCGCTCCGATCAGGGCGTGCAGCCGCTCCGCCGCGGCCCGTCCGAAGGACGGATCGTTGATGTGGGTGTCGTAGTCGTGCAGCAGGGCGGCGCTGCCCCGCAATCCGTCGCGCAGCGCCGTGAACAGGGCCCGGTCCGCGCCGGGGTCATGGTAGGGGCCGCCGGGCGCGCCCAGCGTCGACAGTCCGCGCAGTGGGACGCACACTTCCGTCGGGCCGGTCGCCGCCCGGAGCTTCGCGGCGACCCGGCGGCCGAGTTCCGCGCACTCGGCCGCGGTCGTACGGATGACGGTGATCGACGGGTTGTGGACGCGGACCCGGCGGTAGCGGACCCGTTCGGGCAGGGTCTCGAGCGGGCCGAACTTCACCATGTCCAGCGCGCCGAGGCTCACCACCTGCGGGACCCCGGCCCGGCCGGCCGCGCTGAGGCGGTCGGGGCCGGCGGTGAGGATGCCCCCGCACATGTCGTCGGCGAGCTCGCCGAGGGTGAGGTCGAGGACGCCGGCGAACACCCCCTGGCCGGCCAGTTTCTCCAGGGTGCGGCCGCCGCTGCCGCTGATGTGGAACACCAGCACCTCGTAGCCGAGTTCGGTCAGCCGCTCCCGGGCCGCGTCCACGCCGGCCGTGGTGACGCCCGCCATGCTCGCGGCGACCAGCGGCGGTGAGCCCGCCCCCGGCCGGCCCGGGCGGCGGCGCTCCAGCGCGGCCCGGGCGTACCCCTTGGCCATGCCGGCGATGGCCTCCACCGCATTGGCCAGCACCGGGGCGGAGACGCTGTTGATCCCCGCTATGTCCACGACGCTGTACATCATCGTGATGTCCGCTGATCCCACGTACGGGGCCACGTCGCCGGAGGCCATGGAGGAGACCATCAGCTTCGGTACGCCCAGTGGCAGTGCGCGCATCGCCCGGGTGGCGAGGGAGGTCCCGCCGCTGCCGCCGATCGCGAGGACCCCGTGGAGCCGGCCCTCCGCGTGCAGGCGCAACAGCGTCGCCTCGGCGCCCTCGGCCATGGCGGTGACGGCGGCGCCCCGGTCGCCCGCCGCCCGCAGTTGCTCCAGTTCCGTTCCCGCCGCCCGTGCGACCGCTTCACGCGGTACCTGCGCGGGTATTCGGGGCTCGCCCATGATTCCTGTGTCGACCGTGATCACTTCGACGCCGGCGCGCAGCAGCCTCTCGCGCAGCCAGCCGTACTCGACACCCTTGGTGTCCAGGGTTCCCACCAGCACGACGTTCGTCATATGTGCAATGTCCATGCGCGCGGGGTTTGTTGGCAAGTCAAGGTCGGGTCAACCCTCTGAAAGCGCCAACAGGCGTTCCAGGAAGGGGACTTGACCTGGGATCAACTTGTTCCTGGCCACCGGGGGAGTGAACCAGGCCACCCGGTCCAGTTCCGGGAACTCGGCCCGCCGGCCCGAGTGCGGAGGCCACTCCATGGTGAAGGTGCCGGGCACCATCAGCGCCGGATCGAGGTCGGCGCGTACCGCCCAGATCGTCACCAGCTTCCCGCCCGCCATCCGGATCTCCCCGAGCGGCAGGTACGGGCCTTCCGGCGGCGGGAGGCCGATCTCCTCGGTGAACTCGCGGCGGGCCGCGTCCAGCGGTGTCTCGTCCGGGCCGTACTCCCCCTTGGGGATCGCCCAGCCCCCCGCGTCGCGCCGCTCCCACAGGGGGCCGCCCATGTGGCCCAGCAGTACCTCGACCCCGGCGCCGGCCCCGCGGAACAGCAGCAGGCCGGCGCTGCGCTTTTGCGTCATGCGCTCATGTATGCCCCGCCGCGCGGTCCGTCAGTGATCGTGCGGGCCGGCCCGGTGGACCGGGCCGTGCGCGTCCGCGCAGTGCGGGTCGCCGGGCTCGGGGTCCTCGCCGGCCCGGCCGACCGAGAGCAGGGCCTCCGCGACGTGGTCCACCTGGAGGGTGGTGTGCGTGACCCCGTACTCCTTGGCCAGCAGCCGCTCCAGGTCCCGCCGGACGGCGTGGCAGTCACCGGCCGGTTCGACCAGCACGTGCGCGGAGAGTGCCGCCTGGCCGGAGGTGATCGTCCAGATGTGCAGGTCGTGCACTTCGGTCACCGGCGGGTGCCCGGCGAGCCGGTCGCCGACCGCGTCCGGGTCCATGTGCGCCGGAGCGGCCTCCAGGAAGATCCGGCCCGACTCGCGGACCAGGCCGTAGCCCGCCTTGACCATCAGCACCACCACGACCAGCGAGGCGATCGAGTCGGCCTGGCGGAAACCGGTGGTCAGCACGATCAGACCGGCCACCGCGGTCCCGATGAAGGCGAACAGGTCGTTCAGGATGTGCTGGTAGGCGCCCTCGACGGCCAGGGAGTTCCGGTTCGCCTTCGAGATGCACCAGGCCGCCGCCACATTGACGACGATGCCCGCCAGCGCCGTCACCAGGACCGGACCGCCCTCCACCGGCGGCGGATCGATCAGCCGCCGCACCGCCTCGTACGCCAGCCACACCGCCAGCAGCAGCAGCGTCAGCCCGTTCGCCTGGGCGGAAAGTATCTCCGCCCGCTTGAGGCCGTACGTGAAGCCGCCGCGCGCCGGGCGGGCGGCGAGCCGCATGGCGATCAGCGCGAGCACGATCGAGACCGCGTCGGTCAGCATGTGCGCGGCGTCGGAGATCAGTGCCAGGGAGTGGGCCAGGACGCCGATGACCACCTCGACGGCCATGAAGCCGCCGATCAGGCCGAGGGCGATCGCCAGCCAGCGCCGGTCGGCGTCCGCGGCCACACCGTGGCTGTGCCCGGCGTGGCCGCCGTGCCCGGAATCCCCGGCGTGGTCGTGCTCGTGTCCGTGCTCGTGCCCGGTCATGGCGTCCCCCGTTTGTTCGGTTTCGACGCCGCAAGTGAAACGCACCTTCCGTGCATCGGCAAAGGCTGCAACGGGGACCGTTGTCATTACCCATAACGGGCCGCTGACCTGCGGCTATGCCGCGCCGGTCGGATCGTGGGAAAATCTGACCATGGCCTCGCGACCCGGTGCGCCGGCCGCACCCGAACTCGTGCTGGAGACCGCCCGGGGCTCGACCCCGATCAGCCCGGGCCGGACCTACCACGTCGGACGCGACCCCCTCTGCGAGATCTGCCTCGACGACGCCCGCGTCTCCTGGCACCACGCGGTCCTGCGCCCCGACGGCGACCACTGGACGGTCGAGGACGAGGGCAGCACCAACGGCACCTGGGCCGACGGCCACCGCGTGCACGAGTGGAGCGTCGGACCCGGCAGCGAACTGCGCTTCGGCAGCGCCGAGGACGGCCCCCGCGCCGTCCTCCTCGGCGCCGCCCCCCGGCGCACGCCGGGCCGCCCGTCCTCCGTCTCGGACCCCGGCCGGTCCGCCACCTTCCACCGGCCCACCTCCGTGCGGCCGCGACCCGCGCGCACCGTCCGCATCGGCCGGGCCCCCGACAACGACCTCGTCGTCGACGACCTCGTCGTCTCGCGCCACCACGCCGAACTGCGCGCCCTGCCCGACGGCACCTACGAGATCGCCGACCTCGCCAGCCACAACGGCACCTACCTCAACGGCGTCCCCGTCGACCGGGCGCGCGTCGCCGACGGCGACATCGTCGGCATCGGACACAGCGCCTTCTGCCTCGTCGGCGACCAGCTCCAGGAGTACGTGGACACCGGCGAGATCACCCTCGACGTCCAGGACCTCGCCGTCGCCGTCGACCGCGGCCGCAAGGTCCTGCTCGACCACGTCTCCTTCCCCGTCGGCGCCAAGTGCCTCCTCGCGGTCGTCGGCCCCAGCGGCGCCGGCAAGTCGACGCTGCTCGGCGCGCTCACCGGGCTGCGCCCCGCCGACCACGGCACCGTCCTCTACGACGGACGCGACCTCTACCGCGACTACGCCGAGCTGCGCAGCCGCATCGGCCTCGTCCCGCAGGACGACATCCTGCACGCCCAGCTCACCGTCCGCCGCGCCCTGACCTACGCCGCCGAACTGCGCTTCCCGCAGGACACCGCCAAGGCGGAGCGGCAGGCCCGGGTGGACGAGGTGATCCGGGAACTCGGTCTCGCGCAGCGCGCCGACCAGCCCATCCACACCCTCTCCGGCGGCCAGCGCAAACGGGTCTCCGTCGCGCTGGAACTGCTGACGAAGCCCTCCCTGCTCTTCCTCGACGAGCCGACCTCCGGACTCGACCCCGGCATGGACCGCTCCGTCATGAAGATGCTGCGCAGCCTCGCCGACGACGGCCGGACCGTGATCGTGGTCACCCACAGCGTGCTCAGCCTGGAAGGCTGCGACCGGCTGCTGGTCCTCGCCCCCGGCGGCCGTGTCGCCTACTTCGGACCGCCCGGAGAGACCCTCGGCTTCTTCGGCTTCGAGGAGTGGCCGCAGGCCTTCGAAGCCTTCGAGAACCAGCAGGACCGGGACTGGGCGGGCGAGTACCGCTCCTCGACCCCGTACCGCAAGTACGTCCAGGTCCCCGGCCACCCGCTCGCCGCGAACGGCGCCCCCGGCGGGCCGGCCGGATATGCCGCCGCGCCGCCCAAGGCGCAGAGCTGGGGAGCGCAGCTGTCGACCCTGGTGCGGCGCTACGCGGCCGCGCTCAGCGCCGACCGCACCTTCCTCGCCGTCATGGTCGCCCTGCCGTTCGTGATGGGCGCGATGGCCCGCGCCCTGGCCGGCCGCTCCCTCACCCAGGAGACGGCCATCAACGCCCTGCTCATCCTGAGCGTGGGCGGCGTGCTCACCGGCGCCGCCAACGCGGTGCGCGAACTCGTCAAGGAGCGGACCATCTACCGGCGCGAGCGCGCCGTGGGGCTCTCCCGCTCCGCCTACCTGATGTCGAAAGTGGTGGTCCTGGGCACGGTCACCGTCGCACAGGCCGTGGTGCTGACGCTGGTGGCGCTCCTCGGGGTGGGGACCAACGCGCCCGGCGGCAAAGGGGTCTTCCTGCCCCCGCTCGTGGAGATCACGATCGCCGTCGCGCTGCTGTCGTTCACCGCGATGATGCTCGGCCTGCTGATCTCCGCGCTGGTCAGGAAGGAGGAGGTCACCATGCCGCTGCTGGTCCTCCTCGCCATCGTGCAGGTGGTCTTCTGCGGGGCCCTGCTCCGGCTGGACGGCGTACCGGTGATCCAGCAACTGGCCTGGCTGGTTCCCTCCCGCTGGGCGCTCGGCGCCATGGCGGGCACCATCGGCCTCGGCGCGATCGTGCCCGGCAAGATCACCGACGACCCGCTGTTCGCCCACTCCGCCGGGGTGTGGCTGCTCGACGTCGGGATGCTGGTGGCGCTGTCCGTGCTGTTCGGGCTGCTGGTCGCCCGGCTGCTGCGGCGGCACGAGCCCGCCCTCATGCGGAAGTAGAGCCGGTGACCTCGATGACGAGCCCTGCCGACGCCGCGGACTTCCGGCCCACGCACGTCGTGCCCCAGGACGGACTGCCCGCCTGGGAGGCGCCGGACGTGTCCCGGCCGACCGCGGCCCTGGACCCCTTCCTGCCCGTACAGCTGCTGTCCCGGCAAGGCGAATGGGGCGAGGTCCTGTGCTCCAACGGATGGTCCGCGTGGGTGGACGGCCGGCTCCTGGTCGCCGTGCCGCAGCCGCCGCCGACGGCCGGCCGGCCCCTCGCGCGCACCGAGGACCCCCGTCCGCTGCTCGCCCGCAGCGCCGACGCGCTGGAGCGCTACCGGAAGGCCGCCGACGAACTCGCCTCCGGACGTGCGGACACCGAGGCCTTCCGCAGGGGCACGCGCGGACTGCGGGCCGGCGTGGTGATCGACGGGGAGGCGGTGTGGCTCTACGACGAGGCGGCCGGGCGGTGGCTGTACGGCGAAGGCGGCCGGGCGGACACCTTCGCCGTCGTCTCGGGGCCGGGCTCCGCCGCCGGGGCGCCGCTGCCCGGCGCACCGGACGCCGGCGGTGTGGCCGACGCAGGAGCACGTGAACCCGACGACACGGGGCACGAGTCGACGCTGGTGGTGGAGAGCCCCGAGGGCGGCGACCGGTGATGTCCGCCGGCCCGCCCGGCGGCCGGCCCTCCGACCTGCGGGGCAAGCAGATCGCCGGGTACCGGGTGGAGAGCGAGATCGGGCGCGGCGGGATGGCGGTCGTCTACAAGGCACTGGACCTGCGGCTGGACCGGACGGTGGCACTGAAACTGCTCGCGCCCGAACTCGCCCGCAACGACACGTTCCGCCAGCGGTTCACCCACGAATCGAAGGTGGCGGCCGCCATCGACCACCCGCACATCGTGCCCGTCTTCGAGGCGGGCGAGACGGACGGCCTGCTGTACATCGCGATGCGCTACGTCGCCGGGCAGGACCTGCGGGCGCTGCTGGACCGCACGGGCCCGCTGTCCGTCCGCAGGGCGGCGCGCATCGCGGGCCAGGTGGCCTCGGCACTGGACGCGGCCCACGCCCACGACCTGGTCCACCGGGACGTGAAGCCGGGCAACATCCTGGTGGCGGAGGGCACCGACAGCGACTACCCCGAGTACGTGTACCTGACGGACTTCGGGCTGACGAAGAAATCGCTGTCGCTGACCGGGTTCACGAGTGTCGGGCAGTTCGTGGGGACCCTCGACTACGTGGCGCCGGAACAGATCTCCGGCAAACCGGTCGACGGGCGATGCGACGTGTACGGCCTGGCGTGCGTCGTCCAGGAGATGCTCACCGGAGCCCCGCCGTTCCAGCGTGACGAGGACATGGCCCTGCTCTGGGCCCATCAGTTCGATCCGCCGCCTCCGGTGACCTCGCGGCGGCCCGACCTGCCGGCGGCGGTCGACGAGGTGCTGGGCAAGGCGCTGGCCAAGTCGCCGGAGCAACGCTGGGGCGACTGCCTGGAGTTCACCGGGGCCCTGCGAAGGGCGGGGGAGGCGGCGGAGCCGGCCGGGGCGGCGGGCTCCGGCCGGCCGGCGACGCCGCTCGCGGAAGCCCTCGGGTCCGCGGCGCACCGCGGCCCCGCGCCGCCGCCGCCGCGCTGGGCGATGCCGGTGTTCCGGCCCCGGGACGGCGGTGCGTGAGGGGGTGCCGGTCAGGAGCCGGAGTCGAGGGCGGAGCGGCACAGCACGTACGCCCTGACGTCGGCGTGCGAGGCGGACGCGTACCAGCCCTTGCGGCCGTCGGGTCCGACGACGGGGTGACTGGCCAGGACGGGGCCGGTGTTGCCGTTCTCCAGGGAGTAGCCGCCGGACTGGAGGAGCATGCCGTCGGGGCAGTAGACCGTGCTCGCCGAGACCTCCCTGGGCGTCGCGTCGCGCGCCCCGACGGGACCGGCGAGGTAGCGGGCGCCGGTGGGTGTCGCTCCGGTGGGGAGCGCGGTGGAGAGGGTCAGGGCGACTGCGGAGACGGCAAGCAGGCCGCCGGCATGGAGCGGCCGGAACAGGCCTTTAAACGTGTTCACGGAGGTGAGGTTGGCACGCGGAATCGATTCACCGCCGAACCGATCCGCGCCGGTTCACCCGTATGGATCATCGGTTGCCCACCGCGGGGAACCCCCTCGGTCAGAGCCTCGCCGGGTCCTTGCTCTCCACGGGCCCCCGGTGGCGCAGCGGGCGGCCCAGGAGGGCGCCGAGGTATCCGGCCACCGCGCCCCACAGCAGGGCCAGGCCGGTGTTGCGCCACAGCACCGGGGTCAGGTCGACCTTTTCGCCGAGGCCGCCCACATCGCCGATCCCCAGGAGGGAGAGACCGAACCCGGCCTGCACGCCCGTCAGTAGACATACCGTCAGCATCGCCAGGGCCAGCGCCACCCCCAGGTGCAGGGCGTGCCGCCAGGGCCGGACACCGGCCGGCGAGCGCACGGCGGCCAGCACGCCCGCGCCCAGCAGCAGGACGGCGGCCACCACCACCAGCCACCACGCCCGCGGGTCCTGATGCGCGAACGAGGAGACGTCGACCGTGTGGGGTTCCGGGCCGCGCAGCACCTCGTCCAGCAGGTGCGGCATCGGCAGCCCGAACGGCCCGTCCACCCTGCCCTTCCACGCTCCGCCCAGCCCCAGCGACAGGGCGAGCCACGCCAGGTTCGGCAGCCCCAGGAGCATGACCGCCAGGGTGCGTTCCGGGTGTCCTCGGGTAACCGCCACCACGAGGCCGGTGATGACCGCCAGCGCGACGTACGTGAGCAGCAGCACCAACGTGGCGAAGGCGGCCGGGCGCACCGCCGTGTGGAAGCGGACCACCGAGGCGGGCAGCGGGGCGCGCCGCGACACCAGCAGGGTCACCACCAACAGGCCCACGATCCACAGCAGTCCGCAGAAGAAGGTCACGAGCAGATCGGTCTCGAAGCCCACCGTCGGGGCGGAGTCGAGCAGTTCACCGATGTCCCCGAGCGGAGAATCGCCCGGGAGGAGGCCGAAGGTCTGCCGGGCCGCGAGACCGGTCCCCATCAGGGCGAGCAGCCACAGTACGACCAACGGCACGGCTCGGCCCAGGAGTTCCCGTGGACCGGCGACCGCCCGGCCCCGCAGCGGTCGCAGGAAGGCGCAGGCCGCGGTCAGCGCACCGGCCAGGGCGACCGACAGCGGCATCACGGAGAGGTTCACGTCGGCGCCGGCCAGGGGGCCGGCCCCGCCCGAGGCCCCGACCGAACCTCCGGCCGCCATCACGACCACCGCGGCGACCACCCGGGGGTACGCGCCGCCCGGCAGGTCGCCGGCGCCCGCACAGGCCGTTCCGGCCGAGGCGACCGCGAACATGACGGCGAACGCCGCCACCACGGCGACGAAGCCGTCACGCCAGGCCTTCACGGCTCCGGAGGCCGGCGTCGTCGAGGGACTGCTCACTCCGCCACGGTGGCACCCCCGGCTTGCGGCCACCACCCGGAGGCCGCACACAATGGTCCGCAGGAGTGCGAAAAACGCTGGTGTGGACGGTTGTGTCCGTACGGCAGCCGCGGGACGCCGAGGGGCTGGGCCGGGCCCCGGAACACCTTCGCAGGGGAAGAGGAGCCCGTGACCACGCAACCCTCAGGCGAGGAACCGCCGCGGCCACCCTCACGGCGGCCCCCTGCCGAACCTCCCGGCGGCCGGCCGGCCGGTCCCCCGTCCGGCCCGCTCTCGGGCGGCAGCCGCGGGGCCGGACCGCCGCCGTCCCCTCCGTCCGGACCGCCGCCGGGGCCCGGCGGGCAGCCGCCGAAGGGGCACTGTTGGCGTTCCGTACCCCGGCTGGCCGCCGCCGTGGTCGCGGTTGCCGCCGTCGCCGCACTGGTGGTGGTCCTCACCCGGCCCGGCGGGACGCCGTCGGGCAAGGCGGGCGGCGAGATCTTCCTGCAGCCCGCCGCCGCGACCGGTCCCGACCCCTTCACCGAATCCACCGCTGCGGACCAGGGCACGCAGCCCCCGCAGAGCCCGCCCGCCCGGACGCCGGGCACTTCCACGCCGAGCGCGACGGCGCCGGGGACGACGGTCACCCGCAGCGTCACCGGGGCGGCGCCCGGGCTCTACGGCGGCACCAAGGACGTGGCCAGCTGCGACGTGGAAAAGCAGATCAGGGTGCTGTCCGCCCAGCCGTCGACGAACGAGGCCTTCGCCTCGGCCCTCTCCCTCCGGCCCGCCGCCGTTGCGCACTACCTGCGCTCCCTGACCCCCCTCCAGTTGCGCGTCGACACCCGGGTGACGAACCACGGTTACCGCGACGGCAAGCCCACCGCCTACCAGGCCGTGCTCCAGGCCGAGACCGCCGTGCTGGTCGACGACAGGGGCGTACCGCGGGTGCGCTGCGCCTGCGGGAACCCGCTGACGCCCCCCGTCGCGCTGGGGGGCCAGCCGAAGCGGACCGGTCGGCCGTGGCCCTCGTTCCAGCCCTCCCGGGTGGTGGTCATCGCGCCGTCGGTGACCGTCGTGAACAAGTTCGTGATCTACGACCGTCACGACGGGCGCTGGGTCGAGCGCGACCGCAACGACCACCAGGGCGAGCACGACAAGGCCGTGCCGCCGCCCGTGGTGAAGAGTCCGCCGCCCTCGTCGCAGCCGCTGCCCGTCTCGCCGCCGCAGTCCCCGCCCACGTCACAACCGGCGCAGTCGCCGGCCTCCCCGCCCTCAGCCCCCGAGTCGCCGGCCTCCCCGCCCTCAACCCCCGAGTCCCCGGCCTCCCCGGCCCCACCCCCCGAGTCGCCGCCCGCCCCGCCTCCCGTGTCCCCGGCCCCGGGCACCTACTCGGGCCCACCGTCCGAACCGGCCCTGCCCGGTTCCTCCCCCGGTTCCTCCCCCGGCTCACCGCCCGGTTCCTCCCCCGATGCCTCCTCCAGCCCGCCCGTACCCGGCGACGGCCGGTAACACGTGAGAGGCTGGCAGCATGGACCAGCGGGGAGAGACGGCCCCCGAATTCGACTGGCCGGCGCGGCCGGACACCAGCCTGGCGCTCAACCGCATGGGCACCTTCGACTGGGACCTCGACAGCGGGCAGATGCACCTGGACCCCACCGCCCTCAAGGTCCTCGACCTGCGCTCCGACGAGTTCAGCGGCACCCCCGACGGACTGCGCGCCCGCCTGGTGTCGGGCGAGGAGGCGCGGATCGACGCGCGCGTCGCGCAGGCCCTCAAGGAGGGACGCAGCCACTACGGGGCCTACTTCCGCAGCAGACGGCGTGACGGCAGCGCCGGCTGGACCCACATCCAGGGGCACATCCTGCGCGATCCGCACGGCCGCCCGTACCGGATCATCGGGATCCTACGCGACGCCGCACACGACCCCGGCGAGCCCGGGGGCGACGGATCGCACGACGAAGGACGGCGCCGGATGACCGGGGTGGTCGAGCGGACCACGGCGATCCTCGCGCACGCCCGCACCGTCAACGACGTCACCGACGTCCTCAAGGACCCCGAGGCGCTCGGCCACCTCGGGGCGGTCAGCGTGATGCTCGGGGTCGTGGACGGCGGCCGGATCCACCTGGTGGCGGAAGGCAGGCTGGGTTCGTACGTCCCGGAGATCGAATACACCCGGATCGACGCGCAGTTCCCGATGAGCGAAGCCGTCCGGAGCCTTCGCCCCGTGTTCATCGCCTCGCGGGACGACTTCCGGGAGCGCTACCCGCTGCTGTGGCCCTACATCGAGCCGCTCGAGGTGCGCAGCGGTGTCTACCTCCCCCTCATCGCCCAGGGCAGGGCCATCGGCGCACTCGGACTGCTCTACACCCGTCCCGGCGACTTCACCGCCGAGGAACGCAACGTGCTCATGGCGCTCGGCAGCGGCATCGCGCAGAGCCTCCAGCGGGCCATCCTCTTCGAGCAGGAACACGACCTCGCCGAGGGCCTCCAACGGGCCATGCTCCCGCGCCGGATCCCGGACGTCGCCGGCGTACGGATCGCCGTACGGTACCGGGCGGCCAGGATCGGCCGGGACATCGGCGGCGACTGGTACGACGTCATCCCGCTCGGCGACGGCCGGGTGGGGGTGATGATCGGGGACGTGGAAGGGCACGACACGGACGCGGCTGCCGTCATGGGCCAGCTGCGCATCGCGCTGCGCGCCTACGTCGCCGAGGGCCACACGCCCGGCACCGCGATGGCGCGGGCCTCGGCCTTCCTGCGCGAACTGGAGACGGAACGCTTCGCCACCTGCACCTACGCCGAAGTCGACCTGAACACCGGGACGCTGCGCATGGTCCGCGCCGGCCACCTCGATCCGGTGCTGCGGCGCGGCGACGGCAGCGCCCACCGCGTCCAGGTGGCGGGCGGCCTCCCGCTCGGGCTGCGCCCGGCCGACAGCCCGCACACCGCGCCCGGGACCGGCACCGGGTATCCCGTCACCGCCCTCGACCTGCATCCGGGCGACACCCTCGTACTGTGCACGGACGGCCTGACCGAACGCCCAGGAGGGGACTCCGAGACGGGCATGCGCGAACTGATGGAGGCGGTGCGTGACGGCCCGGCCGACGTCGAGGAACTCGCCGACGTGCTGTGCGACCTCATCGGTGACGCGGGCGGCGGCGACGACATGGCGCTGCTCCTGCTGCGCCGCCGCGGTACGCCCGCCCCGCGCGGCGGCGGCCCGCTGCGCCACCGGCTCGACCCGGGCGACCCGGCGGCCCCGGCGCACGCCCGGCACCTGATCCGTGCGGCCTCGGAAGCCTGGGGGGCGCGCGCCAGGTCGGACGAGGTCGTGCTGGTCGCCGACGAGCTGATGACCAACGCCCTGGTCCACACCGACGGCGGCGGCCACGTCAACATGCGCCGGACCGTGGACGGCCGGATCAGGGTCGAGGTGGAGGACACCAGCAGCGCCCTGCCGCACCGCCGGGAGGCGGGGGAGTGGGCGATGTCGGGACGGGGGCTGCTGCTGGTGGAGGGGCTGGCCGACGCCTGGGGAGTGGAACCCAGGGGCGGCGGGAAGTGCGTGTGGGCGGAGTTCGCCACGGAGCCGCCGACGGGCTGAGGGCGCGGCCGGGGCGGCGGGGGGCTCCGCGCCTTCGGCCGGGGACGTGGCATGCCGGCGCCCTGGGCCGTCGACGCGGGGGCACGCCGCGCTCTGCGGCCCGCCCGACCCTGTTCGCGGCCGGTCCGCGCGCGGGCCGTCGATGCCCCCCCGTGGGCGCGGGTGACCGATCTCCCGGGCGCGCACATCGGCCTGGTGGTCGGGGCGCAGGGCTCGATCCCCAGGAGCGTGCGGCGGCCCGCGGCGTCCGAGGGGGGCGCGTGGCTGAATCCGGCGAATGGCTGAATCCGCGGGCGCGGCACGGCGAACGGGCGCTCGGCCGGCGGTCCGGCGTTCGATGCTGCCCGGGTGTCGCACCCGTCGCACCCCCGCCCGCTGCGCCTCGCCCCGCTCGCCGCCCTGCTCTGCGCCGCCCTCGTCGCGGCGGGTCCGACCCGTGCCGCCGCCGCCGACGACGACGAGGGCATCGAGACAGCCCGCACCTCCCGGCTCATCGCACCCGGCGTCCGCCTGGAGTCCTACGACCGCCTCCAGGCCGACCGGTGGCTGCGGATCGACGAACTCGTGGCCGACCTCGGCGGAGCCGACGGCGTACGGGCCGAGTACCTCGGCGGCCCCGGCCGGGACCCGACCCGCCTGGGCACCCTCGCCGAAGCCGCCGTCCGGCATCAGGCCGGGCCCGGGCGGCGGGTCGTCGGCGCCGTCAACGGGGACTTCTTCGACATCCGGGGCACCAAGGCCCCCCTCGGCCCGGGGCTGCGCGCCGGGCGGTTCCTGCACTCCGCCTCACCCGGCCCGGGCGGCGGCCTGGCCATCGGCTTCGGCCCCGAAGGCAGCGGCCGGCTCCTGCGCCTCGGCTTCCGCGGGACCGTCACCCTGCCGGGCGGCGCCGTACGCCCCCTGGCCGGCTACAACGCCGCCCGGCCGCCCGCCGACGGCTTCGCCCTCTACACCGACGACTGGCCCGGCACGGTCATGCCCGCCGCCGCGACCCGGGCCGTGGAACTCCGCGACGGCCGGGTGACCGGCCCCGCCCGGCAGCCGATCGGGCGGCCCGCCTCCGGAACAGCCCTGCTCGTCGCCTCCGGTCCCGCGGCGGCCGAACTGGGCCGCCTGCGCCCCGGCGACCCGGTTGCCGTGACGGCCCTCCCGCTGCCCGCGTCCGGCGGCCCGGCCGCAGCCGCAGTCACCGCCCCAGCCCCGGTCCCGGGCCCTGTCCCGGTGACGGCGATCGGCGGCCGGGAGCCGCTGGTGCTGGCCGGGACCCCGCAGAACCACGACGGCGAACCCAACGACGCCGCCGCCCCGCGCACCGCGGTGGGCCTCTCGGACGGCGGCCGGCGGCTGCGCCTGGTCACCGTTGACGGCCGCCAGCGCGACAGCGGCGGCCTGTCTCTGACCGGGCTCGGCCGGATGATGCGCCGGCTCGGGGCGTCCGAGGCCCTCAACCTGGACGGCGGCGGCTCCTCGACCCTGCTCGCCGGACGGAGCGGGGCCACCGCCCTGACCGTGGAGAACTCCCCGTCGGACGGCGTGCTCCGCCCGGTCCCCAACGGCCTCGTCCTCACCGCCCCGGCCGGCTCCGGCCACCTCACCGGGTACCGCGTCGAGCCCGTCGCCGGTTCGGCCCGTGCCTTCCCGGGGCTGACCCGCACCTTCACCGCCACCGGCCACGACCTCGCGCTCGGCCCGGCCCCCGGCGCCCCGCAGTGGTCTGCCCGGGGCGGCGGCAGCGTCGGCCCGGACGGGGTATTCCACGCGCTGCGGCCGGGGCCCGCCACCGTCACGGCCCGGCGCGGAGCGGCCACCGGCGCGCTGCGCCTGGACGTCCTCGGCCCGCTGACCCGGCTCCGGCCCACCAGCGACCGGATCGGACTCGCCGGGCCCGCCGAGCACGCCGGGTTCGCGCTGACCGGCTACGACGCGCAGGGTGCGGCCGCACCCGTCGAACCCCGGGACGTGGCGCTGCGGTTCGACCGCTCCCGCTGGAGCGTGAGCGACGACGGCCGGGGCGCCTTCACCGTGACCGCCCGGGTTCCGCACGCCACCGGGCGCCTCGGCGTCACCGTCCGGGCGACCGGGGCCACCGCCGAACTCGCCCTCGGCGTCGGCCTGGAGGAGCTGCCGCTCGCCGCCCCGGCAGACGCCGCCCGCTGGACCGGCCCGGGTGCGCAGGCCGCCCCCGGGGCGCTGGCCCTCGCACCCGCCCGCGCCGTGGCGTCCGCCGCCCCGCCGGGCCCGCTCCCCGTGCCGGAGCTCGCCCGTTCGGTGTCCCTGTGGGTGACGGGCGACGGATCCGGGGCCCGCCCCACGGTGCACCTGGCCGACGCCGACGGGGCCGCCGTTCCTCTGCGCGGGCCCGCCGTGACCTGGTCCGGCAGGCGCCGGATCACCCTGCCGCTGCCGGCCCGGGCACGGCCGCCGCTGACCTTGACCCGCCTCTCGGCGGCGCCCGGGGCCCGGCCCGGCCGGCTGCTGCTGGACACGCTGACCGCCGCCACCCCGCCGACCGGCCCGGCCCCCGCCGTGCCCGCGGCCGCGGACCCGGTGGTGGGTACCACCGCCCAGGTGGCGGCGCGGCCCTGGCGGTTCGCAGTGGTCCCGGCCGGGCAGGCGCCGCCGCCGGGCGTCGACTTCGTGCTCCGCGGGGGCCGCCCCGGGTCCGTGCACCGCGGAGTACGGTTCGTGCCGCTCGACAGCGGCCGCCGCACGCTGGAGGGGGGCGCCGGGCTGCACCGGATGCGGGCGGTGCGCGAGGCCCTGGCGGCCGCCGCCCGGGAGCCGGACACGGGCGCGGTGGCCGTCGTGGAACGCCACGCCCCGCAGAGCGTGGACCGCAAGGAGGCCGCCCTGCTGGAGGACCTGCTCGCGGAGTTCCGCCGCACGACAGGGAAACGGGCCGTGTTGCTGACCCTCGACGCACCCCGCTTCGCGGCCGGCCGCTCCGAGGGCGTCCTGTCGGTCGCTGCGGCCCGCGGGGAACGGACCCTGATCGGCGTCGACGCCTTCGCCGCCGGGGACTGGCTCTCGGTACGGCCCGGCGCCTGACGCCGGATCAGAGCCGTACGAGCGTCACCTCGGTGGCCTTGACGCTGGTCCACACCTCGGCGCCGTCGACCACGCCGAGCTCGGCCGCCGCCTCCGGGGTGATCTCCGCGACGAGGTCCGGAGCCCCGGCGGAGCCGATCAGCACCCGCAGCCGGCTCCCCACCGCGGTGACTTCCCGTACGGTGCCGGGCCACACGTTGCGCGGGCTGCCGCCGGGCCGCTCCCGGTACACGGACACCGCCTCCGGGGCGATGATCGCCAGCGCCTGGGAGCCCTCCGGCAGCGCCTCGGGCACCACCAGGAGGCCGCCCCCGGCGAGTTCGAGCCCCTTCGGGGTGGCGGTGCCCGGCCAGGCGTTGCGGCCCAGCATCCGCGCCACCCACGGGGAACGCGGATGGCGGGTGACCTCGGCGGGCGGGGCGTCCTGGAGGGTCTGCCCGTCGGCGAGCACGAGGACCCGGTCGGCCAGGGACACCGCCTCGACGGGGTCGTGCGTGACGATCAGGCAGACCCCGCCGAAGCCCGCCAGGTGGGTGCGCAGGGTGTGCCGGACCCGCGCCCGCGTCGTCTGGTCGAGGGCGGCGAGGGGCTCGTCGAGCAGCAGCAGCCTAGGCCGCGCCGCGAGCGCCCGGGCCAGGGCCACGCGCTGCGCCTGCCCGCCGGACAGCTGCGCGGGTCTGCGCCGGGCCAGGTGACCGACGCCCAGCCGGTCCAGCCACTCCTGCGCCTCGGCGCGCGCTTCGGCGCGCGGCACCCGGCGGGCGCGCAGCCCGTACGCGGTGTTGGCGAGCGCGCTCAGGTGCGGGAACAGCGCACCGTCCTGCGGCACCCAGGCCACCTGCCGCCGGTGCGGGGGCAGCGCGGTGACGTCGGTGTCGCCCAGCCGCAGGGTGGCGTGGGCGCGCGGGGTCAGCCCGAGCAGGGCCCGGAGCAGGGTGGTCTTGCCGGCGCCGTTCTCGCCGACGACGGCGATCGTGGTGCCGGGGCCGGCGTCCAGGGTGAGCCGGTTGAAGCCGGTGACCTCGGCGTGCAGCGGCCAGTGGCCGCCGCCCTGGTGCGGGGCGGGCGGCTCGGCGGGGGCGAGGGGCTCGGGGGCCTCCCCGGCCACGGGCGCGGCCGCCCGGGCCAAGTCGCGGCTGAGGGGGGCACCGGTCCAGCGGCCGCGCAGTGCGATCAGCACGCCCATCGCGATCGCGAGCAGCAGCAGGGACACGGAGGTGGCTGCATCAGGGCTGTCCTGGAGCAGCAGGTACACCTGGAGCGGCAACGTCTGGGTGGTGCCGGGCAGGTTTCCGGCGAAGGTGATGGTGGCGCCGAACTCGCCGAGCGCCCGGGCCCAGGTGAGCGCCGCACCCGCGGCCAGGCCGGGCGCCACCATGGGGAGGGTCACGGTGAAGAACACCCGTACCGGCGGGGCGCCGAGGGAGGCCGCGGTCTCCTCGTAACTGCGCTTGAGGCCGCCGAGTGCGCCCTCCAGGCTGATGACGAGGAACGGCATCGCGACGAAGGTGGCGGCGACGACGGCGCCCGAGGTGTGGAACGGCAGCGTGATGCCGAAGGTGTCTTCCAGCCACGGCCCCAGCAGCCCGCGACGGCCGAATCCCAGCAGCAGCGCCACACCGCCGACGGTGGGCGGCAGCACCATGGGAAGCAGGACGAGGGACCGTACGAACGCCTTGCCCTTGAAGTCGACGCGGGCCAGCAGCCAGGCGAGCGGCACCCCGAGCAGGAGGGAGAGGCCCAGTGCCCACGAGGAGACGAGCAGCGACAGCTTGAGCGCCTGCTCCACCGCCGGGCTGCCCAGATGGGTACCCAGCTCGCTCCACCGGGTGCGGCTCAGGATGCCCAGGAGCGGCAGCAGCAGGAACGCCACGGCGAGGAGCGCGGGCAACGCCAGGGCCACGGGCGGCCGGACGCGGGTACGGGGTCTGCTCATGAGGCGGTTCCTGGCTGGTTTTCTCGGCTGCGTGCGTTCCGGGTGGGAAGACGGCCGTTCGAGCACTGCAAGAAGGAAAAGGGGCTGCCTGTCCCCCCGGTCAGGCAGCCCCTGCCCGCGTTCGGGCCGCGGGAGCCGTTACGGCTGCTGGAAGCCGGCGTCCTGGAGGATCTTCTGTGCCTCGGGCGTGCTCAGCCACGCCACGAAGGCGGCCGCGGCCCCACCGTTCTTGGACTGCTTGATCGTGGCGGCCGGGTAGGAGGCGACCGCGTTCTGGTCGTCCGGGATCTCCACGTTGACGACCTTGTCGCCCGACTTGGCGGAGTCCGTCTTGTAGACGAGACCGGCGTCGGCCTCGCCGAGCTCGACCTTGCTCAGCACGGCGCGCACGTTGGGCTCCTGGGAGACCGGCTTCACCTCGATCTTCTGCGCGTCGAGGATCTGCTTGCTGTAGCGGCCGACCGGCACCTCGGGCGCGGCGAGCACGACCTTGATCTTGCTGTCCGCGAGGTCCTTGAGCTCGTCGATCTTGAACGGGTTGCCCTTGCCGGCCGCGATCACGAGGCGGTTCTTCGCGATGACCGTCGCCCCGCCCGTCTCGGCCTTGAGGCCGTCCATCGTCCTGGTGTCGGCGGTCACCAGCGCGTCGGCCGGCGCGCCCTGCTTGACCTGGGCGGCGAGTTCCTGCGAACCGGCGAAGGAGAAGGTCACCTTCGTACCCGGGTGGGACTTCTCGTAGGCGGCGCCCGCCGTCTTGAAGACGTCGGTGAGGGAGGAGGCGGCGAGGACGGTCAGGTTCGCCGGCTTGACCTGGGCGGAAGCGGATGAGGAGGCGCTCGGCGGGCCCGCCGCGCCGGACTTCTCGTCGTCGGCGCCACACGCGGACAGGGCCGGCACGAGGAGCGCTGCGGTCAGGGCGGCGGCGGCAGCGGCGCGGCGGCGGGTCGGGGTCGGGGACATGGGCGGGTGCTCCTCGGTCGGGTCGGCGGCCGGCTCGGATGCCGGGGCCGCGCGGTGGTGACCCGCGCCGGGGACGGGCGGAGCGGGTGGGGACGGTCGGTGGTGCCGAGCGGGGGTGCGGGAACCGCGGTCAGGCGCGGTCGACGTGCACACTGGTGGACTTCACGCGGGCGGTGGCCCGCATGCCGACCTCCAGACCGAGCTCCTCGACGGCCTCACGGGTGAGCAGGGACACCAGGCGGTGGGGTCCGGCCTGGATCTCGACCTGCGCGGCCACGTCGCCGACCTTGACGGCCGTGACGATGCCGGGGAAGGCGTTGCGCGCCGAGGTGTACGGCTCCTCGTCCTCGCCGTGGGCGCCTTGGCCCACCTCGATGGAGAAGGCGGCCAGCGCCCGGCCCTCGATCAGCCGGCGCCCGCCCTCGTCGCGATGGGTCGCGACCCGGCCGGCGTCGGCCCAGCGGCGCGCCGTGTCCGGGCTGACGCCCAGCAGACGCGCGGCCTGTCCGATGGTGTAGGACTGCATGAGCGACAAGGTAGGGGCATCTTCGGCGCATTTGCAATTCCCTCGGGCGGTTGTACATGGCAGATGCGGCGGCTGTTGTGTCATCCGCCGAAAGTGCTTCGCCTTCCGGCCGCCCGCCTCGATAAGGTCGGGACATGGCTGATGAGGTATCGGGAACGGTCCGGGTCGACGCGTGGATCTGGTCGGTGCGGCTGACCAAGACCCGTTCGACCGCGGCGACGGCCTGCCGCGCGGGCCATGTGAAGGTCAACGGCGATCGTGCCAAGCCGGCCCAGGCCGTGCGCGCGGGCGACGAGGTCCGGCTCTTCCACGCGGGCCGCGAGCGGATCGTGGTGGTGCAGAAGCCGGTGGCCAAGCGGGTCGGCGCGCCGGTGGCCGCCGAGTGCTACATCGACAAGAGCCCGCCGCCGCCGACCCCGGTCGAGGCGGCCGTGGTCGGCATCCGCGACCGCGGCGCGGGCCGGCCCACGAAGCGCGAACGCCGCGAGATCGAAATCCTGCGCGGACGGTAGCGGACCGGTGGCGGCGGCCCGGCCCGGCCGGCCGCCCCCGTCCGACGGGCCCGGCCGGCCGGTCAGCCCTTGCGGTATTTGTGCGCCTCGCCGGCCGCGGCTTCCACCGCGTCCAGCGGGGCACATGCGGAGGCGGCCACCACGGCGGCCACCGCACCCTCCAGGAACGGCGCGTCGAGCAGCCGGCTGCCGTCCGGCAGCTCCCCGTCCACCAGCAGGGACTTGACGGTGAGCACGGAACTGCCCAGGTCCGCCAGGATCGCCACGCCCGCGCCCGCGTCCACCTCCCGTGCGGCGCGCACGATCAGCTCCGCGCTGGTCCCGAGCCCGCCGTCCCCCGTGCCGCCCGCGACGCCGACGAGGACCGAAGGCGCGCCCCCGGCCAGGCCGCGGGCCAGCTCGGCCACCGCCTGCGCGACCCTCGCGCTGTGTGAGACCAGCACGATGCCGACGCAGGCCCGCGACGCGCTCACGCCCCGCCCTCCGCGACCTCGGCGAGGGCGTCCAGCAGCAGGGCCGACGAGGTCGCGCCCGGGTCCTGGTGCCCGATGCTGCGCTCGCCCAGGTAACTGGCCCGGCCCTTGCGGGCCTGGAGCGGCACCGTCGCCCGCGCGCCCTCCTCCGCCGCGTCGGCGGCCGCCCGGTAGGAGGTGGCGAGTGCGGCCACCCCCGGCACCAGCGCGTCCAGCATCGTCTTGTCGCCCGGCGCCGCCCCGCCGAGCTGCGCCACCGCGCCCACCCCGGCGTACAGCGCCTCGCGCAGCGCGTCGTCGGAGACCTCGGTGGAGTCGCCGAGCTCCTTGCCCGTGCGGCGCAGCAGCGTCCCGTACAGCGGTCCGGACGCCCCGCCCACCGTGGAGATCAGGGTCCGGCCGGCGAGCTGGAGCACCTCGCCCGGAGACGCCGCGGCCGGTTCGCCGGAGGCGAGGGCCGCCCGTACGGCCATGAAGCCGCGCAGCAGGTTGCTCCCGTGGTCGGCGTCCCCGATCGGGGAGTCGAGCTCGGTCAGCCGGTCCGCCTCGCGTTCGACGGCCGCCGTGGCGGTGTCCATCCAGCGCCGGAAGAAGTCTGTGTCACGCACCGGATCTCCTCGCCTCACGTCCGTCCGACCGGCCTTCCACCGCCACGATACGGTCCACCGGCGCGGGTACGGGGCTTTGCCGACAGGGCTGCGACGACGGGCCGGGCCGGGGGCCCTGACGGCCGCTCACCGCCCCCACCGCAGGGCTGCGGTCTGCACCGGCGCGTCCCACAGGCGCAGCAGTTCCTCGTCGGCCCGGCACAGGGACACCGAACAGCCCGCCATGTCCAGGGAGGTGACGTAGTTGCCGACGAGGGTCCGGGCGACCGGCACCCCGCGCTCGGACAGTACCCGGGCCACCTCCGCGTGGAAGCCGTACAGCTCCAGCAGCGGCGTCGCGCCCATCCCGTTGACCAGCGCGATCACCGGCCCGTCGGCGGGAGCCACCTGCTCCAGGTCGTCCAGTACGGCGCCCACCGCCACGTCCGCGATCTCCCGTGCCGGCATCATCGCGCGCCGCTCCCGGCCGGGCTCGCCGTGGATCCCGATGCCCAGTTCGAGCTCGCCGACGGGGAGGTCGAAGGTGGGGCTCCCCTTGGCCGGAGTGGTGACGGCGCTCAGGGCGACGCCGAAGCTGCGCGAGGACTCGTTGACCCTGCGGGCGAGCGCCGCGACCTGCTCCAGCGGCGCGCCCTCCTCGGCGGCCGCTCCGGCGATCTTCTCCACGAACAGGGTGGCCCCGGTGCCGCGCCGCCCGGCCGTGTAGAGGCTGTCGGTGACGGCGACGTCGTCGTTGACCAGCACCTGTTCGATCCGTACGCCGTCCTCGCCCGCGAGGTCGGCGGCCATCTCGAAGTTCAGCACGTCGCCGGTGTAGTTCTTGACGATGAACAGCACGCCCTGGCCGGCGTCGACTGCCGCGGCCGCCCGGACCATCTGGTCGGGCACCGGCGAGGTGAACACCTCCCCGGGACACGCCGCCGACAGCATGCCCGGGCCCACGAACCCGGCGTGCAGCGGCTCGTGCCCGGAACCGCCCCCGGATACCAGCCCGACCCGTCCGCCGTCCTCCGCGTCCCGTCGTACGACGACCCTTCGCTCGACGTCGACGTCCAATTCGGGGTGCGCTGCGGCCAGTCCGCGCAGCGCGTCGGCGACGACGGTCTCGGCACTGTTGATCAGCATCTTCACGAGAATCTCCCGGTGCGGCTGGAGTGGTGCGCGTGTCTGCCCATGCTGACGGTTGGCGGCCCGGGGCGGGGGGACGACACCCCACGCGGCGGTCCGGCGGCAGTCACTTCCAGCCTCCCACCTCGGCGCACGGGGCGCCCGCAGGCCGCCCGCCCGCGCCGCGTCCGGGTTTCGAAGACGAGCCGCTTCGCAAGACGAGCCACTTCATGCGGTGAAGGGGCAATCCGGTGGCCCGGTGGCTCCGAAGACCCGGCGTGAGGATCGACCGAGCCACCTTCGCCCGTACCGCCCCGGCGGCGCTGAGCGGCCTGCTGTCCGGCTACGCCGCCCTGGCCGTCGCCGAACTGGTCGCGGCCGCCGTGCGCCCCGAGGCGGGGCCGGTGACCGCGGTCGGCGGCGCGGCCGTCGACCGTACCCCGTCCGCGCTCAAGGACTGGGCGATCCGGCACTTCGGCAGTGACGACAAGCTGGTCCTCCAGCTCGGCATCCTCGCGGTCCTCGCGCTGACGGGCGTCGTACTCGGCCTGCTCGCCCTGCGCCACCGCCGCTGCGGCTGCGCCGGGGTCCTGCTCCTCGGTCTCGTCGGCGGGACGGCCGCCGTCACCCGGCCCGACTCCACCGGCCCCGCCGACGCCCTGCCGTCCCTGGTGGGCGCCCTGGCCGCGGCGGCGCTGCTGTACGTGCTGACCGGCCGGGCGGCCGCGGCCCCCGGCGCGGTCTTCGGCGCAGCGCAGAGCCGTCGGCGGTTCCTCCTGGCGGCCGGCTCCACCGCCGTCGCCTCGACGGCCGCCGGAGTCTTCGGCCGGCGGCTGGGTGCCTCGAGGGTCCGGGACGCGGCCGCCTCCCGGGCCGCCGTACGGCTGCCCGCACCGGCCTCGCCCGCCCCGGCCGTGCCCCGCGGGGCGTCCCTGCGCATCCCCGGCATCAGCCCGTTCACCACGCCCGGAGCGGACTTCTACCGCGTCGACACCGCCCTGGTGGTCCCCGCCGTCCCCGCCGGCACCTGGCGGCTGCGCGTCCACGGCAAGGGCGTCGGCCGCCCCCGCACCTACAGCTACGCCGACCTGCTCGGCCGGCCGCTCATCGAGCGCGACCTCACTTTGACCTGCGTGTCCAACGAGGTCGGTGGCCCGTACGTGGGCACCGCCCGCTGGCTCGGGGTACGCCTGGCCGACCTGCTGGCCGAGGCGGGCGTACGGCCGCCGTCGAAAGGGGGACCGGCCGACCAGCTCGTGGCGCGCTCGGTGGACGGCATGACCCTGGGCACCCCGGTGGAAGCCGTCATGGACGGCCGTGACGCGATGCTCGCCGTCGGCATGAACGGCGAACCCCTGCCCCTGGCCCACGGGTTCCCGGTACGGATGCTCGTGCCGGGCCTGTACGGATACGTATCGGCCTGCAAGTGGATCGAGGACATCGAGCTCACCACCTTCGCCTCCTACGACCCCTACTGGGTGCGGCGGAACTGGGCCCGCGAGGCGTCCGTCAAGACGCAGGCCCGCATCGACACCCCCAGGCCCTTCGCCCGCCCCGCGCCCGGCGTCGTCATGGTCGCCGGAGTCGCCTGGGCGCAGCACCGGGGCATCGACCGGGTCGAGGTACGCGTCGACGACGGCCCCTGGGAGCCGGCCGACCTCGCGGCCGAGCACACCGCCGACACCTGGCGGCAGTGGTCCTACCGCTGGCAGGCCGTCACCGGCGGCCACACCCTCACCGTCCGCGCCACCGACCGGTCCGGGACCACCCAGACCGAGGAACGCAAGCCCACGATCCCCGACGGGGCGAGCGGCCGGCACTCGGTCGTCGTCAGCGTCGGCTGACCACAGTCCACCCCCCGACCAACCACTCCCGATCAAGGAGAACCACCTCCATGTACAGCCTTCGTTCGCGCCGTACGGCCCTCGCCCTCGCCGCTGCGGCCGTCCTGCCCTTCGCCCTCGTCGCCTGCTCCTCCGACTCCGGCCAGGAGGCGGGCTCCGGCAGCGCCGCCTCCGGTCCGGCCGATCCGGCGGGTGCCCCCTCGGCAGCCACGGCGGTGGACGCTCCGTTCGGTCCGGCGTGTGCCACGGTGCCCGAGCAGGGCGCCGGCAGTTTCGACGGGATGGCGAAGGACCCGGTGGCCACTGCCGCCTCGAACAACCCGGCCCTGTCCACGCTGGTCACCGCCGTCAAGAAGGCCGGACTGGTGGACACGCTCAACAACGCGAAGGACATCACGGTGTTCGCGCCGACCAACGACGCCTTCGCGAAGATCCCGAAGGCCGACTTGGACAAGGTCCTCGCCGACAAGGCCACCTTGACGAAGATCCTCACGCACCACGTCGTCGGCCGGACGCTGACGCCGCAGCAGCTGGAGTCCGGTTCGTTCGAGACCCTGGAGAAGGGCACTGTCACAACGGCCGGATCGGGCAGCTCCTACAGGGTCGGCGACAGCGCCAACGTGGTGTGCGGCAACGTCACGACGGCCAACGCCAAGGTCTACATCATCGACACGGTCCTGATGCCCAAGTAGCGGCGGCAGCGGGGGAGGGGACCCCCCGGCGGCGGCGCCTCAGGCGCCCTGTTCCCTGAGCCGGCGGCCGACCTCACCGAGGCCGGCCGCCAGCGCGTCGAGCTGTTCGGGGGTCAGGACGTCCACGAGGATCTCGCGGACGGTGGCCACGTGCCCGGGCGCCGCCTCCTCCAGCCGGGCGAGGCCCGCCTCGGTGAGGACGGCGAACACCCCGCGCACATCGGAGGGGCAGCTGCGGCGGCGGACCAGGCCCGCCTTCTCCATCTGGGTGATCTGGTAGGTCAGCCCGCTCTTGGAGTTGATCAGTCCGTTGGCCAGCTCGGTCATCCGCAGTTCACGACCGGGCGCGGCGGCGAGCCGGACGAGTACCTCGTACTGGGGGTGCGACAGTCCGGCGTCTTCCTTGAGCTGCTGGTCGAGGCGGCGGTTCACCAAGGCGGAGGCGGCGAGGAAGCCGCTCCAGGCGCGCATCTCGCGGTCGTCCAGCCATCTCGTCCCAGCCATGACACCAGCCTACACATGTTGTTCCAATTTGAATCAATGATTAAGGTCATGGAAGCCGGTTCGAATTTGAACAACCCTGTGATCTGCCCCTCCGGACCGGCCCCGACCGGAAGGACCCCCCATGACCAGCGCCTCCGCCGCCGCGACGAAGGCTCCGGCCGCCGCACCGGCCGCACCCGCCCCCACGACCGCCACCAGTGCCCACGACGCCGGGCTGCTGCTCCTGCGCGTCGTCCTCGGCCTCACCATGGCCGCCCACGGCACCCAGAAGCTGTTCGGCTGGTTCGGGGGCGGCGGCATCAGCGGCACGGGCCGGTTCTTCACCGCGAGCGGCTACCCGGCGGGCGACTCCATGGCCGCCCTCGCCGGTCTCACCGAGACCCTCGGCGGTCTCGGCCTCGCTGCCGGGCTGCTCACCCCGCTCGCCGGCGCCGCCGTCGTGGGCACCATGATCAACGCGATCGCCGTCCACGGCGCCGGTGCGTTCTTCGCCCCCGAAGGCATCGAATACGAACTGCTCCTGACCGCCGGCGCCGCCGCCCTCGCCCTCGCCGGCCCCGGCCGGTACGCCGCCGACCGCCTGCTGCCCGTACCGGCGTTGCGCACGCCCCGCCCCGCCCACAGGGCGCTCGCCCTCGCCCTCGGCGTGGTCATGGGGGCGGCGCTGCTCCTCGTACGGAACTGACCCCGGGGTCCGCGCCCTCCGGGCCCCCGGACCGGGCGCGGCGCGGACCTGATTGACCTGCGGCGTTCGGGGGAAGAGCGCACAAATGACACAACCCATCGAAGACTACGCACTCATCGGCGACCTGATGACCAGCGCACTCGTCGGCCGAGACGGGTCCATCGACTGGCTGTGCCTGCCCCGCTTCGACTCGGCCGCCTGCTTCGCCGCCCTCCTGGGGGACGAGGAGAACGGTCACTGGCGCATCGCCCCGGCGTCCGCCGCGGACGGCGAAGGGTGCACGCGCCGCGCATACGTCGACGACTCGCTGATCCTGGAGTCCGTCTGGGAAACCGAGCACGGCACGGTCAAGGTCACCGACTTCATGCCGCAGCGCGACGTCATGCCCGACGTCATGCGGATCGTCGAAGGGATCTCCGGCGAGGTCACCGTACGCAGCACCCTGCGCCTGCGGTTCGACTACGGCGACATCGTGCCCTGGGTCCGGCGGCGCGACGGCGACCGCGTCGCCATCGCCGGACCCGATTCGGCCTGGTTCCGCAGCCGGCCGCCCGTACGCACCTGGGGCGAGGACAAGAGCACCCGCTCCGAGTTCACCGTCGCAGCCGGCGAGAAGGTCGCCTTCGTTCTGACCTGGCACCCCTCGCACGAGCCGCGGCCGGAGCCGCTCGACCCGGACGAGGCGCTCGAACAGAGCCTCGCCGACTGGCGGGAGTGGGCCTCACGCTGCGCCTACGTGGGCCCCTACCGGGAGGCGGTCGTCCGCTCCCTGATCACCCTCAAGGCCCTGACGTACGCCCCGACCGGAGGCATCGTCGCCGCCGCCACGACCTCCCTCCCCGAGGAACTCGGCGGCGTGCGCAACTGGGACTACCGCTACTGCTGGCTCCGCGACGCCACCCTCACCCTGGGCTCCCTGCTGGCCACCGGCTACCACGACGAGGCCCGCGACTGGCGGGCCTGGCTGCTGCGCGCGGTCGCCGGGAACCCCGCCGACCTCCAGATCATGTACGGGATCGCGGGCGAACGCAGGCTCCCCGAAACAGACCTGCCCTGGCTCCGCGGCTACGCGGGCTCCTCCCCGGTGCGCGTCGGCAACGCAGCCGTGGACCAGCTCCAGCTGGACGTGTACGGGGAGGTCATGGACGCCTTCTACCTGGCACGGGCCAGCGGGCTCCCCACGGAACGGCACGCCTGGAAGATCCAGCTCGCGCTGCTGGACTTCCTGGAGGACAACTGGCGGCGCCCCGACGAGGGGCTCTGGGAAGTCCGCGGCCCGCGCCGCCACTTCACCCACTCCAAGGTGATGGCCTGGGTCGCCGCGGACCGCGCCGTCAGGACGCTGGAGCACGACCCCTCGATGCCGGGCGACGTGGAGCGCTGGCGGGCCATAAGGGACGAGGTCCACGCCGACGTCTGCGCGAACGCCTACGACCCGGAGCGCAACACCTTCACCCAGTACTACGGTTCGCGCGAGCTGGACGCCGCGACCCTGCTCATCCCCAGGGTCGGCTTCCTGCCGCCCGACGACCCGCGGGTGATCGGCACCGTCGACGCGGTGCGGGAGGAACTCGGGGCCAGTGGCTTCGTCCGCCGCTACAGCACCGAGGGCCCCTCCGTCGACGGACTGCCCGGCGACGAAGGGGTCTTCCTGGCCTGCTCCTTCTGGCTGGCCGATGCCCTGCACTTGACCGGCCGGAGCAAGGAGGCGCGCGAGCTGTTCGAGCGGCTGTTGGGCGTCTGCAACGACGTCGGCCTGCTCGCCGAGGAGTACGACCCCGTCGCAGGCCGCCAGCTGGGCAATTTCCCGCAGGCGTTCAGCCACATCGGACTGGTCAGCACCGCGCTCCTGCTCGGCTGGGGCCCGCCGCGGGACTGACCCGCTGCGGGCCCCGGCGGGCCTTACGCCACGGCCCCCGCCACGGCCTCTTCCGCGTCCTCTTCCCCGTCCTGCGGGATGCTGACCAGCCAGCGGCTGTCCTGGCGCGGCCGCAGGTACAGGGCCCAGTACAGGGTGGCCACGGCGGTGATCCCGCCCGTCCACAGCAGGTACTGGGTCTCCTGCTGGGTCAGGATGTACGCGAACACCGCGATCAGTACCACCGGCACGGCCGGCCACATCGGCATCCGCCAGGCGGCCTTCTCACGGTGCGCCCCCCGCCGGCAGAACAGGGCGGCCACGGCGACCAGCAGGTACATGCCGGTCACCGAGACGCCGGTGACGCCGTACAGGGTGTCCAGGTTGACGAAGCACATCAGGGCGCCCGGGATGCCGACCAGCAGGGTGGCCACCCAGGGCGAGCCGAAGCGGCCGAGCTTCGCCAGGGCGTTGTTGACCGGCTCCGGCCAGGCCTTGTCGCGGGCGGAGGCGAACAGCACGCGGGAGTTCTGGATGACCATGACGATGCCCGCGTTGACGATGGCGAGGGCGACGCACAGGCTCACGAAGGTGCCGACGGCCGAGTTCGACCAGGCGGTGACCATCGCGCCGAGGTCACCGGCGCTCAGCGCGTCGAGGTCCGGGGCGCCCATGGTGATCGCGATGACCGGGACCAGGATCACGGCGGTGGAGATGGCGAGCGTCGCGAGGACCGTCCGCGGGACGTTGCGGCGGGGCTTCTCCAGCTCCTCCGAGAGGTAGACGGCCGTCGAGAACCCCTGGGTGACGAACAGGGCGATCGCGAGGCCGGAGACGACCATCATCGCCGTCACGGTCGACGTGCCGCCGCCCTCGGCGGCGACCGAACCGTGCACCAGAGCGTCGGCGCCCCGCTCGCTGTGGGCGAAGCCGAGCACCGCCACCAGCGCGGCCGCCACGACTTCCAGGACCAGGAAGATGCCGGTGATCCAGGCGTTGGCCCGCAGGTCCAGCAGGCCGGCGAGGGTGGCGAGCAGCATCACGGCGCCACCGGCGACCGGGGCGGGGATGTGCACGACCGGGGCCAGGTAGTCGGCCGTGCCCATGGCGATCACGGGCGGCACGATCATCACGACGAGCAGCGACAGTACGAACACCAGCCAGCCTGCCAGCCTGCCGGCCATGGTCGATACCATCGCGTACTCACCGCCGGCGCTGGGGATGAGCGTCCCCAGCTCCGAGTAGCAGAACGCCACGCCGATACAGAGCAGCGAGCCGATGGCGATGGTGAGGGCGGTCCAGGTGCCGAGGCCGGCGAACAGGTCGGGTACGACCACGAAGAGCGTCGAGGCGGGCGTCACGCACGAGAGCGTGAGCAACGTTCCGCCGACCACGCCGATGGAACGCTTGAGCTTCTGGGGGACGGGCGCGGTCGCCGGCGCGAGGGCCTGCGGGGCGCTGATCGTGTCAGTCATCGGTGCGGTGTTCCGATCGGCAGATGCGGGGGAGTGAGCGCGGGAGCGGTATCGCCTCCGGGGCGGTGGTGAGCAGGGTGTTTCAGTGGCTCCCGGGCCGTCATGCAATCTCCGCGAGATCCGCAGGTCAAGAGCTGTTCATGTGCGGATTCCCTTGTCCGCGGACCGCCGGTAACCCCTTTTCGGCGTCAAGGCGGCGTAAATACTGCCCCCGCGGGGGTACGGGAACCGCACCTAGATCAGCGTGAATTTTCCTCCGCTTTGCCGAGCGGGCGCCCGTTCGTGACCACCGCGGGCCGTCAGTCGGCCGGTCCGGTGCGCCACGCCAGCAGCAGGGCGATGTCGTCGGGCCGGTCACCGGTGGTGCCGGCCCCGCTCGCCAGCCGGTCGGCCGTCTCGGTCAGCGGGACGGGTCGGGCGGCCGCCAGCGCCACCCGCAGCCGCTCCACCCCGGCGTCGATGTCGGTGCCCGGCACCTCCACCAGTCCGTCCGTGTACAAGGCGAGCAGCGCCCCCGGCTCCAGCACGAACTCCGTCACGGGGTACGAGGCGGCCGCGTCGACACCGAGCACCACCCCGCCCCGAAGGTTCAGCACCTCCGTCCGGCCGCCGGGATGGCGCAGCAGCGGCTGGGGGTGGCCGGCGCGGACGGCCCGGGCCCGTCCCGTGGCGCGGTCGAGTTCGACGTAGCAGCAGCTCGCGATCTGGCCCGGGTCCAAGTCGATCAACAGTCGGTTGGTGCCGCGCACCACCTGCTCCGGTGCGTTGCCGCCCAGCGCGAAGGCCCGCACCGCGCTGCGCAGCTGCCCCATCGTGGCCGCGGCGGCCACCCCGTGGCCCTGGACGTCGCCGATGACCAGGGCCAGGGTGTCCGGGCCGGTCTCCGTGACGTCGTACCAGTCGCCGCCGACGTCCATGCCGACCGTCCCGGGGAGGTACCGGCCCACGGTGACCACGTGCTCGTGCACCGGCAGCCGGTGCGGCAGCAGTGCCGACTGGAGGCCGCGGGCCAGCGCCGCCTCGCTGTCGTAGCGCCGGGCCCGCTCCAGGGCCTGCGCGATCAGCCCCGCCAGCGCGGTGAGCACCGTACGCTCCTCCGCGCCGAAGCCGCGCGGTGTGTCGAAGCCGAGGATGCAGGAGCCCACCGGGCGGCCCGAGGCGATCAGCGGCAGGAACGCGCGGGCGCCCACATGGGTGTCGAGGGGAATGCCCGGGTAGGCGGCGGCCAGGTGCTCCATCGACTCGAAGAACAGCGGACGGCCCGACGTCAGGGTCTCCACGCCGGGCAGCCGCACGTCCAGGCCCACTCCGTCGAAGCGGTCCAGGAACCCGCGGGGGAACCCGGTCTCCCACGCCAGGTGCAGATGGCGTTCGTCCAGCAGGTAGATCGCCAGCTGGCGACCGCCGAAGGCGGGCAGCAACTCCTCGGTGACCACCGCCGACACCTGGCGGGCGGTCACCGCCTCGGTCAGCGCGATCGCCAGCGCCACCGGCCGGTACAGCGCCGAGGAACGGTCCGCGGGGGAGCCGGCCCCCCGCGGCCCCGAGGAGTACGGGTCCGACCCGGCGGAGCCCAGCGTCACGGTCACCCCGTCCGGCCCCGGGTGCAGGCCGACCGACAGCCACGTCCCCGACGGGGGGTCACCCTCCCGCGCCACGAAGTACACCGGTTCGGGCGCCATGAAGACGGCCCGGAAGTGGTCCTCGTACGCCGGATGGCTCAGCCAGGGCAGCGCCTCCCACAGCACCTCGCCGAGCAGGGGCCGCCCCCGCGTGCCCGGCAGCGCCGCCGCGGCGGCGTTCGCGTAGCGGATCCTGCCCTGCCGGTCCAGCGACAGCACGGCCTGCGCGAGGCGGTCCACGGCCGTCTCCGCGCCGCCCCGGGGGACCACCGGCTCCGGGCGGACCGGGTCGCCGTCCCACACCACCGGGTCGCCGCTCGCCCTGAGCGCCGTCAGCTCGGCCGCCAGCCGCGCCGCGACGCCGCGCATCCTTTCCCGGTCCCCGGACTCCACCGCGGCGCCCGGGGTGGCCGGGCGCAGCACCATCAGCACCCCGAACCGTTCGTCCCCGGCGGTGACGGGCTCGTACAGCGACCCGAACGTGAAGGGCAGCCCGGCCGTCAGCTGGGGGAAGCGCCGCATCGCCGACTCGGCGTCGGGCAGGTGCACCGCCTGCCCCGAGCGGTACGCCTCCGCGACGGGGTACGGCCGGTTCACGTGCATCCGCCACCAGGGCCGGAACAGCCTGCCCGGGAGTCCGTCCAGCGCTGCCAGCCGCAGCAGCCCGTCCGTGCGCGAGCGCAGGTAGACCCCGCCCGCGTAGCCGCCGACGGCCTCCTCCACGGCCATGGCTGCCCGTGCGAGCACCCGGGCCAAGGCGTCGGTGGCCGGGCTGCCGCTGTCGGGTCTCGCGGTCACACAGCCAGGATGCGCCCGGCGGATCGGGCCCGCACCGCGCGCGGAGCCCGTACGCCGCACCGACTGACCCGAACGCCTCCCCCGTGCGGGGGACGGTGCGGGCCGGGCGGCTGTCCGCCGGGCCGCCGCCGGGGAGGCATTGCGGCATGCAACAGCAGTACGACACGTCGACGCCCCCGCCCGCCTTCTCGGAGGCCGACGCCCTCACCCTGCGCACCGCCCTGGACGCGCTCGGCGGGGTCCGGGGACTGGACGCCCTCGACCTCCCCTGCGGGAACGGCGGCACCGCGAGGCTGCTGGCGAGCGGCGGGGCCCGGCGCACCGTCGGCGTGGACAGCTGCCCCGACCGCATCCGCCGCGCGCGCGAGACCCACCACGACGCCCGGATCGAGTACGTCGTCGCGGACGCCGCCGGGATGCCGCAGCTGGGCCCCTTCGACCTGGCAACCGCCGTCTACCTGTTCAACCAGGCCCCCGACCGCGAGACCCTGCACGCCCTGTTCCGGTCCGTACGGGCCAATCTGCGGCCCGGGGGCCGGCTGCTGGCCATCGTGCCGAACCCGGGGGCGTTCCCCTGCCCGGACTGGTCCCCCTACGGCGTACGGGTCCTGCGGCGCGAGCCGCACCCGGAGGCCCCGCTCGTGCGGGCCCAGTTCGTCTCCCGTCCCGACGCGCACTTCGAGTTCCGTGCCTGGGCGCACGCCGATTTCTGCGAAGCGGCGGTCGAGGCCGGGTTCACCACCGCCGGCTGGCAGCCCGTACGCACCCCGCCGCCCGACGCGGAGCGCGACGAAGCCTTCTGGGCGGCCTACCGGGCCCGGCCGGTCAGCTCGCTGATGACCTGCCTGGCCTGAGCGTGAGGCCGGTGCCGGGGCGCCGGCCGGGGCCGGCGCACGGCTCGCGGGCCGGGGCGGTGGCGCCCCGTCGTCCCTCACAGCTCTGCGGCGGCCCTGACCAGGTCCACGATCCGCTCCCGCGCCGCCCGGCCCTCCGGGACGGGCAGCAACGGGTAGCCGTGCGGCAGCCCCACCGCCTCGTGGAAGTCCACGTCCACGCCCTCCGCCCGCGCCCGCCGCAGCAGCTCCCGGCTGTCGGTGGTCAGCACGTCCCTGGTGCCCGTGAACGCCGTCAGCGGCGCCAGCCCCTCGAAGGACCCCAGCAGCGGGCTCACCCGGGGGTCGTCGGCGGCGAGGGTGCCCGCGTACAGCCGCCCGGCCTCGGCCAGCCCGGGCCGGGCCAGCAGCGGGTCCGCCCGCTCGATGTCCGGCTGCGCCGGATGGCTCATCGACACGTCCAGCCAGGGCGAGATCAGCACGATCCGGGACGGCTGCGCCCCCGTTCGGTCCCGCAGGCGCTGCGCCGCGGCCAGTGCCAGACCGGCCCCCGCGCCGTCCCCGATCAGTACCGTCCCGCCCGCGCCACCGCTCTCGATGAGCCCGCTCAGCAGGTCGGCGGCGACCGGCACGTTCCGGTCTGCCGTCCCGCGGGGGGCCAGGATGTAGGCCGGTACGACGACGCGGGCACGGGCCCGGGCGACGAGCGTACGGATCATCGACCAGTGCGGCCGCACCAGTCCGTCGATGTAGGCGCCACCGTGCACGTACAGCACCTGCGCCACCGCTTCCGTCCCGCGCGGCGAGATGTCGTACACCGGCCAGGCCCCGACGAAGGCCCGCGAGACCTCGGCGATCCGGCCCAGCGAACGCGGCGGCAGGTGCGACGCCGGCCGCCTGGCGGCCTGCGCCACCCTGGCGCGCACCGCCTCGGCGCTCGCGAACCGTCTTCGCCGCCCCGTCGCGATCAGCGCGACCGACAGCGCCCTGCTGCGCAGACTCGGCACGCCCCCCACCTCCCCGTTCCCCTGCTCCCGGCCCGGTCCCGGCCGGCCCTGCCCCGTCACCCGAGGAGCATAGGCGTGAAGCTGCGCTGTCGACCCGCTTAAGAAAGTCTCGATGGACTGATCACCGCGCCGCTCGGCAGATTGGTCCCGTCACCCCTCGGCCGCGCGGGCCCGCACGCCCGCCGCGTCACCCTTCACATGCCTGGAGCCACCCCATGAAGGCACTCGTCAAGCACAAGGCCGAACCCGGGCTGTGGCTCATGGACGTCCCCGAGCCCGAGTACGGCCCCGGCGACGTGCTGATCAAGGTGCTGCGGACCGGTATCTGCGGGACCGACCTGCACATCCGGGCGTGGGACGGCTGGGCGCAGGGCGCCGTCAAGACGCCGCTGGTGCTGGGGCACGAGTTCGTGGGCGAGGTCGCCGCGCTCGGCGCCGACGTCCGGGACATCGAGATCGGCGCCCTCGTCAGCGGCGAGGGCCACCTGGTGTGCGGCAAGTGCCGCAACTGCCTGGCCGGGCGCCGTCACCTGTGCCGCAGCACGGTGGGCCTCGGCGTGGGGCGGGACGGCGCGTTCGCCGAGTACGTGGTGCTGCCCGCGCAGAACGTGTGGGTGCACCGGACCGCCGTGGACCTGGACGTGGCGGCCATCTTCGACCCGTTCGGCAACGCCGTGCACACCGCGCTGTCCTTCCCGCTGGTCGGTGAGGACGTCCTGATCACCGGCGCCGGCCCGATCGGCATCATGGCCGCCGCCGTGGCCCGGCACGCCGGTGCGCGCAACGTCGTCATCACCGACGTCAGCCCCGAGCGCCTCGACATCGCCCGCAAGGCCGGGGCCACCCTCGCGGTGAACGTCGCGGAATCCTCGATCGCCGACGCGCAGGCGCAGCTGGGGCTGCGCGAGGGCTTCGACATCGGACTGGAGATGTCGGGCCGTGCCGAGGCCATGCGCGACATGATCGACAACATGACGCACGGCGGCCGGATCGCCATGCTGGGCCTGCCCGCCCAGGAGTTCCCCGTCGACTGGGCCAAGGTCGTCACCTCGATGATCACTATCAAGGGCATCTACGGCCGCGAGATGTTCGAGACCTGGTACGCGATGACCGTGCTGCTGGAAGGCGGGCTGGACCTGAGCCCCGTCATCACCGGCCGCTACTCCCACACCGACTTCCAGGCCGCCTTCGACGAGGCGTCGACCGCCCGCAGCGGCAAGATCATCCTGGACTGGACGGCCTGACCGCCACCGGGGACCGGGACGGCACCACCGTCCCGTGCTCCCCGGACCCTCTACTCCGGCCGCCCCCGCACCCACCCTCCGCGGGGGCCCCGCCCCCCTCCCTCCGCCACCAGGAGAAAGAGAGCACCGCCCCATGTTCGAGACCGTCCGCGCCGACCTGCGCACCACCCTCGACGAGATCCGGTCCGCCGGCCTGCACAAGCCCGAGCGCGTCATCGGCACCCCGCAGAGCGCGTCCGTCGCCGTCACCTCCGGTGGCTCCGCCGGAGAGGTCCTGAACTTCTGCGCCAACAACTACCTCGGGCTGGCCGACCACCCCGAGGTGGTCGCCGCCGCCAAGGACGCGCTGGACCGCTGGGGCTACGGCATGGCCTCGGTCCGCTTCATCTGCGGCACCCAGGAGGTGCACAAGGAACTGGAGGCCCGCCTCTCTGCGTTCCTCGGCCAGGAGGACACGATCCTCTACTCCTCGTGCTTCGACGCGAACGGCGGCGTCTTCGAGACCCTGCTCGGCGCCGAGGACGCGGTGATCTCCGACGCCCTCAACCATGCCTCGATCATCGACGGCATCCGCCTGTCCAAGGCCCGCCGCTACCGCTACGCGAACCGCGACCTCGCAGAGCTGGAGACCCGGCTCAAGGACACCCAGGACGCCCGTCGCCGCCTGATCGTCACCGACGGCGTGTTCTCGATGGACGGCTACGTCGCCCCGCTCGCCGAGATCTGCGACCTCGCCGAGCGCTACGACGCCATGGTCATGGTGGACGACTCGCACGCCGTCGGCTTCGTCGGCCCCGGCGGCCGCGGCACCCCGGAGCTGCACGGCGTCATGGACCGCGTCGACATCATCACCGGCACCCTCGGCAAGGCCCTCGGCGGCGCCTCCGGCGGCTACGTCGCGGCCCGCGCCGAGATCGTCGAGCTGCTGCGCCAGCGCTCGCGCCCGTACCTCTTCTCCAACTCCCTCGCCCCGGTCATCGCGGCCGCCTCCCTCAAGGTCCTGGACCTGCTGGAGTCCGCCGGCGACCTGCGGGAGCAGCTGGCCGCCAACACCGAGCTGTTCCGCACGAAGATGACCGCGGCCGGATTCGAGGTCCTGCCCGGGGACCACGCCATCGCCCCCGTCATGATCGGCGACGCGGCCGAGGCGGCCCGCATGGCGGAGCTCCTGCTGGAGCGCGGCGTGTACGTGATCGGCTTCTCCTACCCGGTGGTGCCGATGGGCGCGGCCCGCATCCGCGTCCAGCTGTCGGCCGCCCACTCGACGGCGGACGTGGAGCGTGCGGTGGCCGCCTTCGTCGACGCCCGCGCGGCGCTGGCGACGGCGGGGGCCTGAGCCGCGGGGCCCGGTGCGGCGGGGGTCCCCGAGACGCCGGGGGCCGTGACCGCGGGGGCCCGTGAGGGCCGGGGGCCGGTGACGGCGGGGGCCCGCGGGACCGCCGGGGCCTGCGACAATGGCGGGGTGATCGACCCCCGCCGGCTGCGTGTCCTGCGGGCCGTGGCGGACCACCGTACGGTGACCGCCGCGGCCGCAGCCCTGTACCTGACCCCCTCCGCCGTATCGCAGCAGCTCGCGGCGCTGGAGCAGGAGACCGGGCACGCCCTGCTGACACGGAGCGGCCGGGGCGTGCGGCTCACCGCCGCCGGGGAGATCCTGCTCGGGCACGCCCACGAGGTGCTGGCCCAGCTGGAGCGGGCGGAAGCCGAACTCGCCGCCTACGCGGGCGGCTCGGCGGGCGAGGTCACGGTGGCCGCCTTCGCCACCGGCATCGCCGAGGTCCTGGCGCCGGCGATCGCCCGGCTGGCCGTGGACCACCCGGGCATCCGGCTGCGGGTCCGCGACGCGGAGGGCGACCAGAGCCTGCCGCTGCTGCTGGACGGCGAGGCGGACCTGGCCCTGGCCGTGGAGTACCGGGGCGCCCCGGGCGCCGACGACGGCAGGCTGTCCGTTCTCCCGCTCTACGCGGAACCCTTCGACGCGGTCCTGCCGGTGGGGCACCGCCTCGCCGGCCTGCCCACGGTGTCGCTCGCGGAGCTGTCGGACTCGGACTGGGTGGGTCAGTACCCCGGCAACCCGTGCCACGACGTGACGCTGCTGGCCTGCGAACTGGCCGGCTTCCAGCCCCGTTTCGCGCACTCCTCCGACGACTTCCGCGCGGTGACGGCCCTGGTGGGGGCGGGCGCGGGCGTCGCTCTCGTGCCGCGCTCCGCCCTGCGCGGCATGGACCTCAAGGAGGTCCAGGTCCGCCCGGTCTCCGGCCCGGCCGCCACCCGCCGCGTCTTCGCGGCGACCCGGCGCGGCGCGGAGACCCACCCCCTGATCGCCCCGGTCCTCGCCGCCCTGACCCGCGAGGCCCAACGCGTCCCCACCCCCTGACCCCGCTACCGGTAGAGCCCCCGGCCGGGCCCGGGATCACCTCCGCCCAGCCGGTGTTCGCCGGGCCGGGAGGGGCTGCGCGGCGCGGACTGTCCGTCCGCACGCCGGGTCGGAACACGGCCCGTGTGGCCGTGACCCGGACCGGGGGCGCGGCCGCCGTCGCTACCGGTGAGCGCGCCGGGGGCCCGCCGCCTTGCGGGACGGCGCGGCCGGTCCGGTGGCATCGGGCGCACGGGCGAGGGGCAGTCCGGGCGCGCGGTCCGGGCATCCGCTCGTCGCCGAGGCCGTCGCCCGCGGGCCTGACGCGGTCCGTGGAGCCAGAGCCGGCAGTTCCCGGAGAGTGAGGTCCGGCCGTCACCTGCTCGCCGTGCGGGGTTCGCTGACGCCCCGGAGACCGGGAAGCGTGGTTTCCCGAAGCCCGCCCGGACCAGGCGGTCACCGAGCAGCGCGCGGCCCGGCCGGGCGCTCGCCGATACCCGTCGGCCGGCCGGTCCGAAGGCCCGCGCAGCCGTGCCCCACCGGCACCACGTCCCGTAAGGGCTGTCCCGGCGCGGTGCCCCGAGCACGACCCCCGCCCACCCGGGCCGGGCGCCCACCGCCCGGCCGACGGCCGACTGCCCACGGCCGACGCCGAGGCCGCTGCCCGGGCGGCGCCCGCTCGCCGTCGCCCGGCCGGTGCACCGGATGGCAGCCGGCAGCGCCGTGCGCCGCACGGGCGAGACGTCGTGCGTGCGGCCCCGAATGCCGGCCGCCGTCACACCCGGCGGACCTCCACCCCCGCCGCGGTGAAGGCCTTCGCGACCGTCTCCGGGAGGCCCGTGTCCGTCACCAACACGTCCACCGCGTCGGTCGCGCAGATGCGCGCGAAGGCCCGGACCCCGAGCTTGCTGGAGTCCGCCGCGATCACCACCCGCCGGGCCCGCTCGCACAGCAGGCGGTTCATCGCCGCCTCGTCCTCGTGGCGGGTCGCCGCGCCGTCGGCCGGGTCGAAGGCGTCCACACCGACCACCGCGGTGTCCATGCTGAGCTGCCCGAGCACCTGCTGAGCCAGCGGGCCGGTCAGTTCGTAGGACTGCGGCCGGGCCACCCCACCCGTCAGCACGATCTTGAACTGCGGCCGGATCACCAGCTCGCCCGCGATGTTGAGGGCATTGGTCACCACGGTCAGGGCGGGCGAGCCGGTGGCGAGGTCCGGGCGGGCGGCAAGGGCCCGGGCGACCTCGGTCGTCGTCGTCCCGCCCGTCAGGCCGATCACCTCGCCCGGGGCGATGAGGGCGGCCACCGCCTCGCTGATCCGGCCCTTCTCGGCGGCCCGGCGGGACGTGCGGTAGCGCAACGGCAGTTCGTACGACACCCCGTGCGGCACCGCCCCACCGCGCGTACGGACCAGCATCTGCTGCTCGGCCAGCTGGTCGAGGTCGCGCCGGATGGTGGCCGCGGACACGCCGAGGAGCTCGGCGGCCGGTTCCACCTCCAGCCCGCCCCGCTCGACCAGCAGATCCAGCAGTCTCTGCCAGCGTTCCTTGCGGGTCATGGCCCCCCTCCCACTTTCCCGGCCCGTCGTTCGGCCCACGGCTCGAGATTAACCCAGACGATGGGGCCGCAGATGCTTGAAGTTGCGCGAAACGGCCCGATACCGTGCAAGAACACGCATCGGTAGACCCACTGCTCCAGGGAGCCCCTATGAGTCACGTCGCGCACGAGCTGGTCACGCAACCCGCATGCTGGGAGCGGGCCGCCGAACTGGCCCCCGCGCGGCGGACGGTGCTGCCGCAGCCCGGGGAGCGGACCGCGATCGTCGGATGCGGCACCTCGTACTACATGGCCCAGGCGGCCGCCGCCTTGCGCGAGGAAGCCGGGCAGGGCGAGACCGACGCCTTCCCCGCCTCCGAGTTCCCCCGCCACCGGCGCTACGACCGGGTGGTGGCACTGACCCGGTCCGGCACGACCACCGAGGTGCTCGACCTGCTGGCCGGGCTGCGGGACGCCGGGGTGGCCACCACCGCCGTCATCGGCGACCCGGCCACCCCCGTGATGACCCTCGCGGACGAACTCGTGGTACTGGACTTCGCCGACGAGCAGTCCGTCGTGCAGACCCGGTTCGCCACCACGGCCCTGACGCTGCTGCGCGCCCACGTCGGCGCGTACGACCCCGCCGTCGTGGCGGACGCCCGCACCGCACTCGCCGAGCCGCTGCCCGAAGGGCTCGACACCCGGGGGCAGTTCACCTTCCTCGGCCGCGGCTGGAGCGTCGGGCTGGCGAACGAGGCCGCGCTCAAGATGCGCGAGGCCTCCCTCTCCTGGGCCGAGTCCTACCCGGCGATGGAATACCGGCACGGACCGATCAGCGTCACCGGACCCGGAACCGTCACGTGGTCCCTCGGCGAGACCCCGGAGGGGCTCGCCGAGCAGGTCCTGGCGACCGGCGCGGAGTGGGTGGCCGGGCGGCTCGACCCGCTCGCCGAGCTGGTACGGGTCCACCGGCTGGCCCTCGCCGTGGCCGCCCACCGCGCCCTCGACCCCGACGCGCCACGGCACCTGACCCGCTCCGTGATCCTGACGGCGGGCGAGGAGGCGGTCCGATGAGCCTCGTACCGGCGGGCGCGCTCGTCACGGAGGCGGCGGCGGCCGGCCGCGCCGTCGCCGCCTTCAACATCATCACGCTGGAGCACGCCGAGGCCGTCATCGAGGGAGCCGAACGGGCCGGGCTGCCGGTCATCTTGCAACTGAGCGAGAACGCGGTGAAGTTCAGGTCCGGCCGGCTGCTCCCCATCGCCCGGGCGGCCTCCGCGAGCGCAGAGGCCGCGGGGGTACCCGTAGGCCTCCACCTCGACCACGTGAAGAGCTCGGAACTGCTGCGCCAGGCCGTGGACGCGGGGTTCGGATCGGTGATGTACGACGCGGCGCAACTGCCCTACGCCGAGAACCTGGAGGCCACCCGCTCCGCAGCCGAGTGGGCCCACGCCAACGGCCTGTGGATCGAGGCGGAGCTGGGGGAGGTCGGCGGCAAGGACGGCGCCGCCCCGCCGGACCCGCACGCGCCGGGCGCCCGTACCGATCCCGACGAGGCGCGGCGGTTCGTCGCCGACTCGGGGGTGGACGCGCTGGCCGTCGCCATCGGCAGCAGCCACGCCATGACCAGCCGGACCGCTTCCCTGGACCACGGGCTCCTGGGCCGCCTGGCCAAGGCGGTGGAGGTCCCGCTCGTCCTCCACGGATCCTCGGGACTCCCGGACGCCGAACTCGCGGCGGCCGTCGCGGGCGGCATCCGCAAGGTCAACATCGGCACCGCGCTGAACGTGGCCATGACCGAAGCGATCCGCACCCACCTCACCCCGGCGGACCCCCGCCCGTACCTCACCGCCGCCCGCACGGCGATGGCGGCGACGGCCGCGGCGATGATCGCCGCCCTCACCTGAGCCCCGGCCGCGGTCACCGCCCTCGGCGGTGACCGCGGCCGGCAGGGCGGGCGGGCACGGCGCGAGAGCGCCGCCCCCCCCCGCGCGTGCATGCCGAAAGCCCGGCCCGGCACCACACTTCCGGATTCTTGAAACAGGTTCTAATCTACGCTGCGCCGGCGGACGGACCGGCCGACGGACGGACCGCGAGACACCCGGAGGGGCCGTGCACCTCGAATACACGCCTGAGCAGGAGCGGTTGCGCAGCGAACTGCGCGCCTACTTCGCCGAGCTGGTCCCGCAGGACGTCTACGCACGCTACGAGGACCCCGCCGCCCAGAAGCGCTTCTACCGCGAGACCATCCGCCGCCTCGGCGCCGACGGCTGGCTCGGCGTCGGCTGGCCGCAGGAGTACGGCGGGCGCGGCATGTCGCCCATGGACCAGTTCATCTTCTTCGACGAGGCCGCGCAGGCCGTCGTACCGCTGCCGCTGATGGCGCTGAACACCGTCGGGCCGACGCTCATGCAGTTCGGCACCGACGAGCAGAAGGCGTACTTCCTGCCCCGCATCCTCTCCGGCGAGATCGACTTCGCCATCGGCTACAGCGAACCCGACGCCGGGACCGACCTGGCCGCACTCAAGTGCAAGGCGGTGCGGGAGGGCGACGAGGAGACCGGTACCTACGTGGTCAACGGCCAGAAGATCTGGACCACCAACGGCGACACGGCCGACTGGGTCTGGCTCGCCGTCCGCACCGACCCCGACGCCCCCGCGCACAAGGGCATCAGCATGCTCCTCGTGCCGACCTCCGGCCCCGGCTACTCCTGCACCCTCATCAACACCCTGGCCTCGCACGACACCACCGCCAGCTACTACGAGGACATCCGGGTCCCCGCGAGCCGGCGCGTCGGCGCGGAGAACAAGGGCTGGCGCCTGATCACCAACCAGCTCAACCACGAGCGCGTCACCCTCGCCGCCCACGGCACCATGGCCATCCGGGCCCTGCACGACGTCCAGCGGTGGGCGGCGCAGACCAAACTGGCCGACGGGCGCCGGGTCATCGACCTCTCCTGGGTCCGCGGCCGCCTCGCCCGCACCCACGCCCGGCTCGACGCGATGAAGCTCCTCAACTGGCAGATGGTGAACGCCGTCCAGTCCGGGACCCTCACGCCCCAGGACGCCTCCGCCGTCAAGGTCTACGGCTCGGAGGCCCGCCGGGACGCCTACGCCTGGCTCATGGAGGTGGTCGGCGCGGCCGGCTCCCTCAAGGACGGCTCCGCGGGCGCGGTCCTGCACGGCGAACTCGAACGCGGTTACCGCAGCGCCGTGATCTTCACCTTCGGCGGCGGCAACAACGAGATCCAGCGCGAGATCATCTCGTGGATCGGGCTCGGCATGCCGCGCGTCCGCCGCTGAGTCCGTGGTGGAGCCGGGCCGTCACAGGGGCGGGAGGCGGCCGGCCAGCAGGCAGAACTCGTTGCCTTCGGGGTCGGCGAGGACGTGCCAGGACTCTTCCCCGGTCTGGCCGACGTCGGCCGGGCGGGCCCCGAGCCCCAGGAGGCGTTCGAGCTCGGCGTCCTGGTCGCGGTCGGTGGCGTTGACGTCGATGTGCAGCCGGGGCTTGGCGGGCTCCGGCTCGTCGCAGCGGCTGAGGAAGATCGTCGGCTGCGCGCCGCCGAACCCTTCGCGCGGCCCGATCTCGATGCTCCCGTCGTCCTCGCGGGAGAGCACCACGAAGTCCAGGACCTCGCACCAGAACCGGGCCAGTACCTCGGGGTCCCGGCAGTCGAGGACGAGCTCACCGATACGGCATGCCATGGACGCAACCCAACTTTCGCCGTGGGAACTTCCGGGTGGGGGCCGCGCGCAGATCCCAGGGGCTCCCGGCAGTACGGAACTTCCTCGCGACGGTACCGGGCGGGGCGAGCGGCGGCGAACGGTTTGCGGCCCCCGCCCGGCCGGCCGGGTGTGCGGCGTGGGGTCCGGCCGGCGCCGCCGCGTGGCGGTCCCGGCGGGGGGACGGGAGAATGGGTACGCCGGGGCAGGAGCGTCCCTGGCCGAACGACTGACTCCCGGCTCCGCGGTTCCGCTCCGCCGGCGCCGTAGGGAGGGACACAGGTGATCGCCCATGTGCAGATGGCTGGCGTACTCGGGAACGCCCCTGCTGCTCGATGCCCTGCTGTACAAGCCGGCGCACTCGCTGATCGACCAGAGCCTGCACTCCCGCCTGGGGGCGGAGACCACCAACGGTGACGGCTTCGGCGTCGGCTGGTACACGAAGGAGGACGTCACCCCGGCCGTCATGCGGGACATCGGCCCCGCCTGGAACAACCGCAACCTGCGCGAGATCGCGGACCACGTCCGCTCCCCCCTGTTCTTCGCCCACATCCGTGCGTCGACGGGAACCGCGGTTCAGCAGTCGAACTGCCACCCGTTCCGGCACGGTCGCTGGATGTGGATGCACAACGGTGCCATATCCGGCTTCCACTTGATGCGCCGTGACCTCTGCATGCTCGTGGACCCGGCCCTGTTCACCGGTATCGAGGGCACCACCGACTCCGAAGTGATGTTCTACCTCGCCGTCACCCTCGGCCGGGACCAGGACCCGCCCGGCGCCGTCGCCCGGATGGTGGGGGTCGTGGAGCGCAGCGGCCGCGAGCACGGGGTGGAGTTCCCGATGCAGATGACCGTCGCCGTGACCGACGGGGAACGCCTCTGGGCCTTCCGCTACTCCAGCCAGGGCGCCTCCCGTTCGCTGTTCTACAGCAGCCGGGTGGACACGCTGCGCACACTGCATCCGGACGTCCCCTACTTGGAGGACCTCTCCGAGGAGACCCGGCTGATCGTCTCCGAACCCCTGTCGGACCTGCCCGGCGCCTGGAACGAAGTCCCGGAGAGCAGTTACGGCGTCGTCCAGCCCGGGGCGGACGAGATGTTCCGCTTCACCCCGGAACCCGCGTAACCAGGCGGGAAGAACCCGCACACCACGCCACCACGACGAAGGGTCCGGCGATGCCCGACTCTGCCCCGGCCCGGGACGGCCGCCACCGTCGGCGCGGCCCAAGTACCGTGACGGCACCGGGTGTTCATGTCGGCAGCTAGGGGGCCAGGCGCGCCGTCAGGGCGGCGAAGTCGGGGACGAACCAGACGTGGTGGCCACGGTTCGCCTCGCGCACCAGGTCCCGCAGGGCGGTGCCGGAGCGCAGGTGGGGGGAGAGGTCGCCCACGACCACCAGCCGCAGGCGGTAGTTGACGAACTTCTGCATGACCGCGCCGGCCAGACCCGTGCTCAGGTCGAAGAAGCGGTCGTCGAACCGTACCGCCGGGACCGCCACCACGTCCGCGCCCTGGAAGGCGCCGCCGATCAGGTGGTCCAGAGCGTCCTGCTCGGTGGAGATCCGCGGCCCCTCGGCGTCGCAGACGAGGACGGGCACGCCGTGCCGGCGCACCACCACGTCAGCCACGGTCGACTCCCTGCGCGGAGTCGTCCGACAGGATGCCGTTGCCCGGGCCGAGTACGCCGTCGAGCAGGAGCAGCAGGTCGGCGGTGGCGGCGGCGTTGCCGAGGACCACGATCTTCATACGGGCCCGTGCCTCGTCGTAGACGGTCTGGATGCGCAGGGGCTCGGGGGTGTCGCGGGAGAACTGGCCCCCGGCCGTGACGAGGGTGCTCAGCCGGCTCGCCGCGTCGGGGCCGATCGCGTCGATCTGGACGATGCTCGACACCTCCACGTGGCCGCGCGGGGCGACGGTCTCCGCGACCGCGCCGGCGGCCGGGCCTCCCGTCAGCGCCTCGAAGTCCTCGCGGGCGATCCGGTACTGCTTACCGATGCGCACGGCCTTGAGGCGACCCTCGCGCACGTACGCCCGGACGGTCCGCACGTGCAGCCCCAGGCGCTGCGCCACCTCACCGACCGAGTACAGCTCTCGTTCAGAACTCTCCATACTAACGGACATTACCGTAACCATCCCTGATGAGAGAAGAATAGGGAAGGATGAGGAGTGCCGCGCAGGGAAGGCGGGCCGTCGTATCCGCGACCGACCCGGCCGCCCTCAGCCGCCCCCCGCGCCCCACCAGCCGCCTGCTGCCCACCATCCCCCCAGGTCCGCGCCGCCGGCCCCCGTCAGGTCACATCTTGAAAGCGATGCGCCGCAGGGGCCCCGGGAGTCGCCCCTCGGCGTACACACTGCGTACATCAGCGGCCATACTGGACCGTCCGGGGAGGGCGTGGCACGACACACGGGGGCGGCTTCAAGACATGGCGGAGTCCAGACTGATCCAGGGCCGGTACCGGTCGCTCGATCTGATCGGGCGCGGCGGCATGGGCGAGGTATGGCGGGCCCGGGACGAATCACTCGGCCGCCAGGTCGCCGTGAAGTGCCTCAAGCCCCTCGGACCCGAGCAGGACACCCACTTCACCCAGGTGCTGCGCGAACGCTTCCGCCGCGAGGCGCGGGTTGCCGCAGCGCTCCAGCACCGCGGCGTCACCGTGGTCCACGACTTCGGCGACGACAGCGCGGCCGGCGGCCCCCTCTACCTCGTCATGGAACTCCTGGACGGTCGCAACCTCAGCCAGCTCCTCGCCGACAACGAGTCGCGCCCGCTGCCCGTGGACGTCGTCGTCGACATCGCCGAACAGATGGCCGCGGCGCTCGGCTACACCCACGACCAGGGCGTCGTCCACCGCGACCTCAAGCCCGCCAACATCATGCGGCTGACCGACGGCACCGTGAAGATCTGTGACTTCGGCATCGCCCGCCTCGCCCACGACATCGGCTTCACCGCCAAACTCACCGGCGGCGGCATGGCCATGGGCACCCCGCACTACATGTCGCCCGAGCAGATCGCCGGCGGCGAGGTCGACCACCGCAGCGACCTCTACTCCCTCGGCTGCGTCCTGTACGAGATCGCCACCGGCGCCCCGCCCTTCGACCTCGGCGACTCGTGGTCCGTCCTGGTCGGCCACCGCGACACCGCGCCCGTACCGCCGCGCGAACACCGCCCCGAGCTGCCCGAGTACTTCGACCGGCTCGTCCTCGAACTGCTCGCCAAGCAGCCCGAGGACCGCCCCGGCGACGCCCGCCACCTGCACCGGCGGCTCGTCGAGTACCGCCTCGGCGCCGGCGGGCCGTCCGGCGCGCAGCCTCCGCTGCCCGACTGGGCCCGGGGGATGACCGCCGGGCGCAAGGCCGGTACCGACGCCCGCCCCGCCAGCGGGGAGTGGGCCGTGCTCACCGGTTCCTGGACCACTGCCCGGCCCGGCGTGACCCGCCCGATCCAGCGGCCCGACGCCGCCGCCGACCCCCGGCTCACCCTCGCCGTCGGGCTGCCCCGCGCCGGTGCCCCCGGCGGCGACCAGGAGCACCCCGAGGCGCTCAGCGCCGCCCATGCCCGCGCCTACGCCCTCAGCCGCGCCGGCCGGCCCGAGCAGGCGCTCGCCGTGTACGCAGCCGTGGCCCGGGGGAGGGCCACGGTGCTGGGGCCCGACCACGGCGACACCCTCGCGGCCCGTCAGGAGGAGGCGTACGAACTGGGCCGCCTCGGACGTCACCGCGAGGCCTGCGAGATCTACGGTGCGGTGCTCGCCGCCCGTGTCCGCACCGCGGGCCCGCGCCATCCCGACACCCTGCTCTGCCGCCACAACCTCGCCTGCGCGCTGGGCGCCCTCGGCCGGTACGAGGACGCCCACCGCACCGCCGCCACGGTCGCGGCGGACCGCGCGGCCGTGCTCGGCGCCGAACACCCCGACACGCTGCTGACCCGGTACGAGGTCGCGTACGCGCTCGGTCGCCTCGGCCGCTGGGACGAGGCGCTGGCCGGCTTCCGGCAGGTCGCCGCCGTCCGCGAACGGATCCTGGGCCGCGACCATCCCGACGCCCTGGCCGCCCGCTACGAGACCGGGGTCGCGCTCGGGCGCACCGGCCGCGCCGTGGAGGCCCTCGACCTGTTCCGCGCCCTGGTGCGCGACCGGACCCGCGCGTACGGCGACACCCACCCCGAGACCCTGCGCGCCCGGCACGTCCTCGGCGTGAACCTCGGCCGGCTGGACCGCTGGGAGGAGGCGGTGGCCGAGGCGGGCAAGGTCGCGAAGGCGCGGGTCGAGGTGCTGGGCGCGGAGCACCCGGACACGCTGGTCAGCCGCCGCGAACTCGCCGTCGGACTGGGCCGGCTGGGCCGCTGGCACGAGGCGCTGCCCCTGTACCGGGAACTCTCGGGCATCCGTGAACGGTCCCTCGGCGAGGGGCACCCCGACACGGTGCTGGCCCACGCCGACGAGGCCTACTGTCTGGAGCGGCTCGGCCAGGTGTGCTACCAAGAGCCATGACGACGACCTCGGAGCCCTTCCGGCAGGCGGCCTACGACGTGGTGATCGTGGGCGGCGGCCACAACGGCCTGGTGGCCGCCGCGTACCTGGCCCGCGCGGGCAAGTCCGTACTGGTCCTCGAACGGCTCGGGCACACCGGTGGCGCCGCCGTCTCCACCCGCCCGTTCGCGGGCATGGACGCCAGACTCTCCCGCTACTCCTACCTCGTCTCGCTCCTCCCGGCGAAGATCGTGCGCGACCTGGGCCTGGACTTCGCGGTACGCGGGCGCACGGTCTCCTCGTACACGCCCGTCGAGCGCGGCGGCCGCGCGGGCGGACTGCTCGTCGGCGGCTCCGAGGCCCGCACGCGGGAATCCTTCGCACGGCTGACCGGCTCCGACCGGGAGTACGAGAGCTGGCGCGCCTTCTACGCGATGACGGGCCGGCTCGCCCGGAAGGTGTTCCCGACCCTCACCGAGCCGCTGCCCACCCGCGCCGGGCTACGGGCCCGCATCGACGACGAGGCCGCCTGGCGGATGCTGTTCGAGGAACCGCTGGGCCGGGCCGTGGAGCACCACTTCGCCGACGACCTCGTGCGCGGCGTGGTGCTGACGGACGGCCTGATCGGCACCTTCGCCGACGCCCACGACGTCTCCCTCGCGCAGAACCGCTGCTTCCTCTACCACGTCATCGGCGGCGGCACGGGCGACTGGAACGTCCCCGTCGGCGGTATGGGCGCGCTCACCGACGCCCTCGCGCGGGCCGCGCGGTCGGCGGGGGCGCAGATCCTCACGGGCCACGAGGCGCTGCGGATCGACGCGGACGGCACGGCCGCGCCGGCCGAGGTGACGTTCCGGACGCCGACCGGCGAGGGCGCCGTCGCGGGCCGCACGGTGCTGGTGAACGCCTCGCCGCAGGCCCTCGCGGAACTGCTCCGCGAGACCCCGGCCGCCCCGGCGGAGGGCGCCCAGCTCAAGGTCAACATGCTGCTGCGGCGGCTGCCCCGGCTCAAGGACACCTCGGTTGACCCGCGCGAGGCGTTCGGCGGCACCTTCCACATCGCCGAGGGGTACGAGCAGCTCGCACGGGCCTACGCGGAGGCCGCGAGGGGTGAACTGCCCTCCGTGCCGCCCTCCGAGATCTACTGCCACTCGCTGACGGACCCCTCGATCCTCGGGCCCGAACTCGTGGCGCGCGGCTACCAGACCCTGACCCTGTTCGGCCTGCACACCCCGGCCCGGCTGTTCGAGAAGGGACACGGCGGCAACACCGTCGCGCGCGAGGTGCTGCTGGCCGGCACCCTGGCCCAGCTCGACGCGCACCTGGCCGAGCCGCTCACGGAGTGCCTCGCGCTCGACGCGGACGGCCGGCCCTGCATCGAGGCCAAGACCCCGCTCGACCTGGACCGCGAACTGCGCCTGCCCGGAGGGCACATCTTCCACCGCGACCTGTCGTGGCCCTACGCCGATGAGGGCGCGGGCGATGCGGCGGGCGCGGGCCGTTGGGGCGTGGAGACGGCCTACCCGAACGTGCTGCTGTGCGGGGCGGGCGCGGTGCGCGGCGGCGGTGTCAGCGGGGTCCCCGGCCACAACGCCGCCATGGCGGTCCTGGGCCGCTGAGCCGTTACGCGACCTGCCGCACGGGCTCGATGACCACGATCGGGATCTCGCGGTCCGTCTTGGTCTGGTACTCGTCGTACGCGGGCCAGTGCCCCACCATCACGGGCCAGTACGCGGCGCGCTCCTCGGAGGTCGCGGTGCGCGCGGTGCCCTGGACGACCTTCGGGCCGACCTGGACGCGGACCTCGGGGTGGGCCTTCAGGTTCTTGTACCAGAGCGGGTCCTCGGGGTGGCCGCCCTTGGACGCCACGACGAGGTACCGGCCGTCGGCCTCGCCGTAGATCAGGGGCGTGCGTACGGGCTTGCCGGAGATCCGGCCGAGGGTGGTGAGGAGCAGGGTCTGGGTCCCGTTCCAGAACTGGCCCTCGGCCCCGTTCGAGCCCACGTACAGCTTGACGTGGTCCAGCGTCCAGCCGGGCTTGGGGTCGATCGGGTGGTCCCAGTCGATATCGGTCATGTTCCTGGCCTGCCTTCGTGTCGGACGGTCAACGAACTTCGGCAACGAGTCGCAACGCGGACGCGGACGCGTTCATTCCGAACCGACGCTCAGTCGGCCGAACGGGTCCATCCCGTGGCCTCCAGGCGGTCCGCGTCGGCCGGACGGTCCTCGGCGAAGAGCAGGCGGCCGGGCTCGGCGACGCGGATGACGTCGACGTACACGCCGCGCCCCACGTAGCGGCCGGTGGCGGTGTGGCGGAAGCGCAGCCGCACCTCCCTGCCCGCCCAGGGGGCGAGGGGGGCTTCGAGGCGGTGCCAGATGCGGCCCGACCAGCCGTCGGCGCGGCCCTGGGGCCACGGTTCGGGCGTGCCGCCGGTGGAGCGCACGGTGGTGAAGGGCAGGGGCTCCCAGGTCCGCCCGTCGGCGGAGGCCTCCAGGTGGACGGCGCCTTCGCCCGGCACGGTGTCCCACCACAGGGCGCAGCGCAGCCGGGCGGCCGCGGTTGCGGGCGTGAGCGGGGGGAGGGTGAGGGTGCCCGAGCCGCCCGGGGTGATGCCGGAGAACCAGGCGGGGCCGCCGTGCCTGGTGCGGACGGGAACGGCGCGGGCGAAGCGGTTGCCCGTGGCGACCCGGGGCGCGCTGCCGGCCCGCCAGGTCCGCACGGGGTGCACGGAGTTGCCGAGCAGGATCAGGAAGGAGTCGGTGGAGGGGTCCAGGACCAGGGAGGTGCCGGTGAAGCCGGTGTGGCCCGCGGAGTGCGGGGTGGCCATGGCGCCCATGTACCAGTGCTGGTAGAGCTCGAATCCCAGGCCGTGGTCGTCCCCGGGGAAGGCGGTGTTGAAGTCGGTGAAGAGCAGCTCGACGGAGGCGGGGCGCAGGATGCGCTTCCCGGCGTAGACCCCGCCGTCGAGCAGGGCGCGGGCGAGGACGGCCAGGTCCCAGGCGGTGCCGAAGACGCCCGCGTGGCCGGCGACGCCGCCGAGGGCGTACGCGTTCTCGTCGTGGACCTCGCCCCACACCAGGCCGCGGTCCAGGCCGGACCAGGGCGGACGCTGCACCTCGGTGGCGGCGGTGGTGCGGCGCCAGGAGAGCGGGGGCCGGTAACGGGTGCGGTGCATCCCGAGCGGAGCGGTGATCTCCTCGTGGAGCAGGGTGTCCAGTGTGCGGCCGGTGATCCGTTCCAGAAGCAACTGGAGCGTGATGAGGTTCAGGTCGGAGTACCGGTACACCGTCCCCGGGGTGTCCTGCGGTCGCACCGACCACAGCAGCCTCAACTGCCCCTCGCGGGTGGACTCCCGGTAGAAGGGCGCCCACGAGCGCATCCCGGAGGTGTGGGTGAGCAGCTGACGGACCGTGATCAGCTCCTTGCCGCCCCCGGTGAACTCCGGCAGGTACCGCTCCACCGGAGCCTCCAGCTCCAGCCGCCCCCGCTCCATCTGCTGGACGGCCAGCAGGGAGGTGAACAGCTTCGTGAGCGAGGCCAGGTCGAAGACGGTGTCCTCCGCCATCGCGATCCGTTCGGCCGCGGGGAACTCCCGGACCCGGTCGGTGCGCCCGTCGTAGTCCGCGTACCGCACCGCGTGGCCCATGGCCCGGTGCAGGGCGACGGTGCGGCCGCGCCCGGCGAGGACGACCGCCCCGGCGTAGTAGGGGTGTTCGGGGGAGGGGCCGAGGAAGCGCCGGGCCTCCTCCGCCACCCCTTCGAGGTGCTTCTCCAGCAGCCCGGCCTGGCGTGCGGAGCCGTAGCGCAGTCTCAGGCCCTGGAGGGCGCGCCGCTCGGCCGGGTTGCCGCGGGCGCCGGCGGACCCGGGCAGGGCCGCCTGGAGGACGAGCACCCCGCCGAGTGCGAGCAACCGCGCCCCGAGCCGTCTGCGGCTGAGCCCGCCCGCGCCGACGCCCGCGCCGACGCCCGCGCCGGCCTCCCGGCCGGCCCCCGCGGTCGGGCCGGCTCCCGCCGCGACGGCCGGTGCCGGCGGCGGTGTCGCCCCGCCCGCCGGGCCGCCCGCCGCTCCACCGGCCGCCCCGCCCGCCGGGCCGGGCCCGGTCGTCCCGTCGGGCGCCCCCGTGAACTCGTCCATCACCGGTCCTCCTGTCCGCCGTCGCGCCTCTCGCAGTATCTGCCCGCGCGGCCCGCGCCTCCCGCACCGACCGGTCCGCAAAGAATCTGACGCTGCATCAGGAAACCCCTTCCCTCGACCGTCGCGCTGCGGCATCCTCACGCCCATGGAGACGGAGCTGAGCAAGAAACTGGGAGTCGAGCACGCCATCTTCGGCTTCACGCCCTTCCCGGCGGTCGCCGCTGCCATCACCCGCGCGGGCGGATTCGGCGTACTCGGCGCCGTCCGCTACACCGCCCCCGACGACCTCAAACGCGACCTCGACTGGGTGCAGGCGCACACCGACGGCAAGCCCTACGGCCTCGACGTCGTCATGCCCGCCAAGAAGGCCGTCGACGGCATCGCCGAAGCCGACATCGAGGCGATGATCCCCGCCGGACACCGCGCCTTCGTCCGCGACACCCTCGCCAAGCACCACGTGCCCGAGCTCGCGGAGGGCGAGGCATCCGGCTGGCGGATCACCGGCTGGATGGAACGGGTGGCACGGAACCAGCTCGACGTCGCCTTCGACTACCCCATCAAACTCCTGGCGAACGCGCTCGGTTCCCCTCCCGCCGACGTCATCCGCCGCGCCCACGACCACGGCGTCCTCGTCGCCGCCCTCGCGGGCAGCGCCAAACACGCCCGTCGTCACGCCGAAGCCGGCATCGACGTCGTCGTCGCCCAGGGCTACGAGGCCGGCGGCCACACCGGGGACATCGCCACGATGGTGCTGGTCCCCGAGATCGCCGAAGCCGTCGCCCCGCTCCCCGTCCTGGCCGCGGGCGGCATCGGCAGCGGCGAGCAGATCGCCGCGGGCCTGGCCCTCGGCGCCCAGGGCGTCTGGCTCGGCTCCCTCTGGCTCACCACCACCGAAGCCGACCTGCACTCCCGCGCGCTCACCGCCAAACTCCTCGCCGCCGGCTCCGGCGACACCGTCCGCTCCCGCGCCCTCACCGGCAAGCCCGCCCGCCAGCTGCGCACCGAGTGGACCGACGCGTGGGACGACCCGGACGGCCCCGGCGCGCTCCCCATGCCGCTCCAGGGCCTGCTGGTCGCCGAGGCCGTGTCACGGATCCAGAAGTACGAGGTCCAGGCGCTGCTCGGAACCCCGGTCGGCCAGATCGTCGGCCGGATGAACAGCGAACGCAGCGTGCAGGCCGTCTTCGACGAGCTGACCAGCGGCTTCGAGAGGGCCATCGACCGAATCAACCGCATGGCCGGCCGTCGAACCCGAGAGGCGTGAGCTGCATGACCGAGACCAACGGCTTCTGGGCCCAGGCCGCCGCCGAGCCCGACCGCACCGTACTGACCGCCCCCGACGGTGAACAGTGGAGCGCGGGCCGGCTGCACGCCGACGTCAACCGGCTCGTCCACGGGTTGCGCGCCGCCGGGATGCGCACCGGCGACTCCTTCGCCGTCGTCCTGCCCAACGGCGTCGAGTTCCTCACCGCCTACCTCGCCGCCTCACAGGCCGGCTTCTACCTCGTCCCGGTCAACCACCACCTCGTCGGCCCCGAGATCGCCTGGATCGTCGCCGACAGCGGGGCCAAGGTGCTCATCACCCACGAGCGCTTCGCCGAGGCCGCCACGGCGGCGGCCGACGAAGCCGGCCTGCCCGCGGGCCACCGCTACGCCGTCGGAGCGGTGGCCGGTTTCCGCCCCTACGAGGACCTCCTCGCCCCGCACCCCGCCACGCCGCCCGCCGACCGCACCCTCGGCTGGGTCATGAACTACACCTCCGGCACCACCGGCCGGCCGCGCGGCATCCGTCGCCCGCTGCCCGGGAAGCTCCCCGAGGAGACGTACCTCGGGGGATTCCTCGGCATCTTCGGCATCCGCCCCTTCGACGGCAACGTCCACCTCGTCTGCTCGCCGCTCTACCACACCGCCGTCCTGCAGTTCGCGGGCGCCGCGCTGCACATCGGGCACCCGCTGGTCCTCATGGACAAGTGGACACCGGCCGAGATGCTGCGCCTGATCGACCAGTACGCGTGCACCCACACCCACATGGTGCCGACGCAGTTCCACCGCCTGCTCGCACTCCCGCAGGAGACGAAGGAGGCCTACGACGTCAGCTCCATGCGGCACGCCATCCACGGCGCCGCGCCCTGCCCCGACCACGTCAAGCGGGCGATGATCGACTGGTGGGGCGGGTGCGTGGAGGAGTACTACGCCGCCAGCGAGGGCGGGGGTGCCTTCGCCACCGCCGAGGACTGGCTGAAGAAGCCCGGAACCGTCGGCAAGGCCTGGCCGATCAGCGAACTCGCCGTCTTCGACGACGACGGCAACCGGCTGCCGCCCGGCGAACTCGGAACCGTGTACATCAAGATGAACACCGGCGGTTTCAGCTACCACAAGGACGAGGGCAAGACCCGAAAGAACCGCATCGGCGACTTCTTCACCGTCGGCGACCTGGGGCTGATGGACGAGGAGGGGTACCTCTTCCTCCGGGACCGCAAGATCGACATGATCATCTCCGGCGGGGTCAACATCTATCCGGCGGAGATCGAATCCGCCCTCCTCACCCACCCGGCGGTCGCGGACGCCGCCGCCTTCGGCATCCCGCACGACGACTGGGGCGAGGAGGTCAAGGCCGTCATCGAGCCCGCCGAGGGCTTCGAGGCGGGTGACGCGCTGGCCGCCGAGATCCTGCACCACTGCGAACGGCAGCTGGCCGCCTACAAGCGCCCCAAGACGGTCGACTTCATCGCGACGATGCCCCGCGATCCCAACGGCAAGCTGTACAAGCGGCGGCTGCGCGACCCGTACTGGGAGGGGCGTGAGCGCGCCGTGTGACGCAGGGGGGTGACGGTTCTGGCAAGTTGGCCGACATGAGTACGGCAACGCACAGAACGTCCCTGTTCGACTGGACCGTCGTGGTCCCCGTGGTGGCCATCGTCGCGCTCGTCCTCAGCTGGGGGCGCGACCTGCCGGCCTTCGCGGTGGGGCTGGTCTCCCTTTGCCTGGCGGGCGCGGTCCTGGCGGCCGTCCACCACGCGGAGGTGGTGGCCCTCCGGGTCGGCGAACCCTTCGGCTCCCTCGTCCTGGCCGTCGCCGTCACCATCATCGAGGTGGCCCTGATCGTCACCCTGATGGCCGGTGGCGGCGACAAGACCGCCTCGCTGGCCCGGGACACCGTCTTCGCCGCCGTCATGATCACGTGCAACGGCATCGTCGGCGTATCCCTCCTGGTCGGCGCCCTGCGCAACCGGGTCGTCGTCTTCCACGCCGAGGGCTCGGGCGGGGCGCTGGCCACCGTCGCGACGCTCGCCGTACTGAGCCTGGTGCTGCCGACGTTCACCACGAGCAAGCCCGGCCCCGAGTTCTCCAGCGCCCAGCTGACCTTCGCCGCGTGTGCCTCCCTCGCGCTCTACGGCCTGTTCATCGCCGTACAGACGGTCCGTCACCGCGACTACTTCCTCCCGGTGGACACCCGGGGGAGCGGGGCGCCGGAGGCCGGGGACGCGTCGGGGGAGGACGCCCACGCGGTGGCGCCGAGCCTGCGTGCCGCCCTGATCAGTCTCGGTCTGCTGCTGGTCGCGCTCGTCGCGGTGGTGGGCGACGCCAAGGCCGTCTCGCCGACCATCGAGCGGGGCGTCGCCGACGCCGGGCTGCCGCACGCCGTCGTCGGTGTGATCATCGCACTGCTGGTGCTGGCTCCCGAGACCCTGGCCGCCGTCCGCGCCGCCCGCCGCGACCGGATGCAGACCAGTCTCAACCTGGCCTACGGCTCCGCCATCGCCAGCATCGGCCTGACCATCCCGGCCATCGCGCTGGCCACGATCTGGCTCTCCGGACCGCTGCTGCTGGGTCTGGGCCCGGTCCACATGGTGCTGCTGGCGCTGACGGTGGTCGTCAGCGCCCTGACGATCGTGCCGGGGCGGGCGACGTTGCTCCAGGGCGGCGTGCACATCGTGCTCCTGGCCGCGTACCTGTTCCTCGCCGTGAGCCCGTGAGGCGTCTCGTACGCCCCCGGCGGCACGGGCCGGGGGCGTACGTCCTCGCGCCGGGCGGGGTCAGGCGTCGTCGAAGTCCGTGCCGCGGCTGACGGTCTCCCAGGCGTCGGCCTCGGCGCGAACGGCGTCCGCGTGGGCCCGGATGAACTCCACGGCGTCAGTGCCCAGCACGAGCCGCAGCGGGGTCTGCGGGGCGTCCAGGGCGGCGAGGATCGCGGCGACGGCCTTGACGGGGTCCCCGGGCTGGTGGCCGTCGCTCGCCGGGAGCCCGACCCGCACGGGGCCGACGATGTCCTCGTAGGCGGGCAGCGGGGTCGTGGACCGCAGCGCGCCACCGCCCGCGAAGCTCGTGCGGAACGAGCCGGGTTCCACGATCAGCACCTTGATCCCGAAGGGGGCCACCTCGGCGGCGAGCGCCTCGGTCAGACCCTCCAGGGCGAACTTCGTCGCGCAGTAGGCCCCGACGCCGGGGAAGGCCAGCCGTCCGCCCATGCTGCTCATCTGCACGATGGCCCCCGACTTGCGGGAGCGCATGTGGGGCAGCGCCGCGCGCAGCAGCGCCGCCGGACCGAAGAAGTGCAGGTCCATGAGTTCGCGGAGTTCGGTGTCGCTCGCTTCCTCCACGGCGCCGACCAGGCCGCGCCCGGCGTTGTTGACCAGGACGTCGATCCGGCCGAAACGGTCCACGACCCCGCCGACGGCCTCCTCGGCGCGGGCCGTTTCCGTCACGTCCAGGGCCAGGGGGACGAGCCGGCCGGGGTGCTCGGCGGCCAGGGAGTCGAGGGTGCCGGTGCGGCGGGCGGCCGCCACGACCGTGTCGCCGGCGGCCAGCGCGGCCTCGGCCAGGATCAGGCCGAACCCGGAGGACGCCCCGGTGATCAGCCAGACGCGGCCCTCGGGTGCGTCCGTCGGAAACTGCGTAGTCATCAATCCCCCTGCGAGTGACTGGTGTTACTGGATCACCCTGATCCTCGCACCGGCGGGGCCCGTGGCGTCAGTCGGTTCTCGGACCATGCGCATCAGGTCCCTCCCCGGTGAGGGCGCCGGTTCTGTGCAGCCGGCGCAGGGTGAGCCGTTCGTGGGCCAGGCGGCCGACGAGGGAGCCGCCGTAGACGACGAAGCCGACACCGACCAGCCAGGACTGCACCACGAGGAGGGTGCCGAACGGCCCGTACGTGACGGCGCTGGAGGCGATCAGGGGGGAGAACACCAGCTGGGAGAAGACGCGCAGGCCCAGCAGGCCGACGCTGGTGAGGACCGCCCCCGGGAGCAGGGCGCGCCAGCGGACGCGGCCTCCCAGCAGGAGGCGCTGGGAGGTCCAGAAGAAGATGACCGTGCCGATGAGGTCGCTGACGGTGCCGAGGGCGATGCCGACGGCGTTCTTCGAGGGGGCCGGGATCTCGACGAGGAGGGCGAGGTAGCAGACGAGCAGGGCGAGCCAGACGACGTGGCGCCACATGGTGTGCCACCGGGCGGTCGGAAGGTCCCAGACCTTTTCGTAGCCGGTCTGGACCGCCGACCCGAAGGTCAGGCCGAATACGGCGAGGGCGGCCAGACCGAAGGCGGTGGTCCGCTCCAGCGCCAGGTCGGCGGCGCTGAACAGCATCTCGACCCGGGCCCGCGAGGACTGCGTCACCCCGAGGGCCTGCCCCAGCCAGCGCCCGAAGCCGGAGCCGGAGCCCGGGGCGGCGGCCGCGACGACCACGAGCAGCGGCACCAGGGTCAAGAACCCCAGGGCCGCGAAGCCCATCGCCCGGTGCATCAGCTCCATCTGGCGCCCCCGGCTCCAGGCCAGCCCGACGAGGGAGGCCCGGAGCCGGTCGTGCGGCGGCCGGGGCTTCGAGGTCACACCCTTCACCTACCCGGCCGCACCCCGATCGCCCCGGAGGCACCGGTGAAAACGGCCCGAAGGGGTGGTTTTCCCGCGTCCGCGCGGCTGACCGGAGTCGCCCGCCGAGGGCACGTACCTGCGCAGGTGCCCCGCGTCGTCACCGGCTGAGGCCTCCGCGCAGCTGCGGAAACGGCTGCGGCCTCGGCGCGGCTGAGGGACCGGCTGCGGCATCCGGCGCGGCTGCGGCCGCCGCCCGCGGTCAGGGCCGTATCGGGGGCTCCGCCCGCAGGTCCCTGATGCGCTTGATCTTGCCGACCGACCGCTCCAGCGTCTCCGGATCGACCACCTCGACCCCGACGGACACCCCGACCCCCTCCTTCACGGCTCTGACCACCGCCGCGGCCGCCGCTTCCCGCTGGGCGGAATCGGCCTCGCGACGGGCCTCGACCCGGACGGTCAGCGCGTCCATCCGCCCTTCCCGGGTCAGCCGGAGCTGGAAGTGCGGGGCCAGGGCCGGGATCCGCAGGAGGATCTCCTCGATCTGCGTGGGGTAGAGGTTCACCCCGCGCAGGATGATCATGTCGTCGCTGCGGCCCGTGATCTTCCCCATCCGGCGGAAGGCCGGCCGGGCGGTCCCCGGCAGCAGCCGCGTCAGATCCCGGGTGCGGTACCGGATGACGGGCATGGCCTCCTTCGTGAGCGAGGTGAACACCAGCTCCCCCGGCTCGCCGTCCGGCAGTACCGCCCCGGTGATCGGATCGACCACCTCGGGGTAGAAGTGGTCCTCCCAGATGTGGAGCCCGTCCTTCGTCGAAGCGAATTCCTGCGCCACTCCGGGGCCCATCACCTCCGACAGGCCGTAGATGTCCACGGCGTCGATGCCGAGCCGGTCCTCGATCTCCCGGCGCATCTCCTCCGTCCAGGGCTCCGCGCCGAATATCCCCGTACGGAGCGAGGTCGAACGGGGGTCGATCCCCTGGCGCTCCATCTCGTCCAGCAACGTCAGCATGTAGGAGGGGGTGACCATGATGACCTCCGGCCGGAAGTCCTGGATCAGCCTGACCTGGCGGTCCGTCATGCCCCCGGAAGCGGGTACGACCGTACAGCCGAGCCGTTCGGCGCCGTAGTGCGCGCCGAGGCCGCCGGTGAACAGGCCGTACCCGTAGGCGATGTGCACGACCTGCCCCGGCCGCCCGCCCGCCGCCCGGATGGAGCGGGCCACGACATCGGCCCAGGTGGACAGGTCGCCCTCGGTGTACCCCACCACCGTCGGGCGCCCGGTCGTTCCGCTGGAGGCGTGGATGCGGCGCACCTGCGGGCGGGGGACGGCGAACATCCCGAAGGGGTACTGGTCGCGCAGATCGGCCTTGGTGGTGAAGGGGAAGAGGGAGAGGTCCGCCAGGGAGCGGCAGTCGTCGGGGTGCACACCGGCCTTGTCGAAGGCCTGCCGGTAGAAGGGCACCCGGTCGTAGACGCGGTGCAAGGTGGCGCGCAGCCGGCTCAGCTGGAGGGCCGCGAGCTCGTCACCGCTCAGCAGCTCGCCCTGATCCCGCTCCTCGTCTGCGAAGTCCGACATGTCCTCACCCCATCGTGAACGAACCGACCGATCATTCGGTAGCCTGCCGGACGCCGACGGCTAAAGCAATGACTCGAACGAGTGAGCGGTGGTCCCGACCGCCCCGACGCGCGGGAAAGGCCGGTCCGCATCTCGGTCGCCGCCCGGGTCCGGCGGTGGTTCACTGGCCGCATGCCGCTCGCCGACTACGGGGTGCTGTGCGGAACGCTGCACCGCCACTTCCGCGACGAACCCGATGCGCAGGGCCGCTGGTCCCACGTCAACCTGGAGGTCGACGCCCCCGAGGGCCGCTACCGCTGCGCCGTCGACGTCGACAGCAAGCACCCCGCCGTCGGCGTGCAGTGGAAGGTCCTCACCCTGGCCGCCTCGGTGCTCGAACCGGCCTCCGCGCTGCCGCCGGGCCACCACGACCTCGCCCGCACCTCCGGATCGGGCGCCATCGACTTCCAGCGCCACCCCGCGCTCGCCGACCGGGCCGGCTGCGTGCTCGCCCGGCTCCGCCCGCTCCTCGGCCGGCTCAGCCCCCCGCACCCCTGGATCTCGGGCTCCTGCCTCGAAGCCTCCGAGGCCCTGGAGCCCCTCCTCGTGCCCGGCCGGCCCGTCATGGTCTTCGGGGAGTCCTTCGACCACGGCGGCCCCGGCATGCGCCACGTCCACCAGAACCAGGGCTCGCCGTACGACAGCCGGTGGTGGCCGCAGAACGGGATCTGGCAGGACGGTGCGACGATGACCCGAAGGGAAGACGGCTGGTACGACGTCTTCCTCTCCAAGTTCTCCACGCAGGCCGACCGGACCGGCCCCGACGGCCACCCCGAGTGATCCGCTCCCCCTCCTGCCTCAGTGGGCGGCGTCCGCCTCCGTGGCCACGGCCTTCGCCCAGCGGTAGTCCGCCTTGCCGCTCGGGGAGCGCTGGATCGCGGGTGTGACGACGAGCTGGCGCGGGATCTTGTACCCCGCCAGCCGGGTGCGGCAATGGGCCCGGATCTCCTCCAGCGTCGGCTCGGCCGCCCCCGCGCGCAGCTGGACCACCGCCGCCACGTGGCTGCCCCACGTCGGGTCCGCCACCCCCGCCACCAAGGCGTCGTACACGTCCGGGTGTGACTTCAACGCCTGCTCCACCTCCTCCGGGTAGACCTTCTCGCCTCCGGTGTTGATGCACTGGGAGCCGCGCCCCAGCACGGTGACGATCCCGCTCTCGTCCACCGTCGCCATGTCGCCGAGCAGCACCCACCGCTCCTCGCCCTTGCGGAAGAAGGTCTCGGCCGTCTTCACCGGGTCGTTGTAGTAGCCGAGCGGTACGTGCCCGCGCTGCGCCAGACGCCCCGGCCGGCCCACCGGCACCGGCTCGTGCGTGACCGAATCCACCACCTGCGTACGGTCGTTGACCTCCAGCCGGAACCCCTTTTCGGGGCCGGAGTCGTCGGCCGCCCGGCCGTTGGAACCGGACTCCGAGGAACCGAAGTTGTTCAGCAGCACCACGTGCGGCACCAGCCGCTGGAATTCGGCCCGGACCGTCTCCGACATGATCGCCCCGGACGAGGAGACGCTGAACAGCGACGACAGGTCGGTGCCCTTGAGCGGGCCGTTCAACGCGTCGATCAGCGGCCTCAGCATCGCGTCGCCCACCAGGGACACGCTGGAGACCTTCTCCTTCTCGATCGTGCGCAGCACTTCCTCGGGCGCGTACTTGCGGTGGATGACCACCCGCTGGCCGTAGTTGAAGGCGATGAACGAGGTCAGGGTCGACGTGCCGTGCATCAGCGGCGGCGCGGGGAAGAACGTGAGGCCGGCGCCGCGCGCCGCGACCCGCTCGGCCAGCTCCTGCGGGCGCTTCACCGGTTCGCCGGACGGCTCGCCGCCGAACAGGCCTGCGAAGAAGAGGTCTTCGGCCCGCCACATGACGCCCTTGGGCATCCCGGTGGTGCCGCCGGTGTAGATGATGAACAGGTCGTCGGAGGAGCGGGGCGCGAAGCCGCGCTCCGGGGAGCCGGCCGCCTCCGCGTCCGCGTACGCCACGGGCGCGATCGCGGGCTCAGGTGCGCCCTCGGGGACCTCGCCGACCCGGATCAGGTGTCGCAGCCTGGTCGTCTGCGGGAGCGCGGCGGCCACCCGCTCGGTGAACTCGCCCTCGAAGACGAGTGCGGCGAGGTCGGCGTCGTTGTAGAGGTAGACCAACTCCTCCTCGACGTAGCGGTAGTTGACGTTCACCGGCACCAGACGCGCCTTGAGGCAGGCCAGGACGGTCTGGAGGTACTCGACCCCGTTGTACAGGTGCAGCCCGAGGTGCTCGCCGGGCGTCAGCCCGCTGTCGAGGAGGTGGTGTGCGAGGCGGTTAGCCGCCGCGTCCAGTTCCGCGTACGTCAGGCGGCGCTCGGCGCCGGTCCCGGGGTGGTCCACGTAGACGAGGGCCTCCCGGTCGGGGACGACGTCGACGACCGACTCGAACAGGTCGGCAAGGTTGTACTCCACCGTTCCTCCTGGCCCGAAAGTGTCCACGGCTGACCCCATGGTCGGCCCGGCTCGGCGGTCATTAGAGCGCCGGGACGGTCAACTGGGAAGGTGCGCACCAAGAAAACTGACTGTGTGTCAGAAAACTCTTGAACTGCATCCCTCCCTCCTGCAACCTGTTCTAGGTCTTCAGACGGGAGGACGGCAATGGGTGGGACGGAACACCTGACCGTGGAACGCCACGGCGCCACGCTGGTGCTCACCATGAACAGGCCGGAGGCGAAGAACGCGCTCTCGCTGCCACTGCTGGTCGGGCTGTACGACGGCTGGCTGGAAGCCGACGCCGACGACGCCATCCGCTCGGTGGTCCTGACCGGTGCGGGCGGGGACTTCTGCGCGGGCATGGACCTCAAGGCGCTTGCCGGGCGGGGGATGGCGGGCGACCAGTACCGGGACCGGCTCGACGCCGACCCCGACCTGCACTGGAAGGCGATGCTCCGCCACCACCGGCCGCGGAAGCCGGTGATCGCGGCGGTGGAGGGGTACTGCGTGGCCGGCGGCACGGAGATCCTCCAGGGGACCGACATCAGGATCGCGGGGGAAGGGGCCACGTTCGGGCTGTTCGAGGTCAAGCGGGGCCTGTTCCCGATCGGCGGCTCGACGGTACGGCTGCCACGGCAGGTCCCGCGCACGCACGCGCTGGAGATGCTGCTGACCGGCCGGCCGTACTCGGCGGCGGAGGCGGCGCGGATCGGCCTGATCGGGCGGGTGGTAGCGGACGGCACCGCGCTGGAGCAGGCCCTGGAGACCGCCGAGCGGATCAACGCGTGCGGACCGCTGGCGGTGGAGGCGGTGAAGGCCTCGGTGTACGAAACGGCGGAGATGACGGAGACGGAGGGGCTGGCCGCCGAACTGATCCGGGGATGGCCGGTCTTCGCCACGGCGGACGCGAAGGAGGGCGCCCGTGCGTTCGCGGAGAAGCGCCCGCCGCGGTACCACCGCGCGTAACGCTGCGCGGTACGGGACGGCGGGCCGCCGGCGGGCAGGTCCCCCCGGCGGCCCGGTGCCCGGCGGGCTCCCGGCCCGGGCGGCCGGGTTCCGACGACGCACCGGCCCGAACCAGGAGGGGAGCGCGCTCTGACCGATCACCGCCGGCATCGCCCCGGGCGCACCAGTCGGCCGGCGGACGGCCCGATCGGACGGCCCGGCCGGCGCCGCCCACCAGGACCGGGCCTGACCGGTCCCGCCGACCCACGGCAGCGGCGGGCCAGACGGTCGGCCGACGGGCCGAGCCGGATGGCGGGGCACACGGCTCCCGGGAACGACCGGACGGCTGCCGGAACGCCGGCCGACCGGCAGCAATGCCTGACCGAAGCGAACCGCCGGCCCCGGTCGACCGGCAGGAGTGCCCGAACGGGGCCCACGGCGGATCGACCGACCCTGCTTGACCTGCCCGGTCCGTCAGACCCCGCCGCCCCGGCCGACCGGCCCCGGGCCGGGTGTTACTCGTCGTGCCATCAGATAGGAGCCCGCACATGACCGCAGCCGCAGAAGCCGCCGCGTCGCCGCCCGGGGTGCTGCGTGCGCCCCTGGTGGTCGAGTTCCCGTTCACACGGTCCCTCGGGCCCGTGCAGAGCGCCTTCCTCACGGGCCTGCGCGAGAGCGTCGTGCTGGGTGTGCGGACCACCGCCGGCCAGGTGATGGTCCCGCCCGTCGAGTACGACCCCGTCACCGCCGAAGAGATCCGCGAACTGGTCCAGGTCGCCGCCACCGGCACCGTCACCACCTGGGCCTGGAACGGCCATCCGCGCCCCCACCAGCCCCTCGACCGCCCCTTCGCCTGGGTCCTGGTCAGGCTCGACGGCGCCGACACCGCCCTCCTGCACGCCCTCGACGCGCCCGGTCCCGACGCCGTCCGCACCGGAATGCGCGTCCGCATCCGCTGGGCGGCCGAACGCACCGGAGCCATCACCGACATCGCCTGCTTCGAGCCGCACGAGGGCGAGGAGCCCACGGACCCCGAAACCGCCCCCCGAGCCGCCCCCCACGACGGGACGTTCGCGGCCCCCGTCACCGGCATCATCGCCGAGGCCCGGCTCGACTACACCTACAGCCCCGGACGCGCCCAGACCGCGTACATCAACGCCCTCTCCGAGCGGCGGACCATCGGCGAGCGCTGCCCCTCCTGCCACAAGGTGTACGTGCCCCCGCGCGGCGCCTGCCCCACCTGCGGCGTCGCCACCACCGACCGGGTCGAGGTCGGCCCGGCCGGCACCGTCACCACGTACTGCGTCGTCAACATCAAAGCCCGCAACCTCGACATCGAAGTCCCCTACGTCTACGCCCACATCGCCCTCGACGGCGCCGGCCTCGCCCTGCACGGCCGGATCGGCGGCATCCCCTACGACCAGGTCCGCATGGGCCTGCGCGTCGAACCGGTGTGGACCGAAGGCGGCCGGTACCCCGACCACTACCGCCCCACCGGCGAACCGGACGCGGACTACGACGCGTACAAGGAGCTCATCTGATGGCCACGCCCCACAGGTACGCCCGCGAGGTCGCGGTCGTCGCCTTCGCGCAGAGCGACCACCGGCGCCGCACCGACGAACTCAGCGAAGTCGAGATGGTCATGCCGGTCCTCCACCAGGTGCTGGCCCGGACCGGCCTCAAGACCGGCGAGATCGGCTTCACCTGCTCAGGCTCCAGCGACTACCTGGCCGGCCGGGCCTTCTCCTTCACCATGACCCTCGACGGCGTCGGCGCCTGGCCGCCCATCTCCGAGTCCCACGTCGAGATGGACGGCGCCTGGGCCCTCTACGAGGCCTGGGTCAAGATCCAGACCGGAGAGGCCGACACCGCGCTCGTCTACGCGTACGGGAAGTCCTCGCCCGGACCGGTACGCGACGTCCTCACCCGCCAGCTCGACCCCTACTACCTCGCCCCCCTCTGGCCCGACTCGGTCGCCCTGGCCGCCCTCCAGGCCCAGGCGCTGATCGACGCGGGCGAGACCGACGAGCCGGCCCTCGCCGCCATCGGCGCCCGCAGCCGGGCCTCCGCCGCTGCCGGCAACCCGCACGCCCAGCTCACCGGCGCCGTTCCGCAGGGCGACTACCAGGTCCGGCCGCTGCGCACTGGCGACTGCCCGCCCATCGGCGACGGCGCCGCCGCCGTCATCCTGGCGGCGGGCGACACCGCACGCCGGCTGTGCGAGCGGCCGGCCTGGATCACCGGCATCGACCACCGGATCGAAGCGCACGCCCTGGGACTGCGCGACCTCACCGACTCTCCCTCGACCCGCACCGCCGCCGAACACGCGGGCCTCTTCGAAGCCCCCGTGGACACGGCGGAACTGCACGCCCCCTTCTCCTCCCAGGAGGTGGTGCTCCGCAAGGCACTCGGGCTCGACGACGGCGTGGCCGTCAACCCGTCCGGCGGGGCCCTCGCAGCCAACCCGATCATGGCGGCCGGCCTGATCCGCATCGGCGAAGCCGCCGCACGCATCCACCGCGGCGCCTCCGACCGGGCCGTCGCGCACGCCACCTCCGGCCCCTGCCTCCAGCAGAACCTGGTCGCCGTCCTGGAAGGGGACCGAGCATGAGCAAGGCCGCGACATCGAAGGAGAGCGTGGCCGTCGTCGGCATCGGCCAGACCAAGCACGTCGCCGCCCGGCACGACGTCTCCCTCGCCGGACTGGTCCGCGAGGCCGCGGTGCGCGCCCTCGCCGACGCAGAACTGACCTGGGCGGACATCGACGCCGTCGTCATCGGGAAGGCCCCCGACTTCTTCGAGGGGGTGATGATGCCGGAGCTGTACCTGGCGGACGCCCTCGGCGCGGTCGGCAAACCGATGCTCCGCGTCCACACGGCCGGATCCGTAGGAGGGTCCACCGCGCTCGTCGCCGCCAACCTGGTGGCGGCCCGCGTGCACCGCACCGTCTTGACCCTGGCCTTCGAGAAGCAGTCCGAATCCAACGCCATGTGGGGCCTCTCGCTCCCGGTGCCCTTCCAACAGCCCCTGCTGGCGGGGGCGGGCGGGTTCTTCGCACCGCACGTACGCGCGTACATGCGCCGCACCGGCGCGCCCGACACGGTGGGTTCGCTCGTCGCGTACAAGGACCGGCGCAACGCGCTGAAGAACCCCTACGCGCACTTGCACGAGCACGACATCACGCTGGAGAAGGTCCAGGCCTCACCGATGCTGTGGGACCCGATCCGGTACTCGGAGACCTGCCCCTCCTCCGACGGTGCCTGTGCGATGGTGCTCACCGACCGGGCGGGCGCGGCCCGTTCGCCCCGGCCTCCGGCGTGGGTGCACGGCGGGGCGATGCGCAGCGAGCCGACCCTCTTCGCCGGCAAGGACTTCGTGTCCCCGCAGGCGGGCAAGGACTGCGCGGCGGACGTGTACCGGCAGGCGGGGATCACGGACCCGCGCCGGGAGATCGACGCGGTGGAGATGTACGTACCGTTCTCCTGGTACGAGCCGATGTGGCTGGAGAACCTGGGCTTCGCCGAGGAGGGCGAGGGCTGGAAGCTCACCGAGGCCGGGGTCACCGAACTCGACGGCGACCTGCCCGTCAACCCGTCGGGCGGTGTCCTGTCGACCAACCCCATCGGCGCATCCGGCATGATCCGCTTCGCCGAGGCGGCGCTCCAAGTACGGGGCCGGGCGGGCGAACACCAGATCGCGGGCGCCCGCCGGGCCCTCGGGCACGCGTACGGCGGCGGGGCCCAGTTCTTCGCGATGTGGCTGGTGGGGGCCGAACCGCCCGCCTCCTGAGCGCCGGCCGGGCGGACGGGACCGGTCGCGGCCGGGACGCCGGGGGCCTGTGCGGCACCCGCCCGCGTGGTTAACCTGGCCCTCGGACGACGTACCGGGAGGAGCACGCACGTGGCCGAGAGCATGACTTCGCAGGCCCCCGCCGGCTGGGGCAAGCCGGACCTGGACCTCAGCGGGGCGCACTGGCGGTCGAGCAGCCGGGGAGCGGGGGATGTCCAGATCGCCTTCGTGGAGGGGTTCATCGCGATGCGCAACGGCGAGCGGCCCGACAGCCCCTCGCTGATCTTCGCGCCCGATGAGTGGCGCAAGTTCGTCCTGGACGCCCGGGGCGGGGAGTTCGACCTCACCTGACGCCGGGGCAGCCGGTGCGGGTGTCGGTGCGGGCGCGGCCGGACCCGCACCGGGACGGCCAGGACGACCGGCCGCCGTAGGGCGGCCGCGTCACCGTCCCGGCAACCCGGTGCTCCTGACGTCCCCGGCCTGCCCGGTCCGCCCGGGTGCGCGCCGGAGCCGTTCGCCGGCGCATCAGGACGTAGGAACCCGCCGGCGGGCCGGGCCCAGTGGCCGCACGGACGAGATCGCCGGGCGGTCGACCCGAGCGGGCGGCCGCCCCTGGTGCCCTCCTGCCCCGCCCCCTCGGACCCCTCCCCCCCACGGGCTCCCCTCCGACCCTCCGACCCTCCGACCCGGCGGCCCGGGCCGCGTGGCCGAGGCCGGACCGGACCCCGACGCTCGATCCGGGTACCCGGTGCCCGGATCACTGATCGACTGGTTCGCCGAGGGCGCGGCGACGCTGGTGGAACCGTTCCGTACGCCCGGCCCCGACGTCCCGGTGTGGACCTGGGTCCTCCGAACGGACCAGCGGCTGCCGACTGCGGATGCAGCCGATCGAGCCCGCCCTGCACCGGTGGGACGCGGAGGCCGTGACGGGACACCGGAGCCCGTGCCCACCGGAGCCCGGGCCCACCGGCCCGGTGGACGTCGAAGCCGCCGGGACGGCCTCGGAGCCGATGCCCTTCCTCTGGCAGCGGCTTCCCCGCCTCCGCGCTGACGGTCACCGGTGACCTCGGCCGCCCTCGGCCACTGCTTCGAGCTGGTCCCGCCCGTCCACGGGGCCCGCCGCCCGCCGCAGGCCCCCCGCCCCGGTCCCGCCTCCCGCTCCCGCCCCCGCGGTGGAAGCGGGGCCCCGGGCCGGAAAACGCGGTCGGCCACGTACCATGGCGGCATGTCCTTCCTCCGCCGCCACCGCGCCGCCACACCCGCCGGCCCGGACTTCGACGTCCTGGCCATGGACCCGGGGGACTGGCCGGGCAACCTCGGGGCCGGGCTGCTCCCCGCCCCCGACGGCAGCTGCCAGGGCGTCTTCCTGCGCTACGACCTCTTCGGCGGCCGCGGCCCCGCGATGATCATCGGCAACCTCCCCGAGGGCTCCCCGGCCCGCGAGCTCGCCGACAAGCAGGTGCCCTTCGAGGTGGCCCAGCTCCTGGACGCCTTGGAGAACGACGAGGAGGTCGAGGTCACCGGGGTCGAGGACTGCCCCGTCATGCAGGGCGACAACCTCCTCATCGTGCGGAAGGTCAAGCTCTCCGAGGGCCGCATCAGCTGCGTGCAGTTCGACCGCAGCGACAACGTGCTGGTCACCATCGCCAGCTGGGACCGCCCCATCACCGATGACCTGTACGCCCTGCTCAAGCCCCTCCCGGCGGAGCTCTTCCAGCAGGGCTAGGCACCTGCGCCTACGCGTCCGCGATGTCGTTCGCCGCCACGTAGCCGAACGTCATCGCGGGGCCGATCGTCGATCCGGCGCCCGCGTAGCTGTGCCCCATCACCGCCGCGCTGGCGTTGCCCGCCGCCCACAGGCCCCGGATCACCGACCCGTCCGGGCGCAGCGCCCGGGCCCGCGCGTCCGTGACGATGCCGCCCTTCGTGCCCAGGTCCCCCGGGACGATCTTGAAGGCGTAGAACGGCGGCACCCAGACCGGCGCCAGGCACGAGTTCGGCTGGACGTTCGGATCCGTGTAGTAGTGGTCGTACGCCGTGTCACCGCGGTGGAAGTCCGGGTCCGACCCGTTCCACGCCTGCGCGTTGAAGCGGCCCAGCGTCGCCCGCAGCGCGGCGGCCGGCACCCCGATCTGCCCGGCGAGCGCGTCCCACGTCCACGCCTTCTTCGCGGCCCCCGCCTCGTACCAGGCGTCCGGGAAGGCCAGCGTCGGAAGGACGTCCTTGAAGAGGTACCGGTTGCGGTAGTTCTGGTCCACGATCAGCCAGGCCGGAATGTGCGAGCCGGTCGCGCCCCGGTCCTTCTCGTACATCACGTGCACCACGTCGCTGTACGGGGCGGCCTCGTTGACGAACCGCGTGCCGTTCGCGTTCACCATCAGCCCGCCCGGAAGGGTCCGCTCCGCCAGGCAGAAGTACGGCTCTCCGGGCAGCGGGATCGAAGGCCCCCACCAGGCGTCCTCCATCAGCGCGAGCGCCGCCCCGGCCCGCTGGCCCGCCCGGATGCCGTCGCCCGTGTTCTCCTTCGCCCCCACCGACCACTGGGTGCCGATCGGCTGCTGCTGGTACTGCGCCCGCATCGCCGCGTTGTGCTCGAATCCGCCGGAGCCGATGACCACCCCCTTGCGGGCCCGCACGACGCCCCGGGCGCCGTCCTTCTCCACGACCACCCCGGTGACCGCCCCGCCCTCCTGCACCAGATCCACCAGCGGACTGTTCAGCCATACCGGCACCCCCGCCCGCATCAGGCCCGCCCGTAGCCCCGCGGCCAGCGCCTGGCCCATGGTCAGCGGCTTCTCCCCGCGCAGCGCCGCCTTCGCGCCGCGCGCCAGGCACTCCGTGGACACCGCCAGTCCCTTCGCGGTGACCGCCGCGAGGTTGAGCCACTTGTAGTCCTGGCTGAACACCACCATCCCGGCGGGCACCGCCATGTACGCCGGGTTGAGGCGGGCCAGTTCGGCGCCCAGCACGTTCCCGTCGATCTGGTCGGGCTCGACGGAGCGCCCGTTCGGCAGACCGCCGGGCAGGTTCGGGTAGTAGTCGCTGTAGCCGTCCATGAAGCGGAACTTCAACGGGCTGTTGGCCATGACGAAGTCCAGCATCCGGGGGCCGTTGGCGAGGAACGCCCGCTGCCGGTCGGCCGGTACGTCGGGACCGACGACCGCCGCCAGGTACGCCGAAGCCTTCTCCGGGGTGTCCGGCACGCCCGCCCCGAGGATGACGGAGTTGTTCGGCAGCCAGATCCCCGCGCCGGATCGGGCCGCGGAGCCGCCGAACGTCGGGGCCTTCTCCACCACCAGCACGCTGAGCCCGCGCCCCGCGGCGGTGAGCGCGGCGGTCATCCCGGACGCCCCCGACCCGACCACGACGACGTCGTACTCGCCGAGCGGGACCCCGTCGGGGCCGGCGGCGGCCGAGGCCCGCGCGGCGGCGGCCGGCAGCACGGTGGCGGCGAGCACCCCGGCGGCGGTACCGGCGAGGACCGTCCGGCGGGCCGGGAAAGGAGCGCGTGCGTGGTCGGACCGTGCGGACATGGCGGGCTCCGGGGGAGTGAGGACGGGGCGACGGCTCCGGCACGTCTGATGCCGGGTCAGAAAACTGTTCGCAGGATCATGTGATGTCAAGGCATCCGACGCCGCCGCCCCGGTACGTGCCCGGTACGCGCCGAAGCGAGACCCCGTGGCGGTGGGAGCCACGGGGCCTCGCGTACGGGGGACGGTGTGTCAGCGGGTGCCGACCACCGCCCGGACCGCCCTGCGGGCCATCCCGCAGTCGTCGTGCAGCCGGCGAAGCAGCAGCCGCTGCTCCTCACCCGAGGACAGGGCGCCCGCGGGCAGCGGCTGCATCGGGGCGGTCGCCGTCATAGAGCGCTGCACCGCCGTCTCGGACATCCGGATCTCCCGGGTCAGGATCAGCATCAGGTTCACCAGGAACGCGTCCCTGACCGCCGGCCCCTGCTGCTGCGCCATCCGGCTGATCTGGCCGCGCGCCGCCGGGGCGTCGCCCAGTACCGTCCACAGCGTGGCCAGGTCGTAGCCGGGCAGGTACCAGCCCGCGTGCTCCCAGTCGAGCAGTACGGGCCCGGCCGGGGAGAGCAGCAGGTTCGACAGCAGGGCGTCACCGTGGTTGAACTGCCACGGCGTCCCGGCCAGCTTGAGGCCGTGCAGCAGCTTCTGCAGGTCGCCGAAGTCGCGGTCGGTCAGCATCCCCAACTGGTGGTCGCGGGCGATCCGCCGGGTGTAGTCCAGCGGGTGCCCGAACAGCTCGGCCGACGGCCGCCACTGGTTCACCCGGCACACCGCCCCCAGCGCCGTCCGTACGTCTGCCCGCGGCGGAGCCTCCACGGGGTGCCGCTGCAGGGCCGCCACCCGGCCCGCCATCCGCTCGACGACCAGGACGCAGTTCTCCGGGTCGGCGGCGATCAGCCGGGGCACCCGGACCGGCGGACGGTGCCGGACGAAGGCCCGGTACGCAGCTATTTCGTGCCGGTACCGCTCGCGCCACTCGGGCGAATGGTCCAGTAAGACCTTCGCGACGGCGGTCATCCGTCCCGTCGTCCCCACCAGCAGGACCGACCGGCCGCTGCGCCGCAGGACCTGTACGGGCGCGAACTCCGGACAGATCCGCTGCACCGAGGCGAGCGCCGTGCGCAGTTGGGCGCCCTGCGGCCCGGACAGGTCGATTCTTCCGCTGGGCGGCTGGGTCCCGGTCCCCGGCATCCGCCGGGCCCGTACGGCGCCCTGCGCCGGGGCGGCCGGCCGGCCGGGTTCGAGGTAGGGGCCGCCGCCCGCCTGGAGCGTGCGGTGCGGCCGGACCGGGGCGGACACGGAGGACGTTGCTGCGTACATGGCGTTTACGGTTCCCTTCGTGCGCCGACGAGTTGCGTACGCCGCCCCGCCGGATCCCGTACTTCACCCTGGGGAGTTCCGCCGGGGGCCGGGTCGGGGAGGCGCATTCCTACATGACACCCCGCCGTGGGTGGCACACCATCTGGCGGACCCTGGCGAACCCTGGCGAATAGTCGCTGGGCATCTGACGGCGGGCTACTGTCAACTCAGCCGAGAACCTGGGGGCTTGACGTGAGCAAAGGTCCAAACACCCGTCTGAACGACCTGTTCGGCCTGGCCGGCTGGTCCAAGGGCGAACTGGCGAGGATGGTCAACCGGCAGGCGGCCGCCATGGGCCACCACCAGCTGGCCACCGACACCTCGCGGGTGCGGCGCTGGATCGACATGGGGGAGACCCCGCGCGAACCGGTGCCCACGGTACTGGCAGCACTGTTCACCGAGCGGCTCGGTCGTGTCGTGACCATCGAGGACCTCGGGTTCGTACGGCAGCGGCGCACCGCGAAGCGGCAGCCGGAGGGGGCGCAGGAGAACCCCGACGGAGTGCCATGGGCGCCCGAACGCACAGCCGCGGTCCTCACCGAATTCACGGGAATGGACCTCATGCTCAACCGTCGCGGTCTGATGGGCGCGGGAGCCGCGCTCACCGCCGGCTCAGCCCTCAGCAACGCCATGTACGACTGGCTGCACACCGACCCCGCCACCGCCAAGGAGGCCGACCGCTTCGGCGGGGGCGCCCACCAGGCCGACCCGGCCGGCTACGACCGCTACGAGGCGGCCCCGATCGGCTCCCAGGAGATCGATGCCCTGGAGCGCTCCGTCGAGGTCTTCCGCGCCTGGGACGCTTCCAGGGGCGGCGGACTCCAGCGCAAGGCCGTCGTGGGCCAGCTCAACGAGGTGGGTGGAATGCTCGCCTACCACCACCCCGACCACCTCCAGCGCCGGCTGTGGGGAGTGGCCGCGAACCTGGCGGTGCTCGCCGGCTGGATGTCCCACGACGTCGGCCTCGAACCCACCGCACAGAAGTACTTCGTCATCGCCGCGCACGCCGCACGCGAGGGCGGCGACCGCCCGAGGGCCGGCGAGGCGCTGTCGCGGGCGGCCCGCCAGATGGTGCACCTGGGCAAGCCCAACGAGGCCCTGGACCTGATGAAGCTGGCGAAGTCCGGCTCCGGCGAGGAGACCCTGCCGCGCACCCGCGCCATGCTCCAGACCATCGAGGCCTGGGCACAGGCCGCCATGGGCAAGGGCCAGGCGATGCGCCGCACGCTGGGCGAGGCCGAGGACCTGTTCGTCTCGGACAAGGGCGATGTCCCGCCGCCCTCGTGGATGCAGCACTTCGACGAGGCCGACCTGCACGGGATGCAGGCGCTGGCCTTCCGGACGCTGGCCGACCACGACCCCACGGCAGCGCCGATCGCCCAGCGCCACGCCAAGGAGGCGCTGCGGCTGCGCGCCCAGGGGCACCAGCGCTCGCAGATCTTCGACTACATCTCCATGGCCTCGGCCTGCTTCATCGCCGACGACCCGGAACAGGCGGACCGGTACGCCCGTCTCGCGCTGGTGTCGATGAACGAGACCTCCTCGCACCGGACGTGGGACCGGCTGCGCGAGATGTACCGGCTCACCGGCCAGTACTCCGGCTACGCGCGCATCGAGGACCTGCGCGAGGAGATCAAGCTGGCCCTACCGGACACCCCGAAGGCGGCGAGCCACGTGTGACCGGAGCCAGGTGTGACCGGGCCAAGGTCCGAACCGGGAAGGGCCGCGCCCGGCGGCGCGGCCCGTGCATCCTCGTCGTCCGTTCTCCGTGGTCAGGGGGCGGGGCCGGAGGGCGCGGTCAGAGGCCGATCCGGGCCACGAGCACGCAGGCGTCGTCCTCGCGCTCGTTGTCCCCGAACTCCTCGGTCACGATGCGTACGCACTCCTGTGCCGACCGCGCCGTCGAGAACCTCGGTGCGAGCGCGAGCAGCCGCTCGGTACCGTCCGCCCGGCTGAACTCGATGCTGCGCGGGGTCAGTCCGTCCGTGTGCAGGACCACCACGTCGCCCGCTTCCAGGCGTTCCTCGGCCTGGCCGTACACCGCCCCGGAGGTCGCCCCCAGCAGTACGCCCTCCGGCGGCTGGAGCGAGCGGCCCTGGCCGTCGCGGAACAGCAGTGGCGCCGGGTGGCCGGCCTGTGCCCAGGACAGCACGCGACGGGCGGGATCGTAACGGCAGCAGACGGCCGAACCGAGGGCCGGCTGGACGGAGCTCTCCAGGAGTTGGTTGAGCCAGCCCATCAACGGGCCGGGTTCGATGCCGGCCATGGCCATCCCCCGCAGGGCGCCGAGCATCATCGCCATCCCGGAGGTGGCGGTCACGCCGTGGCCGGTCAGGTCACCGACCGTCAGCAGCGAGCGGCCGTCGCTCAGTTCGAGCGCGTCGTACCAGTCCCCGCCGATCAGCGCGCTGGTGGCGGAGGGCATGTAGTACGCGGCCACGTCCAGGGCGCCGGTGCTGTCGTGCGGGAACCGCAGGGAGCCGCGCCACGGGGGGAGCACGGCCTCCTGCAGCTCGACCGCCAGCCGGTGCTCGGTCTGCGCGATCTCCCGGTGGCGCTGGAGCGAGTCCCGGGACTCGCGCACCGCGCGCTGGCTGCGGCGCAGTTCGCTCACGTCCCGCAACACGGCCCACATCGATGCCGTGCAGCCGTCGGAGTCGAGTACCGGCTCGCCCCTCATGTGCAGCGTACGGACCCGCCCGTCGGCCCGGACGATGCGGAACTCGCCGTCTATGGGCTTGCCGTCCACCAGGCAGTCGGTGACCATCGCGGTGAGCAGCGGCTGGTCCTCGGAGAACAGGGTCGAACCCAGTTCGTCCAAGGGCAGCGCACCGGCCTCGGGCGACCGGCCGAAGATCTGGAAGAGTTCCTCGGACCAGGTCACCTCGTCCGTGAGCAGGTTCCACTCGGCGCTGCCGACCCGGGTCGGGCGGTCCTCGACCGTGGTCTCGGGAGCCGCCGCCGGCGCCGCGACGGGCTGCTGCGGCGTGGGCGGCAGGCCCTCCTTGAGCTGACCGAGGTGCTGGCCCAGGTCGTCGAGGTGGTGGACGGCGAGATCGCACAACGCGCGCTGCCAGCGGCCCTGGGCGTCGTCGTCGTCCGCGACGGTGTCGCGGCGCACGGCGTCCACTTCGCCCCGCAGCCGCCGGGTCTGTGAAATCAGTGCGTCCACCGACCCCGGCTCGGGCGGCTGCGCGGGACGGTCCGCGAACAGGTGGGACGGCATGAGAACTCCGATACAGGCGCGGCACGGCCATGAAGGAAGGACCGGTTACGACTGTTGCACAGGCCGGAACGGCCTGTAAGGCGTTTGGCAACATCCGCAACATGGTTGCTCAAGGCATATGCCGCAGGCCTTCGGGGCCTCCTTCGTGTGTACGAATGTTTCCGGTCACGGCGGTCGGGAACCGTCGTGGAGCTACACCACCAGCGGCACGGGGTGGATCTCGTTCGCCGGGTGCCCGGTCCGCTCGTGGATGCGCTGCACCGCCTCGGCCGTCGGCGCCTCCGACAGGCAGTACACCGTGCCCGACTCCGGGTCGGCCCAGGCCTGCTTGAAGTGCACGCCTTCCTCGCCCTCGATCGCCTGGTCCGCGCGGTGGGCCTCCATCAGCGCCTCCGCGGTGATGCCCTTCATGCCGGTGTGGACGTCCATGAACGTGGCCATCGCCCCACACCTCCTCGCTGTTGCGGTCGTCTCCGGCCCCTGCATCTTCCATCGTCCACCTGCGGCCGGAAAACCGCCGTCCGGCCGCGCGAAGTCGAGCGTACGCGCGAGGGGTACGAGCCCCCGGAGTGCTTCAAGTGCCTCCCGGCGCCGGTCATCACCCGACGGCGGGACCGCTCGAACGAAGGACCCCGCCCGCCGCGATCGCTTCCCACCCCACCCCCTGATCGCTACCCTACGTGTCGGTAATCAACGGGGGGTCCACTCAGGTGGACCGCGCGCGGGGTGGGGGACAAGAAGACATGAGCGGGCACAGCCCCACCTCCGACCGGAGCCGGCGCTCCTTCCTCACGCACCTCGTCGCGGCCCCGACCCTCGCCCTCGTCACCCGGGCCGGGGCGGACGCCCTGGCCCCGCAGCCCGCCGACGCCGCGGTGCCGACGCTTCCCGCCCTCGCCGACCTGGTGGACCTCGGAGACCTGTTCATCCTGGCGGGCGCCCCCACCGCCGCGCTGCTCGCCCTCGCCGTCGAAGCGGACGGGACCATCCGCTTCCGGCTGCCGCGCGAGGAGGTCGGCCAGGGCCTGACCACGGCCGTCGCCGTCCTCGTCGCCGAGGAGCTCGACGCACCGCTGACCGCCGTACGCGTCGAACTCGACGACGCGCGTCCCGAGTTGCTGTTCAACCAGCTCACCGGCTCCTCCAACTCCATCCGCTCCCTGTACGGGCCGGTCCGGCAGACCGCCGCCACCGCCCGGGCCCGGCTGGTCGCGGCCGCAGCCGCCCGCTGGAGACTCACCCCCTCCGCCCTGACCACCGCGAACGGCGTCGTCCGGGCCCCCGACGGCCGTACCGCCGACTACGGGAGCCTCGCGGAGGCCGCCGCGGACCCCGCCCTCCCGGTCCTCGGCTCCGCCCCGAAGCCGGCGGCCCAACACGCCCTCGTGGGGAAGCCCGCCGGCCGGATCGACGCCCGCGCCATGGTCACCGGCGCCCAGCGCTACACCCTCGACCTCGACGTACCCGGTGCCAAGCCCTGCGTCGTGCGCCGCCCGCCCACCCTCGGCGGCAGCGTCCGCGCCGTCGCCAACCGCGCCGCCGTCCAGGCCATGCCCGGAGTCCTGCACGTGGTGACGATCCCGACCGGGGTGGCCGTCGTCGCCGAGACCTTCGGCCAGGCCCTCGACGCCAAGGCCGCGCTCCAGGTCACCTGGGGACCCGGCCCGGCCGACCGGCTCTCGGACGCCCAGGTCCGGGCGAAGCTGCGCGCCGTCAACCCGCCGCCCCTGCTGCCGCCGCTGCTCACCCCGTACGTGGACGCGGAATTCGACTTCGCCTTCGTCAGCCACGCGCCGATGGAGACCAACTCCGCCGTGGCCGACGTGCGCGAGGACCGCGCCGAGATCTGGTCCGGGCTGAAATCGCCGATCGTGGCCCGCGAGAGCATCGCCGCCGACCTCGGACTGCCCCTGGACAAGGTCACCGTGCACGTCGTCCAGGCCGGCGGCTCCTTCGGCCGGCGGCTCTTCTTCGACGCCGCCCTGGAAGCGGCCCGGGTGTCCAAGATCTGCCGCCGCCCGGTACGGCTGATGTGGACCCGTGTCGACGACACCCGCCACGGACGGATGCGGCCCGCCACCCACCACCGGATACGCGCCACCTACGCCCTGGGCGAGGTGCTGAGCTTCGAGCACCGCGTCGCCGCCGCCGAAACCGACTTCCGGCACGGCCTCGGCGAGATCATCACCGCCACCGCGGCCGGCCTGCCCTCGGGGCTCGGCAACGCCACCCTCGCCCAGACGCTCTTCCTCACGACCGTCAAGTCCCCGTACCACTGCGGACTCACCACCCAGACGCTCACCGAGACACCCACCGGAGTCCCCACCGGCTCCTGGCGATCGGTGTACTCCGCCAACACCCGGGGCGCGGAGGAGATCGTGGTCGACGAACTGGCCGCGCGGACCGGCAAGGACCCCTACCGGTTCCGGCGCGCCTTCCTCAAGACCGACGCCCAGCGCGCGGTCCTGGACAAGGCCGCGCAGGAAGGCGAATGGGGACGCCCGATGCCCGCGGGCTGCGCACAGGGCATCGCCTTCCACGAGGAGTACAAGTCCCGTACCGCGTGCCTGGTCGAGATCGACACCCGGGATTCGCGGCACGTCCGGGTCACCAAGGCGGTCGTCGTGGCCGACGTCGGCCTGCCCGTGAACCCGCGGGGTGTGGAGGCCCAGATGATCGGCGGTCTCACCGACGCGATCTCCACCACCCTGCGCGCCGGCCTCCACCTGGACGACGGCCTGCCGTTGGAGGGCAGTTACAGCCAGTTCCACTGGGCGCAGCAGCGGGACACCCCGCGCGACGTAAGGGTCTTCGTCCTCCCGGCGACCGGTACGGAGCCGGGCGGCGCGGGCGAACTCGGCGTACCCGCCGCGGTGGGCGCGATCGCCAACGCGTGGGCCCGCGCCACCGGATCCAAGCCGCGCTCCTTCCCGCTCTCCTTCGACGTCGACTTCACCCCCTACCCGCGCTAGTCCGCCTCCCGCCGCGCCAGCTCAGGAGCCCCGCCGTGCCCTCGCACACCTTCACCGTCAACGGACAGAGCGTGACCGTCGACGCGCCCGACGACCTGCCCCTGCTGTGGGTGCTCCGCGACATGCTGGGCGTGCGCGGGCCGAAGTACGGCTGCGGGGTGGACGTCTGCAAGGCCTGCACCAGCCATCTCGACGGCGCGGACGTCCGACCGTGCGTCGTGCCCGTATCCGCCTGTGCCGGGAAGACGGTCACCACCATCGAGGGGCTGGCCGAGGGGGACAGGCTCCACCCGGTGCAGGAAGCCTGGCTCGAACAGGACGTCTCCCAGTGCGGCTTCTGCCAGCCCGGCCAGATCATGGCGGCGGTCGCCCTGCTGGAGCGCACCGCCACCCCCACGGACGAGGACATCGACGCCATAGCCAACATCTGCCGCTGCGGCACCTACTTCCGCATCCGGGAGGCCATCCGCAGCGCGGCGGCCAAAATGCGCACGGCGTAGTGACGACGGGCCCCGGGCACCGACGGGCCCGCCGACGTCCGGGGCGCCGAAGGGTCCGGGGCGTCCCCCGCCCGACGGCGGCCCCGCGCCACCCGGATCCGGGACACAGCACCGATAGAGGATGGAATGCACGGAAAATGGCTGATCATGCCTGAATGAGGCGTATCAATGCGAAACGCGTGTTGGTGGGTGAGCCGCTCGACACCGCCCGACTGGGCGAGACGCTCCTGCCCAAGCGGCTCGCCCTGCCGATCTTCTGCAGCGACCCGCTGTCCTCGGTGGCTTACGCCACCGAGGAGATCCTGCTGACCCTCGCCCTCGGCGGCGTCGCCCTGCTCCACCTCGCCTGGTACGCGGCCGCCGCCATCGTCTTCCTGCTCGTGGTGGTCGTCGCCTCGTACCGCCAGACCTGCCACGCCTACCCGGGCGGCGGAGGCGCGTACGTCGTCAGCGCGGAGAACCTCGGCCAAACCGCCGCGCTGACCGCCGCCAGCGCGCTGCTGGTCGACTACGTGCTCACCGTCGCGGTGTCCGTCGTCTCCGGCGTCGCCGCCATCACCTCGGCCATCCCCGCCCTCAACGACCACCAAGTCGCCCTCTCGGTCGCCTTCGTGGTGCTGCTCACGCTGATGAACCTGCGCGGCGTACGGGAGTCCGGGCGCGTCTTCGCCGTCCCGACGTACGGCTTCGTCCTCGTCATCTACCTCATGTTCGCGGTCGCCGCGTTCCGGATCGGGACCGGCGACACCATCCGGGCCGAGTCCGCCACGCTCCCGATCACCGCGGACGGGACGTACACCGGGATCGCGCTGGTGTTCCTCGCGATGCGTGCCTTCGCCTCCGGCTGTACGGCACTGACCGGCGTCGAGGCGATCAGCAACGGCGTGCCCGCCTTCCGCAAACCCAAGAGCCGCAACGCCGCCACCACGCTGGCCGCGATGGGCGCCCTGGCGGTGACCATGTTCATGGGCATCACCGTCCTCGCCATGGTCTACGAGGTGCACGTCGCCGCCGACCCCACCGAGCTGGGCCTGCCCCCGGGAACGCCGATGTCGACCGCGCTCGCCCAGATCGGACGGGCCACCTTCGGCGACTGGCACCCGCTCTTCTACCTGCTCCAGGCCGTCACCGCCGGCGTACTCGTCCTCGCCGCGAACACCGCCTTCAACGGCTTCCCGATGCTCGCCTCCATCCTCGCCCGGGACCGGTACGCGCCGCGCCAGCTCTCCAACCGCGGCGACCGGCTCGTCTACTCCAACGGCATCGTGCTGCTCGCCCTCGCCGCGATCGCCCTGATCGTCGCCTTCGACGCCCAGCTGACCCGCCTCATCCAGCTCTACATCATCGGCGTCTTCGTCTCCTTCACCCTCTCCCAGGCCGGGATGGTCCGGCACTGGAGGCGCGAACTGGCCTCGCCCGCCACCCCGAGGGAGGAGCGGATCCACATCCACCGCCGGCTCGCCATCAACGCGGTCGGCGCCACCCTCACCGCACTGGTCCTGGTCATCGTCCTCGTCACCAAGTTCACCCACGGCGCCTGGCTGGTCTGCATCGCCATGCCCGCCCTGTTCCTGGGCATGAAGGGGGTCCGGCGGCACTACGACGCCGTCACGCGACAGGTCGCCGTCCCCGCCGGCGCCCTTCCCCGCATGCCCGCCCGCCACCACGTCCTGGTGCTGGTCTCCTCCGTGCACGCCCCGACGCTCAAGGCGCTCGGCTACGCGCAGGCCCTGCACCCCGACACCCTGACCGCCGTGTCCGTGGCCGCCGACGAGCACGACATGCGGCGGCTGCGCGAGGCGTGGGCGGACCACGCCCCCGGGATCAGCCTCAAGGTGCTGCATTCGCCCTACCGCGAGGTGGTCGGCCCGATGATGGCCCACATCCAGGAGCTGGCGGCCACCGAGGGCGGGGACGTGCTGTCGGTGGTCATCCCGGAATACGTGGTGGGCCACTGGTGGGAGCAGCCGCTGCACAACCAGAACGCGCTGCGGCTCAAGGCGAGGCTGCTGTTCACCCCGGGCGTCGCGGTGATCGACGTGCCGTACCTCCTGGAGTCGGCGCAGGCCGGGGAAACCGGCGGGGCCGGGCTACCGGCCGGGTAGTTCAGCCGGCGGCGTGCTGGAGCACCGCCGCGTGCGCCAGCGCCAGTTCCACGACCTGTGCCGGATCGGACAGCGACCGGCCGGTGAGCCGCTCCAGTCGGCGCAGCCGGTTCGAGACGGTGTTGCGGTGGCAGTACAGGCGCTGCGCGGCGTACGTGGTCGAGCCCCCGCAGGCCAGCCAGGTTCCCAGGGTCGTCAGCAGCACCCGGCGGTCCTCCGGCGGCAGCTCCAGCACCGGGCCCAGCACCACCTTGCGCAGCCGCCCCGCGAGTTCGGCGTCAGAGGCGACCAGCGCCGCCGGGAGCCGTTCGTCCAGGAGCGTGGCGCCCGGGCCACCCGCCGCCGGGGCGGTGTGCAGGGCCAGCTCCGCCAGCCTGCGGGCGCCGGCCAGTTCGGCGGGGGACACCACCACCGGGCTCACCCCGGCCCGCGCGCCGGGCGGCGCGAGGAGCTCCCGTACGGCCTCCAGGGGATGGTGGCCCAGCTCCACCAGCCCGCTCGCGCCACCGGCGCGCACCCGCCACCACACGCGCGGGGCGCCGGCCGCAGCCGGGGCGGGGACCGGGCCGGGAGGGGACCCGCCCGGCCCGGACGCGATCACCGCGAACCGGCCCCGCTCCGGGAGTCCGAGCCGGGCGGCGGCCTCCGCGGCCTCCGCGGCCGTCCCCCCGTTGTCCAACAGCGCGTCGAGGAGGGCCGCCCGGTGCTCCCGGTCCCGGTCGGCGCGCGCGGCGACGGCGTCCCGGTACGCCTCTGACGCGGCGTCCGACATCCGCTCCAGCACCTCCCACAGCTCCGCCGCCGCCGGCAGCAGCCGCGGCAGCGCAGCCCGGTCGTGCGCGGTCACCGCCTCGGTCAGCGCCTGCCACAACGACCGCCCGGCGCGCCGGTATCCGCGCAGCAGGGAATCCAGCGGCAGTCCGCGCTCGGCCGCCTCCGTCCCCTCGGCGCGAGCCGTGTCGGCGCAGGCCCGATCCACCGGCAGCCCCCGGGAGACCCGGGCCAGGCCCGACACGGCCTGCCCCAGCGTGCGGTGGATCCGCTCGTGCAGCCCGGGCCGCCCGATCAGCGCGGCGTACGCGGGGTCCTCGGCCTGCGTCCGGTCGGTGAGCCGGTCCGCCGCCACGGTGATCCGGCGTTCCAAGTCCTCGCGTATCTCCTCGATGAGCCGCTCCATGCCGGGCAGCGTGACACGCGCGGGGGCGCGGTGGGGAGCCCCGGGAACGGCCCGCGTCCCCCGCGGCGTCAGGCACGCCGCCGCGGGCCTTGCCCGTGGCGAGGCGGAATCCGAAAGACCTCACCCGCGCGAACTAGCGCACCCCGGACTCCGGTTGGGGCAGGCCCAGGCCGGCGAACAGGTCCTGCGCGAGGTGCTCGGTGAAGACGGCCGACTCCGTCAGGGCGCGGCGGACCGCGGCCCCGTCGGCGGTGAGTCCGGCCGCCGCCGACCACGCCAGGGCGGCGCACACCGCCGGCAGCACGGGGAACTCGTGCACGGGTATCCCGTAGTCCACCGCCTTGGCGCGATCGAGCAGCGCCCTCCAGCGGTGCCCGGCCGGCGCGGTGGCCTCGACGAAGCCGACGTCACTGTCGAGGAACTCCACCGCCACCACCGGCGCGTCCACGAGCCGGGCCAGCCGCGCCACACCCTGCCGGTCCGCTTCCTCGAACTCCGCGGACCGCCAGCCGGCCACCGCCGGGGCCGACGCCTCGACACCGGTGAAACCTGCGGCTTCCATCAGGTCCGGCAGCCGTCGCGCCGCGGACCGTACGACCAAGGATCCCCCTGAGTTACCCATGCCGACAACGGTACGGCGGCCCACTGACAATCACCGGGAAGTCCGTACCCGCGCAGGGGAACCGCCCGCTCCCACGAGGAAGATCGCGCTTCCCGGGCGCCGGGCGGTGGTTGATCTTATGCTCAGGTTTACGCGAGTCAGCTGGTTTTGTGGCCGGTGAGCGACTTTGATGGGTTTGCCAGCCTCGTCACGGAGCAGGGGGACTCATCATGGGCACCGAGCACACCCACAAGGACAGCGCACCCACCCTGATCGGTTCCGTGCAGCGGGCGCTGCGCCTCGTGGAGGCGATGCACGCGGAGGGCGGTGCCACAGCCAAGCGGCTCTCGCGGATCACCGGGATCCCGCTGCCGACCGTCTACCACCTCTTGCGCACCCTCAGCCACGAGGGGTACGTACAGCGCGAGGGCGGAGCGTTCCGGCTCGCGGACGACCTGCCACTGGCGTCGTGAGCGGAGCGTCCCGCTCGGGCCGCCGGAAGGAAGCCGGTGGCGCTCGGCCGTCGTGATCGAGCCGTCAGGATCCGGCCCTCGTGATCGGAAGCTGACACGTTCCGGCCAAGCTGGCACGTGCTACCGCGCATGTTCCAGCGGAAAATGCCAGAACGCCTTTTCGCTCTGTGGAAGTTGAGTAAGTTCCCTCCTGTCGCGCCGTACGACCGTGCACCCAGCACGTCAAGCCGGGAGGGGAGCCCGCGTGCCCGGGATCGACGAATGTCTGCTCGAAGCCATGGCCCTGCCCGGTGCGCGGGGCGCCGCGCTGGTCGACTGGAGCAGCGGACTGGCCCTCGGTACCGCGGGGGACTCACCGGTGGGCGACCACGAGACCACCGCCGCCGAGACCGCCGAGCTGGCCCGCGCGGCCGCGGAGTACGAGTCCTTCGCCCCGGCGGAACCGGGAACCGAAGCCGGATCCGGTCCGGGAGCGGGACCCGGCCCGGGCGCCCCCGCGGGCCCGCCCGTGGAGGACCTGATCGTCACCACCCGGACCGGCTACCACGTCCTGCGCTTCGTGGAGACCAGCTTCGACAGCAGCGTCTTCCTCCACCTCTGGCTCGACCGCGCCGACGGCAACCTGGCCCTCGCCCGGCACAGACTCCGCACCCTGGCCGAGGGACTGGTGCTCAGATGACCGCCGCAACAGCGAGCCCCGCCACCGCCGTCTCCCCGCTGCTCACCCGCCTCGCCGCCGAGCGCGCCACCGGCGCCCTGCTCCGCGACCGCGGCACGCTCTTCCTGGAGCACGGCCGGGTCGTGCACGCCGAGAGCCCCTCGACCCCCGGCCTCGGCGTCCTGCTCACCGCCGGCGGCGGCCTCGCCCCCGAACGCTGGAACGAGGCCATCAGCCAGGCCGGAGCCCGCCGCCAGGTCGCCCGGTTCCTCGTGGACAGCGGTGGCCTGGCCGGCGGGGAGCTGGAGATCTGCCACGTCGCCGCCATCTTCGACGCCGCCTTCTTCGCCCTTTCCCCGGGCAGCGGCCCCTCCCGGTTCCGGCGCGGCGCCACCCACTGGATCGGCTCCGTCCGGTCCGTCCCCGCGGCCGCCGTCGAGCGCGAGACCCGGCGGCGCCGGGAACTCCTGGACGCGGTGTGGCCGTACCCGCTGCTGGACACCGCCCCCGTGGTGCCCCGCCCGGCCGCCCCGGGCCAGACGGTCACCGCCCGCCAGCGCCTCCTGCTCCGGCAGGCCGACGGCGTGCGCACACCCGCCGACCTCGCCTGGGTGCTGGGCCGCCCGGCCTTCCACACGCTGCTCGACGTCCGCAGGCTCGCGGCCGCCGGCCTGGTCGAGACGCCGTACGAGCCCGCCCCGGCACCGGTCGCCGGGGCATCCCTGCCCGACTGGATGACCCAGACCCAAACCCCGGACGTGGCGCTGCTCCGCCGGTTACGCGACGCACTGGAGGCAAGCCTGTGAGGCTCCCGCTGCGACCGGTCCTGCGCGCCGACCGCTCCGAGCGCAGGCAGCCCGAAAGGAGGCCGGCCGAGATGAGCACGGTGATGGTGACCGCCGAGACCGAAGCCGAGATACGCGCGGAGCTGCGGCGCCTGCGGGCCCGCGTCCCCCAGCTCACCGGCGCCCTCGCCGCGAGCGCCGACGGCCTGGTCCTCGCCCACGACAGCGCCGCCGCCGAAGCCGAATCCGTCGCCGCGCTGACCGCGGCGGCCCTCGGCGTGGCCCAGCGGCTCAGCGACTGCACGGGCCAGGGCGGCTTCCGGGAGCTGCTGGTCCGCGGCGAACACGGCTACGTCGCGACCTACGCCGCCGGGGAGGCGGCCGTCCTCACCCTGATCGCCGAACCGCGCGTCAACGTGGGCCGGCTCCACCTGGAGGCCCGGCGCTCCAGCCTGCGCATCACCGAACTCGTCGAGCACGGCCTCGGCCGGCGCGGAGGCCCGGTGGCCCCGCCCATGCCGACCGAGGCGCCGTCTCCCTGAGTTCCTTACGAAGACCACGGCAGACCGCCGCGACACGGCGTCCCGGCACAGCCGCTCCCACAGCGACAGCAGACGACGACAGCAGGAACGACAGAGAAAGGCAGCACTCATGGCCAACGTGGAGACCGCCCTCAAGGAAGCCACCACCACCATCGACGGCGCGCTCGGCGCCGCGCTGGTCGACTACGGCAGCGGCATGGCGCTCGGCACCGTCGGCGGGGGCAAGGACCTCGACCTCGGGATCGCCGCGGCGGGCAACACGGACGTGGTGCGGGCCAAGGTCCGCACCATGGAGATGCTCGGCCTCAACGACGAGATCGAGGACATCCTGATCACCCTCGGCAGCCAGTACCACCTGATCCGGCTGATGAAGGCGCGCAGCACCGGAGGCTTCTTCCTCTACCTCGCGCTCGACCGGGGACGCGCCAACCTCGCGATGGCCCGGCACCAGCTGAAGAAGATCGAAAGCGAGCTGGAGATCTGAGGAGTACCCGCGAGGGTCGCGACGGCGCGGTGGCGGGCGGTTGAATTCTTTGCCGTCCGCCCGGCGACCAGGGGCGATATGTCCGAGGATGGGCGGACTTTATCATCCCGTTACCGAGTAAGATGCTCTAATCGGTTGATCATCAACAAAGCAAATAGCTGGAGAACCTGCCACCCATGCCCCCGCGCCTGAGCATCGTCGTACCGGTCTACAACGTCGAGCTCTACCTCGACGAGTGCCTGGAGTCCATCGCCGCCCAGACCTTCGAGGACTTCGAGGTCGTCCTCATCGACGACGGATCCACCGACGCGAGTGCCGCGATAGGCGAGGCCTTCGCCGCGCGGGACGACAGGTTCCGACTGGTCCGTCAGAAGAACGCCGGACTCGGTGCCGCCCGCAACGCGGGTGCCCGTCACATATCCGAAGGCAGCGAGTACCTCGCCTTCGTCGACAGTGACGACACCATGCCGGTGGACGCCTACCAGCGGCTGATCGAAGCCCTCGACGAGACGGGTTCCGACTTCGCCGGCGGCAACGTGCTGCGCTTCCGCTCCGTCGGCATGCAGCAGTCCTGGGGACACCGCGCCCCCTTCGCCACCACCAGGCTCAAGACCCACATCTCCAAGTTCGCGCCGCTGGTCACCGACCGCACCGCGTGGAACAAGGTCTACCGGCGCAGCTTCTGGGACGAGCACGGCTTCCAGTACCCGGAAGGCATCCTCTACGAGGACGCGCCCGTCAGCATCCCCGCCCACTACTTCGCCACCAGCGTCGACGTGATCAGTGACGTCGTCTACCACTGGCGGGTGCGCGAGACCGGCGAGCGCTCCATCACCCAGCGCTCCACGGACCCCGTCTCCGTGATCGACCGCGTGACGTCCATCCGGATGGTCCGCGACGCCCTCAAGGGCAAGCAGGGCGAGAAGTACGCCCGGTACCTGCGCGAGTACGACCACAACGTGCTCAGCGAAGAGCTGCCGCTCATCTACAAGTACGTCGGTGAGGGCGGCCCCGAGTTCCGCGCGGCGTTCGTCAAGGAGGTCGGCGGCCTCATCCGGGAGATCGGCACCGGGCCCTGGACCGACCTCACCGTCGCCGACCGGCTCAAGGCGTACCTCGCCCGCGAGGGCCGCGTCGAGGAGTTCATCGCCCTCAACAAGCACCAGAGCGACTACTCCTACAGCGTGCCGGTCAAGGGACTCGCCCGCCCGCAGGCCGACTACCCCTTCCTCACCGCCCCCGTGCCGCCCAAGCTGCTCACCCTCGGCCCGCGCGAACGCCGCGTGGTCAGCCGCCTGGAACAGGCCGCCTGGAGCGACGGCAAGCTGCTCCTGCGCGGCTACGCGCTGCCCGGCCACCTCGGCGCGGAGAGCCGCCTGGGCTCCCGCAAGATGCTGGTCTTCCGCGAGCAGGGCAAGCGCCGCCGCAGCGTCGTCACCGCCCGGACGGTCGCCTCCCCGATGGCCACCGTCAACGAGTCGCACCTCGCGCTGCGGCACGCGGACTGGGCCGGTTTCACCGCCGTCGTCGACCCCACGGTCTTCCAGACCGGCGGGACCTGGAACGACGGTACGTGGACCACCTCGATCGCGGTCACCGGCGCCGGCGGCCTGCACCGGGCGCGCCTGCGCGGCGGCGACCACGACAGCGGCCACAACCCGCCCGCCTACTGGGCCACCCCCGACGTCCGGATCGTCCCCACCGTCGCCGGCGCCCTGACCATCAAGGTCGAGGTCGTCCGCGCCCGGGCCCTGGACGTACGCCCGTCCGGCGACGAAGCCGTCGAGGTGTCCGGCGAGCTTTCCACCGAAATCGGCCGGGGCGCCTCGCTGCGCGCGACGCACGTCGGCAGTGACGACACCCTGACCGTCGCGCTGGACACGGCGGACGCCGCCCAGAACGGCCGCGTCCCCTTCACCGCCGTCCTGCGCCTGGCCGAGCTGGCCGACGTCCCGCTGCCCGGGCCCGGCGAGTGGGGCCCCCAGGCGTGGAACCTGTCCGTCGTCCGCGCCGACGGCACCGAACACCCCCTGACGCTGGACGAGCGGGGCGGCTTCACCGGACTGGTCGTGCCGGTGCCCGGCGACGCCACCGGCCGCGCCGTCTTCGCCAAGCGCGGCACGTCGGGCCACCTGGTCCTGTCCGTCCAGGCCTCGCCGCCCCTCGTGGACACCGTCACCGCCAAGAACGGCACCCTCACCCTCGCCGGCAGCTTCCACGCCCCCGCCGACGCGGCCGACGAGCCGTACGAGCTGGTCCTGCACAACCACCACGGGAGCGAGTTCAGCTACCCCGTGACCCGTGACGGCGACCGCTTCGAGGCCTCCTTCGAACCGGTCCTGCCCGAGCCGTACGCCGGCCGCACCACCCTGCCGCACGGCCGCTGGTGGCCCACGCTGCGCCCGGTGAGCCAGGGCGGCACCACCGCGGGCCTGCTCGGGGTCGACCGCGGCGCGCCGCTCCAGCTGCTGCCTCCGGTCCTCTTCTCCGGACCGCACCACCTCACCGTCGACGGCCGCCGCATGCGCGTCGAGGCCCGTCTGTACGACCGGCTGGTGCTGAACAGCGACCCGCTGATCAGCCCGCACGACCGCTCGCGGTACGCCCAGCGCGTCGCCCGCGACATCACCTACCCGGCCCAGTCCGCCCTGCCGGTCAAGGACATGGTCGTGTACGAGACCTTCCAGGGGAACGGCGCCGGCGACTCGCCGCGCGCCATCCACGAGGAACTGGTGCGGCGCGGCGAGAAGCTGGACCACGTCTGGCTGGTCCGCGACGGCCGCGCCGAGGTCCCGTCGACCGCCCGCGCCGTCCAGTACGACAGCCTGGAGGCCTGGGACGTCCTGGCCCGCGCCCGCTACTACGTCGTCAACGACAGCGTGCCGGGACACTTCCGGCGCCGCCCCGGGCAGACCGTCGTACAGACGTGGCACGGAACGCCGTTGAAGCAGATCGGCCACGACTACCTGCACGACTACTACACGAGCCCCGAGGCGCTCGACGCGCTGCGCCACGACGCCGCCCAGTGGTCGCTGCTCGCCTCCCCGAGCTCGTACGCGACCCCGGTACTCAAGCGCGCCCTCGGCTACGACGGCGAGATCATCGAGTCCGGCAGCCCGCGCACGGACGCCCTCGTCCGCCCGGACGAGCAGCGCGTCGCCGAGGTCCGGCGGCGGCTCGGCCTGCCCGACGGCAAGAAGGTCGTCCTCTACCTGCCGACCTGGCGGGAGAACCGCGAGGGCTGGTCGAACGGCTACAAGCTGGACCTGCAGATCGACCTCGAAGCCGCCCGGCGCGAGCTCGGCGAGGACCACGTCCTGCTGGTCCGCGGTCACCACAAGGTGAACGAGCAGGTCCGCGAGGGAGCCCGTGACGGCTTCGTGGTCGACGTGTCCCGCTGGCCCGACACCACGGACCTGCTGCTCGTCGCCGACGTCCTGATCTCGGACTACTCGTCCGCGATCTTCGACTTCGCGCTGACCGACCGGCCGATCCTGCTGTTCACGTACGACCTGGAGCACTACCGCGACACGCTCCGCGGTTTCACCTTCGACCTGGAGAAGAAGGCCCCGGGGCCGCTCCTCGCCGACTCCGCGAGCCTGATCGAGGCCGTGCGGAACGCGGACGCGGTCGCGGCCGAGCACGCCGAGGCGCGGGCGGCGTTCCGCGCGGAGTTCTGTGACCTCGACGACGGTCACGCGGCCGAGCGCGTCGTCGACCGGATGCTCGCCTTGTAATCCGTACGAGTGCATTACCCGAGGGACACAGACCGGTCCCCGGCCCACCGATGAGTTCCGGGCCGGGGGCCGGTCTGTATGCAGGAGACGGCACCCGCTTCCGGGTCCGTCCCGCGCACCCACCCTGGAGGCAGTCATGAGCAGCAGCACCGGCTTCACCACGTGCCTGTGGTTCGACGGCGACGCGGAAGCCGCCGCCGACTACTACCTGTCCGTCTTCAAGGACGGCAAGCGCGGCCGCACCGTCCGCAGGAACGAGGCGGTGCCCGGCCCGGGCGGTGAGGTGCTGTCCATCGAGTTCGAGATCAACGGGCAGAAGTTCCTCGGCCTCAACGGCGGCCCCCAGTTCCCCTTCACCGAGGCCGTCTCGTTCATGATCCACTGCGCCGACGAGGCCGAGGCGGACTACTACTACGACGAGCTGAGCGGCAACGGCGGCGAGGAGTCGGCCTGCGGCTGGGTCAAGGACAGGTTCGGGCTGTCCTGGCAGGTGGTCCCGGCCGGCACCCTCGACCTGATCGCCGACCCCGATCCGGGACGGGCCGCGCGCGCGACGGCCGCCATGATGACGATGAAGAAGCTGGACGTGGCGCACATGCGCCGGGCGGCCGACGCCGAGGGCTGACCGGGGGCGGCCAGGGGCCGGACAGGATCCGATCAGCCGCCGATCCGGGCCAGCAGCGCCGGCAGGGCCGTCCCGATCGGCTGGCGGATCACCTCGTGAGCGAGGGCGTCGTACGGGGTCTCCTCCGCGTTGACGATGATCAGGCGGGCCCCCGCCTCGGCGGCCATCCCGGCCAGCGAGGCGGCGGGCTGCACCTGGAGGGTCGACCCGACGGCGATGAACACCTGACACCCCTTGGCCACCGCCATGGCCTGCCCGAGCACCTGCGGGTCCAGCCGCTCGCCGAACATCACCGTCGCGGCCTTGAAGATCCCGCCGCAGGCGTGACAGGCGGGATCCGGCTCCCCGGCGGCCACCCGGGCCAGCGCCTCGTCCATCCCCGACCGGGCGTGGCACGCCGTGCACACCACGGACCGGGCCGTCCCGTGCAGCTCGAACACCTTGCGCGCGGGCATCCCGGCGAGCTGGTGCAGGCCGTCCACGTTCTGGGTGATCACCCGGACCGGCGTACCGCCGCGCTCCAGCTCCGCCACCGCGACGTGCGCGGCGTTCGGCCGGGCCCCGAGGGCGCCGATCTCGGCCCGCATCAGCCACGATCGCCGCCGGACGTCCGGATCGGCCATGTAGTACGCGTACGTGACGAGCTTCTCGGCGTCCGGCTCGCGCCGCCACAGCCCTTGCGGCCCCCGGTAGTCCGGAATCCCGGAATCGGTGGACATCCCGGCCCCACTGAACACTGCGACGAGCGGCTTCCCCATGAGCCGACCCTACGCAGACCAACCCCGGCCCGCGAACCCGTTTTCCGCGCACCGGTTTTCCGCGGCTCAGGCCCGCGCGGGCCCGTCCGCGGGGCCCCGGCCGGACCGGGGGAGCGGCCCGAAGGCCACAGTGGTGAATCCCGCCCCCACTGGGGTGAGGTCCCCGCCGCGTCCCGCCCGGCCGGACCGCGCGGGCAGCTACAAACCGGACATGAAGCTCACCCCTCACCTCCCCGGCGCGCTGCTCCTCGCCCTGACCGCCCTTCTGGTCCCGGCGGCGGCCGCCACCCCCGCACTGGCCGACGCGCCGCCGTTCGGGGACATCGCCGCCCTCGCCCGCCGGCACACCGCCGCCCAGATCAGCGGCTTCCTCACCGGTTTCTACGGGGTCCACGGGCCCTCCGCCCACGACCGCCGGCACCGGGTCTCCCAGCAGCTCAAGGACAAACAGAGGAACAACCCGGACAGCGACGTGCTGCTGTGCGCCCAGAGCAAGCCCAACCGCATCACGGTCGGCCCTGCCACCGTCGCCCAGAACGCCGGCGTCGGCTGGGCCACCGTCACCACCCACTGGGACGGCGGCGCCACGGACACCTTCACCGCGTACGTACGGCTCGACAGCCGGCCGATCCGGGTGGACGACGTGATCTGCGCGGGCTGACCAGGGGCGGGTGAGCCGGGGACGCCGCAAGGGCGTTGTCCCGCCTTCCGGCCGGGCGCCCCGCATCAGGTGGGCCGCCCGCCCGGACAGCCCGTCGGCCGACACCCTGACGCCGGACCCGGATCCGCTGCGGGCGGCTGTCGAGGCACTGCGATGCCGCTTCGTCACCTCCGGCCCCGCGCTGCGCGCGGACGGCGTCCGGCGGGTCGCCGAGTTGGGTGACGGGCAGGTCGGCGACCTGCACCGCGAGGCCGATCCGGCCGCGACCACCGCATTGCTGACGATGAGTCAGACCTGACGGGCGGGGCTGCGTGGGCGCGGTGGCGTCTGGTAGAAACACCGGCATGACGGGCTTCGAGATCACCGGCGCGAGCGCCTGCGACATGGAACTCATCCGCTCCTGGGCCGAGGAGGAAGGCTGGAACCCGGGTGTCGGCGACCGTTTCGCCTTCGCCGTCGCGGACCCCGGCGGATTCCTCGTCGGCCGGCTCGACGGGGAGCCGGTGGCCTGCATCTCGGCGGTCCGCTACGGCGCCGGCTTCGGGTTCATCGGCTTCTACATCGCCCGGCCGGCCGTGCGCGGCCGGGGGTACGGGATCCGGCTGTGGAACGCCGGGACGCAACGGCTCGACGGGCGCCTGGTCGGCCTGGACGGGGTGGTCGAGCAGCAGGGCAACTACCGCAAGTCCGGGTTCCGCCGGGCCTGGAACAACGTCCGCTACGAGGGGGTTCCGGCGGCCGGTGACGACCGCGGGGTGCGGCTGGTGGACGCCGCCTCGCTGCCCTTCGCGGAACTCGCCGCCTACGACCGCCTGTTCTTCCCGGAGGCCCGGGACTCCTTCCTCGCGGCGTGGACCGGGCTGCCCGGGCGGACGGCCCTCGCCGCCGTCCGTGACGGACGGGTCGAAGGCCTCGGCGTGGTCCGCCCGGGCAGCGCGGCCGCCAGGATCGGCCCGCTGTACGCAGCGGGCCCCGAGGTCGCCGCGAGCCTGCTGCGGGGGCTCGCTCGGCACGCTCCCGGCGGGCAGGTCGCCGTGGACGTACCGGACGCGAACCCGGCCGCGGTCGAGCTGATGGCCGGGCTGGGGCTGGTGCCCACCTTCGAGACCGCCCGCATGTACACCGGCCCGGCGCCGGAGCTCGACCTGGCGGGCCTCTACGGGGTCACGAGCCTCGAACTGGGGTGACGCGGACCGGGCGGCGGTCGCACGGCGCCGCCCGGCGGGTTTTCGTGCGCCGTCCTACACGTGGAACAGGACGCCCTCACTGCTGCGCAGCTCGCACGGGTTGGCGAAGGTGTGCGCGTAGTTCAGCCGGCGGCCCTGCCACACTCCGTCGGTCGTCACCGTCACCGGGTTCCACTCCCTCGTACACCGCACGTTCGCGCGGGGCGCTGTCAGCGCGTCCGGCGAGCCACCGGTCGCCCGCAGTTCGGCGCACGCCGTTGCCGGGTCCGGGTGCGTGCCCGCCGGCCGCGGAGCGCACACCAGCGTCACCGCGCGCATCACCGTCGCCTGGGCGGGGTCCTCTCCGCTGGCGACGCTGACCACGAGCGCCGACGGGGCGTAGAGGGTTTCGGCTCCGGTGGGCGCCGCGTCGGCGGCTCCGGACCCGGCCAGCGCGGTGAGAGCGGTGAGCGCCATGGCTCCGGAAGCCAGTCCCAGACTCCTGCTGATGGACCGCATTTCGAACACTCCTCGGGGTTGTCGTGCCGGATAACGGACGGGAGTCTTGCCCATGCGGCGCCAGAACGCTCGTTCGGGCCGCGATTTCGCGTCACCGTTCGTAAGCGCATGAGTGCAGTCCGCAGCGGTGACGGTCCGTTGACCAGTGCGAACGGAGAGCACCGAAACGGCCGAAGAAGCCCGCTTCCGGGGGGCTCATGGGACGGGAGGGACCGGGCCCGCACCTCGCTGACCGGCGGCGCGGGCCGCGGATCGCGGCTTCGGGGCTCCCGGCGGGCCCGAGGGCTCGGCGGCCCGAAGGTTCGGGAGCCGGGGAGTTCAGCGGGTCGCCGGGCTGCGCGGCGCGTACAGATCGAGGAGCCGGGTGCGCGTCTGCTGGAGCCGCATCGCCAGCACGCGCCCCACCCAGTGCCCGATGGCGGATCCGAAGGCGGGGTCGGCGTCCATCAGCATCCGCACCGTCGGCGCGTCGAACTCGTACGCCCGCACCAGGGTCATCGCCTCGGCGCTGAGCTGCCAGGTGTACGGCGGGAAGAGCCAGGACCAGCCCACCAGTTCACCCGTGCCGAGGCTCTCGATCGGGGCGGCCCGGCGGCCGGGGACGGGAAGCTCCAGGGTGACGGTGCCGGAACGCACTATCCAGAAGGAATCCGCCCGGCTGCCCTCGTCGAAGATCCGAGTGCCCTCGCGGAAATTGACCTCCCGGGACAGGGCCATGAGCCGCCGGCGATGCTCGGTGGACAGCACGGCGGCGAGCCGGATGGGGGAAGGTGTGCTCACGACGGCCTCCGATCACGACCCCCCACAACGGTGCTGCTCACCTCAGTGTCGCCGACTCCGGCGCAAGGGGTAGTGCGACGCCTCGATACGGCGCTCCGCCCCCCGGTGGCCACTCGCTCCGCCCCCGTGGCCGCCCGCCCCGGGACCTGTGGGTCACCGCCGTTGCACGGGAAGTGACGGCTCAGTCCTCGGCGCCCGCCTCCAAGCAGGCCAGCTCCATCGCGTCGAGCACCGCCTCGTGGCTGCGCCGGCTCAGCTCGGCCACGTTCTCGATCTGCGCCGTCGCCCAGGCGGCGAGGGTCATCACCAGGACCCGGAGTCCGTCGGTGCCGTGTTCGGCGAGGATCGCATCGGCCACGATCATGGCCTCCTCGGGGACCTGCTCCGGCGGTTCCAGCCCGGCCAGGCCCCGCAGCATCGCGAGGGTCCGCCGGGAGATCTCCGGTGTCATCCGCGCCAGCCGCATGTCTTCTTCGTCGTCCATCCGCCCACCTCCGGTGCCGTGCCGAACGCCTGAGGGCACGGTAGAGCGGCACGGGTCCCCGCGGGGTGGTTTTCCCCGGGGTGCGCCCGGGCGAACGAACGCGCCGGGGCGCGGCTCCCGTACGTCGCAGGGGCCGGGCGACGGCGAACCGCCGCCCCCGGGGTCCGGTTCGGCATCCGATGGGTCAAGTGCCGTGCCCGGCGGACCGATTCGCCCTAGGGTGTGCGCCCGTACGTACGACCATCGGACCGCTTCCCGGGCCGCCGGCCGTACGGCCGTGTCCCGCGCGGCGCCCGTGCGGGGCAACGCACACCGAACTGGGGGGTTCATGCGTAGATCCAGAGGGACGGCCACCGCTCTCGCCCTGTCCCTGGCGGGCACCGCCACCGCCATCGGCCTCGGCCTCGCCCCGCAGGCGGCGGCCATCACCCCGCCCGTCGCCTTCACTGCCGACGCGCTGCCCACCTGGCAGCCCAACGGCGTCGTGTGGGCCCTCGCCGAGGCCGGGGGCACGGTCTTCGTCGGCGGCACCTTCTCGGCCGTACGCCCTCCGGCGGACGGCGGCGGCAGCGAGCGGCCCGCCGTGAACTTCGCGGCGCTCGACGCCGCGACCGGCGCCCCCACCTCCTGCTCCCTGGACTTCACCGTCGGCGGGGGCACCGCCACCGTACGCGCGCTCACGCTCTCACCCGACAAGAAGACCCTCTACGCGGGGGGCTACTTCGGAGCCGTCAACGGCACGCCCGTCTCCAGCATCGCCGCCATCGACGTGGCCAGCTGCACGGTGAAGACCTCCTTCCGGCCGGCCTTCGCGGCGACCGTCCGGGCCCTCGCCGCCACGGGCGACACCGTCTACGCCGGCGGCGACTTCCTGACCGTCTCCGGCCAGCCCCGCAGGCGCTTCGCCGCGGTCGGCGCGAGCGACGGCGCACTCAAGCCCTTCACCGCCGACGCCGACGAGCCGGGCCGTGCCCTCGAAGTCACACCGGACGGGAACAACGTCGTACTCGGCGGTGACTTCTTCACCGTCAACGGCACGAACACCCATGCCCTGGCCGTCGTCAACGCGACGAGCGGCGCCCTCACCAAGGCCTACCCGGGCTTCATCGAGACCAACTCGGTGGTCAAGGACATCGCCACCGACGCGACCGGCTTCTACACGGGCAACGAGGGCACGGGCGGCGGCGTCTTCGACGGCCGCATCGCGCTCGACCTCGGCGACTTCAACCAGCGCTGGCGCGACACCTGCCTCGGCGCCACCCAGGCCGTGCTGCCCTACCAGAACGTGCTCTACAGCGCCTCGCACGCGCACGACTGCTCCAGTGTCGGCGAGTACCCCGACGGCCGGCGCCACCACCTCCTGGCCCAGCCGACCACCAGCGTCGGCAAGCTGGGCTGGGCACCCGACACCAACGACGGCATCGGCGAGGGCATCGGCCCGCGCGTGATGACGGTGGGCTCCAAGGCCGGGGTCCCCTACCTGTGGGTCGGCGGCGAATTCACCACCGTCAACGGGGCGGCCCAGCAGAGCCTGACCCGCTTCGCCTCGACCGGCGACACCGGGGCGCCGACCGTGCCCGTCGCGAGCGCCGTCAGCTTCAAGCCGGTCGAGGTGCAGGTGCGCTGGCGCACCAGCCTCGACCTGGACGACAGCGCGCTCACCTACCGGATCTACCGCAACGGCTCCGCGACCGCGATCGGCACGGTCACCGCGGACTCGCTGTTCTTCAAGCGACCGCAGGCCTCCTGGACGGACACCACCGTCCTCGCCGGACAGTCCTACACGTACCGGGTGACGGCCACCGACGCGGCCGGCAACACCAGCGCCCTGTCCGGGACCGCGTCCGTCACCGTGCCCACCTCGGTCGACGCGTACCCGAACGCCGTCCGTACCGACGGCGCCCAGCAATTCTGGCGCTACGACGAGTCGGCCCTGCCGTTCGTCGCCGACTCCTCGGTGGCGGGCAACGAGAGCGGCGTCCACCTGAACGGACCGGCACTGCGCCAGTCGCCCGGTGCGGTCAACGGCGCGAGCACCGCGATCGGCTTCAACGGCACCAACACCCAGGTGTACGGCGACAAGCGGCAGACCGTGGGCAGCAGCTACTCCATCGAGACCTGGTTCAAGACGAACACCACCCGGGGCGGCAAGCTCGTCGGTTTCGGCAACAACCAGGACCGCGGCAGCAGTCGGTACGACAAGCACATCTACATGACCAATGACGGCCGGCTGGTCTACGGCGTCTACACAGGAGCGACCCGCACCCTCACCACCGGCAACGCCGAGCGGTACAACGACGACAAGTGGCACCACGTCGTCGCCACCCAGGGCCCCGGCGGCATGACCCTGTACGTGGACGGCGCCCAGAAGGGCACCCTCAACGTCACCACGCACGAGGACTTCACCGGCTACTGGCACGCGGGCGGCGACAACCTCAACGCCTGGCCCGACCGCCCGACCAGCGACTACTGGGCGGGACTGCTCGACGAGACGGCCGTCTACCCGAGCGTGCTGAGCGCGGCGCAGGTCCAGCACCACTACGCCCTCGCCACCGCACCCGCCGACTCGGTCGTCCAGCTCACGGCGGCCGAGGACACCTACGCCAACGCCGGCGCCCCCGGCACCAACTACGGGGCCTCGGGCTCCCTCGCCGTCCGCGGGACCCCGCTCTACGCGAGCTACCTGCGCTTCAACCTGCCCGCCGCGCCGGCCGGGACGGTGCTCAAGTCGGCGACGCTCAGCGTGAAGACCAGCACCATGAGCGGCGCGGGCACCACGGACACCGTCTCGGTGGTCCCGGTCACCGGGGCGTGGACCGAGGGCGCAACGACGTACGACAACCGCCCGGGCCTGGGAGCCCCGGCGCTCGGCGGCTTCCCGGGCGTCCCGGACGGCTCGGCCGTCCACACTGCCGGGCTGGACACGGCCACGGTGGCGTCCGCCCTGGGCACCGCCTATGGCCTGGCACTGACCAGCACCGGAACCGACGCCCTGTGGCTCTGGTCCTCCGAAGCCGCGGCCGACGAAGGCACGCCCCGGCTGACGCTGACCTTCGGCGCGCCGTGACCCGCCGCTGAGCGGGGGGCGGTACCGCCCCGGACGGTACCGCCCCGGGGGCGGCCCTCAGCGGGGCGGTTCGACCTCCAGGAAACGGCGGCGGCGGGGGCCGCGGTACAGCAGGCATTCCCACCCGTGCCGCTCCAGCACCCGCCCGCACTCCGACAGCCGCTCCTGCTCCTCGTCCGCCGCGCCACCGCCCGGCGGGCCGAGCCAGGACACGTGCACCCGCCCGGGTTCCGGCGCGGGCGCCACCCGGTAACCGCTCCGCGTGCGCCGCCCGTCCGGGGCCACCGCCGACGGCGCGACGCCCGAGGCCTCCAGTACGAGGGCCACTGCGCGCGGCATCCGGCGCAGCTCCCACGGGGCGGGAACCCCGGCACCCCGCGGGCCGTTCACCAGACGCCGGATCTGCATCAGCCCCTCGTACGCCGTCCGGACCTCGGCCGCCCGCCCGGGGCCCGCCGGCGGGGCCGGGCCGTCCCCGGTCGCCGCCTCGAAGCCCTGCCCGCCCGGTTCCTCCGCCACGCACACCACCCCGTCTGAGTACGCCACGTCCAACGGCATGAGTATCCGCACCGATTCCCCGCCGGGCCCCCGCTGGTCGAATGGCGGCATGAAGAACGAAGCCGCGCGCGGCCCGCACCACCCGCGCATGCAGCAGGTCGCCACCGCCGGTTCGGCGCTGGCCGTGGCACTGGTCCCGCTGGTGGTCGGGGTCCTGGTCGCCAAGGGGATGTCCGCCGACCCGCACGCCCCCGTCAACGCCCTGATCGCCGGGGGCGGCCGGCGCGCCGGGCTGCCCGGCGCCGAGTGGCGGCGACGCGGGCACACCGCCATGCGCCGGCTGCGGACCGCCCGCGAGGGCACTGCCCGGCGCTGCGCCGCCGCCCGCGGACGGCGCACGCGGCGTGCACCGGCCACGGCCGTCAGGGGGTCAGGGGCTCCTGGAGTTCGGTGACCCACTGCTCACGGTCCTCGGGGCAGGCAAGGCCCAGCTCGCGCGCGAACCCGGCCGAGCGGTGACCGTGGGCGTCGATCCACCGGGCCAGCGCCTGCACCGTGGGCAACACGTCGTCCATCGGCCCGCGGTGCACCACGGTCGCCGCCCGCTCGACCCCGGGCAGCTCGACGATCCTCACCGCACCCCCGAGGTCCCGGGCGTGGACGGCCGCTGCGACGGGGAGCCCGGCGTGCACCAGGACGGATCCGGGCGCGGCGTCCGGAGCGTCCTCGTAGTAGGCCAGACCCGGGCCCGTCGGAACCACCCCCGCAGCCTCGACGCGGCTGCACAGCTCCTCGTACAAAGGACCGATGACCGGCCCGATCTCCTGCGGGGCGTATCCGGCGGCGACGCCGGTCACCTCCGCCAGCCGGACGGGCGGCAGGCTCTTCACGACGATCTCGTCGGTGGGCATGGTCCCCTCGCTCTCGATGGTCCGGAGCCTCGTCTCGACCTCCGCCAGCCTCGCCGCTGCTGCGGCCAGGGCGCTCTCCAGTTCCGCCCGCCGCAACCGCAGCATCCCGCGCAGCTCCGCCACGCCCGGCCGCTCGTTGAGGATCGCCCCCACCTCTTCGAGGGTGAAGCCGAGCTCCTTGAGGGCGATGACGCGGTTGAGGCGGGTGAGCTGCTCGGCCTCGTAGAAGCGGTAGCCGCTGGCGGGGTCGACACGTGCCGGACGCAGCAGTCCGAGGGCGTCGTAATGACGCAGCATGCGGACCGACACCCGGCCGTACTTCGCGAAGTCTCCGATGGTGAACATGACGCCTCCATTGCAGGGCCTGACACGGTGTGAGGGTCAAGCCCCGAGCGCCCGGACCGGAATCCGGGCCGGTCAGCGGTCGTACTGGCGCACGCACAGGTCGACGACGGACGGCGGTACGACGCCCTCCGCGGCCGCGCACAGCTCCTCGCCGCCCCGGCCGCGCGGGACCGTCCTGCGCGGTGCGTCGGGCGGGCGGACCCGCCGGGGGGCGGCGGGCTTCGCGGCGTGCTCGCCGCCCCTGCGGGCGGGGTGCACGCGGGTCTTGCCCTTCGGCTGCCCCTCGGCCTCCGGCCCGGGGTCGGGGGCCGCATCCGGGGCCGGGCCGGGGTCGGGCAACGGGCTCAGCGGCAGCGGCTCGGACGGGGGAAGGACGGGAGGTGCGTCCGGGGCGTCGACGGGCGGCAGCGAACCCCGGGCGGGACCCGCGGCGGGCTCACCGGGCCCGACCGACACGCAGCCGGCGCTTGCCAGGAGCGCGAGGAGGGAAAGGGGCAGGGCGGCCCGGCGTAACTGCATTCCCCCACCATGCCGCACCCCGGACGGCCCAGACGCGCCGCTCACGCGTCCGGGTGACACGATGCGCGCCGGAGCTCGCAACCCGCCGGCCCGACCGGAGGGAACGGGCGGATCGGACACCGGGCTTGACCGGACCCGTCCCGGGCGGCAAGAGTGCGCCCCGATCAAGCACCACGGCGCGACCCGTACTTCGAAAGACGCACCCATGCCCCTGCCCGCCCGCACGGCGGTACCCCTTGCCACCAGCCGGAAGCGGGCCCATGCCTGACGACGGCCTGCTGGTACGCCCCTACGTCGCGGCCCCCGGCCCGCCGGCCTCCGCGGCCAACGGCCCGACCTGGCCCGAAGGCGCGGCGCCGCCGGTTCCCGCGCCCTCGACCGCCCCGGCGGTGTCCGTCGTGCCCGACCGGCGCGTGCGCGGCGGTCGGGCGCCCGCCCTCCTCGCCCTCCTCGCCCTGCTCGGGCTCTCGGTCGCCGGCGCCCTGGTGTTCCTGCCCGGCGGCCCCGACCCCGGACCCGGCCGAGCCTCGGCGCCGCCCGGCCTGAGCGTGCCGGTGCTCCCGGCACGCAGCCCCGACACCGACCCGGCACCCCCTTCCGCCACCCCGGACCGGCCGAAGGCCTCCACCCCGGCGCCGGTCAGGGCCACGCCGTCGGCTCCCGGCTCCCGGCCGGGGAGCACGCCCGGGGGCGGCCCGTCCGGCGTCGTCCCGCCGACCCCGGCCGAGGACTCCGCGACCCTGCGCCAGGGGGACAAGGGCCCCGAGGTGCGCGTCCTCCAGCAGCGGCTGTACGCGCAGGGGTTCACGTACGTCGCCGTCACCGGCGTCTACGACGGGCGCACCCGGCGCGGTGTCGCGCAGCTCCAGAGCGACCGCGACATCAAGGGCGACCCGCCCGGCGTCTACGGCCCGGCGACGCGGGCCGCCTTCGGCTGAGGCGCGGTGGTGCCGGTGCGCGTGCCGCCCGGGCGGGACCGTCCCGGGCGTCCCGGGCGGTCGGGGCGGCCTGGGCGGTCGGGGGCGGGCGGCGCGGCTTGCCGGGGCGGGCGCGGCCGTCCGTGATGGGATGGCGGCACGCAGGCGATCGCACCAGCCACCAGCTCACGGAGAGGCCGGGTACATGTCCGAGGAAACGATGCGGGCCATGGCATACGAGACGTACGGCGGTACGGAGGTGCTCGCCGAGACCAGGCTGCCGGTCCCCAAGGTCGCGCCCGGCGAGGTGCTCGTCCGCGTCAAGTACGCCTCGGTCAACCCGGTCGACTGGAAGATCATGGCGGGTGGGCTCGACGCGCTGATGGACGTCGTGTACCCGGTGGTCCCGGGCTGGGACGTCGCCGGGACCATCGAGCGCGTCGGCATCGACGTCCCCGAGTTCGCGGTCGGGGACGAGGTCATGGCGTACGCCCGCAAGGACTACGTGCACGGCGGCACCTTCGCCGAGTTCGTCAGCGTCCCCGTACGGGCACTGGCCGCGAAGCCCGCCTCGCTCGACTGGAAGCAGGCCGCCGGGCTTCCGCTGGCCGGCCTCACCGCGTACCAGCTCCTCACCCGCCTGGGCACGGGCAAGGAGGACACCGTCCTCGTGCACGGTGCGTCGGGCGGCGTCGGCTCCTTCGGCGTGCAGATCGCCCGCTCGCTCGGTGCCCGCGTCATCGGCACTGCCTCGCCGCGCAACCACGACCGGCTGCGCGAACTGGGATGCGAGCCCGTCGCGTACGGGGACGGCCTCGCCGACCGCGTCCGCGAGCTGGCCCCCGACGGGGTGAGCGTCGTCGCGGACTTCGTCGGCGGGGTACTGGACGTGACGCGGGCGGTCCTCGCGGACGGCGGGCGCCACGCGTCGATCGCCGACCACACGGTGCTCGGCGCGGGCGGCCAGTGGATGTGGGTCAGGCCGGTCGCCGACGACCTCACCGAACTGGGCCGGCTCGCGGACAGCGGGCTGCTGACGGTGCCGGTCGCCGAGACCTTCCCCCTGGCCGAGCTGGCGGCGGCCTTCGAGCTGAGCCAGGCCGGGCACACGGCCGGGAAGATCGTCATCGAGCTCTGAGCGTCCCCGTCCCGCGGGTCAGGCCAGCGAGGGGACCGCTCCGCACTCCGCCCAGGTGACCTCGACGCCCGGCAGACCCGAGGACCACGGGCCGGTGAGCGAGGCCAGCCGGGCCGCGTCCGGAGGGGCGGTCCCGAGGCCGATCGCGTACCGGGCCAGGGTGTCGCCGCGCTCGAACGGGCGGGGCCAGGCGTGGACGTCGGGCAGCCCGGCGTCCGCGAGGACGCCGAGCAGGGCCCGCAGACGGCCCCGCATCCGGCCCAGGTTCTCCTCGAGCTGACCGGGCCCCGCGCCGCGTACGGTGACCACCGCCCATGCCGCGTGCCGCCGGTGGGGCGGCGTGGGGGCGGCGGGGGAGCGGCGGCCCGGATCGGCGTCCAGCGACTCCCACGCCGCGTACAGCTCCCGCACCAGCAGGTCCCGGGTCCCGGGGCCCACTTGGGCCGTGCAACTGCGGACGGGGTGGGAGGGCGTGAGTACGGTGACGGCCGGGTCGGAGCCCTCGTCCGGGCCGGGGGCCGCGTCCCGGACGCCAGGCGCGTCCAGGGTGTTCGGCGTGTCCAGGGCGACCGGGACGCGCCAGTCCCAGGCGGCCCAGGTGGCGAAGAACTCCCTGAGCAGCGCCCCGGGGGCCAGGTCCTCGGCCTCCGCGACCGTGCGCGCCGCCAGTACCGCCCAGGCCAGCCCCGGCAGACCGCCGAACGGTGCGCTGTCCAGGCCACGGGACCGGGCCCAGGCCTTCACCTCGCGCGCCAGCCCCGCGAACGCCCCGGACGCCGCGCCCACGAAGCCCCGTACCGCGTCGGCGTCGCTGACCGCGCTCAGCGCCACCGCCGCCGCCCCGCCCAACGCGGCCCGCCGGGACACCGCCCGCGCCGGGGGCGTCGTCCCGGTGGCGACGGCCACCAGGTCCACGTCCAGCCCGTCCACCCGGAACCGCAGGCCCGGCACCCGCGCCCCCGTGACCAGCCGGAGTCGCCGGGCATGCGGCAGCGCCGCCGCGATCCGCTCCCGCAGCCGCTCGGGGTCCACCTCGCCCGGCAGGGCCGCCACCAGGTCCAGGTCAGCCCCCGGCAGCGCGCAGCCCATGCGCCGGGACCCGGCCAGGTGCACCACCGCGCCGGGGAGCGCCGCCCCGACCCGGGCGGCGACGGATCCCGCGGTGTCCGGCTCAGGGGCGAGCGCCCCGGCTTCGAGTCCCTCGGCGAGCGCCACGGCTTCGGGCCCGGCGCTGTCCGCGTCCGTCGGCCCGTCACCGCCGGGTCGCGGCGAAAGCGTCCCCTCGGGGAGCAGGCGAACCGACCCCGTCCCGAGTTCCACGGTCGCCCTGACCCGCATCGGCTCGTCCCCGCGCCGGGACAGCACCGCGAGCGATCCGACCCGCGCCGCCGGGCCCCCGCCCCCGAGCCGGACCTCGAACTCGCGGACCGCCCGCTGCGGATCGCCGCTGCGCCCCAGCGTCAGGTGCGGGGTGAACCCCCGCGCGTCCGCACCCCGCCCGCGGCAACCGGGGAACCGCTCCGCCAGCGCCCGCCGCAGCTCCTGCCACGCCGCGTCACCGTCGGCCGCCGGGTCCAGCCACAGGGTGGCGTACTCGCGGTGCCCGAAGCTGTGCACCCCGGCCAGCCGGGTGGTGAACGGCGCGGTCTTGGCGGCGACTTCCGCCAGCAGCGGCAGCGCCTCCTCGAAAGAGGACTCCGGAACGAAGCCGAACAGCAGGTTCACGTGCGGCGGCCACCGGTCGGCCCCGGGGTCGTGCTCCCGCCGCAGGGCGTCCACCGCCGGGTCGGGCGGCGGCAGCCACGCCACCGCCGTACGCGCGGTCGCCGCTACGCCGAGGGTGCCGCCCCCGCCGTCGGCCCCGAATTCGACCGTGGCCCCCACCCCGTAGTGGTCGGAGACGAACAGTCCGTCGGTGGTGGGGGAATCGCCCCGCAGCGCGGCCTCCCGCACCCGCGCGTCCGCCGACCGCAGCAGGATCCGGTCCAGCCGCGCCGCCCGACCCGACAGCGAGCCGACCGCGGCCAGCGGGTTGGCCACCGGGTCGAAGGTCGGGGTGTCGTCCGCCGGCCCGTGTACCTCGCTCCACGCGTCCCGCAACCCCAGCGCGGCGGCCGGGCCCTCGGCCCCGGACCGCCCGTCTTTGAAGTCGCCGACCAGCGCCAGCTGGGCCTCGACGCCGCCCAGCCCCTCGGCCAGCCGCGCGAGTTCCCCCGCGCGCCGGTCCGCACCGCGCTCGGAGTGGTCGCTGCTCAGGTGCGTCGCGGCCACCACCAGCGGGCCGCCCGCCGTATCGACGGTGACGGCGGTGACCGCCTTGTGGCGGCCCAGCACGTTCATCCCGGCCTCGCGCACCGGCAGGCGGCTGAGCACCAGCAACCCGCTCTCCGCGACGTCGGGGCCGCCCGGGTCGGTGCCCAGGGCGTAGCCGGCCCGGACCCACGGCAGCGCCAGCAGCGGGACGAGCAGCGCGGGTTCGACTTCCTGGAGCGCGATCACGTCCGCGTCGGCGGCCTCCAGCTCGGCCAGCAGCAGCGGCCTGCGCCGGGCGGTCGAGATGTGCGGGGCGTCGTAGCGGTCCCACAGGGTGTTCCAGGTGAGCAGCCGCACCCGGGCCGGACCGGGCGCCGCCCCGGCGCCGGGCGCCTCCACCGGCCGCCAGCCCCCGCCGTCCGCCGGATCCCAGGCGTGCGGGGTACGGGCGGTGAAGAACGGTGCCCGCAGCAGCCGGGGGGCACGCACCCGCCCGGCCCGCGTCACGTCGATCCGGTCCACTCCGGTGGCCCGGTCCCACACCAGCTCTCCGTCCGCCTCCACGAACAGCACCCGGTGCCAGGGGATGTCTCCGCCCGGCACGAAGGACGGCAGCGGAACCCGCTTGGGCGCGGCCCCGCGCTGGAGCAGCCCGAGTGTGAACCGCGCCGGGTCGAAGCGGGGGTCCCAGCGGACCTGGTGGTAGAGCTCCTCGCTGGTACGCATCAGCAGTCCCCGCCCGGTGTCCCGACGACCGCCGGGGTCTCTTCCGCGTCCGCCTCGTCGATCGACCCGGCCGTGTCCGCGAGCGTGCCGTCGCCGCCGACGTACCACGTCAGGTGCGCCTCGCCCGGGTACGGCGGGCCGAACCGGCGCAGCTGCGAGTCCAGTACCGCATCCGGTACGGGGTGCGCCCGGGAGGCGTTGCGCCGCACCAGTTCGTCCTCCTCCACCCACAGAACGGCGTGCGTGACCAGCGCGTCGCGGCGGCGCGCGACCGCTCCGGCCAGCCCGCGCTGCTGTTTCGTCAGGGAGGTGGCGTCCCACACCACGGTCTGGCCGGTGCGCGCGGCCGCCGCCAGGGCGGTGTCCAGCCGGTCCAGGCCCTCGCGCAGCACGTCGGCGTTGGCCCGCTGGTCGGAGCGGGAACCCCGGGCGGTGCGCAGATCGTCCAGACTGATGTACGTCTCCACCCCGGCCAGCCGCCCGGCGTAGGTGCTCTTGCCGCTGCCCGACGGCCCGCACAACTGCACGAGGTACGGGAACGCCCCGTCGCGCAGCCGCCAGGTCGCGGCGACCGCCTCCTCGGCGGTGTGGACCCTGGCCCGCCCGAAGGCCTCCCGTGCCTGCGCCCAGCACCGGTCGGCGGCGCGCTGCCCCAGCCCGGCGAGCGCCTCGCGCAGCCCGCTCCGCAACGGCCCCAGCGGGTCCGGTCCTAGCAGCCCTTCCTCCTGCGCGTACAGGGCGGACCACTCGACGCACTCGCGCCCCGCCCCGTCCCGGGGATCCCCGAGCGCCCCCGCCAGCGCGTGCAGTACGCCCAGGTCGGCGGCCGAGGCCAGCCGGACCAGCCCGGCCCGCCGCTCCGCGTCGGGGAACGGCCTGCGCAGGGCCGGGTACAGCCCGACCAGGTCCGCCACCCGCCGGGCGGACGGCATCCCGAGCGGCCCCGCCGCCAGCCGCGCACCCAGCCGGGCGCGCGGCACGCCGTGCAGTGCGGCGGCGAGCACCCCGGTCAGCCGGCTCTCCCCGGTCCGCCCCAGCCCGTCCAGCCGGGCGGCCACGTCGGCGACGGCCTCTGCGGCCCCGGGCGCGGGGCCGGGCTCCATGCCGAGCGCGCCGAGCAGGGCCGCCGGGTCCGGCTCGGAGCCCGACCGGACCGCCCACAGCGGGGCGGCGGGCCCCAGCCCGTTCGGTACCACCGGCGCGTACATCCAGTGCGTGTCGGTCCGGACGTGCCCTGCGCGCACCCACTTGGCCACGTACCGCCCGAAGTCGGTCCGCGGGAAACCGGCGACGGTCCGTACGACGTACCCCTCCTGACGCGCGGTGTCGATCCGCAGCTTGCGCAGCGCGCGCTCGTCGTAGACGCCCCGCCACAGCACGCGCGGGGTGGGGACGCCCAGGCGCCGCAGGAAGCGCACCGTCCGGTCCCAGTCCAGACAGTGGTCGCCGTCCCACACCGAGAACCCGTAGAACCAGCCGTCCAGGTCCTCGTACGGGAGGGAGTGCCGGGCGTAGAGGTTCTCGCCGCACACCCGCCGGCCCGCCGGTATCTGCGGACCGATGCGGCCCTGGAGGCCCTTCACCCAGGCCCGGGAGGGGTGGTGCCCGGAATCCGGGGAGCGTGCGTGCAGCCCGTCACGGTAGAGGGTGGTGTTCTCCCCGTCGAGCTTCTCCGTGACGACCACCTCCCGACCGGCCAGAGCGATGGGCCCGGACATGCGCACGTCGTCCGGGGTCGCCCCGGGGGACCAGGGCAGGTGCGCCGTACGGGGGTAGTGCGTGCGCATGATCCGCTCCTGCTCGGTTCCTGCCCGACGGGGCCTTCCACCGTCACTCTAGGTAGGCGGCGCGGGCGGATCCACCCGATATCCCGGCCGGCGGGCCGTCCGACGCCCGACCGCCCCGCATACGGGCCGTCGGACGCCCGCCGCCCCGCATACGGGCCGTCGGGCGTCCGACCGTCCTGCCGGCCGGCTCACGGCCGGCGGCCCGTCCACGCCACGAGCCGGTCGATGGCGGGAGCGTCGTCGTCCACCGCGACGACCTCCGCGTAGGGCACCGGGCCACCGCGCCGGCCGGCCGGCAGGGACCGGCGCAGGACCTCCAGCACCCGCTCCACCAGGGCCGGGTCCCACACGGGCTGCTGTCCGGTCGCCCGCGCCAGGTCCCAGGTGTGGACGGTGAGTTCGTTGGTGTAGATGACCGCGCCGACCGCTCCCGGCTTGGGGCCGATCGGCAGTCGCAGCTCCCGGGTGAGGATCGAGTCGTCCGCCCACACGGCCTCCGCCTCCACCGTGGCCGGCGCCCAGGCAGCGGCCCAGGCGCCGTCGGACAGTTCGTCGGCGAAGGACGGCACGCTGAACGGGTCCTCGCCCCGTCCGATCACCGCGATCCGGCGCAGGACGGCCACGAGGTGGCTCGACAGCCGCCGGACGTCGAACTCCGCGCACGGGGTGGGGAGGTCGTACTGGTCGGGGCGGACGGCGGCGAGGGTGCGGCCGGCGAGCGCGATGGCGGCCGAGAGGTCGGGGCGCGGGTCGAAGGCGTGGACGGGCAGGGGCTGCGGGGCCGCGAGCTGTGCGGTGTTCTCGTTCATGGGTTCATCGTTGCGGCTAAAGTGGCCACCTCATGGCCAGTTTTACCGGAGTTCCTCCGGAGGAAGTGGGTGGCTGCGCATGAGGGCTGACCGGCTGGTGGCGACCCTGTTGTTCCTCCAGGAGCGCGGCCGCGTCACCGTCTGCGAGGTCGCCGCCGAACTGGAGGTGTCCGAGCGCACCGCCCGCCGCGACCTGGAGGCGCTGGCCGCGTCCGGGATCCCCGTGTACTCCCAGCGCGGCCGGGGCGGCGGCTGGTCCCTGGTCGGCGGCGCGCGCACCAACCTCACCGGACTGACCGCCGCCGAGATCCGGGCGCTGTTCCTGCTCACCGGGCCGCTCGCCGCGACGCCCGAACTGCGCACCACCCTGCGCAAGTTGGTACGTGCGCTGCCGCCGGCGCTGCGCTCCGGAGCCGAGGCCGCCGCCCGCGCGGGAATCACCGATGCCACGGACTGGTCCCGCAACGCCGCCACGTCGCAGTCGGGCCACCGCTCGCTGCTCCAGAGCGCGGTGGTGGAGGGGGAGCGGGTCCTGCTGGGGTACGCGGGGGTCGGGAAGCCCCCGGGTGTGCGGGTGGTGGACCCCCTCGGGCTCGTCGCCAAGGCGGGGGCCGACTACCTCGTCGCCGGTACGGAGTCGGGCCTGCGGACGTTCCGGCTCAGCCGCGTCACCTCGGTGGAACCGACCGGCGAACCGGTGGTCCGGCCCCCGGACTTCGACCTCGCCTCGGTGTGGCGGGAGCGGGCCGAGGTGATCGAGGGCAGCATGTTCGCGGTCACGGCCCGGGCCCGCGTCGCCCCCGAGGCGCTGGCCCGCCTCCAACGGGTGCTCCGAGGCCGGGTCACTGTCGGCGAGCCGCTGGACGACGGCTGGACGGAGGTCCGCATCGACGGTCCGGCCCACCGCGCACTGGCCGCCCAGCTCGCGGGCTTCGGCGCCCTGGTCGAAGTCCTGGACCCCCCGGAGCTCCGCCGCACGCTGGCCCGCATCGGCGCCGAACTCACGGCACTCTACGACCCCGACGCCTGACCGGCGGGTCCCTCGTCGCCGGGTGCCGCCTTCCTCGCCGCACTCGCCTTGAAGCACCAGACGGCGTGCTCGAGTCCGCCGGGGGCGTGCCCGAGAAGAGCGGCGGCCTCCTCGTACACGGCCTGGAGCTGCCGGTAACCGAGGTCGGGGACACCGGCGTCCGCGGCGAAGGCCCTCAGGTGCACGTCCACCACGACCTGGGACCGGCCGACGAGGTTGCCGATGTAGTCCACCGTCTTCGGCCCCACGCCCTTCACCGTGCGCAGGGCCGCACGGTTGGCCCGGTGGCCGAGCCAGGCGTGCAGATCGTCGCGGGTGTCGACTCCGGCGGCAGCCGGCAGAGCGGTGATGCCGTGGGCCGTGGCGACCCTGCCGGGGCTTCGGAAATCCATGGCGACCGCGAGGTCTTCGGTGGCGAGCCGTGCACGGAAGCCGCGGACCGTGGCGGCGTCGGGCCAGGCCGCCTCCAGCCGGCGAAGCCGCGGCAACAGGGTCGACCGGTACGGGCGGCGGGCGTGGAACCCGGCGTCGCAGATCACGGCGCCCATGTGGGTCCACCCGCGGGCCGGGCGGAACGGCCCGTCGCCGAGGGTGGTTCGTATGTGGAGGGCGAGCCGCTGGCCGGGGCCGGGTCTGGTCATCGCCCCATGATGGTGCTCCGGCCCCACGGCCGGGGTCCGTTTCGCCAGGGATCCGGGTGTCGTGTGCGGGGCCGTCCGGGGTGGCGCGGTGACCGCGCATCGCGGGTGGGCCGGCGGTGGTCGTCGTGTGACGCCGTGACGCGTGAACGACGTCAACGGGCAGGAGTGGCTGCGCAGTTGCAGCCGGGAGGGAACCCCGGTGGCCCGCTCGCGCGTCCGAGCGCCATGAAGCGACCCCTCTTGCCGACGGCCCTCCTCGTCTGCGGGCTCCCCCTGGCCGCCTGCGCGGCGGCGCCTCGGGCGCAGCCCCAGCCCCTCATCCGCGCCGTACGCCTCGGGCATGACGGACGGACCGTCACCACCGCCGTCGCGGTAGGCGGTTGTCAGACGGGTCGGCTCACAGGCAGCGAATCGGACACCACGATCACCCTGAGACTGTGGGTGCGCACACGGGAGAAGCCCGGTCAGGCCTGCAGGGCCGGCATCAGGCTGGAGCCGGTGAGCCTCGCGCTCCGCTCACCCTTGGGCAACGGGACGGTGGTCGACGCGGCAACGGGCCGGACGCTCGGGGTCGGGGCCTGAGCCGGATCGCCACTCGTCGGTTCTACCGCCGACGGCCGTCGCACCGTCGGCGCCCCTCACACCGGCTTCGCCCCCCACGGCCGGTCACGTGGTCGGACGGGCGGTTTTCAGGCCGCCTGTCCGCATCACGGAAGTTAGCAAGATCGACATAATCAGGCAATAAGGAGGTATCGGCGAAGCAAAAAGGCGGACCGGATTCCGCATCCGGGTGCGCGCCGTAACCGCCGAGCGGTCGCCGCTGTTGCACAGCCGGCGGGTCACCCCAACGGCGAAACGGAGTCCCCATGCCCCAGCTGACCGACGACGCCGGCCAGGCCACCGGGCAGGTCGCCGGCCAGGCCACCGGGCAGGCCGCCGCGCAGGCCGGCACCTGGATGACGCCCGCCGAGTACGGAGCCTCGCGCGCCGCGCTCTGGACCGGGGCGCTCGTCCTCGTCACGGACACCGACGGCCGGGTGCTCGTCCAGACGGTCGACTACCGGCCCGACCGGCTGCTGCCCGGCGGCGCCGTCGACGCGGGCGAGGCACCGGCCGCCGCGGCCGCCCGGGAGATGCGCGAAGAGCTCGGGATCGACGGCCACTACCCGCGCGGGCTCGCCGTCGACTGGATCCCCGCCGGCGCCCCCGGGTTCCCACCGGAGATGAGCTTCCCCGGGGAGATCCTCTACGTCTTCGACGGCGGCACCTGGACCCCCGACCGGATCGGGGCCGTCCGCCTCCCGGCCCAGGAGATCACCGGCATCGACTTCGTCGAGCCCGCCGACCTGGCGGCCCTGATGGACGCCGGCGACGCCCGCCGGGCCCTGTCCGCGCTGCGCGCCCGGATCGCCGGGGCCGGTCCGGCGCTGCTGGAGGACGGCCGGCCGGTCACCCCCACCGCCCTCGACCGGCTCGGCGTGCTGCGGACCCGCAGGACGCCCGGGCGCGGCTCCTGGCACCCCGGCCCGGTGCCGGCCGGGCTGCCCGTGCGGGACCGCTCCGGATGGCTGTTCGCCCCCGACGGCCGGGTCCTGCTGCTGATCGCCCGCGCCACGGGCGCCGCGCACCTGCCGCCCCCGAACACCGAACCCACCGCCGCGGCCGCCCCGCTCGGCTACCGGTACGCCGGCCAGGGCGCCCACGCCCGCACCGTGGCCCGCCTCACCTCGGTCTCCGCGCACCGCGACCCCGCGTACGCGAGGCTGCTGGCCACCCCGGAACAGGTGCGCGAGCTCAGCGACTGGGGTCCGGCCGGCCGTCAGGAGCTGGCGGCCGTCCACGCGGCCCGCCAGCAGCTCTCGCTCCCCGCGCCGCCCCGGATCCCGCCGACCGAACTGCCCCGCGAGGGCGCCCGCTGGTGACGGCCCCGGTGTCGTCCCCGCCGCAATCCCGGCCCCGCGGTCCGTGGTCCCGCAGCATGGAGGCCATGAGCGACAGCGCGATCACGTACACCCTCTACATCCAGGCCGACCCCGACCGCGTCTGGCAGGCGCTGACCGAGCCGGCCCTCACCCGCCGCTACTGGGGCCTGAGCTTCGAGACCGACTGGGCGGTGGGCTCGCGGATGGACTGGATCGAACGCGGCGCCCGCACCAGTGACCCCGCCCAGGTGGTGCTCGACTGCGTCCCGAACCGCAGGCTGTCCTACACCTGGCACACCTTCACGCCGCAATGGGCCGCATCCGTGGGCATCGGCGAGGAGCTGCGGGCCGAGCTGGCGCGCGAAAGGCGCACGAAGGTCACGTACGAGATCGAACCGGTCGGTGACACGCTCGCCCGACTGACCGTCATCCACGAGGGGTTCGAGCCCGGCGGCACCCTCATCGGCATGTGCGCGCGGACCTGGCCGTTCCTCGCCTCCAGTCTCAAGACGCTGCTGGAGACCGGGGCCCCGCTGCCCGGGCCCGGCCACGAGGACGAACAGGGCTACGGCGGCCACGAAGACTACGAACGCTGACCCGGGCGCGGCGCCCTGCCGGAACCCGCGCCGCCTCGCCCCCGGGACTCGCCGCGTCCCCCGCCCCCGCACCCCTGGGCGGCCGGCGGCCGGAGGGGTCGTGTGGAATGGGGGCATGGGGAGCAGTGAGCACGAGATACGGCGGACGCAGGGGAGCGGACCGGAGCAGCCGCCCGAGCGGTGGCGCTACGCCCGCCACCTCGCGGCGCTCGCGGCGGCCGCCGCCGGCGAAGCCGTCGCCCTCGCCGAGGCGGTCGAGGCCGAGGCGGTCGCCGTCGTCCTGCGCGACCCGGACCCGGTGATGGCCGAGAGTGCCGTCGTCACGCACCTGGACCGGCGCGCGGTCCGGCTGCCGGCCGACGGCCGTTTCCCCGGCTGGGCCCGGGCCATGGAGCCGGCGCTCCACGGGCGGCTCTTCCCTTCCCGGCGACTGCGCGAGTGGACCCTGCTGAAAGCCATCGCCGCGGGCGAGCCGTGGTCCGCGGCGGAGCTCACGGCCGCATCCGACTGGTGCCAGCGCACCGCCGCCCAGACGGTGAACTCGTACGAGGCGCTCGGCGTGCTCGCCTCGGCCGCCCGCACCCACCGGGTCCGCGACGCAGCCGCCCGGCGGCTGCGCAGACGTACCACTGCCTGAGCGGGGACCGTCCGGGCAGCGGTCGAGCGAACCGGTCATACCAGGACAAAAGGGACGGATGGGTGCGCCGGTGGCACGGATTGCGGACGCTCTCTCACCGAAGCCTCGTCACACGTGCGTTCGGGGGCTTAAGGTCGGCTCACCTGGCCGGGTATCAGCGTTGGACCATGCCATTCCGCTGGAGGATGACTCTCCGTGTCGCACCTTTCACAGGCTCCCGTCACCACCCCGGAGGCCGAGCCCGCTCCCCCCACACCGCACGCCTACAGCGAGGTCAAGGGTTGGTTCTCGGCGTACGACCAGGTGCTCTTCGACTGGTTCCTGACCCGGCAGAACAGTGACGCCGCCTCCTCGGGCGATCTCCTGGAGCTCGGCGCGTTCATGGGGAAGAGCGCGATCTTCCTGGCCGGATACCTCCGGGCCGGCGAGGAGTTCACCGTCTGCGACCTCTTCGACTCGCCCCCGCCGGACGACGAGAACCTCAGCGAGGTCCGCGACTCGTACCCCACCCTCACCCGGCGCGGCTTCGAGACGAACTACCTCGCCTTCCACGAGGCGCTCCCCACCCTCATCCAGGCCCCCACCTCCGTGGTGGCCGACCGGGTGCGCGCAAAGAGCTGCCGCTTCATCCACATCGACGCCTCGCACCTCTACGAGCACGTCGTCCAGGACATCGAGTCCTCCCGGCTGGTGGCCGCCCCGGACGCGGTCGTCGTCTTCGACGACTACCGCTCCGCGCACTGCCCCGGCGTGGCGGCAGCGGTGTGGGCCGCCGTCGTCGGGGACGGGCTGCGGGTCATCGCCGTCTCGGCCTCGAAGCTCTACGCCACCTGGGGAGACCCCGCGCCCCACCAGACGGCGCTGCTGAGCTGGCTGGAGGGCCGCACCGACCTGTGGCACGGCGTCGACATCGTGGCCGGCCTGCCGCTCGTGCGGATCGGCGACGAAGGCGTCATCCCCCTCGCGCCCCCGCAGCCGCTGCACCCGGCACAGGAGGCGAAGCCCGTCGCCCCGCAGGCCCCCGCCGCCGTCCGCAAGCCCCCGGCCGCCTGGCGCAAGCTGGCCAAGGACCTGCTCCCGCCGGTGATCACCCGGGCGATCGTGGCCGCGCGGCGCCGCCGCCGCTGAGTCCGGCCGCGCCGCGCGGGTGTCAGTTGGCCTTGCGCACCCGCGCCGCGCGGCGGGCTTCGGCCGCCTGCCGGGCCTCGATGGTCTTACGGGACTCCTTGCCCTTGCCGGGCCTCCCCGGGCGGGTGCCGATGCCCCGGAAGCCGAGGTCCGATCCGCTCGGCCTGCCCTTGGCGTCCGTCGGCGCCGAGCCGGACAGGGGGACGCCCGACGGCGCCTTGGCGCCGGTGATCCGGCTGAGCGCCGCCTCGCCGGAGCGGACCTGGGTGATGGTGGGGCGGATCTTCGCGTCGGCCATCAGCCGGACGATGTCGCGCCGCTGGTTCGGGGTGATGAGGGTGACGACCTTGCCGGACTCACCGGCCCGGGCCGTGCGGCCCCCGCGGTGCAGGTAGTCCTTGCTGTCGGCCGGGGGGTCCACGTTGACGACGAGGTCGAGGTCGTCGATGTGGATGCCGCGGGCCGCGACGTTCGTCGCGACCAGTACGTTGACCAGGCCGTCCTTGAACTGCCCCAGGGTCCGGGTGCGCTGGGGCTGCGACTTCCCGCTGTGCAGGCCCTCCGCGCGCACGCCCATGGCCCGCAGGTGCTTCACGAACTGGTCGACGCCGTGCTTGGTGTCCAGGAACATCAGCACCCGGCCCTCGCGCGCGGCGATCTCCGTCGCGGCGGAGATCTTGTCCGCCGCGTGGATGTGCAGGACGTGGTGGTCCATGGTCCCCACCGAGGCGGACTGCGGGTCCACCGAGTGGGAGACCGGGTCCTTGAGGTAGCGGCGCACCAGCTGGTCCACGTTGCGGTCCAAGGTGGCGGAGAACAGCATCCGCTGACCGGCGTGGTGCACCTGGTCCAGGATCTCCGTGACCTGCGGCATGAACCCCAGGTCGCACATCTGGTCCGCCTCGTCGAGGACCGTGATCCGTACCCGCTCCAGGTGGACGTCACGCCGCCCGACGAGGTCGCTGAGGCGCCCCGGGGTGGCCACCACGACCTCTGCGCCGGTGCGCAGCGCGCCGGACTGCCGGCCGATAGACAGGCCTCCGACGACCGTCGCCATCCGCAGGCCCAGGGCCTTCGCGTACGGGTCCAGGGCCTCGGTCACCTGCTGCGCGAGCTCCCGGGTCGGTACGAGGACCAGGGCGAGCGGCCGCTTCGGATCCGCCTGCTGCCCCGCCGTACGGGCCAGCAGGGCCAGACCGAAGGCGAGGGTCTTGCCGGAACCGGTCCGGCCGCGGCCGAGGATGTCACGGCCGGCGAGGGAGTTGGGCAGCGTGGCGGCCTGGATCGGGAACGGCTCGCGCACCCCCTGCTCCGCCATCGTCTCCACCAGCTCGACGGGCAGACCGAGCTCCGCGAACGACGCCACCGGCGCCAGTGCGGGCGTGACGGTCCTGGGCATGGCGAACTCGCCCTGCGGCCCGAGGGTCCGAGGGGCCTTGCCGGGGCCGCCCTTGGCCCCCGGCTTGCCGCCTGCCTTGGCTCCGGCCTTGACGCCGAAACGCCCGTGAGCTGACGGGTTCTTCATGCAGAACCTTCCGTGAGGAGAGCGAGCGCGGCGCGGCGCGCCCCTGGGACGGCAACGAGCCGGGGCCCGTACCCCTCGGTACGGGCCCCGGCTCGTCGTACACGTCCGCACCGGGCGACAGCGGCCCGCGCATCAAGTTTCCCGCCCATTTTACCAGCCGTAGCCCCGGCCTCCGGGCGCGAGCGGAGCCACCGCCACGGAGCGTGCTCACTCCTTTCGCCGACAAGCCGGGCAGAAGTTCGAACGAACCCGGTTGGCCGCGCCTGGGGTGTGGCGGGCGGGGCGGGTGGGCACTATCGAGACGGCCGCGCGTGTGGCCCGAGAGGCACGTTGAGAAGGATCAGTACCCATGGCAACTGGCATCGTGAAGTGGTTCAACTCGGAGAAGGGGTTCGGGTTCATCCAGCAGGACGACGGTGGTCCCGACGTGTTCGTGCACTTCTCCGCGATCCAGACCACCGGCTTCAAGGAGCTGGCGGAGGGCGCGAAGGTCGAGTACGAGGTGACCCAGGGCCCCAAGGGTCCGCAGGCGGAGCGGGTGGTCACCCTCTGACCCGCTTCACGAGCCGAGCTGTCCGTGGGCCCCGCCGCAAGTCTTCCGGCGGGGCCCGCGCCGCTCACGGGCCGCCCGCCGCGCCGGCCGCCGCACTCCAGCGGCTGGCCGGGCCGGGAGCAGCCGCCGGTGCGGGCCCGCCGGCTCGGCCGCGGCGGCCGGGAGCGAGCGGCGCCGTCGGCTTCGCGTGCGGACGGACCGGCCCTCCGGCGCGACTACGCTGACCGCATGACTGTGCTCTTGTACGAAGAATTCGGTACCGGACGCCACCGCGAGAGCTCCCTGATCCGCCACGCGCTGGGCAACGCCCACGACGAGGCGCTGGTCGCGGGGCTCGCGGGCGGTATCGGCTTCATGTACTTCGTCTTCGAGTACCCCGAGCGCCCGCCGCTCGCCACGATCGTCGCCCAGGCCCACCCCGAGCCGTGGGTGCAGGTCGCCCTCGGCCGACTGCACGTCCCCTACGACGCCACCCGCAGCACCAAACCGCGCTGGGGCCGGGTCCGCGCCGCGCTCGACGAGGGGCACCCCGTCTTCTGCGTCGTCGACCGCTCCTCGCTGCCCTGGCACGAGGCGGTCGCCCCGATGCCGGGCGCCGACGCGTACACCGTGGTCATCGCGGGGTACGAGGGCGACGACCTCTTCATCGAGGACGGCGCCGCGGCGCCCTACCGGATCGACCGCGAGGAGTTCGGCGCGGCCTGGAGCGCCCACCCCACGGGCCGCCACCAGCTGGTCGTACCCACCGGACCGGCCGAGGCCGACCCGGACGTGGACGGGGCCGTCGCCGCCACCGTCACGCACCTGACCGGGCCGGTCCTCGGCAACCGGTTCGACGTCAACTTCGGCTTCTCCGGCATGGCCCGGCTCTCCGCGGACCTGCGCGACACCAGCACCGCCGCGGCCTGGGAGCAGCGGTTCGGCGCCTCACCCGAGACGTTCCGCGGCGCCACCCGGCGGCTGTACGCCTCCCTGGAGGAGGAGTGGACGGCGCCCGGTGCCACCCGGCCGCTGTACGCCGACTTCCTGGACCTGGTAGGCCGTTCCGAGGCGGCCGGTCTCTTGCGCGCATCGGGCCTCCACTGGTCGGAGCTCGCCGCCCTCGCCCGCGAGGCCGACCCGGCAGCCGACGCGGGGGAGCGCCGGGAGCTGTTCGAGGCGTGCGCGGGGCTCGTCGACCTCTGCGCCGGACTCGAACGCGAGGCCGTGGCGGTCCTCGGGGGGTAGCTCCGAGCGTGGGCCGCACCCGGGAACCACCACCCGGGTGCGGCCCACGCCGTTCGTCAGGCGTCTTCCACGGAGATCGCCGCGACCGGACAGGCCCGGGCGGCCTCCCGCACCAGCGGGCTGCCGTGGCCGTCCTCGCGGCCCGGGAGCAGTTCGCTGAAGCCGTCGTCGTCCTGGGTGAACACGTCGGGCGCGGTCAACGCGCACTGGCCGGCGCCGATGCAGACGCCTCGGTCGATGGAGATCCGCATGCCGCTCACCATGCCACGGGAAGTTCGAGCATGCCCTGGATGGTGTCGCCGGGCTTGAAGGGGATCCGGTCCGGTTCCTCCGCCAAGCGCAGCCCGGGGAACCGGGCGAACAGGGAGCCGAGGGCGATCTCCATCTCGGCGCGGGCCAGGTTCTGGCCGAGGCACTGGTGGATGCCGAAACCGAACGCCAGGTGGTGGCGGGTCGGGCGGTGCCAGTCCAGCGAGTCGGGATCGGCGAAGACCGACTCGTCGCGGTTGATGACGGACGTGGAGAACACCACCCCGTCGTCGGCGCCGATCGTGACGCCACCGATCTCGATCTCCTCGGTCGCCACCCTCAGCATGCCGTCGGCGATCGACAGGAACCGCATCAGCTCCTCCACGGCCTCCGACATCAGCGAAGGGTCCGCGCGCAGCTCGGCCAGCTGCTCCGGATGGCGCAGCAGGGTGAAGGTGCCGAGCGAGATCATGTTCGCCGTGGTCTCGTGGCCCGCGATGAGCAGGATCACGGCCAGGGCGACCAGCTCCTCGACATCGGTCTGACCGGTTTCGAGGCGCTGCGCGATGAGTTCGTCCAGCAGCCCGTCGCCCGGGTCGGTGCGCTTGCGCCCGATCAGGTCCCGCAGATAGGCGTCGAGGCTGTGGCGGGCCTCCTCCACGTCGGACAGTTCGGGGCCGCGCAGCAGCTGCCTCGACTTCGCCTCGAAGAACTCGTGGTCCTCGTACGGGACTCCCAGCAGGGCGCAGATCACCATGGAGGGCACGGGCAGGGCGAAGGAGCCGACCAGTTCCGCCGGCGGGCCCTGGGCGGTCATCCCGTCGAGCAGCCGGTCCACGGTCTGCTGGATCTGCGGCCGCAGGGCGGCGATGCGTTTGACGGAGAAACTGGGGATCAGCATGCGGCGCTGCGTGTTGTGTTCGGGGTCGTCGACGCCGAGCAGCGCGGTCCGGCGCGCCGTCAGGCCCTTGAAGCGCTTGGTGGTGGCGGGGAAGGCCGCGTTCTGGCGGTCGGAGGAGAGCCGGCCGTCGGAGAGCAGGGCGCGCGCCTCGGCGTGCCCGGTGACCACCCAGACCGAGCGGCCGTCGAAGAGGGTGACGCGGGAGAGCGGCCGGGTCTCCCGCAAGGGCGCGTACGCCGCCGGGGGGTGGTAGGGACAGGTCCGGTCCTGGGGAAAGGCAACGGTTTCTGACATGCAGCACCTCGCGAGCGATGGTCCGTCTTGCCGGCTCCATTACATGCCCTAGGCACCTATCTCACCTATGCCACTTTCGGCCAGACCGGCCGCATGTCGCCCGAAGGGCCCAGCGGCCGTGCGGCGGGGTCACAGGTGGGCTTCGAGGAACGCCCGGAACTCCTCGCGGGTCAGCGGTCCGGCCTGGGACGCCACGGCCTCCCCGTCCTTGACGAGGACCACGGTGGGCGCGCCCGTCACGCCGTAGCGCCTGGTCGGGCCGGGGCAGCGGGTGATGTCGGTCCGTACGGCGGTCAACCGCGCCCCGTACTCCTGTGCCAGCTCGCCGACGAGCACGTCCATGGCGCGGCAGGCCTCGACGGCCTTGGGCCAGGTGCCCGTGAAGTAGGCGAGAACCGGCCCCGGGGACATTCCCAGGATGAAATCGAACTCCTGGTCCTCCAGCGGCTGGTGTACCCGACGTGCCATGTGTGCTGCTCCTCGTGTGTCCCGGCGGGTCCCGTCCGGTCCGGCGTGTGGTGGCCCGCGCACCCCATCATCCCCGGGACGGGGCGGCGCGTTGTCAGTGGTGGCTGGCAGCCTGGACGCATGGACGACAGGATGCTGCGGCGCCGGGTCTACGGCGCAGACCACGACGACCCCGACCCCGGCCCGCGCCCCGGCCATGCCTACGGCGAGCTCGTGGGCGGCCCGCTCGACGGCCTCCTCCTCGACGTCACCGGCTGGAGCGGACCGCAGCTGACCGAGGAGGCCCGCCTGCCCACGGAGATAGGCCGCTACGGGGCGGGCGGCCGGGCCCACTACCGCCGCCGCGCGACGGACCCGCAGCGCTGGGACTGGTCGGGCGACAGCCCCTGACGTACGCCGGGCCGGAGCGGCGGGGCGGCGAGCCCCCGGTCCGCCGACGTGTGACCGGGGGCTCTGTGCGGCACTTCTGCCCGGGCGGCGCGACCGGATGCGCGAGGGGCGCCCGATCGGGTGCGGGAGCGCGCGCGGACGTCAGCCGGTCGTGGCGCTCCGGCTGACTTTGCGCGCCCACAGGACCAGCGGTACCTGGAGCGGCAGCCGGGCCAGGGTCACGGCCCGTGCGGCGGGGGCGCCGCGGCGGGCGTCGACCGCCATCTTCACGTTGGCCGGGAAGACGCCGACGAAGAACGCCGCCGTGGCCAGTGCGGCCATCCGACGGGTCCGCGGATGCGCGACCCCAGCGGCGAGGGCGAGCTCCGCCGCGCCGCTCGCGTACGTCCACTGCCGCGGGGTGCCGGGCAGCGAACGCGGGACGATCTTGTCGAACTGCTCGGGCCTGACGGCGTGTGCCACCCCCGCGGTCGCCAGCAGTCCGGCGAGCAGCAGGGGTGAGGAGGGTATGCGCGGCATGGGGGTGTCCTCTCAGAGGGGGCGCGGCGGGACGGCCCCGCGATCCTACTCGCGGGTAGGTCGGGGTGATCCGGCGAAGCAGCCGGGCGTCCCCGAAAAGAATCCGAAGAAGTTTTCCGGGAGCTGTCGATCCGGGCGCCTCCCGTTCGACACAGGAGTGAAAGGCGGGGACAGCCCCCGCCCACCGACCGAGGAGTCACCATGCCGCGCTTCCTTTCCCTGGTCCGCATCGACGAGCAGAGCCTCCCCGAGGACACCCCCTTCCCGGAGGACTTCCTGCAGCGGATGGGCGCACTGATGGAGGAGATCACCAAGGCCGGGGTGATGCTGGACACCGCCGGACTGCTCCGCACCTCCGAGGGCACCCGTGTCACCTGGTCCGGGGGCAAGCTGAGCTACACCGACGGCCCCTTCACCGAGACCAAGGAGGTCGTCGGCGGCTACGCCCTCCTCCAGGCCAAGGACAAGGCGGAGGCGCTGGAGTGGACCAAGCGCTTCCTGGAGATCCACCCCGAGGAGTGGACGGTGGGCGTCGAACTCCGGCAGATCGCGGAGGGCTGAGCCCGCGGCCGAAGCGACCGGGCCGGCCTGCGACGGGCCGGTCGCGAGCCGGTCGCGTCCCACGGGCGAGCCCCGTTTGCCCTGCCCCGTCACGGCTGCTCTGATGGGTGGCCGTGACGGCAGTGACCCCGGCCCAGACGGTCGAAACGGTGTACAGGATCGAGTCCGCGCGGATCATCGCCGGCGTGGCCCGGATCGTGCGGGACGTGGGCATCGCGGAGGAACTCGCCCAGGACGCCCTGGTCGCCGCGCTCGAACAGTGGCCGCGGTCCGGGATCCCCGACAACCCGGCCGCCTGGCTCATGACCACCGCCCGCAACCGCGCGGTCGACCTCGTCCGGCGCAAGGAGACCTACGCGCGCAAGCTCGCGGAGGTCGGCCGCACCCTGGAGGACGTACCGCCCCCGGCCGAACCGGCGGCCCCCGACGACATCGACGACGACGTACTGCGCCTGGTCTTCACGGCCTGCCACCCCGTGCTGGGTGCGGAAGCCAGGATGGCGCTCACCCTGCGCCTCGTCGGCGGCCTGACCACACAGGAGATCGCCCGGGCGTTCCTCACCTCCGAGCCCACCGTCGCCCAGCGCATCGTCCGCGCCAAACGGGCGCTGGCCAAGGCCGGGGTGCCGTTCGAAGTCCCGTACGGAGCCGCTCGCGAAGCGCGGCTCGCCTCCGTCCTGGAAGTGATCTACCTCGTCTTCAACGAGGGCTACTCGGCCACCGCCGGGGACGACCTCGTCCGCCCCGCCCTGTGCGAGGACGCCCTGCGGCTCGCCCGGGTGCTGGCCGCTCTGATGCCCGACGAAGGAGAGGTCCACGGCCTGGCGGCGCTGCTGGAGTTCCAGGCTTCCCGGATCGGGGCCCGCACCGGCCCCGACGGCGAGCCGGTCCTGCTCGCCGACCAGAACCGGGCCAAATGGAACCGCATGCTCATCCGGCGCGGCTTCGAGGCCGTCGGCCGCGCCGGCACCGGCCCCTACTCCCTCCAGGCGGCCATCGCGGGCTGCCACGCCCGGGCCGTCCGGTACGAGGACACCGACTGGAAGACCATCGCCGCACTCTACGGACGCCTGGTCCGGCTGGTCCCCTCACCGGTGGTCGAGCTGAACCGGGCGGTCGCCGTCTCCATGGCCGAAGGCCCCGAAGCGGCCCTGCCGCTGGTCGACGCCCTCGTGGCGGATCCCGCGCTGCGCGCCTACCACCTGCTGCCGAGCGTGCGGGGGGACCTGCTGGAGCGGCTCGGCCGCCGGGCGGAAGCCCGCGCCGAGTTCGAACGGGCCGCCTCCCTCACCCGCAACGCGCGCGAACGGGAACTGCTGCTGGGCCGGGCGCGCTCCGGGGGCTGGCCGTGATCAGGCCCGGACGGGCGTGTCCAGCGGGCGGCGGGGCGCGGTCAGCGCGATCGGACGCCGGAAACCGCCCGAGAGGGCGATGTCGCGTACCGTCTCGCGGAGCGCCTCCTGGAAGTCGCCCATGGTGCGGCGGGCGGCGGGGGTGTCGACGTAGATCGAGTTCATGTGCAGACCGTCCGCGTCGCGCTGGTACCAGGAACAGGCCCCGTTCGCGCGCGCCGACCACACGTGCGTGGCGGGCCGCCAGTCCTCGTGCCGCTCGGCGCCCCGGCACTTGCGCATGTCGATGTACGAGAAGAAGTTCACCGGGTAGGGCCAGGAACGGGCCGCGAACTCCTGCGGCGCCAACAGCTCCCACGCCCGCACGAAGGGCACGTCGATATGGCGCAGCAACTCCCCGAACCCCGCCCGGATCCCGGCCATGACCTGGGCGAAATCCCGCCCGGGCGAGGCGTCGAACTCGATCGGCATCGTGTTCACGAACCAGCCGACCGAATCGGACCAGCCGTCGCGGCCGCGCTCGCTCACCGGCATGAACCCCCGGTACACGCCCGGCCCGCCGGCCTCCCGAAGCGACAGCGCGACGGCCGCGAGCACCCCCATGAAGGGCTTGCCGTCGACTGCCAGACAGGACTTGTCGAAGACCTCCGCCTCCCCGGCGTCCAGCAGCGGCGAGGCCTCGTTGACGATGGGGTACATCCGGTCCGGCTCCACGCCGAGGTCCAGCGGGAACCTCGGGAAGAACTCGCCGTTGCGCGCGATGAACGACTTCCAGTAGCCGAGCCGTTCGTCGCCCGCGTCGATGGACAGGTAGCGGCGGCGCTGCTCCTCGGCGAAGTCGAGGTAGCTGGGAGCGGTGGCCGGCAGGGCGGAGCTCTCGCCCCGGCACAGGGCCTCGTAGGCGGTCAGCACCTCGTTCACCACGATGGGCATCGACATGCCGTCGCAGACGATGTGGTCGAAGGCGAGGTAGACGGTGGCGGAGTCCTCGCGCAACACCGCACCCATGGTGAACAGCGGCCAGGACAGCGTGTCGATGCTCCGCCGGAAGCGTTCCGCGAGGAAGGCGCGCAGCAGATCGGTGGTCGCGAACTCACCCACCGGTACGGCGTCCAGCGCCAGTTCGTCCGCGGCGAGCGGCTCGCACGCCACCTCCCCGGCCAGGCGCCGGAACTCGCACCGCAGTACCTCGTGCCGCCGCACGAACGCCAGCAGGGCCTGGGCGAGGGCCTGTTGGTCGAGCGGACCGCGCACCTCGAACGTCACCGCGAGCCAGGACGCCACCGGGTCGTCGGCTCCCCGGCTCTCCTCGGCCACCGTGAAGTGCTTGTCCTGGTTGAAGGACGCCCTCCTGCCCGCCGCGCCGCCCGGGCCATTGGCCCGGGCGGCCGTGGACCGCACCCGCCACTCGACCACCCGTCCGGGCGCCAAGGTGTGCATCTCCAGAGGAAACTGCCGCATTCCGTCATCCCTTCGCCCCCCGAGTCAACCCCGTGCGGCTAACGACATCCGGCCCGTGGAAGTGACGCCCGTACGCGGCGCGCGGGGGCGGGGTCCGCCGTACCCGGGCGGCGATGACCGACAGTGGTCGGCGTGGATGCTTCTGACGACGTCGAACAGGTCATCGACGCGCTGTACGCGTCGCCGCCCGCGGGCTTCACGGCGGCCCGGGACGCGGCCGCGGCCGGGTTGAAGGCCGCGGGGGACAAGGCCGCCGCGAAACGGGTCGCGGGGCTGCGGCGGCCGACGCTGGCCGCGTGGGCGTCGAACACGCTGGTGCGGGCCGATCCGGAGGAGGTGGGGCAGTTCCTCCAGCTCGGCCAGGCGCTGCGGGAGGCGCACCGGGCGCTGGACGGGGAGCAGCTACGGGACCTCTCGCACCAGCAGCACGTGGTGATCGGGGCGCTCGCACGGGAAGCCGTACGGCTGGCCGAGGAGGCGGGGACGCCGGTTTCGGAGGCGGTGGAGCGGGAGGTGGAGCAGATCCTGCACACCGTCCTCGCCGACCCCGCGGCGGCCGAGGAGTGGGCCTCGGGCCGGCTCTCGAAGCCCCCGCCGCCGGTGACGGAGTTCCCGACGCCGACCGGGGACGCGGTGACCCGCGCCGCCGGCCGGGCCGGTGCGGCTCGCGGGGAAGCGGGCCGGGCCGGGGCGGGGGAGGGCGAACGGGACGCCGAGCGGCGGGCCGAGGCGCGGCGGGAGGCCGAACGGGCGGTGGCCGCCGGCGAGGAGGAGCTGCGTGCCGCCGACGAGGCCCGGCAGCGGGCCCTCGGGCGGGTCGCCTCGGCGGACGCGGAGGTGGAGCGGCTGGAGCGGGACGCCGCCAGGGCCCGGGCGGCCCGGGAGCAGGCCCACGCGGAGCTCGCCGCGGCCGAGAAGCACCGCCGGGCCGCCGACCGGGCCGCCCGCCAGGCCCGCGACCGGCTCCCGCCGGCCGAGGAAGACGGCCCCACCCGCCGCCGCAACCGCACCCGCCGCCAGGACCCGCAGTGACGGGCCTGGCCGGGGGCCCGGCGAACTGCGTGGCGCGACCTGCGCCGTCCTCGCGGCGGCCGCCGCGCGCCCGCAGGGCCGGGGCGCCGTCGGGATGCCGGCCGCCCGGGGCCCTGGCAGCGCGCTGACGAGCGGTCAGCCGTCGCCTGCGCGGCGGGCCAGGGGAGTGGTTACCGCCGAGTTGCTCACGCTGAAGGTGACGCTGCCCGCACGGTAGCGGTCGTCGGACCACTCGATCGGGCGGCCGGTGCGGGTGGCCGAGACGTGACGTTGCCGCAGCAGCGGGCTGCCGCGCCGCAGTTCCAGCAGCCGCGCGTCCTCACTGCCCGCCGGAAGCGCGTCGATGAGGTGCTCGCCGTACTGGGCGACCACCCCCCAGTCCCTGGCCAGCCCGTCCATCACCGAGCGGCAGTCCTCGGCCATCGCCTCGACCGCCGCCGCGACGCAGTCCGCGTAGGCCGTCCGCTCCACCATCACCGGCTCCCCGTCGAGCCGCCGCAGCCGCAGCACGGCGAGGACCTCCGCACCCGGGGCCACCGCCAGCCGCTCCGCCTCCTCCGCCGTGGCGGGGCGGCGGACCCGGGACAGGAAGCGGCTCGACACCTCATGGCCCAGCCCCTCCGCCCACTGCGCGAAGCTGTTCAACTCGCTGAAGCTGTGCTTGCGCTCCTGCCGCAGCACGATCCGCCGCGCACCCTGCCGCGAGCCGATCAGCCCCTCCGCCGCGAGCGTGGCCACCGCCTGGCGGACCGTCCCGCGCGACGCCGACCAGCGGGCGGCCAGGTCGCTCTCCGAAGGCAGCCGCGCCCCGACCGGGTACTCGCCGCCCAGGATGGCCGCGCGCAGAGCCTCGGCGATCTCCAGATATCTGATGCTGCCCACGCGACTGCCACGCCCCCTCGCCGAACCGACCGGTATGCCACTCATGATCATTGAACCCTGTCTTGTCACGCCCTCTTCCGGTCAATCTCCGCTCTTCCTCGAGCCGTGCGCCCCGGGACAGGCCCCGTTCACCGTCCGTACAGCGGACCCGGGCGAACTGGAGCCAACTTGTTCAGACAAGTGAAACCCCCTGTCAGGTTCTTTCTCTGGGAGAGACCGTGCTCAGTTCCTCCGCCCGTCGCGGTGCGGCCGTTCTGCTCGGCGCCGCCGTCCTCACCACGCTCAGCGCGTGTGGTGCCGCCCCCGACCAGCAGTCCGCCGGTGCCACCGGCGACGCCACGGGCAAGGTCCAGCCGGGCGCGGCCGCCTCGGTCGCCGACTTCGGCGGCATGGAGGGCCTCGTCGCCGCCGCCGAGAAGGAGGGCCGGCTCAATGTGATCGCGCTGCCCGCCGACTGGGCGAACTACGGCGAGATGCTCAAGGCCTTCCAGGCCAAGTACCCGAAGATCAAGGTCGGCAGCGAGAACCCGGACGCCTCCAGCGCCGACGAGATCGCCGCGGTCAAGTCCCGCAAGGGCCAGGAGCGCGCCCCCGACGTCCTGGACCTCGGCATCGCCTTCGCCCGCAGCGGCGCGAGCGAGAACCTCTTCGCCCCGTACAAGGTCACCGCCTGGGACAAGATCCCCGGGTCGCAGAAGGACGCCGACGGCCGCTGGTACAACGACTACGGCGGCTACGTCTCGATCGGCTGCGACGCCGCGAAGATCCCCACCTGCCCGCAGACCTTCGCCGACCTGCTCAAGCCCGAGTACAAGGGCAAGGTCGCCCTCAACGGCAACCCCACCAAGTCCGGTTCGGCGTTCGGCGGCGTCTATGCGGCCGCCCTCGCCAACAAGGGGTCCTTCGGCGACATCCAGCCGGGCATCGACTTCTTCGGGCAGCTCCGCAAGAGCGGGAACTTCATCCCGGTCGAGTCCACCCCGGCCACCGTCGAGAAGGGCGAGACGCCCATCTCCATCGACTGGGACTACCTGAACGCCGGCTACGCCGAGCAGTTCAAGGGCAAGGGCGTCGACTGGAAGGTCGCCGTCCCCACCGACGGCGTCTACGCCCAGTACTACTCCCAGGCCATCAACAAGGACGCACCGAACCCGGCGGCCGCCCGCCTGTGGATGGAGTTCCTCTACAGCGCCCAAGGCCAGAACCTGTGGCTCAAGGGACACGCCCGCCCGGTGCTCCTTCCCGCCATGACCCAGGACGGCACCGCCGACAAGGACGCCGTCACCAGGCTCCCGCAGGTCCAGGGCACCCCCGAGTTCCCCGCCTCCACCGAACTCGACAAGGCCAAGGCCACGCTCGCCGAGAAGTGGGACAAGGCCCTCTCCTGATGTCTGCCCCCACTCCCACCCACACGATCGGGACCGCCGGCGGCAACCGTCGCCGGCGGCGCGGCCCGCGCACCTGGCTCGCCGTCCTCCCGCTCCTCGCCTTCACCGGACTCTGCTTCGGCATCCCGCTCGGCGCCCTCGCCTTCGGCGCCGTCACCAGCACCGACGCCACGACCGGCGCCACGCGCCTGACCGGCGAGCACCTCGCGCGCTCCCTCCAGGGCCCCTACCTCGGCTCCCTGATCGGCAGCGTCCAGCTGTCCGCCCTCACCGCGCTGACCGGCGGAGTGCTCGGCGTCCTCACCGCCCAGGCCGTGGTCACCTCCCGATTCGCCGCCCTGACCGCCTCGGGGGTGCTCGCCAACTTCGGCGGCGTCCCGCTCGCCTTCGCGTTCATCGCGACCGTCGGCATCTCCGGGGTCCTCACCCGGCTCGCCGACCTGACGGGCCTCGGCTGGAACCTGTACTCCTTCACCGGCCTGACCGTGGTCTACCTCTACTTCCTCATCCCGCTGATGGTGCTCGTCATCGTCCCGGCGCTGGACGGCCTGCGCCCGCAGTGGCGCGAAGCCGCCCGGAACAACGGGGCGAGCGGGTGGCAGTTCTGGCGCCACGTCGGCCTGCCGGTGCTCGCGCCCTCCCTGCTCGGCGGGTTCGTCCTGCTCTTCGGCACCGCGTTCGCCGCGCACGCCACGGCCGCCGCGCTCGTCGGCGGTTCCGTACCGCTGGTCACCTTGAAGATCGCCGACGCCCTGTCCGGCAACGTCCTCACCGGCCAGGAGAACGTGGCGCTCGCCCTCGGCCTCGACATGATCCTGATCGCCGGCCTGGTCATGGCGGTCTACCTGCCCCTCCAGCGACGGAGCGCCCGATGGCTGCGATGACCCCGGCCGTGCCGCAGACGGACGCACCCGAAGCGGCCCCGGTACCCCGGGCCGCCGCACCCCGGGCCGCCCGCCGCCCCCGCGTCTGGCGCGGAGCCGTACTCGCGCTCGCGGGCGCGTACTTCCTCACCCCGCTGATCGCCTCCTTCGTCTTCACCGTGCACGTGCCCGGCCGGGGCATCGGCTTCGAGGCGTACACCGAGCTGCTCGGCGCCGACGGCTTCACCGAGAGCCTGCTGCTGTCCCTGAGCCTGGCCGCCGCCACCATCGCGCTGTCGCTGCTCCTCGCGGTGCCCGCGTTGGTCGCCGTGCGGATCGGCTCGCCGAAACTGCGCCCCGTCGTGGAGGTGGCGTGCATGCTGCCGCTGGTGGTGCCGCCCATCGCCCTGGTCACCGGCATCACCACCGTGCTGCGCTGGGGGCCCGAGCACCTCTCGCGGACCCCGCTCTACCAGACCTTCATCGCCGTCCAGGACGAGCGGTTCCCCGTCGTCCTCGTCCTCGCGTACACGGTGCTGGCGCTGCCCTTCGTCTACCGCTCCCTCGACTCGGGTCTGCGCGCCATCGACGTGCCCACCCTCGCGGAAGCCGCCCGCAGTTGCGGCGCGAGCTGGCCGTAGGTGGTCCTGCGCGTCCTGCTGCCGAACCTGCGGGGCTCGCTCGCCGGAGCCGCCTTCCTCACCCTGGCGCTGGTGCTCGGCGAGTTCACCATCGCCTCCCTCCTGGGCTTCCGTCCCTTCGCGGTGTGGATCGTCTCCATCTCCGGCGCCCAGGCCCGGATGTCGGTGGCCGTCTCCCTCCTCAGCCTGATGATCACCTGGATGCTGCTGCTCGTCCTCTCGCGTGCCGGAACCGGCCCCTCCGTGGCGGCCTCCGCGCCCGTCACCACCTCCCGCAAGGAGTCCTGACCCGCATGTCCACCACCCTTCCCGCGGCCCGGAAGCCGGCGGGCACGACGGCCGCCGGCGCAGCCGCGGGCGCGCGCCTGGAGTTCCGCGGCCTGCGCCGCACGTTCGGCTCCACCGTCGCCCTCGACGGACTGGACCTGACGATCGCACCCGGTGAGCTCATCGCCCTGCTCGGCCCGTCCGGCTGCGGCAAAACCACCGCGCTGCGCGTCGTCGCCGGCTTCGAGCAGCCCGACGCCGGCGAGGTCCTGGTAGACGGCCAGGACATCACCGCGGTGCCGGCCAACCGCCGAGACGCCGGGATGGTCTTCCAGTCGTACAGTCTCTTCCCCAACCTCAGCGCCCGCGACAACGTCGCCTTCGGCCTGCGCGTGCGCAAGGTCGGCGCGGCGCAGCGCCACGAACGGGCGGCCGAACTCCTGGACCTCGTCGGACTGCCCGACCACGGTGACCGCTACCCGCACCAGATGTCGGGGGGCCAGCAGCAGCGCGTCGCGCTGGCCCGCGCCCTGGCCCTGCGCCCGCGGGTGCTGCTGCTCGACGAGCCGCTGTCCGCCCTGGACGCCAAGGTACGGGCGAACCTGCGCGAGGAGATCCGCCGTCTCCAGTCGTCGCTCGGCATCACCACCGTGTTCGTCACGCACGACCAGGAGGAGGCCCTGTCGATGGCCGACCGGGTCGCCGTGCTGAACGCAGGGAAGCTCGAACAGTGCGCCGCTCCCGCCGAGCTGTACGAGCGGCCCGCGACCGCCTTCGTCGCCGGGTTCGTCGGCACCATGAACCGGCTGCCGGGCCGGCTCACGGGCTCCGGGACCGTGGAAGTCCTGGGCGCCCGCCTGCCCGTGGACGGCCCCGTGCCCGCGGGACCGGACGTCCAGGTGCTGGTGCGGCCCGAGAACGTCACCGCGACCGCCGACCCGGACGGCACGGCCACCGTCGTCTCCGCCTCCTTCTTCGGCGCCGTCACCCGCCTCCACCTCGACCTGCCGGGCGGCGAGCCGATCAAGGCGGACCTGCCCTCGCGCGCGGCGGGCGACCTGGTTCCCGGGGCGCGGGCGGCCGTCGGCCTGGCCGAGCGGTCCGTTCTCGTCGTGGCGAGCGCCGCATGAGCGCCCTCGCCGCGGTCCTGTTCGACATGGACGGCACCCTCGTCGACACCGAGGGCCTGTGGTGGGAGACCACCGAGGAGACCGCAGCCGGCCTCGGTCACCGGCTGGGCGACGCCGACGCGCCGGAGGTCGTCGGCCGGGCGGTGGAGGACACCTCCGCCCACCTCGTACGGGTCTGCGGCGCGGGCGACGCCGAGGAGGTGGGCGCCGCGCTCACCGAAGGGTTCCTGCGCCGGGTGCGGGCCGGAGCGCCGCCGCGCCCGGGCGCACGGCGGCTGCTGAGCGCCCTAGAGGCCCGGGGAGTCCCCTTCGCGCTGGTCAGCGCCTCCCCCCGGCTGGTCGTGGACGCGGTGCTCGAAGGCCCGCTGGCCGGGGTCCCGTTCGCCCACACCGTCTCGGCCGACGACACCACACTGACCAAGCCGCACCCGGACCCCTACCGGGCGGCCGCCGAGCGGCTCGGCGTCGCCCCGGCCGGCTGCGTCGCCGTGGAGGACTCCCCGGACGGCGCGGCCTCCGGGGAGGCCGCCGGCTGTGCGGTACTGGTGGTGCCGTCCCTGCTGCCGGTGCCGCGCTCCCCGGCGCGTACCTTTGCCCGGACCCTGGAGGACGTCACCGTGGACGTCCTGCGGGAGTGCCTGACCCGGCGTCCGCCCGCCTGACGGGACCCGGACCGGGCCGGGGCCGCAGGGGCGCGCGCATCACGCGCAGAGGTCGAGGATCTCCACCACGCCCTTCGCGTACGCGCCGGTCACCGAGCCGGGGGCGTACGCGGCCTCGCGGCGCAGCGTGGGCAGGGCGGTGCGGATGAACGCGGCGCACTGCCCGTACAGGCCGGCCTCATGGGAGCCGCCGTCGTCCTCCGTACCCAGCAGGGCGAGCAGCGTCCACAGCAGGGCCTCCCGGGTGGTCTCCCTGGGCGGTCCCGCCGCCCACACGGCCATCAGCACACCGCACGCGGCCGGGGCGGGCGGCTGGAGCCTGGCGGGCGTGAAGACGTGCCCCGCCAGGGCGTGGAAGGCGGCCGGGTGCCCTTCGGCCGCGTCCCACAGCACGTCCTGGAGATGACCGGCGGAACGCCCGCAGCCGCACGGGATGGACTCCCAGTCGTGCCGCGCGATCTCGGCCTCCACCGCCTCCGGTACCAGCGGGCTGCGCAGCGGCTTGTCCGTCCGTTTCATGGCGCAATTATGAGATCTCCAAGCGCGGCCGTACCAGAGGGCGAGGAACCGGATCCGCAGGCCGGTCGTCCCAGACGCCGTGTGGAACGTGAAGATGAGACGAAGAGTCCTGACCTTGCTGTTCGCGCTGCTCGCGACGCAGCTGGGGTCCCTGGTGGGTCCGGCCTACGCGTGCGGCTGCGGAGCGATGATCCCCGACGGTTTCTCCCGGATCGGCGTGCAACGGGAGACCTCCGTCGTGCGCTGGGACGGCCGGACCGAACAGATCGTGATGCGGTTCAGGGTCGACGGCGACGCGAAGAAGGCCGCCTGGATCATGCCCGTGCCCGGGCGCGCCACGGTCGAACTCGGCAAGGCGGAACTCTTCACCGACCTCGGCCGGCTCACCGTGCCCGAGCGCAGGACCCGCAGCTACTTCTGGCCGCGCGAGGCGGACTGGCCCTTCTCCTCCGGTTCCCGTGACGGAGTGGGCGCCGCGATGCCCGGCGCCCCGTCCGTGGGCGTCGTCGGCCGCGAACAGCTCGGCGACTTCGACGTCGCGCGGCTGACGGCCACCGACCCCGATGCCCTCGAGCGCTGGCTGGAGACCAACGGCTTCAAGCTGCCGGACCGGCTCTCCACGGAGCTGCGGCCGTACGTCGACCAGAAGTGGGAGTACGTAGCGGTCCGCCTCGCCCCGCGCGACCGGACCAAGGCGCTGCGCGGAGACCTCGACCCGCTGCGGATCCGCTTCGACAGCGACCGGCTCGTCTACCCGATGCGGCTCTCCCGGATGGCCCAGGCCGCCCAGTCGCTCGGGCTGTACGTCCTGGCCGCACACCGGATGGAGCCGCTCTCCCCGATCGGCGGAGCCGCGCCGAAGGTGGCCTTCGCCGGGACCATCACCCCGCAGGGCCCCGTGGCGGAACTCACCGGCTCCGCCGCGCCGGTGTTCCTGACGGCGATCGAGCAGGAGTTCCCCGAGCCGTCCCGCATCGACGGCGACCACGAACTGCGCGCCACCGCCAAGGACACCCCGTACCGGCGGGCCGTCTACCACGACGAACTCCTCACCGTCGGCGGTGTCCCGGCCTGGCTCCTCACGGTGGCGGGAGCCCTCACCGCAGCCGTCGCCGTCCTCCTCGGCCGGGTCCTCAGCCGTCGCGGGGCCAGGCGGCGCAGCACCCGGGCTGCTTAGAGAGCCGGCGTCATCCGGCCCTGCGCAGGGCCAGCGCCGCCAGGGCCTCCGGGGCGCCGGTGCGGCCCCGCAGGCCCGGGAAGGCGTTGACGTCCACGATCAGCGGAGTGCCGTCGCCGGTGTCGAGGAAGTCCACCCCGTAGACGTCCAGCGCGAAGACCTCGCCCACACGGAGCGTCAACTCCGCCCAGTGAGGAGGCGGTGCGGTCCGGGAACGGGCGGGTTCCGCGTCCTGCCGGACGAGCTCCGAGCGCCGTAGCCCCGCGAAGACCCGGTCGCCGATGGCGTACATCTTGTGGTCCCAGCCGTTGTTGGCGGCGAAGGCCTGCACCACCACCGGCTCCTCTCCCCACCCCGCCGACAGCTCCCGCAGCCGCGCCGCGTCGTCGACCCGCGCCACCAGGTCGCCCTTGCGGCTGCGCCGGCTCTTGACCACGACCGGCCAGGGCAGCCCCGGCAGGCCCGGGCCGTCGCCGGCCTGCAGGGCCAGCCGGTCCAGCGAAGGGAAGGCCGTGGTCGCGGCGAAGGGCAGCCCGGCCCGGCGGGCCAGCTCCGCCATGCCCCTGCGGTCCTGGCAGCGCTCCGTGGCCGCCGCGGTGTTCACCACCGGCGCGCCCCGCCGCTCAAGGGCCCGTGCCAGCTCCAGCGCCCGGGGATCGCGGGCCTTGAGGAGGTACACGTCGGCCCGCACCCGGCCCGCCACCGCCTCCGCGTCCGGATCCCGCGGATCGAGCACCACCACCTCGTGCGCGGGGGCCAGCGCGGCGGCCGCCCCGGCCAGCAGGGGATGCCCGGCGTCCGGGGTGATCAGGCCGACCCTCACGCGCCGTCACCCGCCCGGGCCGCAACCTGCGCCGGGATGGACACGTGGAGCCCCTCCGTCCGCGGGGGCGGGATCGGCGCCGCGCCACCGTTGCGGGACAGGTCCAGCACGGCCCGGGCCACGCGGGCCGCGGCCTCGGGCACCTGACGGAAGCTCGGGAAGTCGTTCACGTCCACCACCACCGGCCCGTCGGGGCCCAGCAGCACGTCCAGTCCGTACAGGTCGAGCCCGTACACCACGCCGACCTGCGCGGCGATCGCGGCCACCTCGGCGGGCAGCGGCACCCGCCGCTCGCGCACGGAGCGGTCCGGGTGCATGGGGGAGCACCGTTCGGTGGCGAACAGTTCCCCGCCCACGCAGTACACCTTGATGTCGATACCGGAGTTGGGCACGTACGGCTGCGCTATGAGCATGCCCTCGCCGGCCAGCCGGGGCAGCAGCGCGGCGAGCCGGTCGGGGGAGGCCACCAGGTGCACCGCCCGGCCGGAGCTGCCGTCGGCGGGCTTGACGACCAGGGGGTACTCGGACGCCGGGACCTCCGCGAGCAGCTCGGGGCGCGCCACGGCGTACGTGGGCGGCAGCGGGAGGCCCCGGGCGCGACCGATGGCGGCGGCCAGCGCCTTGTCCCGTACGCCGCGGATCGAGCGGGCGTCGTTGACGGTGGTCATCCCGGTCGCCGCGGCCGCTTCGAGCAGGGTCAGACCGGGGCCACCGGACACCGTCTTGAGCACCCAGGCGTCGTGTACCCCGGACCGCACCAGGTCGGTCATGCGCAACAGCGAGCCGCCCGGCCGCAGCACGTCCACCTGGTGGCCCCACGCGCTCAGTTGCCGGATCACCTCGTTCGGCATGCCGTCGTGGCGGTAGTGCTCCTCCACCAGGAAGCAGAGCCTCATGGACCTTCCCCATATTTTCCGGACGTCCGCCGATCCCGCCCGGCGAGTTGTGACGTCACAGGATGCCATGGCCGCAATGTGATGATCGTCCGGTAGCGGCCGGGGATTCCCCAGAAAACGCATGAGAAGTGCCTTAATTGGCCATTACTCAGCGTCACGTTTACCAAGAACTTTCCAAACTGATCAACAATTCTCTTATAGTGATGGCTTGTTGCCACAGGAACCCTCTCTTCCATTTACGCCCCGGTTTGAGGCTTTGATTGATGACGGCGTCGCCCTCCCCCCTTCGCCCCTCCGCGCTCGCCCTGCTCGTCACGGCGGTTGCGGCCGGAGTGCTCTGCACGGCGGCGGTGGCCGCGGCCCCGTCGGACGTCCGCGTCCCCCTCGGCTGGTTCTCGCTCTTCGGCGTCCTGCTGCTCTCGCTCGCCGCCTTCGCCGTCACCTGGCTGACGCGGGGCAGCCGCCTGCTGCGCGGCCGGATCGCCGGTCTGAACGCGGACCTCGCCGCCCGGGACGGTCACATCGCCCGGCTCACCGCCGACGCCGCCCGTGACGCGGCCGCCCGCACCGCCGAGGTGGCGCGCCTCACGAAGGAGCACGCGGCGGAACTGGAGCGGCTGAGGACCGCCCACAGGGTCGAGCTCGACCTGGCGGCCATCACCCAGCTCACCGAGCGCGAGCGGCTCGGTGAGGAGCTGCGGCGCGCCCAGTCCGGGCGGGCCGCGGCGATGGCCGCCGCCGCCAACGCGGCCGGACGGATGCAGGCCCTCGCCACCGGCATGCTGGCCGACCTGCGCGAGATGGAACACCGGCACGCCGACGAGGACGTGCTCGGCGACCTCCTGCACCTCGACCACCGCACCGCCCAGGCGGGACGCCTCGCCGACTCCATCGCCGTCCTCACCGGAGCCCGCTCGGGCCGCCGCTGGTCGAAGCCGATCGTCATGGAGTCCATCCTGCGCGGCGCCATGGGCCGGATCGGCGGCTACCAGCGGGTCCGCCTGCACTCCACCAGCGATGCCGCCGTCGCGGGGCACGCCGCCGAGGGGGTCATGCACGCCCTCGCCGAACTCCTGGACAACGCCGCCAACTTCTCCCCGCCGACCGCGGAAGTCCACGTGTACGTGGAGGAGGTGCCGGCCGGGATCGTCATCACCGTCGAGGACAGCGGCCTGGTCATGAGCGAGGTCCAGCTGCGCCGCGCCGAACAGGCCGTGGCCGGCGAGTCCCTGGACCTGGCCGGGCTCTCCGGCACCCGCCTCGGGCTCGCCGTCGTCGGCCGCCTCGCCCGCAAGCACGGGCTGACGGTGTCCTTCCGGCCCTCCGCGCGCGGCGGTACCGGCGCGCTGATGATGCTGCCGCACGAGCTGATCAGCCGCACCCCGGGGGAAGCCGGGCCCACGCCCGCGCTGGTGGCCGCCCCGGCCGCCGCCGCCGGGGCGCGGACCGGGGAACCGGCCGCGGAACACGGGCCGGGCCCGCGCGGCGGCGGCGTCGGCTCTGGTGGTGCCGGGCGCACGAAGGAACGTATCCCGTCCCTGCGGGACGACGCCCCGGACGCCGCACCCACGGCCCCCGGCGAGGATGCCGGATCCGCCGACGGGACCCCGCGGACCGGCGACGGCGGCCTGCCCCAGCGGCGACGCGGCCGCACCCTGGCCGCCGCCCACCCCGAAGGACCCGAAGCCGCCGCCCGCGCGGCCCGTACCCAGGGCGCCCCGACCGGCGCCTCCCAGTCCGCCGCCCGCTTCGGCAGCTTCCGGCAGGCCGTGCGCGGCGCGTCGGCGCAGCAGCCCCCGAACCCCCCGCTCCCGGAAGGCAACACGCGATGACCGGCTCCACGACCGACGAGACGCTCAGCTGGCTCCTGGAAGGACTCCTGGAACGCACCCCCGGCGCCCGCCACGCGCTCGTGCTCTCCCGGGACGGCCTCAAGCTGTGCCGCACCCCCGAGCTCTCCGTCGACCAGGCCGACCAGCTCGCCGCGATCGCCGCCGGCATCCAGAGCCTGTCGCACGGCGCGTCCATCGAGTTCGGCGACGGCACCGGGGGAGTCCGCTCCGCGATGGCCGAGTTCTACGGTGGCATCCTGTTCATCGTCGAGGCCGGGGAAGGCGCACACCTCGCACTCGTCGCCGCCGACGACGCGGACGCGGGCCTGGTCGGCCACAACATGTCCGAACTGGTGGAACAGCTGAGCGAGCATTTGATCGCGAGGCCCCGGGGTTGAGCCGTACCAGGCCGGGCCGAAACGACTCCCCGGACCGGCTCTACACCCTGACCGGCGGCCGCAGCAGCTCCGGTTCGGACGCCTTCGACCTCGTCACGCTGATCGTCGCCGAATGCGATCCGGTTCCCGGCATGCAGTCGGAACACGCGGCGATCCTGCGCATGTGCCGGTACCCGGCGGCGGTCGTCGAGATCGCCGCCGAGCTGGGCCTGCCCGTGTCGATCGTGCGGATCCTGCTGGCCGACCTCCTCGGCACCGGCCGGATCAGCGCCCGGCACCCGCGTGCGGCGTACCGCCTTCCCGACCCCGACATCCTGGAGCAGGTGCTCGTTGGACTCCGCAACCTCTGACCGGCGTGAAACCCGGCAGACCCTCAGCAGCACCGCCGACAACGGCTTGAAGATCGTCATCGTCGGCGGCTTCGGAGTGGGCAAGACCACCATGGTCCGTTCGGTCAGCGAGATCCGGCCGCTGAACACCGAGGAGACCATGACCAAGGCGGGCGAGGGGGTCGACGACACCGACGGCGTCGCCGGGAAGAACACCACCACGGTCGCCTTCGACTTCGGCCGGATCACGCTCGACGCGCACAACGTGCTCTACCTCTTCGGCGCTCCCGGGCAGGAACGTTTCTGGTTCCTGTGGGACCGGCTGTTCTCCGGCACCCTCGGCGCGGTCGTCCTCGTCGACACGCGTCGGCTCGCCGACTCCTGGTACGCCATCGACCGCCTCGAACACCACGGCACCCCCTTCGTCGTGGCCTGCAACGACTTCGGCGGCCCCGGCCACACCGCCGAAGAGGTCCGCGCGGCCCTCGACCTGCCGCCCGAGGTGCCGCTCGTCTTCTGCGACGCCCGCTCGCGCGCCTCCAGCAAGGACGTCCTGATCTCCCTCGTCCGCCACCTCCAGACGGCCGCCCTGTCCCACACCCCGGAGCCCACCCCGTGACCACCCCCGCCGACCGCGAACCGCAGCCCGTCTACCTCGGCGGGCCGCGGTTCCAGACCGACCCCCTCGCGCTGTACCGGGAGATGCGGCGCGAGCACGGCGCCGTCGCCCCCGTCGTCCTCGACGGCGACGTACCGGCCTGGCTGGTCCTCGGCTACCGCGAGCTGCACCAGGTCACCAGCGACCCGCAGCTCTTCACCCGCGACTCGGAGCTGTGGAACCAGTGGGACCGCATCCCCGCCGACTGGCCCCTGCTCCCGATGATCGGCCGCAAGCAGCCCTCCATCCTCTACACCGTCGGCGAACGCCACCGCGAGCGCGCGGCCGTCGTCTCCGGGGCGCTGGAAGCCGTCGACCCCTTCGAACTCAAGGGCCACGCCGAACGGTTCGCGGACGAACTGATCGACGTGCTGTGCGGCAAGGGCGAGTGCGACATCGTCGGCGAGTACGCGATGCTGCTGCCCCTGCGCGTCCTCGCCCGGATCTACGGATTCTCCGACGAGCAGGGCCCCGGCCTCGTCACCGCCATGAACGACATGATCAACGGCCGTGAGGGCGCCCTCGACGGCCAGCGCCACCTCGCCGAGTCGATGTTCGCACTCATCGCCGACAAGCTGGTGCGCCCGGACCACGACGTCGTCTCCCGGATGCTCGCCGCCCGGGGCGACTTCACCGTCGAGGAGATCGCCCAGGACCTGATGGTGATGCTGGCGGCAGGCCACCAGCCCACGGCCGACTGGATCGGCAACACCCTGCGCCTCATGCTCACCGACGACCGGTTCGCCGCCTCCCTCGCCGGCGGTCGGCACAGCGTCGGCGAGGCGATGAACGAGGTCCTGTGGGAGGACACGCCCACCCAGAACGTGGCCGGGCGCTGGACCTCCCGCGACACCCACCTCGGCGGACAGCGCATCAACCGCGGCGACCTCGTGCTGCTCGGCCTGGCCGCCGCCAACGCCGACCCGCACGTGCGCACCGACGCCGGAGCCCTGACCGGCGGCAACAACGCCTTCTTCTCCTTCGGCCACGGCGAACACCGCTGCCCCTTTCCCGCCCAGGAGGTCGCCGAGGCCATCGCCCGGACCGGCATCGAGGTGCTCCTCGACCGGCTCCCGGACGTCGACCTCGCCGTGCCCGCCGCCGACCTCGCCCGGCGGCCCTCGCCCTGGCTGCGCGGTCTGACCGCGCTGCCCGTGACCTTCACCCCGACCCCCGCCCTTGGAGCCTCCCGATGACGTGCCCGATCGACCACACGGAACCCGCCGCCATCACCCTGGACCCCTTCGTCGCCGACCTCGACGCCGAGAGCGCCGCGCTGCGCGCCGCCGGACCGCTGGCCCGGGTCGTCCTGCCCGGCGGCGTCGACGTGTACGCCGTCACGCACCACGCGCAGGCGCGGGCCCTGCTGACCGACGCCCGCCTGGTCAAGGACATCGGCGTCTGGGGCGCCTGGCAGCGCGGAGAGATCCCGCCGGACTGGCCGCTGATCGGCCTCGCCAACCCGGGCCGCTCCATGCTCACCGTCGACGGCGACGAGCACCGGCGCCTGCGGAGCCTGGTCGCGCAGGCCCTGACCGTCCGCCGGGTGGAGAAGCTGCGGGCCGGCATCGAGGCCCTGACGACCGGGATGCTCGACCGGCTGGCCGAGCTGCCGGCCGGCGAGAGCGTGGACCTCAAGGCGGAGTTCGCCTACCCGCTGCCGATGAACGTCATCAGCGAGCTCATGGGTGTCGACAGCGCCGAACACCCGCTCCTCAAGGCGCTGTTCGAGAAGTTCTTCTCGACGCAGACGCCGCCGCACGAAGTCCCGCAGATGATGGCCGACCTGGCCGGACTGTTCTCCCGGATCGTGGAGTCCAAGCGCGAGAACCCGGGCGACGACCTGACCAGCGCCCTGATCGCGGCCTCGGAGAACGGCGACCACCTCACCACCGAGGAGATCACCAACACCCTCCAGCTGATGGTCGCCGCCGGCCACGAGACCACCATCAGCCTGATCGTCAACGCGGTCGTCGCCCTGGAGACCCACCCCGAGCAGCGCGCCCGCGTCCTCAAGGGCGAAGTGCCGTGGGAGAACGTCATCGAGGAGACCCTGCGCTGGTCGACCCCGACCTCGCACGTCCTGATCCGCTTCGCGGCCGAGGACATCGAGGTGGGCGACCGGATCCTGCCGAAGGGCGAGGGCCTGATCGTCTCCTTCGGCGCCATCGGCCGCGACGAGGCCCAGCACGGCGCGGACGCGGGCGAGTTCGACGTCACCCGCACCCCCAACCGGCACATCTCCTTCGGCCACGGCCCGCACGTCTGCCCCGGCGCGGCGCTCTCCCGGCTGGAGGCCCTCGTGGCGCTCCCCGCCCTCTACGCCCGCTTCCCCGACCTCACCCTCGCCGTCCCGCGCGAGGAGCTGCGCAACAAGCCGATCCTGACCCAGAACGACCTGTTCGACCTCCCGGTCCGCCTGCGCTGAGCGTTCCGAGGCCGCGGAAAAATACGAATGCCCGTACGAGGAGCCCTGCTAAGTTGATCGCGTGCCCAAGCTGAATCAGATCATCGCCGTCGAAAAGGGCGTCAAGTCCAAGTCGCTCCAGGAGCTGACCCAGGCTCACCAGGACGTCCAGAAGCCCGCCCTGCTCGCGGGCATCTCCCGGACCTACCAGCCCAAGGACGAGGAGGGCGAGCAACTGCCGCCCGAGTCCACCCGGGTGCAGATCAAGGCCGAGGACGTGCTGCGTGCGACCGCAGGCACCCTCACCCGCCTCTTCGACGTGACGGCCACGAAGGACTGGGCCAACCGCAGCGCCGCCGCCGACGTGGTCGTCGACGGGCAGGTGCTGCTGGCCCAGGTGCCGGTCCCGTACCTGCTCTTCCTGGAGAAGCAGCTCACGGACCTGCACACCTTCGTGCGGAAGCTGCCGGTGCTGGACGCCTCGGAGTCCTGGAACCTGGATCCCTCGACGGACTCGTGGAAGACCGACCCGGTCCGCACCATCCGCACGAAGAAGGTCCCGCGCAACCACGTGAAGGCGGAGGCGACCGACAAGCACCCGGCCCAGGTCGAGGTGTACTACGAGGACGTCCCGGTCGGCTACTGGACCACGGTGAAGTTCTCCGGGGCGCTGCCCGCGCGCCGCGTGAACGAACTCCTCGACCGGGTCGAGAAGATCCAGCAGGCCGTCAAATACGCCCGCGAGGAGGCCAACAGCGTGGAGGTCACCGACCAGCGGATCGGTGACGCCGTGTTCGGCTACCTGTTCAGGTAGCCCCCGGATCGCCCCCCGTGCGAGCGGGGGGTGGCGCGAAGAGCGCAAGCTGAAACTGATGTTGAAGCTGACATGGGGTGTCAGTTGGGGGTTCGAATCCCTCCCCCCGCACCACGCGCGGGGGTGGCCCAAGCTGGCAGAGGCGGCCCCTGAATCTCAGATTCTCGCTCCAGTCTCAGTATTCGCCGCCGAACACCGGATCGACCGAGCGCGGACGATCATCGACGGATGGGGGTTCAAGTCCCTCCTGCGCCTCTCCTCGTGGCGCGGTAGTTCAAAGGCAGAACACGTCGGTTTAAGACTGATCCGCGACTCTTAAACGCCGCCGGTGTGCGCAATTGGGTGGCACGCAGGAGCCCGGGAACTGGATATGTTCCCGGGCTCCGTCACGTCCGGGGGGCGTCAGGCCCGGACCGGGACCGCGACGAAGGTCTTGCCCGCCTCGTTCTCGACCAGGACCTCCTTGACGTCGGCCGCCGCCACCGCCGCCGAGCCGTCCAGTGCGGCGCCCTTGCCCTCGCCGAGTTCCGTGGTGCCCACGACCCAGCCGCCCGCCGTGCTGCGCGTACCGTCCCGGGAGACCACCACCAGCCGGCAGCGCTCGCCCGCCGGCACACCGGTCACGGCCGCGTGCACCCGTACCCATGCCGCCGCCGGCACCACCTGCACCGTCATCCGGGTTCCCGTGCCCCGGTCCGTCGCCGAGGCCACCCGGGTCCCGGGCACCGCCGACGGCGCGGACGATGCGGACGGGGACGGCGGCGGGGCCCCGGCGACGTCGTCCGCGCCGCCCGTGCCCAGTTGAGTACCGGCCCAGAACACGGCGGCCAGCGCGGCGGCCGCGGCCACTCCCGTCAGCCCGTAGCGCCGGCGCGCCCGCGCCGCGCGCTCGCTGCGCACCTGGCGCAGCGTCCGGCGCAGCAGCAGGTCACCGCCCTGCGGGGGCCCGTCGAGGAACGCCTCCGCGGGGACCTCCCCCAGGGCCCTCTCCATCTCGCGCAACGCGGCCACCTCCTCCCGGCACTGCACGCAGTCGCCGACGTGCTCCTCGACGCGCCGTACGTCCGCCTCGTCGAGGACTCCGAGTACGTACGGGCCGAGGAGTTCCTCCTCGTGCCGCTGCCGGCTCATGCCACCACCTCCCGCAGTCCGCCGGGCTGCTGGGGCGGCCTGCCCGATCGTTTGCTCCTGTTGCCTTCCCCGGTGCCGTCCGCGAAGACCTCCCGCAGGGCCTTGAGGGCGTAGTGCGCACGCGATTTGACCGTGCCCGCCGGAATGCCGAGCCGGTCGGCGGCCTCGGCGACGCTGTGCTCGCGGTAGTACAACTCGGTCAGGACGTCCCGGTGTTCCGGGGTGAGCCGGTCCAGTGCGCCGAGCACCGTCATGGTGTCGACGACCAAGTCCGCGTGGTCCACCTCCACCGCGGGAGCGGCAGCCGCACCGGAAACCTCCGGCGGCCGGGCGGCCTTCGCGCGGTAGCGGTCGGTGATGATGTTGCGGGCGACGGTGAGAAGCCAGCCGCGTACCGAGCCCTTCCCGTTGACGAGGACCTCGGAGTGCCGCCAGGCCCGCAGGAGGGTCTCCTGCACCACGTCCTCGGCGGCGGCCCGGTCCCCGGTGAGCCGGGTGGCGTAGGCGAGCAGGGCGTGGCCGTGCTCCTCGTACACCGACGTGATCAGTGCCTCATCGGTCGAGCCCCGCCGAGTGCGGGGCCACAGTGGTCCGGCCATCTCACCCTCTCCGTCTTCCTCGCTTGCGTGGGTGCGGTCCGAACACGAGCCCCGGCCGGCCCCGGTTCATGTGACCCGCGTCACGGGCCGGGTGCGGGGATCAGGTACGGCAGGTGCGGCCGTCGTTGAGGCAGTCGGCCACGTCCCGCATCCGCTCGTCGGTCATCACGTCCACGAACATCGCGTGGTCCGTCTTGGGGCTGTGCAGCTGCTCGGGGAAGGAGTCGAGCGCGAAGGGCACTCCCGGGGGCAGGTCGTACGCCAGCGACACGCGCAGCTGGGGAACCGGGAAGGTGCCCTGGGGGCAGACGCCGCTGGCGGCGGGGAACAGCAGGTGCGAGCGGTGTCCGGGGCTGTCGGTGTCCAGCCCGTTCCAGCAGCTGGGGAAGACCAGGGTCCGGGTGACGCGCTGCCCGGCGGGACAGCGCGGATAGTGCGCGGAGGCCCGACCGGGGGAGCCCGAACACCCCCACCGGGCCCGGACCTGCGCCTCGGGGCCCGCCGTGTACGCGAGCGCGTCGCCGGTCACCGCGCGCAGGAACCGGGGCATCGGCACCACCTTCTCGACCGGGCTGCCCCGGAACTCCACCGTCACCGCCGCCTCCGGCACGATCTCGCCGGCGTTGCCGTGTCCCGCCGCGTTCTCGTGCGGATCCCGGCCCGGCCGGTCCGTGCGGCGCAGGACCGGCCAGTAGTACGTCGACCGGTCGCCGCCCGTGCAGCTGGTGGCCGCGGCCGCCAGGGAGGCGTCCGTGGACAGCGCGTCGGTGGACAGGTTCCCCACGTAGGCGTGGGTGTGGTGGGCGCCCGCCGACAGCCCCGGGGAGACCACCAGGTTGTCCTGGTTGTAGTGCCCTTCGCCGTTGCGGCCGCAATCCACCGTCACCGTGCCGCTCGACGCGTCGGGGCCGGCGGGGAGCAGTCCCGGCTCGGGGGACATGTCGCGCGGGGCGGCGAAGTCCGCCGCCGCAGAGCCCGCGCGCGGCCCGGCCGCGCGCGACGCCCCGAGCACGGCGGCGCACAGCCCGCCGCCCAGGACCAGGCAGACCAGCAGCGCGAGCAGTCGGTGTTCGTTCCCCATGGCGCTCACGGTTGCCGGTGCCCGCCACCCGAGTCAACCGCGCCCGCCCGCGGCCGCCCGGGCCCGGACGGCCGGCCCCTGCACCCGCTGCCGTCAACGCACCGGCACCCGAGGCCGGTTGGCCGCGCCGCTCCTTGCCGGGGCGACCGCCGACCGCGCACAGTGGACGCCATGACGCCCGCCGAGCTCCTCCTCGCCCTCGCCCGCACCCGCGCCTCGCTCGACGGCAGCGAGGTGACCTTCTGGTGGACCGGAGACGTCCACTCCTGGGCACCGGGAGAGCCCTACCGGCACCTCTTCGGCTTCGAGGGCCTCAACGTGGCCCGGCTGGCCGCCGGCGAGGGCGAGGAGGAGGGGACGTACCGGCTCCTCACCCGGGAAGCCGCCTTCTACCTGGACCCGCGCAGCCGCGAGATCCTGGAGACCTGGGAGGGCAAGCCGGTGGTGCACGTCTGGAACGACCCGGCGAACCAGGCCTGGCGGCCCTTCCCCGTGCCCGTGACCGACCTCGGCGACCAGGTCTGTTTCAGCCTGGAGATCCCCCTCTCCTACCCCTCGCCGCTGCCCGTCGCCCAGTACCCGCTGAACTCGGCGGACGACACCTACCGGGCCCTGGAGCTGTTCCAGTTCTTCGCGCCGGCGACCGTCCTGACGACCGACGCGCCCAGCGTCCCCGCCACGATGTCCTGGACCCGGATGTCCCCGTGGCTGCCCTGGATGGAACAGGGCGCGCGGCCCGGCGGCCTCACCTTCCACTGTCGCGGTCGCAAACTCGCCTCCTACGAAGACGCCCCCGAACGCACCCGCGCGTACATCGCCGCCCACCACCCGGAGTTCGCCCACGCCCCCGAGAAGTGGACCGGGCCGAACGAGACCAGCTGGACCTACTTCCGCACCCTCCACCCGCCCCGATAGCCCCCTGGGCACGGGCAGGGGGGCGACAAGGGTTTTCCCCGTATCGAGTTCATCCCCGCGTTGCCTACTGTCTGCCCACCGGCGGTCTTCCCCGCCACGAACGGCCCCCGCACCAACCCCACATGGTGTGAAGCCTTGCGAGGCCGGGCCAGATCGCCGGTACCGCCGTTGCCCCGCCCCGCCGTCGCGGCCGGGCAACGCGGCGCGCGGTGGTGTCCGGAGCGGGTCTGACCAGCCCGCTCCCGGCCCGCCCCGGCCGCCGGTTCACCTCCCACACAGCTCGAACCGGCCGCTCCGGCATGCCCGGAAACGGCCCGCGAAAGGGAACACGTGCACGCATCCAGACGTCGGCTCATATCCGTGGTGGCCATGTCCGTCACCCTGCTGGCGGGCTCCGCCACCGCCTCGGTGGCCGTGACCGGCTCCTCGGACCCCGCCACCACCCTCCCGGCCGCCGCGGCCCCCGCCGCCCCGGGCGCCGCGCCCGTGCAGAACCTGATCGTCGGATACAAGGCCTCCGCCGCCGAAGCCGGCTCCAACAGCGCGGCCGCCGACGACGCCGCCGCCAAGGGGAAGAAGGCCGGCAAGAAGGCGAAGTTCGACCGCCGCCTCGGCACCGGCGCCGCCCTCGTCAGCCTGGGTGGTGCGACCGCCCCGGCCGACGCGGCCGACGTGATGGCCCAGTTCCGTGCCGACCCCGACGTCGCCTACGTCGAGCCGGACTCCCGCGCCTACGCCATGGCCACCCCGAACGACACCGAGTACGCCAAGCAGTGGGACCTCTTCGAGGCCACCGCCGGCATGAACGTGCCCGCCGCCTGGGACAAGTCGACCGGCTCCGGCGTCACCGTCGCCGTCATCGACACCGGCTACGTGACCCACTCCGACGTCGCCCCCAACATCGTCGCCGGATACGACTTCATCAGCGACTCCACCGCCGCCCGCGACGGCAACGGCCGCGACGGCAACCCGGCCGACCAGGGCGACTGGAGCGCGGCGGGCGAGTGCGGCACCGGCTCCACGGCCAGCGGCTCCTCCTGGCACGGCACCCACGTCGCCGGCACCATCGCCGCGGCCACCAACAACGCCAAGGGCGTCGCCGGCATCGCGTACAACGCGAAGATCCAGCCCGTCCGCGTCCTCGGCAAGTGCGGCGGCGCCACCTCGGACATCGTCGACGCCATCACCTGGGCCTCCGGCGGCTCCGTCCCCGGCGTCCCGGCGAACGCCACCCCCGCCAAGGTCATCAACATGAGCCTCGGCGGCTCGGGCACCTGCGGCACCAGCTACCAGAACGCCATCAACGCGGCAGTCGCCCGCGGCACCACCGTCGTGGTCGCCGCCGGCAACAGCAACGCCGACGCGTCGGGCTTCACCCCCGCCAGCTGCAACAACGTGATCACGGTGGCCGCCTCCAACCGGACCGGCGACCGCTCCTTCTACTCCAACTTCGGTACCCGCATCGACATCACCGCCCCCGGCGGTGAGACCCGCCGCGCCACCGATACCCCCGGCACCGTCACCACCCCCGAGAACGGCATCCTCTCCTCGCTGAACGCGGGCACCACCACCCCGGGCGCGGAGATCTACAAGCCGTACCAGGGCACCAGCATGGCCTCCCCCCACGTCGCGGGTCTCGCCGCGCTCCTGGTGGCCGCCAAGCCGTCCCTCACCCCGGCGCAGGTCAAGGCGGCCATCAAGGCCAATGCCCGGCCGCTCGCCGGAACCTGCACCGGCGGCTGCGGCGCCGGCCTCGCCGACGCGGCCGCCACCGTGAACGCCGTCACCTCCACCCCGGTCACCCCGGTGTTCGAGAACACCACGGACGTCGCGATCCCGGACAACGGCGGCGCCGTGTCCTCCTCGGTCACCGTCTCCGGCATCACGGGCAACGCCCCGGCCGCCCTCAAGGTGAACGTCGACATCAAGCACACCTACCGCGGTGACCTCGTCATCGACCTGGTCGCGCCGGGCGGCACGGTCAAGCGGCTCCAGAGCTCCTCGGGCGACAGCGCGGACAACGTGCTCACCACCTACACCGTGGACGCCTCCGCCCTGCCCGCCAACGGCACCTGGCAGCTGCGCGTCCAGGACGTGGCCGCCGCCGACACGGGCTACATCGACTCCTGGAGCCTCGGCTTCTGAGCCCGCCGCCACGGCCCTGACGGGCCGATGGTACGGACCAACACCAGCGTCGATTCCGACCCCCGGACCTGCCGGTACCTCCCGTACCGGCAGGTCCGCCGGGCATTGCGGCCGGCCGACTGATTTCTGCGTCACAATGAGGGTCCGCCAGGCAGCCGACCTCGTATTGTCGCGCTCACAGGAAAGGCACAGGGCAGGGGCGCGAAAGGCTGGTGGCTGTGCGTGGCGGCGACGGGGAACGCTGACACAAGTGTCGGACACGGTGAACTCATCGCGGCGGTCGACCGCGCGCTGACCACCCACGGCCGGGCGATCCTCACCGGGCCCGCCGGCGCCGGCAAGACCGAGGTGGTGCGCGCCGTCGCGGCCGCTGCCGAAGCACGCCGCGAAACCGTGCTCCACCTCGCCCCGGAAGCCGCCGACCAGTCGATACCCGAGGCCTCGGCCGCCGCACTGCTCGCCTCCGTCCCCGGCGCCGCCCTCGAACGGCTCGCCGGGCCCCAGCGCACCGCGATCGCCCTCCTGCGCCGGGAGACCGACACGCCGGGCGCCGGCCGCGACCACGTGGCGCTGCGCCTCGCCGTCGTCGAGGTGCTGCGCACCCTCGCCGCCCGCAACCCCGTGCTGCTCGTCATCGACAACGCCCAGTGGCTCGACGCCGAAAGCACCGGTCTGCTCCGCTTCGCCCTGCGCCTGACCCCGCCCCGGGTCCGGGTCCTGGTCGCCGAATGCGTGCAGGGCGGCGCCCCCGTCGCCGGACCGCTCTGCGGCCCCGCCACCCCCGCGGTGCGGGTGCCCCCGCTCGGCGCGGACGAGGTCGCCGAACTGCTCGTGCGCCACGGGCTGCCCGCCCGCCTCGCCGGCCGCATCCACCAGGCCAGCGGCGGCAACCCGCGCCTCGCCCTCGCCCTCGGCCACTCGCTCACCGAAGCCGCCGGCACCCGCGACGGCGCACCCGGCGCCCACCACGCCGACACGCTGCCCGTCTCCGGACAGGCCCGCGAAGTCGCCCGCAGGCTCCTCGCCGAGGCCCCCGCCCGGGCCCGCCGCACCCTGCTCCTCGCCGCCCTCGCCTCCCGCCCCACGACCGCCCTGCTGCGCCGGGCCGGCAGCCCCGACGCCGAAGCGGAACTGGCCGAGGCGGAACGGGCCGCGCTGGTCACCGTCGGGGAGGACGGCGCCGTCCGCTTCACCGCCGGCGCATTGCCCACGGCACTGGCCGCCGACGCGGGCTGGCCCGAGAGGGCCGCCGGGCACGCCGCGCTCGCCGCCGCCGTGGACGACCCCGTCCAGGCCGTACGGCACCGGGCGCTGGCCGTGGACACCCCCGACGCCCGTCTCGCCGCCGAGATCACCGAAGCCGCCGCCGCCTGCCGCCGTCGCGGTCAGCGGGCGCTGGCCGCCGAACTCGGGCTGCTCGCCGCCGAACGCACCCCCTGCGACCGGCCCGAGGAGGAACTGGCCCGGCTGGTCACGGCCGCCGAGGACGCGGGCTGGGCGGGCCGCGCCGACCTCGCCCGCCGCGCCACCCGCGCCGTCCTCGCCCGCGACGCCTCGCCCGCCGACCGGGTCCGCGCCCGCCTCGCCGTGATCGACGCCGCCGGGCAGGCACTGGCCGACCTCGACGAGACCTTCGCCTACGCCATCGACGACGCCGCCGGGGACCCGGCGCTGCTGGCCGCCGTCCGGCTGAGGGTCGCCTGGAAGCACAACCTCAGCGACGGCGACCCCGTACGCTCGCGCGACGCGGCGGCCGAAGCCGGGGCCCTGGCCGCGCTCGGCGGAGACCAGGTCGCCGAAGCCATGGCCTTGACCGTGCGGGCCCGCATGGGCCGCATCCTCGGCGACCCCGATGCCGAGGACATCCTCGCCGAGGCACTCGCCCTGCCCGCCCCCGAAGTGCCGCTCGGCATGCGCAACGCGCCCCAGTACCTCGCCGTCCGGCACGCCCTCTTCGACGACCGTCTGGAGGAAGCCCACCGCCAACTCCTCGCCCTGCTGCCCGCCGTGCAGCGCACCGGTTCCTCCGAGGACGTCTTCGAGGTGCTGCGCAGCCTCACCGAGGTCGAACTGCGGCGCGGCAGGTGCGCGGCCGGGGCCGCGCACGCCCGGCGCGCCCTGGAGCTCACCATCGAGGCGGGCCTGTCGCCGGGCCCCGCCTGGTACGTCGCCGCGACGGCCGAGGCCACGGGCGGCAGCTTCGCCCGCGCCGCCGGCTACGCCCGGCGCGGCATCCAGGCCTCCGAGGAGGAACACGACCAGGTCTTCCTCTCCCGGAGCCTGTACGCCCTCGGCCTCGTCGAACTGGCCACGGGCGACGCCGCGAAGGCCGTGGCCACGCTGCGCCGGGTCGCCGGCCTGGAAGAGGCTCAGCAGGTGGTCGACCCCTCCATCCTGCGCTGGCACGGGGACCTCGCCGAGGCCCTGGTCGCGGCCGACGCCCCCGGCGAAGCCGCGGAACTCCTGGACTCCGTCCGTACGGTGGCCCGCGCGCTCGGGCGCACCGGCGTCCTGGCCGCCCTCGACCGGGCCCAGGGGCTGTGCCTGTCCGCGCAGGGCGACGCGGAGGCGGCCGTGGCCCTGCTGGAGGCCACGGCCCTGCGGTTCGAGGAGCTCGGGCTGCCCCTCGAACGCGGCCGTACGCTCCTGGCCCTGGCCCGCGTCGAACGCCGCCGCCGACGCCGTGCCCCGGCCCGTACCGCGCTGCGGGAAGCGGCCGAGGTGTTCGACCGGGCCGGGGCGAAGCCGTGGCTGGACCTGGCCCGGGAGAGCGCTCCCGAAGCCGCTGCCCTGCACCCCGGGGTGGCGGCGCTGACCGAGGCCGAGACCCGCCTCGCGCTGCTCGTCAGCCAGGGCGCGAGCAACCAGGAAGCCGCCGCGAAGCTCTTCCTCAGCGTGAAGACGGTGGAGTCCCGGCTCACCCGCATCTACCAGAAGCTCGACGTCCGTTCGCGGGCCCAGCTGGCGACGGCCCTGCGCACGCGCTGAGCAGGGGCGGGCGGGTCAGCAGGTGAGGTGGTCGCCCGGGGTGACGCCCAGCAGCCGGGTGAAGCTCTCGTAGGCGTTCACCCGGCTCTGGACCTGCGCCGGGTTGCCGCCGTTGCACTCCAGGGAGCCGTTGATGGAGCGGATCGTCTCGCCGAAGCCGGCGCCGTTGACCATGGCGGCGTGGGCGGTCATGGTGCCCGGGCCGTTCTGGGTGTTCCAGTACCAAAGGGCCGTCTTCATCGCGACGGCCGGGTCCTGCTCCACGAGGTAGGGGTTGGCGAGCAGGTTGATGCCGAGTGCGTCGCCCGCCGCCTTGTAGTTGAAGTTCCAGCTCAGCTGGATGGGGCCGCGTCCATAGTAGGCGGCCTGCCCGGCGGGGCAGCCGTAGGGCTGGGACGCGTCGCAGTAGTGCGGATAGTTGGCGGTGTTCTGCTCGACGACGTAGACGAGCCCGCCGGTCTCGTGGGAGACGTTGGCGAGGAAGGCGGCGGCCTCGCGCCGCTTGACGGTGTCGTCCCCGGTGTGCGCGAAGGCCGGGTACGCAGAGAGCGCCGCGACCAGCCCGTTGTAGGTGTAGAAGGAGTTCCGGTTCGGGAACATCTGGTTGAACTGGGCCTCGCTGACGACGAATCCCGACGGGTTGCCGGTGCCGGGGTCGGGGTCCTGGCCACCACCGCCGCAGGCGCCCTGGTCCGACCAGACCCCCCACTGTCCGGTGGTGCCGGGGGTCTCGCCCTGGGTCCACCACTTGGCCTGCCAGTTGTGTCCGCCGTACGAGGCGCTCATGCCGTTCGTGTAGACGGCGGCGGCCGTCCAGGAACCGGCGCAGGCGGGGGCCGCGGCGGCGGGGGAGGCGGGCAGGGCAAGGGCGACGCCGAGGGTCACGGCGGTGGCCGCGGCCAGGGAGAGGGCGCGGCGGCGTAGCGCACGGATCACGGAACTGCTCCTTCAGTGGGGGGAGTTGCCGGGGATGTCAGGTGGGGGGCAACTACGGCCACTGAAGCGAAAGTGGTCTGAACCTGTCAAGGTCTAGACCAAAGCTGTTGCATTTGGACAGAAGCCGGCCGACTGCTCCTGGCCCGCGCGAGCGCCGGACGCGAGCGCCGACGCGAACGCCGGACCGGCGTGACGGCCGAGGCCGTCACGCCGGTCCGGGGACGAAGAGCGGTCAGCTGTTGGCGGACAGGTTCCCGGACAGGACCGGGATGTTGTCCAGGATGTGCGAGAGCGACTCGTCGCCCTTGGCCTGGGTGCTGTTCTCCGTGCACTGCTGGTTCTGCGGGTTGGACAGGACGTTGATGTCCTGGACGCCGATGTTGAGCAGGGCAATGAGCGACTGCACGTTCGCCTTGGCCGGCAGGCCGACGCAGAGCTTGTTCAGCGAACCCTGGACCAGGCTCAGCTGCGGGCTCATGGCGCCCTCGGTCTTCTGGTTGCCGTAGATCTGGGCGGCGCCGTTGCCGTTGACGGTGTTCACGCCGTTGTCGTTGCCGATCGCCATCGCCGGGGTGGCGGCGAGGGCGCCGGCGCCGACTACGGAAGCGGCGACCGCGGCGGTGGCCATGAACTTCTTGAGCATGGTGAGGAATCCTTCTGTCGCATGAGCTGTCCCCGGCGGGTACGACCGGATCAACTAGCGACCTGCCCGGGGGTTATCACCCGTCACCCATGCGGCCCAACGATCAGAGGACCGTCGAGGCGGGGCGCCCGCTGGGCGGCGCACCCCGCACAGGGGTCCCGGCCGCCCGGCGGAACGCGTCAGCCGGTCTTGCGGCGCACCTTCTTGTTCTTGCCGCCGGGGCCGCTGCTGGCGCCCTGCACCTTCGCCCGGCTCTGGTGGGCCTGCTGCGAATGGGCGTTCGCCGCGTTGCGCTCCAGGGCCTCGCGGAACTTGCGCTTGGCCTCCTCGGCGGGGGATTCGTCCTGCGGGGTGTCGGTCTCGTCGGCCATGGGGTCCTCCTGGGAGTGATGGAGCCACCTCAGTCTGTCAGCCCGCAGCCACGCTGACCAGCGCGTTCCCCGCGGCGGCCGGCTGACCGGTCAAGCACCGGGACGCGGAGCCCGCGCGCCGCCGCCCGCGCGGACGGCGCGCAGGGCCGCCAGGTGGAGGGCGTGCGGGTCACCGTGGGCGACGGGACTGCCGGTCAGGGTGTACCACTCGTCGGCGTCGAGGTACTGGATCTCGAAGCGGACCTTGCCGTCCGGTCCGGCGACGGTGCGCAGGGTGAGTTCCCCGGTGATCACGCCGACCTCGTCGGTCATGGCGCCGCCGCGCCCGGCGAGGACGTCGTCCTGCCACTGCCCGGGCGCGGTCATGAGGCGCAGGTGTCGATCATCGTGGTGAGCATGGCTTTCTCCGGTGGGGTGACGGTCAGCCCGTAGTAGGACTTGACGGTGGTCCAGGCGCGCCCGTACTGGCACCAGCTCGTCTTGTCCGGCGGCTGCCACAGGTCCGGGCTCTGGTCGCCCTTCGACCGGTTGGAGGCCGCCGAGACGGCCAGCAACTGGGGGCGCGTCAGGTCGTTGGCGAAGGCCTTGCGTTTGGCGGCGTCCCAGCCGGCCGCGCCGGAGCGCCAGCCCTCGGCGAGCGGGACCATGTGGTCGATGTCCAGCTTCGCCGGGTCGCCGACCTGCGCGCCGTCGTACAGGCTCTTCCACGTGCCGGACACCGCCCGGCACTGCGCGTCCTGGGTGACGTTCTTGCCGTCGCGCCGCAGGACGACCTCACGGGTGTCGCACTTGTCGCCCTGCTCGGCCCAGTGCGTGAACTTGTCGCGGCTGTACCCGGCCATCGTCCCCGGCTTGCCGACCACCAGCGCGGCCAGCTGCGTGCGGGCCACGGCCGCGCTGACCATGCCGGGCAGTACGTCCCCCGGAGCGGGTTTCGCGTCACCGCCGGCCGGGGGCCCGCCGGTGGCCCCGCCCCGCCCGCCGTCCGCGTCCCCGCCGGGCTGAGCGCACCCGGCAAGCCCCAGCAGCAGCGCCGCGGCCACCGCCGCGCCCCGCAGCCCCGCCTGACGACCCATGAACCCCACCCCGCCCCGAACTCCGTGCGCTGTCCCGGGAAGCGTACCCAGCCTGGCCCGTCCCACCGCCCTGGACCCGCGCGAGCCGCTTCGAGGACGACGCGACCGCCCCCGGTCGTCCAGGAGGACCGGGGGCGGTACGGGTGCGGGTGGCGGGGGATCAGACGGCGTCGGCCGTCTCGACCACCTTCGGGGCCGGGGCCTCGCCGGACGCGACGGGCTCCGTCACACGGGGGCCGTGGCCCTTGCGCAGTCCGGCCCAGCTGATCAGGGCGACCAGGGCGAAGGCCGCCGCCCCGATGCCGAACGTCAGGGTGAAACCGGACTCCGCGGGCAGGGCGGGGACGCCCGGCGGGAGGTGCTCGATCGTCTTGGAGGCCAGGATCGTGGTGACGATGGCGCTGCCGATCGCGCTGCCGGTCGAGCGGGAGATGGAGTTGATGCCGTTGGCGATGCCGCTCTGGTGGTGCGGGACGCTCGCCATGATCACGGCGGGCATGGCCGCGTAACCGAAGCTGACGGCCGCGCCGACGACGACACCGGCGCCGATCACCGAGAAGGTGTGGCCGTGGTCGAGGGCCAGCCAGCCGAAACCGGCTGCGCCGAGCCCGGCGGCCAGGGCCAGCGCGATGCGCGGACCGCGGTGACGGACCAGCTGGCCGCCGATGGGGGAGGCGAGCAGCGAGACGATCGCACCCGGCAGCAGGAACTGGACGGAGGCGCGCAGGATGGACGCGTCGAATCCGTACCCGGTCAGCGCCTTGGGCATCTGGACGAGGTAGGACACGCCCAGGAAGTTCGCGAACATGCCGAAGCCGACGAGGATGCCGGCCAGGTTGGCCATCAGCACCGGGCGGTGGACGAACATCTTCATGTCGACCAGCGGCTCGCGCACCTTGCGCTCGACCACGACCCACACGGCCGTCATGACGGCGGCGCCGGCGAAACTGGCGAGCGTACGGCCGGAGGACCAGCCCCACTCGTGGCCCTGCGAGATGGGCAGCAGGAGCAGCAGCAGGGCGATGCCGAGGGTCAGCGCTCCCAGGAAGTCGGTGCGGCCGCCGGTCTTGTGGCGGGTGGCCGGGACCAGGAACACGACCGCCAGGAGGGCGAGGGTCGCGAAGCCGGTCGCCATCCAGAAGGCGTTGCGGTAGTCGGCGCCGTCACCGGAGGTCAGCAGGCCGGTGGCGACCAGAGCCAGGCCGCTGCCGAACGCGAGCGTGCCGCTGACCAGCGCCATCGCACCCGGCAGCTTCTGCGGCCGGACCTCTTCGCGCAGGACGGAGAGCGCCAGCGGGAAGATGGCGGTGGCCGCGCCCTGGAGCACCCGGCCCAGGATGAGCAGGGGCAGCGAGGTCGCGAGGGCGGCGACGACGGAGCCCGCGACCATGATGGCGAGTACGGCCACCAGGGTCGGCTTCTTGCCGTGCTGGTCGCCGAAGCGGCCCAGGAGTGGGGTGAAGACGGCGGCGGACAGCAGGGTGGCGGTGGTCACCCAGCTGACGTTGGCGGTCGTGGTGCCGAGGTCGTTGCGGATCAGACCCAGGATCGGGACGGGCAGGGTCTGCATCATCGACACGACCATGGCGGCGAGGCTCAGGGCGAAGACGATGACCGTCTCGTTCCTGGGCCCGGCGGCGGAGGGGGCGGGTGCGGCGGTGCTCATGGCTGGCAGGACCTTCTTAACGCTTCAGATCGCAGATGTTTTACGTCATCAAGTACTTGGATGAAGGTAGACGGCAATAGTTAAGGAGGTCAAGTAAACAATTGATAATGCCAACCTTCTTGCGTACGCTCGACGGCATGAGTGCCACCGCCGGACCGGCCGCCCCCCACCGCCCCACCAAGCTCCAGCTCCTGGAGCTGCTCGCCGCCATCGGTACCGCCCAGTGGCGGGATTTCGCGGCCGCCGCGGCCCGCTACGGCCTCACGTCCACGCAGGCCAGGGTGCTCGCCCAGCTGGAGGGGCCGGTGCCGATGCGGGGCCTGGCCACCCTGCTGGTGTGTGACGCGTCCAACGTCACCGGCATCGTCGACCGGCTGGAGGCGCGCGAGCTGGTGCGGCGCGAGCCGTCCGCGGTCGACCGGCGCGTGAAGAACGTCGTCGCCACGGACGAGGGCCGGGACGTCATCCGGCGGGTGCGCGAGGAGATGCAGGCCACGCACGGCGCGCTCGACACCCTCGACGAGGAGGAGGGGGCGACGCTCTACGCCCTGCTGGAGCGGCTGCGCCCCACCATGGAGAAGGACGCCTGATCCCCGGGGGTCCGGCCGGGTTCTAGAGCTCCTGGCCGAAGGCGGCGGCGTCGAGGGCTGTGGTGAGGCGGCTCAGACGCGTCTGGAGATCGCGGATCTCCTCCAGCTCGAAGCCCGTCGCCTGCGCGATGCGGCGGGGTACCTCCACCGCGCGGGCGCGCAGCGCCGCGCCCTCGTCGGTCAGCACGGCGTGGACGGAGCGCTCGTCCTGCGTGCTGCGCTCGCGCCGGATCAGGCCGGCCCCCTCCAGCCGCTTGAGCAGCGGTGACAGCGTGCCCGAGTCGAGCCGCAGGTGCTGTCCGAGCTGCTTGACCGGCATCGTGCCGTGCTCCCACAGGACCAGCATCACCAGGTACTGCGGGTAGGTGAGGCCCAGGTCCTTGAGGACGACCCGGTATAGGCCGTTGAAGGCGCGGCTCGCGGCGTTGAGCGCGAAGCAGATCTGCCCGTCCAGGCGCAGGAAGTCCTGGTCGTCGAGCGGGGTGGCGGGCTGCTGCGTCATGTGGGCCAGTGTACCGCGAGGTGACTTGCAAGCCATTGAGTTGTGCACAACTGAATTGTGTGCTCTATTAGTGGAGGCAGTCGGGTCACCGGCCCCCCGCCGAGGTTCGAACCCGGACCGCCTTCCACCACCTCCCGAGAGGAACTCCGATGGACGCGCTGTACACCGCTGTCGCCACCGCCAACGGCCGTGAGGGCCGCGCAGTCAGCTCCGACGGCCAGATCGACCTCGCGCTGGCCATGCCCCCGGCGCTGGGCGGCAACGGGCAGGGCACCAACCCCGAGCAGCTCTTCGCGGCCGGTTACGCCGCCTGCTTCGCCAGCGCCCTCGGCCTGGTCGGCCGCCAGGCCAAGGTCGACACCGGCGACATCTCCGTCACCGCCGAGACCTCCATCGGCCAGGACGGCTCCGGCTTCGGTCTGGCCGTCACCCTGCGCATCGAACTGCCCGACTCCCTCGCGGGCGAGACGGGCGCGCTCCTGGTCAAGCAGGCGCACGAGGTCTGCCCGTACTCCAAGGCGACCCGCGGCAACATCCCCGTCGAGCTCGTCATCGAGTAGCGGTCGGCCCCGGCGGGCGGGAATTCCCCGCGGCGCCGCACGTGCCGCAGTGCAAGCGCCTCCGGCGCCCCGACGAGGGGCGCCGGAGGCGTTCGCGTCGCCGGGCAACTCCCGGCTCGGGCACACGTTTTGGGCGAGGGGGAAGTACGGCGGATCGGCTGCACGCGCCGGTGCGCCGCCACTACCGTTGCCGCATGAGCGCCGATGAACTCGACCCCCGGGACGTGTGGCCGCTACCGCCGGCCTGGATGTTCGACTGCACCGACTGTTTCCGGCTCTACCGTTCCATGAAGCGCATCGAGCGGGTCACGGAGGAGATGTGGCTCACCGGGCGGCGGGGGATCGACTGGGACCCCGTGGACAACGGGCCCGGCTCGCGGATCCGGCTCGCCCGCCACCTGGCCACCAGCCACGAGAGCCTGTTGCCCGACTGGGCGCCGGAGTGCGAGCGGTGCGGCGACCACGCACGCAGGCTCGCGCGGGGCGAGGACGCGGAATTCGGTCTCGCGGCGGCCCTGGTGGCCGCCGAACACCGCGCCGCGCACCTCTTCGTCCCGCCCCGCGGGCTGGGCCTCGTCTGACCGGAGGCGTCGGGGGCCCCTGCGCGGGGCCGCTCAGCCGCGCCGCCGGGCGGCCACCACGACGCAGGCCACCGCGAGCGGCACCTCCGCCCCCGCTGCCAGCAACAGGGCCGGCCCCTGGCCGCCGGTTCCCAGCGAGGTCGTGACGTCGAACCAGGCGTCCACCGCCAGCAGCGCGGCCGTCGCGGCCGCCACCGGCGAAGCCCGGGGGTCCCTCCGGCGCACCAGCAGCCCGGTCCCCGTCAGTCCGGCCGCCAGCATCACGTCCAGGCCGATCCAGGCGGTGGCCCAGTGGGACACCTCGGCGCTCCCCGGCAGCGTCATCGCCAGCACGACCATCCACGGGAGCAGCGCCGCACCCGCCCCCGTGAGGACCACGGAGATCCCCGGCACGGCGCGGCGGGCGGCAGTCCGGCGGCCCGTTGTCCGAGGAGCGGTCACCCGGCGGGCGGTCGTCCGTGCGGCGGCGGGCGGGCAGGGGGCGGTGAGGGCCATGGCCGCGGGTCTCCTTCCGGCCCGGCGGTCCGTCCGCGGGGCACGCCCCCACTCTTGTGTCCCGCAACGCGAAGATCAGTAGCCCCCCGGTCCGAACCCGGGGTGGTGCCCGTACCACCCCCGAGCGGGTACCAGGGTGGGCGCACGTCCTGAGCAGTGCGATTACCGTACGGGTCATGGCACTTCGCGGCGCGCTGAGGCGTACCTCCACCTGGTTCGCCGCCCACGCCCCGTGGTCGGCGTGGGCCTGGCGCAACACCGCCTTCGCGGCAGCCGCCATCCCGCCCGCGCTGCCCGTCCTCGCCGGGGTCACGGTCCTGTCGGTCCTCCCCGGGGACGGGCCCGTACCGCTGGCTGCCGCGCTCGCCGCGCTCGTGCTGTGCCCCCTGCTCACGCCGCTCCAGCGCAGCCGCTTCCGGTCGCTGCTCGGCCTCCACGTTCCGCCGGTCGTGCGCGAGCACCGGTGGTGGACCCCGCGCGGGGCGGGCGAGCGGCTGGGCTCCGGGGCGATGTTGCGGCAGTACGGGTACCACCTCATCGTCGGTCCCCTCACCGCGCTGGCGGGCGCCGCCGTCGTCCTCGCCTGGGCGGCGGGTGCCGTCGGCGCCACCGTCTACGGATGGGTCTGGCTGCTGCCCGGCCCCGGCGGAACGGGCGCCCCCGGCTGGACCGGGCAGTGCGACGTGGTCACCGTTGCGGGCGCTCTGGCCGTGCTCGCGGCCCCCTGGGCGGCCGCCCTCGTCGCCCGTCTCGACGCACTCGCCGCATCGGCGCTCCTCGGCCCCAGCCGCGCCGGCGAGTTGCTGCGCCGCGTCGAGGACCTCGCCCAGAGCCGGGCCGGCGTACTCGACGCCGCCGACCTCGAACGCCGTCGTATCGAACGGGACTTGCACGACGGCGCCCAACAGCGCCTGGTCTCCCTCGCCATGAACCTCGGGATCGCCCGCGCCACCCTTCCGGACCTGCCGCCCGAGGCCAGGGCCGTGATCGACGAGGCCCACCGCGAGGCGAAGGAGGCCATCGAGGAGCTGAACAGCCTGGTACGGGGCCTGCACCCGGCCGTGCTGGAGGACCGCGGGCTCGACGCCGCGCTCTCCGGGATCGCCGCCCGCGCCCCCCTGCCCGTCGAACTGTCCGTGGACATCACCGAACGCCCGGACCCGACGGTGGAGGCGGTCGCGTACTTCGTGGTCTCCGAGGCCCTCGCCAACGTCGCCAAACACGCCGGAGCCGCGCGCTGCACCGTCCGGGCCCAGCGGGTGCCCGGCGGCCGCACGGACCTGCTGCGCGTCGTCGTCACCGACGACGGGGCGGGCGGCGCCGACCCGGGCTCCGGCACCGGCCTGAGGGGTCTGCGCAAGCGGGTAGGGTCGGTCGACGGAACCATCAAGATCGACAGTCCTCTCGGGGGCCCGACCGTCATCACCGTGGAGCTGCCGTGCGTGCCGTGATCGCCGAAGACTCCGTCCTGCTGCGCATAGGACTCGTCAAGGTCCTCGAAATGGCGGGGTTCGAGGTGGCCGCCGAGGCCGGGGACGCCGAAGCGGTGCTCGCCGCCGTCGAGGAACACCGGCCCGACCTCGCGCTGCTCGACGTGCGCATGCCACCGGGCTTCACCGACGAGGGAGTCCGCGCGGCGCTGATGATCCGCAGCCAGAGCCCGGGCACCGCCGTCCTGCTGCTCTCGCAGTACGTGGAGGAACGCTACGCCGCCGACCTGCTGTCGGGCGAGAACGGCGCGGGCATCGGCTACCTCCTCAAGCAACGCGTGGCCGACGTCGAGGAGTTCATCGACGCCCTGCGCCGGGTCGCGGCCGGCGGCACCGCACTCGACCCCCAGGTCGTCGCCCAGCTCCTGCTGCGCCGGGGCGGGGGAGCGGATCCGCTGGAGCGGCTGACCCCGCGCGAACGCGAGGTGCTGGCCCTGATGGCCGAGGGCCGCTCCAACGCGGGCATCGCGGCCGGACTCGTGGTCAGCGAGAGCGCCGTGGCCAAACACATCAACAACATCTTCAGCAAGCTGGACCTGCCCCCGGCCGAAGGCGCCCACCGCCGCGTCCTCGCGGTCCTGCGCTTCCTGGACGGCACCCCGTGACCTCCGCCGACGCCCCCGCCGACGCCCCCGGCGCGCCGTCCGCCCCGGCTCGCCGGGAGCACCGCCGGGCGTGGCTCCTCGCGGCGCTGGCCGGTGCGTTGCTGGTCCTCGTACCGGCGGGCCGTCAGGCGTGGACGCACCACTCCCTGCACAGCCGCGTCCTGGCCGGCGACAGCGGCGGACCGCCGGTGCGGGCGCTGGAGATCACCGGCCGCAGCGCGGACATCACCGTCACCCCGCGCGCGGACGGGGTGGTCGGCTACCGGGCGGAGCTCGGCTGGTCCGCCCGGCCGCCCGTCGTCGAGGAGAGCCGGCTCGGCGACACCCTGCGGCTGGCCGCGCGCTGCCCCGGCGACGGCGGCGACGGCGGAGGTCCCGACGGCCCGGGCCCGGGGCCCGGCTGCGACGTGCGGCTCGCGGTGACCGTGCCGGCCGGCATCCCCGTACGGGTGTCCGCCGGCTCCGGCCGGGTCGACATCAGCGGCATGGCGGGCCCCGTCGACGCCAGCGTCGACTCCGGCACCCTGAACCTCGTCGGCCTGCGCGGCGCGGTGCGCGCCCGGGCCGGCTCCGGCGCCCTGACCGCCACCGGTCTGGCCTCGGCGCGGGCCGACATCGCGGCGGACTCCGGCCACGCGCTGGCCGCCTTCCTGGCCCCGCCCGAAGACGTCACCGCCCGCGTCGGCTCCGGCGGGCTCGACCTCGCCTTTCCGCCGGCCACCCGGTTCCGCGTCGACGCACGCGCGGGCTCGGGCACCTGCGAGGTCGCCCCGGCCCTGCGCGACCCCGCCTCCCCGTATACCCTGACCGTCTCGGCGGAGTCGGGCCGGGCCGAAGCCCGCACCACCGCGTCGTACTGACCGGTGGCGCCGGCCGCGGCGTCAGGCGGAGGCCCGGCGGACCAGTACGGTCGGCGTGATCACCGCCCGGGGCGCCGGCGGGGTGTCCAGCGCGCCCAGGGTGCCCAGCAGCAGCCGCGCCATCAGGCGGCCCATCCCCTCCACGTCCTGGCGGACCGTCGTCAGCGGCGGCTCCGCCGCCTCGGCCACCCGCTCGGTGTCGTCGAAGCCGACCACCGCCACGTCCCCGGGCACGTCGAGCCCCCGCTCCCGGAGCACCGCGAGGGCCCCCGTCGCCATCAGGTCGTTCGCGGCGAACACCGCGTCCAGGCCCGGCCGGCGCCCCAGCAGCTCCCGCATCGCACGGGCCCCGCCGGCCGTGGTGAAGTCACCCGCCGCCACCAACGCGGGGTCGGCGCCCACCAGTACGTCCCGGTAGCCGTCGAGCCGGTCGACGGCCGAGGTCTGGTCGAGGGGGCCCGCGATGTGCGCCACGCGCCGTCGGCCGCGGGCGAGCAGGTGGCGCACCGCCTCCCGCGCGCCGCCCCGGTTGTCGGCGTCGACGTAGGCGGCGCAGGGGTCGTCGGGGCCGGTCGTCCAGCCCGGCCGGCCTCCGTAGACCGTGGGCATGCCGACCCGGCGGGTGATCTCGGGCAGCGGGTCGTCGGTGTGCAGCGAGAAGGCGAGCGCCCCGTCGACGTGGCCGCCCGCCAGGTACCGTTCGATCCGGTCGTAGTCCGCCCGGTCCTCCACCAGGAGCAGCACCAACTGGGCGTCGTGCGCGGTCAGTTCCCGGCTGATCCCGCGTATCTGGCGGGAGAAGAACGGGTCGGAGAAGATCCGTGCCTCCGGTTCGGGGATGATCACGGCGACCGCCCCGGTGCGCCGGGTGACCAGGGTGCGGGCCGCGTGGTTCGGTACGTAGCCGAGCTCGCGCACGGCCTCCCGCACCTTGTCCGCCAGGTGCGCGCGGACCCCGTCACCGCCGTTGACGACGCGGGAGACCGTGGCCCGGGACACCCCGGCCAGTGCAGCCACGGCCTCCAGGGTGGGGCGGTTCCCGGGAACACGAAGCTGTTCGGGCACGGGCGCTCCTCATGCGTGGCCGTCGGCGGTTGACTTGCCGCGCAGCAGGTTAACCCCTGCCGCCGGGGGCGCCCGGCGCCCCGGCCCGCTCAGTGGCCGAAGTCGAACCAGTTCACGTTCACGAAGTCGGCCGGCTGGCCGCTGGTGAAGGTGAGGTAGACGTCGTGGGTGCCCGTGACGGCGCTGATGTTCGCGGGGACGGTCCGCCAGCTCTGCCAGCCTCCGGTGCCGGCGACGGAGAAACTGCCGACCGGCGGGCTCGTGCGGCTGTCCAGGCGGACCTCCACGAGGCCGCTGACCCCGCTCGCCGCGCCGCTCGCGACCCGCCCGTAGAACTGGCGGGCCGCGCTCGCGCCGAAGTCGACGCCCCGGTACACGGCCCAGTCACCGTTCGCCAGCGAGGCGAGGTCCTGGCCACCGCCGGTGTCCGAGGTGGTCTCCTTGGCGGTGCCCGCCTGGTCGTCGTACGACTCCGCCTGGATGGCGGCGTAGGCGTTCCGCGCCCCGGAGGGCGGCGTCGTGGGGGGCGTGGTGGGCGGGGTGGTGGTGCCCGTCTTCTGGAGTACCAGGACGTAGTCGACCACCATCGGGTGGCCGGGCTCGGTGCCGGCGTCCGGTCCGCCGCCGAAGGCGTCGGGGAAGCCGCCGCCCATGGCGACGTTCAGGATGATGAAGTAGCCGTGGTCCGTCGCATTGGTCCAGGTGGTGGCGTCGACCTGGTTCGCCTTCACGGTGTGGAAGTTGACGCCGTCCAGGTAGAAGCGCATCTCCTCCACGGCCGTGGACCGGTCCCACTCCACCGCGTAGGTGTGGAAGCCGCCCTGGCAGGTGGTGCCGGTGCAAGCGCGCTGGCCGCCGATGCCGGAGGTCTCGTTGCAGGGGCCGCCCGGGCTGGTGCCGCAATGCATGGTGGCCCACTCGTTGTTGAGGCCCTGGACGTTCTCCATGATGTCCAGCTCACCGATGCCGGGCCAGTTCCACCAGTTGCCCCGGTAGGGGGCTCCGAGCATCCAGAACGCCGGCCAGTACCCCTTCGCCGCGGCGCCCGTGACGTTCGGCATCTGTATCCGGGCCTCGGTGCGCAGGGTGCCGCCCGCCGGGGGCCGCAAGTCGGAGCGCCTGCTCTCCACGCGGGCCGAGGTCCAGTTGCCGGCCGCGTCCCTGCGGGGGGTGATCCGGAGGTTGCCGGCGCCGTCGAGCGAGACGTTGGCCGGGTCCGCGGTCATCGTCTCGATCTCGCCGGTCCCGAAGCCGGTGGGGCCGCCCGGGTAGCCGCGCCCGGTCGTGTACTGCCAGTCGGTGGTGTTCACACCGGAGCCGGCGGTCCCGTTGAAGTCGTCAAGGAACACCTGGGACCAGCCGGCCGGGACCGGGGGAGCGGCGGCGTTCGCGGGCGGGGTGACGGCCACGGCGGCAGCGGCCGCCACCGCCACCGCCATCGTGCTCAGGGTGGCGATGACGGAACGCCTGGTGGCGGGGCGGCGCCTTCTGCGGGATGTCTCACGCATGGGTGGGTGCCCTCTCTGCGTGCGCCTCGGGGGCGCGGTGGGGGGAGGTGCGGACCGTGACACCGCCTTGAGAGCGCTCTCACAGCGATGTCGCCCGCCACTGTGCTCCCCGCCACCGGGACCGTCAAGAGATGGAACCGTCAAAGCCATTTGCGGGGCGGGGAGTTCACAGGTTGAAGGGGCTCGGTGCCTCGTGGGGTCAGTCGGACGTCCGGCGCAGGATCAGGGAGACGAAGCCCCAGGTGTCCCGGTAGACGCGCAGCCACTCGGAGCGCCGGACGCCGGCCGTTTCGAGGGCCTGGGAGCCGTCCGGACCGGCAGGATGGTCAAGGCCCCATGACGCCAGCGAGCCCCAGCAGGACCACTCGTAGTCGTCCAGTTCACTGCGCGTGCTGACGTGCCCGTAGACGGGTGTCCACCCGTCGGCGACGACCCGGTCCACGGTGGTCGCAAGGTCGGCGAAGTCCCCGAGCATCCCGACGGCCTCCGGGGAGGGTTCGCGGTCCCAGAACCCCTCGCCGACCAGGACCCGGCCGCCGGGGGTCAGGTGCTTGCGGGCCGCGGCGAGGGTGGGGAGCAAGCCGCCGAATGCGTGCGTGGCCCCGACACTGAGCACGAGGTCGAACGGCTCCGCCGGGGCGAAGTCCTCGGCCGGGATGTGGTGGAGCACGAGGCGTTCTCGGACGCCGAGGCGGTGCGCGGCCTGATCGGCGAGCGCCAAGGCCTCCTTCGAGACGTCGACGCCCTCGGCATGCAGGTGGGGGTGGTTGTCCAGGGCGCGCAGCAGCCATTCCGCGGTGCCGCAGCCGAGGTCGAGTACTCGGGCGTCGGCGCGGGGGACCGCGCGGTCCAGCAGTCGGCGTACGGACCCGTCGTCGAGCGGGGCCTTTATCGGGTGGTCGGCATGGGCGATCTGGGAGATCTGTTCACGGTTCACCGGCGCAGCCTGCCAGCAGCCGGAGGCCGCGCACACCTCCTTTTCGGTGCCGGAACCCCGCGCCCGGTGACGGCGTGGGCTGCGCCGGGCCGTCCGGACGCGTACCCGTCACCGCGCACCGCCGGCCGGCCGCGCCTGGTCGCGTTAGCGGCCCGGGGGTGTGCCGAACTGTCTGTTGAAGGCGGCGGAGAAGGCGTACGGGCTCCCGTAGCCGCAGCGGCGGGCGATCGCCGACAGCGGGTCCGCGCTGTCGCGGAGCAGCGCCGCGGCGAAGGTCAGCCGCCACCAGGTCAGGTACGCCATCGGCGGCCGGCCCACCAGTGCCGTGAACCGGCGGGCCAGCGTGGCCCGCGAGACGCCCGCTTCGGCGGCGAGGCGGTCGTTGGTCCACGGGGCGGCCGGCTCGGAGTGCAGGGCCCGCAGGGCGGCGGCCGTCACGGGGTCGCCCAGTACGGCGGGCCACGCCCCGGTCGCGGCGTCGGCCAGCCAGGACCGGACCATGTAGACGAGCAGGAGGTCGAGCAGCCCGGGGACGGCGATCCCCGCGCCGGGCCGCTGTCCGCCCAGTTCACGCCCCAACAGGTCGATGGCGAAGCGCAGTTCCGGGTGCGCTCCCACCCTGTTCGGCAGGTGGACGACGGTCGGCAGTTCGCCCATGAGCGGGTGCATCCGGCTGCGGTCGAGCCGGTACTTCCCGCACAGCAGCTCCACGGCCCTCCCGTCGGCATTCCCGTCGGGGCCGGCGGCGCCCCGGCGCGGGTGCTTCCCGTCGGCCCATTCCTCGAACGCCACCGCGCGCCGCCGGTCCGACGCGTCGGCACGGGAGTCGGCGAGGACGTGCCCGGCGCCGTGCGGCAGCAGCACCGCGTCGCCCGCCCCGAGCGGCACCGGCACGCCGTCGTCGGGCAGCAGCACACAGCTTCCCTCCACGACGACGTGGAAGCCGGCACCGTCGTACGGGGCGAGGCGGGTGCACCAGCTTCCGGTGACCCGGACCCGGTGGGAGGAGGGCCGTCCGATGCGGATGGTCGATATCGCGTCGCTCACCACGTCCATGCCGAAAGCGTAGCCCCGGCGTCAGCGGCGAGAGCCTCGCGCATCCGTATGAGCCATCAGCGCATTGAGGGGCTCACGCCGCGTTCATAGGGTCGGGGCATGAGCAGCGAGAACAAGCAGAGCACCATGCTGGGGGACGTCGAGGTCACACGTGTCGTCGAGTGGCAGGGGCCGGCCGCCCGCACCTCCGAGATCGTGCCCGCAGCCGGGCCCGAGGTGTGGCGGGACAACGCCGGCTCGCTCGCCCCCGACCACTGGGACCCGCAGGGCGACCGCGTGGTGATGGCGGTGCAGACCTGGGTGCTGCGCAGCGCCGGACGGACCGTACTGGTGGACACCGGGGTCGGCGACATGCGCGAGCGCCCCGGATCGCCGATGTTCCATCACTGGCGGGGCGACCTCCTCGCCCGGCTGGCACTGGCCGGGGTCCGGCCCGAGGACGTGGACCTCGTCGTCAACACGCACGTGCACGGTGATCACGTCGGCGGCAACACCACCGGCGCGCAAGGTGAGTGGACCCCGGCCTTCCCCAATGCCCGGTACCTGATCCCGGCCGCGGACGACTTCCACTACGGGCCGCGCAACGGGTACGCGCAGGGCAAGAGGGTGGACGACCGGCTCGTGTACGAGGACAGCGTCGAGCCCGTCCACCGTGCCGGGCAGGCCGTGCTGTGGGAGGGCGTCCACCGTATCGACGAGCACCTCGTCCTGGAGTCCGCGCCCGGTCACACGCCCGGATCCAGCGTGCTGCGGCTCGAATCCGGCGGGGACCGTGCGGTGTTCGTCGGCGATCTGCTGCACAGCCCCGTGCAGATCCTGAACCCCGGACACAACAGCTGCTTCTGCCTGGACCCGTCGCAGGCCGCGGCCACCCGCCGCCGGATCCTCGAAGGAGCCGCCGACCGAAGGGAATGGGTGATACCGGCGCACTTCGGCGGAGCGGGCGCCGTCGAAGTCCGGCGCCGGGGCCACGACTTCGCCCTCGGGCCGTGGGCGGCCTTCGAAGGGGACGCGCCGGCCGGGCGGTGATTCCGGCCCGGACGACTGGCCGGAAACAGCGCGTTCAGCGAAGCGTGACCGCCGTACTGTGGAGTGATGCCTGTAGTAGACATCAGTTCCGGGGCCCAGAACTTCCATGCCGACCCGTATGCCTTCTACGCGAAACTGCGGGACAGCGGACCGGTCCACCACGTCGTTCTGGACGACCGGGTGTCGGGGCCGAGCTGGCTGGTCGTGGGGTACGAAGAGGCCCGTCAGGCCCTGAACCACCCCGCTCTGCTCAAGGACTGGCGCGATACCGGCCTGTTCCCCGAGATCACGGCGACGGCGGCCAACGCGAACATGCTGGAATCCGACCCGCCGCACCACACCCGGCTGCGCCGCCTGGTCGCGCGCGAGTTCACCGCGCGCCGCATGGAGTCCATGCGGGCCCGCGTCCAGGAGATCACCGACGAACTGCTGGACGCCATGGCCGCCCGGCCCGAGCGCTCCGCCGATCTGATCGAGGCACTCGCGTTCCCGCTGCCCATGACGGTGATCTGCGAACTGCTCGGCGTGCCCGACCTGGACCGCGAGCGCTTCCGGCACTGGTCCAACGAGGTCGTCGCCCCCACCCAGGGCGCTCCGGCGGGCGCCGCCCACGAGCAGCTCAGTGCCTACCTCGCCGAGCTCGTCGAGCTCAAGGCGAAGGCGCCGGGCGGGGACCTGCTCAGCGCGCTGATCCGTACCCGTGACGAGGACGGTGACTCCCTGTCCGGGGAGGAGCTGATCGGGATGGCCTTCCTGCTGCTCGTCGCCGGCCACGAGACCACGGTCAACCTCATCTCCAACGGCGTACGGGCCCTGCTCGCCCATCCCGGTCAACTCGCCGAGCTGCGCGCCGACTTCGACGGGCTGCTGCCCGGCGCGGTCGAGGAGATGCTGCGCTACGACGGCCCCGTGCAGAACGCCACCTTCCGCTACGCCGGTGAGGACGTGGAGATCGGCGGCGTCGTCATCCCGGCCGGGGACACCGTCCTCGTCTCGCTGGCGGGCGCCGACCGCGACCCCGGGCGGTTCGGGGAGCCCGATGCCTTCGACATCCACCGGGCCCCCCAGGGCCACCTCGCCTTCGGCCACGGACTGCACTTCTGCCTCGGTGCCCCGCTGGCCCGGATGGAGGGCCGCATCGCGATCCGGAGCCTGCTGGAGCGCTTCCCGGACCTGGCCGAGGACCCGGCAGGCGGCCCCCCGGCCTGGCTGGCGGGCAGCCTGATGAGGGGCGTGAGCCGGCTTCCCGTCCGCTGGTAGCGCCGCCGGGTGCCGACGCCCGCCGTCAGCGCCCGCCGTCAGTCCCCCCAGTCAGTGCCCCCCGTCAGTGGCCGCCGGGACGGCCGGCCGGCTCCGGCAGCGGCACACCCGCGCAGCGGGCGCCCTCGGCGGGCAGCACACCGTCGAGCAGGTAGGCCTCGACCGCGGAGTCGACGCACGGGTTGTGGTTCTGGAACTGGCCGTGGTCACCGCCGTCCACCGTGAGCAGCCGTGAGCCGGCCAGCCCGCGGTGGGCGCGCACCGCGGACTCGTAGTACGTCGCCGGGTCGTTCGTCGAGTTCAGCATGAGCACGGGGGGCAGCTCCTCGCCGGTGACCTCGACGCGGGGCGTCCGGGAGCGCGGCCAGTTCGCGCACACTGAGGCGAAGGCGAGCTCGCGCGCTCCGGCCAGCGGATAGGTCTGCGTGGCCCCGGCGCTGTGCTCCTCCCAGTAACGGGCGTCCCGCGTCCACGGGGTGTCCCCGCAGGTGACCGAGAAGAAGTCGGCGGCGAAGTCGGCGCCCAGGGGGTGCGCGAGCTGCGCCGCCACTGTCTCCCGTACGTCCGCCGGAGCCTGCTCGGGGTGGCTGAGGACCCCGAGGAGCACGGCGAGCCCCTCGAATCCGTCCCCCGCGTCGTAGAGCGAGTTCGTCGTGGCCGCATCGAGGTGGTTGGGCGTGACGACCGTTCCCCCGAGGTCGAGGGGGTGCGCGCCCAGGGCGGCCCGCAGCCGCTCGAAAGAGGCTCCGGCCTCGGCCGGGGTGGCGCCCTGGTGGTAGGTGGCGTCGTGCGCGGCGAGCCAGGGCAGGAAGTCCTCCTCGAACCTGCGCTGGAAGCTCATCGGCTGACCGGTCATGAAGGACTGCCAGGTACCGGTGAAGTCCACGTTGCTGTCGAGCACCACCCGCTCCACGCGGCTCGGGAACTCGGTGGCGTAGTACGCGCCGAGGAACGTCGCGTAGGAGGGACCGTAGTACGAGACCTTCCGGGCGCCCAGGAGTTCCCGGTACAGGTCCATGTCGTGCACCGCCTGATCGGTGGTGATGTACGGCAGCAGGTCGCCCGAGCGGCGCCGGCAGTCCTGCACGAAGCCCCGCGCCCGGTCGACTGTCCGTCGCACGGCCCCGGGGGACCGGTCGCGCAGGTCGCCGCTGCCGAACAGGGCGTCGACGGCGCTCTGGTCCGAGCAGGTGACACGGGTGCTCGCGCCGACACCGCGCTGATCGAAGCCGACGATGTCGTACGCGGCCGCCAGCCGTGGGCTGTACGAGGCCAGTCGCGCGGGGCGGCCCAGCCCCGACGCGCCGGGTCCGCCCGCCGCCACCATGAGCACGCCCCGGCGTCCGGCCGGGTCCGCCGCGCGGAGCCGGTCGACCTCCACGTGCAGGTCCGGCCCGGAGCCGGGGTGGTACCAGTCCCGGGGCACGGTCATCGTGGCGCACTCCAGCGGGCCCGTCGCGCACGGATGCCAGTCGAGCCGCTGGTGCCGGTAGCGGTCCGGTACGCGGGGGGCGGCGCCCGCTTGTGCGGCGCCCGCCGGTGCGGCGCCCGCGGTGGTGGCCGGCAGGGCGGCGGCGGCCAGCACGCCGCACAGGGCGGTCGCCGCCCACCGTGCGGACTTCCTGAACAAGGACATTGCTTCCTCTTCCCCCTGGGATCTCCTGGACGCTCAGATCGTCGCCCGCGCCCGCCGGGTGCTTCGATCCCCCTGGCACCCGGATCCGGGGTGGTGACAGGACCACCCACCCCGGCCGTCGCCACCCCATCGGGCGGAGGCCGTTCGTGGATGCCGCCGGGTCACACGCGGACAACTGTCCAATTTCTTCTACCATGGGCGCTTTGTCGGCGGTTGCTGCGAGGAGTCCCATGGTCCTGAACCCTGTCCGGGCGATCTTCGAGGACCGGCCCGTCCCGTCCCTGCGCCTGCTCGCGACGGTGCTGCTCGCCTCCGCCGTCCTCGCCACCACCACGCCCGTCCTCGCCTCGGCCCCCGCGCCCGACGACACCCACCACGCGGGCTCCGTGCCGGGCGAGGCCGCCGTGCTCGGCGCGGACCACGCCCGCGCCCACGCCGGCCGCAGGAAGGCCGCCGACGCGATGCGCGAGTACCCCCAGTCGAGGCGCACCGCCGGCCTCGCCTCGCTGCGCGCCTCGCAGCGGCGGCTCAACGCCGCCTTCACCGCGTCGGATTCCGGCCGCTTCACGGACTACTTCCCCTCACCCGACTTCGGTGTGCACGTGGCCCAGCTGCCCACCGGCAAGGTGCTGCTCTTCTCCTTCGAACGGGTGGAGGTCAACCCCACCAAGGAGACCGGTCCCACCGACCGCCTCGGCCGCACCAACGCCGGCCGCGCCTACCTGTGGGACCCCGCCAAGGGCACCGGCACCACGGCGTTCAAGAAGGTGCCCCCGCCGACCGTGCTGATGCCGGACGGCACCTACGCCCCGCGTCCCGCCCCCTTCTTCTGCGCGGGCCACTCCTACCTGCCCAACGGCATGGTCGGCGTCTTCGGCGGCAACGGCGGCGGCAAGGGCGGTACGGGGGCCAGGCTCTCCTTCGTCTTCGACCCGTGGACCGAGACCTGGTTCCGCAACCGGGACATGATGGTGGGCCGCTGGTACCCCTCCGTGGTCACCGGGGCCGACGGCCGACAGCTGATCATGTCGGGGCAGGACGAGCGCGGCACCGGGCACCCCACCCCGCTGGTCGAGCGCTTCCCGGCGCGCGGGTACCGGGTGCCCTGGCGCCCGTACGAGATCCCGGCGGGCGTCCCCGCGGAACGGTTCGCGGCGGACGCCCCGTTCCGCAACGACTACCCGCACCTGTTCTCGCTGCGCGACGGCATGATCTACGGTCTGGGCCGCGACGCCGACCAGCAGTGGGTGTTCGACCCGGTCAAGGAGACCCGGACCGATCTGCCCCGGCGGCCCGCCGGCTTCCGCGGCTACGGCTCGGCGGTACCCCTGCCCGCGGGTCTGCGCGGTCCGGACTCCGTGCTGGTGCTCGGCGGCGACCCGCTCGACCCGTCCACGTACCGGCTGTCCGGCGGAGCCTGGCGCACCGACACCCCCCGGGCGTTCGGCCGCACCCAGGACGACACCCTGATCCTCCCGGACGCCACCCTGCTCACCGTCAACGGGGCGCTCGACACCAGGAACTACGGCTACGGGCCGTTCAACCCGAAGGCCGACCTCAAGTACCGGCAGGTCGAACTGCGCGACGCGCAGGGTCACTGGAAGCTGGGACCGGCCCAGCGGCTGCCCCGCGGCTACCACTCCAACGCCCTCGTCATGCCCGACGGACGGGTCATGGTCACCGGTGACGAACTCCAGCAGATCGCCAACGACCCCGACATCGCGGACGGCATGGACGGCAGCATCGAGCTCTACGAGCCGCCCTACCTGCACCGCGGCCCCCGCCCCGCCCTCGACCGGGCGCCGCGCGGCGAACTCGCCTACGACGCGCAGTTCCAGGTCCGCACCTCCACCCCCGCGGACGTGGCGCGAGCCGTCCTGCTGGCCCCGACGACCGTGACGCACGCAGTCAACACCAGCCAGCGCCACCTGGAACTGCCTCTGACCGCCACCGGCGGCGACACCCTCACCCTGCACACCCCGCCCAGCGCGGCCGACGCCCCGCCCGGGTACTACATGCTGTTCCTGCTGAGCGCCCGGGGGGTGCCGAGCACGGCGCAGTGGATCAAACTGGGTCCCCGGCCACGCAGCCGCTGAGGGGCCGTGGCACCGGCCACCGCCCCCGGCGGCGGGCTACTCGAAGCGGTCCGTGTCGCCCGCGCCGTAGCGGACGATCTCGGCGCCGCCGCCCGAGAAGTCGATGACCGTGGTCGGCTTCGTCCCGCAGTCGCCCGAGTCGACGACGATGTCCACGACGTGGTCGAGCCGCTCCTTGATCTCCCAGCCCTGGGTCATCGGCTCGTCCTCGTCGGGCAGCAGCAGGCTGCTGGACAGCAGCGGTTCGCCGATCTCCGCGAGCAGGGCCTGGACGACCGTGTGGTCCGGGATGCGGACACCGACCGTCTTCTTCTTGGGGTGCAGCAGCTGGCGCGGCACTTCCTTGGTGGCGGGCAGGATGAAGGTGTAGCTGCCCGGAGTGGCCGCCTTGATCGCGCGGAAGACGTCGTTGTCGATCTGCACGAACTGCCCCAGCTGCGCGAAGTTCTGGCAGACCAGGGTGAAGTGGTGCCGGTCGTCGAGGTCGCGGATGGAGCGGATCCGGTCGAGACCGTCACGGTTGCCGAGCTGGCAGCCCAGTGCGTACAGGGAATCGGTCGGGTACGCGACGAGCGCGCCGGAGCGGATGCTGTCGGCCACGTTGCCGATCGTGCGCGCTTGGGGGTTCTCGGGGTGCACATCGAAGTACTTCGCCATCCGCCGAGCCTACGGGATGCCCCGGCCCCGCCGTTCCACCCGTCGGCGCGGCGCCCCCGGTCGCGGCCCCGCCGGCCCGCCGCGCTGGTCCGTCCGGACGGCATCGTGGCGTGGCGAACGGGGCAGGGGCCCGGCCCGGGGGCTCCGCTCGCCCACTGTCGAAGCAGACACCCGCCCGCCAGTACGAGTGGAATCCATGGAGTGCCACCGTGTCCACAGAACCCACCGGTCCCGGAACCAGCACCGCCGCCGACGCTCGCGACGCCGCACCGCGGCCCGATCCACGCCGCTGGTGGATCCTCGCGGTGATCGGCCTCGCCCAGGTCATGGTCGTCCTGGACGCCACGGTCGTGAACATCGCCCTGCCCTCCGCCCAGGCCGACATCGGCTTCTCCGACGGCCAGCGCCAGTGGGTGGTGACCGCGTACGCCATGGCCTTCGGCAGCCTGCTGCTGCTCGGCGGCAGACTCGCCGACCTGTTCGGGCGCCGCAGGGCCTTCATCATCGGCCAGGCCGGTTTCGCGGTGTCCTCCGCGGTCGGCGGCTCGGCGGCCACTTTCGGTCTGCTGGTCGGCGCCCGCGCCTGCCAGGGCGTGTTCGCGGCCCTGCTGGCGCCCGCGGCCCTCTCGCTGCTCACCACCACGTTCACCGCCCCCGCGGAACGGGCGCGGGCCTTCGGTGTGTTCGGGGCCCTGGCCTCCTCCGGCGGGGCGGTGGGACTGCTGCTGGGCGGGGTGCTCACCGAGCACCTCAGCTGGCGCTCCACCCTCTACGTGAACGTGCTCTTCGCCATCGCCGCCGTGCTCGGGGCCCTCCTGCTGCTCCCGCCGCAGCCCGCCGCCACCCGGACCCGGCTGGACCTGCCCGGCACCGCCCTGGCCTCCACGGGCGTCTTCTGCCTCGTCTACGGGCTCGCCGGGGCGGGCTCCCAGGGCTGGCTCTCCCTGCGCGCCGGGGGTTTCCTGTGCGCCGGCGTCCTGCTGATCGCCGCCTTCGCCCTGTGGCAGGGCCGCTCCACGCATCCCCTGCTGCCCCTGCGGATCGTGCTCGACCGGGTGCGGGGCGCGGCACTGCTGGCCATGTTCATCGCCGGCGTCGCCACCTTCGGGGTGTTCCTGTTCCTGACGTTCTACCTCCAGCACACCCGGGGCTACAGCCCGGCCATGACCGGTCTGGCATTCCTGCCGATGTCCGGCGCGATCATGTTCAGCGCGATGGGCAGCGGCTCGGCCCGGTTGCGCAAGGTCGGCGGGCGCACGCGTGTCGCCGGCGGGATGCTGCTGGCGGCGGGCGGGATGGCATGGCTGACCCGCCTCTCCGTCGACGGGTCCTACATGATCGAGGTGCTGCCGGCCCAGATCGCCTCCGGCCTCGGTGTCGGACTGCTGACGGCGGCGGCCATGAACCTCGCCACGGCGGGCATCGCTCCCGGGGAGGCCGGAGTCGGCTCCGCCACCGTCAACTCGATGCGCCAGATCGGGGGCTCGGTCGGCACGGCGCTGATGAGCACTTTCGCGGCCGCCGCGACGGCCGGCTACCTGGCGACGCACCGGCAGCCCGGACCGCTCACCGCGGGCCGGGCTGCCGTGGAGGGCTGTCACGCCGCTTTCACGGCTTCGGCCGTGGTCTTCGCCGCCGGAGCCGTCCTGACGTGGTTCATGCTGCCCGAGGGACTGTCGGTGGAGCGGAGCCACGGTCGCCCCGGGCAGCCCAGGGGGTCAGAGGCAGTTCGCGATTGAGCTGCGGATCCGGTCGCCGGTCGAGAAGTGCTTGACCTTGCAGTGGTTGGTGCCGATGCCGCCGTCGACCTGTCCGTAGCCGGGGCCGATGGTCAGGACGGAATCGTTCTGGCCGCGGACCCGGTCGTCACCGGGGCCGCCCAGGATGACGCCCGCGGACTCCGAACCCACCGACTTGGGCTCGATGACGTCGTCGCCGGCGCCGCCGAGCACCCGGCCGCCGAGGTCGACGTTGCCCGTGCGGATCAGGTCGTTGCCGTCGTTGCCGAAGACCTGGCCGCCGCCGCGCTCGTACTCGCCCGGCGCGCCCATCACGCTGCCGGTGGTGATGGTGTCGTTGCCGTGGTCTCCGTACACGGCGGCACCGTGGGCCGCCGTGCCGACGACGAGGGCGGTGATGATCGTGTCGTTCCCCAGGCCGCCGCGCACCGTCGAGTTGCCGTTGCGCGGGTACAGGTTGTTGACCTGCAGCGTGTCGTCACCTTCGCCGCCGAGCACCTGGGCGTCGATGAGCATGCCCTTCACCCGGATGTTGTCGTTGCCGCCCTTGCCGTCGATGATGGCGTTCTCGACGTCGTTCTCGCACACGATGGTGTCGGGTCCGTCCGTGCCCTCCACCACCGGCCCGGGACGGGCTTCCTGGCCGTTGACGTAGCACCAGTGGGACGGCAGGGGTTCGGCGGCGGCCTGGGCGGGGCCCGACGCGAGCGAGGCGGAGGCGACCACCGTGGCGGCCAGGGCGTACGTCGCGGTGCGAAGCGTGCGGCGAGTGCGCAGCATTGAGTCTCCCGAGCGTGGTGAGGGGTGGGAAGGGGAACGGTGTCCCGGCCGCGAGGGGCCGGCCGGTCGGCCGGCCGCCAATCAGGACGGGCCGTGGCGCAGCGGTGTCAGCTGCTCGATGTCGTAGCGGGCCCGCAGTTCCCGGATGGCCGAGGCGTCCGGTGAGGGGTTGGCGTCGAGCAGTTCGAGGAGCTCCTCGAAGTACCGTTCGTGGTCGGGCGGGGGAGAGGCCTGGAAGAACATCCGGGCCGGTTCCCCCGTGGGGTTGGCGAAGGCGTGCGGACAGCCGGGCGGTACGACGATGACCGTCCCCGGGGTGGCCCGGACGACCTGGCGGCCGTCGAGCGACTCCCAGCGTCGCCAGTCGTCGCCGCTACGGACGCGAGGCTCGAACGCCATCACGTCGAGTTCACCCTCCAGGACGTAGAACAGCTCCTCGCTGCGCGTGTGGAGGTGCGCCCCGACATCGAATCCGGGCGGTACGACGACCTCGAAGCTGGAGGCGACCCGTGAGTCCTTGCCCGTGACCTTGAAGGTGACCTGCTGGGCGGCGCTGTGCAGGGTGCGGCCGTGTCCCGGTGGCACCAGCAGTCCGTGCCGGGCCAGGTGCGCCGTCACGACCAGGTCACCGGCAGCGCCTCGGGTCCGCGGATCAGCGCCCCCGGCCGCCAGCCCAGTTCCTCCACCGGCACCGCGAACCGCGGGTCGGGGAAACGGTCCAGCAGCGCGTTCACGAGCAGCTCGGACTCCAGCCGGGCCAGCATGTTGCCGGGGCAGAAGTGCGGCCCGTAGCCGAAGGAGACGTGCGCGTTGGGCGTGCGGTCCGGCCGGATCTCGTCGGGGTCGGGGAAGACCTCCGGGTCCCGGTTCGCGGCCAGGTAGGAGACGTACACCGCCTCGCCGGCGCGGATGACCTGGCCGGCGACCTCGACGTCCTCGAGGGCGATCCGGGACAGCCCGACCGAGTTGCGGTGCGGGATGTAACGCAGGAGCTCGTTGATGGCCGTGGGCCGCAGGGCGGGCGAGGCGCGCAGCTCGTCCATCAGATCCGGCCGGGTGAGCAGGACGTACACCATGTTGCCGACGTTGTTGGTGACGGCCTCGCCACCGATCTGCAGGAGCAGGGCCAGCCCGACGGCCTCTTCCTCGGTGACCTCGCCGGCCGCGACCGCCCCGGCGAGCATGCCGATGACGTCGCCCACCCCGTCGGCCCCGCCGTCCTCGCCCCTGGCGCCGCGGCAGGCCCGCAGCCGCTCACCCAGGTAGGCGCACATCTGCGTCTTCGCCTGCTCGCTGCGCTCGGCGCCCTGGGCGGAGGACAGGATCTTGGCGGTCCACTCGTGCATCTTGGGGCGGTCCTGCTCCGGAACGCCCATCAGCTCGCAGACCACCGCGAGCGGGAACGGCGCCAGCAGTCGCTCCGTGAGGTCCGCGGGCGGCCCGTCGCGCAGGATCGCGTCGACGAGCTCGTCCAGCATGTGTTGCGCCCTGGTCCGCAGGCGCTCCACCCCGGCGGTGGTGAACGCGGCGGCGACGGTGCGGCGCAGCCGCGTGTGGTCGGGCGGGTCTTCGATGCCGACCGCCCCGGGGGCCGGGATGAAGTGGGGGGCCAGACGGGTGACGTCGTGCTCCATCACCAGCTTGCGGCTGAACCGGGGGTCGTTGGTGACCATCCGCACGTCGTCGTACCGGCAGACGAGCCAGGCCCATCCGCTCCCGTTGGGGAGTGTGATGCGGGTGATCGGCCCCGCGCGCATCAGCTCGGCGAGGACGGGGTCGAAGTCGACCCCGTCCAGGTCCAGGGCGGGCCAGTGCGTGACGGGTGGCCTAGAGGTGGCGGGGCCGTCCTTCAGCATCGTTCGGATTCCTCCCTCACGGGGTCGCCGGATCCGAAACCCAGCTCCCGATCGAGATCTCGGCGGTGATGCCCGGCCCGAACCCGGCGAGCATGCCCTTGGCGGCATGGGCGGTGCCGTTCTCGTCGAAGAGCCGGCGCAGGGCGTCCAGGACCACGGCGCTTGCGATGTTGCCGTATTCCGTCAGTGTGGCCCGACTGAAGCGGAATGCCTCGGCAGGCACACCGAGGTACTTGCTGAGGTCGTCCAGGATCCTCGGGCCACCGGCGTGGATGATGTAGAAATCCAGCGCCGAGGCGTTCCACCCGTGCGCCTGGGCGAGGCGTTTGAGTGACGGGGCCAGCGGTTCCATCGTGCCCGGGACGCGCCGGTCGAGCTTGAAGTGGAATCCGGTGGCCTTGACGTCGTACATGATCCAGTCCTCCGTCTCCGGGATGATGTACGACCCGTTGCGGTGGAGGTCCACGCCCGTGCCGCCCCGGCCGCGGACGACGACCGCGCCGACGCCGTCACCGAAGAGGCCGTTGGAGAGCAGGTTGCCGACCTCCAGGTCGCTCGGCTGGTAGCAGAGCGAGCAGAACTCGCAGGAGACGATCAACGCGTTCGCCGCCGGGTAGGCGGTGCAGAAGTCGTGCGCCCGGTTCACCGCCGCACCGCCCGCCGCACAGCCCAGCTGGGCGATGGGGAGCTGTCTCGTATCGGTGCGGAAGCCCATCGAGTTGATCATCCAGGCGGTCAGCGACGGCATCAGGAAGCCCGTGCACGACACGAAGATGATCAGATCGATGTTCTCGGGACGCAGCTGCGCGTCATCGAGGGCCCCGCGTACCACCGCCGGTATCCGGTCCTTGGCCTCCGCCTCGTAGACGGCATTGCGTTGTTCGAGGCCGGGGTGCCGCAAGGTCTCCTCGATGGGACGCACGATGTGCCGCTTCGCGACGCCGGTGTTCCGGATCAGGCGCAGCGCGAGGTCGAGCTGCGGGTGATCGGCGTGAACGGACCGGGCCAGATCCAGGGTCTGCTCCATGGTGATCACGTGCTCGGGCACGTGCACCGTTGGTCTGCACAGAGTCGCCACAGTCGGCTCTCCTTTCCTTTCCCGACCAAGCCTCACGGACCCGTGCCGGTTCCGCTCGTCGGATCCGCGCCGCCTGGCGACGTGCGCCATTGCGGTGACAGTCGCAGCCACAGGCAGCGGAGCGAGCCGGTGCCGGGAAGGGATCGTCAGCCGGAGTCCCGGCGCATTCGCCTACCTGGAGTGACATCAAGGCTGGGAGACCACCATGACGACAGACCCCGACACGGCTCTTGGGACGCGTCCGGACCCGCCTGCGGAGGGGCCGGTGCACTGCTGGAACCTGGATGACCTCGAAGGCCTGCAGTTCGATCCGTTCCTGCACGCCCGGCTCCAGGACGACAGGGCCACTCGGGTGAAACTGCCGTTCGGTGAGGGCAGCGCCTGGCTCATGGCGCGCTACGCCGACGTCAAGGCCGCCACGACAGATCCGCGCTTCAGCAGGCAGGAACTGGTCGGGCGCACGATCACCAGCTCCTCGCCGCACGCGATCGCCTCGCAGAAGGCGTCACTGAACTACGCCGACCCGCCCCGCCTCAACGACATGCGCCGCGTGGTGGCGCGGGCCTTCACCGGCAAGAGCATGCAGCGGCTGCGGCCCTCCGTGCAGGCCACCGCCGACCGGCTCCTGGACGGGATGGAGGAGCACGGCTCACCCGCCGACCTCGTGGAACACCTGCACGGTCCCTTCCCGCTCGCGGCCGTCGCCGACCTCCTCGGGATGCCGCGGGACATGCGCGAGGGCATGACCTCCTGGGCGAACGTGATCATGACGCCGGGTCCGGCCCCGGAACGCAGCGCCGACGCGATGAAGACCGTCCGCGAGAGCGTCGTCGCGCTCCTCGCGCTGCGCCGCGCGCAGGCGGCGGACGAGCCGGGCGAGGACCTCGCCGCCGTCCTCGCGGCCGCCGCCGACGAAGGGGAGATCACCGAGGCGGAGGCCGTCTCCCTCGCCACCGCGATCCTGGTGAGCGGCGCCCACGCGGTGCGCAACAACAGCGCCAACATGATCTACGCCCTGCTCACCCATCCGGAGCACATGGCCCGGCTGCGCGCCGAACCGGAGATGATCCCGCAGGCCGTCGACGAACTGCTGCGCTTCATCCCGCACCGCAGCGGCGTCGGCATCCCGCGGGTCGCCACGAGGGACGTCGAGCTGGGCGGGGTACTGATCCGGCAGGGGGAGGTCGTCTACTCCTCGTACCTCGCGGCCAACCGCGACCCGGCCGTCTTCCCGAACCCGGACGCGCTGGACTTCGACCGCGGCCCCATCGCCCACATGGCCTTCGGCAACGGGCCCCACCACTGCGTCGGCTCGATGCTGGCCCGGATGGAGTCCGAGATCATCGTCGCCACCCTGCTCGACCGGTACCCGAGGCTGGAGCTGGCGGTGCCGCCGGAGCAGATCGAGTGGCAGCCGGGCGCCCTGATCCGCGGGCCCAAGACCCTCCCGGTGACCTGGTGATACGCCGGATCCAGGTGGTCCGCGGCAACCCGGACCACAGAGAACTGGCGGCCCTCACGACCGCCCTGGTCATGCTGGCCCGCAGCGCCCCGGCGGTGCACGAACACCACCACCACGCACACCCGCACCACCATCACCGCCGCCGTGCCCACTGGGACCGCCACTCGACCCTCGTCCACCCCGCCAACTCCTGGCGCGCCCGTCCCCCGCTCCACAGGACGGGGCACGACCAGACGGGCAGCCGCGTCTGAGCGCGGGCGCGCGGGGGCCGCGCACGCCGCCTCGGGGGCGACCTGCTGCCCCTGGGCGGCCTGCGCTTCTGCGCGCTCTCGCCCCGCCGGGCCGTCCCGCCCGCCCCGAGCCGGCCGTCCGCCGCGAGCCGGCCGTCCGCCGGCCCGTACGCGGGGTCACTGCACGATCAGGGAGTGCGGGGGGCGTGACGGGACGGCGGGCAGCCGCAGGGGGCGGCGGCCCGGGGTGACCGAGCCCAGGACGCGCGGCCCCGAGGCGCCCGTGCATCCGGGCACGTTGCCCGGCAGCCCGTGCAGCGTGAGGTATCCCAGCACCGCGAACGCGTAGGCCTCCTTCGCGGCGGCCGGCAGGCCGAGCTCCTGCGAGCCGCGCAGCACTGCGGGGCCCAGTTCCGCGCGCAGCATCGCCGTCAGCGTCGGATTGCGGACGCCCCCGCCCGAGGCGAACACCTCGGTGGCCCCCAGCGGACGCAGCGCGGCGGCGATCGTGGTGGCGGTGAGACGCGTCAGCGTGGCGATGAGGTCCTCGGGCGGGAGAGCGGCGAAGGCCGGGTCGGCCGCCGTGCCCCGCAGGTAGTCGCGGTGGAAGAGCTCCTTGCCGGTCGTCTTGGGCCAGGGCATCCGGTAGTACGGCTCCGCCAGCAGCCGTTCCAGCAAGGGGGCGTGGACCCGCCCGGCCGCCGCGAGGGCGCCGTCCTCGTCGTACGCCAGCCGCCCGCCTGTCACCTCCCGCACCGCGGCGTCGATCAGCGCGTTGCCCGGGCCGGTGTCGAAGGCCACGGGGTCACCGCCCGAGGGGACGACGGTCAGGTTCGCGATGCCGCCGATGTTCAGCGCGGCCGGGACACCGGGCCGCCCGCGCAGCAGCATCAGGTCGACCAGGCTCACCAGCGGCGCACCCTGGCCGCCCGCCGCCACGTCGCGCGGGCGGAACCCGGAGACGACGGGGCAGCCGCTGCCCTCCGCGATCCAGGCCGGCTCACCGAGCTGGAGCGTGCCGCTCACCCGGCCGTCCTGCGTCCAGTGGTACACGGTCTGGCCGTGGGAGGCGACCAACTCCGCCCGGCCCCCGCACAGTTCCCGGTCGGCGCGGACCGCCAGCCGGGCGAAGGCCTGCCCGATGCGGGTGTCCAGGCGGCAGACGTCGGCCATCGTGGTCGCCGCGGGCGGCAGCGCGGCCGCCAGGGCGGCCCGTACGTCGTCGGGGTACGGTTCGCCGACCATCCCCAGCGGTGTCAGGCGCAGCGTCCCGTCCTCGGCGCTCAGATCGGCGGCCGCGGCGTCGACGGCGTCGTACGAGGTCCCCGACATCAGGCCGATCACCCTCATCGCAGCGGCTCCCCGTGGCCGTCGCCGCGCAGGGTGGCCAGCGCGAGCGCGCTGACGGCGCACGCCGCAGCGGCGTACCAGGCGGGCACCGAGGCGTCCCCCGTGGCCGCGATCAGGGCGGTGATGACGAGGCCGGCGCAGCCCGAGAACACCGCGTTGGCCAGCGAGTGGGCGAGCCCCAGCCCGGTGCAGCGCACGCCGCGCGGGAACATCTCGGCGAGCATGGCCGGTCCCGGCCCCGCCATCAGGCCGACGAGCGCGCCCGCCGCCAGCAGTGCGCCGGCCCGGGCAGCGGGGGAGAGCCCCGGGTCCCGCAGCAGGTGCAGCAGCGGGAAGGCCAGCAGCACGACGCCCAGGGCCCCGCCGAGCATGACCGGGCGCCGCCCGATCCGGTCGCTGAGCAGCCCGGCGGGCAGGACGCAGGCCGCGAAACCGAGGTTCGCCAGAGCCGTGGCGGTCAGGGCCCCGCGTGCCGAGGAGCCCAGCGCGGACTGGAGGTAGGACGGCAGGACGACGAGGAACGTGTAGCCGGCCGCCGACCAGCCCATGACCCGGGCGACCGCGAGGGCGACCGCACGCACGGGCCCCTGCCCGGGTGGCGCTGCCCCGCCGGGGACCGGCGCGGACGGCGGCGGCTCCTCCAGGGCCGCACGCAGCCACAGGGCGGCCCCGCCGAGCGGCAGGGCCAGCAGGAACGGGATCCGCCACCCCCACGCCCGGAGGGCGGCTTCGGGCAGGACGCCGGCGAGGGTGGCGGCCGTCGCCGCTCCCGCCAGCAGCCCGAGGGCGACGGTGAAGGACTGCCACGCCCCGTAGAGCCCGCGCCGGCCCGGCGGGGCGGATTCCGTCATCAGCGACACGGCGCCCCCGAACTCCCCGCCGGCCGACAGCCCCTGCAGGACGCGCAACAGCGTCAGGAGCCAGGGCGCGGCGGGACCGATGACGGCCCGGGTGGGCAGCAGCCCGATCAAGGTGGTGGCCAGCGTCATGAGGCTCACGGCGAGCACCAGGACGGGCCGCCTGCCGAGACGGTCGCCGAGACGCCCGAACAGCAGCGCTCCCACGGGGCGGAAGAAGAACGCGAGGGCGAAAGAGGCGTACGTGGCGATCAGCGCCGGGGCGCCACCCGCCGCCTCGGCCGGTGGGGTGAAGAAGTGGGTCGCGATCACGGTCGCGAAGCAGCCGTAGACGCCGAACTCGTACCACTCGACGAGGTTGCCCACCGAGCCGGCCAGCAGCGCACGGCGGGAGGCGGCGCGGTGCGGGGCCGCCGGGCGCAGGGCGAGAGGGGTCACGCGTGCTGCGTGCCCACCGGGCGGGGCCGCGACGCCGGGCGGCCGTCGGGTTCAGCAGAACGCAGCACCCGCGTCGAAGGCGTCCTTATGCGTGGAATCCGATCCCGCCGCTTCGCTTATGGCCGCGGGGGGCGGAAGCCGGGTCGCCGGTACGCGGAGACGGTGGGAGGGTTTGGAGGAACGGCGCGGTGGTGTGGGCCGGCACGGGGTGCGCCACGGAGTGAACGGAAAGGGTTCGGGCCATGAGCACGTCCGACGCGTTCCGGGCCGAGATCCACAGCACGGAGGCGGATCCGGGGTCGACAGGCGGCCTGCTCGACGTACTGAGCCTCGCCGCGGTGGTCCTGGACGACCGCGGCCGCATCGTGTTCTGGAGCCCCCAGGCCGAGGACCTGTTCGGCTACTCCGCGCAGGAGGCGCTCGGGCGGCCCGCGGCCCTGCTGCTGGTGTCGGAGGAGAACCGCGGCCTGGTGGTCGAACTGTTCACCCAGGTCATGAAGAGCGGCCGGCGCTGGGCCGGGAGCTTCCCCATACGGCACAAGGACGGCAGCTCCCGCCTGGTCGAGTTCCGCAACATGCGGCTCCAGGACGACCTCGGGGACTTCTACGCCCTCGGCATCGCCACCGATCACCTCACGCTGCGGCGTGTCGAGCGCGACCTGGCCCTGTCCCTGCGGCTGGTCTCGCAGTCCCCGATCGGCCTCGGCGTGACCGACACGGAGCTGCGGTACGTGCTGGTCAACCCGGCGCTGGAGCACATCAACGGCCTGCCCGCCTCCGAGCACCTCGGCCGGACCGTCCGCGAGGCCCTGTCCTTCCTGGACGTGGAGGCCATCGAGTCCTCCATGCGGGAGGTGCTCGCCACCGGCGTACCGCTCCTGGACCAGTTCGTGACCGGCCGCACCCCGGTCGACCCCGAGGAGCGGGCCTGGTCCGTGTCCTACTACCGGCTCGACGACGCGGCCGGGCACCCGCTGGGTGTGGCCGTCTCGGTGGTCGACGTGACCGAGCAGCACCGGGCCGCCGCCGACGCCGCCCGTGCCCGCCGCCGCCTCGCGGTGGTGGCGGACGCCTCCGTACGCATCGGCACCACGCTCGACCTGGAACAGACCGCGCGGGAACTGGCCGAGGTGTGCGTACCCCAGCTCGCCGACGTCACCACCGTGGACGTGCTCGACAGCGTCCTGCACGGCCGCCGCACCACCGGCGAACCGGCCGGACCGGCCCGCTTCCGGGCCTTGGCGGTGGTCACCGCCTACCCCACGGGAGCCGCCCAGGCCACCGACCCGGCCGGCGAACTCGCCCAGTACGACACCGACCGCGTCATCACCCACTGCGTGAACACCGGGCGCCCCGTCCTGCTGGCGCGCGTGAGCGGCCCGGACCTGCGCCGCATTGCCCGGGACGACAACGCCGCCGCGCTGCTGGCCGCGGCCGGGGTGCACTCCTACCTGGCGGTCCCGCTGGTGGCCCGCGGCGAGGTGATCGGCGCCGTCGGCATGATGCGCGCCCGCACGCCGGCACCGTTCGACGAGGACGACGTCACCCTGGCGGTCGAACTGGCCGCGCGGGCGGCCGTCTGCGTCGACAACGCCCGGCTGTTCCAGAACCAGCGGCACGCCGCCCTCACCCTCCAGCGCAACCTGCTGCCGCACCAGCCGGCCCACCGGCTCGGCCTGGAGATCGCCCACCGCTACCAGCCGTCCGGGGCCACCAGCGAGATCGGCGGCGACTGGTTCGACGTCATCCCGCTGGCCGACGACAAGACCGCCCTCGTCATCGGCGACGTCATGGGCAGCGGCATCGCGGCCGCCGCCACCATGGGACAGCTGCGCACCGCGACCCGGACCCTGACCCAGCTCGACCTCGACCCCTCCCAGGTCCTGCAGTACCTCGACCAGGCCGCTGCAGGCATGGAACACACCATCACCACCTGCGCCTACGCCGTCTACGACCCCCTGCGCGCCGAATGCCACATCTCCCTCGCAGGGCACCTGCCACCGGTCCACATGCGCCCCGGCCGGCTCCCGGAACTGCTCGACCTGCCCACCGGCGCCCCGCTCGGGGTCGGTGGCGTACCCTTCCACACCACCCGGATCGCGCTCGCCCCCGACGACCAGCTCGTCCTCTACACCGACGGGCTCGTCGAGACCCGCGACCAGTCCCTCGACGAGCGCCTCGACCTCCTGCTCAGCCTGCTGGCCGGCCCCCACCGCCCCCTGGAGGCCACCTGCGACCTGCTCCTGCGCGCCCTGCGCCGCCCCGGCGACCACGACGACGTCGCCCTCCTCATGGCCCGCATCCTCCCGGTCGACCCCACCCTGCCCTGACCCGGCCCGCCGGCCCGCCGGCCCGCCGGCCCGCCGGCCCGCCGGCCCGCCGGTACGCCGGGGCGCAGCAGCGCCCCGCGCCACGGTCGGTTTCTTCGGCCGGTATGCGACCTACTGCGGGCGCGGGCGGGTCCCTACTATCCGAAGCGGTCCGCAACCCGCTCCGCCGTGCGGCCGGACGTCCCCCACATCAGGCAAGGCCACCGACAACCGATCGGAGCATCATGCCCGGTGTCTTATTCGTGAGCGGTGCGACCGCCGCGCTCCTCGCCGGCTCAGCGCTGGTTACGTCCGCTCCCGCCCCCTTCACCCCGCCGCCCGACAAGATCGTCATCGACGTCGCCTCCGTCAACGGCTCCGGCTGTCCGCTCGGTACCGCCGCGGTCGCCCTCGCCCCCGACCACACCGCCTTCACCGTCACCTACAGTCAGTACCTGGCACAGGTGGGCCTCGGTGCGCAGCCGACCGACTTCCGCAAGAACTGCCAGATCAACCTGATCGTCCACGTCCCGCAGGGCTACTCCTACGCCGTCGCGAGCGCCGACTACCGCGGCTACGCGCATCTGGAACGCGGCGCGCGAGCGACGCAGAAGGCCTCCTACTACTTCCAGGGCTCGCCCGACACGGCGAGCAGGACCCACGCGTTCAACGGCCCGCTCGACAACGACTGGCAGGTCACGGACTCCACCGACTGGGACCAGCTGGTGTGGGCGCCGTGCGGGGTGCAGCGCAACTTCAACATCAACACCGAACTGCGGGTCAGCGCGGGCGCCTCGGACCCGGCCAAGACCAACAGCTTCGTCGCCATGGACTCCGCGGACGGTGACATCCGGACCGTCTACCACTTCGCCTGGAAGACCTGTCCCGCGCGCTGATCCCCCGTCAGCCGCGGCGGCGGCCGGGCACCCGGGGCCTGCGTGCCCGGTCGTGCCCGGCCGTCCGCTGCCCGCGGGGTGGCCGAATCCGACACAGGGGATTCCGGGCACCTCCCTACGCGGTGGTAACTTCCCGCGAGTCGATCTTGATCGGCTCCTCGTCCACGGCTCTCGCCCAAGGAAGTACATTGCCCCGCCCCTCGCTCCGCCGTCCCTCCTCCCTGCTCACCCGGGCCGCCGCAGCGGCCGTACTGCTGGCTCTGCTGCCCGCCGGCGCGGCGGCGGCCGAACCCGGTTCGCCGACCCCGCACCTCGACGCGGTCGAAGGGACGCTCCGTCAGGTGTCCCCCGGACTCGAACGCCGGGTCTGGGAACGCACCGCGGGCAACGCCCTCGACGCCTCCTCGGCGGGCGGCGGAGACTGGCTGCTGCAGACACCCGGCTGCTGGGGCGACGACACCTGCGCCACGCGGCCGGGCACCGAGCGCCTGCTGGCCAAGATCACCGAGAACGTCTCCTCGGCCACGGGCACCGTCGACGTCTCCACCCTCGCACCCTTCCCCGACGGAGCGTTCCAAGACGCCCTGGTCGCGGGCCTCAAGGCAGCGGCGGCCCGCGGCAACAAGCTCAAGGTGCGCATCCTCGTAGGGGCCGCGCCCGTCTACCACCTGAACGTACTGCCGTCCAAGTACCGCGACGACCTCGTCGCCAAGCTCGGCGCCGACGCCCGTTCCATTGACCTCAACGTCGCGTCGATGACGACGTCGAAGACCGCCTTCTCCTGGAACCACTCCAAGATCCTCGTGGTCGACGGCCGATCGGTGATCAGCGGCGGCATCAACAGCTGGAAGGGCGACTACCTGGAAACCGCCCACCCGGTGGCCGACGTCGACATGGCCCTGACGGGGCCCGCGGCCGCGTCCGCGGGCCGGTACCTGGACGAGCTGTGGTCCTGGACCTGCCAGAACAAGGGCAACTTCGGCAGCGTCTGGTTCGCCTCCTCCAACGCCGCCGCCTGCATGCCCTCGCTCGCCGGGGACGCGGCGCGGCCGGAGGCTCGGGGCACCGTACCGGTCATCGCCGTCGGCGGACTGGGCGTGGGCATCAAGCGCGACGACCCCGCCTCCGCCTTCCGGCCGTCCCTGCCCACCGCCGCGGACACCAAGTGCGGCGTCGGCCTCCACGACAACACCAACGCCGACCGCGACTACGACACGGTCAACCCGGAGGAGAGCGCCCTGCGGACCCTGATCTCCAGCGCCGGCCGGCACATCGAGATCTCCCAGCAGGACCTCAACGCGACCTGCCCGCCACTGCCCCGCTACGACGTCCGCGTCTACGACGCCCTCGCCGCCAAGATGGCCGCCGGGGTCAAGGTGCGCATCGTGGTGAGCGATCCGGCCAACCGGGGAGCCGTGGGCAGCGGGGGCTACTCACAGATCAAGTCCCTCTCCGAGATCAGCGACACGCTCCGCGACCGGCTCGCCCTGCTGACCGGGGACCGGCGCACGGCCGGCGCCGCGATGTGCTCGAACCTCCAACTGGCCACCTTCCGCGCCGCACAGGACCCGACGTGGACGGACGGCCACCCGTACGCCCAGCACCACAAGCTGGTCTCGGTGGACGGCTCCGCCTTCTACATCGGCTCGAAGAACCTGTACCCGGCCTGGCTCCAGGACTTCGGCTACGTCGTGGAGAGCCCCACCGCGGCCCAGCAGCTCGACGCGCAGCTGCTGGCCCCGCAGTGGCAGTACTCCAAGGCGACCGCCACCGTCGACTACGAACGGGGCATCTGCCAGGGGTGACCGGGCCCGGTCCGGCCTAACGCCTACGGGCGCGCCGCAGCCACAGACCGACGGCGGTCCCGGCGAGGGCGGTGACCGCCACCCCGGCCGTCGTCCACCACCAGCCACTCCCGTCGCCGGACGCCTCGGCCGCCCCGGCGGCAACGGGCGCGGCCGGGGCGGAGCCTGCGGAGGACGGCGCGGGACCCGGCGAGGACGGCGCGGGACCCGCCGAGGACGGCGCCGGGCCGGCCGGTGACGGCGCGGCCGCCGACGGCTGGGGGTCGACCACCGGTACGGCGATCTCCTTCTCCGCGTGCCCCAGGGCCGGGAACCCGACGTCGACGGAGACCTTCCACGCGCCCGGCGGCAGGACCTCGGCCGTGCTCCACCCCGCACCGCCACCGCCACCGGCATCGCGGACCAGCCGCCAGGGACCCGCGGTGCGAGAGCCGTCCGCACTGGTCGCGTTCACCGTGGCGGCTACCGCCTCGTCCACGGCGTCCCCGTCGTTCTCCCAGGTGACTTCGGTGGTGAGGTGGCCGTCCCGCTGGCCCGTGATCACGACCTTGACGGTGTCACCGTGCGCCTGGGCGGCGGTGGGGGCCACGAGCGCCCGGGTGAGGGCCAGGGCCAGGAAACCGGTGGCGGTCAGGGCCTGGAAGGAGTGTCGTCTGCGTCGCATCGTCGTGGTGCTCCCATTGCGGTGGGGTGGAGAAGGAGGGGTCGGGGAGGAGGGGCGGAGAAGATGAGGGGAGGGCAGTGGAGCGGGGACGGCCGTCCCCGCTCCACTGCCCGGTGCGTGCGGCAGGTCAGCCGGCCTTCTGGACCGTCCACACCTGCGTCGCGCGGCCGTCCGCGCGCTGGAGGTCGAGCAGCCAGTCCCCGTAGTAGGGGCGGTTGCTCACGGTCAGCGCGTAGCCGCCGGAGGCGTCCGTGACGGTCACCGCGCCCGCGCGGGAGGAAACCCGCCAGTTCTGGGCGGAGTTGTTCCCGCACGGCTGCTGGGCGACCCACACGCCGGCGGCCGGGGCGCTGCCCGTCTGGAGGCACTTCCCGGAGGCCGCCGAGCGGATCCGTACGAGCCCGCCGCCCGCGTCGTCGAAGTACCACTGCTGCGGCGCGTAGCCGTTGGCCCGGGCCCCGACGAGCACCGTGCCGTCGGCGGTACGGCCGCCCCACAGCTCGGCGGACATGCCGGTGCTGCCGTTGCCGAGGGTGTAGCGGCTGCCCGGGGTGGTGGCTCCGCCGCCGGCGCCGGGCGTACGGAAGGACGCGGCGCTGCCGGGGCCGCTGTCACGGCCGGCGCCGTCGCGCACCGATACGGCGACCTTGTAGTCCGTACCGGGCTGCAGGTTGTAGATGCGCAGTACCTGGGACTGCGTCCAGGTCAGGTGCTTGCCGTTCAGCAGCACCTGGTACCAGACCGCGCCCTCCACCTTGGGCCAGCTGACGACGACCGAGTCGGCCTTGAGCTGACCCGCCGTCACGGTGGGACCGCCGGTGGGCTTCTTGGTCGGGTTGGGGCTGGGCGTCGGGGTCGGCTTCGGGTTGGGGTTCGGGTCGGTGCCGCCGCCCGTGCGCATCAGGAACTGGTTGTTCGCGATGTTCCAGTGCGTGGCCAGGTAGCTGCCAGGCTTGGGGTTGGTGTGGAAGTAGTCGTCGTGGTTGCAGTCCAGGATGTTCTCGGCCGCCTGGTTGGAGCACACGTACCGCATCTGCGGGTAGTACGGGGTGTCCGAGTAGCACATCACGTCGTACTCGTCCGTGCAGTGCGCGCCGCGGCTGGTGTTGGGGGCGCTGTTGTTCACCGCGCCGAGGTTGTGGCCGAGTTCGTGGGCCGCGGTGTGGCCGCCCCAGCAGCCGGAGTCCGTACGGCCGTAGGAGGGGCCGAAGTTGCTCAGGTTGTCCTGGCCGGCGCGCTCGTCGCCGTTGAACGTGCCGATGCCGCAGTAGACCTGGGTGTCCGCGAAGATCATGTACTTGCGGTCGCGGCGGTCGAGGCCCTTGCCGGCCAGCGCGTTGTTCGTCGCGCTGAACTCCGAGAGCGAGGACGCGGGGAGTTCGATGTTCAGCACCGTCGGGGTGCAGTCGGCGGCCGTCACGTAGCGGATGTGGCGGATGCCGCCGGTCTCCTGGGCGCTCGTCGAGTAGATCAGGTCGGCGTCGGCCGCCCACTTGCGGAACGAGGCGACGTACTCGGAGTACCGGTCGCGGTCGGGGCCGTGCACGTAGACCACCTGGACGCGGTTGCCGGTGCTGCCGTCACCGTCGCACTGGACGGTCTGGCCGGCGGGGCCCGTGGCGACGGCCTTGCCCGCGGACGAGGGCGCGGGCGCCGGGGCGGCGGCAGCGGCCTTGGCGGTGCGGGCGTCGGCGGCGGGCGCGTCCTGAGGACGCCCGTCGGCCTCGGTGCTCGCGGGGGTGCTCGCCTCGGGGTGGGCCGGATCCGCCGCGGCCGCCTTCGTCTTGACGGCGGGGGGTATCTCGGCCTTGATGTCGACGCCCTTGGGCGGCGCGTCGGGGCCGTGCGTGCACTGCCCGGCTTCCGTGCGGTAGACGCCGACGCAACGGTCGCCCTTCTGCGCGGCCTTGAGGCCGTCGTAGACCATGCCGCGGGCGTCCTCGTTGGCGGGCGCGCCCCCCAGGGGCGCCGGCTCCTGGTCCCTGGCCGGTGCGGCGGCCGGTGCGGGTGTCTGCGAGCCGAGCGCTTCGGCCTGTACGGGCTGGGCCGCCTGGGCGCCGTCACCCAGTCCGGAGTAAGCGACTCCCCCCGCGATCACCGCCGCCGTGGCCATGGCGGCGGTGATGAGTATGAACCGCCGGGGTTTACGCCGGTGTTCTCGTCTGCGATGTCTAGTCATGCGCACCTCAACTCGTGGTCGGAAGAGTGGGTGCGCGGAAGCCTGCCAGACGGTTTGCGTGGAAAATTCGGACAAACGGGAAAGCAGTCCGAGATATCGGACCGTTACCTACCGGAACGTATTTGATGAACGGTCAGATCCCTTGTGCCACAAGGGGTATACGCGCGTCAACCGTTATTGGTCCAGGCCTTTTATGGTCATCTCGTTATGTAATCGAGATATAAGGTCCAGGCTTGTTGACGGTAATTCAGTCAGTCTTTCATCTATTTATCACCAGCCGAATTCCCGCCGTCACGAACCGTGAGTTGGGCCGGACCCTCAGGTGAGGGGCCGCAGCCGCGAGGAGGCGCGGACCGCCGCCGGCACCGCGGAGGAGGCTTCCCGGGCGGCGGCGAGAGCACTGCCCTCCTGCCAGGCCCGCCAGTCCAGGTTCCAGTCGCCGTAGCCGTTCCCGAACGGCGTCATCTTCTCGCCGCCGCTGTTCACCACCTCCACGATGTCCCCCTCCCGTACCGTCCCGAAGAACCAGGCGGCGTCCTCGGTGCTCATGCCGGTGCAGCCGTGGCTGACGTTCTCCTCGCCCTGCGCCTCCACCGACCACGGCGCGGCGTGCACGTACTCGCCGCTCCACGTCACCCGCGTGGCATAGCGGACCGGCAGGTCGTAGAACTCGCTCGTGCCGCGGCCGATGCCCACGGAGTCCCCCCGCATCCGCACCTCGAGCTCCTTGCCCAGCACGACCTTGACACCGGTGCGGGTGCGGAAGCCGGCCTTTCCGGTGGTGACCGGGATCGTCCGGATGACCCGCCCGTTGCGGCGTACGGTCATCTCGTGCTCCGCGGCGTCGGTGACCGCCTCGACGCGGTCCCCGATGGTGAGGTCGAGTCCGTCCGAGGAGCCCCCGTAGGCGTGCTCGCCCACCTCGACCCCTTCCAGACCGCTGCGTACGTGCACCACGGCACGGGCCGGCCAGTACGTGCGCGGGCGGTAGTGCAGCGTCGAGGCGTCGACCCAGTGCCACGCGCCCTCGACCGCCGGCTCCGACGTCACCTGGAGCGACTGCTCCACCCGGGCGCGGATCGTCCGGTCGGTGGCGGGAATCGGGCGGCTGAGGGTGGCCGTCACGATCTGGCCCGCGCCGTACGTGCCCTCCTTGGGCCCGAACTCGACCGTGAGCCGGCCGTCGTCCGAGGGCGGCGCGGTCCGGAACGCCATCGTCACGCCGACCGGAGTCCCCGCCGCGTCCTGGGCGCCGACCCGCACCGTGTACTCCTCGCCGGCCCGCAGCGGTTCGGTGTTGGTCCAGCGCCGGTTCCCCGGGGCCAGTGCGCCGCCCACGTAACGCCCGTGCCGGTCGTGGACGGTGACGTCGGTGAGCCGTCCCGGTTCGGCGAGGGTGATCTCCAACGGACCGTCTGCGTCGGTGGGCAGGGCGACCGTGGGCGCCGGCCCGGCCGAACCCGCCGGCCCGCCCAGGACCGATCCGGCGCCCCAGGCCGTCGCCAGCACCCGCTGCTGCCGCCAGCCGTCGCACAGTCCGGCCTGGAGGGCCTTCTCCGCCGGGCACCGTACGGTGACGTTGCCGTGGCCGTCGTCCAGGGCCCTGCCGACCAGCAGCGTGACGGCCGCCTCCGCGCCCTCGGCGGCGAGCCGCGAGGCATCGGATCCCACCGGTCGGCCCGGGGCCGCCGCCACCACGAGGGCCGCCCCGGCAACCGCGGCGAGCACGCCCCACCACCTGTTTCGTCCTGCCCCGTGTGCCGATGTCATCGCCACGCAGCCTTCCCGGATCGCCCACGGCCCGATGACACCATCAAAACGATGGGAAGCCTTGATGATGATCACCCGCTCGGGCGGAGCCGCCGAACGGGCACCCAAGACAACCCGCACGGAGCAAGCCCGGGGCCGCCGCCGGGAGCGGTGGTAGCTTCCGGCCATGGAACAGCGCATCAGCCTGATCACCCTGGGCGTCGGCGACCTGGCCCGCTCCCGGGCGTTCTACGAGGGCCTCGGCTGGCGGGGACAGGAGACGTCGCAGACCGTCTTCTTCCAGACCGGCGGCCTCGCCCTGGTCCTGTGGAGCCGCGCCGAGCTGGCGGCGGACTCCGGGATCGAGGACACCGGCCGGGCGGGCTTCGGCGGGATCGTGCTCGCGCACAACGTGCGCGACCGCGAGGAGGTCGACGCGCTGATCGCGGCGGCACGCGACGCCGGAGCCACCGTCACCCGCCCTCCCGCGACCACGTTCTACGGCGGCTACGCGGGCACGTTCACCGACCCCGACGGCCACCCCTGGGAGATCGCCCACAACCCCGGCTTCACCCTCGCCGACGACGGCTCCCTCACCCTCCCCGACTTCGGCGCGGCATGACGGCGCAGGACCGCCGTTCAGCGCTCGCCTGCGGGAGCCGGGTGCCAAGGGGTGGTCCCGTCGTCCGGGCCGTCGTCCCCGTCGGCCGCGCCGGTCAGCCCGGCGGCCGCGATCACGCCCGGTCCGTGGGGCGCTCCCGACGGGGTGTCACGGCGCCGCGCCGGCTGTTCCGTACGAGATGCGGACCGGGCCGCGGACCGGCGGAGTGGCGGCGCCGCGCCGGACGGGGGCGGCCGCTCGGGGCGCGCCGCGGGTGCCTCACCTGCCGCGGCGCTTCGCCACGGCCGTGAGCCCGTAGTCCAGTTCGGCGCCGTCGACGAGCAGGGCCTCCACCGTGCCGCTGTCGGGGTCGATGTCCGCCAGCATGCCGCCCCCCTCGTAACGGGGGTACCCCGAGGCGCCCGTCTCACCGGTCGGCTCCACGACGGCCGAACGTACGGGGTCGCCGGACCGGTGGGGTTCCCCCGGCTTCTCGACGTGGGTGGGGACCAGGAGGATCTCGAAGGGCTGCAGTGACGTGTTCATGGGACGACGTTAACCACGCCCGACGGCTCAGCGGGGGAGCGGCGCCGCCGCGAGGCCGGACGCGGCGAGGGCGCGGCGCATCGCCGGGAGGTCCCGGGCCGGGTCGCCGGCGGCGAGCTCCTCCAAGTGCTCGGGGGACAGGCGGTAGCCCTCCGCGGCGTCGAGGAGGACGGACGCCGTCGGGCCCTCCACCGGCTCGTCGGAGTCGGCCAGCAGGCCGAGCACCTCCTCGCGGTCCAGGAAACGGCTCATGCCGCAGTCCAGGCCGTCGTCGGCGAGGCCTTGCGGGTACGGCGCGCGGGCCCAGGAGCCGTTCTCGTACCAGTAGACGCAGCCGAGTTCCCAGCCTTCGAGCAGGTCGCGCAGCTTCTCGTGCGGGAGCCACCGGGGCGCACCCGCCAGCATGTCGATGCGGGGCTCGTGCCACTTGACGCCGCTCGACTCGTCCTCGCCGTAGAGCACGTAGCGGCCCTCGCCGCCGCGGGACAGGGTCCACCAGGTGCAGCCCGCGTCGTCGAGGTGGAGGCCGGTGCCGGTGATCCAGTGGCCCGTACGGTGCACCCCGCGGCCCTCGGCTTCCGTGGTCGCCTCCAGGACGGCGAGCAACGCCCAGAGCGCCCATAGGAGTTCCGGCGAGGGCAGGTCGCCGGGCTGCCCCGGTCGATGGACCGTCATGGTGTCGTCGACTTCCTTCGGCTGACGGGCGGACGTACGCGTCAGATCGTATAGCCCGCCCGTGACGCGCCTGCTCGGGATCAGCGGGCCGTGGGCGCGGCCGCGTGTTCCAGTACCGCGCGGACCTCCGCGGTGATCGCGCTCTCGTTGCGCTCGAACTCCGGGCCGGTCAGCAGCTGCGGATCGGCCGGCAGGCCCGTCAGGACCGGGGTGTGCAGGTGGCCGCCCGGCAGCGCCGGGGCGAGCTCACCGCGCAGCCGGTTGGAACGGTAGGCCACCTCGTTGGAGAGGTAGCCGCCCCCGCCGCCCTCCACCGCCCGGGAGCCGGGGGTGGGGCCGTCGGCCCGGTCCACCGGCGCCGTGCCGCCCGCCGGGATCTCGGTGACCTCCGTATTGAGGAAGACGGGGTAGGGGGCCTGGACGGCGCCGGTCACCGCGTCGGCGGGCAGCGTGGTGGCGATGAACTCGGCGCCCGGGCCGAGACCGGGGGCGGTCACCGGGTGTTCCCGGGTGCCGCCCGACAGGGCGCCGGTGTTGTCGGGGTACGGGTCCGCCGACCGGGCCCGGCCCGCCCACGCCTCCAGGGTGAAGATGCCGGGGTAGCCCTGGCTGACGGTGGTGATGACGTCCGCCGCCGCGGGGCCGCCGGCCAGCCTCGGGGCGAAGGCCCGCTCCACGATCCCGGCGTCGAAGTCGGCGTAGCGCACGGGCAGGACCACGGCGCGGACCTCGGCGGGGCTCCCGTCGGCCAGTGTGATGCGACGGCCGCTCAGCCGCAGGGCGGCGGAACCGGACGGGTTCGCGCGGCGGAGCTCGGCGTCCAGCCCGAAGGGGTCGAAGCCGCTGATGAACACGCGCCGCACCCCGGGCGCCGGCCGGAACGCGTTGTCCGTGAGGCCGCGCGAGGCGTCCTCGAAACGGCTGCGCAGGGCAGGGCGGTCGACGGCGAACCCCGGGTCCCAGCGCGCCAGCTGGGCGGTCATGGCGAGCCGGGTCCAGTACAGCGGCCGGTCGTCACCGGCCGGCAGGTCACCGGCCGGCCGCTGCCCCTGGGCCCTGCGCACGGCGGACTGCCACAGCGCCCCGCCCCAGCTGTCGAGCAGCCGGCCGGCTTCGGCGGGGCCGCGCACACTGCACAGGGCGGTCGGGAAGCGACGTACGAAGTCCCCGAAGCCGCCGCGCTCCACGAGCGCCGCGGTGCGGGGGTCCGCGAGCCGCGCCTGCTCGGCGTCGGGCGCGGCGGCGAGGGAGGTGCCGCACGCCGCGCCGTCGGCCGCGTGCGCGGCAGGGGCGACGGCGAACGGGAGGAGGACACAGAGGAGGGACGCGGCAGACGCCACGCGCCGTAAGATCGTCATGCGATGTGACATTACATAGGGCCGGTCGCCCCAACCAGGGCCTCACCGGACAGCCTTACGGATGCTCCTCGGCCGCCGCCGCATCGCGCCGCCGCAGCACCTTGCGCGCGTACAGCAGGTGCACGATCGCCTCCGCCGCCAGGAGCAGGACGGCCAGCCACGGCGCGAGGTGGGCGCCGCCCCACACGACGAGCAACGGGACACCGATGCCCGGTACCGCCCACACGGCGACGGAGGGCAGGGAGCGGCGGTAGCGCAACCCGATGCAGGCGTGGGCGGCGTGGTAGAGCGCCAGTCCGCCCGCCAGGGCCCGCAGCGCCCCGGACGGCAGGTGTCCGCGGTCGGCCTCGGCGACGGCGGTCGACAGCCCGCCGGCCATGCACAGCACGCCCGCGGTCACGAAGAAGTGCAGAAAGCCGCCGACGTCACGCGCGAGCAGATAGGCGGCGCGGTCGGTCGCCGCGGCGAACACGCGCTCCGCGGAGGCCGAGCCGAAGTCGAAGTACGACCACCAGAGCGCGGCCAGCAGGACGAAGCCGAGGACGCCGGTCACCCCGGCCCGCAGCGTCCACGCCTGGTCGGTGGCGGTCACCAGGGCGATCACGGACTCGCCGAGCACGATGATGACGACCAGCCCCACCCGCTCGACCAGGTGCCCGGTGTCCAGACGCCGGGGCACGCCCGCCCCGCGCGAGCTCAGCAGCAGCACCATCTCGGCGGCGATCAGCACGGCCCAGACGCCGTACTGCGCGGGCGCGGGGACGGCGGCGGATCCGGCCCACAGCAGGCCGGAGGCCAGGCAGTAGCTCAGCGGACGCCAGCGGGGCACCCGCTGCGGACCGGGGAACCGGGTGGCCGGCCACCACAGCCCGAGGAGGACGAGCCGGGTGCCCGCGTAACCGAGGGCGTACCAGGCCCCCCGGTCCGTCTCCGCCGCGGGCACGGCGACGGCCATGACGGCGAGGCAGAGCATGGCGGACAGCATGAGGAGCCGGCGGCGCGGGCGGTTGTCGGCGAAGACGTTCGCCGACACGGTGAGGTTGATCCACAGCCACCACGGCGGGAAGTAGAGCGCCAGGAACACCGCGAAGTCGCGGGGACTCGGATCGCCGTGGAGCCGGCCCGACAGCTGGGCGGCGAGGGCGACGAAGACGAGGTCGAAGAAGAGCTCCAGCCAGTCGGCGTGGCGGCTTTCGTGCGCCGGCTCCTCAGCCGGCCCGGCGCCCGCAGCCGGGCCCCCGACGGTGTCGCCGCCCCCGCCCGCCCCCGGCTGAGGTGTGGCCATGGCTCCGCCCCGGTCCGTCCCGCCGCGCACGCGGCCTGCCCTTCGTATGACACCACGGCCCCGGGCCGGCCGCATCAGCGCACCGTCGTCCGCCCGCCCTCGCGCTGGTGCGGCAGGACCGGGTGCACCGGTGGCGCGTCCTCCCGCCGGAGGGCGACCGTCCGCGTCGGAGCGGGTATCGAGATGCCTTCCTCCCGGAACCGCTGGTGCAGGCGCTTGATGAACTCGTGCTTGATCCGGTACTGGTCGCTGAACTCGCCGACGCCGAGGATCACGGTGAAGTTGATCCGTGAGTCCGCGAACGTGTGGAAGCGGACCGCTCCCTCGTGCTCGGGGACGGCGCCGTTGATGTCGGCCATCACGGTGTCGACGACGTCCAGCGTCACGCGCTCCACGTGCTCCAGGTCGCTCTCGTACCCCACGCCCACCTGCACCAGCAGCGACAACTGCTGTTCGGGCTGGGTGTAGTTGGTCATGTTCGTCTTGGCGAGCCGCCCGTTCGGGATGATGACCAGGTTGTTCGACAGGTTGCGGACCACGGTGTTGCGCCAGTTGATGTCGACGACGTACCCCTCCTCGCCACTGCTGAGGCGGATGTAGTCACCGGGCTGCACCGTCTTCGACGCCAGGATGTGCACGCCCGCGAAGAGATTGGCCAGGGTGTCCTGGAGGGCGAGGGCCACCGCGAGACCGCCCACGCCGAGCGCGGTGAGCAGCGGCGCGATGGACACGCCCATCGTTTCGAGTGCGACGAGCACGCCCATGGTCAGCACCACGATGCGCGTGATGTTGACGAAGATGGTCGCCGAGCCGGCCACTCCGGTCCGCGACTGCGCCACGGACTGGACCAGGCCCGCGATGACCCGGGCGGCGCTGAACGTGGCGAAGAGGATCAGCAGGGCGGTCAGCGAGGCGTTGACGAACCCCGAGATCCTGGCCGTCAGCGGCAGCGTCCCGGCGGCCACCGCCACGCCCGTGATCACAGCGGCTCCCGGCGCGAGCGTGCGCAGCGCGTCGACGATGACGTCGTCGCCGCTCCACCGGGTCCGCTGGGCGTGCTTGGCCAGCCAGCGCAGCAGCCCCCGCAGCAGGAGCGCGGCCACACCCCCGGCGGCCAGCGCGATCCCGGCCACCAGCCAGTCGTGCAGGACGAGGTCCCGGTTCAACGCGGGCCCTCCGTTCCACGTCGGACCGGGGGAGCGGCGACGGCCGCCGCAGGCCGTCGTATGGGGTGTGTCGTCACCTTGTCACCTGTCAGTTCGTCGTGCGGAGGCTCCCGTTCGGGCGGATGGGCGCCCTGCGAACGGGAGTTTCCATCCTGCCCCATGGGAGGGGCCGGCCCGGCGGCCGGGCCGCCCGCCACCGCCGCTCCTCGCCGCCGGCCCCCCGCTCCCCGCCGCCGCTCCTCGCCGCCGGGCCCCCCGCCGCCGGTGCGGGCGCTGCCCCGTCCGGGGGAAGGCGCCGGGCGCCCGCGTGAGCCGCCCGGCCCCGGGCAGGCGTCGGTGGGAACGTACCGGAGACCGGTGGAGGTGCGTCATGGAAGCGTCGGTGGACCGCATCGCGGACCCTTGGGGCGGCCGTACGCCCTATGCGCGGGGAGCGGCCTGGCCCGTGCGGACCGACACGCACCTCGCACCCGGGACCACCACCGACGAGGTCGACCGCTGGGTCCAGACGGCGTCCCTGCTGCACTCCAACGGCGACGCCATGGACATCGCCGTCCGCGACGGGCGGATCGTGGGCGTCCGCGGGCGCGCCGCGGACCGGGTGAATCGTGGCCGGCTCGGCCCGAAGGACCTCTTCGGCTGGCAGGCCAACGCCTCCCCGGACCGCCTGACGAGCCCTCTCCTCCGCGACGGCCGCCGACTGGTGCCCTGCGACTGGGACACCGCGATGGGGCGCATCGCGGCCCGCTCGAAAGAACTCCTGGACAAGCGCGGCCCGGGCTCCATCGGCTTCTACACCAGCGGCCAGCTGTTCCTGGAGGAGTACTACACCCTCGCCGTGCTGGCCCGGGCCGGCATCGGCACCAACCACCTCGACGGCAACACCCGGCTGTGCACCGCCACCGCGGGGGAAGCCCTGAAGGAGTCCTTCGGCTGTGACGGCCAGCCCGGCTCGTTCACGGACGTCGACCACGCCGACACCCTCGCGCTCTTCGGCCACAACATGGCCGAGACGCAGCCCGTGCTGTGGATGCGCGTGCTGGACCGGCTCGACGGGGCCGACCCGCCCCGTCTGATCTGCGTCGACCCCCGCCCCACGCGCGTGGCCCGCAGGGCGGACGTCCACCTCGCGCCGCGGCCCGGGACGAACGTCGCCCTGCTCAACGCCCTGTTGCACGAGATCATCCGTACCGACCGCGTGGACGGGGAGTTCATCGGGGCGCACACCGTCGGCTTCGAGGAACTCCGCCGGCGCGTCGCCTCCTGCACCCCCGAGTGGGCCTCCGCGATCTGTGACGTGCCCGCGGCGGCGATCAGCGAGGCAGCCGGACTCCTCGGCTCCGCGGAGCGGCTGCTGTCCACCGTCCTCCAGGGGGTCTACCAGTCCCACCAGGCCACGGCCGCCGCCGTACAGGTCAACAACCTGCACCTGATCCGCGGCATGCTCGGCCGGCCCGGCGCGGGAGTGCTCCAGATGAACGGGCAGCCCACGGCGCAGAACACCCGCGAATGCGGGGCGGACGGCGACCTGCCGGGGTTCAGGAACTGGCAGAACGACCGGCACGTCGCGGACCTGGCCCGGGTGTGGAACGTGGAACCGTCGGCCATCCCGCACTACGCGCCGCCCACGCACGCCATGCAGATCTTCCGCTACGCCGAGCAGGGGTCGCTCCGCATGCTCTGGATCAGCGGCACCAACCCGGCGGTATCGCTGCCGGAACTCGGCCGGATCCGCTCGGTCCTCGCCCAGGACCGGCTGTTCACCGTCGTACAGGACCTGTTCCTCACGGAGACCGCGCAACTGGCCGACGTCGTCCTGCCCGCCGCGACCTGGGGGGAGAAGACCGGCACCTTCACCAACGCGGACCGCACGGTCCACCTCAGCGAGAAGGCCGTCGACCCTCCCGGGGACGCCCGCCCCGACCTGGCGATTTTCCTCGACTACGCGCGCCGCATGGACTTCCGTGACAAGGACGGCGGCCCGCTGATCACCTGGGACGGGCCACAGGAGGCGTTCGAGGCGTGGAAGCGGTGCAGTGCCGGACGGCCCTGTGACTACACCGGCATCACCTACGACAAGCTGCGCGGCGGCAGCGGCATCCAGTGGCCGTGCGACGAGACCCGTCCCGAAGGGACCGAGCGCCTCTACACCGACGGCATCAGCTGGGCCCACCCTGACGTCTGCGAGAGCTACGGCAAGGACCTCGTCACCGGTGCCTCCGTGGAGGTGGTGGAGTACCGCTCCCTGAACCCGGACGGCAAGGCCGTCATCAAGGCCGCCGAGTACCGGCCCGCCCACGAGGAACCCTCGCAGGAGTACCCGCTCCAGCTCACCACGGGCCGGACCCTCTACCACTTCCACACCCGCACCAAGACCGGCCGCGTCCCGCAGCTGAACGCGGCGGCTCCCGAAGTGTGGGTGGAACTGTCCGCCGCGGACGCGAGCGCCCGAGGCCTCGCGGAGGGCGACCTGGTGGACGTCACCACACCCCGCGGCTCCCTGCGCGGCACGCTGCGCATCACCGGGATCCGCGAGGGCCTGCTCTTCGTCCCGTTCCACTACGGCTACTGGGACACCGCCGAGGGCTACGGGCCGTCCGGGGAAGGACCTGGCCGGGCGGCGAACGAGACCACCGTCACCGACTGGGACCCCGCGTCCAAACAGCCCCTGTTCAAGACCGCCGCGGCCCGCCTCACCCTGGTCAGGCGGGGCGACGGAGTCCCGGCGCCCGCTCCCACCACCACCGCGTCCGCCCCGGCCCGCCCCGACGGGATCCGTCCCACCGAGGGCGGCCCCGACGCCCGGGCCACCCAGAGCACGGACGTCCCCCGGGGCGACTCCACCCCCGACGAGGCGGCCCGGCCATGAACGGCATCACCCTCACCCTGCGCGCGCTGCACCACGGTGAACGGCACCTGGAGGACGAGCTGCGGGCGGCAGCCGAACGCCACCGCACCGAACACGAGGTCCACCACGTCGCCCTCGACCTCGCCGGGTGGTCCCACGAGCACGCCGCCCGTCTGGCCGAGGCGGGCCGGCACTACGCGCTGGACCTCGACGGGCCGCCCGGACACCGCGACCCCGGCGGAGCGCTCACCGCGCTGCGGGAGAAGGCGTCGCAGGCCCTCGGCAGGCGCCCCGAGCCCGGCCTGCTCCTGCTGCACGACCTCAAGGACCTCTACCTGGCCGCCGCCGAGAACTCGCTGCACTGGGAGATGCTCGCGCAGACGGCGCAGGCCACCCGGGAGCCCCGGCTCCTGGAGCTCGCCTCCTCCTGCCACCCCCGCACGCTCCGGCAGGTCCGCTGGGCCAACACGACGATCAAGAACCTGTCGCCGCAGATCCTGGGCGCTCTGTGACGCGGGGCGCGCGGTGGCACGCGGCGTCACTCGCCCTCGTCGGCCCTGCGTACCCGCTCGTCGTCGGCCTTCGGCTGCGCGCCGGTCCCGGTCCGGGAAGGATCGCCGGGCGCGCGGCCGTGGTCGTCCGCCGTGCCCCCCTCGTGCTGGAGCAGGGGGCGGTGCGGTGCCTGCGGGGCGCGCGCCTCTTCCTGCCGCCCCGCCCCGTCCGGCGCAGGGTCCTCGGGCCGCAGGGAACGCAGCCTGCGCGCCGTCGCCTGCGGGTCGGGGATGCTGAGCGCGATCCGGCGGAACTCGGCGCCAGCGGCCAGCTCCAGGCGGAGCACCGGGCCGCGGGCGCGTACCGAGACGAAGTCCTCGCCCCCTCCGCCTTCCGGTGAACGCCTGATCCCCACACAGTGCCCGGGGTGCCAGCTGCCCCTGCCCGCCGTCCCTCGCAGTACGCGCCACCAGCTGGTTTCCACGGCGACCTCGCGCACCGCCGCGACGGGGACGCGGATGTGGTGCCGACGACGCACGGCAAGCCGCTCGCGCATGGACAGCCGGACGACGATTTCCGCCCCTTCCACCGACAGCCGGGCCATGTGGTGCCTCCTTGCGCCTCGTGCACGCGGTCCTGGCCGATGCGCCTACCCGCGAGGAGCGGCCGCATGGCCCGGCTGCCCGGCCCCTTCGCCCGCGAGCCGCCCGGCACGGCGGACTCCGGCCGGTGGTCAGCCACCGGCCGGAGTCCTGTGCGAGCGGCCGCGGGTCAGCGACGCTCGTCGCGGGGCATGTCCATGTCGTCGTCGCCCAGCATGTCGTCGTCGACGGCGCGGTCGTGCGACACCTCACCCGGCTTGCGCTGACGGCCACCGGCCGGCCGCATGGATCCGGCGTCCTGGCCGGGACGCTGCTGCCGCTGGTGCTCCTGCTCCTCGCGGCCCTTGCCCGGCTGCTGGTTCTTGTCCCGCATACCGCCCATGACGGTTCACGCTCCTTGCTCTCGTCGGGAGGGCCTCTTTGGCCTCCGCACCACCGACGCTGCCACGGTCCGCTACCCAGCGCACCTTTTCCGTGACCGAGCGTGTGGTTCAGGGGTGTCTTCCGACGGTGCGGGCAGCGCCCAGCGGCCCGGTAGAGAACGCCGCGGGAGGGCACCCGCGTCCGTATGGACACGACACAGAACCGCCAGACCGCCTCCCCGACGACCCCGCTGCGCGCCGTGGCGCTGGTGTGCAGCCTCACTCCCTCACCGGAGCGCTCCAGCTCCCAGTTGCTGGCCGAGCAGACGATGGAGGCCCTCGGTGAACACGGTGTGAGCGGCACGGTGATCCGGGTCGTGGACCACGACGTCAAACCGGGAGTGGGGACGGACATGGGCGACGGGGACGCCTGGCCCGAGATCCGCCGGACCGTCCTCGCCAGCGACATCCTCGTCATCTCCACACCGATCTGGGTCGGCCACCCCTCCAGCGTCGCCCAGCGGGTCCTGGAACGGCTGGACGCGGAACTGTCCGAGACCGACGACGAGGGCCGCCTGCTCACCTACGGCAAGGTCGCGGCCGTGTGCGTCGTCGGCAACGAGGACGGTGCCCACAAGGTCAGTGCCGATCTCTTCCAGGGCCTGAACGACGTCGGTTTCAGCCTGGCGCCCGGCGCCGTCACCTACTGGGTCGGCGAGGCGATGCAGGGCACCGACTACCAGGACCTGGACAAGACGCCCGAGGAGACCGCGGGCACCACCGCGACCCTCGCCGCGAACACCGCACACCTGGCCCGCTGCCTCAAGGCGGCCGCGTACCCGCCGAGCTGACGCGGCGCCGGTCCGCCGACCGCCCGCGCAGAACGAACGGTGGGGCCCGCTCCCGGCCGGGAGCGGGCCCCACGCGCTGATCGGCTCAGCAGTCGTGCTCGGCAGTCCTGCTCAGAAGGCGCGGCTCAGCACTGGCGCAGGCCGTAGGCAGGGTCGTTGGGCGTGTTGACGTCGACGGCCGGGACGTTGCCCCACGCGCCGTTGTCCAGCTGCGTCCAGTACCAGACGTTGTTGCCGCCCGGGTGCGGGTCGCCGGGGCCCCAGCACACGAACCAGCTGTAGGTGGTGTTGAGCGTGCCGCGCGTCGCCGAACGGTACGAGCGGTCCGCGTAGCCCTTCGCGCCGGCCCTGTTCCCGCAGTAGAGCCTGCCGTCCGAGTGGACGCCGCAGTCGGCGGCCGGCTTGGCCGGGGCGGCGGTCGCCGAGGGCAGTGAGGTGACGGTGAGCCCGGCCGTCAGGGCGGCCGCGCCGGCCAGCAGGGCGAACTTCTTGGGTGCGTTCACGGTGTACTCCTCGGATCCTTGTGTGTGCGGTGTGGGTGAAGGTGTGTCAGGGGCAGGTGGGGACGCCGTCCAGCCAGGCGGCACCCCGGACGTAGATGTTGGTGATCCAGGCGTTGTAGTCGGGCAGGTAGGACCAGGCGTCGTTGTGGTAGCCCTCGGCGTCCACGGGCTGGGCGTGCTTCTGGCAGCTGATCCGCACCTGCGTCGGGCCGTCGAACTTGTGGACCCGCCCGCTGGTCGTGGACGGCTCGCTGTGCGTCCACACGTCGGTGCCCCACGTGGAGAAGGTGCCGCCCTGCCCCGGGTCGGCAGCGATGCGCACGGCGCCGTTGTAGTCGCCGCCGAGCCGGACGTCGCTCACCATCACGTGGGTGCCGGACTGCCGGGCCTCGACCATCTTTCCCGCGCCGAGGTAGACGGCGATGTGGTGGATGGAGTTGTCGCCGCCCCAGGCCAGCAGGTCACCCGGCAGCAGTGGACCGGTGCCCTGGGACGCGCCGAAACGCGCCGTGACCCGGGACGAGTGGTACTGGGCGTTGGAGGTGCCGGCCAAGATGTCCTGACCGGTGGCCTGGGCGTAGGCGTACCGCACGAGCCCCGAGCAGTCGAACCCGCGCCGCTCCGGGTCGTGCTGACTCGCCGGATCGGTGGGGTCCACCTGCCCGTAGGTGGGGCCCGGCTGCGCCCCGTGGCCGCCTCCCCACGTGTACCAGACGCCGATCTGCGAGCAGGCGGCCCGGACCGCGGCCTGTGCGGCAGCGGCCGCGCCGGGCGCGAGGACGTCACAGCTGCCTTCGGCGGCCGCCGCGCCCGCCGAAGGTGCCCCCTCGGCCCTCCACGCCGGTGCGGCGCCCGCTTGTTGGGCCGTGGCCCCGACCGCGCAGAGCGCCAGGAGACCGACCGCCGCGACGGACCGCCTCGCTTTGTGCAGGATGGTGCGCATACCTGGTTTCCCCGTTCTCCCCGTTGTCCTGCGGACGACGTCGTGTTCCCGACGACGGCCTCGTGGCCGGTGGGCCTCGTGACCCACCACGTGGTCTTCCGTGACGTGCCTCGTGGTCGCCGGCTTCCGCGCCGACGGCCGCAAAGCCCGCACGGCCGGCCGGTGACGGCGGTTGCCACGGAACTCGGCCACCGGCTGCGGTGGTTCGAGACTGGGCCGCGGCGGGCGCCGCTGTCGAGACGCCACGCGTCGCCCTTGCCGGTGGGAAACGGGAAACCCCCGGGGAAACGGGCCCCTCCCGCAGTTCAGCCGGCGTCGGCCGGACACACGCTCCGATAGGGGACGTCGGGCAGTAGCCCGGCCCAGCGCTCGGGCCCGGTGTCCCCCAGGAGGCGGCAGAGCCCGGCAACGCGCTGCGCGATGCCGGTGTTCCACAGCCGCACGGTCCCGTCGTTGCTGCTGCTCGCCAGCGTTCCCGGCCGCGCCGGGTCGAAGGTGACGCCCCACACGGCTCCCGTATGGCCGTTGAGCGTGGCGGTCTGCTCGGCGCGCCGCGGGTCCCAGAGCTTCACGCTCTGGTCACTGCCGCTGCTGGCCAGCACCTTGCCGTCGGGGCTGAACGCCACCGCCCGCACCGACCCGCTGTGTCCGGCGAGGGTGGCGGCCGTGGTGAGCCGGGCGGTGTCCCACAGCCGGACCGTTCCGTCGTTGCCGCCGCTGGCGAGGATGCGCCCGTCGGGGGAGAACGCGACGCCGCGCACCGAGCCGGTGTGGCCGCGCAGTACGGCCCGCGGCGCGTGCCCGGCGGTCCGTACATCCGTCACGTCCCACAGTCGTACCGTCAGATCATCGCTACCGGAAGCCAGCGTGCGCCCGTCCGGGCTGAACGCCACGGCGTTGACGAAGTCCTGGTGGGCGTCGAGGGTCGCCTCCCGCCGGCCCGTGCCCACGTCCCACAGGGCCACGGTGTGGTCCGCGCCGGCCGAGGCGAGCGTCCTGCCGTCCGGGGAGAACGCCACCGCGAAGACCGAGCCGCCGTGGCCGGTCAACACCGCGGCCGGTTTCCCGTCCGCCACCTTCCAGGTCCTGACCGTACGGTCGGCCCCCGCGGCGGCGACCAGGTGCCCGTCCGGCGAGAACGCGACGGAGAACACCGACCCCCCGCAGCCGGTCAGGGTGGTCAGCAGCCGGCGCCGGCCCGGCTCCCACACCCGTACGGTGTGGTCCGCCTGCGCCGACGCCAGCAGTCGGCCGTCCGGGGAGAACGCCGACTGCCACGCCTCGGTGAACGGCCGGGTGGCCAGAGCGGCCCGGCCGGGGTCCCACAGCACCACGGACTGGTCGAACCCGCCGGTGGCGAGCTGCTGCCCGGGCCCGGCGGCGACGGCGAGCACGTAGTCGGTGTGACCCGAGAGCGTGGCGATCACCTTGCGGGTGACGGGATCCCACGACTTGACCGTGCCGTCACCGCTGGCGCTGACCACGCTGTCGCCCGTACGGCTGAACGCGACCGCGTTCACGTCGTCGCCGTGGCCGGTGAGCACCGCCCCCTCCGCGCCCCCCGGCATGCCCCACAACCGCACGGTCCGGTCCGCGCCACCGGAGGCCAGGGTCCTGCCGTCCGGGGAGAAGGCGATCCCGAGCACCTGATCGGTGTGACCGGAGAGCACCACCACCCGTCCGAGGTCCGCCGCGTCCCACAGCCGCACGTTGCGGTCGGCCCCGGCGGAGGCGATGAGGGAGCCGTCCGGGCTGAACGCCACGGCCATCACCGCGTCCTCGTGCCCGGTCAGCACCGTCCGCGCGGCGCCGTCCGGTACGTCCCACAGCCGCACGGTGTGGTCGGTGCCGCCGGAGGCCAGGGTGCGCCCGTCCGGGCTGAACGCCACCGCACGCACACCGCCACGGTGCCCCGTCAGGGTGGCGGTCAGCCGCCGGGCCCCCACGTCCCACAGGCGCACCGTCCCGTCCGCCCCCGCCGTCGCCAGCCGGCTCCCGTCGGGCGCGAAGGCCACCGATGCCACCGCCCCGGTGTGCCCGGTGAACGTGCCGACGAGCCGGCGCCCGTCCGCGTCCCACAGCCGTACCGAGGAATCCGAGCTCGCCGAGGCCAGCACCTTGCCGTCCGGGCTGTACGCCACCGAGTTGACCGCTCCCGCGTGCCCGCGCAGCCGGCCGGCGAAGTACTGCGACTGGCTGCTCAGCAGCGCCCCCCGGGCCTCCGCGGTGGGCGCCGTGCGGTAGGCGGCCGCCGCGAGCAGCATGGAGGCCTCGGGCTGCCCCGCCGCCAGCGACCGCGACCGTACCGCCATCGCCTGCGACTGCGCCGTACGCCCCTGGTCCAGCGCCTGCGAACGCTGCTGGAAGGCCAGCGCCCCGGCGGCCAGCGCGACCGCCAGCAAACCGGCCAAAGTGACGACCAGGGCCCGGCGGATCCTGCTCTGGCGCCGCACCGCCCGGCTCCGCCGCTCCTCCTCGGCCTCGCACGCCGCGATGAACTCCCGCTCCTCGGGCCCCAGCTGGGACGGGTCCTGCCGCTCGACCCACTCCCGCACCCCGGCCAGCCGCGACCCCCGGAACAGCAGGCTGGGATCACGTCCGCCCCGCACCCACTCGGCCCCGGCGTCGGAGACCCGCTGGCGCACCACGAGGGCGGCCCGGTCGGACTCGATCCACTCGCGCAGGCGCGGCCACGCCCGCAGCAGAGCCTCGTGGGTGATCTCCACCGACGCCCCGTCGGCGGTCACCAGCCGGGCCTCGATGAACGCGTCCAGGACCCGGCCGCCCGCCCCGGGATCCGCCACCTGCCGCAGCAGCCGGTCCCGTTCGACCGGCCTGCGGGTCTGGGCACCCTCACCGTCCGCGATGTGCACGAGCCTGATCAGCAGGTGGCGCGCGATGCGCCGCTCCGCGGGCTCCAGCCGGGCGAACACCGACTCGGCGGTGCGTGCGACCGCTCCGTGGATCCCGCCGGTCATCTCGTAGCCGGCCACGGTCAGGGTCCTGCCGCTGCGCTGCTGCCAGGTGCCGAGCAGGGCGTGGGCCAGGAGCGGGAGGGAACCGGCGTGGGCTGCCGAGCGGTCCCCGAGATCGCGCAGCAGCAGCTCGACCAGGCCCACCTCCAGGGTCAGCCCGGCCCGTGCGGCGGGCTCGGAGATGGCCCGGCGCAACTGGCCTTCGGACATCGGGCCGAGGGCGAACAGGCCGTGCGTGAACACCTCCACCAGCTCCGGATGGCCGAGGCAGTGCCCGCAGAAGTCGGCCCGCAGCCCGATGACCACGGCGGTGGTGGCGCAGGCGGCCAGCGAGTGCAGCACGCGCACGAAGGCCCCGCGCTCCCGGTCGTCCTCGCACAGCGTGAACACCTCCTCGAACTGGTCGACGAGGAGTACGAGCCCGGGCCGGCCGAGGGAACCGGCCACCGCGTGCGGCAGCCGGTCCGGACGGTCCGCCAGTTCCTCCGGCGTGATCCCCGCCGCAGCCGCCCCCAGCACGTCCGCCGCGCAGCGCAGCAGCTCCTTGAGGGGGTGGGCCCCCGGCGCGCACACCACCACCGGCCAGTCCTGCGACCCCGCGACCGGCAGCGCCCCCCGGCGCAGCGCGGGCAGCAGCCCGGCGCGCAGCAGCGAGGACTTCCCGGCGCCCGACGGGGCCACCACCGCCACGGCCCCGTGCCCGATCCGCTCGGCGAGCCGGCCGGTCAGCTCGGCGGTGGCGCTGTCACGGCCGAAGAACCACTCCGCGTCCTGGGGCCCGTAGGAGGTCAGGCCCCGGTACGGGCAGACCGCGCCGGAACCCGCGGGGCCGGGCCCGTCGTCCCCGGCGCGGGCCTGGGGGACGGCCGGTACCGGCGGGACCAGGCGCAGCAGTTCACCGCCCGCGTCGAGAACCTCGTCGCACCGCCGGGCGACATCGGGGGTGGGCGGCTTCCGCCCGTTCTCGATCTTGCTGAGGTAGCCCTTGCTGTAGTGGATCGAGCGGGCGAGGTCCGAGAGCGACACGTTGCGCCGCCGGCGCAGGCGTCGTAGCTCGGCCGCGAATCCATCGAGGGTCTCGTCGTCCGTCGGCACGGGGCCTACCTTCCCTCGCGGACGGAACGTACGCCTGAGGGGGAACGAGTTCGCCCGCACCGGTACTGACGGCCCCTTACGGGGCCCGTGCGTGCGTAGGCTGCCACCGCCACTTGGCCCCCGCGAACCGAGTTGAGGAGCAACGTGTCCCTGACCATGGACCGTCGCCTGGCCGTCAGCGCAGCCCTGATCGCGGTGGTGACCGGGCTCGCGCCCGCCGCCACCGCGTACGCCGCACCCACCGCGCCCACGGTGCGCAGCGGCCCGCCCGCGCCCGATCTGGACGCCCTGACCCGGGCGTTGCGCAACACGACCGGTGCCGGAGCACCCGGCGCCATGGCGCGCCTCACCGGCCCGACGGGGGTACGGACCAGGGCCGTCGGGGTCAAGGACCGGACCACCGGCGCCGCCATGGACCCCAACTCCCGCTTCCGGATCGGCAGCGTCACCAAGACGTTCTCCAGTGTGGTGCTGCTGCAGCTGGTCGACGAGGGCAGGATCGGCCTGGACCAGCCCGTCAACCACTACCTGCCGGGCCTGCTGCCCGACGACCGGATCACGGTGCGTCACCTGCTCACCCACCGCAGCGGGCTCGCCGACTACACCAACGCGATGTTCGCCCGGACCGTTCCCGGCTTCGAGGCGGTCCGCAACAAGGTGTTCGGTTACCGCGAACTGGTGAACCTCTCCCTGCGCGAGCCGCGGACCTCGCAGCCCGGCGCGGCGTACTCGTACTCCAACACCAACTTCGTCGTCCTCGGCATGCTCATCGAGAAGGCCACCGGGAACCCGGTCGCCGAGGAGTACGAGCGGCGCATCATCAAGCCGCTGAAACTCAGGAACACCTCCTACGTGCACCCCCGCACCGAGATCAAGGGCCCGCACGCGCACGGCTACCTCTACCCCGACGAAGCCGGGGCCGGGCCGGTCGACTCCACCGAGCAGACCGTCTCCTGGGCCCAGTCCGCCGGGGCGATGATCTCGAACGCGGCCGACCTGAACACCTTCGTCTCCGCACTGCTGGGCGGCAGGCTGCTGCCGGCACGCACCCTCGACGCCATGCTCACGATGACGCCCACCGACGCGACGCACACCCGTTTCTACGGTCTGGGCCTGCGCCGCTACGACCTGTCCTGCGGCACCTCGGTCTACGGCCACACGGGCACGGTCCAGGGCTTCTACACCTACGCCTTCGCCACCCGCGACGGCCGGCGCACCCTCGCCGCCATGGCGAACACCTCCAACCGGGGCGAAGCCAACACGGCGCTCGGCGGCACCCTCGAAGCGGCGTTCTGCGGCAAACAACCGCCCGCGACCGCCACGGGCGCCCCCCGCCGCGGCTTCGCCGCCCTCCCCGCCGACGAGGACCTGCCCGAGCGGGGCCAGGCCCGGGCGCGTTGATCAAGCCCCCGGCCGTGCGGCGCGTCATGACGGCGGCGGTGCGGCCGGGACGGTACCTCTTGAGGGGGGCCGCCGCCGTGGCGCCCCGGCATCGGGCTGAGGGACGGAGCGCGGCTGTGCAGGATTCGACGGGTGATGCCCTGGGCGCTCCGTGCTGGGTGAGTCTGGCGACGCGGGACCTGGAGGCCGCCCAGCGCTTCTACGGCGCGGTACTCGGCTGGTCGTTCCGGCCGGGTGGGCTGGGTGAGGGCCTGGCCGTCGCCGAGGTGGAAGGCGCCCCGGTCGCCGGGATCGGGGCCCTGGCCGGGGAACTCGAAGTGCCCGCCGCCTGGACGCCCTACTTCGCCGTCGAGAGCGCCGACGAGACCGTCGCCCGGATCCGGGAGCGCGGCGGAACGGTCGGCGTGGGGCCCGTCTCCTTCGACACCGGCGGCCGCGGCGCCCTGGCCACCGACCGCGACGGCGCCGTCTTCGGGATCTGGGAGGGCATCGTCTTCTCCGGCTGGCGCGTGGGCTCCGGCCACGCCCCGGCGTGGCTGGAACTGCTCACCCTCAACGCCTTCGACGCGGCCCTCTTCTACGGCGAGGTGCTGCAGTGGACCAAGGGGCCCGTGGAGATCTCCTACGAGGACGACCAGGTCGTCCTGCGCCACCTCGGCGAGCCCGTCGCCCGGCTCAACAGCGGCCCGGTGGAGACCGCCGCGCTCCAGCCGCAGGTCCGGCCGCGGTGGCGGGTCCACTTCCGCGTCCCCGCACTGGAACCGGCCCTGGAGGCGGCCGCGGCGCTCGGCGGCCGGATCATGTCGGACATCGAGGAGAACGCCACCGAGCGCTGGGTCGCCCTGCGTGACCCCGACGGAGCCCTGTTCACCGTCACGGCGTCCCTGACGGACGAGTAGGCCCTCCGGGCGGACGGGACCCGGCCGCCGTCCCGGTCCGGTCACCCGGCGGCGGCCAGGCGACGCCGGAGCTCCTCCTGTGAGACGTCATCCACGTGGGTCAGGAACACCCAGATGTGACCGGACGGGTCCCTGAGGATGACGGTGCGGTCACCGTGGAACATGTCCTTCGGCGGCTGGAGGATCTCGGCGCCGGCGGCTTCCGCGCGCACGGCCAGCTCGTCGACATCGGGCACGAAGACGTGCAGGGTGACGGACGTGCCTCCGCCGAGCGCGGCCGGTGCGGCGAAGGACGCGGCCTCCGCCTCGTCCACGCCGGCGTCACCCAGCATCAGGACCGAGCGTCCGATGGTGATCTCGGCGTGCAGGACCCCGCCGCCCGGAGCGTCGAGCCTGAAGTCCTCGCGGGCGCCGAACGCCCGCCGGTAGAAGTCGATCGCCGCGGCGGCGTCGTCGACCATGATGTGGGGGATCACGGCGTAGCGGTAGCGGTCGGGTACCTCGATGTCGGCTGTGCGCTCGCTCACGGCGAACCTCCGTGCAAATGCGCCGCCGGTCGGTTCCTGCGGCTCTGGGAGGAACGTAGGAGCTCAAGTCCGGTTGAGGTCAAGCGTCGATACCGACCGGCACCTGCCGGCCCGCGGCCTCACGCCGCGACCGCCGTCGTGATGACCAGCGGGGGGCGGGTGCGTTCCGCCGTCCAGGGGAAGCGCCCGGCGAGGCCGGGTTCCGCGAGGGGGAGGGCCTCCGCCACCGTCGGCCGGCGCTGGAACACGTCACGGAAGCGGGACCGCTCCACCAGGGCCGCCAGTACGTCCACCGGCCAGGCGTGGTTGCGCACCTCCTGCCAGGAGCCGTTCGTCCGGCGCAGCCCGAGCGGCATCTCCTCGCCCGGCCCGTACACCGCCCCCGCCCGGCCCACGCGCAAGGAGGCGTACTCGATGCCCGCACAGGCCGGGTCGGTGCCCAGTAGCACGAACGGCCCGCCCGGCCGGAGCAGGCGGCGGATCTCGGCGAACACCCCGAGCACCGCTTCCTCGGTCGCCAGGGAGGCCAGTACGTGGTTGCACATCACCGCGTCCGCGCACCCGTCCGGCAGGCCGGTCGCCCGGCCGTTCTGGACCAGGTGGTACTCGGCCACCGCCGGGCTCGTCCGCCGGGCCAGCTCCAGCATTTCGGGAGAGGTGTCCACGCCCACTACCCGCGCTCCCAGCGTCCGCGCCGCGCGGTCCGCCACCCGGCCCGGCCCGCAGCCGTAGTCGACGAGCACCGCGCCCGCGCCCATCCGGTGGGACAGGGCCTCGAAGACGAACGGGTAGCCGAGCAGCCAGTCGGTGGACGCTTCCACCTCCGCGAACGCCCGCGCCCCGACGGGGCCCGACCAGTCGATGCCCCCGCCGCCGGAGCCCTGCGGCGGCGCGCCCTGCCCCGGCCGTCCCGGCCCCTGTTCCTGCGATCCGTTGCCCACCGCTCCACTATCGGCCGACCGGCCCGCCGATCCGGGCAGGACACGAGGGGTCACTCCGCGCGCCGTTTGTCCTCCTCGCTCCACTCCCGGGTGTCGCGCGGTTCGACGTACGGCTCCCGGTCGGGCGGGAGCCCGCCCGCGATCGCGCGCTGCCGGCTCATCTCGGCGTCGAACTCGAGGCCGAGCAGGATGGCCAGGTTGGTGATCCAGAGCCAGATGAGGAAGACGATGACACCCGCCAGCGTGCCGTACGTCTTGTTGTACGAGCCGAAGTTCGCCACGTACAGCGCGAAGCCGGCGGAGGCGGCCATCCAGATCAGCAGGGCGAGGAAGCTGCCGGGCGTGATCCAGCGGAACCCGCGGCCCTTCGCGTTGGGGGAAGCCCAGTACAGCAACGCGATCATGATCGTGACGAGGATGACCAGAACGGGCCACTTCGCGATCGACCACACCGTGACGCCGGTGTTCCCGAGACCCAGGGCGTCACCGGCGCGCCGGGCGAGAGCGCCGGTGAACACCACGATCAGCCCGCTCGCGCACGCCATGACCAGCAGCGCCACCGTCAGCGCGAACCGCAGCGGCAGCACCTTCCACACGGGCCGCCCCTCGGGCACGTCGTAGACGGCGTTGGACGCGCGGATGAACGCCGCCACGTACCCGGACGCCGACCACAGTGCGGCGATCAGACCGACGACGGCCAGGACCGAGCCGAGTCCCGTGCCGCCCTGGAGCTGACGGACCGCGTTGGAGATCACGTCCCGCGCCGCGCCCGGCGCCAGCTTCTGCAGGTTGTCCAGCACCGACTGCGTGGCGGACTTCCCGGCCACCCCGAGCAGCGACACCAGCACCAGCAGCGCCGGGAACAGGGACAGGACGGCGTAGTAGGTGAGGGCGGCGGCCCGGTCGGCCAGCTCGTCCTTCTGGAACTCCCGGACGGTCCGCTTCAGCACGGCCCCCCACGACCTGCCGGGCAGGTCCGTGGGCTCATCCGGTGCCCTTCGCTCCACCTCGGGGCCCGGGCCGGGGCCAGAGCCGGAGCCGGGGCCGGGGTCAGCGCCGGAGCCATGGCCGGGGCCCGATCCGGGTACGGGCTCCGTGGGCCGGACCCGGCCGTCGCGGTCGTCCTTGTCGCGCGGAGCTGGGGTGTCGTTCATGCCTGGCGGATGTCCACTCGAGGGCGGGCGAAACCTGACGGGCCCAGCGCCGGCGGGCGCGTCGCCGCCCGAATCGCGGGCAAGCGCGGTAACACGGCAATGACAGAGCGCTACGCCCCGGCGGAAGGCAGCGGAGATGTGGAAGACGACGGCCGGTGAACACGTTCCGGCAGGCCCGGTATGGCTGCACCTGGCGCTGATGGCGGCGGCCCTGCTCATCCTGGTCTACAACCTCAAGCGGAGCAGCCGCTGACCCGGCGGGGCGGGCTCCCCTCGCTCCCGACACGACAGTTGCCCCGACGACTCCCCACGACGGTTCCCCCCTCACAGCCCCCCGATGGATCCCCCTGACAGGAGACAGACATGGAATCGACCGTTCCCGTCCCGTCCCCCCTCCTCGACGAAGCCCGCACGGCGCTGCGCGACGTCAGCGACCCGGCCGCCCGTGCCCTGGTCCTCGCGGTCCTCGCCGCGGCGCGGGAGCTCCAGGACGTCGCCCAGAGCACCGAGCGACTCGACGCCCGCCTGGAGTCGCTCAACCAGTACCTCGGAGCCATCGCCAACAAGCCGTAGCGCATGGCGGGCCCGGGCCGGGGCAGCCGCGCACCATCGGTACAGAGGAAACGAACGGAAGTGGTGCGAGTGCGTCTGCGCAGCGTCGGGGTGGAAGAGGAACTCCTGCTGGTCGGATCGGAGAGCGGGGAACCGCTCTCCGTGTCGGGCGCGGTCCTGGCCGAGGCGAAGCGGCATGCCGTGGCCGAAGAGCAAGGCACCTTCGAGAAGGAGCTGATGCGCGAGCAGGTGGAATTCTCCACCAAACCGGTGACGGAGATGGGGGAGCTGACGGAGGAGATCGTCAGGTGGCGCTCCGAGGCGGCCCGGCACGCTGCGAAGGCCGGCGCCGAGGTGGCGGCGCTCGCCACCTCGCCGCTGCCCGTGCGGCCCACGGCCAACGCCGGGGAACGCTACGCGTGGGTCGCGGAGCGGTTCGGCCTCACGGCGCAGGAACAGCTGACGTCCGGCTGCCACGTCCACGTCGGCGTCGACTCCGACGAAGAGGGCGTGGCCGTGATCGACCGCATCCGGCCCTGGCTGCCCGTCCTCACCGCCATCAGCGGCAACTCGCCCTTCTGGCAGGGCCAGGACAGCGGCTACGGGAGCTACCGCAGCCGGGTGTGGAACCGGTGGCCCTCCGCGGGGCCGACGGAGATCTTCGGCAGCGCGGACCGGTACCACGAGCAGGTCTCCGCCATGGTCGGCACCGGGGTGCTCCGGGACCAGGGCATGATCTACTTCGATGCCCGGCTCGCGGCGAACTACCCCACCGTGGAGATCCGGGTCGCGGACGTCTGCCTGCACCCCTCCACCACCGTCCTGCTCGCCACGCTCGTACGGGGGCTCGTGGAAACGGCGGCACGCGCCTACGAGGCCGGTCAGCCCCCGGCTCGCATCGGGGTGAGCCTGCTGCGGCTGGCGTCGTGGCGGGCGGCCCGCTCGGGCATAGACGGACCCCTCATCCACCCGACGACGATGCTGGAGGCGCCGGCGCGCGTGGTGGTGGACGCGCTGTTCGAGCACGTGCGCGAAGCCCTTGAGGACCACGGCGACGCCGCGGCGGCCCGCCAGGGCATAGAGGAGCTCTTCGAGCGCGGCAACGGGGCGCGCATCCAGCGGGAACTGCTGTCCAAGACGGGGGACCTGGGCGCCGTCGTACGGGAGTGCGCCCGCATCACCGCCGGCGCGTAGCACCGCAAGCCCGCGGCCCGCACGCTGCTGCCCCGCCCCTCGTCAAAGGAGCAGGGCAGCGGCGCGAGGAGTCCCGACCGGCGCTAGGGCGTGTCTTTCGGATCATGCCGGGCCCGCGGCGGCCCGGCTGATCCGAAGGACACGCCCTAACTGGCCAGGACCGAGTCGTCGAAGGTGCGTGCGCCCGGGAGGCGGTAACGGGCGGCAGCGAGCGCCGCGTCCACACTGGAGGTGCCCGTCGCGACGCACAAGGTGTGCGCGACGTCGTCCATGCGCCCGCGGGTCTGCGGAGTGTCGTCGTGGGCGCACAGGACCGCCAGCGCCCAGTAGCGCTCGACGAGACCGGAGAGAACAGCCGGGTGGGCCATCAGCATGGGCGGATCCTTTCGGGAAAGCCGGACGATCTTGGCCCTCGGCTGCCCCGGTTGCGCGGGGCTACACCTGCCTCGCGGACGCGGAGTCCGGCGCGGGCCCCGGGGATGCCCCCGGCCGTGCGGGGTACTCGCGTCGTCGGCAGGCGAAGCGGCATGGAGCGGCGGCGATCGCAGCACCGACGGCGGCGCGGATAGCGGCACTTGGCAACGAAGGGAAACGGTGAGGATGATGGCGATGAGGGCAGTCGGGTGGGCCCGGTCTTTTCCGGTGTCGAACGGGGTCCGCGCGGCCCGCCAGTGGACCGCCGAGCACCTCGCGTCGCTGGACTGGGCGGCCGACGCCCCGGACACCGTCCACTCGATCCTGCTCAGCGTCTCCGAACTGGTCGCGAACGCCCACGTCCACGCCGCCGAGACCGCTCACCTCGTCCTGACGTGGGACGGCCACTGCCTGCACGTGAGCGTGGCCGACGCCGATCCGCGGCTGCCCAGGCCCCGCGAGGCCGACGCGACCGCCACCTCCGGCCGGGGCCTGGGCATCGTGGACGCACTCGCCGACACGATGGACGTCCACGCCTGCCACGGCGGCAAGGCGATCAGCGCCTGCTTCCACCCGCCCGGGGTGGCCGACCCGCACGGAGAACCCGTCCCGGAGTGAGCCGGGGACCGGGTCCGCCGCTCAGCGGACCTGGATACCGATGAGGCAGGTGTCGTCGTCGGTGTCGGACCTGCTGTGCGTCAGCAGCCGGTCGACCCGCCTGTCCAGGGAATCCGCCTCCCGCGCCGCGAGGGAGAGCAACTGCGAAAGGGAGTCCGTCACGGAGACGTCCCGCCGCTCGACGAGCCCGTCGGTGTACATCAGCAACGTGTCCTCGGGCTCCAGCCGCACCTCCTCCTCCTCGAAGTCGGCGTCCGGCAGCGCCCCCAGCAGCAGCCCGTGGGCCATCGGGAAGGCCTGCGCCTCGGTACCCCGTACCAGGACCGGCGGCAGGTGTCCGGCGCGCGCCCAGCGCAGTGCCCGCGTCCGAGGATCGTAGATGCCGCACACGGCGGTGGCGGTCACGTTGGTGGTCAGGTGGTGGGCGACCGTGTTGAGCCAGGACAGCAGCTGGGCGGGCCCGGCGCCGGTCACCGCGAGGCCCCGGAGGGCGTTGCGCAGGATGACCATGCCGGTGGCCGCCTCGATGCCGTGCCCGGCGACGTCGCCGACGCACAGCAGCACCTTGTCGTTGGGCAGCACGACCGAGTCGTACCAGTCGCCGCCCACCATCGCCTCAGACTCCGCGGGCCGGTAACGGACCGCGATGCGGATGCCGGGGACCTCCAGGGGGGCGGGCGCCGGAGGCATGATGGCGTGCTGGAGCTGGAGGGCGAGCCTGCTGCGCTCGGCCGCCTCCGCCTCGGTGTGCGCGAGCTGGTCCCGGGTGGCGGCGAGGGCCACCTCCGTCCAGTGCTGGGAGGAGATGTCCTGGTAGGCGCCGCGCACCGCGTGCAGGCTGCCCCGGTCGTCGAGGACGGGCTCCGCGACGAGACGGATGTGCCGGGTGATGCCGTCGGTGCGCTGGAGCCGGAAGTCAACCGAGGATTCGCGCCGGTGGTGCAGGAGCGTGCGCAGGAAGCGGTCGATGGAGGCCACGTCGTCCGGGTGGGCGTGGGCGCGCAGCTCCTCCAGGGGGACGGGGGAGGAGGTCAGGGGCCGCCCGTAGAGCGTGAACAGCTGCCCGTTCCAGGTGATCTCACCCGTCGTGATGTTCTCCTCGAAGCCGCCGACACGGCCGAGTCGCTGGGCGTGCTGGAGCAGGCTGGCCAGCCGCGCCGTCTCGTCCTCTATCCGCCAGATGAGCAGCAGGGCCGCGCCGTGGCGGCTGATGCTGGCGTCGGCGATCGCCGTGAGGGGGACGTCGTCCACGAACGCGGTGAGCGCCATCCGCTGGGTCCGGCAGGGCTCGCCCGTCGCGTAGACCCGTTCGAGCTTGTCGAAGAGACCGCTGTCCTCGGCGGCCGCCGGGTACGCCTCCAGGAACGACGAGCCGCACACCGAGGTGCGCGGCCGCCCGGCGGGGTCGATGAAGCGGTCGTTCGCGTGGTGGACGCGGAAGTCCACCAGCCGGCTGCCCAGGTCCAGACAGGGCGTCAGTACGAGTGCCGGGTCGTACAGGTTGTCGGCGAGGTTGACCATCTCGGCCACTCCGGCGACGCCGTGCTCCGGGGTTTCGGGCTCGGCGGACGGGGTCACGTCCTGGTCGCCCAAGGTGTGCGCGCACAGCTCGGCCAGCGCCTCCAGCTGGCGCAGGACCTGCGGGGACTGCGGTTCCAAGGGCTCCGGCCAGCACACTTCCAGCACGCCGTGGATGCGGCCGCCGGTACCGGCGGGCACGACGACGCGGCCGCCTCCCGGGTGCTGGCGCCGGCCGATGGAGGGGATACCTGAGTCGCTCAACCGCGGTACGACGGTCAACTCGCGCTTGTCCAGAGCCAGATGGGCGCAGGTCGCCACCTCCGGCGGGACGTAGCGCCACCGGCTCGCCTCCTCCTCCGGGAAGCCCGCGTGCCCCACGAGCGTCAGGGAGGAATCCGAGCCCGCCACCCAGATCGCGACACCGTGCGCCCCGAGAGCGGTCAGGGCGTTATCCAGCAGGGCCGCGGCCACGGCCTGGGAGTCGGCGGCGGCCAGCAGCCCGCTCTCGGCGGCGCGAAGCCGCACGGCCGGCGTGCTCGCGCCGGCGACGGGGGCCGACTGGGCGGCGTTCTCCAGGAACTCCCGCGCGACCTCGCTCACGTGGTCGCGCGCCGCCTGGTTGACGACATCGACGGCCAGCGCCAGCAAGGTCGTACCCGACTGCTCGGCCAATTTGGCCAGTTGCCGCGCCGCCTCGGCCGGACCGCACCCGAGACGGCCGACGAGCACGCCCTTGGCCATTTCGACCAATGCCCGGCCGTCCGCGGCGGCCTGGGCCTCCCGCACCTCCTGGCGCAGCCGCTCGACGGTGGCGGCCAGTCGGCCGGCGTCGGTCACCGCCGGGGACGCGTCGGTGCGGACCGGCGGGAAGCCGGGACCGGGGCCGTCGCCGCCGTGGCGCGGGCGTAGCTCGGGCACGGCCCGGACGTCACCGGACTCGTCTCCTGCATACGTGGGCGTGTTCACCGTGGACCGGCTTTCTCGGCGGGGGAGGGGAGTCGTACGTCAGGCACCGGCGGCACTCTCGGCTCCTTGGGCGGACTCCTGCGGAAGCAGCCAGCGCCGGACCCGGGACATCAGGTCGTTCGCGTCGACCGGCTTGGTGACGTAGTCGTTGGCGCCGGACGCGAAGCTCTTCTCCCGGTCGCCGGGCATCGCCTTCGCGGTGACCGCGATGATCGGCAGCCCCGCGTAGGCGGGCATGCGCCGGATCTCGGCGGTCGCCGCGTACCCGTCCATCTCCGGCATCATCACGTCCATCAGGATCAGGTCGATGCCGGGGTTGGCGGCCAGGGCGTCGATGCCCTTGCGGCCGTTCTCGGCGTGCAGGACCTCGATGCCGTGGAGTTCCAGGATGCCGCTGATCGCGTACAGGTTGCGGGCGTCGTCGTCGACCACCAGGACCGACCGGCCCGCCAGGCGGTCGTCGACGTGCGCCGCCGGGCCGGAGGCCGGCGAGGGCGCGCCGGTCCGCACCAGCGGGGGTACGGCCCCGGGCCACTCCGCGGAGAGGTGGAGCGCTATCCGTTCGCGCAGCTCGTCCAGGCTGGAGAGGACCTCGAGCGGCTGGTGGGCGGAGTGCCGGGCCAGTTCCGTCCGCTGCGCCGTCGTCAGCCGGCGGCCGTCGTGGGCGAGCACCGGCAGGGAAGCCAGGGCCGAGTCGCCCGCCATGGCGTCCAGGAAGCGCAGGGCCTCCCCGTCGCTGCCCAGGTCGAGGACGACGCAGTGGAAGGAGGCCTGCGCGAGGACGGTGGCCGCCTCCACGGCGGTGACGGCGGTCGCCACCTCCACCTGCTCTTCGGTACCGGTGGCGGCACGGCCCGCGGCAAGATCACGGGCGGCGCTCTCCGCGACGAGACTGAGCAGGCCGTTGTTGCGCTCCTCGATCACCAGGAGCCGCCGGGGGTGGCGCGCGTCCTCACCGGCGGGAGGGAGCGCTGACACCGCACCGGAGGGGCCGTCGATCGCCTCGGGGTCGCCTTCCGGCGCCGCCTCCAGGACCTGCCCCTCCAGGACGAGGTCGTGGAAGTCGTCGTAGGAGACGGGCAGGTACAGGGTGAAGACCGAGCCCTCGCCGGGCACGCTGCGCGCCGTGACCACACCGCCGAGGAGCCGTGCGATCTCCCTCGTGATCGACAGGCCGAGCCCGGTGCCCCCGTATCTGCGGCTCGTGGTGCCGTCGGCCTGCTGGAACGCGGCGAAGATCGACTCCAGGTGCTGTTCGGCGATCCCGATGCCCGTGTCGGCGACCCGGAAGGCCACCACCGATCCGGCCCGGTCCAGGTGACCGGGCAGCTCTTCGGAGACCGCGGGCTCGATCCGCAGCTCCACCCGGCCGTGCTCGGTGAACTTGACCGCGTTGGACAGCAGGTTGCGCAGGATCTGACGCAGCCGCGAGTCGTCGGTCAGCAGGTCGACCGGCACCCCGGGCGAGGTCACGATCTCGAACTCGAGGCTCTTTTGCGTGGTCAGCGGCCGGAAGGTGGCCTCCACGTAGCCCAGGAGCTGCTTGAGGGACACCCGTTCCGGGTTGATGTCCATCTTGCCCGCCTCGACCTTGGACAGGTCGAGGATGTCGTTGATCAGCTGGAGCAGGTCGGAGCCCGCCGAGTGGATGATCCCGGCGTACTCGACCTGCTTGGCCGTGAGGTTGCGGGTCGGGTTCTGCGCCAGGAGCTGGGCGAGGATGAGCAGGCTGTTGAGCGGCGTGCGCAGCTCGTGGCTCATGTTCGCCAGGAACTCCGACTTGTACTTCGAGGCCAGCGACAACTGCTGTGCGCGGTCCTCCAGTTCCTGCCGGGCCTGCTCGATCTCCAGGTTCTTCGTCTCGATGTCCCGGTTCTGGGTGGCGAGGAGGGCGGCCTTCTCCTCCAGCTCGGCGTTGGAGCGCTGGAGTTCGTCCTGCTGGACCTGGAGCTGCTCCGAGCGCGCCTGGAGCTCCACCGTCAACCGCTGGGACTCGCCCAGGAGTTCATCGGTGCGTGCGTTGGCGACGATCGTGCTGACGTTGACGCCGACGGTCTCCATCAGGCGGCCCAGGAAGTCGCGGTGCACCGGGGTGAAGGTCTTGAAGGTGGCGAGCTCGATGACGCCGAGCACCTGCTCCTCCACGACGATGGGCAGCACGATCAGTCCCGCCGGGGCGGAGCGGCCCAGCCCCGAGGAGACGACGTAGCCGGGCGGCACCTCGTCGGCCACGATGATCCTCCGGCTGCGGGCCGCCTGGCCGACGAGGGTCTCACCGCGCCGAAGACGTACGGAGGCGGGGCTTCCGGCGGGCCGGCCGTAGGAGCCGATGAGCGTGAGCCACGTCTCGCCCTCGCTCTCCTCGGCGAGGTAGAAGGCGCCGTAGCTGGCGTCCACGAGCGGCGTCAGCTCGTCCATGACGAGCTCGGCGACGGCGGACAGGTCCCGGTGGCCCTGCATCAGGCCGGAGATGCGCGCCAGGTTGGACTTGAGCCAGTCCTGCTCCTGGTTGGCGCGGGTGGTCTCCCGCAGGGAGCCGACCATCGAGTTGATGTTGTCCTTGAGCTCCGCCACCTCACCGGAGGCGTCCACGGTGATGGAGCGGGTCAGGTCGCCCTCGGCGACCGCGCTCGCGACCTCGGCGATGGCCCGCACCTGGCGCGTCAGGTTCCCGGCCAGCTCGTTCACGTTCTCCGTCAGCCGCTTCCAGGTGCCCTCGACACCCTCGACCTCGGCCTGGCCGCCGAGGCGGCCCTCGCTGCCGACCTCGCGCGCCACGCGCGTCACCTCGGCCGCGAAGGAGGACAGCTGGTCCACCATCGTGTTGATCGTGGTCTTGAGTTCGAGGATCTCGCCCCGGGCGTCGACGTCGATCTTCTTCGAGAGGTCGCCGTTGGCGACGGCGGTGGTCACCAGGGCGATGTTGCGGACCTGACCGGTCAGGTTGTTCGCCATGGAGTTGACGTTGTCGGTGAGGTCCTTCCACGTGCCCGCCACGTTCGGGACACGGGCCTGGCCGCCGAGGCGCCCCTCGGTACCCACCTCGCGGGCCACCCGGGTGACCTCGTCGGCGAACGCGGACAGCGTGTCGACCATCGTGTTGATGACCCCGGCGAGCGCGGCGACCTCTCCCTTCGCCTCGACCGTGATCTTCTGCGAGAGGTCGCCCTTGGCGACGGCCGTGGCGACCTGGGCGATGGAGCGCACCTGCCCGGTCAGGTTCGACGCCATCACGTTGACGTTGTCGGTCAGGTCCTTCCAGGTGCCCGAGACCCCGCGCACGGTGGCCTGTCCGCCGAGGTTGCCCTCGGTGCCCACCTCGCGGGCGACACGGGTGACCTCGTCCGCGAACGCGGAGAGCTGGTCGACCATCGTGTTGATGGTGTCCTTGAGCTCCAGGATCTCGCCCCGGGCGTCGACCCGGATCTTCTGCGAGAGGTCGCCCTTGGCGACGGCCGTGGCGACCTGGGCGATGGAGCGCACCTGGGCGGTGAGGTTTCCGGCCATGAAATTGACCGAATCGGTCAGGTCGCGCCAGGTGCCGGAGACGCCCTTGACGTCGGCCTGGCCGCCGAGGATCCCGTCCGTGCCCACCTCGCGGGCCATGCGGGTGACCTCGTCGGCGAACGCGGAGAGCTGGTCGACCATCGTGTTGACGGTGTCCTTGAGCTCCAGGATCTCCCCGCGGGCGTCCACGGCGATCTTCTGCGAGAGGTCGCCCCGCGCGACGGCGGTGGCCACCTGCGCGATGTCGCGGACCTGCGTGGTGAGGTTGCCCGCCATCGCGTTCACGGAGTCCGTCAGGTCCGCCCAGCTGCCGGACACGCCCGGCACTTCGGCCTGACCGCCGAGCGTCCCCTCGGTGCCGACCTCGCGGGCCACCCGGGTGACCTCCGAGGTGAACAGGGACAACTGGTCGATCATGCCGTTGAAGACGGTCGCGATCTCGCCGAGGAGCCCATCGGCCCCGTCGGGCAACCGGGTGCCGAAGTCACCGTCACGCACCGCCGTCAGTCCGGCGAGCAGCTGGCGCAGTTCCGGCTCGCCCACCGCGCCCGGTGAACCGGGCCCCGAGCCCTGCGTGACCGTAGCGTTCGTCATCTCTTCCCCACCATCTTCCGACACCTCGTCACCGACGGGGACACAGGCCCTTGCGTCACGCGCCGGGACGTAGTCCACCACATCCCGGGCGGCCGGAAGCCCCCGATGGGCCCGTGAGCACCGTCTCGGAAGAAACTTCCATCAAGGCCGTGTGGAGTGCAATTCTCGGGGCAAGCGAGCGTCGTCAGCCGTCCGTCGTCGGGAGGAAAGGTCCCCCATGCCTCGCTCCGCCGCAGTTGTAGACCCGGTCCGCACCACAGACCTGAAGGACGCACCGGCCACAGGCCGTACGACCGAGGAACCCGAGGGCCGACTGCCGCGGATCGCCGACGCCCGCGAGGTGGCCCCGTCGGACGCGCGGCAGCTCTCGCGCGTCTTCCTGCTGCGGCTGCGCTCGCTGGAGGAGGGCACCCCGGAGTACCAGTACGCGCGCAACACGCTGATTGAGATGAACGTCTCACTGGTCCACTTCGCCGCCCGCCGCTTCCGCGCCCGTTCCGCCGGCGGCGGCGTCGACATGGACGACATCCTCCAGGTGGGGACGATCGGCCTGATCAAGGCGATCGACCGGTTCGACCCCGAGCGCGAGGTGGAGTTCGCCACGCTGGCGCTCCCCTTCATCACCGGCGAGATCAAGCGGTACTTCCGCGACACCACCTGGGCCGTGCACGTCCCGCGGCGCCTGCAGGAGCTGCGCACGGAACTCGCCAAGAGCCGGGAGGCCCTCACCGACCTCCTCGGCCGTGCCCCGACCGTCAAGGAACTCGCCCAGGACCTCGAACTGAGCGAGGAGGAGGTCGTGGAGGGGCTGGTCGCCGCCAACGGCTACACCAGTGACTCCCTCGACGCCTCCGCCGGCTCGGAAGAGGACTCCGCCTCGGGCCGCAGGACCCGGTCACTGGCCGACACCCTCGGCGAAGCCGACTTCGCCATGGAACTCTTCGAGGAGTTCCACACCCTCGCCCCCCTGCTGGCCGAACTCGACGAGCGGGACCGCCGCATCCTGCAGATGCGCTTCGGAGAGGAGAAGACCCAGGCCGAGATCGGAGCCGAGCTGGGCATCTCCCAGATGCAGGTGTCGCGCCTGCTGTCCCGCACCCTGGCGCGGCTGCGCAGCGGCATGCTCGCCTCCTGAATCCTGTCCGCACATCCCGCCGAGGCGGCGGGCGGGCCGGTGCCGACAAGGACCGGCGGTAGCCTTGTCACTCGACCCGGCCAACCGCCCGCCCCCGGAGGGAAGACGTGACCCCGCCCCCTCGTCACAGCCGGTACCCGGCTGCCCGTGGTGAGCATTCCTCCTTCGCCTACGACAGCGACCTGGCGTGGGCGGACACCGTGGTGCGCTTCGTGAGCAACGGCCTGGAGCGCGGCCAGCGCGTCTGGTACAGCGCCGACAGCACCGAGCCCAGCGCCGTCATCGACGTACTGCGACGCGGCCACATCGACGTCGACGGGGCCCGCCGGGACGCCCGCCTGAGCGTGACCGGAACGGAACGGTCCTACCTGCGCCGCGTCCCCTTCGACCCGGACTGGGTCATCTCCATGTTCCGCGCGGCCTGTACCGAAGCCCTCGCCGACGGCCACACGGGCCTGCGGGTCCTCGGTGAGATGTCCTGGTCGGCGCGCGAGGGGGCGGACGTCGACCGCATCCTGGAATCGGAACTGCGCCTGGACCGCGAGGTCTACGCGGACCTCCCGCTCACCGGGCTCTGCCTCTTCGACCGCCGCCTGATCCCCGGGCCGACCGCCGACCTGCTCACCCGGGCCCACACCGCCTGCGCCGACGTCCCCCGGCCCCCGGCCGACGGCCTGAGAACCCTGCCGGCCGCCCTGGCCGCCGTCCCGATGCGGGACCGCTCCGGAATCCGGCTGTGCGGCAGCGGCGACGTCGACTCCCGCCACATCCTGCGTTCCGCGCTCGCCGCCCTCGCGCGGATGCCCGGTCCCATCGTCCACCTCGACCTGTCCGCGGTGACCTTCCTCGACCCCGGCGCCGTCGCCGTGCTCGTGGACGTCTCGAACTCACTGACCGGGAAGGGCCGGAGCCTCCTTCTCCACAAGCCCCCGTACTCGCTGCGCAAAGTGGCCGAGTTGTTTCCGGAGGAATGTGCCGCGCTGGAGGTCGCAGCATGATCGTCACCCCTGTTCCGGCGGCCGCAGAGCCCGCCGACTTCATCCATCCCGCCCTCTTCTACCGGGACCTGGAGGAGTACACGGCCGGTGTCGGCGCCTTCGTGCGCGCGGCTGTGGCGGCGCAGGAGCCGGTCCTCCTCGCCGTGCCGGGCCCGCAGCTCGACGCCCTGCGCGAGAGCCTGGGCAGCGACGCCGACGGCATCGACTGCGTGGACATGAGGGAGCTGGGCCGCAACCCCGGCCGGATCCTGGCCGCCCTCCAGGGCTTCGCGGACCGCAACCCCGGCCGGGCCCCGCGCATCGTCGGAGAGCCGATCTGGCCGGGCCGCACCGAAGGCGAGATCCTCGAAGCCACCCGTCACGAGGCGCTCATCAACACCGCTTTCGCCGGACGGCCCGCCACCATCCTCTGCCCGTACGACCTCTCCGGTCTGTCGTCGCAGGTGGTGGCCGATGCCCGGCGCACCCACCCCACGGTGATCGAGGACGGCCGGGACGCCGTCAGCCCCCACTACACGGACGCCGACGTCGTCTGTTCGGACTGCGACCTCCCGTTTCCCGAGCCCGGCGACGAGCCCCTCCTCCTGGAATACTCCGGCGGCGGGCTCGCCCAGGTCCGCGAACACGCCGAGAACTGGGTCCGCGGGGCGGATCTCGAACCGGCCCGGCGGGGCGACTTCGTACTCGCCGTCAGCGAAGCGGCCGCCAACTCCCTGGCCCACGGAGGCGGCAAGGGCACGCTGCGGCTGTGGAGCACGGCCGCGGGCGGCGTCGTCGCGGAGATCCGGGACGGCGGCCGGCTCTCCAACGCCCTCGCCGGCCGCCGGCGCCCGTCCCTGACGTCCGGCAACGGCGGCCGCGGCCTGTGGATGATCCACCAGCTCTGCGACCTGGTCGAGATCCGGGCCCTGGAATCCGGTCTCACCCTGCGCCTCCACGTCAGCGGCATCTGACCCCGCGCAGGGCGGCGGCCCGCGGGGCTCCCCGGCCGCCACCGGCGCCTGTAAAGTTGCGCCAGTACGGCACGAGGGGCGACGGAGAGGCTGACGTGGGAACTGGCAACCCGGGAGAGGACGAAGTGACTCCACAGGGGGGCACGGCCACAGACGGACCGCACGGAGCCGGGCTCCGCACGAGCGGGACGGGCGCGGTGGTGTGCGCGATCACCGGAGACCTGGACCTGGACGGCCTCGGCGCCGTGCGGCCGCTCTTGGAGCAGGCCGTCCGGTCGGGCGCGAACCGGCTGGTCATCGATCTGACGGACCTGGGCTTCTGCGACTCCTCGGGCCTCAACCTGCTGCTCGCGGCGCGTCTGGACGCGGAGAAGGCCGGCCTCGGGGTGCGACTGGCCGCACCCACCCAGCAGCTCCTGAGGCTCCTGGAGATCACCGGCGCGGACACCGTGTTCACCATCGACACCACCGTCGACGCCGCACTCACCGCGCCTTGAGCCCGCTCGTGCCCGCCGCGCGTCCTGCCCGCGCGACCCAGCGGCACTGCGCCGATCGGAGTACCCACGTGTCCGGGTGGTCAGACCGGGCATACGCAACACCTGAGGCACCGAGGGCGGATCCGCCCCGGCCCGTTGCCCGGCCGAACCGGCCATTCGCGATACACGTCGATCAGCGTCACAGACGGGGGTGAGACCACAGTGAAGACCATCGGATCGGACACCAGCGATCCACTGCCCACCGGACCACCGGTCATGGGCCAGCGCCGTCGGCTCACCCTCAGCGGTACCAGCGGCCAGGTCGCCAAGGGCCGTGAGTTCGCGAAGCAGGTGCTGCGCGACTGGGGCTGGGACGGCACCGAGACCGCCGACGACGCCCTGCTCATCGTCTCCGAGCTGGTGACCAACGCCGGCGTCCACGCGGGCGGCTGCCACCAGCTGCTGCTGGTCGCCGGGGAATCCCTGCGCATCGAGGTGTTCGACGGGGACCCCGAGCCTCCCCGTCCGCGCGAGAGGCACCAGCGGGGGACCCCCGGAGGGCAGGGGCTGTACATCGTGCAGCGCCTCTCCGACCGCTGGGGCACCGTCCCGCACGACACCGGCAAGTCCGTCTTCGCCGAGATCGAAGCGGACCGGCTGGTCACCGGACGGCCCGCGCCCAAGCCGGCGCCGCCGGAGGCCTCCCTCAACTGAGGACGGCCGAGGGCGAGCGGGGACTCCGCCGAGGACGAGCGCGCGCCCACCGGGCGCCGCGCACAGCATCGCCGGGGCCGCCCGCCTCCCTCGGGGGAGCGGGCGGCCCCGGCGTGCCTACCGGGATCAGGCCGTCCGGCGGGCGTCCCGCAGTGCCTGATCGGCCGCTTCGTCCAGGGTGTGGGCGCCGGCCGTGCTCAGGCGCCCGCCGCTGCTCTCCAGGTGTGCGCGGACGAACCACTGGAAGAGCTCCAGCTGCGCCAGCTGGCCGATGAGCATGTCCTGCGTGACCGGGTCCAGCTCATCGGTGGTCTTCATCGCGGCCCGGTGGTCCTCGATGACACCCGCGTAGACCAAGTCCAGCGCGCCGAGGTGGGCGACGGCGTCGGCCCGGCCCACGTCGTAGTCGTCCCAGGTCCGCTCGGCCACCAGTGCGCCCGGGGTGCCGGCGGGGACGCCGCCGAGGGTGGAGATGCGTTCCGCGGTGGTGTCGATCATCTCCCGTACCGCGTCCACCTGGGGGTCCAGCATCTCGTGGACGGCGATGAAGTGGGGTCCCACCACGTTCCAGTGGACGTGCTTGAGCGTCAGCGCCAGGTCGTTGAGCGAGTGCAGCCGCATGCGCAGCACCTCGACGACGCGGACGGCCTCCTCCTTCGACATCCCCGGCACGGTGTAGTGCGGGGTGGGGGTGTGCTCAGCCATGACGAAACTCCGAATCTGTACTGATGGGCGTTGTTCACCGTCTGCCTAGTTTGCCCCGATTCATGCATAGGGCACGCGGTCGCCGCGCGGTGACGGCCGCGAGGGGGTGCAGCGGCGTCGTCGCCGTCGGCTACGCGGCAGCCGTGCTCATCTCCTGACGGCCCGTCGGCACCTCGCGCTCGGCCAGTACCTCGGCCGCGGCCAGGGCGTCCTCGATCGTGGTCGTCGCCGTCGTGACGCAGAGGGTGTACGAGACCTGCTCCAGCTCCTGCCGCGCGGCAGCGGAGTCCTGGCCGGCCAGGGAGGCGTACCGGGCGAGGAGGGAGCGGACGACGATCGGGGACGGCATCAACATGGAAGGTCCTTTCGGGCCGGTTCACGGGACTGATCACCGAGGTGCCCCCGAAAGCCGAAATGATGCGCGGACCCCGTGCGGGCGTACGGGCGCTGTCCCGTGCGGCCGTACGGTGCTCCGGTCGTGCCCGGCCGGCATGCCCTGCGCGTGACCGGGCAGACGCGCCGAGGAGACGCCCCGCTCGCACGCGGGGCGGGCCGCGGCGAACCCGGGGAGGCGGGGTACGTATGGCGACGCGATCCACGAACCGCAGTGGCGAAGAGATGGTCGGAACCCGCCGCCGAGCCGACATCGAACGGGAGTGCAGAAGGCTGGAGCGGACGACTCCCTTCGCCCGCGGCGCCGCCAGCGGATACCTGTGGGCGCTCGGACGGGACCGCGAGGGCCCGGTCACGGGCGTGCACGCCGAAGGTCCGCCCGGCATGGACCTGCTGACCGCGGAGGTGGACGCTGCGGTCGTACGGCTGGAGGAACAGCCGCAGAGCTCCGTGCCGCACGACCACATCCAGGGCGTGCACGACGCCCTCGCCTGGGTCTGCGGCCACACCGAGGCCCGCCCGTCCTGAGTCAACTCATCTGCGTTCAGGGCGCGTTGGGCGCCGCCGCCGGGGTACAAGGGCCCGCATGACATCGAGGCCCCTATGGTTGCGGCGTACGAGGAAGACCGGCGGGACGATCGCCCCGGGCGGAGTGCGCGACCGGCCCCCCGTGCCGTTCGGCCGGCCCCCGGCGTCTCCGGTGGTCCGGGCGCTGGCCATGGCCGGCGCCTTCGCGGCGACCGTACTGTTCAGCGTGGTGCTGGCCCGCCTGACGCTGGAGCCCTCCGCCGCCTCCGTGGCCCTCGTGCACAGCAACGTGCACCCCGGCCGCTCCATCAGCGCCTACCTGGAGGGGGCTTCCGTCCGCGAAGCCGCACGCCAGCTCGGCGGCAACGTGCTGCTCGGCGTGCCGCTCGGGGTACTGCTCCCCGTGCTCGTCCCGCAGGCCCGCGGACTGCTGCGGGTCGCGGTCGTGACGGCGGCCCTGATGACGCTGGTGGAGCTGATCCAGGGCGCGCTGGTGAGCGGGCGTGCGTTCGACGTCGACGACGTCATCCTGAACACGACGGGCGCGCTCCTCGGGTACCTGCTGATCGGACGGCGCCTCGGCCGCGCCGTGCATCCGCGGCGCCGGCACTGGTGGCACCGCAGGCCGCGCCCGGTCGAGGCGGGTACGGGGGAGTGAGGTTCCGGCGGCGACCGGGGGCCCTCACTGCAGCGGGCGGGCCTCCAGGGCCGAAACGGGGTCCTGGTGGCCGCCGGACGGCAGCATCCGCACCTCGCCGCGGTCGCTGATCTCCGCCCGTACGATGCCGGTCCGGTCCTCGTACACGGGGTGGCCGCCCGGTCCCGTCAGCTGGGTCCGGGACACGACCACGGTGTCCGGATCCGCCCCCGGCTCGCCGGGAAGCACCAGTTCGTAGCGCTCGGCGCTCACCTGGGGCCTCCTTCCGTACGGCCCTTCGAGGGCTCCTCCTCCCATGATGGTCGAAGGGGCCGGGCGGCGCGCGAGGGGGCGCCGCCCGGCGCGGGGAGCGCTGTCAGCCCGCGCTGTCAGCCCGCGCGTCCGTACCGCACGTCGGAGGTCCAGATCCGGTCGAGGCGTACCCGGCCCCCCGGCCGGGGGGCGTGCCAGATCTTGCCGCCCCCGGCGTAGATGCCGACGTGCCCCATGGTGGCTCCCCGGGGGAAGAAGACGAGGTCGCCGGGTGCCCGCTGCACGGGTGGGATGTGGCGGGTCTGTTCGTACTGTTGTTCCGCGGTGCGCGGCAGCCGGCGTCCCGCCTTGCGGAACGCGTAGAAGGTCAGTCCCGAGCAGTCGAAGCGTTTGGGCCCCGCGGCGCCGTAGGCGTACGGGGCCCCCCGTTTGGAGGCGGCCACCGCGACGGCTCTTACGCCATGCGATACGGCGGCCTGGGCCGGTGAGGCGCTGCCGGTCACCGTCGAGGCGGCGAGGAACAGGCCGAGGAAGGACAGGGCGAGGACTCGGGGCGAGGCGGCCGGGGGCCTGGGTTCTCCGGGTGAATGCGCGTCTTCCGTTCCGTAGGGGGCCATCGTGATACCTCCGCATTGGGTTGCAGGAACAGCCCCGGTCCGGGGGCTGGTCTTGATTGACATGCGCTTGGCTCTCGACGGCCGACCAGTCTTCCCCCCGATCGGGAGATTTCTGGTGATTTGGCATCCCATGCGGTGTATCGGTTACGTAAAGAGACGGGTCTCCGCTTTCCGGCTACGCAAAGTCACGGCCGCCCGGATGCCGGCGCCTCCTCCCGACGGTGGCCGTGGTCGTCCCCGTCAACTCGAACAGGCGCCGCACCTGCGGCGAACGCACTCCGGTCACGCGCAGGGCCCGGCCGTGGGTGCGGGCGTGCCGCTCCGCGGCGAGCAGCACGTTCAACCCCGAGCAGTCGCAGAAGGAGACCCCGCTGAGATCGGCCTCGACCCGCGTCACACCGTCGCAGAGCGCCGCCCGGAGTGCCTCGGCCAGCAGCGGAGCGGTCGCGATGTCGATCTCCCCCGTGACCGACACGGTGGTGCGGCCGTCGCGGCGGCTCGTGGTGACGGCCGCCGCGAGCTCCTGCGGCGTCGGACCGGGCTCGTACGGACGCGTGGACATCCCTCGCTCCTTCCTCCTCACCGCGGGTCGGGGGCTGTGCCCCTCAGGTCTCGCGGCGCTGGGTGTCGCTGTCCTGGCGCAGCCGGTGCGTGTGGCGGGTCATCTCGTCGATGCGCTCGGCGAGTTCGGAGTGTTCGGGGCGCAGGTGGCGCCGGGTGTCGGTGAGGGGGCGGACGAGGTGCGACGCGTCGTCGCGGGCGAGTGCCCGGTTGAGCTCGCCCAGCTGCCGGTCCGCGCTGGCGGGCAGGTCGGTCAGGGCGGTGACCTGCCCGGCGAGCCGGCGCAGGCCCGCGGCGTTGTCCCGGGCCCATGCGGTGACGGTGCGATCGGCCGCCCGCCGGTCGCGCACCGCCTGTACCCGCTGCTCACCGGTGACCCCCGCCTCGCCGGGGCGCTGGCGCAGGTAGCGCCGCTCGGCGGCCTGGCGGCTGGCCACGCCGAGGGGCCCGGCCAGGTCCGCCCAGCTGGCGCCGGCTTCCCGGGCGGTTTCGATCAGGCCGGTCTCCCAGCCGGCCAGCTGCTCCCGTACCTGGCGCAGCAACAGGAGGGAGGCCAGGGCCGGGTGGGGTCCGTCCGTGGTCCCGGAGGGGGCGCCGCCCGGCTCCCCGCCGTCGGTTCTCTGGGCCTCCCGGACGGCCCGGTCGATGGTTTCCAGGGCCGCTGCCGCGGCGAGGAACGAGGCCGGGCCCGTCCCCGCTCGGGGCTCGGGCTGCGCGGATGCGGTCATGAGGCACTCTCCGGGGGTCTCGTCGTCGTCATCCTCCAGATGACGTCTGACTTGTCATCGTCTGGACGACATGTTACAACGGAAGCACGTTGAAGCGCATTGGCAGTTCCTGCCTGAACCGACTGGAGGTGTTTCGCGATGTTGATGCGCACCGACCCGTTCCGCGAGCTCGACCGGCTCACCCAGCAGCTGATGGGCACGACCGGCACCTGGTCGAAGCCGTCCGTGATGCCGATGGACGCCTACCGCGAGGGCGAGGAGTACGTGATCGCCTTCGACGTCCCGGGTGTCGCCGCGGACGCGTTCGACATCGACGTCGAGCGGAACATGCTGACCGTCAAGGCCGAGCGCCGGCCGACGGTGAGGGGCGAGGACGTGCAGATGGAACTCTCCGAGCGTCCCCTCGGCGTGTTCTCCCGGCAGGTCATGCTCGCCGACACCCTGGACACCGAGAACATCAAGGCCGACTACGACGCGGGTGTCCTGACCCTGCGCATCCCGATCGCCGAGCGCGCCAAGCCGCGCAAGATCACCATCAGTGCCGCCGACGGCGGCCGCAAGGAGATCTCCGGCTGAGTGGCCCCTCGGCCACCCGGGCGGCGGAGGACGGGCCGCTCACTCCCCCCGGCAGTCCCGTCCTCCGCGCCACCCCGAGCTGTTCCCTGGCGGCGCCCGTCGCCCGCGGGCGCGCGTACCGTCCCCGCCGGCACACCGAGGAGGACAGGTCCCATGGCCTTGCGTTGGGAGGCGTTCCTCGACCAGGTCCAGGAACGCGGCGAATACGACACCCCTGAGGAAGCCGACCGTGCGGCCCGGGTCGTCCTGGCCCTGCTCGGCGCCCACATCGTCGGCTCCGAGCGGGCCGAACTGGCGGCCCGTCTGCCCGAGACGTACTCCCTGATCCTCCTCAACCCGCTCCAGGCGATGGAGCCGCTCTCGCCGGAGCGCTTCGTCCGCGCCACGGCGGCGTGGATCGAGGGGGCCTCGCAGGCGACGGCGGCCTGGGACGTCGGCGCCGTGCTCAGCGTCGCCGCCGACGCGGCCGGCCGGGACCTCATCCGTCGGATCCTGCTCCAGCTGCCACCCGGCTACGACCTCCTCTTCGGGCACCCACAGGCCGCCTGAACGTCCGCCTGAAAGTCCGCTTGAACGTCAACCACCCCCGACCCGTCGATCAGAAAGGCGCACAGCATCCATGTTCCACCGGCCTGAACAGCTCCAGCAGGCGCCGGAGATGACCTACGACCAGATGGTGGAGAAGGTGCGTTACGAAGGCGCGTACCCCACCCGGGAGCGGGCCGAGGACGCCGTCCGCCGCGTCATGTCGGCACTCGGCCGCCAGATCACGGGCGACGAACGCGTGGGCCTGGCCGCCCGCCTGCCCGTCGAAGCCGCCCTCGCCTTCACCGCCCAGGTTCCCGATCCGCGGCCGCTCACCGGATGGGCGTTCGTCAAGGAGCTCGCGAGCCAGGCCGGCGGTACTCCCGCCACCGCCCGCTGGGAAGCCGGCGCGGTCCTCACCGTCGTCGCCGCCCTCGCCGGGCCCGACCTCCTCGCCCGTGTCCTGTCCGGCCTGCCCGACGGCTGGGCGCTCCTCTTCGGCCAGGCCCAGCTGCTCACCCCGCAGCCCGCCCGCAGCGCGGCCTGACACCGGCGGCGACGACCGGAAATCCGGGGGCGGCCGCTGCCGCCCCCGTCCGCTGCTCCGCGACGATCGGGGGGTGCCCGTCGGGCCAACCTCCGTGACCGTCCTGACCGTCCTGACCGTCCTGACCGTCCCCCTCTGGGATCACGCCGGACGCACGTGGGCGAGGAGGCGGAGCGGCCCGGACCGTCATCGGCTTCCCGGCCGCCGTCCGCGGCCCTCCCCGACGCTCCGCGATGACGACGGGCTCTTGTGCGCCGGCGCCCTGGGCCGTCTCATCCGGATCGCGCCTGACCCGCGCCGCCCGGCACCGCACCCCGCAGCGTTGTCGGGGCGCCGTGCTGCCGGGCGCGGGTCGTTCGGCCCCGTCTTCGCCCTTTCCCCGCTGCTCATGCGGCTTTCCGGCCGGGCCGCCCCTGGGTGCTGTTGATGCCGGGGGTCTTCGCGGCGGCCGCCCGGAGGGGCGCGCGGCGCCGTCGCCTACGCGGTCTTCCGCCGCTTCTTCGCCGCGGACCTGGACGCGCCCGGCGGAGCCGGCCCGAGACGGCCGAGCAGTCCGGCTCCCCTGGTTCGCACGGGTGACCGTCACCTCCGTCCTCGTCGGCTCCGCCGGTGGGCATCGAACCGGCCCGGGCTGATGCGGCCGGCCCCGAGGAGGGCCGCCCGACGGGTCGCCCGCTCGCCGGACCACGCCTGGCCGCGCTCCGCGGCCCCGTCCTTCCCGGCCTTCGTGCGCATGCCCGCGTCGGGGTCCACGCAGTGGTCGGGCCACGGGTTCGGCGATGCCCCGGGCTGCGCCCTGCCCGGCGGTACGGGGGGCCGCCCGACTGCTCGGCTCCGCCGCGCTCGCCGCGCTGCGGGCTCCGCCGCGCTGCCGGGCCGACCTGCCCAGAAGCTGCCGGCCGTCCTGGCTCTCGTTCCGTCGGCCGAGCCCGCCGGGGCCCGGCGCGGTGCCGGCCGTACTCGTCGGGTGAACATCCGCCCCGTCCTCACCTGCGCCGGGGTCGCCGGCCACCTTGCAGTGGCGGTGGATCGCCGACGGACACGACTTCGGAACGTCCTGCGCCGGGTCACAACTGCCGCTCTTTGCCCTGGCGTTACCGAGCACACTCACCCGTTGTGTTTACCGCCGTGATTTTCGGTTACAGGATGTAGTGACAGACAGGCAGTGAAAGACCGTCAGTACCCGACGGAAGGCAGGAACATGAACCTCGTTGCCGGGCTCATCCTCGTCGCGGTCCTCGCCCTCATCGCCCTCCTGGTCGTGGCCCCTTCGGCCCCCTCGCGGCGCAACCCCTTTCCGGACCGCCGACGTTCCGGCGCCCACCGGCTGAAGACCGTTCCCCAGCAGCGCGGCGCGGGCCGCTTCCACACCCCGCAGTGACCCGCACCGGGGCACCTTACTCCCCCAACCCCCTCGTGGGGGAGGGGGAGTTTTCATAACCGGACGGCGTTCCAAGCGTCTCGTCCCACTCCCTTGACGCGATCGAAGAGCCCTCACATACTGGCGGCCAAATCGATTTGGCTCCGTCATCACGACCCCCGTCCCGGGTCGTGGGACCAGCCATATCCGGAACGAGCCGAACGGAGCTCGAACGTGCCCGGTTTCCGCATCGCGAACCGCCGTCCCGTACCACCGCAACCTCACTCCGACACCCAGCCGGACCCGGCGTCCCGGCTGCACACGCAGCCCCACCACGACGAGGCGCTCCCGGACGACCAGCCCCACCCCGTGGACCAGACCCGCCCGACGGGCAGGATCCTGCTCTTCGGCATCCAGCACGTCCTGGTGATGGCCGCGACCCCCATCTCGGCGATCTTCCTGATGAGCGCGACGCTCGGGCTCGACTCCCGCCTGACGGTCAAACTGCTCTCCGCCGCCTTCGTCCTGTCGGGTATCGGCTCGCTCATCCAGTCCCTCGGCCCCTGGAAGATCGGGCCCCGGCTGCCGTTCGTCATGCTCCCCGGCGGCGCGCCGCTCATCCTGTTCCTCGCCATCGCCCAACAGCACGGCCTGCGCACCGCCACCGGCGCCGTGATCCTCACGGCCGCCTTCTACTTCGTGGTGCTGCCGGTCTTCTCCCGGCTCCTCGCCTTCTTCCCCACGCTCGTCATCGGAACGATGATCGTCATCGTCGGGGTGAACCTGGTGAAGGTCGGCGCGGTCCTGGTCACGGGCCGGCCCGGTGAGCCGGGCTTCGCCGATCCCACCCACCTCCTGCTTGGCCTGGCCACCATCGGCTTCACCGTCGCCTTCTACCGGCTCTTCACCGGCGTCCTGCGCCAGCTCGCCGTCATGCTCGGCCTGATCGCCGGCACCGTCCTCGCACTGGCCCTCGGAGCCGCCGACTTCGGGCCGGCCCTCCACGGCCCCCTGCTGGGCGCTCCCGAGCTGCTGCCGTTCGGCTCCCCGCAGTTCAACCTGGTCGCCGCGCTCCCGCTGATGCTCTACAGCCTCGCCTCGATGGCGGAGGCCACCGGCCAGACCGTCATCAACGCGGAGGCGGTCGGCAAGGCCATCGACCGCCGCACCGACGTACCCAAGACCATCCGCGGCGACGCGGCCGTCTCCTTCCTCGGCGGGTTCTTCGGGCTTCCGCTGATGGTGACGAGCGGCGAGAACATCGGCATCGTCCGCGTCACCGGCGTCCGGAGCCGCTTCGTCACCGCCGCCGCCGGCGTGGTGCTCATCTGCATCGGGTTCCTCGCTCCCGTGACGCGAGCGATCAGCGTGGTCCCCGCGGCGGTCGTCGGCGGTACGGCCATGGTCGTCTTCGCCGTGATCACGGTCCTCGGCATCCAGATGCTCGGCCGCGCCGCACTCGACCGGCACACCAACACCTTCATCTGCGCCGTGTCCCTCGCCCTCGGGCTGCTGCCCATCCTGGTCCCGGGCGTGTACGGGAGCCTGCCGTCGGGCCCGCGGATCCTCCTCGAAAGCGGCGTGGCCGTCGGGGCGTTCACCGCCGCCCTCCTCAACGTCCTCTTCCACCACCCGCGGCTGCGCCGCTCCCCGGCCGGGGTCCCCGAGCCCGCCCCACGCACCTGAACCGCGCCCACCGGAAAGAGAACCATGAACGACGTGTCCCCCGACCACCTCACCGGCACCGGCCCCCGGCTGCTCGTGCCCGACGTGGTCTTCACCCCCGACGGGCCGCTCGAATCGCATGCGGTCGTCGTGGCCGACGGATCTTTCGGCGCCATCGGCCCCGCCCGCGAACTGGAGCGTCTGCACCCGCGGTTGACACCGGTGCGGCTGCCGGGCCACGCGCTGGTGCCCGGCTTCGTCGACAGCCACCACCACCTCACCCAGAGCTTCGGCGCGGCGCTCGCGTTCGGCGAACCCTCCGAGATATTCCGCCGGGTGTGGGCGCCCCTGGAGGGCGCGCTGGACGAGGAGTCCGCGTACGTGGCGGCGAAGCTGGCCGCGCTGGAGTCCCTGCGCGGTGGTTTCACCACCGTCGCGGACGCGGGCACCCGCGCTGCCGTCGAGGCCGATGTCGTCGCCACCGCCGCGCGCGACGCAGGGATCCGCTGCGTACTGGGACTGCTGTGCAACGACGCCCCGGGCGGGGACTCCGCGGACGTCATGGCCCGGGCGCACAAGCACCTGGCCCGCTACGACACCGACGACCTGATCCACCCGTCCCTCGCCGTCTCCATCCCCGAGGCCGCGACCGCCCGCACCCTGAGGGAGAGCGCCCGCCTCGCCGCCGAAGCGGGAGCCGTCGTACAGATCCACGTCAACGAGCACCTCGTCGCCGTCGAACGCTCCCTCGTCCGGCACGGCATGCGCCCCCTGGAGCACCTGCACCACGTGGGCGCCCTCGGGCCGCAGTTGGTGGCCGCCCACGCCACGCTGCTCACCCCGGCGGAACTCACCCTCCTCGCCGACAGCGGCGCGGCCGTCAGCTACAACCCCGTCGCCAGTGCCTGGAAGGGCAACGCCGTCGCCGCCGCGGCGCTCATGGCCGAGCGCGGCATCCGTTTCGGGCTCGGCACCGACGGCACCCGCGGCGACGCCTTCCGGCTCGCCGACGCCGCGGAGTCCGCCCAGCGCCTCGCCTACGGACTCGCCTCCGGCGACTCCTCCTGCGGAGCGGGCTGGACCTGGCTGGAGCACGGCGCCCGCGGCGGCGCCGACGCGCTCGGTCTCGGCTCCTTCACCGGAACCGTCACCGAGGGGGCCGCCGCAGATTTCCTGCTCGTCGACACGGCGACCCCGGAGATGCGGCTGACCTGGGACCTGCCGTGGGAGCTGGTGCGGCGCGGCAACCGGGACCAGATCAGCGCCGTGTTCGTCGGCGGCCGGCTACGGCTGTGGCAGGGCTGGCCCACCGACTGGGACGGTCCGGCGCTGGTGCGGCAGGCGGCCGAGCTCTCCCGTTCCGTGCTGGGGCGCGCCGCCGTCACCCGGGTCCACCCCACCTCCACGGCCGCGCGCGCCGACCGCCACCGCGGACGGAGCGTGGCCCGGTGACCTCGCAGACCTTCGCCCTGCTCGCGGTGACGGTCACGCTGGCCGCCTTCGTGCAGGGGACCAGCGGGCTCGGGTTCGCGCTGATCGTCGCCCCGGTGGCGGGCCTGCTGGATCCGGCGCTGCTGCCCGTGTTCGTCCTCGCGTCGATGATCCCGCTCAACGCGTACGTGGCCTGGCGCGAGCGGGGCAGCCTGGACCTGCGCGGCGCCGGCTGGATCACCGGGGCGCGGCTCGCCGCCACCCCCCTCGGCCTCGCCCTCCTGTGGGCCATCCCCGACGGCCGGCTCGGGCTGTTCGTCGGGGCGGCCACGGTCCTGGCGGCGCTGGTCAGCCTGGCCGCACCTGCCTTCACCCCCGGCCGGGGCGCGTACCTGGGGGCGGGCCTGGTCACGGGCCTCACGGAAACCGCGACGGGTGTGGGCGGCCCGCCGCTCGCGCTGGTCTACCAGCACCGGCCGCCCGCGGAGCTGCGGGCCACGATCGCGGTGTGCTTCCTGGTCGGCGAAGTGGCCTCCCTCGCCCTGCTGTTCGCGACCGGCGAGGGCGAACCGGGCCAACTGGCCCCGGCGTTGCTGCTGCTGCCCGCACTCGCGGTGGGGGCCTGGCTCAGCCGCCTGGTGCACCACCGCCTGGACGCCCGCCGGATGCGCCTGTTCGTCCTCGGCTTCGCCCTGGTGTCCGGGGTGGTGCTCATGCTGGGCTAGGACGCGGGGCCGCCGCGCAGGGACGACGCGCGGGCGATCAGGCGGGGCTCGGGCGCCGTGGCGACGGGCGGGGTGTCCTGCCCGCGCAGCCGGCCGAGCAGCAGTTCCACGGCCTCGGAAGCGGCGTGGTCCAGGTGCAGGTCGACCGCCGTGAGCGGGGGCTCGCAGGTCCGGGCCCGCAGTCCGTCGTAGCGGGTGACGACCGCGACGTCCTGCGGGATCCGCCGGCCGCTGTCCAGGATCGCCCGGACCGCTCCGACGGCGAAGGTGTCCACCAGGGCGCAGACGGCGTCGATGCGGGGGTGGGCGGCGAGCAGCGCCGCGCAGGCGTCGTACCCGGCCTGTTCACCCCCCTCCTCGGGGGCGGCCGCCACCATCGGGTCCCAGCCGTGCCGCGCCGCCGCCCGCTCGTACACGGTCCGGGCGTCGACCCCGGAGTGCCGCGCGCCGTCACCGACGATCAGCGCGGGCCGGACCGCGCCCTGCTCCCGCAGGTGTCCGAGCAGCAGTTCGGCGACCGGAGCCCCGCGCAGGTCGACGTACGGGGCGGCGTCGGCGGGGGAGACCGGCCGTCCGAGCGCCACGTAGGGCAGCCCCCGCTCGCGCAGCTGCGCCACCGCGACGTCGTCGGTGTCCGGCTCCACGACGATGGCCCCGTCGATGTCCACCGAGTACAGGGGGGACCCCGTACGGACCGGCGGGACGAGCACGAGTGCGTAGCCGTGCACGAGCGCGCGTTCCGCCGCGGCGGCGGCGACCTCCATGTAGAAGCCGAGCCGTGACGGTCCGCCCGCCACGGCGAACGGCATCGACGACGCCAGGGCGATGGCCTTGGCCTCCCCCCGGCGCAGCCGCTGCGCCCGCAGGTTCGGCCGGTAGCCGAGCTCGGCGGCGATCGCCTTGATGCGCTCCCGGGTGCGGGGGTCGACCTTGCCGATCCCGTTCAGGGCGTGGGAGACGGTCGTCGGTGACACCGACGCGGCCCGGGCCACGTCGGCGATCGTCGGCGGCCGGGCACCGGTACCGGAAGGGGACATCTGGGGTAACGCTCCTCGCGCCGCGCTGGGGTGACCTCCGCATCTTCCCCGACCGGCGGCGCCGCCGGAAGACGCGCCCGTGTGTTCAGGCGCGCGCGAGGACCGCGACGGCGTTGTGGCCGCCGAAACCGAAGGAGTTGCTCACCGCGATCTCACCGGCCTGCCCGCGTGGTGAGCCCGCCACGACGTCGATCTCCATCCCGGCGCCGGGCTCGCTCAGCCCGGCCGTCGGCGGAACCGTGTCCTCGGCCAGCGCCAGGACGGTCAGCGCCGCCTCGATGGCTCCCGCCGCGCCCAGCGTGTGCCCCAGGGCCCCCTTGGCCGAGGTGACCGGCGGCCGGTGCGGGAACACGCGCCGCAGGACACCGGCTTCGATGGCGTCGTTCTGCCGTGTGGCGGTGCCGTGGGCGTTGACGTGGCCGACGTCCCCCGGCGCCACGCCGGCGTCGGCGAGCGCGGCGCGGACGGCCTGCTCCGCGCCCCGCCCCTCGGGGTGCGGGGCCACCAGGTGGTGCGCGTCGGTGGAGGCCGCGTACCCGATGAGCCGCGCCAGTGGCCGTGCCGCCCGGGCCGCCGCGTGTGCGGGCCGCTCCAGTACCAGGGCGCCGGCGCCCTCCGCGATGACGAAGCCGTCGCGGGTGGTGTCGAAGGGCCGCGAGCCCGTGCCCGACAGGGCGCCCATCTGGGTGAAGCCGGCCACCATCAGCCGGGTGATGGCCGACTCCGCGCCGCACACGAGGGCGATGTCGCACTGCCCGGTCGCCATCAGGTCCCGGGCGAGGCCGAGTGCGGTGGTGCCCGAGGCGCAGGCCGTGGAGGTGGAGAGGGCGGGACCGGTCGTCCCGAAGCGCAGCGCGATGTTGGCGCACGCCATGTTGATCAGATAGCCGGTGAGGAAGTAGGGCGAGACGAACTCCGGCCCCCGGTCGGCCAGCCGGGCCAGCGCCTGTTCCTGGGTCAGAAGGCCGCCCATGCCACCGCCCGTGACGACGGCGACCCGGCCGGCGTCCCACTGCTCCGGGTCGAGTCCGGCCTGGTCGAGCGCCTGGGCGACCGCCGCCAGGGCGAGGCGGTCGACCCGGTCCAGGCGCCCCGAGCCGCGACGGCGCAGGACGGGGTGGTCCAGTTCCGGCACGCGGCAGCTGAGGGAGACCGGCAGACCGGCCAGCGCGGGGTCGGGTGCGCAGGTGCGGCGGCCGTCGAGGACCGCCGACCAGGTGGTCTCCAGGTCACAGCCGCCCGGCGTGACCAGGCCGATCCCGGTGACGACGGCCGGGGGGCGTCGGTTCAACGGCCCGTGCAGCGCGCACCGACGGCTTCGGCGAACCCCGCGAGCGTCGTCCCGCGCAGTTCTTCCTCCTCGACCTTGACGCCCAGCATCTCGTGCACGGCGATGGCCATCTCGACCACCATGAGCGAGTCGGCCAGCAGTTCGCGCATCGGCGCGTCCGCCCGTACCTCGTCGGCGGGGACCTCGAACTTCTCGATGAGCAGTTCACTGATCGCGTGGAGGACGGATTCCTGCGCGGAAATGGTCACGGCATCTCTCATTTGCGGTTTCGCGGCCCTTTGCAGCATGGTGGCGCAAACGGCCGGCGGTCGAAGGCGAACGGAAAATCGATTTCCCCGGCGCGGTGGGGCCGGGGTTTCGTGCCCACATAAGTACCACGGCCGCCGAATTACTCAAAACCTGTCCGCAATGGGCCTCCCAGTGACGCCTGACGGGCAAGTGAGGATCATTCATGTCGGAAATTCTTGTCGATTCGACCGTTGACCCGGTCGACCAGATCGTCGGCCCGGTCGATGTGGCCGACGTCCTCGACGTCGCCGGGACGGAGCTCCGAAACCTCAAGCGGTTGCTGGGCAAGGCGGGGGAGAGCGCCTGGGACCGGCTCCTCGACTGGCTCGTGGACGAATACTTCCGGCTGGAGGTGACGGGCTGGGAAAACATTCCCGCCGAAGGGCCCGCCGTCCTCGTCGCCAATCATTCGGGTGCCTGGGGGCTCGACGCATTCGTCCTCCAGAAGGTTCTCGTGCGGCGTCTCGACCGGCCGCTGCACGTGCCCGCCGCCCCCTTCGTCTTCCGGGTGCCGGTCATCGGATCGTACGCGCGCAAGAAGGGGGCCATTCCGCTCGATCCGACGCTGGGATGGGAACGCCTGGCCGCCGGAGAACTCGTAGGAGTGTTTCCCGAGGGGATCGCCGGACTGGAAAAGCCTTTCGAGGAGCGCTACCGGCTGCGTCCGTTCAGCCCCGGCTTCGCCGTCACCGCAGTGCGGACCGGCGCCCCCGTCGTCCCGGTCTCCGTCGTCGGCGCCGAGGAGGCGTGCCCCAGGCTGGGTGAGGTACCGGCCCTGGCGCGCCTCCTCGACCTCCCCTACTTCCCCCTCACGCCGCTCTTCCCGCTGCCGTCGAAGTGGCTGGTCACCATCGGGGAGCCGATCCCGGTGCCGCCGCGGCCCGGGTCCCTCGCCGAGCGCTCGGCCGCCGCCCGCCGGCTCTGCGCCGAGAGCCAGGCCGCCGTGCAGGAGCTGGTGGACCGGGAACGCGGCAGGCGCGAGACGCCCTTCTGGTGAGCCGTCCGGGCAGGGGGGACGGCTCACCCGTCGTCGGTCACCGCCCGGACGTCGGGCCAGACCAGGGTGGTCGACCCCCAGGCCAGCCCCGCCCCGTACGCGGTCAGTGCCACCCGCATCCCGGGCCGCAGCCTCCCGGCGGCGGCCGCCTGGGCCAGCAGGACGGGCACCGAGGCCGTGGCCGTGTTCCCGTACGCCTCGATGTGCGACAGCACCCGCCCGGACTCCAGGCCCAGTTCGGCGGCGAGGCCGTCCAGGATCCGCTGGTTGGCCTGGTGGGCGACCACCGCGTCCAGCTCGTCGAGCGACCACCCGGCCCCCAGTACGGCCCGCGTCAGCGAATCGCACATGCCGACCACCGCCTGCTTGCGCACGGCCGGCCCGTCCATCCGGAAGTACGGCGAGAACCGCGCCTCCGGCGCCGCCAGGATGCGCTTGCGTGCCCGCGCCCCTCCTCCGGGCACTTCCAGCAGGTCGGCCTGCGCACCGTCGCTGCCCAGGTCGAACGGCCCGAGGGCCCCCGGCTCGCCGGCGTCGCCGGCCCGCAGCACCACCGCCCCCGCGCCGTCGCCGAAGATGGCCGCCATCAGCCAGTCGTCCGGGTCGACGAAGGCACTGAACACGTCCGACGCCACCAGCAGCACGCTGTCGAGGACCCCCGAGGTGATCAGCGACGAAGCGACGCCCAGGCCGTACACGAACCCGCTGCACCCCGAGGCCAGATCGAACGCCGGGACCGTCCCGCACCCCAGCCGCGCGGCCACCTCCGGCGCCCCGGCCGGCACCAGCCGGTCCGGCGAGATGGTGGTCAGGACCACCGCGTCGGCCCCCGGGGCCCCGGCGGCCTCCAGCGCGCCCCGGCCGGCCCGTACCGCGAGTTCGACCGTGGCCTCCCCGTCGGCGACGCGACGGCTCCCCACCCCGATCCGGGAGCGGATCCACTCGTCGCCGACGGGCCGGTTCCCGCACAGCTCGGCGTTGGTGAGGGCGCGCGGCGGCACGTAGGAACCCAGTCCCGTCACCACCGCGCCCCGGCGGGACTCCGCTGAGCGGCCCGGCATCAGCCGGCCAGCCGCTTCGCTGCCCGCCGCACGTCCCCGGCGGCCTTCGCACACCGCTCGGCGTGCCCGAGGAGGGTCATGCGGAACCGCTCGCCCGCCTCGTCGGTGTCCCAGCCGCTGTGCCCGGCGCAGGCGGCGAGGCTCTCCGCGTGGCGCTCGAGCCGGTCCGCGCTGGCGTGGGCCAGCGCCCCGTACGCCGCCGGCGCGAAGCCGTGCACCCGGACCGGCAGCGCCGCCGGCAGGCCGACCGTCACCCGGCCGTCCGGGATCAGGCCGCCGGCCTCGCGGAAGGCCACGAGCAGCGTGTCCGGGTCCAGCGCGTCCGGCAGCCGGTCCGCGCTGAACGACGGCGAGATCAGCACGGGGTGCACCGCCGCCGTGACGCGGCGCACGACCTCCTCGGCGACGTGCTCCGCGAAGCGCGCCGCGGCGCAGCCGTCCGGGTGCGCCGCGGCGCACCCGGACGGCGCCCCGCACAGCGCGGACGGCCCCTGCCCCGGGCGGTCCTCCCCGGGCGCCCAGCCCGGCGCCCACAGGATCTCCGTCCCGTGTTCGACCGCGAGGTCCTCCCACACGAAGGCGCCCTCCACCGGGTACACGGCCGCGCCGACGGCCGGGTAGCGGCGCAGGGCCTCGCCCACCGCCTCACCGGCTCCGGCCACCGAGCCCACCGCGAGCAGGGCCAGCGCCTGCAGCGCGGACCCGGCCACGGCCCCTTCGACCACGGCGAGCGCGTGCGTGACGGCCGGGCCCGCCGCCTCGGGCGCGGCGCCGTCCGCCAGCAGCCACCCGGCCAGCGAAGCGGGGTCCGGATCGGCCAGGTAGGGGGCCAGCCGCCGCTCCAGCGCCGCGCTGCGAACCCGGTGGGACCGGCTGCCCGACTCCGCCGCCGCCCGCGCGGCCACCTCGCTCAGCAGCGTGTCCTCGGCCGCCGCCGCGCCCACCACGACGCGCCGGGCGACCCGGGCCGCGCCGCGCCGCCACGTGTCCCGGTCGAGCGTGCCGTCCCCGCGCCGGGCCGCGATCACCGCGTCCACGTCCTCGGCCGCCAGGGCGGCCCACTGCCCCCGCGCCACCGGCACCTCCCGCTCCAGGGGCACGTGCGGGGAGAGCCCGTACCGCAGGCCGCCCGGCGTCAGACCGCTGGGGGCACCGAGCACCCCCGCCTCCTGCGCCGCGGCGAGGAGGCTCGCGGCGTCAGCGCCCGACGGCGGTACGAGGAAGGTCCCGAACGCGGTGCGCAGGCGTACCGGCCTCCCGGAGCGGGTACGCCGCAGGTGCGCCAGCAGGCCGCCGCGCACCCCGTCGCGCGTGAGCGCGTCCAGCCCCAGCGCGCGGGCCGGGGCGTCCGTCCACGGTAGCCGGTGGGCGAACATGGCCGCGCTGAACACGGCGTTCTCCAGCGGCCAGGCCGTCGCCGGCCGTCGCGCCGTGGTGGCCGGGCTCTCGGCAGTGGTCATCGGTCGGTCTCCCTCGTGGTCGCTGTGGTCGGTGCGGTCGCCGTGGTCACTTGTCACGGAGCATGTAGGGCTGGTTCCCGACGACTTCGCCGTCGTAGGCCGTGATCAGCTTGTTGACCTGGTCCCGGTAGGTGGTCAACTCCCCGCGCAGAGTGTCCGAGTACGCCTGCGGGGCGTGCGACAGCGGGTAGTCGTACGACTCGTCGAGCCAGGACAGTTCGACCCAGCTGTCGGGGATGTCGTTGGGCGAGGCCGGGCCGCGCCCGTCCAGCATGGGGATCACGTCGTGCTTGTTGACGAGGCTGATCACCTGGGTGGTGTGGTCGGCGGGCCGCTTGCTGTCGATCGGGGAACCCACCGTGATCACGTGCGTGATGCGGTAGGTCGACGCGACGTCCACGTCCATCGCGAGGTTCATCGCGGTCAGCCCGCCCAGACTGTGGCCGACGATCATGAGTTCCGACCCGGCGGGCAGTCCCGAGCGCAGCAACAGCTGCTTCACCGCCCGGGTGTACGTCGTGTCGGTGCGCAGCAGTCCGTCGAACGCGCCGACGAGGTCCTGCGGGGTGCTGTTGCTCAGCAGACCGAAGCTGGTCCCGGGCAGCAGCAGGACGTACCGCTGCTGCCCGTCGGTGCAGGCCACGCGGCGCAACAGGACCAGCCCGTGGTTGCCCAGGGCGCCGATGTCGCCCACGTAACTGACGATGTCGTTGCGGGAGGTGCCCAGCACCTTCTCCAGGATGGAGTCCGCGTCGGCCCGCTCCGCCCGGCCGGGTCCCGGGTTGAGGCGGCCCAGCAGCGAACTCGGCAGCCCCAGGAAGGGATCGGTGGTGGGCACGCCGCCGGCGAGCGTCACCCACGAGAAATCGTCGTTGACGGGGTTCTCGTCGAGCAGCCCCGACAGGGCCAGCAACTCCATGATGACGGGGGACACCGTGGTCAGCGCGCGGGTCACGCCGAGCCGCTCCACCAGCGCGTACATCGCCCGCAGCGCCTCCAGCCGGTTCCCGCCGACCATCGCGTCCGTCAGCCGCCTGGCCAGGGGTGAGTCCAGGTTCGGGTGCTCGACCGCGACGGCGCGGATGCGCATCGCGAACGCGTCCACCGCCATGGCCACCTTCGCGGGACGGCGGTACGTCACGCTCCCCGCCATCCGCGCCAGTTCGCCGAGGAGGCCCCCGTTCGCCCCGAAGCCGAGCCCCGCCGGGCTGGTGAGCGCCTGCACGCAGGAGACCGCCGTGCCCAGCGCCCAGCCGGGGCGGCGCAGCGCGTCCAGCACGAAACGCCCACTGGAGAGCGCTCCCGTCAGCTCCGCGCCGGCCTGCTTGGCCGTGAGCGCCGCGTCCGCCAGCAGGATCGACGCCGCGATGAGCAGTTCCGCGTCGGTCCGCTCCGGAGCACTCGCCCCGGCGCCCTGCGGCCCCTGCTGTGCGGGGACATGCCGAGTCGTCCCGTCGACCACCTGAGTCACCGCTGTGCTCCCTTACGTCCCTGTGCGACGGCTGCGTCCCTGTGCGACGGCCGCGCCGCCTCGCCCGCTGTTCGCGCAGGCATGGTGGCACCGAAAGTGATCGCCCGGACGCGGCCCTCGCGCCGTCCCACCACCCCCGCGCGCCGGGCGCGCCGGGCGGACCCCGGTCCCGTGCGGCCGTGGCGCCCGGCCCCGGGTGCGGGAACTGGGCGCCCCCGGTGGGGTGAACGCGCGGCCCTCGTGTTGACAGCGGCCCGGTCGACACCCCGCAGGGCCGGAGGGACGATGGAAGGGGCGGAGCCCGCGGGCCGCGCGTGGCCGGCCCCTCCCCGCTCCCGCACGTCTCTTTCCCGGAAGGGGAGTACCACCATGCACCGACACACCCGACGCACCGTGATCACCGCGCTGCTCGCGTCGTCCTTCGCGCTGTCCGGCGCGGTCGCCCTGGCCCCGTCGGCCGGGGCCGCCGTACCCACCGCGAGCTGTACGGTCACCCCGAACGCGAACGGCACCTCGGTCACCATCAAGGGCGAGGGGTTCACGGCGCCGCGCAACCTCAACGACGGCGAGAGCACCGTGCCGCTGAACGTCGACGCGAGCGGCAACTTCCAGGTCACGCGCTTCCAGAAGAACGTCGACTACACCGTCCTCGCCGTCAAGGAAGACCAGAACTTCACCTTCGTCAACTGCAAGGTCGTCAAGGCCGACGACTCCACCGGCACCACGACCGGCAACAACAAGATGGACTACAAGCGCGGTTTCGGCGACGGCTACCGAGCGGGCCGTTCCACGGGGCAGAAGAGCTGTGACCAGACGCCCACGCCGGACAAGAGCGGCCAGCAGCACTCCGACACCTACTGGAAGGGATGGCAGAGTGGCGCCGACGCGGGCTTCAAGAAGACCTGCAACTCGCACAACGGCGGCTGACCGTCCTTGAGGCGGGACTCACCCGGTCCTCCATCCCCCCTCCGGTGCGCCCCGAGCCGCCGCTGCCATCGTCAGGGCATCAGCGAGCAACGGAGGGCGCCCGATGAAGGCACAGTCGACGCCGGGGGCCGTCAAGGCCTCCGACGGGTCCCTCGCCCTGGTCACCGGGGCGACCAGTGGTATCGGCCTGGCCGTCGCGCGCGACCTGGGCGCCCGGGGCCACCGGGTGTTCATCTGCGCACGCACGGAGACGGACGTCAAGCAGACGGTCGAGGACCTGCGGGCCGACGGCATGGAGGTCGAGGGGGCCGCCGCCGACGTACGCAACCGGGCAGAGGTCAAAGGGCTCGTGGCGGCAGCCGTCGCGACCTTCGACAGACCCGTCAGGATCCTGGTCAACAACGCCGGCCGCAGCGGCGGCGGCGCCACCGCCGACCTCACCGACGAACTGTGGGAAGAGGTCATCGACACCAACTTGAACAGCGTCTTCCTGGTCACCCGGGAAGCGCTGACCAACGGCGGCCTCGCCGCCGCCGGCCGCGGCCGGATCGTCAACATCGCCTCCACGGCGGGCAAGCAGGGGGTGCTCCTCGGCGCCCCCTACTCGGCGTCCAAGCACGCCGTGGTCGGTCTCACCAAGGCCCTCGGCAAGGAGCTGGCGCCGCTCGGCATCACCGTCAACGCCGTCTGCCCCGGGTACGTGGAAACGCCGATGGCGGCCCGCGTGCGCGCCGGCTACGCACGGGTGTGGGACACGACCGAGCAGTACGTACAGCAGCAGTTCGAAGCCCAGATACCCTTGGGCCGTTTCTCCACTCCCGAGGAAGTCGCCGGTCTCGTAAGCTACTTGACCACCGACCTGGCGGCGTCCATCACCGCGCAGGCCTTGAACGTCTGCGGCGGACTGGGCCGCTTCTGACCTCTCCGCCCGGCCCGGCCGGTCCCGCTCCTCCCGCCCTGACACGACCACGCGTAGACGCACGCATATGGAACTGAGCTTTGCGGCCATGTCCCGTCTCGCGCCGAGGGACTTGACTGTACTCATGACTTCCACCACCCAGAACATCAGGACCACCCTCGTCATCGGCGGCACCGGCAAGACCGGTCGCCGCGTCGCCGAGAAGCTCTCCGCCCAGGGCCTCCCCGTACGGGTCGGCTCCCGCTCGGGCGAGCCCGCCTTCGACTGGAACGAGCCCGACACCTGGGTGCCCGCGCTGGAGGGCGTCGACCGGGTGTACGTCACCTACTACCCCGACCTCGCCTTCCCGGGCGCCGCCGAGCAGGTCGGCGCGTTCGCCAAGGTGGCCGTCGACAACGGCGCCCGCCGGTTGGTCCTGCTCTCCGGCCGCGGCGAAGAGGCCGCGCAGGCAAGCGAGGACAACCTCAAGGCCTCCGGTGCCGACTGGACGATCGTCCGCTCCAGCTGGTTCAACCAGAACTTCAGCGAGAGCTTCTTCCTGGAGCCGGTCCTGGCCGGCGAGATCGCCCTGCCGACCGCCGACGCCGTGGAGGCGTTCGTCGACGCCGACGACATCGCCGACGTGGTCGTGGCCGCACTGACCGACGACAAGCACATCGGCAAGACCTACGAACTGTCCGGTCCGCGTCTGCTCAGCTACAGCGACGTGGCCGCCGAGCTGTCGAAGGCCACCGGCCGGCAGATCACGTACGTCTCCGTCACCAACGACGAGTACCGCGCGGTGCTCCGCGAGAACGGTCTCCCGGAGGAGTTCGCCGACCTGTTCACCATGATCCTGGACGGTCGCAACGCGCACCTCGTGCACGGGGTCGAGGAGGCTCTGGGCCGCAAGCCCAAGGACTTCGCCGACTTCGCCCGCGAGGCCGCGGCGACCGGGGTCTGGGACGTCTGACCGCGCTGGGCACGCGCCTTCCGCGGGACGGCCGCCTCACACGGCGGCCGCCCCGCGCGGCGCACGCCCCGGGCGCGGAGCACGTACGCACGCCGCACCGACCGGCAGGAGGCCACGATGCCCACGCACCAGCCGCCCTACTCCAGCGAACACGGACTGGACGCCCTCGCGCCGCACTACCACGGATTCGCCCTGATGCACCGGGCGATGCGCCGCGACGCCGCACGACTGCGTGACGCCGCGCCGGCATGGCGGGGCGGCGGCGCCGAGTGGTGGCAGCGCCTGCGCGAGGTCATCGAGTGGCACCACACCAGCGAGGACGACGTGCTGTGGCCCGGACTGCGCCGCCGCGACGCGGACTTCGATGCCCAGGCCCGCGAACTGCACGACGACCACGAGGACCTGGACACGGCCATGGCGGCGGTCACCACCGCCGTCACCCGGGGCGGCGAGGGGCTCGTCCGGGCCGCCCGGGACTTCCAGGAGATCCTGCACGACCACCTGCGCGACGAGGAACGCGTCGTGTTCCCCGTCTTCGACCGGATGGGGGAGCGGGCCTACCTCGCGGAGGAACGCAAGGTGGTGGCCAGTGCTCCCCGGCGCGTGCTGCTGTACCTCCAGCCCTGGATGTTCGACGGAGCGGGCCGCGAGTCCGTCGCGCACGTGTCCGCCACCATCCCGCCGCCGGTCCGGCTGCGAGGCGCGACCCTGCTCCGCAGGCGGTACGAGAACACCTTGAAGGGACTCCGGAAGTGACACGACTGACGACGGGCACGACGGCCCAGTCCGCGACCCTGGTGGCGGCGACCGTGGGCACCGGCCTGATGGCCGGCCTCTACTTCGCCTTCGACATCTCGGTGATCCCGGGACTGGGGCGCGGCGACGACGAGACGTACGTGACCGCGATGCGCAACATTAACGACGCCATCGACAACGGCCTGTTCGGACTGTTGTTCGTGGGCGCGTTCATCGCCACCGGCGTCGCCGCCGCGCAGCAGCAGCGCGGCGGACGCCCCCACGCGGCCCGCTGGGCCTGGACCGCCTTCGCGCTGTACACGCTCTCGCTGGTCGTGACGGCCCTGGTGAACCTGCCGCTGAACGCCCAACTCGCCCGTGCCGGGTCCGACTTCACCGCCGCCCGCGCCGGGTTCGGCACGCGCTGGCGGGCCGGCAACATCGTCCGCACCCTGGCCTGCGCGACGGCCCTGGCCGCCCTGGGCCGGACGCTGGCCCTGCACGGCCGCACCCCGGCCGCGTAGGCCCTGGCCGCCCGTCCCGCCGGACCCGGCACCGGACCGCTCCGGCGTCCCCGTGAACGGCGCCCGCTCTCGCATCCGTCCCCCGCGGGAGAGCGGGCGCTTCACGCGTTCCCGCCCGGCGGGAAACGAGAGAGGATATCCGCATGGACACGCTGACCGGTCTGCTGGAAGGCCCGAAGGCGCGCGGCGCCTTCCTCCTCAAGTCCGTCTTCAACCCGCCCTGGTCGCTGCGCGTGGAGGACCGGGCGCCGCTGTCGGTCATCACGATGGTCCACGGCGACGCCTGGCTGGTGCCGGACCACGGCACCGCGGTACGGATCCGGCCCGGCGACGTGGCCGTGGTGCACGGACCCGAGCCGTACACGGTCGCCGACTCCGTCGGTACGCCGGTCCAGATCACGGTCGGGCCGGAGCAGCGGTGCAGCACCGCGAGCGGCGAGGACGTCACCGAGACCATGGCCCTCGGGGTCCGTACCTGGGGCGATCCGCTCCAGGACGCGGGCTCGGCGGTGATGCTGAGCGGCACCTACCAGGCGCCGAGCGAGATCGGCCGGCGGCTGCTGAGCGTGCTCCCCACGATCCTGGTACGCCCGGCGGAATCGGCGGACCACGCACTCATCACGCTGCTGACGGCGGAGATCTCCCGCGACGAGCCCGGCCAGGAGATCGTCCTGGACCGGCTCCTGGACCTCCTGCTGATCGGGGTCCTGCGCGCCTGGCTCGCGGCCCCCGGCAGTGGCGCCCCGACGTGGTACCGGGCCCAGAGCGACCCGGTGGTCGGACCGGCGCTGCGCCTGCTGCACGAGAACCCGGCGCACGGCTGGACGGTCGAGGAACTCGCGCGCAAGGTCGGCGTGTCCAGGGCGGCCCTGGCCCGCCGCTTCACCGACGTCGTGGGGGAGCCCCCGGTCGCCTACCTCACCGGCTGGCGCATCGCCCTGGCCGCCGACTACTTGCGCGAACCGGAGGCCACGGTGGCGACGGTGGCCCGCCGGGTCGGCTACAGCGGGGCGTTCGCCCTGTCGGCGGCCTTCAAACGGGTGCGCGGAGTCAGCCCGAAGGAGTACCGCGCGGGCATCACCGCGCCCGCCGGCGGGCCCGGCTCGCGTTCGCCCCGCACGGTCGTGCTCGGCGGGCCCGGACCGCGCTGATCCTCAGCCGCGCCGCGCGACCACGGTGAGGACCAGCTCCGGCCCCGCCGACCAGCGGCCGTGGTAGACCGGATCGACGGGTTCGCCCGGCGATGCCGGGACGTCGAGGGTGCAGGTGAACGTGCCCTCGGGGGTGAGGGCCACGGCGGCGTCGCGGAAGCCGAGCCAGACGCCGGTCGCCGGGTACCAGGCCTTGTACGCCGCCTCCTTGGCGCTGAACAGGAGACGGTCCCAGGGGACGCCGGGGTGCGCCGCGGCGAGCTCCCGCAGGTGGGCGCGTTCCGCGGGAGAGGTGACCAGCCCCAGCACGCCCTTCGGGAGCGGGCCCGCGGGCTCCGCGTCGATGCCGAGGGCCGACGTACGGTCGCGGAGGTCCGCCACGGCCGCGCGGTAGCCGTCGCAGTGCGTGATGCTGCCGACCACGCCCGCCGGCCAGGCGGGAGCGCCTCCCGGGCCGGGCAGCAGGGGTGCGGGGGAGTGGCCGAGAGCGGCCAGACAGCGGCGGGCGCAGGCGCGGGCCGTCGCGAACTGGCGGCGACGGCGCGCGAGGCGGCCCTCCATGAGGGCCGCCTCGGCGGGGAAGAGCGGCGCGGGCGCCTCGTCGTCGAAGGCTTCCGACGACGTGACGCCCGGCGGCAGGAGTGCCTCGATCATCGTCCGGCGGTCACCGGGACGCGAGCTCGGCCACGGCGGACACGACCAGCAGGGGCCGCTCCAGCGGGAGCATGTGGCCCGCTCCGGGCACCGGTTCGAACCGGGCCCCCGGCAGGGTGTCGGCCAGCGTCCGCGCCAGCGCGGGATCGATGACCTTGTCCGCCTCACCGTGCAGGACCACCGCCGGCACGGTGACGCCGGCCAGCGCCGGGCGCAGGTCCCAGCCTCGCGTGCAGCGGAAGAACTCCGCCCGGATCCGGGGGTCCGTCGCCGCGAACAGCTGCCGGTTCACGTCCAGCAGGGCCGGGTCCACGGTCTTGGCCATGGTGGACGACAGCAGTTTGCGGCCGAGCGGGGGGCGGCGCAGCGCCCACGAGAAGAGGGCGCTGCCCATCATCTTCACCTCGCCGTCGGGCGTGTCCTGGCCGTGGGCCGCAGCACCCAGCAGCACCAGGCCGCCCAGCCGCCCGTCCCGCCCGCCGCCGGCCGCGTGGGACAGCGCCGCGAAGGCGCCGCCCGAGTGGCCCACCACGACGGCCTCGCGGGCGCCCACCGCGTCCAGCACCGCCCCGAGGTCGTCGCCGAGGCGCTCCACGGAGACGGCGGTGCGTCCGCAGGTGGAGGCGCCGTGGCCCCGCTGGTCGTACAGCACCACGCGGTGACCGGCCCGGATGAGCCGGTCGGCGATGGTGCCCCAGGCGCGGCGGGAATGCGCCCAGCCGTGCACGAGGACCACGTCCACGGCGGCCGGCGTGCCCGCCAGCGGGGCCAGTACCGTGACGGCGAGTTCCGCGCCGTCGTCGGTCCGCACGGTCAGTTCCCGGGTGACTTCGGCGGCCGTGGTCATCGCCGGGCCCCCGCGGTGGAGGACGACAGCAGCCGGCCAAGGGACTCGAAGGCCGCCAAGGTGGCCTTCGAGTGCTCCGCGCCGAGGTCGACGGCCTTGGCCAGTACGCGCAGCCAGCCGTGCGGCCTGCCCGCGAAGTGCATGGACAGCCGGGTGCGGCCGTCCGGCAGCGGTTCGAGGCGGAAGGCCGCCGGCCCGCGGAACGCCCCGTCGACGTATTCCACGTCGAGCCGGCGGCCGCTGTCCACGGCGACCGTGCGCGCCGTGAAACGGAGCTTGAGACCGCCGTTGCCGACGCCCTTGGTGTGGACGGTCACCCCCACCTCGCCGCCGACCCGGTCGGGCGAACCGGAGACCGGGGCGAAGGTGTTGGCCGGGACCCACCAGCGGGCGGCGCCGCGGAACTCCGAGAGGAGCGCTTCCCAGACGGCGGTCTCCGGGGCGTCGATCACCGCCTCGTCGATCAGGTCGTACGTTGTCATGTCGAGCCTCCTCAGGTGCACGGTCGTGCGGAGTTGCGCGCGGGTGTCCGGGGTCGGGGTCAGGCGAAGAAGCCCTGGCCCGGGGTGAAGAGGTTCGCCGGGTCGAACTTCTTCTTCGCGTTGACGAAGCCGGTCCAGCGGTTGCCGAAGTGGGCCCGCCAGTCGGCCTGCGTCATGTGGGGGACGGCGCCGACCAGGTAGCGCTTGGCTCCCATCGACACCGCCAGGTCGTACAGCCGCCGGTTCTGGTCCAGCATGGCCTGGATGTTCGGGTCACCCGGGTTGGGGAACCGCAGCAGGTCGAAGAGGTAGGCCACGGACTCGCCCGGCATCATCGCGAGCGGCCGCTTGACCTGCGAGGTGAGGAACGGGGAGAAGAGCAGGAAACCGCCCCCGAGGGAGTCGGCGGTCAGCTCCTGTTCGACCCGCTTCATGAACGTCTTGGTCTTGGAGGCTGGGAGGAACATGCTCAGCCACGGCTTGGGCGAGTACCAGTGGCCGGACTCCTTGAGGTAGGCCTCGTAGGCGTCGAGCCGGAACATGTACTCCCGGTAGGTCACGTCCTCGATCACCGCGTCGGCCCGGACGTCCTGCAAGCCGCCGAGCAGCTTCGCCCGGTCCGGCGGCGTCGTGCTGTAGGTGGCCCCGACCTCCATCTTGTAGCGCCAGCCCGAGCCGTCCGGCTTCTGCAGCATCTCGCCGGCCTGGACCTGGAAGCGGCCGTCGGCGAGCACCTTCTCGGCGTCCTGGAGGTAGGTCTCCACGTCCGCGTAGTAGAGGGTGAAGATGACCGACCGCTTCGGCGCCGGGACGACGGCGACTTCGGCACGGACGATGATCCCGACCTGACCGCCCCCCGACAGCGCCGCGTTGAACAGCTCCGGACGGGTCGTCGCCGTCGCGGTGACCAGCTTCCCCTCACCGGTGACGATGTCGATGGAGCGCACGGTGTCGCACAGCAGCCCGTACTTGGCCACGGTGCCGCCGATGCCGCCGATGCTGATGGTGCCGCCGATCGACAGGTACAGGTAGTCGGGCAGCGCGGGCGGGGTCTTGCCCACCTGGAGGCACGCGTCGGTCAGCTGGGCCCAGGTGACGCCCGCCTCGACCACCGCGCAGTTCCCGCTGATGGAGATGATCTTCGACATGCTGCGGGCGTCGATGGATATCCCGCCCGGGACGCGGGCCTGGCCGTACACCGAGTGCGACTCGATGTCCGTACCGGAACCGCCCTGCCCGTTGACCGCGACCTTGATGCCGTTCGCCCGGGCGTAGTTCACCATCTTGACGATGTCGTCCACGCTGCCCGGCCGCAGCACGGCCCACGGCTTGTTGCCCGCGTCGTCCCACAGGTGTCCGAAGTCCTTGCCGAAGGACTCGACCACGGAGGGCGACGTCTCCAGCGTGCCGGTCAGCGCCGGCACCGGGACGACGGCCGTACCGGACGTCTCCGCGGCCGTCGCCCAGCTCTGGTCGACGGTGTTCCAGCCCACGACGGCCACGGCGGTCGCCGCGATGCCGCCGAGCACTCTGCGCCGGGAAGGGGCGGCGGCCGTGCCCGTGGCCGTTCTCGGGGTGCTGCTCATCTGCGTACGTCTCCCGTTTCTCATGCCTGCCGGAGTCCTACTGGTGCGTCGCCGGGGCGGCGGTGCGCACCTGTGAAGCGAGCTGGTACTCGCTCAGGTCGAAGCGCTTGGTCTGGCGGCGGAAGCGCCAGGTGTACGTCGGCCAGATGGAGGGGTTGCGCCCGTTCTCGTCGAGGTACCAGCTCTTGCAGTTGCCCGCGTTCCACACCGAACCGTCGAGCTTCGCGTCGAGCGCCTGGTTGTAGGCCTGCTGCGCTTCCTTGCGCACCTCGACGCTGGACAGCCCGCGCTTCTCGGCCTGCTTGAGCGCGTCCACCACGTACTTGATCTGCGCCTCGATCATCACGACCTGCGAGGAGTGCCCCAGGGTGGTGTTCGGACCGAGCAGCATGAACAGGTTCGGGAAGCCGGCGATCGTGGTCCCGCGGTGGGCCGACATGCCCTCGCGCTGCCAGGCCTCGCGCAGTTGTACGCCGTCCCGGCCGAAGACCCGGCGCGCGACCGGGCGGTCGGTGGCCTGGAAACCGGTGCCCAGGATGATGGTGTCGACCTCGCGCTCCACCCCGTCGCGGCCCACGATCGACTTGGCGCGGACCTCCGCGATCCCGTCGGTGACCAGGTCCACGTTGGGCTGCTGGATCGCCGGGTACCAGGTGTTGGAGAACAGCAGCCGCTTGCAGGCCATCACGTAGTCGGGGGTCAGCTTGGCGCGCAGGGCCTCGTCCGGGACCGACTTCTTCAAGTGGTCGCTGGCCATCTTCTGCATCTTCCCCGCGACCTTCGGGCGGGCCATCACGAAGGCCAGGATCTCGCGGCCCCACATGTTGAAGTTGCGCCGGAAGCTCTGGTAGCCGGGCACCGAGCGCAAGAGCTTGGCCTGCAACGCCGTGGTCGCCTTGTCGTTCTTCGGGCCGACCCACGGGGGCGTGCGCTGGTAGAGGTCGAGGCGCTCCACGTCGGGCTGGATCTTCGGTACGAACTGGATCGCCGAGGCGCCCGTACCGATGACGGCGACGCGCCGGCCGGTGAGGTCGTGGTCGTGGTCCCACCGCGAGGAATGGAACACCTTGCCCTCGAAGTCGCTGAGGCCCTTGATGTCGGGGACGGCCGGCTCGCTCAGGTAGCCGGTGCCGGTGACCAGGAACTGGGCGGTGTAGTCGCCCTGAGAGGTCTCGATCCGCCAGTGCCTCTCGCCCTCGTCCCAGCGGGCGGAGAGCAGTTCGTGCGCGAAGCGGATGTGCGGGCGGACCCCGAAGCGGTCGGCCGTGTCGCGCAGGTACGCGTACAGCTCGTCCCGCTTGCCGAAGGTGGACTTCCAGTTCGGGTTCTGGGCGAAGGAGAAGGAGTAGAGGTGGGACATGACGTCGCACGCACAGCCCGGATAGCTGTTGTCGCGCCACGTGCCTCCGACCTCGTCGGCCCGCTCGAACACGAGGAAGTCGTCGATGCCCGACTGCAGCAGCCGGATGGCGGTACCCAGGCCGGAGAACCCGGTACCGATGACCGCGACCCTCAGGTGCCGGGCCGGTCCGCGGCCCCCGGAGGAGGCCTGGGCCGTCGGACGGGCTCCGCCGTCCCTGGCCGGTTCGAGAATGCTCGTCACGTCGGCCTCCTAGCGGCGCGTGAGGGTCACGCGGAAGTTGTTGAAGAACTTGTCTTCGAGCGTGTACGCGAAGATGTCGAGGTAGCGCTCGAAGCGGGCGACGACCTCCTCGCCCTCCATGGCCACGGCCTCGTCCCGGCGCTCGGCGAGCAGCACCAGCCAGGCGCGGCAGGCCATCGCGAACGACTCGCGCTCGTTGACGATCTCGTCGACCTCGAAGAGGCCCTCGGCGCCGGCGGTGAGCTCGTGCAGGTGCGGGATGTGGCACCTGGCGAACTCGGAGCGCTGGAGGAACTTCAAGTCGTCGAGGAGCGCGCGGTTCATCGGCAGGGCTTCGGCGGTCATGGTGTGCAGGACGAACTTCGCCCCGGGGACGAGGGTGTTGGCGACCTGCTGGAAGAAGAAGCGGTAGCGCTTGGTGCGCTCCTTGGGCGGCAGGTTCGAGGAGACGAAGTGCTCCAGCGCGTTGATGCAGAACGCCGCGCCGTACTTCTCGCCGTCGTCGGCGACCGTGTAGTCCGCCCAGCTCTTGACCAGCGTGGTGATGCGCGGGTTGCCCAGCGCGTCGATGAAGGCTTCCTGGGTGCGGGACAGCGTCAGGCCGACGGCCTCCTCGGCGCCGTGCACGGTGGTGAGGCGGTGGAGCATGGTGCCCCAGCCGCAGCCGATGTCCAGCACCCGCTTGACGCCGCCGGCGCGGACGTTCGCGAGGTCGGCGAAGGTGTCGAGCTTGCGCTCCTGGGCCTCGTCCAGCGCGCCGACGAGGTCCTCGCCCTCGTTCCAGTAGCCGCCGGAGTACATCATCGTGGGGCCGAGGAGCAGCCGGTAGAAGTCGTTGCTCACCTCGTAGTGGTGCCTGATCGCATCGACCTCGGGGTCCACCGTCCTGGGGGCGACCGTTGTCATCTGAATCCTCATTCCTGCGAGCGGGAAGGGCGGCTCTGGCCGTCCGTGCCGAATTCCTTCCGAGGAAAACGGATCCCCCGCAAGGCGCACGCAACACGAGCCCGCCCGGTACCCGGTCCGTACCAAAAGGAGGGTGAAAGGGAGGGAAAAGGCGGGGAAAAGGCGAGGGGCGTCCACGGCCCCCGGCATGTTGCGTCTTCCTTGCGGCCGCGGGGCTTTCATCGCTCTCGAAAAGAACGACGCGGCTCCCGGGCCGCACCGTCGAGAGAGGACCGACCCCATGTCGCTGCCCACCATCGAAGAGCTCGCGAGCCAGCTGGAGGCCGTTTCCGGCGCCGCGGAGGTCAGCCCCGACGCCCCGCTCCAGCACATCACGGACGTCGACTCGCTGGACCTCATGGAGTGGCTGTACGGCTTCCAGACCAAGTACCCCCACATCCCGGCCGACGAGACGCTCTTCGCGGACCTCGACGACACGACGACGCTGCGCGACGTCTACGCGAAGATCGTCGATCTCGTCCCGGCCCAGGCATAGCGAGGAATCACGTGACCGGCTTCGACATCACCGGGTGGGGCATGTCCGTACCCGAGCGCATCGTCACCAGCGCGGAACTCGCCGAGCGTTTCGGCGTGGACGAGCACTGGGTCGTCAGCCGCTGCGGCATCCGTGAGCGGCGGGCCGTTGACCCGGGGCAGACCACCGTCTCCCTGGCCGTCGAGGCCGGCCGGCGCGCTCTGGACAAGGCGGGCCTGACCGGCGCCGACATCGCCCACCTGATCGTCGCCACGGCGACGCCCGAGCAGCCGTCCCCGGCGACGTCCGCGTTCGTCCACCACGAACTCGGCATCGCCGGCAGCGCCCACGACGTGAACTCCGAGTGCGCGGGCTTCGTGTACGGGCTCGTCTCCGCGATGGCGCTCATCGCGATCGACCCCCGGCCGATCCTGCTGATCGGCTCCGACACCCACACCCTGACCGCCAACCCCGCCGACCGGGACCTGTCCATCCTCGTCGGCGACGGCGCGGGCGCCGTCGTCCTCCAGCCCGGCCCCGAGAACCGGGTCAAGGCCTGGAACCTGGGCGCCGACGGCTCCTGCACCGGCTCCTTGAAGGTGCTCGCGGGCGGCAGCCGGATGCCCGCCACCGCCGAGACCGTGGCGGCGGGACTGCACTACGCGCAGATCAACGGCAACGAGATCTACCTCAACGCCGTCCGCTACACCGTCCGCACGGTGCGCGAGACGCTGGAGAGCGCGAAGGTGGACGCGGCCGACGTGGACCACGTCGTACCGCACCAGGCCAACATCCGCATCATCAACTCGATCATGTCCCACACCGGACTGCGGCCGGAAGCGCTGATCACCAATCTGGAGAAGTACGGCAACACGGCCTCGGGTTCGATCCCGATCGCGCTGACCGAAGCCCTCGACGCGGGACGCATCAAGGCCGGGGACACGGTCCTGCTGGCCGGGTTCGGCGCCGGCATGACATGGGGCTCGATCCTGATGGAATGGGGCGGAAGGGCGGCATGAGCAACAAGAGCACGGGCGTACGGCCCGAGGCGCCGGTCGCGCTGGTCACCGGCGCCTCGGGCGGCCTCGGCCAGGCCCTGGCGCTGGAACTGGACGCGCTCGGCTGCCGGGTCGCCGTCCACTACAACAGTTCGCGGGACGCGGCGCTTGCGGTGCAGGAGAAACTGACCAACCCGTCCGTTCTGGTCACCGGCGACGTCGGCTCCTGGGAGACGGTCCAGGGGATCTACGCCGAGATCACCGGGGCGCTGGGACCGGTGGACGTCCTCGTCAACAACGGGGCCATCCGCAAGGACAGCCTGATGGCGATGCAGAACCCCGCGGACTGGGCACAGGTCATCCAGACCAATCTGATCGGGTCCTTCCACACGGCCCGGGCCGCGGTCCCGGCCATGCTGCGCCAGAGGTGGGGCCGGATCGTCAACATCGTCTCGCCGTCGGGCATCATCGCCACCGCCGGCCAGACGGCGTACTCGGCGTCCAAGGCGGGCCTGATCGGCTTCACCCGCACCCTCGCGGCCGAATGCGGCCGCCGGGGCGTGACCGTCAACGCGCTGTCCCCCGGATTCATGATCACCGGTATGACGAAGGACCTTCCGGAACGGGTCATCGAGGGCATGGAGGGCAAGGCGCCCATCCCGCGCTTCGTCACGGTCGAGGAGGTCGCCCGCAGCGCCGGCCTCTTCCTGGACCAGGACTGCATGACGGGCCAGGTCATCAGCATCGACAGCGGAGTCTCCATCACCTGACGCGTGCGCGTCCTGCCGTCCCGGACACCAGCCCCGGCCCCCTGTCCCAGGGGGCCGGGGCCGCTCGGGTTGCCCCGGCGGGCCCGGTGTGCCCCGGCGTTCCGGCGTGCCCACGGGCACGCCGGAACGCCGTACCGCGGCCGGCCGGCCGCGGTACGGCGTTCGGGGAGGGCCTACGCGGCGGGAGAAGCGGCGGGGGACTGGGCCGCGCCGTGCCCGCGATGGGTGGCGCAACCGCGCCCGAGGGTGCACGGCCGCGGGCCCGAAACGGTCCGGCCGACCTCGAACACCCCCATCAGGAACGGGTCCAGGACTGCGGAAGGACGCTGCGGCGCGCGGGGCTGCGGCGTACGCAGGATCTCCAGGTACGCGGCCTCCGTCTCCGGCGCCGGATCCGTGCCCAGCTCCTCCGCCAGGACCCGGCGCAGCTGGTGGTAACTGCGCAGCGCCTCGGCCCGGTTGCCGGCGCGCTTGTGCGCCGTCATCCGGCACCGGTACGCGCTCTCCCGGAACGGGGCCCGCCGCACCGCCTCCTCCGCGTAGCGCAGGGCGTGGTGCTCGTCACCGAGCGCGGAGGACGAAAGGCTCGCCAGCTCCAATGCCGTCAGGCGCAGTTCCTCCAGTTGCTCGCGCATCGCGTTGACCCACTCGCCCTCGTGCGAGGGCAGGAAGGACCCGCGCAGGTTCGACACCGCGCCCGACGCCAGCTGCTGCGCCACCGCGAACGCGCCCTCCGCGAACGCGGAGGTCGCCTCCGTCACCGCGAGCTCCGCGCACTCCACGTCCACTGCCGCGTCCTTGGGCACGCGCAGCACGTACCGCCCGCCCTGCGCCACCAATGCGGCCTCACCGGGCTCGTCCTGAGGCATCGTCACGAACGTCCGCACCCGGCTGACGACACTGCGCAGCGCGGAGGCCCACGTGTCGGGCAACCCCTCCGGCCACACGGTTTCCGCCAGCTGGTCCCGCTCCGTACCGCCCGCCCGCTCGATGACCAGCCGAGCGAACGCCACCTGTGCCTGTGCGCCGGAGAGATGCCGCGAGGGCGCTCCCGACGGCTCGATCGTGACAAGTCCTACGAGTCTGATCAGCACTGTGTACCCTCCGAAACTGCCGGGATACCGGCCGTGTCCCCCTGGTCTTGTGCGCTGCGAACATACACGCGCCACTTCTCCGCATGTCAACAACAAATGGGGAACGCACGGAGTCGGGATTCGCTTTCGTCCTTTTCGCGTCCCGCTGTTGCGTCGCTCTTGCGCCCCGCAGGTGTTAATCGAATTCCACTAGAGCTCGTCCGGAACGACGGCAGGGCGCCGATGGAGTTCCGTGTCCGCCGGGCGATCACGACGAGGAGATGAACGTGAACGCAACCGAAGCCTGGGCCCGTCTGGAGCCGAAGCTGGCCTACTTCCGCGACCGCGTCCGGTCCTTGGAGTACGAGCCCGTCCGCAAGAACAGCTTCGTCGCCTACACCGTCGAGCGGGATTCCGCGTACGCCGACCAGGACGGCCAGCGCCTGCTGATGATGTCCGGCTACAGCTACCTCGGCCTCGCCGGGGACGAGCGCGTCGTCGCGGCGGCCAAGGCCGCCCTGGACCTCTACGGAACCGGCAACCACGGGGTGCGCGCCCTGGCGGGCTCGACCCCGCTGCACGAGGACCTGGAAGCCGAGGTCGCCCGGTTCGCCGGCCGCGAACGCGCCCTGGTGTTCGGCTCCGGCTACGCGGCGAACGTGGGCACCGTCGGCGCCCTCGTGGGACCGGGCGACACCGTCTTCATCGACAAGTACGACCACGCCAGCATCGTCGACGGCTGCAAGCTCTCCGGTGCCACGGTCACCCGGTTCCGCCACAACGACCCCGGCCACCTGGACCGCCGCCTGGCCGCCGCCCCCGACACCGGGGTGCGCCTGGTCATCGTCGACAGCGTCTACTCCATGGACGGCGACATCGCCCCCCTCGTGGACCTGCGCAAGGTCTGCGACGCCCACAACGCGCTGCTGATGGTCGACGAGGCCCACGCCCTCGGAGTCATCGGCGCCACCGGCAAGGGCATCGAGGAGCACTTCGACTACGAGGTGAAGGTCGACGTCAAACTCGGCACCCTCTCCAAGGCCATCCCCTCCATGGGCGGCTGGGTCGCCGGCTCCGCCGACCTGATCCACCACCTCAAGTACGCGGCCCGGCCCTTCCTCTTCTCCGCGGCCCTCGGCCCGGCCCAGGCCGCCGCCGCGCTGGAGGCCCTGCGCATCCTCCAGCGGGAGCCGGAACGCGTCGAGTTCGTGCAGCGCGAAGCCGAACGCTTCCGCGGACTGCTCCACGCGGCGGGCATGAGCACGGTCGACAGCGAGACCGCCGTCGTCCCGATCATCGCCGGCTCCGACACCGCCGCCTACGACTACGCGACCACCTGCCGCAAGAACGGCGTCATCGGCCTGCCCGTCGTCACCCCGGCCGTCCCCAACGACCTGGCCCGGCTGCGGATCGCCATCACCGCAGCCCACACGACGGCCGACATCGACTTCGCCGCCGACGCGTTCATCACCTCCGCCCGCGAGTGCCGGATCATCTGACCGCCCTCCCGCGCGCCACTTCGTCCCACCACCTCACTCCAGGGGGAGCACAGATGCCCGGATCGTCCAGGGGCAGTTCGGTACGGCCGGCGGTCGCCATCACCGGTATGGGCGTGGTCACCCCCGGCGGATGCAGCCCGGACGACCTGTGGGCCACACTGCGGGCCGGCCGCTCCACCGCGGCCGAGCTGACGCACATCGACCTCAGCCGGCACCGGGTACGGATCGGCTGCCGCGTCCGGGGACTCGACGGACTCGCCGGGCTGCTCCCCGCGAAGGACGCCCGCCGGATGGACCCCTTCGCCCACTACGGCACCCTGGCCGCCCTCGCCGCCCACCGCGACGCGGGCGCACCCGCCGCCGAAGCCGGCCGGACCGCCATCGTCGTCGGCAACGCCGTCGGCGGACGCGCCACCAGCGACCTGGAGTCGGCGCACTACGGCGAGAGCGGCCCCGCCGGGGTCAACCCGCTGATGCCGCTGATGACGATGCCCAACGCCGCCGCCGCCCAGATCGCCATGCGGCTCGGCTGGACGGGCCCCGCCCTCACGCTGGCCAACACCTGTGCCAGTGGCGCCGACGCCATCGGCCACGCCCTGCTGCTGCTCCAGACCGGCCGCGCCGACCTCGTCCTCGCCGGGGGCTGCGAGCACACCCTCACCCCCGTCACCCTGGCCGGCTTCGGCAACCTCAACGCCGTCTCGCTGCGCAACGACCGGCCCGAAAGGGCCTCCCGGCCCTTCGACAAGGACCGCGACGGGTTCGTGATGGGGGAGGGCGCCGGATTCGTCGTCCTGGAACGGCTCGACGACGCCAAAGCGCGCGGCGCGAAGACGTACGGGCTCGTCGCCGGGTACGCGGCCACCGCCGACGCCCACCACCTCGCGATGCCGCTCCCCGACGGGGCGGGCGCCGCGGCGGCCATGGCCTCGGCCATCGCCGACGCGGACCTGGACCCCGGCGACATCGTCCACGTCAACGCGCACGGCACCTCCACGCCCCACAACGACCGCGCCGAGGCCGCCGCCCTCACCAAGGTGTTCGGCACCGCCCAACCGCCGGTCACCGCCCCCAAGTCCGTCATCGGGCACCTCATCGGCGCCGCCGGAGCCGTCGAACTCATCGCCACGGTGCAAGCCATGCGGCGCTGCGAGGTGCCGCCCACCGCCAACCACGAAGAGCTGGAGCCAGGAATGGACATCGATGTGGTCCACGGCGCACCCCGCGCCGTGCGGCTGGGACCCGCACTCAGCAACTCCTTCGGGTTCGGCGGCCACAACTCCTCCGTCGTGGTGGTGCCGGCATGACCTCGGCACCCCCTTCACCGCTCCTGCCCCCGCCGGTCCGCACCCTGACGGTCGGCGAGGCCCAGATCACCGCCTACCGCGCCGCCGCCCGGCCCGGTCTGGCGCCCGCGGAACCCGGCCAGGCCTCGCCCGTCCACGCCTTCGTGCTCGCCCACGCCGTCGCCGAGGACACCGTCGCCGCCCTGACGGCCGGCGAAGCGGGCCCGGTCTCCGTGGTCCACCTCGGCCAGGACATCCGCCTGCTGCGGCCGGTCCGCCCCGGCGAACGGGTCACCGTACGGCTCGACCTGCTCGGCGTACGCAAGGAGCCGCGCGGCGCCCGCATCGCCCTGCGCGTGCGCCTGTACGGGCAGGACGGGCCTGAGCCGTTCGCGGAACTGGTCATCTCCGCCCTGCTCGTCGGCGCCACCGCGCTGGAGCCGTTCGGCGACATCACGGGCGCTGCCGCCGCACCGGCCCCGCTCGGCGCGGGCGAGCCGCAGACCGCGACGCACGAACCGACCGCCGACTGGATCAGTGCGTACGCCCACGCCTCCGGCGACCTGAACCCCATCCACCTGGACGCGGCGGCGGCCCGCGAGGCCGGCTTCGAGACCGTCATCGCCCACGGCATGGGCGTCGTCGCGCTGGCCGTCGAGGAGGCGGTGGACCGTTTCGCGGGCGGCGACGCGGCGCGGGTCCGCGGTCTCGGCTGCCGTTTCTCGGCCCCCGTGCTCCCCGGCGTCCCGCTGGAGATCGTGTTGCAGCCCGACGCCCGGGCCCACGTCGTCCGCTTCACCTGCAAGACGCAGGCGGGCGTCGCCGTCAAGGGCGGCTGGATCGAGTTCGCCCGAGGGGGAGCCGATGCCTGAGGCGCCCGTGGTCCCCGAGGCACTGACCGACGGCTTCCTGCGGCAGGTGCGCGAGCGGCCCGACGCCACCGCCCTGCTCTTCAACGGGGAGGCGACCGGCTACCGCGAGCTGTACGAACGGGCCGGACGGGAACAGGAGCGCCTGGCCGGGCTGCCCCTGGCCCCCGGCGAGCCGGTGGGTGTCCTCGCCGACAAGTCCCCGGCGGCGGTGGCCCTCGTACTGGCCTGCCTGCTCAGCCGGATACCCGTGCTGCTGCCCTCCCCGGCCCTCGCCGACAGCCTGCTCGCGGACCTCTTCGCCCAGGCCGGCTGCGTCCACGTCCTCGCGCCGGGCGGCGCCGGCGCCCGCGTCGCGCCCAACCCGCTGACCGGGGCGAGACCGCTGCCGCCCGAGGAGGCGGCGGAGGTGGCGCTGATGCTGACCACCTCCGGATCCACCAGCCTCCCGAAGATCGTCCCGCTCGGCCGGGAGGCGCTGGACCGCTTCGGAGCGTGGGCCGGCCCCGCGTTCGGCATCGGCCCCGGCCGGACCGTCCTCAACTACGCGCCCCTCAACTTCGACCTCTGCCTGCTGGACGTGTGGACCACCCTCGCGCGCGGCGGCCGGGTCGTCCTGGTGGATCCCGCCCGCGCCACCCACGGCGGCCACCTGCTCGACCTGATCGTCCGGCACGACGTCCACGTGGTCCAGGCCGTCCCGATGGCACTCGGTCTGCTCCAGGACGCGGCCGCCAAGGAGGGTGCCACCTTTCCGGGCGTCGACCACGTGATGTTCACCGGCGACGCCCTGCCCGACCGCACCTACGCCGCGCTGCCCGCCCTCTTCCCCGGGGCGCGCATCCACAACATCTACGGCTGTACGGAGACCAACGACAGCTTCGTCCACGAGGTCGACCCGGCGGCGCCGCCCCCGGTGCCGATCGGCCGCCCGCTGCCCGGCGTGCATGCCCTCCTCGTCGACCCCGAGACGAACACCGTCGTCGAAGGGGCCGGCACCGGCGAGCTGTTCGTCCACACGCCCTTCCAGACGCGCGGCTACCTCGACCGGTCCCGGCACGCCGACAAGTTCACCGCCCACCCGCTCGGCCTGGACGAGCGCCGCTGGTTCCGCAGCGGCGACCTCGTACGCCGCGACGCGCAGGGAACCCTGCACCTGACCGGACGCACCGACTTCCAGGTCAAGGTGCGCGGCGTCGCCGTCAACACCGCCGAGGTCGAACGGGTGCTCCAGGAGCACCCCGGCGTACTGGAGGCGGGCGTCGCGGCCCGGCCCGACCCGATCGCGGGCAAGAAGCTCGTCGCCGCCGCCCGACGGGTCCCCGGCTCCACGCTGACCGTCCTGGAACTGCGCGGGCACTGCGCCCGCAACCTGCCCCGGGGCGCCGTCCCCACCCAGCTCACGCTCACCGACGAGCCGCTGCCCAAAACGGCCACGGGGAAGGTCGACCGCAAGGCGCTCGACCGGATCACCCCGCTCACCGCCCTCACCACCACGTCTCCCGCCGAAGGATCCCGATCATGAGCAACATCGACACCATCAAGAACTTCGTCATCAGCGAATTCCTCCCCGGCACCGCCCCCGCCGAACTCGCCGCCGACCACGACCTCCTCAACGACGGGGTCATCGACAGCCTGGGCGTCCTCAAGCTGATCGCCTGGGTCGAGGACCGCTTCGAACTCGCCGTCGGGGACGCCGACCTCGACCCCGAGAACTTCCGCAGCGTCGAGGCCATCGACCACTTCATCACCCACGCCCGCGCCGCGGCCTGACCCGTTCACCGAAGCACCCACGCGCAAGGAAGGAGGAACCGTGCACGAGGCACTCGCCGGCCTGCTGGAACGCAAGGCCCCGATCGGCCGCGAGACATGGCGGTCCTGGTGGGACGAACTCGGCGCCGGCGGTCTCGACCGCGCGCAGGCCGTCGGCCTGCTGTCCTCGCTGACCAGCCGGCTCCCCGGCCACGACACCCTGCGGCACCTGCTGGACTCCCTCGCGGAGCGCAGGCCGCCGGCCAGGGCGGGCGGCCCCTGGCAGGACACCGTGAACGTCGTCGGCACCGGCGGCGGTCCCGCGACCTTCAACGTCTCCACCGCCGCGGCGTTCGTCGCCGCGGCGGCCGGGGTGAAGGTGGTCAAGACCGGCTCCCGCGCCTACACCAGCGCGCTCGGCTCCGTCGACCTGCTGGAGCGGCTCGGGGTGCGGCTGACGTCCTCCTACACCCAGACCGAGGACGTCCTCGCGGAGTACGGGATCGCCTTCGCGGGCCCCTTCGTCTACCCGGCGCAGCTGACCCGCCTCGCGCGGACCGTGGCCCCGCTGGCCATGAAACCGTTCGGGCGGTTCCTGAACGCGCTCGGGCCGTTCCTCGCCGACCTGCCGGTGACGGCCCAGGTCACCGGCGTCAGCGCGGCCGCGCCCCTCGACACCCTTCGCGAACTGGCCGCCACGACGACCACCCGGCGGATCTGGCTCACCGCCAACCACACCGGCGCCGACGAGCTGCTGCCCTTCGCCGTCAACACCGTCTACGGGGACCGGTCGGCCACCCGCGTCATCCGACCGGGCGAACTCGTCCCGGGTGAGGGCTCCTTCGAGGACCTGCGCCCCGTGAGCGACCCGGCCGGGGCCGTCCCGCACTTCCTGTCCGTCCTCGCCGGCGACGCGGGCCCGGTGGCCCGGCGCACGGTCGCCCTCGGCGCGGCCGCCCTGATCGTCGCGGCGGCCCCCGGCCGCAGCTGGCCCTCGGCGGTGGCCCTCGCCGACGGGGCGATCGGCTCCGGCACGGCCGCAGACCTCGCGGGGCGCCTCGCGGCCGGGTCCCCGCGCGCGGCGGTGGCCCGTGTCTAGCACCCCGGCCCCCACCGCGGCGCCCTTCTTCCCCGGCCGGCGGGCCCCCGGCGGCGCCCCGGGACTCGCCCTGTTCCTGAATGCGGGAGACCCGCCGCTCCCGGTCCTGCGCGACCTCGTCCTGATGCTGGACGAGGAGCGCGTGGACTGCCTCGAACTGGCCGTGCCCTTCCCGGACTCGGTCACCGACGGCCCCGTCATCCGGCGCTCCGCGAGCCGGGCCCTGGAGCGGGGCGGGGCCGCCCTGGACGACGTCCTCGCCTTCGTCGCGGACGTACGTCCCCACCTGACGCACACACGGATCGCCCTGCTCACCGACTGGAGGTACTCCCTGGGGCACCGTGACCCGGCCGCCGCCACCCGTGACATCGCCGCGTCGGGGGCGGACGCGCTGCTCGTCCACGCGCTGCCGCCCAGGCTGCGCGCGACGTACCTGGAGTCGGCCGCGGCGGCCGCGCTCCCGGTCGTCACCACCTGTTACGCCTCCAGCCCGGACGCGACCCGCGCCCGGGCCGCCGCGGACGCCACCGCCTACCTGTACCTCGTCGCCCACTACGGGCGCAGCGGTACCGCGCCGGCCGCCGGGCACGGCGCGCTCGCGCGGACGGTCGCGCAGCTGCGGGAGCACACCGCGGCCCCGGTCGCAGTCGGCTTCGGGGTCAGCACCCGCCAGGACGTCGAAGCGGTGGGCGCGAGCGGCGCGGACGCCGCCGTCATCGGCTCCGCCGCCGTGGCCGCCGTGGAGCGGGCGCAGCAGGACGGGCGTGATCTGCCCGGCGCCTTCCGGGAGTTCGTCCGCTCGGTACGGCCCGCGTAAGCACCGGTCGTACCCGGTGCCGGACCGGCACGGCAAAGACCCCTCCCTCATCAGGTCCCTCCGCACACCATTCACAGATCAGGAGACAGCCATGATCGTCCGCGACATCGAGTCCGTGAAGACCGTCGAGTGGGGCAACGGCCTGAGCCGCCGCTTCCTCCTCGCCGACGACGGCCTCGGTTACACGCTCACCGACACCGTCGTACTGGCCGGTACCAAGTCGCGCCTGGAGTACGTCAACCACCTGGAGGCGTGCTACTGCATCGCCGGCTCCGGCGAGGTCATCGAGCTGGACGGCACCACCCACGAGATAGTCCCCGGCCGGATGTACGCCCTCGACCGGCACGACGCCCACTACCTCGTCGCCAGCCCCCACGAGGACCTGCGCCTGGTCTGCGTCTTCTCGCCGGCCCTGAACGGCAACGAGGTCCACCAGCTCGACGCCCACAACTCGTCCGCCTACTGAGGCACTCACCACCACGACGTCCGAGCCGTCCACCGACTCAGAGGGGGGTCCGCCGTGATCCGCTGGAACACCGATCAGACCGATCTGCGCGAGGGCCTGGAGCGGTGGGGAGAGGCGCTGAGCGCCGATCACATCGAACGCGAAGAACAGGGCCGCTTCCCCGAGGACAAATGGAAGCTCCTGCGGGAAACCGGAATCCTCTCGCTGCCCTTCGAGGAGCAGTACGGCGGTCTCGGACAGTCACTGCTCACCACCATGTACGCGCTGGAGGGCCTCGGCGAGTACAACCGGGATTCCGGGCTGAGCTTCTCGGCCACCACGTCGATCTGCTCGACCGGAATCCCGGTACAACACTTCGGCACCGACGACCAGAAACAGCGGTACCTGCCCCTGATCGCGTCGGGCGAGGCCATCGGCGCGCACGCCATCACCGAGGCCGAGGGCGGCTCCGACGCGATGGCGATGACCACCCGGGCGACCCGCGACGGCGAGACGTTCGTCCTGAGCGGCAGCAAGGCGTTCGTCAGCAACGGCCCGATCGCGGACGTGATCGTGGTCTACGCCCGCACCCACCCCCGCGGCGGCCCCCTCGGAACCACGGCGTTCCTGGTCGACCGCGACACCCCGGGCCTCACCACGGGCAGTCCCGGCAAGAAGATGGGACTGCGCACCTCGCCGCTGTGCGAGCTGTACCTGGACGACGTGCGCGTGCCCAGGAGCGCGGTACTCGGCCGGGTCGGCGGCGGCCTGATGGTCCTGGACCACGTCATGAAGCGGGAGGTCCTCCTCTCCTTCGTCGTCAACGCCGGCGAGATGCGCCACCGGCTGGACCGGTGCGTGGCCTACGCGAAGACCCGCCACTCCTTCGGGCGGCCCATCGGCTCGTACCAGTCGGTCGCCAACAAGATCGTCGACATGCAGATCCAGCTGGAGAGCGCCCGCAAGTGGCTCTACGACACGGGCGAGAAGCTGGAGGCGGGCGAGGACGTCACCGTGGACCTCGCGATCGCCAAGCTCGTCACGAGCCAGGGCAACCTCGCCACCAGTCTCGCGGCCGTACAGATCTTCGGCGGCCACGGCTACATGTCCGAGTACGGGCTGGAGCAGGACGTCCGCAACGCCGTGGGCGGCACGGTCTACTCCGGCACCAACGAGATCCAGTACAACCGCATCGCCTCGATGCTGGGCCTCGGGTCGGGCCGATGAGCGGATCGCCGCCCCGTACGCTGCTCAAGGTCTGCGGGGCCACGGCGCGCAGCGACATCGAGGCCGCGGCCACTGCCGGGGCCGACTGCGTCGGGCTCTGGCACGGCGTACCCGGCGGCCCCCGGGAGCTGGACGCGGACACGCTCACCGGCCTCGCCGCGGCGGCCCGTTCGGCCGGCCTGCTGCCGGCCCTGGTCACCTTCCTCGCCGACGCCGGAGCACTGACGGAGCTCGCCCGCCGCACGGGGGTCGGCTGGATCCAGCTCCACGCGTACCAGTCGCCGGCGACCGTACGGGCCCTGCGCGCGGCCCTCCCGCCCGAGGTCGCGGTCGTCAAGGTGCTGCACCTCGCGCAGGGCGGCGCGGGGTGCGTCGAGCGGCCGCTCATCGGCGCCTACGAACGCGCCGGCACCGACCTCTTCCTCATCGACGCGGCCACCGAGGACGGCCGGATCGGCAGTACCGGCCAGGCCCCCGACCCGGCGGACGTGATGGCGCTACTGCCCCGCATGACCCGGCCGTTCCTGCTGGCCGGGGGCCTGGAGCCGACGAGCCCGCCCCGGTACGCGGACGTGGTGCGCGCCCCGGGCTTCCACGGGATCGACGTCGACACCGCGGCCCGCTCCCCGCTGACCGGCGGTTTCGGCGTCCCCGAGATCACCGCCCTGGCCCGCGCCTGGCGCGGGGCACCCTCCGGCGGCCCCGCCCCCGCCCACCCGCCCGCCGACCTGGAGCCGTCCCGATGAGCATCCACGACCGGACCGACTTCCCCTTCCTGCGCGCCCTCATGGCTTCCCCCACCCCCGTCGTGATGGAGGTGAAACAGCGCGACGCCCACGGCCACGACCTGCTCGGCGGCCGCACCCCGGCCCAGGTCGTGAGCGCGTACGAGAGCGCGGGCGCGCCCTGCGTCTCCGTGGTGACGGGCCGCTGGTTCGGCGGCTCGAACACGCTGCTGCGCGAGGTCGCCGCGCTGACCCGGCTCCCCCTCCTCCAGAAGGACTTCATCACCCGCACCGAACAGCTGGGCACAGCAGCCGAGTTGGGTGCTTCGGCGGTACTCCTGACGGCCGCCCTGCTCCCGGCGTCGAGCCTGGCCAAGCTGGTGGACCGGTGCCTGCTGACCGGCCTCACCCCCTTCGTCGAGATCACCACGGAAGCCGAGCTGGAAGCCGTGCCGCACGCCCCGGAGTGCGTCATCGCGGTCAACAACAAGGACATCAGGACGCGCGAACGCGATACGGGCGACCTCGGCCGCAGCATCGGACTCCTGCCGGCCGTCCGCGCCACCGGCACCCCCTGCCCGGTCAGCGCGAGCGGCATAGACGGCCCCACGACGGCCGCCCGCCTGCTGGACGCCGGCTTCGGCGGCCTCCTGGTCGGCACCTCCCTGCTGCGCAGCGGATCCCCGGCCCAGTGGCTGGACGCGGTGAGCGGCGCCCGCAGGGGACTGGCGGTCCGGTGAGCACCCCGGCGACCGCGGCCGGCGCCGCCCGGCCCTTCACCCTCGACGCGGCGGGCACCACCGTCTCCGGGCTCCTGGCCCTGCCCGAGGGCGGCGCCCCCCGCTCCACGGTCCTGGCGATCCACGGCCGGGGCATGCGCGCGCGGTACTGGGACTCCTTCGTCCCCCTGGCCACCGCCCTCGGCCACGCCGTCCTCGCCGTGGACCGCCCCGGCTACGGAGCCTCCGCGGCCTCCCTGCCCGACGGCCAGTCCCTGCCCGACCAGGCGAGGACACTGCGCCGGGCGCTCGCGGAGCACGCCCGCACCCACCGGCTCGGCGCCGGGGTCTTCCTCCTCGGCCACTCCGACGGCGGCAAGGTCGCCCTGCACACGGCGGCGATCGCCCCGTCCGTCCCCCTGCTCGGCCTGGACGCCTCCGGCGTGGGCTACGAGTACCACCCGCAGGCCCTGCACTTCCCCTCGACGCTCGGCGGCGGCGCGACCCGGCTCAACTGGGGCCCCCTGAACCTCTATCCGCCGGGCACCTTCCAGGCGAGCCGCGCCCTGCTCTCACCCGTCCCGCCCCGCGAGTCGGCGGACACGCCCTGGTGGCCCCGGCAGTACGAGGAACTGGCTCCCGGCGTCCGGATCCCGGTCCGGCTGACCTTCGCCGAACACGAGGGGTGGTGGCGGCTCGACGCCCGCACCCTGACGGCGATGACCACCCGTCTGACGGCGTCGCCGTCGGTGACGGTGGAGCACCTGCCCGGCTCGGGACACAACCTGAGCCTCGGCCACACCGCGACCGCCTACCACCTGCGGGTACTGGCCTTCCTGGAGGAGTGCCTCCTCGCCGCGCGCCGGTCCGCCGGGCCGGCCGGGAAGGGTCCGACCGAACAGCATGCGTCACCGGCCCTCGAAGAACGCTCGAGAGATGGTCGAAACCCCATGGCCGGGGGGCCCGGTGGATGCCACGATGCGATGTCCGTGCCGATGCGAGCAGCAACACAAGCACCCAGAAGAGGACGCAGCCAATGACCACACATCCGGCCGGGAACCCCCAGCCCTACCCGCCCCAGCCCGGCGTCCACAACCCGTACGCCCAGCAGCAGCCCCAGCCCCCGCAGCACCAGCAGCAGGGGCCGGCCGCGGGACCGGCGGGACGCGGAAAGGGCGCGACGGTACTGCTCCTCGTCTCCACCGCCCTGCTCGGTCTGATGGCCGGTCTGTTCTTCGCCTTCGACGTCTCGGTGATGCCGGGTCTGGCGAAGGCGGACGACCGGACCTACGTCACCGCGATGCAGAACTTCAACGCCGCGATCGACGGCAACCCCCTGTTCGGCATGGCCTTCATGGTCGCGCTGCTGCTGCCGGTCGTGTCGGCGATCCTGGAGTACCGCAAGGGACGCCGCGACGTGGCGGTCTGGGTCGCCGTCGGCGCGGTCCTCTACTTCGTCGTCCTGATGATCACTTTCAGCGTCAACATCCCGCTGAACAACGAACTGGCGGACGCGGGCGACGCGGCGAAGATGACCGACTTCTCGATCGTCGAAAAGTTCAAGACGACCTGGGTCACCACCAACATCCTGCGCACGCTCCTGTCCACGGTGGCCCTCGCCGCCCTGTCCCGGGCCCTGGTGCTGTACGGCCGGGCCACTCGCTGACCGTCCGGACCGGGGAGCGGGCGGCGCGGGATCGTGCCAGGCTGGAAGGCGGGGGCAAGCGCGACGTTCCGGACGCACCCTGGGAGAACAGCCATGAAACGTGCAGGACGAAGGAGCGCGACCGCCGCCGCCTGCTGCTCGCTCGTGCTGGGCGCCGTCCTGTCGGGTGGGGCGCTGACCGGCGCCCAGTCGGCGGCGGCCGCCCCCGCACCCGCCTGCAAGGGCGGTCAGCTGTCGGCGAGCGCCGCGGGCTCGACCCAGGTCACCATCACTGTGACCAACAAGGGACCGAAGGCCTGCACGCTCAAGGGCTACCCCACCGTCGCCCTCGCCGGGCAGGGCTCTCCGGAGAGGAACAAGCCCCTGAGCGTCCAACGGCAGGGCGCCGAGCGGGCGGTGCAACTCGCCGTCGGCGGACGGGCCGTGAGCCGTCTGACGTTCACTCCGGTCCTCGGTGAGGCCGAGGGGTACTGCGCCTCCGGCGCCGAGCCGACGGTCGCCCCCTCGCTCGTGGTGGGCTTTGCCGGGATCAAGCAGCAGCTGGGCCCGGCCGACGCCGACGGGTTCGCCCTCTGCGGCACCACGGTGCGCGCCACCGCCTTCCGGCCGGCCTGAGCCCGGCGGGCGGCGCCGGCCGCCCGGGTGGTGGTGGTCAGCTGCGCTTCGGCGCGGGAGCGGACGTCGTGACGGCCGGGGTGCCCTGCGGGGCCGGGGCGGACGCGGCGGGCGGGACCGACGGGTTCGGCGAGGCTGACGCGGTCGGCGGGGCCGACGGGGTCGGCGAGGGGTCCGGGAGGCAGGTGACCTCGTCGCGCGGGGTGTAGTGGGTGCGGAACGTCTCGCGCTTGAGCTCTTCACCGCCCTTGACGAAGACCCGGTCGACGGAGACGTCGAAGCCCTCCAGCGGGGTCTGCGCCTCGCAGGAGTCGCCGGTGGCGGTGTGCTTGGCCGGCGCGGTGATGTTCGTCCGGGGCCCCTTGGTGGCGCGTATCGCGTCGTACTTCCTCGTACCGAGCAGGGTGATGGTCACCGACGTGTCGGTGGAGGCGGCCCGGATGCGGACGGGGTGGCCGGAGTCGTTCTTCCAGCGCAGGTCGAGGGTGCCCCAGGCGACCGTGGCCTCGCGGCCTTCGGGATAGCGCTCGATGTAGAAGGAGTGGGCCCCGTGCTCCACCGGCTGCAGGCCCGCGAAGAACACGGCGTTGAACATCGTCGTCGCGACCGCCGAGATGCCGCCGCCCAGAGACTTCACGTACCGGCCGTCGTTGATCATGATGCCGTCGACGAAACCGTTCGCCTTCGTGCGCTCGCCGACCGTCTTGTTGAAGCTCCACGTGTCGCCGGGGCGGACCACGGAGCCGTTGATCAGCTGCACGGCGCGCGCGATGTTGTGGGTGCGGTACGGGGCGGAGGGGAACGCGACGGTGAAGGAGGACATCTGCTGCTCCGCGGCCCGGGCGGGACCGGCCGGCTTCCCGGCCGCCGGCGCACCGCCGGGTCCGTTCTCGGCGGCCGCCGAGCCCGCGGCGAGTGAGCCGAGGCCGAGGGCCGCGGCCGCGACGGCGGAGGTCAGGGCCAGTCGCCTGGCGGCGGTCCGACGGTCTGTGCGTCGCATGTCACTCCCGGTAGCGGATGTCGCGGTGGAGCCCGGTACCCACTCGGAAGCGAGGCGGCAGGCCACGGACCATGCTGGGCGTGATCGCACCAAACAAGGGCAAAATGTGCCCCGTCTCACGCGCGGGGAGCCGGCACCCCGTCCGTGCAGTGGTCCGTCGTGAGGGGTCCGGTGGGGCATGATCGGGGGATGTCTGAACGCATCATTGCCGCCTGCGACGGGGCGGCGAAGGGGAATCCCGGGCCTGCCGGATGGGCCTGGGTCATCGGCGACGCGCAGGGCCGTCCCGAGCGCTGGGAAGCCGGCGCGCTGGGCCGGGCCACGAACAACGTGGGCGAGCTCACCGCGCTGCAGAAGTTGCTGGAGGCCGTCGCGCCGGGCACGGCGATCGAGGTGCGCATGGACTCCCAGTACGCCATGAAGGCGGTGACGCAGTGGCTGCCCGCGTGGAAGCGCAACGGGTGGAAGACCGCGGCCGGGAAGCCTGTCGCCAACCGTGAACTCGTCGAACGCATCGACGCCCTGCTCGCCGGGCGTGACGTCGAGTTCCGCTACGTCCCCGCCCACCGCGCGGACGGCGACCACCTGAACGCCATCGCCGACCAGGCCGCCAGCGACGCCGCCACCTCCCAGCGGCCCGCCGGCACCGCTCTGGGCGACCACGCCATCCCGGTACCCGCCCCGGCCCGTACCTCGCCCGCCCGCACGGCCGCCGCACGCAGGAAGCCGGCCGCCGCCACGGAGCCCGCATCCGGCACGGCATCCGCGGGGCGCGGCACCCGCACCATCAAGGCGAAGTTCAAGGGCACCTGTCCCTGCGGAACGGCCTACGCGGCCGGCGACAAGATCGCCAAGCACGGTTCGAGCTGGGGCCACCCCGACTGCGCGGCCACGGCTTAGGCCGTCTCTTCCGGAGACGGCCCAGGCCCCCGGCGCGGTTCACCCGTTCGGCACCCAGCGGGGGCGCACGGGGACGGGGGCCGTCACAGTGTGGGGTGCGTGCTGCTGCAGCGCGCAGCGGAGGCCACGTCCGAGACGCGGGGAGGGTCCGGTGGGGCACGTAGCCGCCCGCCACGGCCAGAGGAAAAGGAGCTGAACATGGTGCGCAACACGATCCGGAACGACTCGACCCGGGCGGCCGATCAGCCCGAGGAGCACGCGAGAGCCCGCCACAAGTCGGCGGAGAGCGTCCGCGGGAGTTCCGAGCCGGTCCTGGAAAAGGGCACCACGGAGGACCACATCGTCCTCGGCGAGGACTGAACCGCCGCTGCGGACCCAGGTCCCCGGGAGCGCGAGCCGCTCCCGGGGACCTCGTCGTGTGAGGGCCCGGGCGGGTCAGCAGCCGCCGCAGTTGTAGTAGGTGACGTCCCAGTGGCTGCCCTCGTCGGCGTAGACGTTCCCGGAGCCGGACTTCCACTGGAGGGCTCCGTCGCCGCGAACACCGATGTAGGTGAACGTGTTCTTGACGTAGTTGGTCAGGCACGTGGACTTGCCGAAGTCGAGCTTGTAGCCGTTCCAGTGCGAGTACGTCCCGGAGGCGTGGCCGGTCTCGGTGCCGCCGGTGATGTTGAGCGCACAGCCGGCGGCCTGCTTGAGCGTCTGGGCGCCCTGGGCGCTGGTCAGGTTGAGCTGCTCGAACGACGTACACGTGGAGTTGTAGCGGTCCGAGCAGCCTCCCGAAGAGGACCAGGTGATCCCGGAGCTGCGGAACATCGAGGTGGCCGTGGCGTGGCTGATCTTGGTGGCCGCGTAGGCCTCGGTGGTTCCGGTCAGCACGCCGATTCCCGGGGCGGCCACGGTGGCCACGGCGAGGGTGAGGGCGCTGAGGATCGGGCGGAGCTTCATCGGCGTGTGCCTCCTGCGGGTGGCCTTGCACGGTGGGGTGGCGTTGCAGGCGGAGCCAGGTCCTGTCGTCCGGCGCGAGCGGCAGGGACCGATGGTGCCCGACGGCGGCGCGGGTCCGCCAGATGGCCTCGGCGCAGGGCGCGGGGGAGGGGACGGGGGGAGAGCGGGGTCGAAGGTGGGGACACTTTTACTCGCGACTGATGGCATGCTCCCGACAAATCTGCCAGGCTTCCGCCAGTCGCCGCCCCGACCCCGGGGCGGCGCGGCAAGGCATCTCACTCCAGCGATCGCGCACGCGATGCGCGCAGTCCGCGGCTGCCCACCGGCCCACCCAGCCGGTCGAGCGGTCACCGAGCAGGCCGGGATCCCGGCCGCCCAAAGGAGTTCCGCGTGAGATCGACCCCCCACAAGGCCTTCGCCACGACCGTGCTCGCGGTCGCCGCGCTGGCCGCCGCCTCGCTCGGCACCACCCCCGCGGCGGCGGCGACGCCGTCCGCCGCCCCCCGCGCCGCCGCCTGCACCCCGGCCCAGGTCGTCGTCAACGGCGGTTTCGAGGGCGGCACTTCGCCCTGGAGCCAGTCCTCCACCAGCGTGATCACCAGCCGCACGGGCCAGAGCGCCCACACGGGCACGACCTTCGCCTGGCTGAACGGCGTCGGCTCCACGCACACCGACACGCTCTCCCAGAGCGTCACGATCCCCGCCGGATGCAGCACGGCCAACCTCACGTTCTGGCTGCACATCGACACCGCCGAGACGACCACGTCGACGAAGTACGACAAGCTGACGGCGAAGATCGGCAGCACGACGCTCGCGACCTACTCGAACCTCGACAAGAACACCGGGTACGTCCAGAAGTCCTTCGACGTCTCGGCGTTCGCCGGGCAGACCGTGACCGTCGCCTTCACCGGCACGGAGGACTCCAGCCTCCAGACCAGCTTCGTCATCGACGACGTCGCCCTCGACACCTCCGGCGCAACGACCCCGCCCGGCGATCCCACGCGCACACCGGCCTCACCCTCGTACACCGTCAGCCTCAGCAGCAACACGAGCGGCACCGTCTGGACCGGCCACCAGAGCGCGACCTTCACCAACGCCTCGGCCACCGCTCTGAACGAGGTGTACCTGAGGCTCTGGGACAACTACCACGGCACCTGCTCCGCCATGCCGATCACCGTCACCAACGTCACCGGTGGCACCGCGGGCGCGCTCTCGGTCGGCTGCACCGCCCTCCAGATCGCCCTGCCCACGCCGCTGGCACAGGGCCAGAGCGCCACGATCGGCTTCGACCTGGGCATCACCGTACCCAGCGGGGCCGACCGCTTCGGCCACGACGGGGCGTTCAACTTCATCGGCAACGCCCTGCCCGTGCTCGCGGTCAAGGACGCGGCCGGCTGGCACCTGGACCCGTACACCAACAACGGCGAGTCGTTCTACTCCCTCGCCTCCGACTTCCGCGTGACCCTCGACCACCCCAGCACCCTCCTGGTCCCGGCCACCGGTACCTCGGTGGACACCCCCGGCTCCAGCGGCCGCACGGTCACCACCGCCACCGCCTCCAAGGTCCGCGACTTCGCCTGGGCGGCCGGTCCCTTCACCAAGATCTCGGGCACCTCGCCCGGCGGCACCCCGGTCAACGTCTACTCCGTCTCCGGCATCAGCTCCGCCGACTCGCAGTCGATGCTCACCACCGCCAAGTCCGCCGTGGACGCCCACGCCGCGAGGTTCGGCGCCTACCCGTACGGCGAACTGGACGCGGTGATCGACAACAACTACTGGTTCGGCGGCATGGAATACCCCGGGTTCGTCCTCGACCTGGTCAGCACCACGGCGCTCACCCACGAGATCGGCCACCAGTGGTGGTACGGCATCGTCGGCGACGACGAGTACAACAGCCCCTGGCTCGACGAGGCGTTCACCGACTACGCCACCGACCTGGCGCTGAACAAGACGGGCACCAACTGCTGGAGCAGCGTCTCGTGGGCGTCGACCGCGGAGAAGATCACCAATCCGATGGCCTACTGGGACACCCACTCGTCCCGCTACTCCACCGTCATCTACGGCTACGGCAAGTGCGCCCTGCACGACCTGCGGCGCGTCCTCGGTGACAGCGTCATGGCCAAGCTGCTCAAGGACTACGCCACCTCGCACTGGTACGGCGTCTCGACCACCGCCGAGTTCAAGGCGGCCGCCCAGGCCGCCACGACCACGGACCTGACCTCCTTCTGGACCCAGCACCGCATCGAGGGCTGACCCCGCAACGGTCACCTTCCGCCGCGCCCGGTCGCGCCGTGAACGGCGGCGGCCGGGACCCGGTGGCACAGTGGGCGCCGGATGGCGCCCGCTGTGCCGTGGGGGCGTCCGACCGGCCCGGGCCCCCGCAGGAAGGAAGTCCCATGCAGACCGTCACCCTGAACAACGGCGTCGCGATGCCGATCCTCGGCTTCGGCGTCTACCAGATCCCGCCGGAGCAGACCGAACGGGCCGTCAGCGAGGCGCTCGCCGTCGGGTACCGGCTGCTCGACACGGCGGCCGCCTACCTGAACGAGGAGGCCGTCGGCAAGGCGATCAGGAGCAGCGGCATCCCGCGTGAGGAACTGTTCGTCACGACCAAGCTCTGGATCCAGGACGCCGGCGAGGACAACGCCCGCCGTGCCTTCGACACCTCGCTGCGCCGGCTCGGCCTCGACCACCTCGACCTGTACCTGATCCACCAGCCCTTCGGCGACGTCTACGGCTCCTGGCGCGCCCTGCAGAAGCTCTACCGGGAGGGCCGGGTGAGGGCGATCGGGGTCTCCAACTTCTACCCCGACCGGCTCATCGACCTCATCGACCACAACGAGGTCGCTCCCGCCGTGAACCAGGTGGAGACCCACCCCTTCTTCCAGCGCACGGCCGAACAAGAACTCATGCGCGAGCGCGGAGTGCAGATCGAGTCGTGGGGACCGTTCGCCGAAGGCCGCAACAACCTCTTCACCCACCCCGTCCTCGGTGACATCGCGAAGGAACACGGAAAGTCGGTGCCACAGGTCGTGCTCCGCTGGCTCGTCCAGCGGGAAGTCGTCGTGATCCCGAAGTCCGTCCGCGCCGACCGGATGGCCGAGAACTTCGACGTGTTCGACTTCGCGCTCACCGAGGAGGAGATGGCGCGCATCGCCGCCATGGACACCGGGCGCTCGCTCTTCTTCGACCACCGCGACCCCGCCATGGTCAGCCGGCTGGGCACCGCCCGGCTGCACGACTGACCCGGCGGGGGTCCCGCCGTTACCGCACCGCCCCGTCAGCCCAGGAAGGAGAGCCGCACGGTCCGGTGCGGGTTGTCGCGGTTGGTGTCCACCAGGACCACCGACTGCCAGGTGCCCAGCGCCAGCTCGCCGCCGACCACCGGCAGTGTGGCGTGCGGCGGCACGAACGCGGGCAGCACGTGGTCGCGGCCGTGTCCGGGAGAGCCGTGCCGGTGCCGCCAGCGGTCGTCGGCGGGCAGCAGCGTACGCAGCGTCTCGAGGAGGTCGTCGTCGCTGCCGGCGCCCGTCTCGATCACCGCAAGTCCGGCCGTCGCGTGCGGGGTGAACACGTTGAGCAGCCCGTCCCGCCCCCGTGCGGCCTCGCGCAGGAACTGCGCGCAGGCGTCGGTCAGGTCGTGGACCGTCTCGGCGGAACCCGTCGTGAGTTGCAGGGTGCGTGTGGTGAAGGTGTCAGCCATGTGACCATCTTCGCCCGCGGGCGCACGAGTGCTCTCCCGCGCGCCCGGACCGCCCTCCCGCGTGCCGGGCCGGGCCGTGCCGGAAGGTTCCCCGGCGCCGAGGCGACCAGCTCGTTCAGGTGAACGTCGAAATCCGTGCTGACCGCAGCAGACATCGGCGGCCCGGCGGATGGTGTTGAATTCCCTCGGGGCCCCGGTGCCGTACGGCATCCGGGCCCTTCGACGTATTTGCCGTATGCAGAGGTGAAAGTGACAGCAGAGAACCCTCTCGGGCGTCTTGACGACGACGACTACCCCGCCTTCACCATGGGCAGGGCCGCCGAGATGCTCGGTACCACCCCCGGCTTCCTCCGGGCGATCGGCGAGGCCCGGCTGATCACCCCGCTGCGCTCGCAGGGCGGCCATCGCCGGTACTCCCGCTACCAGCTGCGGATCGCCGCCCGCGCCCGTGAACTCGTGGACGCCGGTACTCCCATCGAGGCGGCCTGCCGGATCGTGATCCTCGAAGACCAGCTCGCCGAGGCCCAGCGCATCAACGCCGAATTCCGCCGTGCGGAGCATTCGTCCGCGTCCGCATGCCGCGCGGCGGCCGGGGCAGGCGAGCAGCCGACGGACCGTTCGACGAGCAAGGAGTAGTGGTCACATGTGGGCTTTCCGTGAGACGGCCGGTCACCTGGCGGGAACCGACCTGACGGGTTACAAGGTCGAGGCGACCGAGGGCGTCATCGGCAAGGTCGACAAGCACTCGGACGAGGCCGGCTCCGCCTACCTGGTCGTGGACACCGGTGTGTGGATCTTCGGAAAGGAGGTGCTGATCCCGGCGGGCGCCGTCACGCGCATCGACCCGGACGAAAAGCGCGTCCTGGTCGACCTCACCAAGGAGCAGGTCAAGAACGCGCCCGAGTTCCACCGGGACAAGCACCTGGGCGACGCCGGATACCACGCGCAGCTCGGTACGTATTACGGCACCGGCGCCCCGTTCGGCGGCCGCCCGGCCTGACACCCGTACCCGGGGAGTCGTCCCGGCACTCCGTACCCGCCCGCGGACCGACCACCGGTCTGCGGGCGGGTTCCGTTCCCCCGAGGTCCGGCCGGCCCGCGGCGGACCTCCGGTCAGGCGATGTCGCTGACGTCCACACCGGTGCGGCCGTGGCCCGGGCGGCCCGGGCCCGTACCGGCGGCGGCGTCGCGGAAGGCGGCCAGCCCCTCGAACAGGGCCCCCCGCTCCTCGCGGCTCAGGCGCGCCAGCACGGTCTCGAGTTCCCGCGCCCGGGCCGCCCGTACGGAAGCCAGGACGCCCCGGCCGCTGCGGCTCAGCCGCACCTCCACCTCCCGGCGGTTCGCCGTCGCCCGGGAACGCTGGACGAGACCGGCCGCTTCGAGCCGGTCGCAGAGCCGGCTCACCGAGGGCGGTGTCGAACCGAGCGCTTCGCCCAGGTCGCGCAGGTTGACGGCTTCCCGCTCGTCGATCACGGTCAGGGCACGCAACTGCGAGGGGGGCACGGGGGAGGGTACGGCTTCCTGGCCGCGGCCCCACAGGACGTCCAGCATCTCCAGGAGAGCGGATGCTTCGGCAGCCACCTGCGTGGAGTGCAGGGGTGGCAAGGGGAAGCTGTGCGGCATCGCACTACTCTCTCATCCGATAGACCGTTTGTCAGCCCGCCTGCCTTGGGCGGGCAGGCGGCGAACACCCTTCGTCGCGGGGGCCATCGAGGCCTTCGCGGTCATCCGCATGGCGAGGGCGAGGGTGTCGTCGGCATGGAGGACGACGGTGTGCATCTCGGCGGCCACGGCATCGGGGATCTCCGCTATCGGGCGGTGGGCGTGTTGCTCCACGGCCTTGATGAGCCGCGACTCCCCCTCGATGAGGTCCCTGCGGCTCTCGGTGAGGCCGTCGGTGTAGAGCAGGAGCAGATCACCGGGCTCCATGCGTTCTCGCAGCACCGCATCGCCGCCCGGGGAGGGGAAGCCGATGCCCCGGCCGGTCGCTTCGAGGAAGTGCGGCGTGCCGCCGTGCCGTACGAGCAGCGGGGGCGGGTGGCTGCCGCTGACGACCTGGAGGTCCCCGGTGGCGGGGTCGAGCCGGACCAGGAGCACCGTCGCCATCAGATCCGGGTTGAAGGGCATGAGGAGGTGATGGGTGCGGGCGAGGATGGAGGGCAACGGGTGCCCCTCCAGGGCCAGGGTGCGTACCGCGTGCGTGACCGTGACCGCACCGCGGGTGCTGCGCACGCCGTGGCCCAGCGCGTCGACCACGGTGACGTGCACGGTGCCGTCGGGCAGGGCGAACCAGTCGTAGAGGTCCCCGCCGGTCGGCGCGGCCGGGTCCGCGGGCGCGTAGTGCACGGCCAGTTCCAAGCCGTCGATCTCCGGGGGGAGGGGGCGCAGCGCGTCCTCCAGCTCCCGCAGGACCTGGCCGTGCGCCTTGCGCACCTGCTCGTCGCGCTCGTCGAGTTGTACGTAGAGGGCGAGGACGCCGGCGTTGGTCTCCGCCAACTCGTGCTTGATCAGCCGGTGTTCGGCAGTGAGGTGGTCGGCCCGGGCGAGGGCGGCGCGCAGCTCCTCGTCCGCCGCGCGGACCTGCGCCGACAGGGAGTCCGGCAAGGGCGCCGGCGCCCGGGCTTCCCCGCACGGTCCGGCGTCCCGGTCGGGTAGCGGGATGTGCCAGGTGACCGAGTTCGCCGACGTCTCGGGCGCGGTCAGCGGCAGGTCGGCGCTCCGCAGCGGGCCGGCCGCTCGCGGGGCGGTCAGGGTGAGGTTCAGCTGGGGCACGTCGTGCGCGGCGTCGAACACGCTCGTCAGCCTGACGGGGTGGCCGGCCTCGAACTCCGGGCAGGCCAGGTCCGTCACCGACAGCACCAGTCGGCCGCGTACGTCCGCGGGCAGCCGGTAGGAGCGCGCGAGGTCGCGCACCTCCTCGCGGAGCACCGTCACGTCCCAGAAGAGTCTGCTCATGACGGCTCGTCGGGGGCTCTGGCCGCCACCACGGTGGCGTCGTCGCGGGTGCGGTGGTAGCCGTGCGCGACCGTGGCGGCGAGCAGCGGGGCGGGCAGGCGCAGCAGGTGAGCGGGCGGGGTGTGCGCCCACCGCAGGTCGATGCCGTCGGTGTGCAGCGCGGTGGTGGTCGACGCGGTCAGCGGGACGCGGTGGGTGCGCGGGGCGGGCATCCGCCAGCCGACCACCCCCGGCTGACCCGTCAGCCGGTGGTGCACCTCGTCGGGGGAGAGGGCCACCATGCGGACGTTGCCGATCCCGCAGTACTCCGCTTCCCCGGCGCGCAGTCGAAGGAGCGCGACGGCGGCCCCCCGGCTGTGCCGGAGCGCCCGGTGCATGACCGCCATGATCTCCGGGAGGGTGCCCTCGGCGGCCCCGCGGAAGGAACGCACCGCCGCCTGGGCGGCCTCCGCCGCCTCACGGCCGTGCCCGAGGCCGTCCACCACGAGCGCGGTGCGCGCCCCACCGAGGTCGAGGACTGCCGCGGCGTCCCCGCAGTCCTCCTCGCCCGCGGCCGGCAGGCAGACCAGTCCCACCGGCTGCCGGGCGGCTTCGCGCCGGCCGGGAAGGGCGAGCCGGGCGCAGACCACGGTGCCGGTGTCGGTCCTCGAAGTGATGGCGAGCTCCGTCGCGATGCGTCCGACCGCGCCCAGTCCGGCGCCGAGCGTCCCCGTCGTGGTGTAACCGTCGGCCAGGCACCGCGCGACCTCCGCTATCCCCGGACCCCGGTCCGCGGCCACCACTTCCAGGCCGCCGCCCAGCGGAAGCGGCTGCACGTAGAGCACACCGTCGCGGGCGTGCTTGTCGATGTTGCTGGCCAGTTCCGAGGCGACCACGGCCGCCTGGTCGGGCATCGCGCCGGGCAGCGCGCACTCCCGCGCCACGGCGCGCGCGGTCTCGGCCGCGACGTGCACCGCGCTGTAGTGGTCGATGCGGACTTGGCGCGTCGGCGCCACCGGGGCGGGGACCATCAGCGCCGCCATCGTGTGGTGACGATGGTCGTGCCCTCGCCCGGCGTGCTGCGCACCTCGAACTCGTCCATCAGCCGACGGGCGCCGCCCAGCCCGTGTCCCAGACCCACACCGGTGCTGTAGCCGTCGGCCAGCGCCGCCTCCACGTCGGGGATGCCCGGCCCGCGGTCGGTGATCGTGAGCCGGAGCCCCGTACGGCCCTCGGCGCGCGCGGGGCCGACCACGAGGTCCCCGCCCCCGCCGTGGATGTAGGCGTTGCGGGCCAGTTCGCTGGCCGCAGTGATCACCCGCGTCTGGTCGATGAGGGAGAACCCGGCCGCTACGGCGGCGAAGCGCACGGCGTGCCGGACCGCCAGCAGATCGTCCTCGGTGGCCAGGGAGAGCCGGACGGGTTGCGTGCCGGAGGCGTCCGCCGCCGTGGTGTCCGTGCCGTCCACGGTCCGGTTGCCGTCAGCCAGTGGTGCCATGCGGCGCCCCTTCCCGGGGCTGCGGGGCCCGGACCCAGCCCAGCGCGGCCATGCCCTGCTCGGCGTGCAACGCCGTTTCCACGCCCGTGAGTTCCAGCCCGAGTTCCACGAGCGTGATGGCCACCGGGGGGCGCATGCCGGCCACGATGACCCTGGCCCCCAGCAGCCGGGCCATGCTCGTGAGCTCCATCAGGTTGCGCGCCACGAACGAGTCGATGATCTCCAGGCGGGAGATGTCGATGAGGACGCCCCGGGCCCGGTCGGCGGAGATCCGCTCGGTGAGTTCCTGCGCGAAGGCCACGGCGGACTTGTCGTCCAGTTCGTTGAGCAGCCCGGTGACCAGGACGTCGCCCAGTCGCAGGATCGGTACGGCGCAGGAAGGGGCCCCGGCGTGTGTGCCGGAGTGGGCACTTGAATGTGCGCTCATCGGGAAACCGGGGCGCTCGGGGCCGGCGCGGAACCGCCGGTGATCTTCATCGCCTCGGACAGGGCCTCGGCGAGCGTGGCCCGCGTCAGGATGTCGAAGAGGTCGATGCCCAGCTGCGCGATGGTCTGCGCGATGGTGGGCCGGATGCCGCTGATGATGCAGCCCGCTCCCATCAGCCGCACTGCCCGCACGGTCTGCATGAGGTGCTGGGCCACCGCGGTGTCGACGGTGGGCACCCCGGTGATGTCGATGATCGCGACTTGCGCGTCCTCGTCCTGGATGGCCTGGAGCAGGTTCTCCATCACCACCTGGGTGCGTGCGGTGTCCAGGGTGCCGATCAAGGGCACGGCCACGACCTGCCGCCACAGGCGTACGACGGGTGTCGAGACCTCCAGCAGCTGTCGGCTCTGCCGCCGGATGATCTCCTCGCGGCCTTCCGCGTACGTGGCGAAGGACAGGGCGCCGGCCGCGTCGAGCAACTGGTTGATCAGCAACGCCGCCGAGAGCAGCAGGGCGCTGTCGTCGATGGTGTCCCGGACGATGTCCAGCAGGACTTCCTTGAGGGCGAGCACCGACAGCGAGGTGGCGGTCGGGGCTGCCCCCGCCCGTGCCCTGCGCAGCGACAACTCCCTCACCGCGTCGCGCAGTTCCCGGTGCTGGTTCGCCATCTGGCCGACCGGCAGCGTGGTGTCGAGAGCGCTGATCAGCGCGGAGGCCAGGGTGTCCGCCTCGTAGCGCAGGTCGCGCTCGTTGTTGGCCGGGTCCATGGGCGCGCGCTCCAGCTGGAGCACCACCCAGCGGTCAGCTATGTCGTCCGCGCGCCCCTTGAACGACTCCACCACGAGCCGGCGGACATCGGCCGCACCGGTCGGACTGCTGACCACGCGGGTCTCCCTTCGCTGTGCCGGCGTCCGTCCCACATTTAACGCATGGCAATGGTTGTCTCATGACAAATATACGCACGGTGACCCCGGGACGGAAGTCCCGGGGTCTCGGCCGCACAGATCCACAAGGATGTCCCCGATTGCGCCACTCATTCGTGGGAAGGGCGGTGAGCATGGCCGCACACCGCCGAGACGGTGCTCACCACGCCTATCCAGGCCGTCACCGCGGCCCAGGCCATGGCCGTCGAGCCGCTGACGGCGCCCGCGACGAGCAGCACCAGGCACGTGCCCAGGAGCGCCGCGGCGAGCGGGCGGTTCAGCGGTGGCCGACCGGGCGCGGCGCCGGAGCGGCCCGCAGGCCGCTGCTCGTCGGGTCGGTGGGCCCGTGCGGCGTTCTCGCGCGTGGCCAGTCTCACCCGTGCCGGCATCTATGCCTCCGTGTGTTCAGGAACGGTTGTGCTCGCCAACGGTCGTGCTCAGGAACGGCCGTGCTCACCAACGGCCGTGGTCGCCCACCGGGGTGGGAAACGGGGGCGGGGCATGAGCGTGAGGGAGTTCTCGAACGCGCTCATGCCGCGCGTGTGACCGCATCCGCGCGGGTTAAGCCGACGTATTCCGGCCGACTGGCCGGAATGTGGCCGCCTCGCGCACCTGCCGTGCCGGCCGCGGGTCCCGGGTGACTTATCGTGCCCCCCGCGCTACTTTGTGCACATGATCGGTGCGGCGTCGGCTCACGCGGTGGATCACCGCGCGCGGACCGTCGGCGTCCTCGCGCTGCTGCTCGCCGTCGCCTTCCACCTCCTCGGGTGCCTCCACGGACCGGCCGGGGAAGGCCCTCACCTGCGGCCGGAAACCGTCGCGCCCCTCTCCCTCTCCCTCCCCCTCGCCATGGCCCCTGCCGACGCCGTGGTGCCGGTCCACCGTGCCGAGCAGGGCGAGGGCTGCCCCGACGGACTCGGCCACGCCGTCGACCGCGTGCGGGGGGACGCCCACGCCGCGCCGACGACGGCCCGTACGCCGCTCGCCGTCGCCGGGCCGGCCTCGTCGGCGGGTACGGGCAAGGCCGCGTCCCCGGCCGACGACCGGGGCCCGGGCGGCCGGGGAGTCCTCGCCGCGACGTGCGTCGCCCGGACCTGACAGGACCCGCACGGCCGCCGCCGCCGCGCCCCCGCCCGCCCGCGCCCGCGTGCGCCGGGGCCCGGCGGAACGTCCGGCCGTGCGTCCCCGCCCTGATCCGCCGATGCCCGCGCGCCCCAGCGCCGCCCGGGCCCAGGAGCCGCGACACCGATGCCCACCACCTCCGTGCACGTCACCCCCGCACCTCCCACACCTCCCGCCCCGTACGCACCCGCCCCCCTGCCCGCGCGCCGGCCCGCGGATCTCGTCGGCCGCACCCCGCTGCTGTGGGTCGACGAGCCCTTCGCGGACACCGGCCGCGGATTCTGGGCCAAGCTGGAGGGCGCCAACCCCGGCGGAATCAAGGACCGTCCGGCCCTGCACATGGTGGCCCGCGCCCGGGCCCGGGGCGACCTCGCCGACGGGGCGCCGGTCATCGAGTCCTCCAGCGGGACCCTGGCGCTGGGCCTGGCCCTGGCCGGCATCACGTACGGGCATCCGGTGACCGTGGTCACCGACCCCGGACTGGAGCCCTCGATCCGCCGGGCCCTGGCCGCGTACCGAGTCCACGTCGACACCGTCAGCGAGGCTCACACGGCCGGGGGCTGGCAGCAGGCACGCCGGGACAGGGTCACCGAACTGCTCCACGGGCACCCCGGCGCGTGGTGCCCCGACCAGTACAACAACCCCGACAACGCCGCCGCCTACACCGGGCTCGCCGCCGAACTGGTCACCCAGCTGGGCCGCGTCGACGTACTGGTCACCGCGGTCGGCACCGGCGGCCACTCCGCGGGGATCTCCGCCGCACTGCGCGAGACCTCCCCGGCGCTCGAACTGATCGGCGTGGACTCCACCGGCTCCGCCATCTTCGGGCAGCCGGCCGGACAGCGCCTGATGCGCGGCCTCGGCTCCAGCATCCACCCCGCCAACGTCGCCCACGAGGCGTTCGCGGAGGTCCACTGGGTCGCCCCCGAAGAAGCCGTCACCGCCTGCCGCACACTGGCCCGCCACCAGTACGCCACCGGCGGGTGGAGCGTGGGGGCGGTCGCGCTCGTCGCGGGCTGGGTGGCGCGCACCCGTCCCGCCGGGACCCGGATCGCCGCCGTCTTCCCCGACGGCCCCCACCGCTACCTCGACACCGTCTACGACGACGGCTGGTGCCACGGCCACGGCCTGCTCGGCCACGCCCTCCCCGACGCCCCGCAGGAGATCGGACATCCGGCGGAGCGGGTGGTCACCTCCTGGACCCGCTGCACCGACGTCACCCGCCCGGCGCCGGCGCCGCGCACCGCCACGGCGCTTGCGGCTGTCCGATGAGGCGGCTGCGCGCACAGATGCGCTCCTTCGACCCCGGCGTGCGCCTGCTGATGGTCAACCAGTTCGGCATCAACCTCGGCTTCTACATGCTGATGCCCTACCTCGCCGACCACCTCGGGCACGGTCTGGGTCTCGCCGCCTGGGCCGTCGGCCTGGTCCTCGGCGTACGGAACCTCTCCCAGCAGGGGATGTTCTGGCTGGGCGGCACCCTCGCGGACCGGATCGGCTACAAGCCCATGATCCTGGCCGGCTGTGCACTGCGCACCGGGGCGTTCGCGCTGCTGGCCGTCGCCGACACCCTGCCCGCGCTCGTCGCCGCCTCGGCGGCCACCGGTTTCGCCGGAGCGCTGTTCAACCCCGCCGTGCGGGCCTACGTCGCGGCCGGGGCCGGTGCCCGCCGGGTGGAGGCCTTCGCCTGCTTCAACGTCTTCTACCAGGCCGGGATACTGCTCGGGCCGCTCGCCGGACTCGCCCTGCTGCTCCTGGACTTCCGGCTGGTCTGCGCGGCGGCAGCGGCGATCTTCGGCGTGCTGGCCGTCGTACAGGCCCGGTCGCTGCCCGCGCGACGGCCCGGACCGGACCCGCAGCGGACGCCTGGCTGGCGGGGGATCACCGCCGACTGGGCCACGATAGTGCGCAACCGGCCCTTCGTCCTCTTCTCCGCGGCGATGGCCGGCTCCTACCTGCTGGCCTTCCAGACGTACTTGGCCCTGCCGCTCCGGGCGCGGTCCCTGTTCGGCGACGGCGCCGGCACCGTCATGGGCGTCGCCTTCGCCGTTTCCGCGCTGGTGGCGGTCGTGGGCCAGCTCCGGCTGACCGACTGGGCCCGTGAGCGCCTGGACGCCCCGAAGGCGATCGCCATCGGTCTCGCGGTCATGGGGGCGGCCTTCCTGCCGCTGCTGCTGCCGGTGGGCCGCTGGGCGGGCGCGGTCGCCCTGGCCGGGTGCGCGGCACTGCTGGCCGCCGGGGCGGCGCTGCTGTACCCGTTCGAGATGGACACCCTGGTCCGCCTCTCGGGGGAAGGGCTGGTCGCCACGTATTACGGGGCCTACAGCACGGCCTCCGGCGTCGCCGTCGCCGCGGGGAACCTGGGCGTGGGCGCCCTGTTCGACCTCGCGGCCCGTCTGGGCGCACCGTGGCTGCCGTGGACGGTACTGGCCGCGGTCGGAGCGGCCTGCGCGGCCGCCCTGACCGCACTGCGCCGCACCGCCTGCTTCGCCCCGGAACCGGAGGCGGCCACGGTCCCGGGCTGAGGGTGCGGGGCCTCGGGCGGGGCAGGCTGTGCGCCCGCACCGCCGGGGGAACGGCGGCCGGCGCCGCGGCCTCGGGGCGGCGGCGCCGGGCCGTGCGCAGCCTAGGGGGCCGTGGTTTCCGCTTCGGCGGCGTCCGCACCCATTTCCGGGAGGATCGCCTCCGGCAGGTCGGGCATCTCGTAGGGGACGGGTTCGGGGAGCGGGGGGACCGGCGACGGCTGCTCGGACCGGTAGAGCAGGGCCATGCCCGCGAGGACGGCGCCGAGGGCCGCCACGACCACCGCGATGCCCGTCGGCCACGGCAGGAGGCCGCCGACGGCGCCGCCCAGGAGGGACAGGCCCGTCATGGCCGCCAGGGCGTGGACCGCCAGGATCCCGAGGCCGGTCACGGTCGCGGCCGCCCACACCCGCGTACGGTCACGCACCGCCAGGCAGACGGCGAGTGCAACGCACACCGCCACCATGCCCAGCAGCAGCCACGTCCCCGCGCCGCCCTCGGCCAGCAGGCGGGACGGGTGCCGGGGCAGGTACAGCAGCGCGGACCCGGTCAGGACCGCGGCGGTGGGCCACCGCAGCCCCCCGCCGGGCGCCGCGGACTGCCCGGAGCGCTTGACACGCTTGCGCGAGCGGGGCGCCGGGGGTTCGTCGTCCCGTCCTATTCGGTCGGGATGCGGCGCGGGCTCCTCTTCGTTGCTCAGGAGCAGCGCGAGGGAGACGACGTCCTCGACGGGGCGGCTGAGGGCGGCGGCGCGCAGTGCTTCGTTCGCGGCGTCGGGAACCTGGCCGGACCGCCTCAGCAGCGTCACCAGGTCCGCGACCTCTTCCAGGGGCCGGTGGGCGACGGCGGTCTGCAACAGGGTGCGCAGGCCTTCGTCGCCGACGGCGCCGGCCGGGGTGTCAGCGGAACCGGGACCGGCGCCGGTGCCGGCTTCCCCCGACGTGGTCGGTCCGGTCGGCGGGGGCGGCGGGGCAACGGAACCGCGGGCCGAGGCCGGTTCCTCGTCCCCGGCCCGGGGTGGGGGGTAGTCACTCATAGAACGCTCCGTCCGGGTTGACCGTCGCGTGACGACCGCGCACGGCTGGGGGCCGTGCGGCCCCCACGACGTGAGGAGATGTCCACTCGCCGCCACGATGCAGCACATCGGGGGACCCCACCATGCGGAGCAAGCAAACGAGTGCCGCCCCCCGCCCGGCTTGCGTTCCGCGGGGTTCCGTGCGCCCCACCGCCGACCGGTACGGCCCGGCCTGGGCCGTCTCTTCCGCAGCTTGCCTGACCCGCGCCGCCGGCAAGATCCGGAAGAGATGGCCTAGCCGGCGAACTTGCCGCTGGTCAGCGGCCACTCCCGGTTGAGGCTGCCGAGCGGGATGCGGCGTTCGAAGACCGGGGTGCCGAACAGGGACAGCTGCAGGTGCAGCTGCCCGCTCAGGTCGAAGCCGCCGTAGAGCGCCCACGCACCGCTGACGGCGGTCTTGCCGTCCGTGGAGGCGGATGCCTTGGCGTCGGCCTCGCCGCGCAGGTAGGGGGCGAAGTCCGCGGAGACGCCGACGGCCCCGTACAGGCCGACGGAGGCCTCGGCGCCGAGTGCGCTCTTGACCCGGCCGGCGGCGGTGACCTCTGCCTTCACCGGGGAGCTGTGGACGTTCGACGTACTGACCGGGGTCCAGCCCTTGCCCGTCGCGTAGCTGCCGCCGACCCGGAAGTCACCCTTGACGTCCTGTCGCACGTCCAGGGTCACGCGCCCGTCGGCCTCCACCTGCACGTAGCAGGTCAGGTCGAGGTTGACGACGACGGGTACGGGGCCCACCTGGATGACCGGAGCGCTGTGCAGCTTGGCGAACGGGATCCGCTTGGGCGCGCCGGTGCTCGCGGCGGCGTGGCCCTTGAGGCTCCACTGCGAGGACCAGTCGCCGCTCATGCCGAGGAACGCGGAGCGCGGGCCGGAGCCGCCCGCTCCGTCGTACGCGAACTCGACCGTGGGGGCGAGCTGGACGAAGCCGGAGACCGAAGCGCCGGCCGTGACGGGGGCGTCCGGGGCGGTGTCGATCGGGGCGTCGAGGTCGAGGCGCAGGTTGCCCAGGGGCAGCTTCGCGCCCTGGGGACCGAACCGCGCCCCCTGGCCCTTCGCCCAGGACAGGGTGACGCCCTTCATCAGCGGCACCACCGTGACGGAGGCCGGGTCGACGGGGACCTTGCCGTCGGCCTTGTCGTCGCCCAGTGCGGAGGACAGCGTGGTGGGGGCCGTGGCGACCTCGGTGCCGCGGTCGGTCTTCCGTCCGACTTCGGTGACCTTCGCCAGGAGCCCGTCGGGGGCGCCGGGCGCCGGGGCGCTGGCGATGACGTCACCGACGGCGACGGGCCTGTCGGCGGAGGGGGAGCTGCTCGGGGAGCTGCCCGCAGAGCGGTCGGGGGAGGGGCTCGGTATCGGCGAAGCACCCTTCACCGGCGCGGCTATGACGGCTCGTCGGGTGGCCGGGTCGTAGGAGGCGACCTTCAGGGACGACTTCACCGGCGCGCCCTTCCCGGTGCCTTCGGCGCGGGTCACCGCAGCCGTCGCGACGGCGTCCTGCGGGGTCGGTGTGACGTCGAGCCGTTGTGTGCCGTCGGCAATGGGGGCGAGCGTGGCGGGACTTGCGGTGTCCGCCGCCGCGGTGTGCCCGGTCGAGGAGCAACCGGTGGCGGTGAGTGCCAGGGTGGCGAGGCCGGGGAGCAGGAATCGTCTGGCGAGCTTGCGCACGTACGTGGAGACCTTCTGGTGAGGGGAGTTGCGCTACTTACGAGTAACGTGAGGCCCGATCATGCCAGGCCCTCTCACCCCACCGGCGACAACCGGCCACCTCTGCCGACCGCTCCGGCGGACGCCGCCGGCCCCCCGCGGGTACGCGTCAGGGCCGGCCCGTTGTGGGCCGGCCCTGACGTGACGGATCAGTCGTGCGGGATCACTCGCGCGGGATCAGACGAGGTCGAACCGGTCCAGGTTCATGACCTTGTCCCAGGCGGCGACGAAGTCCTTGACGAACTTCTCCTTCGCGTCGTCGCTCGCGTAGACCTCGGCGAGCGCCCGCAGCTCCGAGTTCGAACCGAAGACGAGGTCGGCACGGCTGCCCGTCCACTTGACCTCGCCGGTGGCGGCGTCGCGGCCCTCGAAGGTGTTCCCGTCCCCGGACGTGGACGTCCACGTCGTGCTCAGGTCCAGCAGGTTGACGAAGAAGTCGTTCGTCAGCTGCCCGGGCGTCGTGGTGAGCACGCCGAGCGGCGACTGCCGGTGGTTGGCGCCCAGCACGCGCAGACCACCGACGAGCGCCGTCATCTCGGGGGCGCTCAGGTTCAGCAGGTTCGCGCGGTCGATGAGCAGGTACTCGGCCGGAAGCCGGTTGCCCTTGCCGAGGTAGTTGCGGAACCCGTCGGCGACCGGCTCCAGCGCGGCGAACGACTCGACGTCGGTCTGCTCCTGCGAGGCGTCCACCCGGCCGGGGGTGAAGGGGACCCGCACGTCGAAGCCGGCGTCCTTGGCGGCCTTCTCGACGCCGGCGGCGCCCGCGAGGACGATCAGGTCCGCGAGGGAGATCCGCTTGCCGCCGTCCTGCGCCGAGTTGAAGGACTCCTGGATCCCCGTCAGCGTGCGCAGCACCGTCGCGAGCTGGTCGGGCTCGTTGACCTCCCACCCGCTCTGCGGCTGGAGGCGGATGCGCGCGCCGTTGGCACCGCCGCGCTTGTCGCTGCCGCGGAAGGACGAGGCCGAAGCCCACGCGGTGGACACGAGCTCGGACACCGACAGGCCCGAGGCGAGGACCTGCTCCTTGAGGGAGTCGATGTCCGCGGCGTCGACGACCTCGTGCGTCAGTGCGGGCAGCGGATCCTGCCACAGCAGCGTCTCGGAGGGGACCTCCGGGCCGAGGTAGCGCACGGCCGGGCCCATGTCACGGTGGGTCAGCTTGAACCACGCGCGGGCGAACGCGTCCGCGAACTGGTCCGGGTTCTCCAGGAAACGCCGGGAGATCTGCTCGTAGGCCGGGTCGACGCGGAGCGAGAGGTCGGTCGTCAGCATCGTCGGGGCGTGGCTCTTCGACGCGTCGTGCGCGTCGGGGACGGTACCGGCGCCGGCGCCGTCCTTCGGCCGCCACTGGTGCGCCCCCGCAGGGCTCTCGAAGAGCTCCCACTCGTAGCCGAAGAGGATCTCGAAGAAGCTGTTGTCCCAGGTGATCGGGGTGTTGGTCCAGATGCCCTCGAGGCCACTGGTGATGGCGTCCCCGCCCTTGCCGGTGCCGAAGCTGTTGCTCCAGCCCAGGCCCTGCGCCTCCAGCGGGGCGGCTTCCGGGTCGGCGCCGACGTGGTCCGCCGGGCCGGCGCCGTGGGTCTTGCCGAAGGTGTGGCCGCCGGCGATCAGGGCGACCGTCTCCTCGTCGTTCATCGCCATCCGGCGGAACGTCTCGCGGATGTCGCGGGCCGCGGCGAGCGGGTCCGGATTCCCGTTCGGGCCCTCGGGGTTGACGTAGATGAGGCCCATCTGGACCGCGCCGAGCGGGCTCTCCAGGTCCCGGTCCCCGGTGTAGCGCTCGTCGCCGAGCCAGGTGGTCTCCGGACCCCAGTACACGTCCTCGTCGGGCTCCCAGACGTCCGCACGGCCGCCGCCGAAGCCGAAGGTCTCGAAGCCCATGGACTCGAGCGCGACGTTGCCGGCGAGGATCATGAGGTCGGCCCAGGAAAGGCTCTGGCCGTACTTCTTCTTCACCGGCCACAACAGGCGGCGGGCCTTGTCGAGGTTGCCGTTGTCCGGCCAGCTGTTGAGCGGGGCGAAACGCTGCTGCCCGGCGCCGGCGCCGCCGCGGCCGTCACTGATGCGGTAGGTGCCGGCGCTGTGCCACGCCATGCGGACCATGAAGGGGCCGTAGTGGCCGAAGTCCGCGGGCCACCAGTCCTGCGAGGTCGTCAGCACCTCGGCGATGTCCTGCTTCACCGCGGGCAGGTCGAGGGACTTGAAGGCCTCGGCGTAGTCGAACCCGTCACCGAGCGGGTTGGCCACGGCGGGGTTCTTGGCGAGGATCTTCAAGTTGAGCCGCTCCGGCCACCATTGGCGGTTCCCGCCGCCCTGCGTGGGGTGCGGCGCCCGCTCGTGGGCTACGGGACAGCCGCCCCCGCCCTCGGTTTTGGCGTCTACGACGATTGCATCGTGGTTCTCAGACATGGGAATCCTTCCGGCCCAGGCGGATCGTGGTGCTCAGGTTCTGCATGCGGTGGATCAAGCGGGGCACTCGCCCCCAGTAGATGGCCCCGGCCTCGTCGCTCGCCTCGACGCCGAGGTGGTCACCGTCCCGGACGGTCCCGGGCAGCGGGAGACGGCGCCGGCATCCGCGCGTCGTCGCGGTGCAGTGCCCGGGCGGCGGCCGCTCACGTCTTCGTCTCCTGCCGCTGTGGAATCTTCGTGTCCCTTGGCTATCAACGAAACCGATCCTACGATGGACGCAGTCCAAGTCAAGAAGCAGACCAAGCCGCTATCCAATCGGACTCCACCCGTCCGCGAGTGGATTTCGAGGGTCCCGCCGGACCGGAAGACCGGACCAAAAGAGGTGAGCCGGAATGAGTGACCTGCTGGAGCGGCTACGGGGGCGCGGCTGGCGAATGACGGCCCAGCGACGGGTCGTTGCGCAGGTGCTCGACGGCGACCACGTGCACCTCACGGCCGACGAGGTGCACGCCCGTGCGGTCCGGCTGCTGCCGGAGATCTCCCGGGCCACCGTCTACAACGCCCTGGGTGAACTCGTCCTGCTCGGCGAGGTCGTGGAGGTCTCCACCGACGGCCGCGCCAAGCGCTACGACCCCAACGCCCGTCGGCCGCACCAGCACCTGGTCTGCTCCGGATGCGGCCTCATCCGCGACGTCCACCCGTCCGGCGACCCACTGGCCCACCTCCCCTCCGACGAGCGCTTCGGCTTCACCCTCTCCGGCGTCGAGGTCACCTACCGAGGACTGTGCCCCTCCTGCGTTTGAATCCCGCCGCAGCGAGCACCCCCGAAAGGGACCGGGCGCGCGAGCGGGCCGCCCGGCGGGTTCCGCCGCCCGGGCGGGGCCGCACGTAGCGAGCAGGAGTGGACCATGGCAGTGGAACAGGACGTCGTCGCGGTGATCCTCGAGGACCACCGGCGCATGGAGGACCTCTTCCGTCGGATGCGGAGCGTCGAAGCCGACCGCGCGGCGGCGCTGCGCGAGTTCGCCGCGCTGCTCATCGCGCACGGCGAGGCCGAGGAGGCGGAGGTCTACGGCGCTCTCAAGCGGTTCAAGGGAGTGGACGACGAGGAAGTGGACCACGGCTCCGAGGAGCACGACGAGGGGAACGAGGCCCTGCTGGCGCTGCTGGAAGTCGGCGAAGTCGGCTCGGACGAGTGGGACGAGCGCCTGGAGGAACTGGCCAAGGCGGTGACGCACCACATCGACGAGGAGGAGCGGACGATCCTCAACGGTGCCAGGGAGAGCGTGCCCGATGACCGGCGCGCCGAGCTGGGGGCGGCGTTCCTGCGCGAGCGCGAGCGGCTGTTGGACTCCGACTGCGGCAGCGTCGAGAACGTCCGCGCCGTGGTACGGGGATGAGCGCACGGGGGGCGGCGCAGACGACGGGGACCGGGCGCCCGGCGGAGGGGTCCGCCGGCCAGGACGGCGAGACACGGCTCACGGTGTGGGTGGCCCTCGCGGCGAACCTCGCCATCTGCGTGGCCAAGGCGATCGGCGGAGTCATCGCCGGCTCACCCGCCCTGCTCTCGGAGGCGGCGCACTCCGTGGCCGATTCCATCAACGAGGTGTTCCTGCTGGCGTCGGTCAAGCGCAGCAGGCGCCCCGCCGACAGGCGGCACCCGTTCGGCTACGGCAAGGAACGCTTCTTCTGGTCGCTGCTCGCCGCCGTCGGCATCTTCGTCACGGGTGGCTGCTTCTCGGTCTTCCAGGGCGTCGAGGCCTTGCGCGCGGGCGGCGGTGAATCGCACAGCGGGTACGTGATCGGCCTGATCGTGCTCTTCGTGGCGCTCCTGGCCGAGAGCGCCTCCCTCCTGCGGGCCGTCCTCCAGGTACGCCGCGCGGCGCGGGAAGCCGGCCACGGCCTGGTGGCGGAGGTGCGCGCCGGGCGCGACCCCGCCCTGCGCACGGTCCTGGCGGAGGACAGCACGGCCTGCCTGGGCGTCGTCCTGGCCATGGCGGGGATGGCGCTGCACATGGCGACGGGCGAGGTGGCGTACGAGGCGGGCGCCTCCATACTCATCGGCGTCCTGCTCGTGTACGTCGCCTACGTCCTCGGCAAGCAGGCCCGTACGCAGCTGATCGGCGAGGCGGTCGACCCGGGGCTGCAGGACGAAATCCGCGCGGACCTCGAACGCCAGCCGGAGATCGACTCGGTGACCTCGCTGCTGACCATGCGGCTCGGGCCCGATTCGGCGCTCCTCGCCGCGAGCATCGACCTGACGGCCGGGTACGACAGCGAGACCGTCGAGGACGCGATGGTGCGCATCCGCACCGGCCTCAAGGAACGCTGGCCCGAGCTGGACCAGGTGTTCCTCGACGTGACGGACGCCGCGGCCTCCCGCCGGGCCGGCGTACGGGGACCGGCTCAGTAGACGAGCTTGATCGTCACGTCCTTCGAGACGGGGGCCGGTGCGGTGTCGGTGTAGAGGAGCCGGATGGTGGTGAAGCGCTGCGTGCCGGGGCGTTCGGGCCACGGCTGCGGCTTGCTCAGGGTCACCGTCACGGGGTAGGGGCGGAAGCGGCCCGCCGCGCAGTAGGGGCGGCAGTCGTTGACCATGTCGGTACCGGTGGCCGTGGCGGTCTTCGGCCCCCAGGTCTCCCAGCGCAGCCGCACGAGGCGGTTGTTGCCGTCGCCGCAGGCCAGCAGGTACTCGTCAGGACGCACCTGGCCCTTGGCGAAGCAGTCGACGACCACTACCGGATCGGCGGGGGCCGTGCGGTCGGGGGCCGCTTCGGGGCCGGTGCGCGCCGACGCCGGAACGGCTGCCGCCACGAGGGCCGCGATGGCGCACAGCACACCGGCCGTCCGTACTCCGGCCCGGGGCGCGCGGGTGCGCCGGCCGTCTCCTGATCCGTCCACGAGACCTCCTCGCCCGTCCGTCTCCCACTGGGGACGCCGCCCTGCCAGCTTCCCCCATACGAGCGGACCCCGCATCCGAGGCGGGCGGGACCGCAGGTCAGGGCAGTGCGACGAGCTCGACCTCGAAGCCGTCCTCGTTCTCCAGGTAGGCCGCGTAGTGACCCGCGCCCCCGGCGTGCGGGTGCCGGTCGCCGAACAGCAGCCGCCAGCCGTGCCGCTGCGCCCGCGCGGCCAACGCCTCCACCGCGGCGGCGTCCTCGACGTGGAACGCCAGGTGGTTCAGCCCGGGGCGGCGACGGTCGTGGTGGCCGGCGGTGAGGGCCGGGGACTGTTCGAAGACGAGGTACACCGGGCCGAGCCGCCAGCTCCGTCCCCCGCTCCAGTCCTGGTACGGCGTGTACCCCAGCGCCTTGAGCAGCCAGCCGAACGTGGCGACCGCGCGGGCGAGGTCGGGCACCCAGATCTCGACGTGGTGCAGCGCACCGTGCGTCGGCCGGTCGTCGGGCGGGAGCGCAGGCGTCATGCGGGTGATCCTCGCAGCCGGCACCGACGACTGCGGCCCCTCACCGGACCGTGGTTCGTCGCAGGAGGGGAACCGGGTTGTGCACAGGTGGGTTAAACGGCTCCGATCGCTTCCTTAAGCCCGCCTCAAGGTCTCCGGCCGGAGAGCCAAACCGCACATTTGTCCGTTTCGTGGTCGCTAGCGTGCTGGTCGATCCCTCATCCCACACGCAGAAGCAGGTCCTCCATGGCTGGCAATTCCCACCGCCGCACCACGGGTCCCAAGGCGAAGGCGGCAGCGGCCCTGGCCGTCGCGGCGGCCGTCGGCGGCGGCGCCGTCGCCCTGACGGGCACCGCCCAAGCGGCCTCCGTCAGCGCGGCGTTCACCAAATCGAGCAGCTGGACCACCGGTTACACCGGGCAGTACGTGATCACCAACCGGACCGGCACCCCGCTGAGGGACTGGACCCTCGAATTCGACCTGCCCGCCGGCACGGCCCTCTCCTCCCTCTGGAACGGCGAACAGACCGTCAGCGGGCGCCACGTGACGGTCAAGCCGCCCCGCTGGGACAGCGCGGGGCTCGCCCCCGGCGCCTCCCTCACCGTCGGGTTCGTCACCTCCGCGACCGGCGGCGCCGGCAACCCCACGGGCTGCCTCGTCAACAAGGAGAAGTGCTCCCCGAGCACCGGATCCACCCCCTCGCCCAGCGGGCGGCCGACCACCCGCCCCACCTCCGCCCCGACGGCGGCCCCGTCCACCGGGCCCACCTCCCGGCCCACGGCCGCACCCACCGCGACGGCCACCTCCGAGCCCGCCCCCACCGGCACCCCGGGCGGCGGGGGCACGACCTCCGCCGGATTCGCGCCGTACGTGGACACCTCGCTCTACCCGGCCCACGACCTCCTCGACACCGTCGCGAAGACCGGCGTCAAGGAGTTCAACCTCGCCTTCGTCACCTCGGGCGGCGGCTGCACACCGCTCTGGGGCGGGACCACCGCCCTGGACGCCGACCGGGTCGCCTCCCAGATCTCCGCGCTGCGGGCCAAGGGCGGTGACGTGCGCGTATCGTTCGGCGGCGCCGCCGGCTCCGAGCTGGCTCTGGCCTGCGACTCCGCCCCCGCCCTCGCCGCCGCCTACGGCAAGGTCATCGACACCTACGGACTGACCAAGGTCGACTTCGACATCGAGGGCGGTGCCCTGCCCAACGCCGCGGCGAACACCCGCAGGGCGCAGGCCATCGCCCGGCTCCAGAAGAGCCACCCCGGACTCGACGTCTCCTTCACCCTCCCGGTGATGCCGGAGGGCCTCACCCAGGCCGGCCTCGACCTGCTCGCCGACGCCCGGCACAACGGGGTGGCGATCGCCGCCGTCAACATCATGGCCATGGACTACGGGCCCGCCTACGCGGCGGACATGGGCGGGTACGCCATCCAGGCCGCGACCGCGACGCAGGCGCAGATCAAGTCGGTTCTCGGTCTCTCCGACGCCGCGGCGTGGAAGACGGTGGCCGTGACGCCGATGATCGGGGTCAACGACGTGGCCGCCGAGGTCTTCACGGTCGAGGACGCCGCCCAGCTGGCGTCCTTCGCCCGCTCCAAGGGCATCGGCCGGCTCGCGATGTGGTCCGCCGCCCGGGACAGGCAGTGCGCCGGCGGCGCCAAGGACCACGCCGACCCGACCTGCTCCTCCGTCGTCCAGGAACCGCTGGCCTTCACCAAGGCCCTCGCCGCACTCCGCTGACCCGGCGGCCGCCCGTTCGGCCTGCTTGGGACCTCGGCGACCGGGTAGGCGGGGCTGTGACCGCCGGCGTGCTCGCCGGCCGGTGGAGAGGAAAGGACTCGACGATGACCGACCGCGAACGCAGCGAGCCGCCGCGCACCACCCCGTCCCACGCCCCGGGTGAGGCGGGTGACGAGGCAGCACGACGGGAAGCCGAACGCGCCCAGCGCGGCACCCAGGACCAGACCGCGGAGGGCGAGCCGGGAGAGGCGGCCGACGCGCTCTCCCCGAGCCCCGGCGCGCAGCGCAGCTCCCGCAGGCACGCGCAGTCCGGCGACTCCGACCGGCCTTGACCGGTTCCCGTCCGGCGCCCACGGCGCGCCCCAAGGGTCACAGATAACGGCGGATGGGCAGGACCGCGGCCTCGCGTGCGCGCTGCGCGAGGGAGCGGTCCTTCCATCTGCCGGGGCGGATGGGGTCACTGGCCTTGAGGTCGGTGTCGTAGTGCCCGTCGAGAACGGCGGTGAAGCTCCGGTCCATGACGGCGAGCATCACCTCTTCGTCGTGGTCCAGGGAGCGCCGGTTGAAGTTGGTGGAGCCGATCAGTGAGACGACCCCGTCCATGGTGATGATCTTGGCGTGCATCATGGTCGGCTGGTATTCGAAGATCCTCACACCGCTGGCGGTCAGCGCTTCGTAGTGACGCTGGCCCGCCAGCCGGCACACCCGCTTGTCCGTGTGGGGGCCGGGCAGCAGGATCTGGACCTCCACGCCGCGACGCGCCGTCGCGCACAGCAGGTCGACGAAGTACGTGTCGGGCGCGAAGTAGGCCGTGGCCAGACGCACCCGCTCCTCGGCCGACTCCAGGATGACGCGGATCAGGGTCTGCATGTCCTGCCAGCCGAAGCTCGCCGACCCGCGTACGACCTGCACGATCGCATCGCCCGACGGTTCGTGCCCGACGAAGCGGTCCCGGTCGTCGAAGAGCTCCGCATGGCACTCCGCCCAGTTCTGGGCGAACGCCGCGGCGATGCCGTCGACGGCCGGACCGCGCACCTCGACGTGCGTGTCACGCCACTCCCCGGGATTGCGGGCGTCGCCGCACCACTCCTGCGCGATGCCGACGCCGCCGGTGAACGCGGTCTGTTCGTCCACCACCAGCACCTTGCGGTGACAGCGGTGGTTCTGCTTGAGCGGGGAGAGGTAGAGGGGCTTGCGGAACCAGGCCACCTGCACCCCCGCGGCGTCCATCTCCTCCAGGAGCTCGGGCTCTATGAGACGGCTCCCGAACCCGTCCAGGAGGAGACGGACCCGCAGACCGGCACGGGCCCGGGCGGCCAGTGCCGCGGCGAACCGGCGGGCGATGTCCCCGCGCCAGTAGACGAAGGTCATCATGTCCACCGTGTGGCGGGCCTCCTCGATCGAGGACAGCATCGCCGCGAAGATCTCGTCTCCGTTGCGCAGCGGACGCAGACTGTTGCCCTCGGTCGCGGCGATGCCTATGAGCCGTTCCAGGCGCCTGCGGATCCGGACGATCCGTTCGTCCGCTCCGGGGGCTGCCGGCTCTTCGGCCGGTTCGCAGGTGGCCGATGGCACTCCGCTGGTCATACAAGCACTCCTCGATCGGTCCCGTGCGACCTCGGACCCTATCGAACAGTTCTGCGCAGGGGGTCACCGCCCGTGCGGTCAGTCGATCACGATCTCCGCCTCGAAGCGGGCTCCCAGCTCCCGCAGCCGCTTCTCGCACTCCTCCCGCGTCGGCGCCGACAGGACCGCCGCGGCCAGGAAGTCCGAGGACAACGCGGCTTCGGCGAGCACCTCGCCGGGCTCCGCGAACACCCCGTAGAACTCCACCCACGGCTCCTCCGGCGTGGCCGGGATGCCGCGCACCGTTCCCGGGCGCTTCATCATCAGGACCTGACCCGCCATCCGGAGCGGCTCCAGCCGGCCGCCCTCCGGGAGGCGCTCCAGGGCCGGCAGCCGCAGTCCCGTGTGCGCGCGCGACGCCAGCTCCACCGGGTGCACCCCGAAGACGGCGGTCAGCACCTCGCGGATGCGCGCGCCCGCCGGCCGGGCCGCGACCTCGCAGACCACCAGCCGGTCGTCGGGCGTGTGGAACACCTCTGCGTGGAAGGCGAAGTCGGCCGGGCCGCCCAGCGCCGCGAGCGCCGCCTGCGCCAGCTCCAGCAGCCTCGGCGACAGCGGGTCCGACGGGTCCAGCGTGAGGTCCACCCGGGCGCCGCTGTCGGCCTGGAAGGACGACAGCTCGTACTGGTACTGCGAGGGCCAGGCCATGACCGTACGGCCGCCCGCCACCACCCCGTCCACGTGGCACATCCGGCCCGGGACGTACGCCTCCAGCAGCAGGTCCTCGCGGGGACCGGCGCCCGGGGCGAAGGCCTCGGACAGGTGCTGCTCCAGCTCCTCCACGCTCCGCACGGTCCGCAGGCCCACGGAGCCGAAGCCGTCGCGCGCCTTGAACACCAGCGGCAGTCCGTGCTCCGCCGCGAACGCACGCGCCTCGTCCGCCGTCCGGGGCAGGGTGTGCGGGGCGACGGCGATGCCCGCCGCCGCCAGTTTCCGCTTCATCAGGACCTTGTCCCGGAAGGGCAGCACCTCCTCGGGCAGCTGGCCGGGCAGGCCGAACTTCTCCCGCAGGGCGGCGGCCCGGATCAGGTCCGCCTCGTGGTGCGCGATGACGTGGGTCACCCCGTATTCCTGGATCAGGTCACGGGCGAGCCGGTCGACGAGGTCCTCGTCGTCGAACGTGTCGATGAGTTCGAGGTGGCGGTATCCGCCGGGCCCGTCCGGGACCGGCTCGCGGCCCGCCACGATCTTGTCCCGGGCGGCGATCATCACCACGCCGCCGTCGAGCCCCGCCAGCCACCGGTCGTACGGGAAGGGCTCCAGCGGGAACCGGTGCAGTACGAGCGCGCTCACGCCGCAACCCCCAGTCCGCGGTCGGCGGCGGGAGCGTGCGCAGGGGTCACGTCGATGCGGATCTCCTCGGTCAGCCGCTCGCAGAGGGCTATCGCCGCGTCGGTGTCGGCCGCCGTCACCGCGGCGAAGCCGAGCCGGTCCCAGTTGTCCCGCAGCGGCCGGACCTCGTCGCCGGGGCTCACGGAGACCTCCACGGCCAGCACGTCCGGACGCGCCGCGACCTCCTCCACGCCGGAGACGGCCGTGACCGTGCCTGGGTCCCGGAGGACGAAGCGCGTGCAGGCGCCGGCGCGGGCGATCGGGGGTTCGGGCAGTTCCTCGACCAGGCCCAGCGGCCAGGCGACGCCGTACCGCAGGAGGTCGATCCCGTACGCGGCCTCGACCAGCTCGTTGATGTGGCCGCCGCCGACCCGGTTGTGGGACTCGATGACGACGGGCCCGCGCGAGGTCAGGCGCAACTCGGTGTGGCTCGGCCCGTCGGTCACGCCCATGGTGTCGAGGAAGTCCGCGACCGCGGTGGTGACCTGCTCGTACGCCTGCGGTACGAGCCGGGCGGGCAGGGCGTGGCCCAGCTCCGCGAAGTGCGTGTCGTCGACGAGCTTCTCGGTCACGGCGACCACCACGTGGCGGCCGCCGAAGCTGAACCCCTCCACGCTGAACTCGGGGCCGTCGAGGTAGGACTCCATCAGGAACTCGCGCACCGTGAACAGCGTCGATCCGCGGTCGGTGCGCCGGCCGCGCAGCTCCTCGATCCGCTCCCACGCCGCTTCCAGGTCGGCGGCGCCGCCGACCCGGATCAGACCGAAGCTGGCGGTCGCGTCCGTCGGCTTGACGATGAACGGGAAGCCCGCCTTCAGGGCGAAAGCCTCCAGCGACTCGCGGTCGGTGACCCGGCCCCAGTGGATCGACAACTTGCCGTGTTCCGCCAGGTGTTGGCGCATCAGGCACTTGTTGCGCATCCTGCGGCTCACTTCCGGCCGGGTGCCCGGGAAGCCGAAGTGGTCGTTCAGCCGCGCCGCCATGTCGAGACCGCCCTCGGTGAGGGAGACGATCGTGTCGAACCCCCAGACCTCGCGGGCCGCCTCGGCCAGCGGCCGTACGGTGTCCCACGCGGTGTAGTCGACCATCAGCAGCACGTCGGCCAGCCCGGTCTGGAAGGCGTTGATCTTGTCCGGGTGCTGGAGCAGCACCACGCGGACGCCCAGGGCCTTCGCGCGTTCGAGGTGCTGGTCGGTCCCACCGACGAGGAGCATCGTCCGCTCGGTAACTGGTGTGGCCGGTGGGGCGGCTGCGGTCACGGTTCTCGCGCTCATGACAAGGCTTCCTTCTTGCTGGGGGTGCTGGGAGTGCCGACGTTGCCGGGCGTGCTGGACGTGATGGGCGTGCTCTGCGTGCTGGACGTGTCGTGTGTGCCGGGTGTCACCGTGGTGCGCAGCGCTGCGAACGCAGCGTCGATCCGCTCGGCGGCTTCGGCGGGGCTCGGGGCGTCGACGACGGCGTAGCCGTGCCGGGTACCGGAGTCGGTGGTGCGCGGCAGGACGTCGCCCGGCCCGTACGGGAAGTGCAGGGCGTGCACGTGCTCCTCGGCGCCGAGCTCCGCCAGGCCCTCGACGGACTCCAGGCGCCCGGCGGGCAGCCGGAAGAAGCCGACGCCGGCGTACCGCCGCGGGGCGGGCGTCCTGACGTCCTCGCCGGCCAGGGCCCGGAAGATCGCCGCTTCCATGTCGAGGCCGGTGGCGACCTCCACGAGCAGCGGGATCCGGTCACCGCCCAGCCGGGCCTGCGACTCCACGATGCGCGGGCCGGCCGAAGTGAGGATGACCTCGGTGTGCGCCGGACCGAACGCGTAGCCGGCCAGGTCGAGCAGTGCGGTGACGGTGGACCGGATCGCCTGCGCGTCGACGTCGGGGAGCGGGGCAGGGTGGACGTGCCCGGTCTCCACGAACCCGGGCGGACCGCTGGTCTGCTTGGCCGTGATGCCGACGACCTCGTGCCTGCCCCCGACGGTCAGGGTCTCGACGCTGAACTCCGGGCCCTCCAGGAAGTCCTCGACGATGTACGGGCCTTCGATGCCGGCCGACTTGACCCGCTCGGTCCACTCCGCGAGGTCCGCGGCGGTGCGGACGAGGGCGATCCCGCGACTGCCCGCCGAGTTGGCGGGTTTGACCACGGCAGGCAGGCCGAACTCCGCCAGCAACGGCTCCACTTCGCCGAGCGCGGCGGCTTCCCGGGCGCGGACCACGGAGACGCCGTTGCGGTTGAGCAGACGGCGCATCGCGTTCTTGTCGTTGAGCAGCCTGACGGACTCCGCGCGGTTGGGCGACAGACCGAGCGCCTCGGCTTCGGCGACCACCGGGGCCATGCTGGACTCGCTGCCCAGGTGCAGGACGTGCTGGATGCCGTTCTCCACGGCCATCCGGGCCACGAGCGTGCGCAGCGCGGCCTCGTCCTCGAAGTCGACCAGGGCCAGTGCCTCGGAGTGGGCCGCGACCTTGTCGAGGTAGGCGGCCGGGCGGAGCGCGGGGTCCCAGATGGACCAGACCCGGAATCCGGCCTCGACGGCCTTGCGGACGAGCTGTTCGTACGGCATCACCATCAGCAGGCGGCCGGCGGTGGGGGAGTGGGTCATGACGTTGCTCCGTTCCGGGCCGACGCGACGACCGGCCGGGCCGGCTGCGCGGCGGCGGTGTTCTGGTCCGAGGGCGCCTCGACGGGCTCCGGCTCCGCGGCCGCCTCACCGTGCTCCGCGGCGGCCCGTTCCGCCGCGGCCTGGCGCGCATCGCGCAGCGGCAGCAGGGACCGGTAGACGAGGATGGCGCCGAGGCCGAAGGCCGCGTACAGCAGGCTCATGCCGACCGGCGAGAGGAAGGCCCCGACGGTCACGCACAGCGAGCCGATGAGCAGGCCGATGCGGGCGTTGAGACCGTAGGCGGCCAGGTACTTGGTGCGGGCGGCCGGATCCACCAGGTCGGCGAGCAGCGCCTGCTTGACCGGCACGTTCGCGATCTCGCCGACCGTCAGCAGTACCGCGGCCGCGATCAGGACCCAGCCGCTGTTGCTGACGGCGAGGACCATGTACCCGGCGGTGAAGACCGTGAGGCCCGCGTAGAGCCGGACGCGGTCGGGCAGCCGGCGGAACATGCTGCCGGCGAAGAGCGCGAACACGACGATCAGGGCGGTGTTGACGGCCCGCAGGATGCCGAGCATCGCGACGCCGTCCACCGCCGGGAACCAGCGGTCCAGTCCGGCCAGCGCCTGCTCGGGGAAGTCGTCCGCGAGCCGGACGGCGATGTAGTAGCCGATCTGCACCTCGATGGCCCGGCTGAACGTCGCCGCGGCCAGGAGCCGCAGGAACACCCGGTCCCGGGAGACCGCGAGGTAGCCGCGGAGCATGGCGGGGATGCCGGCCGCCTGGTCCTTGGCGGATTCCGGGGCGCTCTCGGCGATCCACCACCAGGTGACCAGGGCGGTTGCCGCGGAGAGTCCGGCCGCGGCGGTCAGCAGCAGCGTGAAGTGCTCGCCGTAGAAGAAACCGCCGATCAGGGCGCCGGCGGTGAACGCCAGGTTGATCGACCAGTAGTTGACGGTGTAGACGAAGTTCCGGTTCTCGGGGGTGGAGACGTCGATCATCATCGCTTCGGCGGCCGGGGTGGCCGCGCTCGCGAGACAGGTGTTGAGCAGGAAGAGGACGAAGGTCACCGCTCCCGACTGCCACCAGGGCGAGTTGGCCAGGGCCAGCAGCCCGAAGGTGAGGGCCGCCCCGACCTCGCCCGCCACCATCAGCGGTTTGCGGCCGTAGACGTCGGCCAGGTGGCCGCCGAGGAAGTTGCTGGCGATGCCCGCGGCCGCCACGACCAGGGTGAGCACGCCCGCCGCGGCAGCCCCGTACAGGGCGGCCAGGTGGATGACCATCAGCGGCATCAGCATGATGCCGAGCAGCCGCTGGACGAATCCCACGCCCAGCCTCAGTTTGATGTTCGGGTGCAACGCGCGGAAGTTCATGCTCCGGCTCCCTCTCGGACGGCGCGACGGCGGTGGGCTCAGGGCTTGGCGGTCAGCGCGGCGGGCTGCCCCGCGGGCCGGGTGACGGGCTGTTCGACGGCGGGGGCGGCGGGCGCTTCGTCCTCGTTCAACATGCTGAGGTAGCGCTCGCCCGTGTCGGGGAGGACCGTGACGATCGTGGCGCCGATGTAGTCCGGGTGCCCGGCCAGCCGGGCGCAGGCGTGGGCGACGGCGCCGGAGGAGACCCCGGCGAAGATCCCCTGGCGGCGGGCGAGGGCGCGGGCGGCGAGCATGGCGTCTTCGTCGGAGACCGTCACCACGCTGTCGATCAGGTCGACGGCGGTGGTGGGGGCGACGAAGCCGCCGTTGAGACCGGGGATGCGGTGCAGCCCGCCGACGCCCTGGGACAGGACCGGCGAGTTCTCCGGTTCGACCGCGACGACGCGTACCTCCGGGTTCTGCTCCTTCAAGTACTTCGCGATGCCGCTGAGGGTGCCGCCGGTGCCCACACCGCAGACCAGTACGTCGATCCGCCCGGCCGTGTCGGTCCAGATCTCCGGGCCGGTCGTCTCGTAGTGGGCCCGCACGTTGTCGGGGTTCTCGTGCTGGCACGGGAACCAGGAGCCCGGCGTCGCCGCGTGCAACTCCTCGGCCTTGGCGATCGCACCGGGGTATCCGCTCTCGCGCGGGGTCTGCACCACCTCCGCGCCCAGCGCCTTGAGCAGGGAGACCCGCTCGGCGGTGGCGCTGTCGGGCAGCACGATCACGCAGCGGTAGCCGCGGGCGGCACAGAACGCGGCCAGCGAGATGCCCGTGTTGCCGGACGTCGCCTCGATGACGGTGCCACTTCCGGCCTTGAGGTCGCCCCGGAGTTCCGCCGCCCGCAGCATGTACAGGGCGGCGCGGTCCTTGCTGCTGGACATCGGGTTGGCCGATTCCAGCTTCGCCAGCACCTCGGTGCCCGGGGCGGTGTCGTCGAAGCGCAGGCGGATCAGGGGGGTCGAGCCGACCAAGTCCTCGATGCTGTCGGCGATGTCGCGCTTCTGGCGGCTTTCCACGTCTGGTTCCTCACAAGTCGTTCGGTGGGGCGGTGTGTCGGTCGGTCGTACGGTGCGGCGCACGCCGGCGTGGTCCTCGCGGGGGGAATCCGCCGGGGGCCGGCGCCGCGGGACGGGAGGGGGCGGTACTACCAGGAGCCGGCCGAGGCGGTGACGGCGTACAGGTCCTCCATGGGCTGCGGAGCCTGGCCGACGGCCTTGATCACGGCGGTGGCGGCGAGCACCCGGGCGCCCGGCGGCACGTCCTTGTTCACCAGGGCCTGGGCCCCGATGACGGCGTGCTCACCGATGGTGACGGGGCCCAGCACGGTCGCGTTCGTACCGAGCACGACGTCGTGGCCGACCACCGGATGGCGGCGTTCCCCCGCGGCCCGGTTGTTGTCGCTCCACCAGCCCACCGCTCCCAGCGTGACCTGGTGGTAGATGGTCACGTCGTCCCCGACCACCGCGGTCTCGCCGATCACGACGGCCGCGCCGTGGTCGATGAACACCCGCCGGCCGAGCACCGCACCGGGATGGATCTCCACGGCGGTGCCCCGGCGGGCGTACCAGGCGATGGCCCGCGCGATGAACCGCAGCCCGCGCAGGTGCAGCCGGTGTGCGACGCGGTGCGCCCACAGGGCGGGCAGTGCCGCGTGCAGCAGGGCTTCGCGGCGGTTGCGCATGGACGGGTCCCGGGCGAGCACCACGTCCAGGTCTTCCTTCATGATCCGCAGGAGGCCGGGCCGGTCGTCCGCCATCAGACGAGCACCCCGGCGGGCTCACCGAGGGGGCCGAGCTCGGCGCCGAGGGGGCTGAGCTCGGCGACGAGGGCGCGGGTCAGGCTCTCCAGCCGCGCCACGACCTCCGGATCGGTGTAACGGCCGTCCGTGCCGTCCGGCACGGTGACGCCGCCGATGGCGACCGGCTCGTGTCCGACGACCAGTGCGCCGCACCGGCCGAGTACGCCGACCAGGCCGGGCTGGGCGTCGATCCCGCCGCGCGCCCCGGGGGAGGCGCTGGCCACGGCCGTCACCTTGCCGGTCAGCGGGCTTTGGCCGCCCGGCCGGGACAGCCAGTCCAGGGCGTTCTTGAGCGCGCCGGGCATCTCGCCGTTGTAGGAGGGGGTGCTGATGAACAACGCGTCCGCGCCGGCGACCAGTTCCTTGGCCGCGCGCACGGCCGCCGACCCGTCGGCGAGCTCCAGGCCGGCCTCGTAGAACGGCAGGCCGGCAACGGGGAGCAGCACGGTCTCGTGGTCACCGGGCAGCTCGCCCAGGATGTGGCGCACGGTCGCCAGCACGGCGTTGTTCAGCGAGTCCCGGCGCGTACTGCCGGATATCAGGACGATCTTCGCCACGGTGAACCCCTCTCCTCGGCCCGGGACTTCCGCCTGCGGTTCCCGGACCCCTCTTGTCGCGGCCCCGGCGGTGAGGCCGACGCGCGGACGGGAGAGCACTGTCGGCCGGGGGCACACACGTGCCGCCCGGCCCGGGTGGTGGCTCCGGCCCGCGTCGTCTTCGTCACGGTCCCAGCCCGTGCTGTTGGCAGCCTTGACCGGGACTCGCGTCGCGACGGAGGACCTCAGGAGTCTGCCTGCACCGGCGGCCTTGCCGGCATCCTCGCCGGTGTCGCCACCGGCCTTTGTGCCGGTCCGTGCGGCCTGCGTCAGTCGAGGACGTCCGGGACCGGCTCGGTGCTGCCGCGCCGGAGGGCGGTCCTGGAACCGGCAGCCGGGCCCAGCGCCCAGTCGGAGAGGGCCATCGAGTCCACGTACCGCTCCTCGTCGTTCAGCAGGACGCCGATGACCGTCCTGCCGCCCCGGGTCACGGAGAAGACGAGGCACTTGCCCGCCGCCGTGCCCGTGCCGGTCTTGACGCCGATCGCACCCGGGTACCCGTATCCGGTCGGCCGGGGCCGCACCAGCAGGTTGGTGTTGGACCACGCCGCGTCGGTCGAAGTGCCGCCGGTGCTGATCGAGGTGGTCTTCACCAGGGTCCGGAACGTGGTGCCGGTCATCGCGTACTTGGTGAGCTTCGCGAGGTCGCGCGGGGTGGTGAGGTTGTTGCCGGTCGGCGAGATGCCGTCGAAGGAGTCGTACCCGGTCCGGGTCAGGCCCAGCGCCCTGGCCTTGGAGTTCATCTGGGCGATGAAGTCCGCCGTGCGGGCCGCCGTGGTCGTGCCCTTGCCGAAGGTGTCGGCGAGCGCGTACGCCGCGTCGCAGCCCGAGGGCAGCATCATGGCGTACAGCAGCTGTCGGACCGTCGGCCGGGCGCCCGCCTTGAGGTGGGCCGAGCTCGCGCCCTCGCGGACCACGTAGTCCAGGTACGCCTGCTTGACGGTGACGTGCCGTTCGAGGTCGACGCCCGGCTGGGTGGTCACCACCAGAGCCGTCATTATCTTCGTGGTGCTGGCCATCTGACGCCTGGTGTCGGCGGCCTTGGAGGTGAGGGTCGCCCCGGTGGCACCGTCCATCAGGAACGCTCCGGCCGCGGTGAGGGGCGGCGCGGAGGCGGCCCGGGCCGGCGCCGGGACCGTGAGCAGGGCGCCGGTCGCGACGGCGACGGCGAGCGCGCCACGCGCACGGCGCATCAGTTTCGAGGTCAAGTCGGTCCCCCCGCGTTGGCTTTCGATCCGCTCGGACGCGGGCCGGGTGCCTGCGCCCGGGCGGGATCCTAGCGCCGCACCCGTGGTCCGCCCAGAGGTTCGGCGGCGCGGGGACGGGGACATGGGTGAGGCGTGCCGCGGGATTCCCGCGGCACGCCGTCCCAGGAGCACGTCACGTCACCGTCGGCGCGGGACGTGACGGGCGGTGGACCGGTCAGCCGTGGTGACGGCGACCCTGGCGGCCGCCCCAGGACTCGGTGTCGATGACGCGGCCGCGGTCGTCACGCAGGGTCGCGATGTCGCGGGCGTCCCAGATCTGCTGGCGGCGGTTCTGGTAGACGTCCCGGTGGGTGTTGCGGCCCTGGCCGGTGTGGACCTTCACGCTGTGGCCGCCCTCCAGCCGCAGGCCGGCGAAGCGGTAGCGGTTGCCCTGCTTGTCGGTGAGGGTGTAGCCGCGCAGCTCGACGCTGCGGCGGCCGGTGTTCTTCACCTCGACCCATTCCCGGTTGAGCGCGTGGTTGGACACGTTGCGGACGTGGCTCTCGTGCTGGACGGAGCCGATGACGACCGAGGAGTGCGTGGCGCGGTGGTGGTCGCCGGAGGCGGAGGCCGGCAGGGCGGCGGCGCCGACCAGGGCGCCGGCGGCGAGGAACGCCGCGACGACACGACGGGGGGTGAGAGAAGCAGACAAGGAAATGGCCCCTTCCAACGTTGGGCCGCCCCGGGGTTCGAACTGGCCGGGCGGGCTCCGAGCGGTTCTCGGCAAATGGCCGAGGAGCCATACTTTGGCCCACTTCCGCCGCCCGGCACGGTGGACTCGCCCTGTGTTGCCTAATACAGACATGTCGGTAACTGTCCCTTTACCAAAGGAATGCAGCTGAAAGTCAGGAAATAACCGGTTATGTCGTTTTTTCGTATGTGTGGGCGCGTGAGGGTTCAGGAGATCCCGTACCACTGGCTGCCCCAGCCGGTGTTGATGGTGCTCGTGGACTGCTCGGCGAGGTTCACGGTGGCGGGCAGCGAGCTCTGACCGGTCAGCACCGTGCTGTACCGCAGCTTCGGCGGCGCCAGACCGGCGTTGACCGAGATGCCGGCCCCCGTGGACTTCAAGGTGAGGGCGTTGGTGGCCCAGTTGCCGTTGAGCAGCAGGGCGATGAAGTACGTCCCGGGGGCGGCGGTGAACGGCTTGCCCAGCGGCAGCGGCTTGGCCACCGCATCGCCCATCAGCTGCGGTGAGATGTCCGAGGTGGCCGCGCGCAGGGTGCCGGCGCCGTCGTACACACCGAGGTAGCAGTTGGCGAGCTGGGCGCTCGGGTCGACACCGGCCAGGCCCAGCCAGATGTTCGACCAGGTGATCTGCTCGCGCAGGACGACCCGTACGAGGGTGAGCCGCCCGCCGACCCCGGCGGCCGACTGGGCGGTGACGTGCCCCGCGTCGTTGGGGTCGCCGGTCCAGGCCAGCAGGTTCTGGTCCTGCGGCCGGGGCCCCTGGTACCCCTCGGCCGCGGGCCCCCCGTCGTGCGCGGGCGCCGGAGCCGAAGGGGTGGCGCCCCCGTGTCCCCGCTCGCCCGGGGAGGTGCAGCCGGCCACGAGGAACAGGGCGGCGAGGGCCCCGAGGAGGCCCTTCGCGGCGGTGGCGGTGATGGTCCGGGTGCGCATGGTCCCCCCATGAGGCGCGGTGTGCCGACGCGCCATGATCACACGGCCGGGGCCGGACGCCACAGGGCGGCCCCGCACGCACGCAGACCGGCCGCCGCGGCTGCGGCGACCGGTCTCCCGTCGGCCCTGACGAGGAGAGCTCGCCCGGTGCGGTCAGCGGGCCCGTGCCCCCTGCTGCGCCTCGATGCCGACGCGCAGCTCGCCCACCGCGGCGTCCAGCGAGCGCGTCACCGCGGCCGCGGCCGGGCCGGTGGCGATGACGTGCCCGAGCCGGTCGTACGCGTTTTCGGCGGGCCGTACGGCGGCACCCGTCGCGGCGGTGACGGTGACGGCCGTGACACCGTCGACGGCGCGCGCGGCGTCGACGCCCTCGACGCCGCGCAGCGTCCCCGCGCCCCCGGGGAGCAGGAACCTGATGCCGGCGCAAGCGGAGTGCGAGGGAGTCAGGTCCAGCGGCATCCCGGTCGCGACCCGCAGCTGCTGCTCCAGCAGGTCGATGCCGGTGGCCTGCCGGACCGCCTCCGGAATCATGCCGCCCGCCAGTCGCGGGTTGACCTCGATCACCGCGACTCCGCTCCCGGTGAGCTTGACCTCCGTGTGGGTCGGGCCGAGTTCCCAGCCGATGGCCTTGAGGGCCGCGCTGACCGTCTCGGCGACGGCGCCCGCGACCGGCCCGGTGAGGGGGGCGGGGAACAGGTGCCCGGTCTCCACGAAGTGCGGGCCGGCCGTGACCTGCTTGGCGGTGATGCCGACACAGGTGGCGACGCCGTCGTGGGAGAACATCTCCACGCTGAACTCGGGACCGTCGAGGTACTCCTCCAGGAGCACGGTCCGCGCCGTGGGCAGCCCCCGGGCGTTGGCCGTCACCGCGAGGACGCGCTCCGCGTGCGCCGCGACCTCTTCGGCGGTGGAGCACAGCAGGACGCCGTTCGAGCCGGAGTCGTCGGCGGGCTTCACCACGCACGGCAGACCGACGGCGCGTACCGCACCGTCCACGTCGGCCGCGTCCGTCAGGATCGCGAACCGCGGCTGCCCGACGCCCGCGTCCCGCAGGACACGGCGCGTCGTCGCCTTGTTGCGGCAGGCGGCCACGGCGTCCGCCGTGTTGCCGGCCAGACCCAGCCAGTCGGTCAGCCCGGCCACCGCGGGAACGTAGAAGTCGCTCGTCGTCGTCACCCCGACCAGCTCCTCGCGGGGGTACCGCCGGCTGATGACGGCCCGCAGTTCGGCCGGCGAGCCGGTGTCGCAGACGACGACCTCGGCGCCCGTTTCCGCCAGGCCCGCGTACCGCTGCGGCCCGGCCGTCAGCAGCACCGGGGTCAGCCCCAGCTCCCTCGCCCGGGACAGCGCGATCATGCCGGTGCCCGTGGTGTTGGACTCGACGAACAGCACCCGCCTGGGCAGGTCCCGGGGCCGGCGCACCTCGGCGCGCGACCACTGGCTCACATGGGTCCCGTAGGCGACCTGGGCCGGCTCGGAGGCCAACGGCAGGTCGGCCACCTTGTGCTCGGTCCAGTACTCGTCGCTGTACACGGTCTCCGTGTAGCGGTCACCGCGGTCCGGGAAGATGCCGACGATCCGGCTGCCCGGCTCCGCGCGGGCTGCCACGTCGGTGAGCACCCGGTAGACCGACCCGGAGGTGTTGCCCGCGAAGATCTGCTGCTCCCCGGCCAGGGCGCGGGCCGCGGCGAACGCCTCGTGGTCGTTGAGCCAGTGCACCTCGTCGATGATCCCGCGGTCGAGGTTGTGCGGCGACAGGCTGTTGCCGAGGCCGCTCTGGAGCCGCTTGGGCACGTCCGGCTGCTCGAAGAGGGCACTGCCCACGCAGTCCACGCCGACCGACCGCAGCCCCGGCAGGCGCCGCCGCAGGGCGCGGGTGCTGCCGCACAGGGAGCCGCCGCTGCCCACCGCCCCCACCAGTACGTCCACGGTGCCCAGGTCGCGCAGCAGTTCGTCGGCGAGTACGCGGTAGGCGCGCGGGTTGTCCGGGTTGGTGTACTGCCGCGGCCAGAAGGCGCCGGGCATGTCCCGCATCAGCGCGTCCAGTCGCTCCAGGCGGGCGCCCTGCCAGCCCTGGTCGGTCATCTTGGGGACCACGTGGACCTCGGCGCCCAGCGAGCGCAGCTTCGCCATGGTCATGCGGTCGATACGGGGATCGGTGACGATGTGCACAGGGTGGCCCAGCGAGCGGCCCACGAGCGCCACCCCGAGGGCCATCGTGCCGGACGAACTCTCCACGATGGGAGCTCCCGGCAGCAGCGCCCCGATGCGGCGCGCCTCCTCGATGGCACTCTTGGCCACCCGGTCCTTCATGCCGAAGGGATTGGCGAGTTCCAGCTTCGCGTAGACCTCGGTCCCGTCCGGCACATCGAGGTCGAGCCGGACGAGCGGGGTGTGCCCGACCATGTCGTAGACGGTTTGAAAGAGCATGTCTCTTCCTCAGACGTTGGTGGGGGCCGCCGCGGGGGCGGAGGCGGCGAGCGGACGGAACCCTCCGTAGGACCAGTCGTCGCCGTGGCCAAGGGAGCGGTGGAGCATCGTGGTGCCGGGCAGCGACGCACACGCGGCGAGCGCGATCTCGGCCTTGAGCGAGGTCTCGGGATCGTCGTGGGGCAGCAGGATGCCGAGCATCGTCCCGCTGTGGGCGCAGGCGATGCCGAGCCCGTCGATGTCGCGGCAGATGCGCTGGAGGGTGGGCAGGGAGGGGCGGGGCATGTGCCGCGCGTTCAGCTCGGCGCTGCGGGTGGCGACGCGGCCCAGCGCGCGCAGGTCCGAAACGAGGATCGCGTCGCGAGCCTGGTCGAGGAGGCCGGCGTACTCGCGCTGTTCCTGCGCGCTGCGCGCCGTGGCCGCGTGGTTGTGGCTGATGGTGTCGACCTGTCCGCCTTCGTCGTAGGCGATGACGGTCATGGAAGGTACGGTTCCCAGGCGTTCGCGGAGCCGGACCTCACGGTGGCTGAACGCCACGATCTCGTCGTACATGACGCCGTCCGACGGTTCTATGCCACGCAGCAGTGCCTCGATGTCCGCCGGGGTGAAGCGGACGTCCAGGGCGTCGGCCACCGCGCGCGCCGTGGCCACGAGGTCCGCCGACGAGCTGGCCATGCCCTTGCCTTCGGGCAGCTCGCTGCCGATGCGCAGCTGGCCGCCGCCGCTGTGGCCCGCGGCGCGAAGGGCCCGCTGCGCGAGCTTCGCGGCCTTGCGTTTGTGGCGGGGCGCCACGTGGATGGCCGTCGCGTCCGGTTCGTGCGCGAAGGTCGCCGTGGACCAGGCCGCCACCGGTGACGTGACCATGAAATGCTCGCCGGTGCCGGGCAGCACGCCCTGGAGGAGCTCCCCGAACGTTCCGAAGGCCCTGCCGACGCCGGCGTTGCGCGTGCGCGGCAGTCCGGCCGGTTCGGCCAGCCCGTCGAGCTCAGGCGTGTACGGCTGCACTGTCATGCTCTTCTCCTCCGTGTCCGCTACGGGTGGACCGGGCGCGGGCCGCCCATTCCTCTCCCAGCCGTTCGAGTTCCTCGTCCTGCGCCCGCAGTACGGCCTTGACCGCTTCCGGCCGGGCGGAGCCCTCGGAGCGCGGCGCGTTCAGGGCGTGCCGTACGTCGAAGGTTCCGGCCAGCACCGACTCCGGCGCCGTCAGCTCGAAGCCGAGTTCCGCCGCCGTCCGCTTGAGCAGGCCCGCGTCGGTCCGGGCAGGCGCGAGCCCGGCCTCCATCGCGGCGACGATGTAACGGCCCGAGATCACCTGGGCCCGGCGCCAGGGCACTCCTTCGCGCAGCGTCAGGGCGTTGGCCAGGGCGAAACCGCCGAGGAACTCCCGCTCGCACGCCTCGCTCATGCGCTTCGTGTCGAAGCGCACGTGTTCCAGGACCGCCGTGGAAAGCCGCAGCACGCTCTCGAAGGTCTCGAACGCGAAGGACAGCTGCGATCCCGCTTCCTTCGACACCTCGACCGAGTTGGAGAACGGAGTGTTGCGCTGCCCGAGCACCGCGTCCATGTGGGCCGAGGACAGGTGCGCCGACTTGCCCCGGATCCGTTCGAGCACCGGGAAGTTCTTCTTCTGCGGCATCGCAGACGAGATCCCGGAGAGCTCGTCCGGCAGGTCCAGATAGCCGTAGGCGCTGCTGCCCCACGCCATCAGATCGGTGGTGAAACGGCTCAGGGCCACTGCGAACACACTGAACTCGGCCGTGATCTCCAGGACCCAGCCGCGGTACGCGACCGAGGTCAGGGCGAGGGGCTGCACCCTTGTGAAGCCGAGCAGGGCGGCCAGCCGTCCGCGGTCCCACGCCAGCTCCTGGCCCGACATGGCGCCGGCGCCCAGGGGGCACGCGTCGATACCGTCGTAGGTGGCGAGCAGGCGCCGCGCCGTGTGCAGCACCTGCTCGGACAGCGCCGCGAGGTAGAACCCGGGCGAGATGATCTGAGCGGCCTGCAAGTGGGTGTAGCCGGGCATCGGGTCGTCGGCGTACCGACCGGCGAGCCCTCCCGCCGCCCGGCCGAAGGCCAGCAGCGCCTCGGCGGCCGATACCAGTCGCTCACGTCCGGACATCAACTGGGCGCAGGCCTGGAGGTCGTTGCGGCTGCGGTCCACGTGCCAGGCGGCGACCGGCTCGGCGAGCCGCGTCTCGACGTGGCGCTCCAGCGAGAAGGCGATGTCCGACATGTTCGCCTCGCGCCCCGCCAGCAGTTGCCCGGCGGTCACGGAGTCGAGCAGCCCGCGGAGTTCCGCGGCCTGGCCGGCCGTCACCAGCCCCATCCGCAGGTATTCGGCGACGAGCGCCTTCTCGATCGCGATGTAGTGGGGCAGGAGATGCTCGGCCTCGTACCGGAACTGCGGGTCGAGGACCTCTTCCCGCAGCAGGTCGCTCGGTCCTTTGCCGATGCGTCCGCTCAGCGGCAGCGCGTCGCTCCCACCGTTGTCGTGGTCAGGGTGCACCTGGAATCCGTTTTCTCTCTTGGGGGACGGGAATCGGCAGGGCGCCGTTCTTCCGGGAAGGGCGCCGGCATGACCGCGCGTCGCTCCCGGGTGACCCGCGCGGGAGCCGGGGCGGGCGGGGCCGGCACCTTCCCGACGCCGCGGATCCGGGCCGAGCGGCTGACCGGAGGCAGGAAGATCAGCGGTGCGCGCACCACGCCGAGGTTGACGGGCGCCGTACGGAAGCCCTCGTGACCCACCAGGGTGAAGCCGGCGGCGACGCCGGCGGCCTGTCAACGGGGCGGGGCGGCAGCTGGGTTCGGGCATCGCGCGCCTTCGGACAGCTCACTCATCTGGTCCTCACAATCCCTGCTCGGTCGGCGATTGACCCACGGTCGGCCGGCGTTGGCCGGGGCGGACGCCGGGTTTCGGCACCTCACGGAAATCGACCAACCCCGAAAAGAAAAAACCAACCGTGTGGTTTTGTCAACGCCCGCTCAAGTGGACTTCGATGGCCTTTCCGGGGCCCTCGCGCTGGCTCGATCCACCCGGAAATTGCAGGGATAGGGCGTCGCCTAGGGGGCGGGGTGAGTCGCAGAAGACTACCCTTGACAAAACAGCTCAGTTGGTTTGTTCTGGCGAGGTAGTGGCTTGCTGGACGGCTTCGGAAGGACCGAGCATGCTCACGAAGGCACCACCAGACGACGTGGCCACACGACTCGCCGTGGACATCCGCCGCAAGGTCGGCGAGCTGAGCGCCTCGCCGAGCGGCGTGCGCGCCGACGGCAGCACGTCGATCGCCGACCTCCTCGCCGTCCTCTGCGGCGAGGTGCTGCGCCGGCCGGCCGGAGGGGGGCCGGGGGAGGTAGGCGACCACCTGATCCTCAGCAAGGGGCAGGCGTCCGGGGCCCTTTGCGCGGCGCTCGCCTCCACGGGTGCGGTGCCGCAGCCGCAGTGCGCGACGTACGCCGACGAGGGCAGCCGACCGGGCGGTCGCCTCGTGAAACGCCTGCCGGGCGTGGACTTCTCCACGGGCGCGCTCGGCCACGGGCTGTCACTGGGCTTGGGCGTCGCACTGGCCGAACGCTGCTACGGGCGCGGCGGCCGCGCGTTCGTGGTCCTCGGTGACGGGGAACTCCGGCAAGGCTCCCACTGGGAGGCGGCCGTGGGGGCGTCCGACCTCGCAGCCGACAACCTGACCGCGATCGTGGACCACAACGAGCGGGAGGCCGACGGCCGGAGCGAGGGCACCCTGTCCCTGCGACCGCTGGTGGACAGGTGGCTCGGCTCCGGCTGGCGCGTGCTGTCCATCGACGGGCACGACCACGACCAGATCAGGGAGGCCCTGCAGGGCCCCGTGGAGCCGGGCCGGCCCACGGCCGTCATCGCCCACACGATCAGGGCGCGCGGCGTCCCCGGCCCGCACGATGAGCGGGCCTGAGCGCGGGGCCCGGTCGCCGGGGTGTGGCTACCGGGCCCCGCGGCACGCACCGGTTACAGGTAGGGGCGGGTGATCAACTCGATCGCGTGGCCCGCAGGGTCCTTGAAGTACACGCCCCGGCCGCCGTGCTCGGTGTTGGTCTCGCGCGGGCGGCGCATCTGCGGATCGGCCCAGTGCTCGATACCGCGGTCGCAGAGCCGCCCGTACGCCCGGTCGAACAGCTCGTCGTCGATCAGGAAGGCGTAGTGCTGCATCTGGATCTCCACGGGCGGCTCCGCGAACTGGAGCAGCACGCCGTCGGGGAGTGCGATGTTGGTGAACGGCCCCCAGGACGGTGCTTCCGGAAGTTCCAGCAACTCCCGGAAGAAACGGGCCGACTCGTGGCGGTCCTTGGCGGCGATGATGGTGTGGTTGAACGTGACTGTCATGGAACTGACCTCGGTGTGTTCGACAGGTGCACGGAAATGGGGCGCTGGTGGTCAAGCGCCGGGGGTCCGCGTGCCGAACAACGGGGGTGCCTTCGTCGCACCCCGGGAGGGATCAGCCCTCCACCGGGTAGCCGATCCGTGTGTGGCGTAGCGCCGGTCCGGTGTTCACATCGGCGACCCTACGTGATCCAACACGCCCGGCACAACCGGCATTTGCCCCTCCCGCCGAGCCCGGTCCCGCCCCTCGCGGGTAGTTCGCTCCTGTCAGCCGGTCCTCCCGGTGAGGCGTTCGCGGACGGCCGGGCGGTCGACGCCCAGCTGCTCCATCAGCTCGGCGGCCGGGTCCGGGCGCTCGCGGGCGAGGAGCGCCAGCAGCAGGTGCTCCGGCCCCAGGCGCCGGCCGCCGGTCTTCTTCACCTCGACGAGGGCGTGCGGCAGGACCGAGCGGGCGCCGGAGGTGAAGGGCGTGCGCTTGCGCGAGAGGGGGACGGGCGGCCGCTCGACCCCCTCGACGTCGATCCCGATCGCGGCCAGCGCCGAGCGGTCCAGGCCCTCAAGGGCGGCCCGTGCGTCGTCGAGCCCGAAGCCGAGGCACCTCACCGCCGGTGAGCCGGGCTCGTGGAGGAGGCCCAGGAGGAGGTGCTCGGTCCCGACGCGGCGATCGCCCCGCAGTCGGGCTTCTTCCAGTGCGCAGGTGACGGCCGCGCGGGCGCCGGCTGTGAACTTCTCGAACACCGTCGTCTCACTTCCCGTGTTTGGCGTGTGCGGACTGCCGGGACACGCCGAGGGCGTCCCCGATCTGTTCCCAGGACCATCCCTGCTGCCTGGCGCGCGCCACCGCCGCCGCCTCGACCTGCTCGGCCAGCCGGTGCAGCGCACCCACCGCCCGTAGCCCCACGGCGGGGTCGTGCGACCTGAGACGTTCTGCCAGATCTCCGGTTTCCATGAATGTCAGTCTGGGCTGACATGCGTCCGCGTGTCAACCCAGGCTGACATCTTCAGGGATGCATGCGCGTCCCCTTGAGGACCTTGTCCACGGCGTTGCGCGGCCCGTACACGGCCATCCCCACCAGGTCGAGCTCGCCCGTGCCCACGGCCCGCACGGCCGCCCGGTTGTCGCGGTCGTTGCCCGTGCGGAAGAGGTCCGACGTGAACACGGCGGTCGTCAGCGCGCGGGAGCGGGCCCGGCCGTGCGCGGCGGTCAGGGTCTCCTTCGCCGCCTCGAAGACCAGCACGGGCTGACGGAACATCGGCAGGTAGGCGGTGTCGTCGGCGTCCGCGTACGGCTCGCCGATCACCTCCGGTGACGTCGTGCCGAGCCCGCTCACCAGGAACGCGGTCACGTTCAGCCGCTGCCAGGTCTCCAGGTCGTCCCGCAGCACGACGGCGATCTTGGTGTCGAAGCGGACGGGGACCATCGAGTCTTCCGCGCCGCCGGTCTCGTTCGTGATTCTCATGCCCTGAGACTGTCGCGTACGCCGGTCCTGCGTCTTGTACGTTCCTTGCATGACGCCCCGGCAGGAGACCTCGGCCTGGCGCCCGCCGGTGGCGGGCGTCCTGGAGGTCTTCCACGCCCACTTCACCGCGCACGCCTACCCGATGCACGTCCACGACGCCTGGACCCTGCTGATCGTCGACGACGGCGCGGTCCGCTACGACCTCGACCGCCACGAGCGCGCCACCCCGGGCGACACCGTCAGCCTCCTCCCGCCGCAGGTCCCGCACAACGGTTCACCCGCCACCACGGGCGGCTTCCGCAAGCGCGTGCTCTACCTCGACATGACCCACCTCGACGCGAGCCTCATCGGACCGGCGGTGGACGGCCCGGACCTCGCCGACCCCCTCCTGCGCAGCCGCATCGGACAACTGCACACGGTCCTCGCCCACCCGGGCGACGAGTTCGAGGCGGAGAGCCGCCTCGCCCTCATCGGTGAACGGCTGCGCGCACACCTGCGCCCCAGGCTGCCGCGCGGTGCGCGACCCGGCCACGGCGTCGCCCGGACACTGCGCGAACTCCTCGACGAACGGCTCCTGCAACCCCTCACCCTGGACGAGGCGGCCCGCCTCGTCCACGCCCACCCCACGCACCTCGTACGGGCGTTCAGCAGCGCGTTCGGCATGGCGCCGCACCAGTACGTGACTTCCCGCCGCGTCGACCTGGCCCGCCGGCTGCTGCTCGACGGGCAACCGCCGGGCGAGGTGGCGACCGCCGCCGGGTTCTACGACCAGTCGCACCTCACCCGGCACTTCAAGCGGGTCGTAGGCACCACCCCGGGCCGGTTCGCCCGGCTCAAAGGTCCGCCGCCGGGCGGGACCGCGGTGCCGGGGTGAGGGCGGCCAGGAACTCAAGGGCGTGCGCGGCGGCAGAGCCGGCCGGCGCGCTGTAGATCATCAGGGTCATGTCGGGGTCGTCGGGCGCCCGCATGGCCACGTAGTCCAAGGCCAGTTCGCCGACGCGCGGATGGACGAACCGCTTGCGGCCGCGGGTCTTGCCGCTGACGGTGTGGTCGTCCCACAGGCGGCGGAAATCAGGGCTGCCGAGGGAGAGTTCACCGACCAGCGCGGACAGCTGCGGGTCGTCGGGGTGGCGTCCGGCGTCGAGACGGAGGTTGGAGACGGTGTCCCGGGCCTTGGCCTCCCAGTCGGGGTAGAGGTCCTTGGCGGCAGGGTCCAGGAAGACCAGGCGCGCCATGTTCCGTTCGCCCGGCGGCAGGACGGGGAAGTCGGCGATCAGGGTGCGGGCCAGGTCGTTCCAGGCCAGGACGTCCAGACGCCGTCCGATGAGGTAGGCCGGTACGGTGACCAGCGCGTCCAGGGCCTGGCGCAGCTCGGGGCCGACGTGCTGGGTACGGCCGGGGTGCCGGTGCGCCCTGCCGGGCTTGGCGAGATTGTGGAGGTGGCCGCGTTCGTCGGCGTCCAGGCCGAGGGCATCGGCAACGGCGTCGAGTACGGCGGGGGAGACGTTGCGGGCCCGGCCCTGCTCCAGACGGGTGTAGTAGTCGACGCTCACGCCCGCCAGCAGGGCGAGTTCCTCACGGCGCAGGCCCGGCACGCGGCGCCGGCCGCCGAAACCGCCCGGGCCGACGGCGTCCGGACCGATGCGGGCCCGGCGCGACTTGAGGAACTCGGTGAGCTGGTGTGCACGGTCCATGCCCCCAGTGTCCGCCACCGCACCGCAGAGCCCAGCCTGGTCCTGCCGGACCCGGGCACGGCGGACCCCGGTCGAAGGGGGCCCTGGGCGGCGCCCTCCCGGGAGCGCAGGATGGACACCGTTCACCCGCGAACCCACTGGACCGGAGCCCCCTCATGCCGAACACGCTCGTGATCGTCGCCCGCTTCACCGCCAAGCCGGGCCAGGAAGGCCGTCTGCGCGACGAGCTGCACGCGATGATCGAACCCTCCCTGGCGGAGGAGGGCTGCCTCGCCTACCAGCCCTACGCCGATCCCCATCGCAGCGACCGGATGGTCATCGTCGAGGAGTGGGCCGACCCGGCCGCCCTCGACCACCACTTCTCGTTGCCGCACTTCCGCCGGGTCGCCAAGGCCCTGGACGAGATCCTCGCCGAGCCGTTCACCTTGCGCCGTCTGAACGACGCCCCGGCCTGACCCGGCTCCTCAGTCGATGCAGAACTCGTTGCCCTCGATGTCCAGCATCGGGATGCACGCGTCATTGCCGTCGTACAGCGTCCGCACGTGTACCGCGCCGAGCGGGACCAGTCGTGCGCATTCGGCCTCGAGTGCGGCGAGGCGCTCTTCCCCAACGAGTCCGGTGCCGACCCGCACGTCGAGATGAAGCCGGTTCTTGGCGGCCTTCCCTTCGGGGACGCGCTGGAAGTACAGTCGCGGGCCCACACCCGAGGGATCACTGCAGGCGAACCACGCATCCCGCTGCTCAGGTGGTTGCGAGCGTTTGAAATCGTCCCAGGTGGCGAACCCCTCCGGTGGCGGCGGTACGACATATCCCAGCACCTCGCACCAGAAACGGGCGAGGCGCTCGGGTTCTGCGCAGTCGAAGGTGACTTGGAACTGCTTGGTCGGTGCCATCGGTCCTCGGATCTCCGTCACGGCGGGCGATCCTGCCACGTGATCATCCGGGGCTCAACGGATTTCAGCACGCGCTACGCCGCCGGCAGCGATCCGCCCTGCACGGCCTGGATGTCCAGCTCCACCCTCAGCGTCGCGCCGATGGCGGCGATGCCCGCCTGGACGACCTGGTTGTAGTTCATCGCGAAGTCCTCGCGGCGCAGTTCGGCGGTGGCGCGGAACGCGGCGCGCGTGCCGCCCCACGGGTCGGCGCCCGTGCCCAGGTAGGCCAGGTCCAGGTCGACGGGGCGCACGACACCGCGCAGCGTCAGGTCGCCGTGCACCGTCCAGCGGTCGGAGCCGGCCGGGGACAGGCCCGTCGAGCGGTACCTGATCTGCGGGTACGCCGCCACGTCCAGGAAGTCCGGCGATTTGAGGTGCCCGTCGCGCATGCCGTTGCCCGTGTCGATGGAGGCCGCCTCGATCACCGCTTCCACGCGGGACGCCGACACCTCCCGCGGGGCGATCTCGATCCGGCCCGCGAACGCGGTGAACCGGCCGTGCACGCTGGAGATGCCCAGGTGCTGGGCGACGGCGGCCACCGACGAGTGCGCCGGGTCGATCGTCCACGGCCCGGGCGGCGGCAGCTCGGCGCCGCCGTGCCGGGCGAGGACCACGCTGCCGACCTCCGCGCGCCCGCTCGCCGTGACGATGGTGCTCGACGCCGTGGGCGCGTAGCCGACCGCGGTGACTATGACGGTGTACGCCCCCGGCGCGAGCGCGGTCGGGTCGTGCACGGCGCCCTCTTCGTCGGCCTCGGCCCGTACCACCTGTGTGCCCGTCATGTCCGTCACCGTGACGACCGCGTGCGACACGGCCCATCCGTCGCGCGTGCGGATCCGTGCGGTGAGTCCCATCCCGTTTTCTCCCTGCCGAAGCATCTCGAGTCAGTCGAAAAGAGGACCGGCCCGTGGGGCGCCCCCGCTCCGCGGCGCGCCCCACGGGCCGGTGCCCGTCTACTCGCCGGGGTGGGCGAGTGCGATGTCGTGGCCGTCCACGCCCCCACCGCTCACGGTCAGCGCCGTGGCCACCGGCGGGTATCCCGTAGCGATGACGGTGTACTCGCCGCCGTCCAGGTCGGTGAAGGCGTACGCGCCGTCCGCGCCGGTCCGCGCGGTCGCGACCACGTTGCCCGCCGCGTCGACCAGCGTGACCCGGGCGTCGCCGAGCGGTCCGCCCGGCGAGCGCACGACGCCCTGGACCTGTGCGCCCGAGCTCAGCTCGACCTCGACCCGGGTGACTCCCGCTCCGCCGACCTCCACCTGCAGGGCCTTCGGGCGGCGCCCGGCGGCGTTCACGGCGATGGTCACGGGGCCCGGCACCAGCTCGGCGAAGCCGAACGCGCCCTGCGCGCCGGTGACTGCGGTGGCCAGTACGTCCCCGCGGACGTCGGTCACGATGACCATGGCACCCTCGACCGGGGCCCCGGTCTCGGTGGCCCGTACGACGCCGCTCAGACCGCTCGTCCCGCTCAGCAGGATGTCGTAGGAGACCGGCTCGCCGTTCACCACGACCGTCGAGGCCTGCGGCTGGTAACCGTCGGCCGCCGCGATCAGTACGTACGAGCCGCTGCCCGGCGCATCGACCGCGTACGAGCCGTCCGCCTGGGCGACCGACCGGTCCAGCTGACGTCCCGCGAGCGAGATCAGCGTGACCGCCGCCCGCGCCACGGGGGTGCTCTCGGCGCCGCGTACGTAACCGCGTACCGCGATACCGTCGGGCAGCGGAGCGGACCCCGGGTCACCCGGCGGCGCGACGGCAGCCGCCGACTGCCGCGGCACGTGCGGCACGTGCGGCACGGCGGGCTCGGCCGGGCTCGGGGCAGCGGCTTGCGCGTCGGCCTTCGCGTCCTGGGCGCCCTGGATGTCCTCGCCACCCTGGGAGGCCTGCGCCAGGCCGCCCGAGGTCCGCAGCGGGACCTCCTTGATGAAGATCGTGACGAGGAAGGCGATCAGCGCCAGCGGCGCGGCGATCAGGAACACGTCCGCGATGCCGTGGCCGTACGCGCTCTCCATCACGGTGCGCAGGGGGCCGGGCAGGCTGTTCATGTCCGGGATGCTGCCGCCGGAGCTCTGCTGCCCCGCGGCGGCCGCGTACTTCGGGTCGAGGGTGGCGAGCCCTTCCTTGGCGTAGTGGGTGATCCGGTTGGCCATGATCGCGCCGAGCGCGGAGACACCGATCGCACCGCCGAGGGAGCGGAAGAACGTCACCGTGGAACTGGCGGAGCCGAGGTCGGACGGCGCCACCTGGTTCTGCGTGCAGAGCACCAGGTTCTGCATCATCATGCCGATGCCGAGGCCCAGCAGGGCCATGAAGACCGCGATGTGCCAGTACGTCGTGTCGTAGCGGATCGTGCCGAGCAGGCCGAGGCCGGCCGTCACCAGCACGCCACCGCACAGCAGCCATGCCTTCCACCGGCCGGTCTTGGTGATGACCTGCCCGGAGACGGTGGAGGAGACGAACAGACCGGCGATCATCGGGATCGTCATCACGCCGGACATGGTCGGGGACTTGTCTCGGGCCAGCTGGAAGTACTGGCTGAAGAAAACGGTGCCGGTGAACATCGCGACACCGACGAACAGGGAAGCGATCGACGACAGCGCGATGGTGCGGTTGCGGAACAGCCGCAGCGGGATGATCGGTTCGCTCGCCTTGGATTCGACGAGGACGAACAGGGCGCCGAGGACGAGCGAGCCCCCGACCATCGCGTACGTCTGCCACGACAGCCAGTCGTACTTGTCGCCGGCGAAGGTGACCCAGAGCAGGAGCAGTGAGACGGCGGCGGAGATGAAGAACGCGCCGCCCCAGTCGACCTTGACCTCGCGCTTGACGACGGGGAGGTGGAGGGTCTTCTGGAGGACGATCAGGGCGATGATCGCGAAGGGGACACCGACGTAGAAGCACCAGCGCCAGCCGAGCCAGTCGGTGTCGGTGATGACACCGCCGAGCAGCGGGCCGCCGACGGTGGCGACTGCAAAGGTAGCGCCGAGGTAGCCGCTGTAGCGGCCCCGCTCGCGCGGGGAGATCATCGCGGCCATCACGATCTGGGCGAGGGCGGACAGGCCGCCGACGCCGATGCCCTGGACCACGCGGCAGGCGATCAGCATGCCGGCGTTCTGCGACATGCCGGCGACGGCCGATCCCAGGACGTAGATGACCAGGGCTATCTGGACCAGGGCCTTCTTGCTGTACAGGTCGGAGAGCTTGCCCCACAGCGGGGTGGCCGCCGTCATGGACAGGAGGGCGGCGGTGACGACCCAGGTGTAGGCGGACTGGCCGCCGCCGAGGTCGCCGATGATGTGGGGGAGGGCGTTGGAGACGATCGTGGACGACAGGATCGCGACGAACATGCCGAGCAGCAGCCCGGACAGCGCCTCCATGATCTGCCGGTGCGTCATCGGCGCGTCGTCGTGGCCGCCGCCTCCGTGCCTGGCGTGAGAGGCCCGCACACCGGCTGGTGTGGTCGTTGCCATGGGCTTCCTTACGTTCTCTGCGGGTGGGCGGGTGGTCGATATCCGCATTTCGTTGCTCTAGGCAACCGTAGGAGTAGTTGGTTGCCCCACGCAAATCGGATCGGAGCTATCACCCTAAAGTCTTCGCAAAGGCAAGTGCCGGTGACCGTAAACCCGCAGTTGAGTGGTGGCGACCGGCCCGTCGGCTTGTCCGGTCCCGTACGGCGTGACACCGTCGACGAACCCCAGCCCCAGCCCTCAGCCCTACGCCGCAGGAGGCCGCACCATGCCGGACGACCTGGCCGCAGACACCATCCGGAAACTGGAAGACGCCGTGGCGTCCGGCTCGCTGCCGGAGCACACCGTCGAACTGCTCCGCGTCTCCCTGAGTCAGGCCCGGGCCGCGAAGGCGGCGGGCCGCGACCAGGAAGCGATCACCATCGCGGCCCAGGCCCTCCAGACGGCCGAGGCCCCGTCCACGGACCAGTAGCGCGCACGACCCGGCCCCCTGTCCCCGGCGACGGCCGGGAACAGGGGGCCGGGAGCGGTGGCACCCGTCAGCAGTGGCCGACGCCGGTCTGGGCCGCCACCAGCGACGAGTGGACGTAGCCGGTCCCCACGGAGCTGGAGACGCGGAACCACCGGTTGGAGGCGTAGTTGGAGCTCGGCGGGTACACCCACTGGCTGTCGGTCCAGCACAGCATCGTGACGCCCGTCCCGTTGGACAGGTAGCCGAGCGCACCGCACCCGGTGTTGGCGCAGGTCCGCACGTTCGCCCCGCCGCTGTTGGACGAGATGTAACTGCCGGCCGCGTCGGCGCCGCCGGCGCCGGCGATCAGACCGGTCAGGGCGACGGCGGCCGCGGCGGCGGCCAGTCCGGCCCGGGACCGCAGGGTGGTGGTCGTCATGCGCATCGTCGTTCTCCTCGGAAGACTCGCGGTGGTGTGCGGCGCCCCGGCGGATCCGGCGGCGCTCCACCAGAGAGCCATCCCGACCGCGGCGGGGGGAAGGAGGGAACCGCAGGTCGACCGGGCCCGTACGGCGGTCCGTACAACTCCGTACGGCCCGGCCCCCGTACCGTCGGCCGGACCCGCACGCCCCACCGCGGCGGACCGCACACCCGCCGGCCCCTTCACCGGCACGGCGGCGCGTACGGCAGTCCGGGGACGAGCTGGGCCCACTCCGCGGCGGTGATGGGCGTCCCCGCCCGCTCGCACAGCCTGCGGGCGATCTCCCCCTCGTCGCGGGACCACACCAGGGCGGCCGGGCCGGCCCCACCGGCCGCGAGGGTGCGGCCGTCCGGGCTGTACGCGACGGCGTACGCCTTCCCGCCCAGGCCGCTCAGTACGGTGCGCGGCCGCGGCCGTCGCGGGTCACCGGTCTCCCACAGCCACACCGTGCCGTCCGTGCTGGCGGCGGCGAGCGCGTGGCCCTGCGGACTGAACGACAGGGCGTACACGTAACTGCTCGGCCCCGTCAGCGTCGGCCCGGCGGTGCGCGGCCGGTCCCCGCTCACGTCCCACAGCCACACGTCCCGGTCCGCGGTACCGGCCGCCAGCAGCCGGCCGTCGGGGCTGAACGCCACGGACATGACGTAGCTGCCCGGCCCGCGCAGGGTGGATTCCAGCGCCGGACGGCCACCGCCCGACGGCATCCGCCACAGCAGCACCTGCTTGTCGACCGTGCCGGCCGCCAGCCGCCGGCCGTCCGGGCTGAACGCCACCGAGTAGACGTAGTTCGTCGGCTCCGACAGTTCGGCCGAGAGCGCGGGGTGCGCCGGGTCCGCCGTGTTCCACACGCGTACGGTCCGCCCCTCGCTTCCCACGGCGAGGATCCGGCCCGTCCGGTCGAAAGCCGCGGACTGGATGGTTCCGGCGCCTGCGGTCAGAGGTTCTCCGTAGGGCACGGCACGGTCGGGGCGGGAGAGGTCCCACAGCCACAGCTTGCCTTCCCGGCCGCCCACCGCGAGGGTGCGGCCGTCCGGGGTGAAGGAGACCGTCGCGGAGTACCCCGTGGGGTTCGTCAGGGGCGGCCCGACGGGGCGCGGGGCCCAGGGATCGGAGACGTCCCACAGCTGTACGTCGCGTCCCGCGACGGCCAGCAGCTTCCCGTCCGGCGCGTAACCGATCGCGTTGACCGTGCCCTGGAAGCCGCGCAGCGGGCGGGGAGGCAGCTGCCACAGGCGTACGGTCCCGTCCGCGGCGCCCGTCACCAGCTGCCGCCCACCGGGGTGGAACGAGAGCGAGGTGACCGGCCCCGGGTGCGGGAAGACCCCGGCGAGGACGCGCGTCCGCGCGTCGTACAAGCGCACCTGGTTGTCCGCGCTGCCGGTCGCCAGCCACTGCCCGTCGGGACTGAGGCCCACCGCGTTGACGTAGCTGGCCGGGCCGTCGGGAGCGGCCGGGGCCCCGCCGATCACCGCGGGTGAACCCGGGCCGGAGCCGGGCGCGGGTACGTCCCACACCCGTGTGGAGCGGTCCTGGCTCCCCGCGGCGAGCCGTAGGCCGTCGGCCGTGAAGGCCAGCCCGAACACCGGGCCGGCCGCCCCGGTCAGCGGCTGCCCGTGGGCGAGCGGCCGGCCGGGATCGGCGAGGTCCCACATCCGTACGGAGCCGTCCGCGCCCCCCGCCGCCAGCAGGGCCGGACCGGGGCCGGGCCGGAACGCGACCGTGTGCACCGCCCCGGTGAAGCCGGTGAGCCGCAGACCGGGGGCGGCGGAAGGGGCGGAACCCCCCTCCGTGCGGGCGGCCACCGCCGGGTCCGGCCACAGGTACACGCCGCCGTCGGCGCCCGCCGCGGCCAGGCTCTCGCCGTCCGGCGCGAAAGCCACCCCGTACACGGCTGAATCCGGCCCCTTGAACGACCGGACCCCGGCCGCCGCCGGATCGGGGCCCGACGGCTCCCACACGCGTACGGTCCCGTCCCCCGACCCGGCCGCGAGCCGTCGGCCGTCCGGGCTGAAGGCGAGCGCGTACACGGTGTCGGCGAAGGTGACCGGAGCCGCGCCCAGCGCTCGCGGCCGCTGCGGATCACGCAGGTCCCACAGCGCGACCTGGTGGTCCAGGCCGCCCGCGGCGAGGGTGTGCCCGTCCGGGCTGAGGGCCACCGCCTGTACGACACCGCGGAACGCGAGGATCCGGGTCACGGCCGGCAGCGCCGAGGCGTCCATCAGCGCCTCCCGGGCTTCGGCCGTGGGAGCCGTACGGTAGGCCACCAGAGCGAGCTGCGCGGACAGGGCGAGGTCGCTGCCCCGCAGCCGTTCGGCGCGCGCCGCCACCAGCCGGGACAGCGCGACGGACTGCTGTCCCTGCGCGTCACGGCGCTGGACCACGGCGACTGCGGTGAGCAGGACCGACAGGACGACCATCAGCGAGAGCAGGACGAGGAGCCGGCGCAGCCGCCGGGCGCCGCGCCGTTCGCGCCGGACGCGGACGTCCTCCGCCAGCCGGCTCGCATCGAGGAACTCGCTCTCGCGGGCGTCGAGTTCCGGGGCGTGCCCGCTGTCCTGGGCCCAGCCGGAGGCGACGGCCAGGCGGGTGCCCCGGTAGAGCAGCGAGGGATCGCGGCCGTGCGCGAGCCAGCGGTCCGCGTCCCGGGTCAGGTCCTGCCACACGATCTGTCCGGCCCGGTCGGTGTCGATCCAGCCGCGCAGCCTCGGCCAGGCGGTGAGCAGCGCCTCGTGGGTGATCCTGGCACCGTCGCCGTCGAGCGTGACCAACCGCCGGTCGACGAAGCGCTCCAGGACCGCGTACACCTGTCCGGCCCGGTCGGGCCGGCCGGTGGGCGGCGGCAGCGGCAGCAGCCGCCGCGCGTCGGGAACGCCGTCCCCCACCGCGACCATCCGCAGGAACAGCTGCCGCGCGAGTACGCACTCGTCCTGCGACAGGCCCGCGTAGACCTCTTCCGCCGTCTCGGAGACCGCCGCGGACATCCCGCCGCCCGCCCGGTAGTCGGCGATGGTCAGAGCGGTGCCGCGCCCGCGTTCCCAGGTCGACAGCAACGCGTGCGACAGCAGGGGCAGGGCCCCGGGGCCGCGGTCCCGCAGATCGGCCAGGAGCAGGTCGACGAACCCTTCGTCCAGGACGAGACCGGCCTTGGCGGCGGGCCCGCCGACCACGGCGCGGATCTCGTCCTCGCTGAGCGCGCCCACGACTGTCTGGCCCTTCTGCAGCGCCACCGCCAGGGAAGGCCGGGCGAGGGCCTGGCTGTAGAAGTCGGCGCGCAGGCACCCGGTGACGCGCACGTCGGGGGAGGGGAGGGCGGCGAGGCAGCGCAGGAACCGCTCCCGTTCCGCCGGGTCGGGGCACGCGGTGAACACCTCCTCCAGCTGGTCGACCGCCACGACGATGCGTGTGCCCTTCCGCTCGGCCAACCCCCTTATCCGGGCCGCAAGTGCGAGGGGATCAGGCGTCTCGTCCTGCCGTGCGGGATCCTCCTGGGCCTCCCACTCCGCGGGCAGGGCGGACAGCAGTGCCCGCACCGGGTCGCGGCCGGGTGCCAGCAACAGCGGCGTGAAGCCGTGCTCGCCCCGCAGGACGGGCAGTACCCCGGCCCGCAGCAGGGAGGACTTCCCCGACCCGGAAGCCCCGACGAGCAGTTGGGGTACGTCGGCCCCCTCGCGGAGGATCCGTTCCACGACGACCGCCCGTAGACCCTCCCGGCCGAAGAACCAGTCGGCGTGGCGTTCCTCGAAGCCCGCCAGCCCCCTGTAGGGCGCCGCGCCTCCCGCGACGCGCAGGACCCTGGACCGTCGCAGCTCGGCGAGCCGTTCCAGCCAGCGCTCGATCTCGGCCGCGTCGCTCACCCCGCAGACGTGCAGGACCCGGCGGAACAGGGGCAGGGAGCTGATCGACGGCAGGTTCTGGCCGGCGAACCAGCCGCCGATGGTGCTGTGGGCGCCCGGTGCGCCGACGCGCGTGGCGACGGCGCGGACGGTGAGGTCGGCCTTCTCCCGCAGGCGCGTCAGTTCGGCCGCGAACTCCTCCCGGGATAAAGGGGGTTGGGGCAGGAGCGGGGTGGGGTCCATGGGGCCTCCGTGGTCCGGTTCCGCTACGGGCGGTGATGCGGTGGACCACCCTTCCCCCGCCCGTGCGGCCACGCGGCCGGAACACCTCGATCCGGTCTGTTTATACGCTGTCCCACCGGCGGGTTCCGGCCAGTCACCGCCGTCTCCGCACCCTCATCCGCCCCGGCCCCCCCGGGGCTCCCGGCCGGAACAGGCACTGCGGGAGAAGCGGCGCGAAGCGCTGCCCGAAGCGCCTCTCGAGGCGGTGCCGGTGGTGACGCAGGCGCCGCGGCACCGGGCTGCCGCACGTCGTGGCCTGTGTCAGTCTGGAAGGGCCGACCGGCCGGCTGGACCGAACGACTCCGGCAGACTTTGGACAACGCCATGTCTCCACGCCTCTTCCGCTCTTCGCGCAGCGTGCCAGCGGCGCTCGCCAGTGTGTCTCTCGCCGTCCTGTTGACGGCTGCTCCCGGCGCCCTCGCGCAGCAGCCGGCCTCGCACGCGCCCTCCGCGGCCGTGACCGGCATCCAGGCCGCCACGCTGTCGATCCCGGCCATCGGCCTTTCCGGCCTGCCCGTCGTCCCGTACCAGGGCAGCCCCGACGACGCCCCGGGTACGGCGATCCAGGACCGGGGCCTGGCCGCGAGCCCCTACGGCCCCGGTGGCGGCGTGGGTCCCGGCGACGTCGGCAACTACATCGTCACCGGTCACCGCATCGCCGGTGGCGGCCCGCTGAACGCCCTGCCGTCATTGCCCCAGGGCGCGTCCGTCTTCGTCACCGCGGGCGGTGTGACGTACGAGTACGTCATCGGCACCACCCGCACGACCTCCTTCCGCTCACCCTCCTCCATGGAGGAGCAGCGCGCCGCGGTCCCCGGCTCCAGCGGCACGTCGCCGAGCCGCGCGATGATCACCGTGTCCACCTGTCTCACGCCGGAGGACGACGCCGCGGGGAACACCTGGCGGGACGCGCAGAACAACCCCGAACACCGCATCGACAAGGTCGGCGTCCTCGTCGGGACCAGCCCCTGACGTCCGTGCACCCGCCCTGTCACGTTCTCGTGCGGCGATTCGTCAGTGAGGCGATGAAGCGGTAGACCCCGGCCGGACCGGCGAGCACCTCGACGTTCCGGCGGGAGGCCGGCCGGCCGACGAACGGACAGGACGACGATCGCGATGCTGACCTGCCCGTGATGTGACCTTCGAGCAGGACGAACCGGAGGACTACCCGTTCGGGGCCCGCATCGAGGCCGTCGACCCCGACGGCAACCGCATCGCGCTGCGCCAGCGCGGCGGGGGCGACAGCTGACGGCTGACCACTCGCGGTTCGCGTGACCGGCGCCGCTCGGCGCCGGTCACCCGACCGGGCCCGCCCCGGTGCGCGTTTGTATGGTGTGGCAGACGCGCGGTGCGGTGGAGTGCTTCCGCACGGCTACGGAAAAGGGGCGGCCGGGACCTCACGTTCTACGACCGCGGGGGTACGCACGCTGTCACCCGCCCGCGGCTCCCGGCAAGGCGACCTCCGGCCATTCACCGCCCCTCCGGGTGCACGGGCCCCGGCCACCGCTGCGTGCGGTGACCGAGGACCGCGGCCGTCCGAGCGGGCCCGAGGGGTTACTTCGGGGTGACCCAGACCTGGCGCTTGTTCGCGTTCGCCGTGTAGAGCTGGACGGCGGTCCCGTTGGCGGTGGACCCGCCGGTCACGTCGAGCACCTTGCCCGACGCCACGTGGACGATCTGGCCCTTGGCGTTGACGGACCAGCGCTGGGCCGGCGTGCCGTTGCAGTCGTAGAGGCTGATCTTGTCACCGTTGGCACCGGCGTTGCGTGCGTCGTCCAGGCACTTGCCCAGCGCGCGCAGCGTCCCGTCCTTGCCCAGGATCCACGACTGCGCCGCGGACCCGTTGCAGGTGTAGAGCTGGATCTGCGTGCCGTTGGCCGCCTTCCCGCCCTTGACGTCCAGGCACTTGGAGCCGATGCCGGTCACTTTGCCCTGCGGCGCCAGCACGGCGCCGGCACCGGAGGCGAGCAGCCGCAGGCCCTGGACGTCGAACTGCTGGACGTAGGTGCCGGCGCGCTTGTCCTGGTACGCGTAGGCCGGCGAGCACATCACCGGGAACTCGCCGGAGTCGCTCCCCTTGGCGCAGTCGCTCTTGTCCATGCTGCGGTTGGCGTGGGCCAGGCCCAGCGTGTGCCCGAGTTCGTGACTGATGTGGTTGCGCATGTACGTCTCACCCATGGCGGCCGTGGGCTTGCCGGCCGGGGTGAAGAACTCGTCGTCGATGTAGGCGTGGCCGCTGGTGGCCGTGTCGGGCAGGGAGGAACTGGTGAAGCCACAGCTGAGGTTCGCCATGCCGGAGCCGTCACGGACCACCTTCCAGCCCGTGTTCCCCATGCTGTCGCCGTCCGGGGGCAGGCACGGGCGGTGCGCGACGCCGATGACCACCTCGCCCCGGGGCCGGGAGTAGTCCCAGCCGACGGGCCTGGTGTCGACGGTCACCGGCAGGTTGGTGATGCGGCGCAGGTCCGCGGCGCTCGCCTGAACGTACGGCGCCAGCCAGTCCGCGGACTTCTGGTCGTAGAACTTGATGGTGTAGCCGGTCTGCAGCCACTTGGTCACGCCGCCCAGTTTCCACCCCTCGCCCTGGAGTGGTGCGGGCGCGGCGGCCACGCCCGACTTCGGTGCGGAGCGGGACGCCGGTGCGCCCAGCGACATGACGCCGCCCTTGAAGGCGGTGGTGTCGCTGCCGTAGACGGCGGAGTCCTGCGCGTGGGCGTCGACGTCCTCCACCGCCGGCAGGGCCGCCGGGGAGCTCGCGGCCTCCGGCGCGGGGTCCTCGTCGGTCTCGGTCCCGAACGCGCTGGAGGTGAGCTGCATGCTTCCCGCGATCGCGGCGGAGGCCGCCACCGCCGCGAGGATGGATATCCGGTGCTTGCCTGTCAATCGCAAGTGTTCGATGCCTCTCGTCAAGAGTCGCCACCCGCCCGCGAGAATCGAACAGATGATAGGCCAGCGCAGCAGGCTCACCTGCCTCGGGGGCGTCCCGTCACGTGTCGTCAAAACATGTCGCCCACAGGTCACTTGGCGCCCCATCGGCCGGTGTCTGCCGTCAGCCGAGCCGCACCACGACCGGACCACCCGTGAGGTCGACGCCGGCCGTCCACCCCTGCGGCAGCCTCAGCGACCGCGACGGCGACACCCGGCCCGGGAACCGGCGCCGCCACAGCAGCCGCCCGTCCTGCCCGACCGTCACCACGGGGCTCGTCAGCGCTTCCCCCGACCGCAGGAGCAACGGCCGGCCGGCCAGACCCGTGACCCGGCTCGGCGTCACCCACACCAGCGGCGCCCGTACGGCCAGCGGCACTCCTGCACCGGGCCAGGCGGCGCCCGACAGGTGGGCCAGCACCGAGGCCGCCGCGGCGGCGCCTTCGGCGGCGGCGGTGGCCGCGCTCTCGATGCCGTGGAGCACGTTGCCGACCGCGAACACCCCTGGCGTGGACGTACGGAACGAGGCGTCCACGCAGGGGCCGCGGGTCCCGGGGTCCAGGGTGACCCCGCCGCGGCGGGCCAGTTCGTGGTCGGGGATCCAGTCGCCGGTGAACACCACCGTGTCGCAGGCGAGCACCCCCGACCGGCCGTCGGCGTGCTGCAGGACCACGCCCGACAGGCGTCCGCGGCCGCGCAGTCGGGCCACCGTCGTCGCCGTGAGCAGCGGGACCCCCGGCAGCGCGGTGCCGCGCGGGCGGTCGGTGACCACCGCCACCACCTGCGCACCGGCCCGGCGCAGCGTACGTACCGCATGGCGCGCCACCGGTTCGGCGCCCACCACCACGGCCCGCCGGCCGACCGCCTGCCCGTACAGATGGACCGACTGCTGGAGCTCCCCGGTGGTCAGCACGCCCGCCGGGCGGGAGCCGGGCACCAGCCGGGCGCTGCGCGGCCGCTCCCGTGCACCCGTGGCGAGGACGACGGCCCGCGCAGTGATCCGCTCCAGGGCCGCCGGGCTCGTGGTGTCCAAGGACAGGGGACCGGCCCAGCCGGTGGCACTGACACCCGTACGGACCGAGGCTCCCGCGCCGACCGCGGCCTCCGTGGCCCGCCGTGCGTACTCCGGTCCCCGCAGCCAGGGGCGCGACGGCCGGCCGAACCCGCCGTGGTCGCAGTGGCGCGGAACCCCTCCCGCGTCCTGCTCGCGCTCCACGACCTCGATCCGCCCGGCGCCGGCGCCCGCGAGACGGCGGGCGAGGGCCAGACCGGCGGGCCCGGCGCCGACGACGAGCACGTCGACCGTGCGGTTCACCGGCGGCCCTCCTCGAACAGCGCGCGGACGGCAGCGCCGCAGTGGAAGCCCTGGCAGCGGCCGCCCCGCGCGCGGGTGCGGCGCCGCAGACCGTCCAGCGAGCCGGGCGGGACGGTCCCCGCGAGCGCGTCGCGGATCTCGCCGCGGGTCACCCGCTCGCAGTGGCAGACGATCCGGCCGTACTCCGGGTCCGCCGCGATCATCCGCGCATCGCGGTACGGCCGGGGGAACGCCTCCCCCAGGTTCGGCATCCGCACCGGCTCCAGCTCCCGTGCGCCCGTCACCGGCAGACCGCCGTCGCCGAGCAGCGCCACCACGTGGGCGGCGATCGCCATCGAGGCGGTCAGGCCCGTCGACCGGATCCCGCCGACGGTCACGTACCGTTGCGCGGGGTGGGCCCGGATCGCGTAGTCCTCGGACCCGGTGGCGGCCCGCAGTCCCGCGTACACGGCGGTGACCTCCTCCTCCAGGAGCGCGGGCAGGATGCGCCGGCCCTTCTCCCGCAGCAGCGCGAGGCCTTCGGCGGTCGATCCGGTCGCGGTCTTGTCGTCCAGGTCCTCGGCGGTCGGCCCGAGCATCACGTTCCCGTACACCGTCGGCGTCACCAGCACCCCCTTGCCGAGCGCGCCGGGCACGGGCAGCAGGATGTGCCGCACCAGGCCGCGGGCGAGTTCGTCGAAGACGATCAGCTGGCCGCGCCGGGGCGTCACGGTGAAGTCCGCGTGACCGAGGAGCCGGTCGATCTCGTCGGCGTACAGGCCGGCGGCGTTGACGAGGTGGCGGGTGCGCAGTGGTCCCCGGCTGGTGCCGAGGAGGTGCCCTTCGCCCGGAGTCACGGACTGGACACGGCAGTTGAGGTGCAGGTCGGTGCCGGCGCGGACGGCCTGCGTGGCGTAGGCGAGGGTGGTGGTCCAAGGGCAGATGATGGACTCGCCCGGCACGTCGAGCGCCCCCAGCACCCCGGGGCCGAGCTCCGGTTCACGGGCCCGCACCTCCTCGGCCGGGATGATCCGGGCCGAGCGGTAGTCGTTGCGCACGGCCTTCTCCGCGAGGCCCGGCAGCGCCGCCAGCTGCTCCTCGTCCCAGGCCACCAGGAGCGCCCCGAGCGGTTCCACCGGGATGCCGGTGTCGGCGGCGTACGCGGCGAGTCGGCGCTGTCCCTCCCGGACGAGCCGGGACTCCAGGGTTGCGGGCACCGCGTCGAAGCCGGTGTGCAGGATGGCGGTGTTGGCCTTGGAGGTGCCGTCGCCGACGTCGTCGCCGGCCTCGACCAGGGCGATCCGCAAGGGAAGGCGGGCCAGTTCGCGGGCGATGGCCGAGCCCACCACCCCGGCGCCGACGACCGTCACGTCGTACTCCCCGCCGGGCAGGGCACCGCCGGTGGTGACGCTCATCCCGGGCCGTCGAGCAGGGCCGAGACCGCCCTGCGGAAGCGGGCCCGGCGCTCCGCGGCCTGACCGGCGCCGGCCCTCGGCTCGTACACCGCGGACGGCTTCCACTCCGGGACGGCCTCCTCGACGCCGAGCGCGGGATCGAGCCCCAGCCGGGCGACCGCGCCGACGCCCAGCGCGGTGGCGTCCGGCAGCGCGGACACCTCCACCGGGACCTGGAGCAGGTCCGCCTGGGCCTGCATGAGCAGCGCGGACCGGGTCAGGCCCCCGTCCACGCGCAGGGCGGTCAGCGGCGTGCCCAGATCACCGGCGACCGCGTCCGTGAGCTCTGCCACCTGAGCGGCGATACCGTCGCACAGGGCCCGCACCAGGTGCCCGGCAGTGGTGTCGAGGCCGAGTCCGGTGACCGAGCCCCGCAGGTCGCCCCGCCACCACGGGGCGGCGAGCCCGGCGAGCGCGGGGACGAAGGTGACGCCGCCCGCGTCCTGCACGCTGCCGCCCACGGTGTCGATGTCCCCGGCGCCGGAGATCACGCCGAGATCGGTCAGCCAGCGCACGGCGGACGCGGCCGTGTACACCTGTCCGTCCAGGCAGTAGCTGGTCCGGCCGGCCAGCCGCCAGGCCACGCAGCCCACCAGCCCGGAGGCGCTGCGGCGGGGGAGGGGGCCGGTCTGCGCGAGCAGGAACGCCCCCGTGCCGTAGGTGCACTTGGCGGCGCCGGGCTCGGTGGCGCTCTGGGCGAGCAGCGCCGCCTGTTGGTCCACGAGCAGCCCGGTCAGCGGCAGCTCGGGTCCGAAGGCGGTGGTGGTGCCGACGCGGGTGTCCGCGTCGACGATCTCGGGGAGCCGTTCGCCCGCGAGGCCGAACGTGTCGAGCGCCGTCCGGGACCAGCCCACGGTGTCGAGGTCGAGCAACTGGGTGCGGCCGGCCGTCGCCGCGTCCGTCACGAACGCACCGGTGAGGCGGTGCACCAGCCACACGTCGCTGGTCGTGACGACGCCATCCCGGGTCAGGTGGCGGCGTATCCAGGCCATCTTGGGAGCGGCGAAGTACGGGTCGAGCGGCAGACCGGTCGTCTGCCGCAACGAAGGTGCGTGGGCCGCGAGTTCCTCGCAGAGCGGTTCGGCCCGCCGGTCCTGCCAGACGATCGCGTCGGTCAGCGGCTCACCGCTCGCCGGGTCCCAGGCGAGAACGGTCTCGCCCTGGTTGGCCAGGCCCACGGCGACGACCGGCTCACCGGCCGCGGCGAGCGCCGCCCGCCCCGCCCCGACGACCGAGGCCAGCAGCTCGCGGGGGTCCACCTCCACCCGGCCGCCCGGCAAGTATCGGGGGCGCACCGGCGCGGACCCGGAGCCGATGACCCCGCGTACCGGACAGACGACGAGGGCCTTGGTGCCCGAAGTGCCCTGGTCGACAGCGAGCACCGGGCCCGTCATCACCACTCCGTCCCTGGTGTCGGCTTGTCTGACCGTCGGAAGAATCCACCAGCGGAGGCCGTGCGTCAAGATCCCCCAGACGCCCCGCCCAGGCGACGCTGACGCAAAGTCATATGTCTTTTGTGGCCGGTTACTTGCGTTCGAACAAGAATCTGGTTCCGGAAGGGGCCGGTCACCCTATAGTGATCGCCGATCAACCGAGCCGAGGACTGATGACCACGACAACCGCAAGACGCGCCCGCCCCGGCCGCCCGTCGACCGGGACGAGGTGATGGCGGGCAGCGACTACCGGCCCGTCTACCACCCCGCCGGCCACGACCACGAGCTGCGCGTGGCCGTCCAGGACCTGCGCACCGGTCGGTGGGTGTCGATGGCACGCCTGCTCGAACGGACCGAGGGCCTGGGGCTGTGGACCCAGCGCACCCAGGTCCTCGCCGCCGTCGCCGCCGGATCCGACGTGGTCCAGGCCTGGCGCGCCGAGGAACCGCACAGCGTCGCCGCCACCGTGATGCACACCCGCGTCACCGTCGAACGGGCCGTCCGCGCCCACCGCGCCGGTCACCCCCGCACCCCCGAGCTGTGGCGGGAAGCGTGGACGGCCTGCCGCGACGCCGCCGCCCTCAGCCCCGCCGACCCCGTGCCCTGGGTCTGCCTGCTCGCCCTCGCGCCCCTCGACGAACACCGCCGGATGGACGAGCACCGGCTCCCGCCACCCGGCCCGATGCTGCCCCCCGGCCCCTGGGGAATCCTCGCCGAGGCCGACGAGCGTGACCCGCACAACCGCGAGGCCTACCACCGGATGCTCCAGTTCGTGTACGCGGGCTGCCCCGGACCGCTCTCCGAGGCCGCCAACTTCGCGCACTGGGCAGCCGGTTCCGCCCCGCCCGGCTCCGCCGCCCACGTCCTGCCGCTCTACGTACGAGTCGAACGCTACCGCCGCGAAGGCGGCCAGGAGAGGGCGCTGGACCTGCACTGGGTCGCCGAGGAGGCCATCCGCGACGCCGGCCACGCCCTGGACCGCTGGTTCCTGTCCGCCGACCCGCGCAGCGCCTCCCCGCTCGACCTGAACCACCTGGCCCACGCCCTGTGGGGAGCCCACCGGTTCGAGGAGGCGGCCCGCGTCTTCGACGCGATCGGCCCGTACTGGACCCCCCTGCCGTGGGCCCACCGGACCCGCGCCCCGGCCGACCAGGCAGTGGCCGAGGAGGTGTTCCTGCAGGCCAGGTCCCGCAGCCTGGCCGGCCGGGACTGACGCGCCGGCCCACCGTCCCACCCGCTCACCGTCCCCGCGCCCCACCACCCACCCGGAGGAACCACCATGTCCCGAACCGCATGGGCAGCCCACAAGGGCGGCAACGCCCCACGCCCCCAGGACGAGGAGGAACGGCTCAGGGAACTCGGCTACCAGCCCGTCCTCGCCCGCCGGATGGACGGCTTCGGCAACTTCGCCATCAGCTTCTCCGTCATATCCGTCCTCTCCGGGTGCATGACCCTGTACGGCTTCGGGCTCGGCACCGGCGGCCCCGCCGTGATGCTGTGGGGCTGGGCCGGCGTCGGCCTGTTCGTGCTCTGCGTCGGCCTCGCCCTGGCCGAGGTGACCAGCGCCTACCCCACCTCGGGGGCGCTCTACTACATGGCCGACCGGCTCGGGGGACGCCGCTGGGGCTGGTACACCGGCTGGCTGAACCTCCTCGGGCTGCTCGGCGCCATCGCCGGCATCGACTACGGCGCCGCCCTGTTCACCGGCGCGTTCCTCAACCTCCAGTTCGGCTTCGTACCCACCTCCGGGTCGACGTTCCTGATCTTCCTCGCGATCCTGCTGCTGCACGCCGCGCTCAACCTCTTCGGCGTCCGCCTCGTCAGCGTGCTCAACTCCGTGAGCGTGTGGTGGCACCTGGGCGGTGTCGCCCTGATCGTCGGCGCCCTCGCCCTCGTCCCCGACCACCACCAGTCCCCGTCGTTCGTCTTCACCCACTTCGTCAACGACACCGGCTGGACCAACCCGTTCTACGTGGCCGCGGTCGGCCTGCTGCTCGCCCAGTACACCTTCTCCGGGTACGACGCCTCCGCCCACCTCTCGGAGGAGACCTCGAACGCCTCCGTCTCCGCCGCCAGGGGAATCGTCCGGTCCATCTGGGTCTCATGGATCGCCGGGTTCGCCCTGCTCGCCGGCCTGACCTTCGCCATCCAGGACTACGCGACCGTCCAGGGCAGCGCCACCGGCGTCCCGCCCGCCCAGATCTTCCTCGACGCCCTGGGTTCCGGGGGCGCCAGCGCCCTGCTCCTCGTCGTCATCGTCGCCCAGCTCTTCTGCGGCAACGCCGAGGTGGCCGCCGCGAGCCGGATGGTGTTCGCGTTCAGCCGGGACAACGCGCTCCCCGGCTCCGCCCTGTGGCGCAAGGTCAGCGGCCGCACCCAGACGCCGGTCCCGGCGGTCTGGCTTTCGGTCGTCGTCGCGGGCGTGCTCGCGCTGCCGTCGCTGTACTCCGCCACCGCGTACGGGGCGGTGACCGCCATCAACGTCATCGGCATCACGCCCGCCTACGCCATCCCGATCTACCTGCGGCTGCGCGCCGGAGACCGGTTCGTGCCCGGTCCGTGGAGCCTGGGCCGCTGGAGCAAGCCGGTCGGCTGGATCGCCGTCGTCTGGGTGGCGGTCGTCACGGTCCTGTTCTGCCTGCCGCAGAAGTCCCCCGTCACCATCGACTCGATGAACTACGCGGTGATCGCGCTGGCGGTCGTGCTGGTCCTCGCGAGCGTGTGGTGGGCCGTCGCCCGGCGCTCCTACGGGACCCCGTCCGCGTACGGAACCACCCGCGAGCAGGCGGAGATCGCGGAGGGCATCGTCTGATCCCCTCCGACGCGCCCGCCCTGCCGGGCGGGCGCCCACGGCCCGCGACTGATGACATGTGCCGGTGCGACGTGGACAATCGGAGCCACTGACGTCGGGGGGCGCTGATGGGCCGGGCACTGCGCTGGGGCATAGCGGTACTTCTGGCAGGCCTGGCGCTCTGGTACGCCTCGTACTACACCACCGTCGTGGTGTGGGAGCTGCGGAAGATCTTCGCCTGGCTGGCCGTCCCGCTGCTGGCCGGCGCTGCCGCCGGGGCGCTGTGGCTGGTGGTGAGGCTGCTCCGCAGGAAGCGGGACGGCGGGGGCGGCGGCGGGAACGCGGCGGTGGCCCTCGCCTGGCTGGGCGGTCTCCTCGGGCTCGGCCTCGCCATCTGGTGGCTGGTGTACGGCGCGTACCTCCAGGACCGCGCGTACATGCAGGACGTCCGCGTCGTTTCCGAGCCGGTCCCCGAACTGGCGCCCCGCGCGCCCTACCTGGTCGGGAAGGCGCAGGCCGGCCCGCACCTGGGCGATGTGACCGGCGAGATCTCCGACGTCACCTACCTGCCCGACGCGGACCGGTTCGCGACCCTGGTCGAGCGGCGCGGCTGGCTGGCCGGGTACGAGGTCGGCCTGGTGCAGGAGATCCCGCTCGGCGGCAACAGCCGCAACCAGGAACGCTGCTCGTTCGACGTGGAGCGGGCCGACGCGCGGATCAGCGGCTGGTTCGGCCACAACCTCGGGCGGAAGATCTCGGCCCGGAAGCGCTGGGTGCGCTTCGAGGCGTCGGACGCCTACGTGACCTGCTCGGGCGACACCCCCGTCGTGGTCGTCCCCCTCAAGCGCCAGACCGGCATCCTCGTCGTCACCGAACGCCCGGCCGGAGTGGCGCTCTACAACGGGCGGACCGGAAAGCTGACGATCACCGGTGACACGGCCTCGGTGCCCGGCCCTTCCTACCCGCTGAGCCTCGCGTCCCGGCAGCGGGAGGGGACCGCCGCGGTCGGCAGTTTCACCGACTGGTGGTTCGAGCGCAGTGGCTGGGACGCCTCCGAGGACGGCGCCAACGAGGGCAACGATTCGGAGTTCACCCTGCGGTACCGCGATGCCAGTGGGAACAGCGTGTACGTCACCCCCCTCACACCGCAGGGGGAGGCCAGCTCGGTCGTGGCCGTATCGACGGTCCCCACCCGCCACCAGGGCGGCGGCCTCGCCCCGATGACCGTCCACCGGCTCACGCCGACGTGGTCGTCCCCGAAGGCACTCGTCGAGCTGGTGAAGGCCGAGTACCGGGACGTCTGCTGCTACAACGAGGACAGGGTGTTCGAGGTGGTCCCCACCGGCGGCAGCACCTGGACCGCCACGGTCGGCAGCGAACAGAACATCCGCTACCGGGTCGAGGGCCGGGGCCAGGTGGCCGGCCGCGAGGCGACCTGCCTCAAGACCGCCGACGGGACCCTCATCCGGTGCGCGTTCGCGGCGCCCGGATCACCTGAGGCAGAGGAACTCGAACGCCGGGAGCAGGAGAAACAGAAATCGAAGCAGGACGGCGTCCCCGCCCCCGGCGCGGTCGACCTCAACGCGTACACCCCGGAACAACTCGCCGAACTGCAAAAGCGTCTGTCCGACGAGTTCCTGCGCCGCCTCAAGAACGGCGGCACCTGACGCCGCCGGACGCACCCAACAGGAGGCGGCTCGCCGCGCGGGACGTGTCCGGGTGCGGGCCCGCCCTGGGGAGGGGGCGCCGTGATCATGCCTCTACGCTTGTGCCGCCAGACGGGTACGTGACGAGCGCGGTTGTGAAACGGAGTGTGCGGTGCCGACGGGGGAGACGAACGATGAACTGGTCGGCAGGTTGCTCGGGGGGCGCTACCGGGTGACCTCGATGATCGGCCGCGGCGGAATGGGGGTGGTCGCCCGGGCCGAGGACACCCTGCTCAGCCGTGAGGTGGCCGTCAAGGTACTGCGGGCCCACACCGACGCCGGCGCGACCGAACTCGCCGATCTGCGTGCCCGGATGCAACGGGAGGCCCGGGCCGCGGCCCGGATCCGGCACAACGGCGTGGTCACCGTGCACGACGTGACGGAAGAACGGGGCCTGCCCGTCATCGTGATGGAGCTCGTCGACGGACCCTCCCTCGACGACGTCCTCACCGAACGCGGCACGATGGACCCTTACGAGGCGGCGGCGATCGGCGCCGAGCTGAGCGACGCCCTCGACGCCGCGCACCGCGCGGGCGTCCTGCACCGGGACGTGAAGCCCGGCAACGTGCTGCTGGAGCGCGGCGGCCGCGTCGTACTGACCGACTTCGGCATCGCCACCATGGAAGGCCCGGGTGACGAGGCCCTCGCCAAGCTGACGCGCAGCGGTGAAATCATCGGCTCCCTGGACTACTTGCCGCCCGAGCGGGCTCAGGGACACGAGCCCGGACCGGCCTCCGACGTCTGGTCGCTCGGCATGACGCTGTACGCGGCGGTGGAAGGCATTTCGCCGTTCCGCCGCACCTCCGTGTGGTCCACCCTGTCGGCGATCGTCGCCGACCCGCTGCCCGAGCCCCGCCGCGCGGGGCCGCTCGGACCCGTGCTGCGGGCGCTCATGGCGAAGGACCCCGCCCACCGGCCCACGGCCGAGCGGGCCCGTGTGTTGCTGGCCGAGCTGGCCGAGCTGGCCGCGAGCCGCACGGCGCCGCCTGCGCCCGCTCCGGTGCCGCTGCCGCCACTGACGCAACCGTCCGTCGTGGCACCGGCCCCCGCCGCTGCCGGTTTCGGCCCGCCCCCGATGGCCGGTCCCGGCCCCGTACCGCTCCACCAGCCGTACCCGCGTCCGGCGCACCACGGGTACCCGCCCCCCGCGCCCACGTCGCAGGTGCCTCCGGCGGCACGTGGCGCCCGGGGGCGGCGCCGTACCGCCGTCGCCGTGGGCGCGGCCCTCGCCGTGGTCGGCGCCGCCGGCATCACCTACGCCCTCTCCGGCCAAGGCGGCGACAAGGGCGGCGGCCGCAAGCCCGCGGCACTGCCCGCGATCACCGCCCCGGCGGAAACGGGCCCGAGCGCGTCCCCCTCCCGTGGCTCCGCCAGAAAGCCGTCGGCCAAGCCCTCACCCTCGGGAGCGGCCGGCCCCCACGGGGCGACCCCCGGCACGTCGGCAACGGCCACCGCCCGGCCCAGCCCGGTATCCACGGGCTGCGCGGGCTGGAGCCACAAGGACCCCCACCCAGGAAGCTACGGGTACATGGCCGGCGACTACCACCTGGAGGCCGGGCCCTACCAGACCTGCCCCGCCGTCACCCTGGCCAAGTCCGGCACGAAGCTCTGGTACCACTGCTACATAGTCAACGCCCACGGCAACAAGTGGACTTACGTCCGCATCGACGGCACGAACACCGCCGGCTGGATGTCCAACGACAACATCACCCGCCAGAAGGGTCCCTCGACCCCCTGCTGACCGTTTACGGCTCGACAGCGTCCCGTAAACCACTGGCCGATCGCTTCCCCCCGGAGGGAAGCTGGGCCCCATGACGACCACCTTGATCACAGGGGCCAACAAGGGCCTCGGATACGAGACCGCCCGCCGCCTGACCGCCGCGGGCCACACGGTCTACCTGGGAGCGCGTGACAACGAGCGGGGAGCGGCGGCCGCGGCCGGGCTCGGCGCCCGGTTCGTGCAACTCGACGTCACCGACGACGCGTCGGTCGCCGCCGCCGTGGCCACCATCGAGGCCGACGGCGAACTGGACGTCCTGGTCAACAACGCCGGGATCGAGGTGCGTTCACCGGGGGGCGGCATCATCGGCGCCGCGGAGCTGACGGCCGACGTGATGCGGGAGGTGTTCGAGACCAACGTCTTCGGCCTGGTCCGGGTGACCCACGCCTTCCTCCCGCTGCTGGAACGCTCCGCCGCCCCAGTCGTGGTCAATGTCAGCAGCGGTCTGGCCTCGCTGGCCCGGGCCGGCGCCAAGGGGTACCCGGGGGTCGCCTACCCGGCCTCCAAGACCGCGGTCAACATGCTCACCGTGCAGTACGCCCGGGCGTTCCCCCGGATGCGGATCAACGCGGTGGAGCCCGGTTACACCGCGACGGACCTGAACCGGCACGAGGGCACGCAGACCGTGGAGCAGGGCGCCGAGATCATCGTCCGGATGGCCCGGCTGGGCCCGGACGGCCCGACCGGCGGTTACTTCGACGCGGAGGGCCCCCTGCCCTGGTAGGCGACGACCCTCTGCCCTGGTGGGCGACGACCCCGGGGCCCGACCCGACCGGGCCGACCCGCGCCGGGGCCGCCCCACCGCACGGCGGCTCACTCGCCGGTGATGCGGCCGCTGATCCATTCCAGCGCGGGCGGGATCTCCCGGCGCCAGGTGGCGAAGTTGTGTCCGCCGTGGTCGAGGGTGATCGAGGAGACGCGGGCGGGGTTCTTGACCTTGGATATGAACTTCTGCGTGGGCCCGTGGTTCGCCTCGCCCTGCACCGAGGTCGTGACGAGGAAGGACGTCTTGCCCTGCGGCAGGTGGTCCAGGCTCCACAGCAGGTCGGAACGGCGCTCCTCGGCGCTGTTGCCGCGGAAGAGGTCACCGGAGTCGCCGTCCACCTCCGGCTTGTAGTCCGCCGACAGGCCCACCCCGGCCGAGTAGCTCTCGGGGTGCTGCAGCGCCAGCTTCAAGGCGCAGTAACCTCCCGTCGAGTCGCCCATGACGGCCCAGCCGCGGGCGCCCGTCTGATGGCCGGCGGTGCGGTAAGCGGCGGACACCGCCTTCGGGAGGTCGGCGGCGAAGAACGTCTCGCTCTGCGGGCCGCCCGCCACGTCTATGCACTGGGTGTTGCGTGCCGACTCCGTGGTGGGCCGCATCATCACCAGGATCATCGGCCGCGTCTTCTTCTCCTTGGCGAGGGCCCACGCCTTCTTCGGGTAGTCCAGGCCCTTGATCAGGTTCTCCGCCATGCCGGGGAACCCGGTGAGGACGACGGCCGTGGGGAACCTCCTGTGCTCGTTCCCCTTCTGGAAGTACTCGGGCGGCAGGTACACGTACGCCGGTACATCGGCCTTGGAGTGCGCCCCGTGCACGGTGACCTTCTCGATCACACCGGCCACCTGGGGCGGCCCGCCTCCGGGCGTGCCGGTCTCCTGCCGGCCGAGGACGCGTACGGGGGAGTCGCCGGCGGCCCGCCCGAGCGGGGGCGCCGGCTGCGAGTGGCCCGCCAGTTCGGCCCACGACCCGTAGAGCAGGAAGCTGCGGTTCGCGGCGAGCCCGACGGTGGCGAGGAGCAGCACCTGTATGAGGCACAGCAGCCCCGCGCGCGCCGCCACCCGTCTCCAGCCCTGCCGCGCGAGCCGGGGCCACCACCGGATCGCGGCGGCGAAGGCCAGGAGGAGGATCAGTACGGCGATCAGCAAGGGGGTGGTACTCGTCAGACTCACGGGTAGGGAAAGCCTCTGCGTCGTGTCGGAACGGACCGTCGCGGGCGGCCCGGACGCACCGGTGGCGGTGCGCGTCAGGGAAGACGGGCTTGCCCGCCGATCCGTTCCCACCGCGCCGGCGGTGGTCAGCCGGTGCGCCGCCCGGCGGCGGAGGTGAAGCCCTCCGCCTGGGTGGCCTCGTCCGCGACGCGGACGCCGTAGTGGTAGGCGAGCATGCCGCCCAGGTACCCCGAGGCGCCGAGCACGGCCAGGCTCACCGCACCCAGCACGAGCTGGCCCCAGCCGACGCTGCCGGACGGCCCGCCCCCGGCGTGGCGCCACAGGAAGTTGCCCGCGTAGGAGACCGTGACCAGCAGGTTCAGGGTCATGTGGACGAGCGCGATGCGAAACGCCCGCGTCCCGTTGGGGATGGCCAGCAGGTCCAGGAAGCCGACCAGCGCCGCCGGCAGGGCGCCGATCACCCCGACGGCGATCAGCCACATCGAACCCCGGGCCAGGAAGTCCGGATCGTCCACGACGTGCGACGCGATGTCGAAGACGGTGCCGGCCACCCATGCTCCGATGGGCACGGTCACCAGGATCGGGTGGAACGGGTGCCCGTAGGGACCCGCGAGCGCGGCGCTGACCGGTCGCTTCGCACGCTGCTGCAGTTCGCTCGACATGGCTTCCTCCCGAGTCGCAGGTTTCACCAATAAGTATTGGCCTTATTCGTCGGCGGGGCAACGAGCCGGGCCGCCCCGGACACATGGCCACCAGGGACCGCTCCACGCTCGTGGTGTGACCTCCGACCCGGGCCCCGGCCCCGGCCCCCGCCCCGCCCCGCTCCCGCGCTGGTCTGCGGCATCAGTCCGGCGCCACGTCACGAACGCAGGAGCGCGTCGAGGCCCGTGCACAGCAGTCGCACGCTGCGGACGAACTTCTCGTCCCCCCCGAAGGCCGAGGCGGCGGCGACGGTCACCGGGAACCGCTCCCGCAGCGCGGCGCCCTCTTCGGCGCCGACGGCCACGGCGGGCGATCGGCTCTGCTCCTGCAGGACGAAGCCGGTGACGTGGCTGAGCAGCGCGTCCGCGCCCACGGCGCAGTCCGCGGCGGGTACGCCGGCCTCGGCCAGCGTCTCCAGCAGCCGCTCCATGAGGGCCAGTGCCGCCGTGCTCAGCACCTTGGGGCTGTCGGCGAACATCACCGCCCCACCGGGGTGGCGCCGCAGGGTCCCGCGCAGTGCGACGAGTTGGGTCTCGACGCGTTCCTGCCAGCCCGCCCCCGGGCCCAGTTCCACCAGGGCGGCGGTGCCCGCCTCGTAGGCCTGCCGGGCGACCCGGTCGGCCATCAGCTGGACGAGGGCGCTCTTGTTGGGCACGTGGTAGTACAGGCTCCCGGCGTGGACGTCGAGCCGCTGGGCCACCCTGCGCATCGACAGGCCGTGGTACCCCGACTCGGCGAACACCGCCATGCCCGCATCGACGATCCGCTCCGCTGTCAGCTTCATGGGGGGAGCCTACCCCCCGGTTTCAAACACTGTTTGAATTCGCCTCGTCGTGGGCTACTGTCCTCCTCGGAACAAGCGACGGGGACCGAAGGGGGGTGGTGACGATGGACGCGCTCGTGTTCAACGTGACCACGGCGGCACTGATGGTTGTGATGTTCAAGGGCGCACTGGCCCTGCTCGGCGAGGACACCCTGCGAAGGCGTCCCACACCTTGGGCGGCGATGGGCCTGACCGCCCTCGTCATCGCCGGACTGGTGACGCAGCTGTGCTGGTCGGGCGCGATGGACGCCTTCGGCGGCGACCCGTCGAAGACCGGCTGGTGGCGCCCCGTGACCTCGGTGTTCATGCAGAACGGCGGCCTGTTCGGCGACGCGTGGAACCTCGCCACCATCGCCGTCATCGCGGCCCTCGCCGAATGGTTCTGGGGCGGCCCCCTCATGCTGGCCCTCTTCGCCGCCGGGATCCTCCTGCCGACGTACATCGACACCCTGTTCGGCGAGAGCGACCGCAGCACCGACCCGCGCAACTTCGCGGGGAGTTCCGGGGCCACCTACTTCCTGGCCGCGACCCTCGCCGCACCCCTCCTGCTCCGCGCCCTGCGCGCCGGGCGGAGCCGGACGGGCACGCAGCAGGCGCTGCTCGCCCTCGGTGTGCCGGTCCTCGGTCTGGCCATGTGGTTCGCCCAGTCCAACGGCCACGGGCTGGTCGCCGTGTACGGCTCCCTCCTGGGCGCCCTGGCCTGCCTCCTGCCCCGCAGCCCCGAGGCCCCGCGTCCCGCCGCCCCTCTCAACGGGCCGGCGGAGCGTGGTCCGGCGGAACGGTCTCCGCGGGGCTGAGGGGCCCCGGCGGGGTGCCGTCCCCGAACGGGCGGCCGCCCAGTGCTGCCCGGTCGTGGGGTTCGAGCCAGCCCGACAGGTCCGGGCCGACGGGGACGATCCCGGTCGGATTGATGTCGTCGTGCACGAGGTAGTAGTGCTTCTTGATGTGGTCGAAGTCGACCGTGTCGCCGAATCCGGGCGTCTGGAAGAGGTCCCGGGCGTACGCCCACAGCACCGGCATCTCCGACAGCTTCTGCCGGTTGCACTTGAAGTGGCCGTGGTACACGGCGTCGAAGCGCACGAGGGTGGTGAACAGCCGCACGTCCGCTTCGGTGATGGTGTCGCCGACGAGGTAGCGGGAGTGCTCCAGCCGCTGGGAAAGCCAGTCGAGGCGGGCGAACAGGTGCTCGTACGCCTTGGCGTACGCCTCTTGTGACCCGGCGAAGCCGGCCCGGTAGACGCCGTTGTTGACGTCCTTGTAGACCACCTCGTTCACGGCGTCGATCTCCGGGCGCAGCGCGGCCGGGTACAGCGCCGGCGCGCCTTCGCGGTGGTACGCCGTCCACTCCAGCGACATGTCGATGGTGATCTGGGGGAAGTCGTTGGTCACCACCGCACCGCTCGGCACGTCCACGATCGCGGGCACGGTGATGCCCTTGTCGTAGCCGGGGTCGCGGGCGAAGTACGCCTCCTGGAGCCGCTCGACCCCCAGCACCGGGTCGCGGCCTCCCGGATCGAGGTCGAAGGTCCAGCTGCGGTCGTCGTGCGTGGGCCCGGCGATGGCCATCGACATGGCCCGGTCCAGCCCGAGGAGCCGCCGAACGACGACCGCACGGCTGGCCCAGGGGCACGCCCGGCTCACCACGAGGCGGTAGCGGTCGGACTCCACCGGGAACCCGTCGCGCCCGTCGGCGGTGATCCGGGTGGTGAGGTACCGGCTGTCGCGCGAGTACTCCTTGCCCGGGTGTACGTAGCTCATCTTGAGGCCCTACCCGGGAACCGCGCCGACGAACGTCCTGAACGGACCCAAATCGGGCGATGAGCTGCTCAGGCCGGACAAAGCGGCTCCTCCTGCCGCGGGAACCCCGCGGCAGGAGGAGCCGAACGGCACCCGTCAGGTGCGGTACGCGTAGTACACCGCGTTCGGGTACGACGCGATGATGCTCGCGAGGGACTTCCGGTACGTGTTCGTGGAGTGGTAGGTGAGGTACGGCATTCCCGCGCTGCTGCGGTACGTCACCATCATGGAGTGGTCCTTGGACCCGTCCTTGTTGAAGTCCACCTGCACGATGTCGCCGACGTCCGTCTGGTAGACGTTGGCCAGGTTCGCGGCCCGCTGGTTGGACAGCGTGAACCACGCCCACTCGTTCGCGCCGACCCAGGAGTCGGACTGGCGGGTGCTGTCGTACCACCAGTTGCGGTAGTCCGAGGTGGAGCCCGGAACGGCCTTCCAGCCGCCGGCCTTCAGTGCCTGGCTGATGAAGTTGGTGCAGTCGCCCCCGGCGCCGGTGAACTTGCGGTACGCGGGGTTGTAGTTGCTCCAGTACTTCTCCGCGTACTTCGCCATGGCTGCGTAGTCGTACGTGCCGCCGGTCATCGCCTTGGGCTTGGACGGCGCCGGGTACTTGGTGGACGCGGGCGTGCCGTCCGGGTACTGGTTGCCGTCGTCCACGACGACGTTCGCCTTGGCTGCGACCGGCTCGTTGACCGCCACGGGGCCGTTCTCCTGGGACTTGATCGAGGTCAGCTCCCAGGCACCGCCCTTCTTGCTGGTGAGCGTGAGCTCGTAGCGCGTCCGGAAGTCGGTGGTGGCCGGCTCGTCCCCGCGCACCTTCTTGTAGGTGAGCGTGGTCTGCTCGGTGACCTGGACGGTCGCCTTGCCGCCGGTGACCGTGGCGCGGTCGACGGCCACCCGGGTGTCGGCGCCGGTATAGGCCTCGCCGAGCTCCGCGAGCCGCGTCTTGCGGGACCGCAGCGAGGAGATCGCCGCGTCCTCGTCCTTCTTCAACTGGGCCGACAACCGCGTCTTCGCGGAGGTATGCCCGGAATTGTGGTGACCTGCCTGGTCTTCGACCAGGGCCTGGGTACGCTGCGAAAGCACGTCGTCGGCTATGCGGGCGAAGGTATCGGAGGTGGCGCGATCGGCCGCCTCGGGGCCGGTACCCGCGTTCGCGGAGTAGGCGAGCATGCTCCCGGACGCCAGGGCTACGGTCAGGGCCGCGATGGCGGCGGGCCTGAACCTCTTAGGTATCACTGTGTTTCCCCTTGTCACCCGGTACGCACGAACCGGGGGAGGGCATCTTCGCACAACTGGGCGACTCTTTCGTCACGTTCCGTTTCACCTCCGCTCGCCAGTCCCGATCCCCCTGTCCGCCGGACAGTCCGCCTCCGCTTGCCGGCCTCACAGCAAGTGCATCTAGGGTGTCCGGGAGAGAACGGCACAGGGGGCATTCCGAGTGGACAGGCAGGATCCGGCCGGTAGCGGGCGATCGCGGAACGGGCGGGCGGGCGCGCAGGACGCGGGCGGCGCCACGTCGGGCCGCCGGGGCGCCCCTTCGGGGGCGCGGCGCCGCCCGAAGGCGGGCGCCGGACGCCTCGACGCCCTCAAGCGGGCAGGGGCCGGCCGGCTCGCCGCGCTGGCTCCGGCCGCCGCCGTGGCGCGCACGCAGCTGCGGCGCCTGCGGCCCGACTATCCGAGGCCGGGCCGCAGCGGCTGGCGCCGTTGGGCACCCTCCTGGCGCCAGTGGCTCGGTGCCTGCCTGTACCTGTTCACCGGCCTCGCCGCCTTCGTCGGCCTGGCGTACGCCACCACGGAGATACCCGACGACCTCAACTCCTTCGCTCGGCAACAGGACAACGTCTTCTACTGGGCCGACGGCTCCACGATGGCCCGCACCGGCTGGGTCAGCCGCGAGGAGATGCCGCTGGACAAGGTGCCCCCCAAGGTCCAGGGAGCCGTACTCGCGGCCGAGAACGCCAGCTTCTACTCGGATCCCGGAGTCTCTCCGTCCGGGGTCCTGCGCGCCCTGCGCGCCGCCGTGACGGGGGGCGAGACCCAGGGCGGGTCCACCATCACCCAGCAGTACGTGAAGAACGCCTACCTGAGCCAGGACCGGACCCTGTCCCGGAAGTTCACCGAGATCATGCTCGCCGTGAAGCTGGACAACCAGACGAGCAAGAAGCAGATCCTGGAGGACTACCTGAACACCAGCTGGTTCGGGCGCGGCACCTACGGCATCCAGCGCGCCTCCCAGGCCTACTACCGCAAGGACGTCTCACAGCTCACCCCCAGCGAGGGCGCCTTCCTGGCCTCCCTCCTCAAGGGCGCCGGCCTGTACGACCCGGCGCTCAGCAAGGAGAACCACGCGCGGGCCATCGAGCGCTGGTCCTGGATCCTGGACCGCATGGTCGACACCGGCCAGCTCTCGCCCGCCGAGCGGGCCACCTACACGAAGTTCCCCGAGCCCACGGGCGCGTCCCTGCCCGGCACGCCCGGCGCGCAGACCGGCTACCTGGTCGAGCTGGCCAAGGCGTACGCGGTCAAAACCGGCCATATCCCGGACGCCGAATTCGACCTCGGCGGCTACCAGATCTACACGACCTTCGACAAGAGCCGCATGACGGCCCTGACCGCCGCCGTCCAGAACGCGCAGAAGGACTTCGACGCCGAACGGCGTCCCAACACCGACAAGAACGCCAAGATCGGCGCGGCGACCGTCGCCCCCGACGGCCGGCTGCTCGCCGTGTACGGCGGCCCCGACTACCTCAAGCAGGGCTTCAACGAGTCGAACGCGACGACGATCCCGGCCGGCACGGCGTTCACACCGTTCGTCTACGCCGCCGCGCTGGAGGACGGGGTGCTGCGCACGCGCGGCAAGCCCCGTACGCCGGTTTCCCCTTCCACCACGTACGACGGCAACGACCAGGTGACGGTCCAGACGCCCGAGGGCCCGTACTGGGACCGCAGCGGCAAAGTGGTGAAGGGCCGCAACGACGGCGGGCGCAGCTGGGGTCCGGTGACCTTGCGCCAGGCCGTCGCCGACTCCGTCAACACCCCGATGCTGCAACTCGGCCTCGACGTCGGCCTCGACCGGGTGGACTCGCTCGCCGAACGTTCGGGTCTGCTCGGATCGAGCCTCGGACCGCGCATCCCCACGTTCGCCCTCGGCGAGAACTCCACCCCGAGCGCGATCCGCATGGCCGGCGCCTACGAGACCTTCGCCGCCGACGGCATGCACACCGACCCCTACTCGGTGCGCTCGGTCACCCGCAACGGCTCCGCTCTGCCGCTGGACGCGCCGAAGCCGACCCGGGCCGTGAAGGCCACCACCGCCCGCGCGGTGACGGACGCCCTGCGGTCCGCCGTCACCGAGGGATCGGCGAAGGCGGCGGCCAAGGCGCACCCCGGTACTGCGGGCAAGACGGGAACGACCGCCGCGAACACGGCGGGCTGGTACGTGGGCAGCACCGAGAGCGAGACCACGGCCGTGGTGGTGTACCGGATGGCGCTGACCGACCTGCTGCCGCTGCCGCTGACGGGCCTGGGCGGGGACGCCCTGGGCACGCCCGGCAGCGACCGGGCGCTGCGCCTGTGGGCCGACTACATCAAGGCGGTGAAGTAGGGCCTGCCGGGGCCCGACGGCCTTGCGGGGCCCGGCAGGCCTTCCGGGGCCTGGTGTGCCTTCCGGAGCCCGGCGGCCTTCCGGGGCCCGCTACTTGATCAGCGCGGTCCAGTCCGGCGCCTGCGCCGGATCGAGCATCCGCAGCTGGGCCAGGACCTTAGGGTCCTGGGCGTCGAGCCAGTCCGCCAGCTCCTTGAACGAGACGCAGCGCACCTCCTGGCGCGGGCAGACGTCCCTCATCACGTCCTCGACGGCCTTCATGTAGATGCCGCCGTTCCAGTCCTCGAAGTGGTTGCCGATGAACATCGGCGCCCGGCTGCCGTTGTAGACGCGGTTGAAGCCGTTGAGGTACGAGGCGCGGGTCTGCGCCTGCCACGCGGCGAACTTCGCCGGGTCGCCCTGCGTGCTGTCGCCCGACTGGTTGTAGAGGAAGTTGAAGTCCATCGACAGGACCTGCGCCTCCTTGCCCTGGAGGGGCACGAGCTGGAGGGGGAAGTTCCATATGCCGTTCGGCTTGGAAGGCCACAGCTGGAAGTCCCCCGCGGAACTGGCGTCGTAGCGCCAGCCGTACGGCTTGATCGCGCTCAGCAGGTTCTTCTGCCCCTCCAGGCACGGCGCGCGGCCGCCGACCACTTCCCGGTCCGGGTCGAAGGGCAGCGGCGCCTCCTTCGTGAACCCGGTGTTGGTCTTCCAGTTCTTGACGAAGGAGTACGTCTGGTCTATCTCGCTCTTCCACTCGGCGGGACTCCAGTCCCCGCCGCCCTTGGGGCCGCAGAAGTGCCCGTTGAAGTGTGACCCGATCTCGTCGCCGTCGGCCCAGGCGCCGCGCAGCTGGGTGAGGGTGGACTTCACGTGCGGGACGGTCGGGTACGAGATGGCGGCCGAGCCCGGGTTGTGCTGCGGCGGGTGGTAGAGCGTCTTCTTGTTCTCCGGCAGCAGGTAGATGCCGGTGAGGAAGAAGGTCATGTGGGCCTTGCTCTCCTGGGCCACCTGACGGAAGTGGGAGAAGAGGTGGTCGTCGCCTTCCAGCGCGCCGTCCCAGGAGAAGACCACGAACTGCGGCGGCTTCTCGCCCGGCTTGAGCCGCTCCGGCTTGAGCTGTCCCGGCTGCGGCCCGGTGTACGAGGTGGAGCCGTCCCCCAGCACCTTGACCTTGCCGTCCCAGGGCTGCTCCGGTCCCTTCGCGGCCGCAGCCCCGTCGGCCGCGGCACCTGGGCCGGCGAGCTTGGCGTCGCTCCGGGCGGATCCCGAGTCGCCGAGGGTGAAGGCGTACGCGGTGGTGGCGGCCCCGCAGAGGGCGATCACGGCCACGGCTATGCCCAGGCGCCTGCGGTTCTGCGCCTTGCGGCGCACCTTACGGCTGCTCCGGGACTCCGCCCGGGTGCCCGCGGCGGCGTCGGTGTCGGCCATCGCTATCGTCCCCCCTGCTCACCGCAGCAGGGCCGCGCGTGGATGGTTCATACGAATATAGAACTTGTCGGCACTCCTCCCGCACCCAAGCCCCCTCCCGTGCGTCGCTTCACAGCCAACCCACAGCCCCGGGGGGTGGCGCAAAGGCGACGCCCCCTGCCGTGCGGCAGGGGGCGTCGCGGTTCGTCACCGTCAGTTGTTCGAGCCCACCGTGTTGTCGTGGCCGGCGTTGAACACGTCGTCGGCCGCGAACTGGAGCCAGTTGCCGAAGACGAACGTGTACGAGGGCTCGGGCTGGTAGTTGACGGTCACGTCGGCGCAGGCGACGGAGGCACCGCCGAGGAGGAGGGCGCCGGCAGCGGCGAGGACGGTGACGAGAGAGCGAACAGAACGCACGAATCCACCTTTTTCGAGCGAGTAAGGGCACCTCGAAAGGTAGGGAGGGGTCGCTTCGGAGTCTCGACACCTGCCCGACTCGTGACGAATTCAACCCGAATGGCGGAGTTACCCCTTTCATGAATCTTCGGCCCGCACCGAGCAGCCCGGGCTCCCGGCCTGCTTGCAGCGCGGGTCCGCGGAAGCCGGAGGAGAATGGGGAGCAGCCCATGGAGGGCCATGAGGGCCATGTTTTCCCTACTGCGATCGGCGGCCCGCCGCTCGTTGGCCGCGGTGCTCCTGAGCACGGCGGTCGCGTGGGGCTCACCCGTCGCCACTGATGCCGCTGTCGCCCCCGCCCCCGCCTCGGCGGTCCGGGCGGCGGACGACAGGTACATCACGCTCGATCCGGCCGCGGGACGGGCGGGCAGCCGGGTGGGCGTCCACGGCTACGGATTCGGTGCCTGTCATACGTATCCGTCGCCGGAGACCACCGGGCCGGGTACCACTCCCGAGCCCACCCCGGCCGTGATCGAGGTGACCTGGGACGGCGACACCACCCCCAGCGTCGTCACGGCCGACGACCAGGGCACCTTCGAGACCGACGTCACGGCTCCTTCCGACGCGACCGCGGGCACCTACGACGTCACCGCCCGGTGCACGGTCAACTCGAAGGTGAAGGCGGTCGCGCAGTTCACGGTGACGTCCGAGCCGGCCCACGAGCCGGCCCTGGCGCTGGACCCCGCGCAGGGGCCCGCCCGGGCCACGGTGACGGTGACCGGCTCAGGGTTCGAGGACTGCGTCCCGGACGGCGGCAGCGCCGGGGGATCGGGCGGTACGGTCACCCTGACCTGGGACGACGACCCGCTCCCGCCCGATCCGCCCGGGGAGTTGGACGTCGCGGACGGCTCGTTCAGGGCCGACGTGAGCGTTCCGGCCGATGCGGACGCGACGAATCACCAGGTCACAGCGGTCTGCGTCGGGCACGAGCAGCTCACTGCGCAGGCGGACTTCACGGTCACCGACACCCCTGGGCCCGCCACGGGGCCTGAGGTGACGCTCCGTCCCGACTCGCTCCCGGCCGGGGGCGGTCTCGTCACGCTGTCCGGTTCGGGCTTCGACTGCTCACAGGTGGACCTGCTGTGGGACGGGGAGCCGCAGGCCACGGTCGACGCCGCAGCGGACGGGACCTTCGAGGCCCAGCTCACCGTGCCGTCGGATGCCGGCGAAGCCTCGTACACGGTACGGGGCCAGTGCGCGACGCAGCCGGACACGGCCGCCGAAGCCGTGTTCACCGTTACGGGCGCGGGCCCCGTGACTCCCACCCCGACCCCGACCCCGACGACCGCGACGCCCACCCCGAATCCGAATCCGAACCCCAACCCCAACCCTGACTCCGAGCACACCGACGGAGGGGTCCCCGCCGGCCTGGTCGTCGGGACGAGCCTGTTCGGCCTGGCCCTGCTGGCCGCCGTCGGCGCCGCGTTCCTCAGCCGCCGCCATCGGGGCCCCCGGTGGGTCCGCGGCCACCTCACATCCCGCCTGCGACCCACCCCCGCCGCGACGGGCGTGACCCAGCCGCCGGACACCGGGCCGCCGGCCCGCACCGTACGGCTGGAACCGCACCCGGACCCCGGCGAGCAGACCGTCGAGGAGGAGGACGACCCATGACCACGGCTCCCGTTGTCGAGCCCCTCACCGTCCGGGCCCTGCTGCTCGGCCGCGAGGAACGCGCCCCTGACGCACTCGCCGAGACCCTGCACGCCCACCGCGCTGCGGCAGGGGTCATCCCCGGCGGCCGCGGCCTGACCCCGGCGGCCGACCGGGCCGTCGGGATCGAGCTGGCCACCGTGGTGAACGGCTTCCTCGACCTTGATCTCGTCACCCTGGTGGCAGCGGGCTGGTCCAGGTACCAGGCACTGACGGAGGCCGCCCGCCGGACGCATCGCCACCCAGGGAGCGAGGAGGTCGTCGCCCTTGCCACCCACACCATCACCTCCGCGCACCACCCGTCGGTGGACCTCCTCGTGGACGGCGCCCCCACCGCCACCGTGGGGGTGGACCTCACCGTGGTCTTCAAGATCACGGGGCTGGTGGCCGTGGTCCGGGACGGGCTGCTGGTCGCGGTGCGCAGCGGGCAGTGCGCGGTCGAGGCGAAGCTCGCCGTACGGGACATCGTGGTCGCCTCGCGGAAGGGGAGGCTGGACCTTCCCGCCACGCTGCGCCTGCGTGAACCGGTGGACCTGATGCCGCACCGCGCAGCGCCACCACCGCCGCCTCGTCCTCCCACACCCCCACCGGCGCCCCCACCGCCGCCGCCCGTCCGCTGGGGGCATGTCGATGGTCAGGGCGACCGCCGGTGATCTCGTTCGACTCCATGGCGGGGCCTGCCTTCCCACGGACTTCCGGGGCTCGTCGGGCGGCGCACCGACCGGTCAGCGGGTGGCCCGGGCCGGGACGGTGAAGGCCAGTTGGGTGGCCACGGCCAGGAAGTCCCGGGTGAACTCCGCCATGGAGACGACCGCCTTCGACAGCACCGCGGGCGTCGCCGCCAGCGCGGACAAACCTACCCGGCCCGCGGCGGCCAGGCCCGCGATCACCCCCGCCTCGACGGCCACCCAGACGAAGAGGGCCAGCAGAGCCGTCGCGCCGAGGCCGGCCAGGAACTCCTCGCCGGCCCTCGTGAAGAGCCGCCGGTCCGCCTGCATCAGCGTGACGAGTTCCGGCACGAGCGTGGGGCCCGGCGCCCGTTGCTTGCGCTCCCACTCCCGTACCGCCTGGTTCATCCGCTCCCGGACGCTCTTGGGGATCAAGGAGCTGTCGAACTCTGCCCGGTGTACGTGGTACAGGACCAGCCCGTCATAGCCCGGGCGGCCGGTCTCCGGCCGCGGATACTCCGTGAAGCGGGCCCGATTGGTGGGCCAGAAGCAGAGCCAGTCGGAGACCACGTCCTTCCCGCTCGTGGTGTCGATGTGCAGGGGCAGCGGCAGCAGCATGAGGGCGGGATGCAGCCGCCACGTGCTGGCCCGGGCGCTGACCCGGAAGGAGCGTTGCATCCGTGCCAGTTCGAGGCGCATGCGGACGGCGCAGGGATCCTCCAGGATGGACAGTTTGCTCTGGAGTTCCTTGTACGTGTCGAGGCCGCCCTTGCGGGTGCCGACCTCCACCTCCTCCATGCCGAGCTCCCCGCCGTAGGACTGGAGCCCGAGCATGTCCGGTTTGAGCAGACCGCCCGGCGTGAGCTTGCGCACGGCTTCGATCAGTACGCCTGCCGGAGTCTTTGCCGCGGGGTCGAGCAGCTTCTGGAACTCCAGGACCTTCGCGGGCGAGATGGGGTTGCGGAAATCCTCGCTCAGCACCTGCAAGGCCATCCGCAACACCGGATCACTGGGCTGGACGGAGAGCCGCTTGTAACGCGCACCTTCCCCGCCGGACATCGGGGGCCGGCCGCCCTGGCCCTTCTCCTGGCCCGCGATGAGGTCGAAGACCTCCTGCAACCGGTCCAGCTGGTGGGTGACATGGGTGGAGCCCGGCAACTCCGCCACGTACCGGCCGAAGTGGTACCTGACCCAGACTTCGGCGGCGATCCACTCCCACCCGGTGAGCAGCGCGGGGTCCCTCTCGCCCAGGAGCTCGCAACGGGTCTCCTCGTCCAGTTCGTCGACGGGCACTGCGCCCCCTTTACGCGATCGTGCCGAGGTGGGAGGTGATGGCGATGTCCGTTCCGGACGACGGGGTGTACTCGTTCCACTCGGCGATGAGTGCCCCCTTGGTTCCCGGCTGGAGGATCGGGATCGCGGCGGGTGACGGCGAGTGGGAGCGGCTCAGCATGCCGACGACGATCTGAGCGCGGTCCGTGTTGACCGCGACGACGGTCTGGGCCTCCTGGAGCCCGCGTTCGTCGGCCACGTCGATGACCACCGTCGCGCCGACGAGGAACCCGGCGGCCGACTCGACCCGGATGGTCACGGGACCCTGCGGGTCGGTGGGGTTCGGTTCCAGTGGCGTCGCACAGGTGGTGTACACGGCGTCCTCCAGCCGTACGGCGGAACGCCCCGGGTTGGCCGGCGGGATGCCGGGATAGTTGCGGTCGTCGTAGGCCGCCACCTCCTTGGCGATGCTCAGGTAGTACGGAGGGGGCTGGCTCGGCGGCGGATCCTCGTGGTGGAAGCCGCCCTCCACGAACTTGACCCATTCCTGCTCCCAGCCCTTGCGGACCGTCAGGACGACCCGCGCGCAGCCGGCGCGCAGGAAGGCCTGCCGGTTGGCGTCCGCGTGCTGGATCTGCCGGATGAAGTCCCAGCTCGGCGGCACGTCCCAGAAGTACGAGTACAGGAACGTGACCACGTTCTCCCACTCGATCGCCTGGTTGAGGAACCGGACGTCGGACTCGTGCCGGCGGAAGACGGCCCAGTCGGCCGCGCTCCAGCCGAGGGAATTCCCGTCGAACCCGATGCCGTGCTCCAGATCGACGCCCGCGGCGACGAACAGCTTGACGACCTTCTCGGGCATGAAGTCGAAGCCGGGGCCGAGAAGGGCGCGCAGGACACCCTTCATGACCTCGTCGCTCTCCTCACGGCGGAGCGTGAGCGTGTCGACGCTGTTGATCTTCTCCTCAAGCGCGGAGATCCGTGCGGCCACGTCCTGCTGCTGCGAGTAGTACTGGTTCTGCGCGGCGTCACGCAGGGCGTTCCAGACGGCGGCCTGCCACTTCTCCCGGACGCGGGTGTTCACCTGTGTCTCGCCCGGCGCCGGCTCCGCGCCGACGGGGATCTCCTCCACCTGCGCCACCACCTTGAGGGAGGTGTGGCGGTTGTACCCCAGGCGGAAGGAGATGGGCACCTTGCCGGTCGCGTGCAGCTGGAAGCCGCCCCACTGCGGAAGGGTCAGCTCGACGGGTCCGTGGCTGCCGTACGCCTCGGTCATCTGGTACGAGGAGCCCAGCACCTCCAGGTGGTACTTGTACTCGTTGCCGGTCCGGCTCGCCGAGTCGAACCAGAGGTTCAGGGTCTTGATCCGGTAGCCGTCGGGGATCTCCAGCGGGTCGGGCGTGAAGATCCGGCTCTCGTCGGAGTCGGGTGCGTCCACGCTGAACTGCGGTGGCGTCGGCGGCTGGGGCGGATCGGGCACCACTGCCCCGTAGCGCTCGCCCAGGACCAGGTGGTGCGGCTGCGTTTCGTGCTGCTCCGTGAGGATCTTGTCGGTGATCTCGGAGTGCGGGACGTCGAACCGGAACGGGCCGATCTGCTTCCTGAGGGCCTCGAGCTCCTTGTACGACTTGCGCAGCGCGGCCCCCGGTTCCGCCACCACGAGGTCGTAGGTCAACCGCAGGCCGTAGCGGTACAGCCGGACGCGCCATTTCCGCATCAGGCTGAAATAGTCGATCCTCACCGCGTCGGTCTGGCTGGGGTTGCGCAGCGTGCGGGTGGAGGCCTCGGAGCTGCCGGTGACGGTGGTGGTGGAGATCGTGACCTTGTGTTCCTGCTTCGCGCGCGAGGACGCCTTCTTGGTGAGTTCGGTGGCGTGCTTCGTGCTTTCCGTCGCCGAGTGGGACGTGGAGTCCTGGGCGGTGAAACTGGAGCTGGCCGAACCGGAGATGACGGGGATGCCGCCGCGCACGGTGCCGGTGACGTTGAACTGGTTGGAGTGCTGCGCCTGGGAGGAGGCCGATTGGGCGAGCTCCGTGTTGTCCGTGACTCCGGTCTCGCTGGTGTTCTCCAGCGAGTCGGTCACGATGGAACTGAACTCCTTGGTCTGCACCGACCATTCCTTGTGCGTGACGGCGGTCTCCTCCAGCGGGGCGAGGGGAATGGTCGCGATGAGCTCGCCCCGCTCCAGGCCGGCGGGGGCCATCTCCATGCGCTCCAGGTTGATCCAGCCGATGTTCGGCGCGACCGAGTTGGCTTCGAGGGACCTGGTCGCCCCCACTGCGGCGCGCAAGGCCAGTTCGGATTGCGCCGGGTCCGCGTCCGGTGCCGAGGCGGCGGCCCGCCGAACCTCGATGAGGGCGTTTCCGACCGCTGTGAGGGCTGCCACCGGCACCGCCGTGAAAGCGCTCGCCGGGGCGGTGGTGGCGGGATCCGCGGCCGGCCCGCCGGCAGCCCGCAGGGCCGCGTTCCCCGCGCCGAGCAGGTCGAAGACCTCGTCCGGCACCGGTTGCGTCTGACCCTCACCCGTGCGGGCGCCGGCCGCTTCCGCACCCTGCAACCGGGACCGGACCGCTTCCAGTTCCTCGCCGGAGAGAGCCAGCCGGCGGACGAAGGCGGACTTCAACAGGGCCTGCCCGGTGGGTGGCGGCGGGGCTTCCAGCTGGACCAGGGTCGCCTTGAGCATCTCCCTGGTGGAGTTGGTCAGGACGGGAGGTGGGGTGGCGGGCGGAAAGGGAGGGTACGGCGCCCCGGCGGCGGACGCCGCGCCGGCGCCGGAAAGACCGCTCGACGCGGGCACTTCCCTTGATTCGGTTCCGCCCATCGTTCCCCACCCCTTTTCGGAACGTCTCCCGCTCCTCAAGTTACTGCAAAAGAAAGGGAAATAACCAGGGTGATTTTTCGACGCCACCAATTAACCGCTTATCCGATAATGGAATGATGAATTGAATCGGATGATGACTTCCACGCCGCGGGCGGGAGTTGTGGTGGCCAAGGCCTTGGTGCCGGGCGGCCGAAACTCGTGCCGCCGCACGTGGGGCTGCGTCAGGAGGTCGCGGCGCGGAAGTGGGGGCACGGTACCTCTGCGGTGGCGACCGGAATGCGCATCCGGCGCAGGAGGTCACTCGTGCCGCGCAGGCGCGGGGTGCTGCGCCATGTCGTTCCCGGGTGGCGGGACCGTAGGTGGCACAGCGCCCTGATGCCGAGTCCGGCGGCGCGGAAGCGCTCCTCGATGTCGACGCTGGTGATCACCGATTCGGCGCAGGTGGAGCAGATCCGGTAGCGGATCTCGCCCACGACCTTGCGGACGTGTACGAGGAGCAGGCATTCCTCGCCGGTGGCGGGGCTCCTGCGGCCGCCGGGGGACAGGAACTCGATCTCGCGGTAGGCCAGGAGCTTGCGGCGCAGCCGGGCGGCGAACGATGCGCGGCGGGAGTGCCTGCCCCCGTGCGCCGGTAAGACGCCACGGGATGCGGGGGCCGAACGGAACAGGGTGCTCGTAGGGCGTGCGTGTTCTCCGGGCATGCGGTTCGTGTGCCCGGGTGACGGCCCTTGACCCTCCCCGTCCGGGTGGTTCCCCGCTCCCGTGGGGTCGCCGGGTCCTCGCTCGCGGCGCGGGGAGGGCGTCAGGCCGTCTCGGACTCGTTCACCGGCGACGTCGGCTGCGGCGCACCAGCAGGAAGATCACCAAAGCCGCACCGGCCGCCAGCAACGGGGTGCGGTTCGCCCGTGCCATGCCCACGGCCTGGCGCCCCGTGTCGAGGAGCGGCTCGGGGGCCTTGTCCGCCGCCAGCCGGCCCGCGCGCACGGCGCCCTCCCGGAACTGCGCCGTCGCCTGGGCCGCCTTGTCCAGAACGGGGTCGGGCGTCTTGTCCTTCACCAGCCGTGCGGCCCGTTCGGCCTTCTCCCGGATCTGCTCGGAGACCACGGCGGCCTTCTCCGCGGCCTGCTCCTTCACCTGGGCTTTGACGTCGGCCTTGGCCGCCAACGCCTCGACGGTCTGCCCGAGCTCGTCGCGGGTGTGCTCGATCTGCTCGCGCAGTTCCTCGGGCGTGGGCGTGCCGATATTGGTGCGGGACTCGTCATTGGTGCGGGACTCGTCGGTCATCGGTGTGCCTTCTCCTTGATCTCGGCCACATCGGCCTTGACGCTGTCGATGGTCTGCTCGGGCGCCGGCGTGCCGGCCTTCGCGATCTGCTTCTTCCCCGACAGCGCCATCCATGCGGCGATGGCGCCCAGCACCGCCGTGACGATGAGCGCTGCGGCCCACACGGGCAGCACCAGCGCGAGCGCGACGATGCACGTGGCCACGAGTGCCTGGGCGGCCAGCACTCCGACCAGCCCCGCCGCTCCGAAGAGGCCGCCGCCCTTTCCGTAGCGCTTCCCCTTCTGTGTCATCTCCGCCCGGGCCAGCCGCATCTCCTCGCGGACCAGCTCGGAGATCTGCTGGGAGGCGCGCGAGACCAGCACGCCCACCGAATCGTCGGTGGCGCGGGCCTGCCGCTGCGTCGTGGTCATTGCCAGGTCACCCTGCCTTCCCCATGGTGTGCGTACGGGCGGGCCGCCATGACGAAGACCCTCTTCGAGACGCTCCCGCCGTTGTCACCTCGCGGCTACCCCCAACCGGCGCGATCACCCGCGTGCGACCGGGTTTCGCCGCACTCCTCGACGCTCCGGCCGCGGCATGCACACATCAGCGGCACATGACAACGAGCGGGCGCAGGCCGAGGTGGGGTGCTTTCCCGACACTCTCGTGGCGGTGCGGGCCGGACGGGGCGATCGCGAGGCCATCATGTGAGCCGCCGGCAGGGGAGCCGGCGCACGACGAGGGGGGTTCCATGGGTACGAGGAAGACGACCGTACGCACCGCGGTGGCCGGGGCGCTGCTCACCACGGTCGCCGTCGCGACCGCGACCGGGCCGGCCGCCGCGGCCGCTCCGGGTGGCGGTGCCCGCTGCACCCCGGGGATCACCGTCCTGCGGGCACTGCCCGGCCGCGACGGCGCCCAGACGCACAGCACGCAGGTGAACGGCATCGGTACGCGCGGCCTGACCGTGGGCGTCTCCCACGACAAGCCGGCCTACTGGCTCGGCACCGCCGTCCACGCCGTGCCGCTGCCCGCCGGAGCCACCGGGGGCAGCGTGGAGGCCGTCAACCGCTCGGGCCTGATGGTCGGCACGCTGACCACCGCCTCGGGCGCCAAGGCGTTCAGCTACCGGCCCGGCGCCGGCTCCGTCACGCTGCTGCCCGGCGGGGAGAGCGCCACCGCCGTGAACGACGCCGGGCACATCGTCGGTGGCCGTCGCGACCGCGCCTCGGGAGCCGTCGTCGGCCTGGAATGGTCGGGCCGACTCCTGCGCCGGGAACTGGCCGTCCCCGCCGGGTACTCGATCGAGGCCGTCACCGGCATCGACAGCACGGGCCGGGTCATCGGCTACGGCGCCGGCCCTTCCGGCGAGCCCTCGTACGACATCCACCCCGCCCTCGTCTGGTCCGCGAACCCGGCCGCCGCCCCCACCACGCTCCAGCCGGTGGGCGACGACTACGCGTACTACAGGGCGCAGGCGATCGACGAGTCGGGCCGGATCGCGGGCAGCTACTGGCACACCCGGAGCCTGGAGACCACTGCGCTCGTGTGGAGCGTCCCCTACGGGGATCCTGCGTACGTACCGAGCGTGCCCGGAACCAGCAACGACTCGTTCGAGGGCATCAGCCCCACGAGCGGCGTCCTCGTGGGTACGGCGTCCGCGTGGGACCCGACGCGGGAAGCCGCCGTCCAGGCGCTGTACTGGCCCGGCAGCGGCCCGGCCAAGACCCTGCCGGGTCTGGCGCCGAACGGCTTCACCGCCGCGTACGCCGTCGCCGACGACGACCGGGTGGCCGGCGCCGCCGTCGACCGGGCGGGTGTGGTCCGTCCCGTGGTGTGGACCTGCGCCGGCAAGCAGGCCTACGTCCCGAACGCCCCTGCGGCTGCCCGGTAACCACTAGCGGCCCACGTGCACATGTGCACTGTGTGACACCTCCGTCGCCGAGCGTTGAGACGACGAAATCTTCACACGGTGAGAGTGGAGTGGATGACTCCCCTTGCGCCAGCGGGCGATATGCCGGAAATGAGCAAGGTAGTTGATCCCTTTATGCCCCACATGTGGCCCGAAAGGGGAGCGCCGTGCAGATGTGTTACTCGATCTTGTGAGGGGCGTGTGGTGATCCGCCGGGTGAATGGAAAAAGCTTCCTGCCGCGCGCCCGTCCCGCCCGCCCGAGAGCGTCAACGCGGTTCGCACCGTCACCCGTTGGCGTGCTTACATCGGCGCACCGCAGCGGTTTCGGAAGCGGCGTCCCACGCCGGCCGAGGCCCACGCGCAGGTGGTCGGACCGCCTTGTCGCGGTCTGCCCATACCCCCATCAAAAACACCTAAGACGAACGAAGGGTGCGCCCCCATGCGTAACGACATCGAGACCCGCGAGATCGCCGACGACGAACTGGACGCCGTTTCCGGCGGTATCGCCCTCGGCGGCGGCCTCCTCGGCGGTGTGACCGGCGACGTCCAGCACGTGCTGGGCACCGTGACCTCGCTCCAGACCGTCCACGGCGCGCTGGCCCTCCCGGGCCAGGTCGAGGGCATCGTCGGCGTCCGCGCGGGTGTCGCCGGTCTCTGAGCAGTCCGGTCCGGCGTGACCAGTGAACCCCGGAACGCATCCGTTCCGGGGTTCACCCCCGTGTGACGAAGAGTCACGACGCCGGTCGAAGTGAGCCCGAGGCAGTCGAGGGAAGAGTCCGAGTCCGTGCAGTTCCGTCAAAAGGCGCTCTCGAAGCTGCAATCGCCCGAAGAGCTCGATCTCCCGGTGCGCTTCGCCCGCCCGCAGGGCCGGCTCGTCCTGGCCGTCACGGTCGTCGTCATGGCGGCCGCCGCCACCTGGGGCTTCACCGGATCCGTGTCCTCCAAACTGAGCGCTCCCGGCATCCTCACCCGCGCCGAGGGCAGTTACCTGCTGCAGAGCCCCTTCGCCGGACAGGTCACCGCCGTCCACGCCAAGGAGGGCCAACTGCTGGCCCCCGGGGCGCCGCTGCTCCAGGTCAGTACCGAGCAAGGGGAGCGGACCGTACGCGCGGTTGCGGGAGGACGCGTCACCGCCCTGGTCGCAAGGGTCGGAGCCGTCGTCACGACCGGCGCCGACGTGGCGACCCTGGAACGCGTCAAGAACCCGGGCGACCCTCTGGTGGCGGTCCTGTACGTCCCCGCCGCAAGCGGCGCGGCCGTTCCCGTCGGCGCCACCGTCGACCTCACGGTCCAGTCGGTGCCGCAACAGCGCTACGGCGTGCTCCGCGGCCGCGTCAAGGAGGTCGGCCGTACCCCCCAGACCCCGGCGCAGATCGGCGGATTCCTCGGCGACGGCCGGCTCGCCGGGCAGTTCACCGCGCAGGGCAACCCCGTCCAGGTCCTCGTACAGCTCGAACGCACCACGCAGACCAGGTCCGGGTACCGGTGGTCCTCCGCCGACGGCCCCCCGTACGCCCTCGACTCCACCACACCGGTCACCGGCGCCGTCCACCTCTCCGTGCAGCGCCCCGTCGATTGGCTGCTCCCGTGACCACCCCCACGACCACCCCCGCCCGGCGCTCCTCCCGCCGCAAGCCCGCGCCCGCCCCCAAGGGACGCACCCCCCGCGCCGTGCGCACCCCCACCGTGCTCCAGATGGAGGCCGTGGAGTGCGGCGCCGCAGCCCTCGCCATGGTGCTCGGCCACCACGGCCGCTTCGTCCCCCTGGAGGAACTGCGCATCGCCTGCGGCGTCTCCCGCGACGGCTCCCGCGCCGCCAACCTCCTGCGTGCCGCCCGTGGTTACGGCCTCCAGGCCAAAGGCATGCAGATGGACCTCGCCGCGCTCGCCGGGGTGCGGCCCGCGGCCATCCTCTTCTGGGAGTTCAACCACTACGTCGTCTACGACGGCATGGGCCGTCGCTTCGGCCGCAGGGGCGTGTACGTCAACGACCCCGCCAAAGGCCGCAGGTTCGTACCGATGGACGAGTTCGACACCAGCTTCACCGGCGTCGTGCTCACCTTCGAACCCGGTGCGGGCTTCCGCCGCTCCGGCCGCAAGCCCGGCGTCCTGGGCGCCCTGCCCGCCCGGCTGCGCGGCACGTCCGCCTCGATGCTCGCCGCGGTGCTCTCCAGCCTCCTGCTGGTGGCCGTCGGCGCGACGGTGCCCGCGCTGAGCCGCACGTACATCGACATGTTCCTGATCGGGGAGCAGACCTCCCTGCTCGGAGTGCTGTTCGCCTCGATGGCGGTGGCCCTGGCCCTCACGGCGGTCCTCACCTGGCTCCAGCAGGCCAACCTGCTGCGCGGGCGCATCATCTCCTCCACCCTCGGCAGCGCCCGCTTCCTGCGGCACCTGCTGAGGCTGCCCGTCACGTTCTTCTCCCAACGCAACCCGGCCGACCTGGTCCAGCGCCTCCAGTCCAACGACGCCGTCGCCGAAACCCTCGCCCGGGACCTGGCCGCCGCAGGGGTCGACGCCGTGGTGGTCGTCCTCTACGCCGTGCTGCTGTGGGCCTACGATCCCGGGCTCACCCTCGTCGGCGTACTGATGGCGCTGCTGAACCTGGTGGCGCTGCGGATCGTGATCCGGCTGCGCGCCACCGGCACCCAGAAGCTGCGCGCGGAGAACGCCCGGCTCACCAACACCTCGTACAGCGGCCTCCAGCTCATCGAGACGATGAAGGCCACCGGCGGCGAGAACGGCTTCTTCCGGCGCTGGGCGGGCCAGCACGCCGTCACCCTCGACGTGCAGCAGCGGCTCGGCGTACCGAGCGCGTGGCTGGCGATCGTCGCGCCCACACTGGCCGCGCTCAACAGCGCGTTGATCCTGATGATCGGCGGCCTGCGCGCCGTGGAGGGGCACCTCTCCGTCGGTCTGCTCGTCGCCTTCCAGGCCCTGGTCACCAGCTTCACCGCCCCCATCACCCGCCTGGGCGGCGTCGCCGGGCGCATCCAGGACTTCGCGGCCGACGTGGCCCGCCTCAAGGACGTCGAGAACTTCCCCGTCGACCCGCTGTACTCGCGCCGCGAGCCCCCCGCCGCGACCCGCCGCCTCAGGGGCCACGTGGAGCTGGAGCACGTCACCTTCGGCTACAACCCGCTGGACGCCCCGCTGCTCAAGGACTTCTCCCTCACGGTCGGCCCCGGACGGCAGGTCGCGCTCGTCGGGGGCTCCGGCAGCGGCAAGTCCACCGTCTCGCGGCTGATGTCCGGCCTCCACGCGCCCTGGGAGGGCGTCATCCGCATCGACGGGATGCGGCTGGAGGACATCCCGCGCGGGGCGCTCGCCGCCTCCGTCTCCTTCGTGGACCAGGACGTCTTCCTCTTCGAGGGGACCATCCGCGACAACGTCGCCCTGTGGGACCCCTCCCTCACGGACGAGGCCGTCATCGCGGCGCTGCGCGACGCCGCCGTGTACGACGTGGTGGCCCGCCGCGCCGGCGGCATCCACAGCCGCGTCGAGCAGGACGGCCGCAACTTCTCCGGAGGGCAGCGCCAGCGCCTGGAGATCGCCCGCGCCCTGGTGCGCCGTCCCAGCGTCCTGGTCCTGGACGAGGTGACCAGCGCCCTGGACGCGGCGACCGAACGGATGGTCATGGACAGCCTGCGCCGCCGCGGCTGCGCCTGCGTGGTCATCGCCCACCGGCTGAGCACGGTGCGCGACAGCGACGAGATCGTCGTACTGGACCGCGGAACGGTCGTGGAACGCGGTCGGCACGAGGAGCTGCTCGCCCGGCAGGGCGCGTACGCCGCACTGGTCAAGGAGCACTGAGTGACCACCACGTGGCAGACGCAGGCCGCACCCGATCCCGTCGTCGCCGCCCTCGCAGCCGTCGGTTCCCCCGTCGACTGCACGGGCCTGCGCAGCCTCTCCCTGGAGGGCCCGCTCGTGCTGTGGCTCGTGGAGGACGGCGCGCTGGACCTGTTCGCCGTCGACGCCGCACTGGAGGGGCACTGGCACTTCCTGGGCCGGCTGGAGGAAGGGTCCCTGCTGCTGGGCCCGGCCGACGGCTGCGTGCACACCCTGGTCGGCAGGCCCGTGCACGGCTGCCGGCTCCGCCGCATCGAGCTGCGCGAACTCGTGCGCCCCGAGTTCGCGGGCGCGGGAAACGCCCAGGACGGGTCCTGGGGGTGGTACGCCGACCACAGCGGGTACGGCCTGCCCGGCGGGACCCTGAGCCCCCTCGAAGAGGCTTTCGCACTGGGTGTCGGGCGCGGACTGCGCGTCCTGTACCAGGCGCCGCTGGAGAGCCGGACCAGCACCGGCCCGGGCCGTGACGACGACGTCCTGTGGATGCAGATCACCCCCGGCAGCGTGCAGTACGGGGCGGCGTACGAGGGCCACGGCATGGCCGGAGCGCTCCTCGTCGACGGGGCGATGTGGCAGGGCATGGTCGACCAGCAGTACCGGCTGCTGTACGCCCTGGACCGGTGGATCGAGCAACTGGAGCAGGCCCATGAGGACCGCACGGCCGCCGGCATCGAGGCCGGCGAGGCGGCCCGCACCCAGGCGGACCGGGCCCTGCTCGCCTCCATCGGACGCACCGGCAGGGGCGGCCGTCCCCACCGGCCCGCGAGCGACGACGCGACCCTCGCCGTGTGCCGCCTGGTCGCCCACGACGCCGGCATCACGCTCCGCGAACCGGGCACGGCGGCCCCCGGCCCCGAGGGGACGGACCCCCTCGAACGCATCGCGCTCGCCTCGCGGATCCGTACCCGGCCCGTCAAGCTCGCCGGCCGCTGGTGGCGCGAGAACTGCGGGCCCCTGGTGGCCCGCCGCACCGAGGACCGGTCACCGGTCGCGCTGCTGTGGCGGCGCGGCGGATACACCGCCGTCGACCCCGCCACCGGCATCCGCGAACGCGTCGGCAAGGCGCACGCCGCCGCCTTCGAACCCGGCGCCGTGATGCTGTGCCGCCCGCTGCCCGACGGCAAGCCGAGCCTGGCCGCGCTGGTCCGCTTCGGCATCCGCGGGACGGGCCGGGACCTGCGCAGCCTCGTCCTGGGCGGCCTCGTCGCGGTGGGACTGGGGGCGCTCGTGCCACTGGCCACCGGCCGGGTGCTCGGCACGTACGTCCCCCAGGGCGAAGGCGGCCTCATCGTGCAGAGCGCCATGGCGCTCATCGCGACCAGCACCGTGTCGGGCGCCTTCATGCTGCTCCAGAACATCAGCGTGCTGCGCATCGAGGGCCGTATCGAAGCCACCTTGCAGCCCGCCGTGTGGGACCGGCTGCTGCGACTGCCGGTGACCTTCTTCGCCGGCCGCTCCACCGGCGAACTGGCCGGCGCCGCTCTCGGGATCAGCTCCATCCGCCGGGCGGTGTCCGGCATCGGCGCGGTATCCGTGCAGGCGTCCGCCGTCGCCGCGATGAACCTCGTCCTGCTGCTCGTCTACAGCGTGCCGCTGGCGCTGGTGGCGCTCGCCATGCTGCTCGTCATCGCCGCCGTGTTCCTGGGCCTGGGCCTGTGGCAACTGCGCTACCAGCGACGGCTGGTCAAACTCGGCAACAAACTGGGCAACCAGGCGTTCCAGACCCTTCGCGGCCTGCCCAAACTGCGCGTGGCCGCCGCCGAGAGCTTCGCCTACGCCGCCTGGGCGCGGGAGTTCGCCCGGACCCGCGAGCTGCAGCAGCGCATCGGCCGCATCAAGAACGCCGTCACCGTCCTCAACGCGGTGTGCCTGCCGGTGTGTTCCCTCGTGATGTTCATGCTGCTGGCCGGCCCGGCCCGGGGCAGCATGTCCGCGAGCGGGTTCCTCACCTTCAGCACCGCCGTGACGATGATGCTGTCCGCGGTGACGCAGCTGACCGGCGCGCTCCTGTCGGCTGCCGCCGTGCAGCCGATGTTCGAGGAGGTCAAGCCGATCCTGGACGCGAGCCCCGAAGTGCGCAGCTCCGGCATCCGGCCGGGAACGCTCGGCGGCGCCATCGAGGTGAAGAACCTCTCCTACCGGTATGCCGACGACGGTCCGCTCGTCCTCGACGACGTGTCGCTGTCCGTGCGGCCGGGGGAGTTCGTCGCGATCGTCGGTGCCAGCGGCTGCGGCAAGTCGACCCTGCTGCGCCTGCTCATCGGCTTCGACGCGCCCGCCTCCGGCAGCGTGCTCTACGACGGCCAGGACCTGGCGGCGCTCGACCAGGCGGCCGTACGCCGCCAGTGCGGTGTCGTCCTGCAGAACGCCCAGCCGCTGTCCGGCTCCCTCCTCGACTGCATCGGCGGCGCCGAGACGTGTTCGCTGGAGGAGGCGTGGGAGGCGGCAGCGCGGGCGGGCCTGGCCGAGGACATCAAGGCCATGCCGATGGGCATGCACACGGTGCTCTCCGACGGCGGCGGCACCGTCTCCGGCGGCCAGCGCCAACGGCTGATGATCGCCCAGGCCCTCCTGCGCAAACCGCGCATCCTCTTCCTGGACGAGGCCACCAGCGCGCTCGACAACGCGGCCCAGAGGGTGGTGATCGAGTCCACGCGCGCCGAGCGCTGCACCCGCATCGTGATCGCCCACCGGCTGTCCACGATCATGGACGCCGACCGGGTGATCGTGATGTCCGAGGGGCGGATCGCCCAGCAGGGCGCGCCCGCGGAACTCCTCGCCGACACGGACGGCCCGTTCCACGACCTGGTGCGCCGCCAGGTCGGCTGACCTGCCCCGAGCCGGCCGTCCGGCGGTGTCTGCCACAACCGCCGCATGGCCGAGCACGACGCCGGACGCGGTTACCTGCTGGACAACCGGCAGTCCGGGGCGGGTGTCCGCTTCGACGCCCTCGCGGAGCTGTTCGACCCGGTGACCTTCCGGCACGTCGACCGCCGTGCAACCGCTGCTGTGCCCCGACGAATCGGGCCCCGAACAGCGCCTCGCCAACCGGTTGCGGTCCGGATTCCGCACCCTGATGGCCGCGCGCGGCGCCGACCTCTCGTACGGGCGCACCCTGCCCAGGGTGCTGCGCGAAGCCGGGCTGGCGGACGTACAGGCCGACGCGTACTTCCCGATCACCTCGCCGGCGTGCGCCGTGCTGGAGGACGCCACCGTCCGGCAGATCCGGCACGGTCTGGTGGCAGAAGGACTCGCCACCGACGAGGAGATCGACCGCCACCTGGCGAACGTCGCCGCTGGGCGGCTGGACCTGGCCACCGCTCCGCTGGTCTCCGCGTGGGGCCGCCGTCCGTAACCGCCAGTGGTCGCGCCGCCGTCTCCGGGCCGGCGCCGGTCCCCTCAGTCCCCGCGCCGCCGCAGGTCGAGCATGTCCAGCAGCGAGGCCAGGTCGTCGGGGCCGGTGGTGCGGGACTCGACCGCCTCCTGCGCCCGCTCGCGAGGGTCGGTCCCGCCGGGGGACGCGTCCCCGCGCCGGAGCCGGCCGGTGGCGGCCGCCGGTCCACCCCGGCCGATGGAGCGCGCCCGCGCTTCACAGGCGCTCGCGCAGACGGCGGCTCCGCCCGCCGTCCGGCGGCGCCGCGCGCTGCGGGTGACGGCGGCCAGGGCCCGCGCCCACAGGGGCGGGCCGGGCGCGGCGGGCCGGGGGGACCCGGGCCTGGCGGTGTCGCGGTCGTCTGCCACGGGGCTCAGCGGGAACCGTGCGCCGCGGCCTTGACGCGGGCGGTGGTACTCGCCGCGGCCGCCTCGACGGGGCGGCGGACGGCCCGCACCGGATGCCGGTGGTCGAGCGCGTGCCGGGACCGGTAGGCGAGCGAGGGCTTGCCGTGGGTGTCCGCGGCGGCGATGAGCAGCCCTCCCAGTGCGGAGAGGTCCGTCATGAAGTGGGCGCGCCGGCGTGCACGCTCCTCCGGGTCCTCCACCGTCCAGAAGGCGTGGTCGATGAGGGTGGTCGGTACCAGGGTGGCGGCGAGCGTCAGCGCGGCCAGACGGGGCGCACGCCCCGTCGCGAACAGCAGGCCGGCCCCGGCCTGGACCGCGCTGTTGACGCGTACCAGTTTCATCGGGTCCCCGGCGAACGCCGGGATGCGTTTCCCGACCGCCCGTACGACGGGTTGGGCGAGTTCCGCCACGGCCTCGGGGCGGCGCAGGGTGCGCAGCCCGCCGGTGACGAACGGGGCGGCCAGCAGGGGGCGGGCGAGCTTTCGAAGGACAGCCATGCCACCCGGGTGCCCCGGCTCGGCGCGTCCATCCGGCCGGATCGCTCGAGCGCACCGGCGGGCCGGCCCCGGCGTCAGTTCAGGGGCTTGTCCAGAACGGCCTTGCGGTGGCTGAACGTGTCCAGGGAGTAGCGGCCGTGGTAGCTGCCCATGCCGCTCTCGCCCACCCCGCCGAAGGGCAGGTCGGAGATCGTGAGGTGGGCCACGGGCAGTCCGAACGTCAGGCCGCCCGAGGAGGTCTCCCGGGTCAGTCGCTTGCGCGTGGTGTCGGATTCGGTGAAGGCGTACAGCGCCAGGGGCTTGTCCCGGTCGCGGATAAAGGCGATGGCCTCGTCCAGTCCGGGCACCTCGACCACCGGCAGGATCGGGCCGAAGATCTCCTCGCGCATGACGGGGGAGTCGGGCGCCACCTCCGCCAGGACCGTCGGGGCGATGTAGCGGTCGGCGCGGTCGTGGGTGCCGCCGGTGACGACGCGGCCGGAATCGAGCAGGCCCGTCAGCCGGTCGAAGTGCCGCTCGTTGATGATCCGGCCGTAGTCCGGGGACGTCGCGGGGTCGTCCCCGTACATCGCGCGCACGGCCTCGGCCAGGGCCTTCTCCAGTTCCCTGGCGGTCTCGGGGTCGGTCAGGACGTAGTCGGGAGCGACACACGTCTGGCCGGCGTTCATGAACTTGGTGGACGCCAGCCGGGCCGCCACGACGCCCAGGTCCGTGCCGCGGTCGACGAAGGCGGGCGACTTGCCGCCGAGTTCGAGCGTGACGGGCGTGAGGTTCTCGGCGGCGGCCCGCATGACGACCCGGCCGACCCGGCCGTTGCCCGTGTAGAAGATGTGGTCGAACCGCTGCGCCAGCAGGTCGGTGGTCTCGGCCACCGCGCCCTCCACGACGGCCACCGCCTCGCGGTCCAGGTAGCGCGGCAGGAGACCGGCGACGGCGCGGGAGGTGGCGGGCGCCAGTTCGCTGGGTTTGACGACGACGCAGTTGCCGGCGGCCAGCGCGCCGACGACCGGGGAGAGCAGCAGCTGGACGGGGTAGTTCCAGGGGGCGATGACGAGCACCACGCCGAGCGGGTCCTGCACGGTGTGGGCGACGGCGGGGCTGAGCCGCTCGGGTACCGGGGCCGGCTGCGGCTGCAGCCACTGCGCCAGGTGCTCCAGGGTGTGGTCGATCTCCCGCACGGTGAAGTCGATCTCGGTGCGGTAGGCCTCCGCGCGGCTCTTGCCGAGGTCGCCGTGGAGCGCGGCGGCCAGCTCGTCACCCCGCTCGGTCAGCAGCGTCCGTAGCGCTTCGAGCTGGCCGGTGCGCCACGCCAGGCACTTCGTCCGGCCGGTGTCGAAGGCGGCGCGCAGCCGTGCGACGACGTCCGCGGGCTTTTCCTGGGGCTGGTCCGACATGCGTGTCTCCTGGGGTAGCACGGGTTCCGATGTATTTAGCAACTAATTACCGGGCGGCATTCCCGGCGGGTGCGCGGGCCGCTCGTGAGCGGGCTGCTCGTTGTAGCGGAGCAGGTAGGCGGCGAAGCGGTCGAGGTCGTCGGGGTGCCAGTCCGCGAGCCGCTCGTCGAACATGGCCCGCCGCTCCCTGACCGTCCTCGCCAGGGTCGCGGCGCCCGCGGGGGAGAGTTCCAGTACGTGTACCCGATGGTCCTCCGGGTCGGTGCGCCGCACCACCAGCCCGGCCCGCTCCAGGGCGGCGACCTGGCGGCTCACCGTCGACTTGTCCAGCGCGTAGTGGGCGGCGAGGTCGGAGGCCCGGCAGCCGGCGCGCTCCTCCAGATGGCTGAGCAAGGTGAACGACACCAAGGAGAGTTCTGGGTGCATCCGCGCGGCTGCCGACCGGGCCCGCCGGGCGAACGCGGTCATCTCGCGCTGAATCGTTTCGACGGCGGCTGCCCGGCGCTCGTCTTCGGGCCGGGCGGCGCCTGCTGTGTCCGTGGTCACGCCGACCTCCTTCCGTCTAGTTGTATAGTACAACTGTAAGGGAAGTTGTATATGCCAACTATATTTGGCGGCCGCGGGGCCCGCCCCGCCGCCCGCCGACACCGGAGGTCTGTCGCATGTCCGGCCGCACATCCGCACACCACCACGCCGCGGACCCCGCGCTGCGCCACGTGCTCACCCATCTGCTGACCCCGCTGCTGATGTGCCTCGGCATGGGCCTCGCCTACATGGGCGCCTTCGTCCACCCGGAGCCCCACCACCTGCCGGTCGCCGTCGTGGGCGAGGGGCCCCGGGCGATGGTTTTCGCCCAGACGGTCAAGGACGGCGCCGGCGACGCGCTCGACGTACGCACGCTCGCCCGTCGCGCCGATGCCGTCGACGAGCTCAAGGCCCGCCGCATCGCAGGCGCCTACGTACCGAGCGACACGGCCCCCGAGCTGATCGTCGCCAGCGCCGCCTCCGACACGAGCGCCACCGTGGCGGAGAAGGTCTTCACTCCGGTCGCTGCCCGGCAGGGCCTGCCGCTCAAGGTGACCGACGTCGCCGGTACCGTCGCCGACGACCCGACCGGCCAGGGCCTGTTCTTCCTGCTCGTCGCGGTCAGCATCGGCTCCTACGCCTCGGTCGCGGTCCTCGGCGGCGCGGGCGCCGCCCTGCGCATGCGCGGCCGCGCCCTGCTCGCCGTAGGCGTCTCGGGAGTCGTCAGTGTGATCGGCGCGCTGCTCGCCGGGCCGGTCTTCCACCTCGCCCACCACGGCCTGGCCGGGGTCTGGGGCCTGAGCTGGCTCTACTCCGCGGGCATCCTCTTCATCGGGGTCGGACTGCACACGTTCCTGCGGCGCTGGACGACGCTGGCCATGATGGTGCTCTTCGTGATGCTCAACTTCACCAGCTCCGGGGGACTGTTCCGGCCCGAGCTGCAGAACGGCTTCTTCGGCTCACTGCACGCCTTCTGGAACGGCGCCGGGTACGTCGACGGCCTGCGCAGCCTCGTCTACTTCGGCAACGACGGCCTCTCCCACCAGGTGGGCACCCTCTCCGTCTGGCTGCTGCTCGGCCTGGCGCTCACTGCCGCGGCCGGGCTCGCCGAACGCCGTCGAACCGTCGGCGAGACGCCTGCCGCCGAGGCGGAAGAGGAGGAGATGGAAGAGGCGGTCGGCGTGTGAGGCGCGCTCTTCGCGAGGGGCCCCGGCTGCCGTCCCGGCCGGAGCGTGCCCGTCCCGGCCGGCCGGAGCGCGCCCGTCCCGGCCGGCCGGAGCACCCTGTTCGCTAATCGCCGGCGCCCCGGCGCGGCCCGTCCCCCGGCGCGGTCCAGAACCGGTCGAGGGCGGCCAGCACGAGCCGGCAGACGGTGTCCGGATCGGCGCCGGCGAGGGGCTCGCGTGGGGCGACCGTCCGCATCAGGCCGATTCCCAGCAGCCAGGCCATCGCCAGGTCGGCGCGCAGGGCCCCGTCATCGGAGGCGGAGAGCCGGGCCAGCGCCTTCTGGTACGCCGCGCCCAGCTCCCGCAGGGTCCCGCTGGCCTCGTCGCCCCGCCCGACGGACCGCAGGTACACCTCCAGGGAGCGGTCGGTCCCCGCCGCGCTGCGCGTCAGCAGCGAACGCAGCGCCGTCTCGAACAGGTCTTGAGGCGCGGTCGCGTGCAGTTGCTCCAGGCCACCTCGGGCGACGACTTCCGTCAACAGCCCGTGCTTGGTGCCGAAATAGCGGAACAGGAGCGCCTGGTTGGCTCCGGCACGCTCGGCTATCGCCCGGACCGTGGTGCGCGCGTAGCCCCGTTCGGCGAACAGGTCGGCTGCGGCTTCGAGCAGCCGCAGACGGGTGGCCGCGGCGTTCCGGGGGTGCTCCGTGGGCTGGGGCCGGGGCGATCCGTCCACGCTGATGCTCCTCTCCGAGGGGCCGAAGGCCCGTCAGGATAACGGCCACAAACGGGCGTTGACCCGCCGGACGGCTCGTCCTACGTTGTAAGCAGCTGCTTACCACCCGCGTCCGGGAGGCCGAAGTGACGAGCACCGGCACCACCGCCCTCGCCTACCCCTTCAACACCGCCGAGGGACTCCAGCTGGCCGAGGAGTACGAGCGCGTACGCGACCGGCCCGGCCTGTTACGCGTGCAGATGCCCTACGGAGAGCCCGCCTGGCTGGTCACGCGCTACGCGGACGCCCGCCTCGTGCTGGGCGACGCCCGCTTCAGCCGCGCGGCGGCCGGCACCCACGACGAACCCCGCCAGTCCGAAGGCCGCACCGACAGCGGGATCCTGGGCATGGACCCGCCCGACCACACCCGGCTGCGGTCCCTCGTCGCCAAGGCGTTCACCGTCCGGCAGGTCGAAAGGCTCCGCCCCCAGGTACGCGCGCTCACCGCCGAGCTGCTCGACGAACTGGAAGCGGCCGGGCCTCCCGTCGACCTCGTCGACCGCTACGCGCTGCCCATCCCCGTCGCCGTGATCTGCCGCCTGCTGGGCGTGCCGGTCGTGGACCGGCCGCGCTTCCGGGCATGGAGCGACGCCGCCCTGTCGACCAGCTCGCTGACGGCCGAGGAGTTCGACGCCAACCGCGAGGAACTGCGCTCGTACATGGCCGAACTCATCGGCCACCACCGCCGGGACCCGCAGGACGACCTGATGACGGCGCTCATCGAAGCCCGGGACGGCGACGGCGACCGGCTCTCCGAGCTGGAGCTCATCGACCTGTGCGTGGCGGTCCTGGTGGCCGGCCACGAAACGACGGCCTCCCAGATCCCGAACTTCGTCCTCACCCTGCTCGACCACCCGGACCAGCTCGCGCTGCTGCGGCAGAACCCCGCCCTGATCGCGACGGCGGTGGAGGAGCTGCTGCGGTTCGTGCCGCTGGGCAGCGGGGCCGGCCAGGCCCGGTACGCCACCGAGGACATCGAGGTCGGCGGTACCCTCGTCAAAGCCGGAGACCCGCTGCTGGTCGCGACCGGCGCCGCCAACCGCGACGCACTGCGCTTCACCGCCCCCGGTGTCCTCGACATCCGGCGCCCGGCCAACCAGCACCTCGGTTTCGGCCACGGCGTCCACCACTGCCTGGGGGCCCAGCTGGCCCGCATGGAACTCCAGGAGGCGCTGGGCGCGCTCCTCCTGCGCTTCCCCGGCCTCGAGGTCGTCGGCGACATCACGTGGAAGACCGAAATGCTGGTGCGCGGGCCGCGCGCCATGCCGATCGGGTGGTGAGCGCCGCGACGCGGGCGGTACGGCCGGGCCCCCCGGCGGGGCGAGAGGTCACGGGGCGGTTCGGGTGGGCCGGGCGGGCTCCGAGGACGGACACCGGCCGGCTGCGAAGGCTGCGCCGGCGAATGCCGCACCACCGACGGCGAACCAGGGGTTCCACAGCGCCAACGTCCACAACCGCTGCCCGGCGCTGAGGGAGGCGTCCACGTGCGTCGCGTCGGTCAGGAGCAGGACCTCGACGCCGACGGCGCGCACGAGGAGCAGCGCGGCCACCCCCCAGCTGGCCCACCTCACCAACTGCCCGCAACGCCCTCGGAGCCGCCGGCGGACCAGTACCCACCCCAGCAGGCCGCCCGCCAGGCACAGCGCCCCGACACCCCACAGGCCGGCGGCAACGAACCACAGCGGCCGCTCAGCGGCCAGTCTGCCTCCTGCCGAAACCCCGAGGCCGCGGCTGCCACCGAGCGCCCATTAGAAGTGGAGCCCCCCGAAGGAAGCCGCCCACAGGCAGGCGAGACACCCCAACACCCCCCGCGGATGCCTCCGCATACCCACGCCGCTCCCCCGGCAGCCGACCCGTTCGGCAGCGACTGTACCCACCCGCAACCCCACCGGCCCGCCGACGGATAATGGCTCGCCCCGGTCTGGTGTGGCCGTCGCTCGACGGCGGGCGGTGGCGCGGCCGACGGGCAGGCATCCCGTAGCGCATCAAGAGAGGGAAGGGTCATGACACTGAAGGAGGGTCAGCGGGTCGCGCTGGCCGTGGACATCGGGCTGGCCGACGCGGTCGTCATGGCCGAGGGGGCGGCGGCGGGGCCCGTCGCCGGCTTCCTGGCGCTGGCGGCCGGGACCGGGGGAACCGTCGACCGGGTGGTCGAGGAGCGGGATCCGGGCCGGGAAGTCCGCGAATACGAGCGGCTCAAGTCCCTCCTCGATTCCTTCGGCCACGACATGCCACCGGAGAGCAGGAGGCAACTGGAGGAAGAGGTCCGCTCCCTGGAGCCCGCGTGGGCCGCCCACCAGGAGCGGGGCGCGGGCGTGATGGTCCGGGTCCGCTTCGACAACGGCTTCGTCCTCGACGGCGCACGGGACGACCTCTTCACCTCCGCCTGACCGGCCCGGGCGGTGTGGCCGGTTCGTGGGCAAACGTTGAAGATCCTATGGATTTTCGCAGAACGCGTGTGGATGTCCCCGTCGTCCCACGCTTCTTGCCCCCGCCGAGGACGATGGGAGGATCGGCCTCGGCGAGGAGGAACGGATGAGGACACGTCACCTGCGCACCCTGCTGGTCTTCGGCGCTGCGGTACTGACCGCACTCGGCACCACGACGCCTGCTCAGGCGCTGCCGGCATGCCCGAGCAATGCCATCTGCTTGTGGAGGTTCCAGGACGGGACCGGTGACCTCTACGTGTGGCGGGGCGGCTATGTGGACCTGCCCGGCAAGTTCGTCGACCACGTCTACTCCTTCCGGGCCAACAGGACCGGCGCGTTCATCGACTGGGCGAAGGGCAAGGAGTGCCACTCGGTCCGCAAGGGCGACTACGGCAGCAACTACGGTTCGCGCTTCGGGTCAAAGATGGATGCGGTCGGTGACAACTGCTGACCCTGGGAGCTGCGCGGCTGGTGCGGTTACGCGCGGAGGACCTTGCCGAGCACTTCGCCGAACTGGGCCGGGTGCGTGGTGAGGCCGGTGTGGCCACCGGGAAAGTGACGGAGTTCCGTGCCGAGGCGCTCGGCCAGGAGAGCGGCCGGACGGTAGGGCAGCTCGCCGCGCGAATCGTCGCCGCAGGCCAGCACGAGCCGGTCCGACACGGCCTCCAGTCGCCCGGTATCCGGGACGTAGGACATGAAGCTCGGCACGATGCGCCCGACGAAGTACGGCAGGTTGGCCATCGTTCGCTCGGCCCGCGCCGCTGCCTGCGGCGGAAGCTCGATCCCGGCCTTCGGGCCGGTGGAGTCGCCGTCCTTCCTCAGACCGGCGGCGAACACGGCCATCGCCGGCATCAGCCCCTGGCTGCGCAAGGTCTCCTGGACACGCGCGATGAGCGCGCGGTGCCGTGGGGCGTCGGGCAGGACCTCCACCACCGGCGGCTCATGCGCCACGACACGTTCCACGCGTTCGGGGTGGGCGGTGAGGAGGTGCAGGGCGACGATGGCACCCGAGCTGGCGCCGAACACCCGGGCGGGCTCGCCGGGGGACAGCAGGTCCAGCACGCGGAACGCGTCGTCGGCGTGCTGGTCCACCCGCTGCTCGGCCTCGGTGTCGTCCAACGTGCTCCGGGACATGCCGCGCGGGTCGTAGGTCGCGACGGTGTACTCGGCGGCCAGGTCGTCGGCCATGCCGTCGAAGGAGGCGGCGTCGCCCGCCCCGCCGGGAATCAGCAGCAACAGCGGCCCCTGGCCGCGGACTTCGTAGTGCAGGGTCGCGCCGTGCACGCGCAGGGTGCCGCTGGTCGGGTCGGTCATCAGGAGTCTCCTTCTCGGGACGGGGGCCAGTGCTCCAGGAGCGTGTGTAGGGCGTCGAGCGCGCGGAGCCAGGAGTGCTGCGGCGACCGCTCGTGCGCGAATCCGCCCGCCGCCTCCAACGCGACGAACCCGTGGAACGTGCTGCGCAGCAGCCGGACCGCGTCGGTCAGGTCCGGCTCGGCCAGTCCGTAGCCGCGCAGCATGCCGTAGGTCAGCTCGACCGCCCGCCGCGGACCGGGTGCCTTCGCGGCCAGCTCGGGGTCGATCCGGATCGGGATCTGGGTGGCCGTGTAGCGGCCCGGGTGCGAACGGGCGTACTCCCGCCACGTGTTGGCATACGCGACCAGTGCCTCCTTGCCGGCCCGTCCGGCGGTCGCCTCCGCGAGCCGCATGGTCTTCTCGTCCGCCGCGAGCAGCGCGATCCGTCCCCGCAGATCCTCCAGGCCGCGCACGTGCGTGTAGAGGCTCGCGTCCTTCACGCCGAGCCGGCGTGCCACCTGCGACATGGTCACCTGATCAAGCCCGACGTCGTCCGCCAGCTCCGCGCCGGCGATCGTCACCCGCTCCGCCGTCAACCCTGCGCGCGCCATGCACCCTCCCGTTTTCCTAGGGGTCCTAGGTTTAACCTAGGGCCCCTAGGAAGAGCAACCGAATAAGGCCCCGCCACAGGTCGCGTCACGTCACGCCGGACTCGTCCGCACGTCCCAGTCCGACACGCTGCGCGCGGTTGCGGCCGCGGCCGGCACCGAACAGCATGATCAGGACCGGGATCGGTGAGGGCGAACGGAGGAGGAAGCTGCCATGGCCAAGGACGACAAGCTCGGCCCCGGCGACAAGGTCTCCTGGAGCAGCCACGGGAAGACCGTGTCCGGGGAAGTCAAGAAGAAGATCGCCAAGCGTACGAAGGCGGCAGGCCGCATCGTCGACGCCTCGAAGGACGAGCCGCAGTACGAGGTGGAAAGCGGCAAGTCCGGCCGCAGGGCCGTCCACAAGCCGCAGTCGCTGCGCAAGCGCGGCAAGGACGGCTGATCGGCGCGAGCGACGCGGACCGCCGCCCGGGCGTCACGCGCACAGGCCGCCGGCCCGGCGGACTTCGCCGGGCCGGCGGCCTGTGCGGACGGCGGGAACGTACGTCCCGATCAGGAGACCTGCACCGCGACCCCGGCCTCGGCGTCGGCGTCGGGGTGGGGGATGCGGTGCAGCCCCCTGCGGTCGTAGAGGCGGGTGACGGCGAAGCCGAAGACCAGCGCGGCGACGAGGGCGACCCCCATCGAGGCCCACGCCCGCGTCAGGCCCGCGTCGGCCTGCGCCCCGTAGTACAGCAGCGAGCGCAGGCCCTCGGTGATCTGGCGCAGCGGCTCGAACTCGGCCAGCGCGCGGAAGAAGCCGGGCAGCGCCTGGACCGGCACGGTGGCGCCGGAGGAGGGGACGGCCATCGCGACGAAGACGATCGTGGCCAGCAGCATGCCGGGGGTGCCGAAGGCCGCGAACAGGGCCAGGCTGCCGACGCCGACGACCGCGATGGTGGAGACCGAGTACAGCCACAGCAGGCCGAGGTGGGAGGCGTCCATGTCGAGGATGCCGACCGTGGCGACCTCGACCAGGGTGCCCATGACCAGTGACAGGCCGAGCATCAGCGCCATGCCGATGGCCAGGGTACGGACGCGACTGGTGTGCTGGACGGGTTCACGCTTGCGGAACGGGCCGAAATCGGTGTGCAGGTAGCCGAGCGCGGTATCGACCTGGGAGTTCACGACGTTGGCGCCGAGCATGCCGCAGACGACCAGGACCAGTGCGTAGTAGAAGGCGCTCAGGCCCATGGCGCTGCGGGAGCCGAGGGGGTGGCCGTCCGCGACGTTCACGGTCACCGGGTCGGCCAGCTTGAGCTGCGCGGCCGTCGGCAGCGGGGCCTTCTGGGCTGCGGCCTGCTTGAGGAGTTCCTGGCCGAGCTGGGCGGAGGCCGCGTGGGCGGCCTTCTGGGCGGCCTGGGAGGACATGGAGGAGCCGATGCTGCCGGCGGCCTGGTTCGTCAGCACGGTCAGGGTCGGCGGGACGGCCTTGTCCTGGGTGGCGGGCTGGGGCGCGCCGAGCGCGGTCACCGTGGCCGAGAAGTCCTTGGGTATGACGAGGGCGCCGAAGACCTTGCCCCGGCCCAGCCGCTTGTCGGCTTCCTCACGGCTGACGACCTGCCAGTCGATGCTCTTGTCGGCCCCGGCGGCCTTCTGTATCCCCGAGACGATCTGCCGGCCCATGTTGACGCGGTGGCCGTTGACGTCGGCGCCGCTGTCCGCGTTGACGAGGGCCACGGGCAGGTCGCGCAGGTTGCCCCTGGGGTTGACGTTGCCGCCCACGTAGAGCAGGGCGAACAACATCGAGACCACTGCGGCGATCAGTCCCGTTCCGATCCACAGCTGTGGGCGGCGGAGCACGGAGGGGGGAGTGGGGTGAGGCATCGATTCTCCGGTGCGAGGCGGTGCGGTGCGGTGTGGTGCGTGCGGTGTGTGTGGTGTGTGTGGTGTGACGCGTGAGGCGTGTGTGAAACGTGTGGGACGAGTGATGGCCCCTGGCTGGATACTCAAGGTATCTAGCTACTGGATATTGGCAGTATCTTGTAGTGGTGTCCAATCGCCGGTCACCGATACCGGACCGCATGACCAGCAGGGAAGCCGCATGAAGATCTCGGAGCTCAGCCGGCGGACGGGCGTGCCGGTCGCCAGCATCAAGTACTTCCTGCGACAAGGCCTGTTGCCCGCGGGCCGGGCGACCGCCGCCACGCTGGCCGAGTACGGCGAGGAGCACGTGCAGCGGCTGCGGTTGATCAAGGCACTGACCAAGCTCGGCGGCCTGTCCATCGCCGCCACCCGCGACGTGCTCGGCGCCGTCGACCAGGCCGACAGCTCCGAGGGCGCCCTCGGAGCGATCAGCTACGCCCTTCCGGTGCCGGTGGCGGCCCAGCGCGCCACCGCCCCCGAGGAGGAAGCCGAGGCCGACGCGACCGCCGGGGCCGAGGTGGCGGAGCTGCTGGCGGACCTCGACTGGCAGGCGCCCGACACCTCACCGCACGTGCAGGGCCTGACGGCGGCACTGAAAGAACTGCGGCGGCTGGACGCCCAGTACGCCCCGGACGAGCTCGCCGCCTACGCGAGGCTGGCCGAGTCGGTGGCCCGGCTGGACCTGGAGCGGGCGGCCGGTGTCGACGACCCGGTGGCCCTGGCCGAGCGGGCGGTCATCGTCTTCGCGATCTGCGCCCCGGTGTTCGAGCTGCTACGGCGCCTCGCCCAGGAGAACCAGGTCCGCCGCCGGGTCGCGGACGACGGCGCCGGGGCCGCACCGGCCCCGTAGCCCCCTGGCGCCCGTCCCCCCCAGCCCACCGTCCGTGGGCGGAGCCCGGTCCCGGCCGTCGAGGAAATGGATCACGGCGGCGCGCAGTTGTACCGGGCATGCTTCCTGATCCCGTGCGGACCGACCTGGTGCACCCCCTTCTGGCCGACCGGTTCAGCCCCTACGCGTTCGACCCGTCCGGCCGCGTGGACGACGACGCCCTCCACGCGCTGCTCGAAGCCGCCCGCTGGGCTCCCTCCGCCGGGAACGCGCAACCGTGGGGCTTCCTCCCCGCCCGCCCCGGCGAACCGGACCACGCACGGGTGCTGCCGCACCTCGCGCCCAGTTCCTTGCGGTGGGCGAAGGACGCAGGCCTGCTCGTCGTCGCGCTGACCCGCCGCTACGTGGACGACTCGCCGCTCCTCTACTCCGAGTTCGCCGACTACGACCTTGGGCAGGCCGTCGCCCACCTCACCGTCCAGGCCCAGGCGTTGGGGCTGGCCACCCATCAGTTCCGGGCCTTCGACCTCGAAGCCCTCACCGAGGAGCTGCGGCCCAACCCCGGTTGGGCGATCGTTTCCATGATCGCCGTGGGGAAGGCGGCCGACGAGCCCTCAGTGGTGAGGCAGCGGCGCAGCGCCGACGACCTCCGGACCGCGCCCTGGTCGACGCCGGCGCAGTGACCCACGCGCCCCCGCCGCCGCGGGGCGGTGTGTCAGATGCCGATGTTGGCCAGCGCCACGCCGATGCTGCGCAGGGTCCCGGCCACCTTGGGATGGCCGGCTTCGAAGCGTTCCGCCGCACGCGTCACCCCACCGGTGAGACCGGAGTGGGAGGCGGCGTCACCGGTCCGGAGCCGGTCTTCGATCCTGTCGATCAGCGCGTGTATGTCGTCGCGCTCCCGCAGCGTAAGGGCCGGCTGCTCTTCGAGCTGCTTGCGCAGCGACCGGAGTTGGTCGCGCAGGTCCTGCACGGACATGGGGTCCTCCCTCGTTCGACGTCCAAGGCCCGGTCCCGGCCGCGGGATCCTCCGCGACGCGGACCGACAGGGACTCCACTGCCCGGACTCCGGCGGAACGATCAGCAAACGGGGAGGTTTGAAAGTGCGCTCTCGGTGCAGACGATCGTTGACAACAGCCTTATACATCGAGGTAGGAGACGGATCATGGGCATTCTCGCTTGGATTCTCATAGGGCTGCTCGCGGGCCTCATCGCCAAGGCGATCATGCCGGGCAAGGACCCTGGCGGCATCATCATCACCATGCTCATCGGTATCGCGGGCGGTCTGCTCGGCGGCTGGCTCGGCAAGGTGATCTTCGGCGTCGACTCCATCGACGGCTTCTTCGACCTGTCCACCTGGGTCGCCGCCATCGTCGGTTCCGTCATCCTCCTGGCCGTCTACCGGCTGGTCACCGGTAACCGGCACCACCACAGCCACGCCTGAGTCACGTACGGCACCGCACTTCATACGGAAACGGCTCCCCTTCCCCCGAAGGCGGAGCCGTTTCGTTTCCCCGCGGACCCGCATCCGCTACCGGCCGCCCTCCCCACCGCCACCGCCGGGCCCGCTGCGCTCGGCGGAGACGCCCGCGAGGGCGTGCAGGCTGCGCTCCGCCAGGATCAGGGACCGCTCGCGGACGCAGTCGGCGTGCACGACGACCTCGCCGGGATCGAGGCAGTCGATCGCGCTCTGAACGGCCGCCAGCGCGGGCTCGTACTGCCGCAGCCTGCGCAGCGCCCCCGCCTTGCGGAACAGGGCTTCCGGCCCCAGCAGGCCTCCGGAGAAGGCGGAGGCCTCCAGCAGGTCCAGCATCAGCGACGCCTGACGGGGGAGGTTCTCCCCGAGCCACAGCCCGTGCAGCAACGCGTGGACCACCTTGTCCTCGTCACCCGCCCGGGCCACCACCGCTTCCATCAGCGCCAGCCCCTCCGTCCGCGAGCGCCCGAGCAGGGCGAAGGCACGCAGGGAATCGGTGTACGGGTCCGTGCGGTCACGGCCGGCCGGCAGTGCGTCGAAGAACTCCTCGATGGCCACGCAGCGGAAGTCGTACCGCAGCGTCGTCAGGAAGCAGTGCCACAGACCCCGCCCCAGCGCGGTGTCCGGATCCAGCGTGGTCACGTAGGCCTCGTCCAGGAACAGCAGGGCGCTGAACCCCTCGGCCCGCGCCCGCCACGCGAGATCGCCCGTCACACGGGCGGACTCGCGCCAGGTCGCCGCTCCCCGCGCGAGCCATGCCGCGGCCTCCCGCGTCCAGTCCCGCCCCGAGCCGATCTCCTCCGTCACCCGGGCGCGCACCATCACCCAGCCACGCTCGCGCAGCCCCTCCTCTCCCTCCACCAAGGCGTGCTCCACGGCATCTGCCGCCCTCGGCAGTCGCCACAGCCCGCCGGCCGCCCGTTCCGAGGCCGCCGTCCACCTCGGGGGCAGCGCGCGGATCGCCGCCTTCGCCGCTTCGAGTCCCGGATGTCGGTCCACGTCCACCAGTCACCTTCCCGACCTGCCCGACCACGTCGCATCCACCACGGTGATACCCGAGTCGTGGATCAGGTCGGGTGACGGCGCGCAGGGAGACCCTCCGGACGCCGCGGGTCCGCCCGTGCGGGTGCGGCGTCCGGGGTGGTGGCGGCGCTGCTCGCGACGGGCCGGATTGTGGGAGGGTTGAAGGGATCGACCAGCCCGGTTCTGTCGGCCAGCCCCCGCCGACCGCCGGCCCTCCACGCCCGGAGTGATCTGCCCACTCGGGGCGCCGGCATGGATGCCACCGCCCCCCCACCGCCCCCTTACCTCTCCGTCGGAACACCGGGTGAGCCGGATGCCCGCGGCTCCTCAGGCGCCGAGCCGCGTCACCGCGGCCTGCAGCACGGAGGCCAGCACCTCGGGATCGGCCTTTTGCGGCGGGCTGAGGGCAGACATCGCGTCCAGGTCCCGTGTGGAGGCGACTTCCAGGGCGCCCTCGTACGCGGGCTCCTGCAATCGGGCGGCCGGCACGACCTCCACCCGGCCCTGGATCACGATGAGAACCCGCTCCTCGCCCGCGTGCTCCAGCAAGGCCCGGACGTGATCGGGCGTGACCGTGGTGGACTGCGACCCGGGCGGTTTTCCGGGACCTGCGGCATGCGATACGCCGTCTGCCATGGCGTCCTCCTGCTACCTCACCCGGCCCCTGCCCAGGCACCGAGCGGTTACTCATACCGCCGGTGCGACGCCGGTGCCCCTCAGACCCGAAGCCGCTCGGCGAACCTCCGCGCGGCGGCCAGGTCGCCGGCGTGCGGGCGCTGCTTGTTGAGCCCACCGATCAGCTTGAACGGCGCCCAGGTGTCGAACGCCCGGCACGAGAAGCTCCCGTCGACCGTGAACCCCTTGCCTTCGAGGAGCCGGATCACGGGGCGGGTGAACGGCGCCGGCGGGATCTCCGGCAGCCCACTGGTGGCGAACACGAACGCCCGGCCCCGCCCGGGGGGAAGGGCCCTGACGAAATCGGTCAGCCGGGGGTGCAGCCTGCCGTAGAAGACGCCCGAGCCGAAGCCCACGAGGTCCGCGCCGGCCAGCGCCGTCAGATCGGCCTCCTCGGGGGGCACGACGTCGGCCCCGCCCAGCGCCTGGGCCATGACGTCGGCGACACGACGCGTGTTGCCGTGCATCACGGAGGCGCACACGATGACGGTCTTCATGGTGCTGATCCCTTCTCTCGCTCCTGCAGCGAGGACAGCGCAGCACCGCCGGATGTGACACCCCCGGTGGCGACGGGCCGCCACCTCGTACCGGTACGGCGACCGGTACGGGCCCACAGCGCTTCTCCGCGGCCGTCCCGGACGGGGGTCAGGCGTCCACGGGCCGCCAGGCCGGTCCGTCGCCGTCGCGCTCGACGCGTCCGAACACCACGTCGGCGAAGTGGACGCCGAAGCCGATCGTGCCGGGCTTCGCCAGCTCGGCGACGAGGCGACGGCGGTGGTCGGCGGTCCGGGCGCCGTCGTGGTCGAAGGCCGCGGACCATTCGGGGTGGTCGATCTGGACCGGGGAGTGCGCGGCGTCGCCGAAGGCGATCAGACGCCGCCCGCCCCCGGTGATGACGTACTCGGCATGCCCGTGGGTGTGACCGGGGGTGATCCGGACACGTACGCCGGGGAAGACCTCCTGCCCGTCCGCGATGGTGCGCACGCGCGGTGCGAGAGCGGCGACCTGCTCGCTCATGCCCCCCTCCTCCAGGACGTCTCGCCGCTCCCACTCCGGCCCGGAGATCAGGTAGTCGGCGTGGCCGAACGCGAGCCGGTCCGTGCCGGGGGAGGGGAGGCAGGCCCAGCCGAGGTGGTCCGGGTGGAGGTGGGTGAAGGCCACCGCTTCGATGTCCTCGGGGCGGCGGCCGAGGTCGCCCAGGCCCTGCGGGAGCGCGCCTCCGCGGATCACGGAAAGGGGGCCGTCCGGAGCCTCGAACGTCTGCGGGCCGATGCCGGCGTCGATCAGCAGCGCGCGATCGCCGTGCTCCACCAGCAGGGCGCCGACGCTCCCCACGAGGTGGCCGGTGGCGTCCACGTACTCCGGGTGTGCGGCCCACACCTCGTCGGTGGTGTCCTGGAGCAGTTCCAGGGGCCGGAAGCGCACGTCGCCATCCGGAACGTACGAAACCTTCGTGTCGCCGAGCCGTATCGACCGGATCCCCGCCGGCCTGCGCAGGCGTTCGTCGCGCTGCACCGTCAAGTCGCCCATGAAATACCTCCTGTGATCGGTCATCAGACGGCCGCCGCCCCCCGGCGGCGACGAGGCCAACCATAAACATCAAGCTCGAATCATTCAAGCTGTAAATGTTTTGCCTTGATGGACTTGCTAGGGTGGAGGCATGACGACGCCCCCCGACTCCCAGGCCATCGCCGAGCGCCAGCTGTGCGGTCTGGTGAACGGGCTGGCGCAGCGGATCGGCGAGCACGTACGGGAGCGCGCGGCCACCCTGGGCCTCACCGCGCCCCAGGCGACCGCGCTGCGCGAGATGAGCGGGCCGATGACCATGCGGGAGCTCGCCGAACGGATGAGCTGCGAGCCCTCCAACACCACGTTCGTCGTCGACAAGCTGGAGAAGCAGAACCTGGTCGAGCGCCACCCGCACCCCACCGACCGGCGTGCCAAGCACCTCGTCCTCACCGCAGAAGGCGCCGCACTGCGCCGGCGCCTCCTCGACCTCCTCGCCGTGGACAGTCCGCTGTCCGGCCTCACCCCGCAGGAGCAGCGGGTTCTCCACGGACTGCTGGAGCAGGCCGTCACCCACCCCTGAGCGCTGAGCGCGTGCGGGAACGGCGTTGCGGCGGCGCCGCATCGAACCGCGCCGCCGCCGGTGGGCGCCGCCGTCAGCCGCCCACGTAGACGTCCTCCACGTAGCGGCCGTCCGCGATCAGCCCCCGGAGCCATTCCGCAGCCGTCGACTCGTCCTTCCCGCTGAACCGGACGTACAGCCGGCGGAACGCCTCGCGGACGCCCGGGGCCATGCGGGAGCCGTCTCCGCACACGTGGATGCGGGCGCCCGCTTCCGTCAGCCGCCAGACCTCCTCGCCCTCCGCCTCGATCCGGTGCTGCACGAAACGGACCCGGCCCTCGGGCGCCAGCGAGAAGGCGGGGCGCATCGACACCGCCCCCTCGCGGTCGGCGTCCTCCAGCTCCGCCCGGTGGAGATAGTCCACATCCGGGTGGTCACAGCCGAAGTAGCACAGCGCGGGCGCCAGTTCGGCTCCCGACGCACGCAGCGCGCGGCGGTCGGCGATCGCCCCGCGGAACGGCGCGAGGCCGGTACCCGCGCCGATCATGATGACCGGCGTCCGCTCGTCGTGCGGGATGCGGAAGGCCTCCCGGCACGGCTGTACCCGGGCGAGGACCGTGTCGCCGGGACGCACCCGGTGCAGGTACGAAGAGCCCACTCCGCGGAACACGCCGCCCCGGCCCGAGCGGTGGGGCGCTTCCAGGAGCGAGATCATCAGGTCGGCCCGCCCCGGACCGGCCGAAGGGGACGAGGAGATGGAGTAGTGGCGGGGCCGCATGGGCTCCAGCAGCTCCAGGAGCACGGGCCACGGCAGGCGGCCCTGGAGCGCCGGGTGCTCCTCGATCAGGTCCACGAGGCTGCCCGGGCATGCTCCGTCGCCGGCCGTCCCTGCCGCGAGCCGTTCCAGTGCCGCCTTCTCCGGCGGGCACGGGTTGTGCGCCGCGAGGACGGCCGCCTGCTCGGCCGTCACCGGGGTCTGGAGCTCCACGTACCGGGTGAGCAGTTCCCGCACGGCGAGGGGCCGGTCGACCGGAAGGGTGGTCCGGCCGGGGCGGCGGGTCCGGATGTCCAGCACCGTGTCCAGGTCGGCTCCCAGGATCCTGGCGGCCCGCTCCACCTGGGCCGGGTCGTTGGCCGGGAGGACGGCGAGGTGGTCGGCGGTACGGTAGCCGACCCCTTCGGGAAGCCTGAGGCGCAGGAAACGCTTCGACCTGCCGGCCGGGTGGCCGAGGTCGGCGAGGTCCCCGGTGTGCGTCACCGTCATCGGCCGCAGATCGTGCCGCCGGGCCAGCGCGTCGAGCGGCTCACCCGTGATCTCGGCGACCTCGTACACCGGGACGTGCGACTCCTGCGACCGGGAGGGGGCCACGGACGCCGGGTCGCCGTAGCACTCCAGCAGCGTACGGCGCAGGGCGGCGGTGAAGCCGCGCACCGCCCCCGCGAGGTCCCCGGAGGCGTCCGCCTCGCCACGGTCCATCAGCCGCGCCGCTCCCGCCGAGGCGAGGCGGCCGTCGATGAGCGTGGGCACCTGCTGGTAGGTGGCGGCCCAGTTGCGGTCCCCGACGCCCAGGACGGCGTACCGCACGCCCTCGGCGGCACCGGGGGCCGCCTGCGCCAGCCAGGAGACGAATCCCGCAGCGTCGTCGGTGGGCTGTCCGTTGTACGACGCGGCGACGACGACCAGCGGCCCGTCCGTGGGCAGCCCGCCGTCACGGTGGTCGTCGAGCGGCGCGACACGGGTCTCGAAGCCCAGCTCCCCGGCCATCGCGGCCAGGTCCTGCGCGTACGAGCGGCAGGTGCCGAAGTTGGACCCGTGCAGCAGCGTCAGCCTCGTACCGGGAACGGCCCGGGTGGGGGACGCGCCCGCTGCCGGGGTCTGCGTGTCCTCCCGCCGGCCGGCCGCCATGACCGCCCCGAGGGCCGCACGGTTGCGGGCGCGGTCGGCCGGGGTGCGCCGGCCCAACGCCATCGTGAACCCCTCGGGCTTGAGCGTGAGCGTCTCCTTGATGCGCAGCTCGTAGCGCGCGTGGTCGACGAGCCGGTAGCGGTGCACGAGCATGCCCAGCAGCATCGTCGCCTCGTGGAGGGCGAACTGCCGTCCGATACAGGCGCGTTCCCCGGTCCCGAACGGCTTGTACGCGTGCGGGGAACGGGCCGCCTCGGCCTCGGGGGCGAACCGGTCCGGGTCGAACTCCTCCACGTTGTCGCCCCACAACGGGTCGCGGTGCAGCATCGGCGTCAGCACCAGCATCCGCTGCCCCGCCTTCACCGGGTAGCGGCCCCCGATCACGGTGTCGGCGCGCGCCTCGCGTGCGAACGCGGCGGCGGTCGGCCACAGCCGCAGTGCCTCGCCCAGCACCTGGCGTACGTAGCGCAGTCTGCCGACGTCCTCGAAGGAGGGCTCCGGGTCCGGGTCGTCGCCCCACAACGCGTCCGTCTCCGCCTGGGCCAGGTGCAGCACCGCCGGGTTCTTCAGCAGGTAGTACAGCGCGAACGAGAGCGCGCCCGATGTGGTCTCGTGGCCCGCGATCAGGAAGGTGATCACCTGGTTCCTGATGTTCGCCCCGTCGAGCACCTCGCCGGACCGGGGATGGGGGGAGCCCAGCATCAGGCCCAGAAGATCGTCGGTCGAAGTGTCCCCCGAGGCCTTGCGCTGCTCGATCACCTCGTCCACGACCCGGGCCAGGTAGGCGGCGTCCGCCGCGAACGCCTCGTCCTCGGCCGTGTGGTCCGCGCCGGGCACCCGGCCGAGTCTGGCCTGGCTGTGGGCGAGGGCCCGGACGAGCGCCTGGACGAACGGGTGCGCCTGCTCACGCTCGAAGGACGCGAAGTCGTAGCCGAACCCGGACAGGCCGATGGTGTCCAGGGTCATGCGGGTCATGTCCTCGGCGACGTCGACCGGGGCCGACACGGCGGCGTCCCCGGCGAACCGCGCGTCCCAGGAGCCGATGAGCCGCCTGGCCACCCGCAGCATGTGCGGGTGGTAGGTGCGCATCGAGGTGAGGGCGAAGGCCGGGAGCAGGATGTCGTGCGCCTTGGCCCAGTTGGGCTCGTCGTTGTACGCGGTGAACAGCCCGTCGGCGGCGACCTCGCGCACGTTCTCCAGCGCCGGGCCGATGCCCTTGACGAAGCGCTGCTCGTCGGAGAGTTCCTCCACCAGCGCCGCCGCGCTCACGAACACGGTCTCCCGGTCGTGGAAGCGCTGGACGAAGACCGGCCCGAGCCGGCGCGCGTGGCCCATGGCGCTCTGCAGCGGGGTGCTCGTCATCCCCGATTCGCTCACGTCGACGACCGGCAGGTGCGGAGCGTGCGGAGCGGCGTCGTCAAGGGGTCCGGTGCCGGTGGTGTGCGGTTCACTCATGGCGTCTGCCTCTTCTGGTCACGTCATTGCCTGGACCTGTGCACCCGCCCACTGGCCGGGTGCCGTCTCGTGTCCACGGTGACGCGGCCGCCGGGGCGGACCCGCACGAGAACTACCTATTCTTGTAGTGGTGTTTTCCGTGCCGGGCCTTGATCGGGGGCAGTTGGCCGTGACAGAGGGAGAGTGCGTGACGCAGCCGTCACCACAGGTGTTGAGCGAGGCGGCCGCGGCCTGGCGGTCACGGTTCGTCAGCCTGTTCGACCGGGCACCCGTGGCCTTGGCCATCAGCGACGCCTACGGTCTGATCCTCGGCGCGAACCCCGCGTTCGCCTCCGCATGGCAGCTCCAGCCGGGAAAACTGGAAGGCCGCCGGCTCCTCGACATCCTCACTCCGACCAACGACCGGCAGCTGCGCAGACTGGACGAGGCCCTGCGCTCGCGCCGCAGGTCCCGCTACCCGGTCGAGGTGAGCTGGCAGGCCCGGGGAACCGCCCGCCACGGCCGGGTCACCGTCGAACCGGTCTCCGACCCCCAGGACGACGTCCCCCGCCTGTTGGTCTCACTGACCGAGGAGCCCGGCGGAGCCCGGCCCGAGCGGTCGCCGCAGGACGCGGCCAACGGCCTGAGCGCACAGGAGGCACGCATCCTGCCGCTCGCCGCGGCGGGGGCGTCGGGATCGGCCATCGCCCGCAAGGTGGGCCTCACCGTCGACGGCGTCAACTACCACCTGACCCGCCTGTGCAGACGGCTCGACGTACCCAACCGCCCCGCCCTGATCGCCCGCGCCTACGTCCTGGGTCTCCTGGACCCCACGGCGTGGCCCCCGCGCGCGACGATGCCGACGGGCACGACGGACCGTCGGTGAGGCGTCGGTGACCCGTCGGCGGCGTGTCGGTGGCGTCTGGAACCGTGGACGGGAGAGCTGCCCGCGGGGCAGCCGCACAACCGCGAGGGAGTCCCGCCGTGTCGTCCACGTCCTCCACCCAGCCCTGGGACGTCCATCGCCCACCGCCCGCCCACGGCAAGGTCTTCCTGGTCACGGGCGGCAACGCCGGCATCGGGTACTTCATCGCGGAGCAGCTGTCCGCCGGCGGAGCCACCGTCGTGCTGGGCAGCCGGAACCCGGCGAAGGCGGAGGCCGCCACGGCCTCGATCCGCGCGCGGGTCCCCGGCGCGCGGGTGCGGACCGTACGGCTCGACCTCGCCGACCTCCCGTCGCTGCGGACAGCGGTGGAAGCACTGGGCGCCGAACGCCTCGACGCGGTGGTCCACAACGCCGGTGTCGCGCTCGACGACCCGCCGCGCAGACAGACCGCTGGGGGGCACGAGCTCATGTTCGCCACGAACCACCTCGGGCACTTCGCGCTGACGCACTGGCTGATGCCCCTGCTGTCGGCCGCACCCGCGGCCCGCGTCGTGACGGTGGGCAGCTTCGCGGCGAAGACCGAGCGGCTCGACCTGGACGACCTGCAGTCCCGGAAGGACTACCAGCCCAAACGCACCTACGGACGCTCCAAGCTGGCACAGATGTACTTCGGCCTCGAACTCGACCGCCGCCTGCGCGCCGTCGGGAGCCGGGTGGCGAGCGTCGTGGTCCACCCCGGCGGCGCGCTGGACTCCCTGACCCCGTCACGGCCGCCCGTCCACGTGCGGACCCCCGGCGCACGGCTGCGCGGGGCGCCGGCCGGCCTCCTCGTCCAGGGCAAGGACGCCGGCGCCTGGTCCGCCGTCCGGGCGGTGCTCGACCCGGACGTGCGCGGCGGACAGCTGTGGGGCCCCCGCGTGTTCGGCCTGCGCGGCCGGCCCCGGCGCGAGCCGGTGTGGACCCACCTCGCCGACACCTCCGCCGCGGCAGGACTGTGGGAGGCGAGCCGTGACCTGACCGGCGTCGACCCCGCCCGCCTTCCCTGAAGCGCGCACCAGCCCTCCGGTCCCTGCCGCGCCTCAGGCCCCGGGGGTGCGGCCCTTGGGCTGGCGGGGTTCGGGGGAGTCGGGCGCCGGGGGAACGGGAAGGTCCGCGGGCGCGCCCGTGGTCAGCCCGACCGGGGTGCCGTGGTGCATCACGGTGAGGGGCCCGCCGGACAGGAGCGTGTAGCGGGCCGTCGCCTGGCCGATGTCGACGCGGATCCGGCGCTCCCTGACGCGGACGTTGAAGGCCAGCCGGGTCAGCGAGGTCGGCAGGCGCGGGGCGAAGCGCACGGGCGCCTGCGGTTCCTCGGCTTGTGGACTCCCGGTCTGCTGGTCCCGAAGGCGCGCGGCGGGGGCCGGACGGGTGCGGCGCAATCCGCCGAGGCCCTGTACCAGGGCGATCCAGGTGCCGGCGAGCGAAGCCATGTGGAGGCCGTCGCGCGTGTTGTGTTCGAGGTCGTCCAGGTCCATCAGCGCCGCCTCGCGGGTGTACGCCCAGGCGAGGCGCAGGTGGCCGGTCTCGGCGGCGAGGACGGCCTGGCAGCAGGCGGAGAGGGAGGAGTCCCGGACCGTCAGCGGCTCGTAGTACGCGAAGTTGCGGACCTTCTCCTCCGCGGTGAACTCGTCCGGGCACGTGAACATGGCCAGGACCAGGTCCGCCTGCTTGACGACCTGCTTGCGGTACAGGTCGAAGTACGGGAAGTGCAGCAGCAGCGGGTACTGGTCCTCGGAGGTGCGGTCGAAGTCCCAGGGTTCCTGGTCGGTGAAGCCGTCGGCCTGCTCGTGCACCTGGAGCCGCTGGTTGTAGGGGATGGCCATCTGCGCGGCCGTGTTGCGCCAGTCCGCGATCTCCTCGGCGTCGACGCCGAGGTCCGGTGCCCGGTCCGGGTGGCGCGCGACGGCGTCGGCCGCGGCGAGCAGGTTCCGCCGGGCCATGGCGTTGGTGTAGAGGTTGTCCCGGGCGACGGCGCTGTACTCGTCGGGGCCGGTGACCCCGTCGATGTGGAAGACGCCGTCGGAGTCGAAGTGGCCGAGCGAGCGCCAGAGCCGTGCGGTGTGCACCAGCAGGTCGAGTCCGGGGCCGCGGTAGAAATCCCGGTCCTCGGTGGCGAACACGTACCGCTCGACGGCCGCGGCGATGTCGGCGTTGACGTGGAAGGCGACGGTCCCGGCGGGCCAGTAGCCGGAGCATTCGGCGCCGTTGATCGTGCGCCAGGGGAAGGCGGCCCCGCCGAGTCCGAGCTGGCCGGCGCGTTCGAGGGCGCGGGGGAGGGTGGAGTGCCGCCACGCGAGGGCGGAGGCGACGGTGTACGGCGCGGTGTGCGTGAGCACGGGCAGGACGAAGGACTCGGTGTCCCAGAAGGCGTGGCCGTCGTAGCCGGTGCCCGTGAGGCCCTTGGCCGGGATGGCGCGGCGTTCGTTGCGCGCGGCGGCCTGGTAGAGGTGGAAGAGGGCGAACCGGACGGCCTGCTGGACCTCTTCGTCGCCCTCCACCTCCACGTCGGCACAGTCCCAGAACTCGTCCAGGCAGGCCCGCTGTGCGTCGAGCAGTCCCTGCCAGCCGGTGGTCCGCGCCCCCGCCAGCCCGCCCTCCACCTGGTCCCGCACGGCGGGCAGGGACCGCTGCGCCGACCAGCCGTAGGTCACGAACTTGACGAGCCCGAGCCGTTGCCCGGGTTCCAGGGTGGCGGTGACGGTCAGGCGGGCGACGTCCGGTTCGCTCTCCGCGGCCCACGCGGTGCCGGCGGGGCCTTCCACGATGTGGTCGGCCGCCACCGCGACGCGCTGCCCGCTGGTGGCCGTGCAGTGGACGAGGCGCAGCCGGGTGCCGTGCGCGTAGTGCTCCTCGGGCAGCAGCGGGGACTCGATGGCGGCGGCCATGCGGGGGTCGCCGGAGGCGGTGGGCAGCTGCTCGTTGGCGACGAGCTCGGACTGCACGGCGATGGTGGCCGGGCCGTTGACGGCCTCGACGGTGTACGAGATCGCCGCGACGGCCCGCTGTGCGAGGGAGACGATGCGGTGGGAGGTCAGGCGCACCGTTCGCCCGGAGGGCGTGGTCCACTCCACGGACCGGCTCAGGACGCCGCTGCGGTAGTCCAGGACGCGTTCGTGCGAGACCAGTTCCCCGTAGCGCAGATCGAAGGGGTGGTCGTCGACGAGCAGCCGGATGATCTTGCCGTCGGTGACGTTGATGGTCGTCTGCCCCGACTCCGGATACCCGTACCCGGCCTCGGCGTAGGGCAACGGGTGGGTCTCGTACACGCCGTTGAGGTAGCAGCCCGGCAGGCCGTGCGGCTCGCCCTCGTCCAGGTTTCCGCGCCAGCCGAGGAGGCCGTTGGAGAGGGCGAACACGGATTCGCTCTGCGCGAGGACGTCGAGGTCGAGGGCGGTCTCCCTCAGCTGCCAGGGCTCGGTCGCGAAGTTCTCATGAGTGATCATCAGCGGTCCAGCAGCTCGGCGAGGTCGGTGACCACGACGTCGGCCCCGTGCGCGCGCAGTTCGGCTGCCTGGCCGGTGCGGTCGACGCCGACGACGAAACCGAAGCCGCCCGCCTTGCCGGCGGCCACCCCGGCCAGCGCGTCCTCGAACACCGCGGCATCGCGCGGGTCCGTACCGAAGAGGCGCGCGGCCGCCAGGTAGCTGTCGGGGGCGGGCTTGCCGCGCAATCCCTGCTCGGCGATCGTGAGGCCGTCGACCCGGTCTTCGAAGAGGTCCTCGATGCCGGCCGCCACCAGCACGTCCCGGCAGTTGGCGCTGGAGGAGACGACGGCCCGCCGCAGCCCCGCGTCGCGCACGGCGCGCACGTAGGCCACCGAACCCTCGTAGGACTCCACCCCCTGCTCGCGGACCGCACGGAGCACGAGGTCGTTCTTGCGGGTGCCCAGACCGTGCACCGTCTCCTGGTCGGGGCCGTCGCCGCTCGTGCCCTCGGGCAGTGTGATGCCGCGGGAGGCGAGGAAGGTGCGCACGCCGTCCTCGCGGGGACGGCCGTCCACGTACTCGTCGTAGTCGTGCACGGCGTCGAAGGGCACGAAGGCCGGGCCCTCGCGGTCGGCCCGCTGACGCAGGTAGTCGTCGAACATCTCTTTCCAGGCGGCCGCGTGGACCTTCGCGGTCCGGGTGAGGACGCCGTCGAGGTCGAACAGGCAGGCGCTGACGTGGTCGGGGAGTCCCAGCATGCCGTCGAGGCTAGGAGGGGACGGCGGCCGGTGCGCACTGCGGCGCCCGCAGGAGGAGCGCGGTCCCCCGTACGGCTGAGGTGGCGTGGCGTTCGGAGCAGCCCGACCGCCGTCTCACCGCCGTTCGGGCAGGTGCCACCGGTAGGGGGCCACGAGGGACCCGATGGCCTCGGGCCCCCAGGATCCGGGGGCGTACGGGGCGACGGGAGGCGGTGCGTCCAGCAGCGGGGCGGAGACCTCCCACAGGCGTTCGATGCCGTCGGAGCGGGTGAAGAGGGACTGGTCGCCGAGCATGGCCTGGAGGATGAGGTGCTCGTACGCCTCCAGGGAGTTCTCCGTGGTGAAGGAGCTGCGGTAGCCGAAGACCATGTCGGCCTCCGCGAGTTGCATGGAGGGGCCGGGCTCCTTCACGAGGAACCGGGCGGTCAGGGAGCCGGGGTCGGCGAAGTCGATGACGAGTTCGTTGGCGCGGCCGTCCGCCGCCTCCCGGGCGTCCAGGGGGAACATGCGCAGCACGGGCTCGCGCAGGCCGAGGGTGACGACGTGCCGGCCCTCGGCCAGCGCCTTGCCCGACCGCAGGTGGAAGGGCACGCCGGCCCAGCGCCAGTTGTCGATGTCGACGCGCAGCGCGACGAAGGTCTCGGTGTCCGAGTCCGCAGCGACGCCCGGCTCGGCGCGGTAGCCGGTGTACTGGCCGCGCACGACGTGCGCGGGGTCCAAGGGCCGCATGCTGTGGAAGACCTTGACCTGCTCGTCCCGCAGCGCCTGCGCTTCGAGCGAGACCGGCGGCTCCATCGCCACGAAGCCCAGCAGCTGGAACAGGTGCGTGACGACCATGTCGCGGAAGGTGCCGGTGCCCTCGAAGAAGTGGGCGCGGCCCTGGATGTCGATCTGCTCGGGCACGTCGATCTGCACGTGGCTGATGTGCTCCCGGTTCCAGAGCGGCTCGAAGAGACCGTTGGCGAACCGGAGGGCAAGGATGTTGTCCACCGCCTCCTTGCCGAGGAAGTGGTCGATGCGGAACACCCGGGACTCGTCGAAGACGGCGTGGACGGCCCCGTTGAGCGCGCGGGCGGACGCGAGGTCCGTCCCGAAGGGCTTCTCGACGATGACGCGCGCGTCCCGGGCCAGGCCCGAGGCCCCGAGCAGACCGACGACGGAGGTGAACGCCACGGGCGGGACGGCGAGGTGGAACAGCCGCCGCGGAGTGCCGCCGACGGCCTGCTCGGCCTCGTGGACCGCCGTCACCAGCGGCTCGGGGGCGTCCGGGTCGGCCGCGCCGAAGGACAGTGCGGCCTCGAACTCCTGCCACGCGGGACCCTCGGGGCGCGAGCGGCCGAACTCCGCCACGGCCTGGCGCGCGTGGACGCGGAACTGCTCGTCGCTCAGCGCTTCGGCCGCCGGCGCCGAGCCGACGATGCGGTAGCGCTGCGGCAGGAGCCCCGCCTTGGCGAGGTGGAACAAGCCGGGCAGCAGTTTGCGCCTGGCCAGGTCACCCGTCGCGCCGAAGAGCACGACCACGTGGTTCGCGGGGCGCGGCTGGGGCCGGTCCTCGGCCGGGTCCGGGTCCATGGCGGCCCTCCTCACGCGTCCGCGCCGGAGCGCTTCTCGGCGTGCCCGCCGAACTCGCTGCGCATGGCGGACAGCACCTTGGCGGTGAACTCACCGAGCCCCCGGGACTCGTAGCGCTGGTAGAGGGCCGCGCTGATGACGGGGGCGGGCACGCTCTCCTCGATGGCCGCGAGCACGGTCCAGCGCCCTTCCCCGGAGTCGGACACCCGGCCCGTGAAGTCGTCCAGCCGCGGGGAGCGGGCCAGGGCGTCGGCGGTGAGGTCGACGAGCCACGAGCCGACGACCGACCCGCGGCGCCACACCTCGGCGACCTCGGCCACGTCGATCTCGTACCGGTAGGCCTCGGGGTCGGACAGGGGGGCGGTCTCGGCGTCGGCGGTACGCGTGCGCAGGCCGGCATCGGCGTGCTCGATGATGGCGAGGCCCTCCGCGATGGCGGCCATCATCCCGTACTCCACTCCGTTGTGGACCATCTTCACGAAGTGGCCGGCGCCGCTCGGCCCGCAGTGGAGGTAGCCGTGCGGGGCGGTGCCGTCGGTACGGGTACGGCCCGGGGTGGGCTCGGCGCTGCCGGTACCGGGCGCGATGGTGCGGAAGAGGGGGCCGAGCCGTTCCACGGGGTCCCGCTCGCCGCCGATCATGAGGCAGTAGCCGCGCTGCAGACCCCAGACACCGCCCGAGGTGCCGCAGTCGACGTAGTGGACGCCGCGCTCGGCGAGGGCCCGGGCCCGGGTGATGTCGTCCCGGTAGTAGGAGTTGCCGCCGTCGATGACGGTGTCGTCGGGGTCGAGGAGCCCGACCAGCCGGTCCAGGGTCTCCTGGACCACGCCCGCCGGCACCATGAGCCACACGGCCCGGGGCCGCTCCAGCCGCTCGACGAGCTCCTCCAGGGAGAAGGCCGGCGTCGCGCCGTCCGCCTCCAGCGCCCGTACGGCATCGGGGCTGACGTCGTTGACCACGCAGCGGTGGCCGTCCCGCACGAGCCGGCGCACCAGGTTGGCACCCATCCGGCCGAGTCCGACCATCCCGAGCTGCATGGGTGCGTCCGATGTCATCGCCGTTCTCCCGTTCTCCCGTTCCTGGCCGCCGCTCCGCGGGTCCGCGGCAGCGCCCGTACGACCCTCCGCCTCCGCGCCCACTCTGCCCGCCGGCCCCGCCCGCGGCACGCCGAACTGCGCCACTCGGCCCCGTCGCCGGTCCCGGGGCACGGGCGGCGGATGACCGCCCCGGGCCGTTGCGGGTGGCGGGCGGGAACCGGACAGGGGCGCCGGCCGTCGTACCGTTCATGATCGACACCACCAACCTGACGGCTGGGCAACTGGCCGACGCCTGGCGGCCCATCCGCGCCACGTCCCCGGCGGACGAGGCGGACCCCCTGGTCCTGGAGTGCGCCCGCAGGCTCATCGCCGACCCGGGCGGGGAACAGGCGCACCTGTGGGTGGCCGGGCTGGTGGCGATGACGGGCTACCTCGCCTGGCGCCCCGGGCCGGCCGCCGAGCGCGCGGCCCGGGGCGCGTTGCGCGCAGCGGCCGAGGTGCTGGGTGAGCGGCCCTGCCCGCACGACAGCCACCCTTACGAGGCCCGGATGGACTCGCTGGAGGACGAGGTGTGGGCCGGCAGAACCAGCCTGGTCGGCGAACGTCCCACCGGCACCGGACCGGTCCTGTGCCCGGGCAACGTGGCGGGATGGGCTCGACTCGCCCTGGACGTGATCGCCCCGTTCACGGTCCGGCGGATACCCGCCGGAGCTCCCGCGTACCACCACAGTCGCATCAAGACCCTCTCGGGGATAGTGAACGACTACCCCTACGACAGTCCCCGCGACGTGCTGGCGGACGAGGCCACCTTCCTGCCCTCCCGGCCGACCCGCGGAGTGCTGGCGGGCTACCTCGTGACGATGCACGCGACCTGCTGGTACGCGGCGTCGGGGCGGATCACCGACCGCTCCGTGCTCGAAGCGATGATCAAGGGCATCGGGGAGGGCGTGCGGTTGCTGGGCGACAGCCCGTGCGACCACGCCCCGGGCGGGCATCCCGATACCGACGATCCGGACTGCGCCGGCAGCGTCGGCTACCTGCTGCGCAGCCCCGGCGGTCGGGCCGAGATGGCCGAGGACCACGGGTGGGGCGACGACGAGGGCGATGACGGGGCGGCCGACGACGAACCCCTGGACGCCTGGGTGTGCCCCGCCTTCCTGCGCGACCTGGCGGACGAGGCCCTCGCTACGCTCACGGACGCTCTGGAGGGTTTCGCGGCGGCGGAGGACGAGGACAACGCCGAGGGGACGCAAGCGCTCTGACACCCCGGCATGAGCGGGCCGCGGACGACCGGAAGCCGGAGGCCTGCGGCCCTCCGGCTCCGCGAGCGGCCCGATCCGGTCCTGGCGCCGCAGGCCCGCCTCATCCGCGCTCGCGGAGGTACGCCTCCAGTGCGGCGGCGCCGGTCAGCATCGCCCGGCCACGGGCGGACAGCCGGCCGTGCCAGTCGTACAGCGCGGACTCCAGCGGCTCCAGCCCACCGGCCGACCGCACTTGGGCGATCAGCGGTGCGATCTGGCCGAGCAGGTAGCCGCCCCGCCTGAGCTGGTGGGCCAGCCGGGCGTCCCGTACGTCGGCCTCGTCGTAGACGCGGTACCCGGTCAGCGGGTCCCGGCGCGGCCGCACCAGCCCGGCGCGTTCCCACTTGCGCAGCGTCGCCGGCCGGAGGCCGAGCTCCTGCGCCAGCGGCCCGATGAACGTGCCTCCCGAGAACGTGCCTCCGGACGCCCACACCCCCGTGCCGCCGGATCCCCACACCCTCGTGCCGCCGGCCCTCGACGCCTTCGCCTCCGCCGAGCGCCCGGACACGGAAGCCGGCGCCAGATCGCACAGGGCGCCCTCCACGGCGCGGAGCGTCCGCCGGTCGTCCAGCAATTGGGCGTGGCTCTCGTCGATCAGGCGGAACGCCTCGTCCGCCGCGTCCTGGTTCACGGCCCGCATGATCGACGCCGACGTCCGGTGGCCGTGACCGGGCACCAGGGCGAGGAACGCCCCGAGGGCCAGCGCGTGCAACGGGGTGTAGGTGCGGTAGCCGTGCGGCGTGCGGCCGGCGGCCGGAAGGATGCCGTCCTCCTCGTAGTTCCTCACGGCCTGCGAGGAAAGACCGTGCTCCCGCGCCAGGTCGATCGGCCGGAGGTACCCGCCGCTACGTCCGCCGCCATGTCCGCCGTTTTGAAGGTTTCGCGCCACGGGCCCCAGGCTATCGGGCCCAAGTTTCAACCGAAGGTTCAACGATAGCGTTGAACCCATGGCAACGGACATCAAAGACACCGTTCACCCCCTCGACGCCGCGGCCGTCATGAAGCTGCTCCCGGTCAGGCCGCGGCTCCTCGCCCTGGGCGAGCCCACCCACGGCGAGGACACCCTGCTCGACGTGCGCAACGCGCTCTTCCGGCAGCTCGTCGAACACGAGGGCTACCGGACGATCGCGATCGAGAGCGACTGCATGAGGGGCCTCGTCGTGGACGACTACGTCACCTCCGGCGCGGGCTCCCTCGACGACGTCATGGAACGCGGGTTCAGCCACGGCTTCGGCGCGTCCGCGGCCAACCGCGCACTCGTGCGCTGGATGCGCGCCCACAACGACGGCCGGCCCGCATCCGAGCGGCTCCGCTTCGCCGGTTGTGACGGCCCGCTGGAGATGACCGGGGCGGCGAGCCCCCGGCAGGCCCTCACCGCGCTCCACGGCTACCTTTCGGCCCAGGTGGACCCGGACCTGCTCCCCTGCACCGCGCAGACGCTCGACCGCCTGCTCGGCTCCGACGACCGGTGGACCGAGTCCGCCGCGATGACGGACCCGGCCCGGTCCGTGGGGCAGTCGGCCGGGGCCAGGGAGCTGCGGCTGCACGCCGACGATCTGGTGGCCCTGCTCGACGCGCAGACGCCGTACCTGATCACGGCGACTTCACGGGAGGACTGGGACCGGGCGCGCCTGTACGGGCGCACCGCCACCGGCCTGCTGCGCTACCACTACTGGATGGCCGACACCTCACCGAGCCGTATGGCGCGGCTGGTTGCCCTGCGGGACCGGATGATGGCCGACAACCTCCTCGCCATCGCCGAACGGGGCCCGGCACTGGTCCACGCCCACAACGGCCACCTCCAGCGCAACAAGAGCACGATGCGGATGGGCGGCCTGCCGCTGGAGTGGTGGAGCGCCGGCGCCATCGCCGGCGCCCACCTGGGCGAGGGCTACGCCTTCCTGGCCACGGCCGTCGGCACGATCCGGCACCGGGGAGTGGACACCCCGGAACCGGACACCGTCGAGGGGCGCCTCTACGCCGTCCCGGAGGACCGCCACGCCGTCGACGCCCGCCGGCTGGCCGGCGTCCTGCGTGACGCACCCCCCGCGCCGCGCGTCTCCCCGTGGTTCGGCTACGCCCCACTCGACCCGGCCCACCTGGAGGACACCGACGGCATCGTGTTCGTCAAGGACCTGCCGCAGAGTTAGGGCGCCTGCCGGCCGGGCCCGAGCGGGTGTCCTACGGGCCCGGCGAGAGCGAGCTGTCCGGCGCCTTCCCCGCAGAGCGCGGAGGCGGCCGCCGCAGGCCCCGTCGAGGGACTCACTGCCCGCGGAGGTCCCAGGCCTCGATGTCGCGGTAGTGGATGGGTCCGGGACCACGGCCGATGTTGCTGCCGACGAGGTGCAGGCGTTCGGCCTGCCACCGTCGACCGGTGAACGCGGCGAGTTCGCCCGCGGCCTTCACCACGCTGTGGGGGTCGTCGCGGCGGGCTCGGGCCAGGGTCAGGTGGGGGCGCAGCGGCCGCTCCTCGAAGGCGATGCCGCACTGCCTGACCACTCGGCGGACTTCGCCGGTGAGCCGGTGGAGCCCTTCGAGGTCACCCCTCAGCCCACTCCACAGCACCCGCTCGTCGAAGTGCCCGCTGCCGTGCAGCGCCAGCTCCACGGGCGGGGTCACGGCGGCGAGTTCCGCAAGTGGCGGCCGCAGGAGCGGAACTGCCGAGACGGGAAGCTCGCCGAGGAACGCCAGGGTGACGTGCCAGTCCTCGATGCGGTTCCACCGCATCCGGGGATACGCCGCGTAGGCGGGCCGCAGCTCGCGCGCGAGCTCTTCCTTCGCGTCGTCGGGCGGGGCGAGCGCTATGAACACGCGCACGGTCGAGGCCTGGGTCTGTTCCTTCACGAAGGACTTAGTACACCACCGCCGACCCACCTGGTGCCGAGGGGGTGCCGAGAGGAGTGGTGAGCCGGGAGAGGGGGTGGGGGCAGGAGGCCCCGGTCCCGGGTCGGGCGGCCTCATCCTCACGAGCCCCTGACGGCAGCGCGGCCCGGGGCCCGCAGGGCGCGCGGCCGACGGGAGGACGGACAGCGGGGGACGACCGGCGGCGGACGGGCGGACGACTGCCCCGTGACAGTGGGCAGTTCCGTCCTGTGCCGTTAGCCTGCCGACGTGAGCAGCAACGATCTCGGCGATTTCCTGCGCGCCCGGCGCGCCCGCCTGCAACCCGCCGACGTGGGTCTCGCCTCCCACGGGGCCCGCAGGGTGCCAGGGCTGCGGCGGGAGGAGGTCGCCGTCCTGGCGGGCATGAACAGCGACTACTACGCCCGCCTGGAACAGGGCCGCGAGCGCAGCCCCTCCCCGCAGATCCTCGACGCGATCGGCGGCGCCCTGCGCATCGACGACGAGGCGCGCGCACACCTGTACCGGCTGGCCGGCACGGCCCCGGACGGTGACCGGCCGCAGCCCGCGGAAAGGGCGGGCGTCGCGCTGCGCCGGCTCCTGGACGGCTTCACCACCCCGGCGTTCGTCCTCAATCCGGCCACCGACTTCCTTGCGGCGAACACCATGGCCAACGCGCTGTTCACCCCGTTCGAGAAGACGGACAACCTCGCCCGCATGACCTTCCTCGACCCGGCCGCACGCGGGTTCTTCGTCCACTGGGACAGCGCGGCCGAGGCGGTGGTGGCGTCCCTGCGCCACGCCACGGGCCTGGACCCGGACTACCGGCGCCTGCACGGCCTGGTCCGCTCACTGGCCGGGGCGAGCGAGGAGTTCGCCGCACTCTGGTCCGCTCATGCCGTCCACGCGAAGACCCGTGACGCCAAGGAGGTCTTCCACCAGGACGTAGGGTGCCTCTCCCTGACCTACCAGACCTTCGACGTCCGCGAAGCGCCGGGCCAGCAGTTGGTCGTCTACGACGCCGAACCGGACAGCCCCAGCGCCCGATCGCTCGATCTGCTCGGCAGCCTCCACGCTAAGCGGCGGCCCGTTCCCGCGGGTTGAGCACGTACGCGCGCGACGCGTGGACCTCGTCGCGCAGCGCGGGCAGGTCGACGTCGAGGACCCGGCCGTCCCACTTGCGGGGCGTGCCATTGACGAGAACGGCGCTGATGTTGCGGGCGTCGGAGCCCAGCACGACGGTACCGACGGCGTCGTTGAGCGGCATGTTGTTGAGGTCCTCGGCCCGCAGGACCAGGAGGTCGGCCTTCTGGCCCGGGGTGAGGGAGCCCGTCACGCCGTGCAGGCCGTTGGTGCGGGCACCCTGGAGGGTGGCGAAGTCCAGGACGTCCCGGGTGGTGATGCGCCGGGGCTGCCGGCCGGTGCCGTACACGGCGTTGACCGCGCGCATCCGCTGGATGGCGTGCAGGGCCCGCATCTGCGTGAACATGTCGCCGGCCAGAGCCACCTCGACGTCGATGCCCAGACCCGGGCGCACACCGGCGTCCAGCGCCTCGTCGACGGCCGGGACCGCGGTCTCCAGGCCGATCTGCGCCTCCGAGGTCGGGGCCAGGGAGACGGTCGCGCCGCTGTCGCCGATCGCCTTCCACGCCTCCCGGGTGAGGCCGGTGGCGTGGATGAGCGTCACGTCCGGGCCGAGGAGGCCGTTGCGGGCCCAGCCGAGTACGGCCTCGGAAGAGGTCTCGCCGAAGACGGCGTCGATGCTGACACCGACTCCCAGGTCCTTCGCGGTACGGGCGAGGGCGGGGCCGTAGGCGAAGTCGGGCCCGGCGATCTCCTCGGTCGCCAGGGCCGCCAGTCGCAGCGTCAGCAACTGGTCTCCGCCCGCGAAGTACCGGTCCCTGAGCCGGCTGAGGTCGCCGGGCCACTGCTCGTCCCAATCGCCGAAGTGCGGGCCCATGGAGGCGTGCACGCCCCGGATGCCGCTGTCGGCCAGGGCCTGGACGGCGGCGTCGGAGTGCTCCGGCGTACGGGAGTTGTGGGAGAAGTCGAGCATGCAGGTGATACCGCTGTCGATGGCGGTCAGTGCGGCGAGCCGCGTCCCGACGTACATGTCCTGTGGCCGGTAGACGGGGGCGTAGCCGGCCAGGGTGGATCGCACGTATGCCCCGAGGTCGTCGACGTCCGGCATGATGCGGCGCAGTTGGGTCTGCCAGGCGTGCCGGTGGGTGTCGACGAATCCCGGGGTGAGGATCGTGCCGGCCGCGTCGACGACCACTGCGCCGTCGGGGTGCAGAGCGGGGCCGAGCGCGGAGATCGTCTCGCCCTCGACGAGCAGGTCGGCGCCGGTGAGGACACCGAGGCCGGGGTCCATGGTGACGATGGTCGCGCCGGTGAACAGGATGCGCCGGGCCGGGTCGGCCGACTGGCGCCGGATCTGTTCGAGCACGGCAACGCTGGTGGTACCGGGGGAGGTCATGGGAGATCCGTTCGTCGTGCCGGACCGCTGGGGTACGGGCGGCCGGCTTGCCCCTCCAGCGTGGGCCGGCCCGGCGACGACAACCAGGACGTGCTGTGCCCGGGTTCCGCGCACCCGGGACCCCACCGGTGGTCCGGGCCGGCCGACGGGAGGCCGGCCCGGACGACCGGGCTCAGGCGAGGTCGAACCGGTCCAGGTTCATCACCTTGTCCCACGCGGCGACGAAGTCACGTACGAACTTCTCTCCCCCGTCCTGGGACGCGTAGACCTCCGAGGCGGCCCGGAGCTGGGAGTGTGCACCGAAGACGAGGTCGACGGCGGTGGCGGTCCACGTCGTCTTGCCCGTGGCGGCGTCCCGGCCTTCGAAGACGTTCTCCGTCGACGTCGACGCCTTCCACTCCGTCCCCATGTCGAGCAGGTTGACGAAGAAGTCGTTGGTCAGCTTCCCCGGCCGGTGGGTGAGGACCCCGTGCTGGGACTGCCCGAAGTTGGTGTCCAGGACCCGCATGCCGCCGATCAGGACGGTCATCTCGGGAGCGGTCAGGGTCAGCAGGTTGGCTCGGTCCAGCATGAGCGTCTCCGGCGACAGCTTCTCCCCCTCCCGCAGGTAGTTGCGGAACGCGTCCGCCTTCGGTTCGAGCACGGCGAACGACTCCACGTCCGTCTGCTCCTGCGAGGCGTCCGTGCGCCCCGGTGCGAACGGCACCGTGACCTCGTACCCGGCGTCCTTCGCGGCTCGTTCGACGGCGGCGCAGCCGCCCAGGACGATCAGGTCGGCGAGCGAGACCTTCTTCCCGCCGGCCTGTGCCCCGTTGAACTCCTGCCGGACCTGCTCGAGGGTTTCCAACACCTCGGCCACCTCGGGCGAGTCGTTGACCTCCCACTGCCTCTGCGGCGCGAGCCGGATCCGTGCCCCGTTGGCCCCGCCGCGCTTGTCGGTGCCGCGGAAGCTCGACGCCGACGCCCAGGCGGTGGTGACCAGCTGGGGGACGGACAGACCCGAGGCGAGGATCCTGCCCTTGAGGGCGGTGACGTCCTCGTCCGAGACCAGCTCGTGGTCGACCGGGGGGACCGGGTCCTGCCACAGCTGCGGCTCGGGGATCCACGGGCCGAGGTAGCGCGAGAGGGGGCCCATGTCGCGGTGCAGCAGCTTGTACCAGGCCTTGGCGAACGCATCCGCGAGCTGGTCCGGGTTCTCGTGGAAGCGCTTGGCGATCGGCCCGTAGACCGGATCCACCTTCAGCGCGAGGTCCGTCGTCAGCATCATGGGGGCGTGCCTCTTCGACGGGTCGTGGGCATCGGGCACCGTGCCCTGCGCCGACGGGTCCTTGGGAGTCCACTGCTTGGCGCCGGCCGGGCTCGTCGTGAGCTCCCAGTCGTACGCGAAGAGGTTGTCCAGATACCCGTTGTCCCACTTGGTGGGCGTGGCGGTCCAGGCACCCTCCAGCCCGCTCGTGAGCGCGTCGGCGCCCTTGCCGCTGCCGTAGGTGTTCTTCCAGCCCAGGCCCTGCTGCTCGATGGGGCAGCCTTCGGGCTCGGGACCGATGTACTCGGCGCCGACCGCACCGTGGCACTTGCCGAAGGTGTGGCCGCCGATGATGAGGGCGGCCGTCTCCTCGTCGTTCATCGCCATGCGCCCGAACGTCTCGCGGATGTCCCTGGCGGCGGCCATCGGGTCGGGGTTGCCGTTGGGCCCCTCGGGATTGACGTAGATCAACCCCATCTGCACGGCACCGAAGGGACCGGTGAGTTCCCTGTCGCCGCTGTAGCGCTCGTCCCCGAGCCAGGTGTCCTCCGGCCCCCAGAAGATCTCCTCGGGCTCCCAGACGTCCTCGCGCCCGAAGCCGAACCCGAACGTCTTGAACCCCATCGATTCCATTGCGCAGTTGCCGGCGAAGACCAGGAGGTCGGCCCACGAGATCTTCCGGCCGTACTTCTGCTTGACGGGCCAGAGCAGACGACGGGCCTTGTCGAGGCTCGCGTTGTCCGGCCAGCTGTTGAGGGGGGCGAAGCGCTGGGCCCCGGCGCCGCCACCGCCCCGCCCGTCGGCGATGCGGTACGTGCCCGCGGAGTGCCAGCTCATCCGGATGAAGAGCGGTCCGTAGTGGCCGTAGTCGGCGGGCCACCAGTCCTGCGACGTCGTCATCACCTCGAAGACGTCCTGCTTGAGCGCGTCGAGGTCGAGCGTCGCGAACTCCGCCGCGTAGTCGAAGTCCGCGCCCAGCGGATTGGACAGGGGCGAGTGCTGGTGGAGCACTTGAAGGTCCAGCTGATTCGGCCACCAGTCCCGGTTCGACCTGGGTCGAGTCGGCGTGGGGGTCGGGGAGGGGATTACCGGGTTCTCGCTTTCGCTGCCGGACACGTCCGTCCTTCTTCCTGTCTCGGAGTTTCCTGGTGCTGGCTGCTTGCCTGTGACGTCGGGTGCCCGTCGGTTGCCGAGCAATGCGACCCGGGCGCCATGGAGCCCCGCCAGCTGGAAACGCCTCACCAGACCCGCGCCAGTCGACGCGGGGGCTAGACCGGCCGGCGAGAGACCCATCCTCACGCACCGCCGCGGCCCGCCACCTGCTCGACACGGCCGCGCACCGGCTGTTCCTCAGCCGGCCCGGCCGTGGACGGCCGGCGGGGGATCGGCCGGGCGGGCGGACCTACGGCGTGGACGCGCGCCCGGCCGGGGCCGCGTCGAGGACAGTGGCAGGGGGCCGGCCCCGGCCCTTGACCCGGAAGTATCGGAGGAGCCGGTGACGGCCGAGAGCATGACCGGCGCGGAGCTCGCGGAGAGCCTGCTCCAGGACACGGACGACGAGGGCATCCGGGCCGCGACCCGTCTGCTGGGCGCCCACGACAACGGCTTCTGGCTGCGGCGCCTCATGGAGGACCGGACGCTCGAAACGGCCGCCGACAGGCCCCTGGTCAAGCGGTCCGGGGGACACCGGTCGGTCGACTGGGACGCGCTCGGCCGCCTCATGCTCACGCTGGGGTGGTCCCGCCGGGCCTCCAGGAGCGAAGTCGCGGTGCTGGAGGTCGCGGCCTCCCTGGTCGGGGGGTGCGCCGTACAGCTCCGGCAGGTCATCGAAGCGCTCGACGGGGCGGAGTTCCGGCTCGTCCTGCGGGCGATGGAGGAGGCGGCCTCCGGCAGCGCCCCCTGACCGGGGGCCGCCAGGACCGTCACCCGAATGGACGCGCTCCGGTGCCCTCGCCCCGACTGCGGCCGGATGCTGATCCCGGCGCCACGTTCCGGCGCACCGCCCGATGAAGGAGTCTGTCGTGGCACAGCCTTCGACCCCCCAATCCTCCGCACGCGCCCCTCGCGGCGGTGATCCCTACAGCGGCCGCAGCGCCTGGGCAGCGGGCGGCACCTTGTTCGCAGGGGTCCTCCTGCTCGTGGACGGCGTCCTCGGCATCATCAAGGGCATCACCGGCCTCGCGAAGGACGACGTCTACGCCCACCTGGGCAACTACGTCTTCAAGTTCAACCTGACCACCTGGGGCTGGATCCACCTGATCCTGGGCATCATCCTCGTCGTCGTCGGCGCCGGGCTCCTCAAGAGGGTGCTCTGGGCGCGGGTCGCGGGTGTGGTGCTGGCCGGGTGCGGCATCATCCTCGACTTCATGTGGATGCCCTACACACCGGTCTGGGCGATCATCTCGATCCTGATCGGCGTGTTCGTCATCTGGGCCCTGTGCAACACCCCCGACGGCGACCGCACCTCGGCCGTCTGACCCCGGACGTCAACCGCGTCAGGGACCGCCCGGTGTACGGCCGGGCGGTCCCCGACGCGGCTCGCCCGTGTCCCCGGCTCGCCCGTACCCCCGGCGCTGCCGGACCGACGGGGCTCTAGTCGGTGTGGGTGTCGGTGACGGTGGGGTAGGAGAGGCCGCTGTAGACCTGGTTGAGGACGGTCGGCAGCAGGGCGTTGGCCGTGGCCCTCCCGTCGAGCGACACGGTCAGGTTCGTCCAGATGACGAGGGTGACGTCGTTGTCCGGGTCATGGCCGATGAACGAGTTGAATCCGGGGAGTTCACCCCCGTGGTAGTACATCGACGCGTGCGGGGTGAACCGCTGGTGGGCGATGCCGTACCCGTATTCCGGGCCTTCGGGGGAGGCCGGGTCCTCGGCCCGCGGACTGTGCAGCCACTGCTGCTGGGAGGCGTGGTCCAAGACCTTGCCCGTCACGAGGGCCTTGATCCAGGTGGCCATGTCGTCCGCGGTGGAGATGGCGCCCCCGGCGGCGGTGGCGTAGGAGACGTTCTGATGGGTGTAGTCCACCGGCCGCAGCTTCCCCGAGCGGGCCGCGGCCCGGACGTCGGCGGGATAGGGCTTGTCGACCATCGCGTAGGCCGATCCGCCGTACATGTAACCGTGCGCGTAGGGGTCGGGGAGGGAGAGGTCGTGGATGCCGGGCAGGGAGGTTCCGGCCAGGCCGAGCGGGGTGAACAGCCGGTCGCGGAACTGCCGGTCCAGCGGACGGGCCCCGGCCTTCTCGGCGACGAGGCCCAGCAGCACGTAGTTGGTGTTGCTGTACTCGTAGGACGTGCCGGGTGCGAAGTTCGGCGGGTGCCTGAAAGCGATGTCGAGCATCTCCCGCGGCGTCCGCGCCTTGCCCGGCGCCGCGTCCAGGGATGCGGAGAACTCGGGCGCGCTGGTGTAGTTGTACAGGCCGCTGCGCATGGCGAGCAGTTCGGCGATGGTGATGCGGGCGCCGCCGGGCACTGCGGGGACGTAGTCGGACACCGGGTCGGTGAGCCGTAGCCTGCCGTCCCGGGCCAGCAGCATGACCAGCGCGGAAGTCATGGTCTTGGTGTTCGAGGCGATCCTGAAGTGATCGGCAGTGGAGGGCGGTCGGGACGTGCCCGACTCGGCCGTGCCGACGACCGTACGGAAGGTCCCCTGCGGCGTCCGGAGCAGGACCACCGCGCCGGGCAGCATGAGCTTCTCCGCCGCCTTCTCGACCGCCGAGCGCAGCGCGGCCGGATCGATCGGCTTCAACGCCGACGGGGCGGCTGACGGGGAAGGGGACGGCACCGGGGTGCTCGCCGCCGCGACGGGTGCGGCCGCTGCGGCGGGGGCCGCCAGGGGCGGGCCACAGACCACGATCAGCAGGGCGGCGCCCGCAGCCGCCACCGGGGCGCGGCGGCCGGAGCGGCGCGGGGTCCTGTCGTCCGTGCGGAGGGTCCTCATGCCGGCACCAGCCCTCGGGCTCGGCGGTCGAGTACCGCGACGGGAGCGACACGAGCACAGGACGCGGCACGACCGATGAGATCAGGTCATGACAAACCACCGCAATCCTATCGTGGCGCCCTCGTCACGGCCCGCGGGCGGCGTACGCAGCCGCGTACGGTTCAGCCGGCGGCGAGGAGCGTGAGCGTGTCGATCACACGGTTGGAGAAGCCCCACTCGTTGTCGTACCAGGCGACCACCTTGACGTGGCGGCCGTCGACGCGCGTGAGCTCCGAGTCGAAGATCGACGAGGCGGGGTTGCCCGTGATGTCGGACGACACGAGCGGGTCGTCCGAGTACTCCAGTACGCCGGCCAGCGGTCCCTGCGCCGCGGCGCAGTACGCCGCCAGCACCTCGTCGCGCGTCACGTCGCGGGCCACGGTCGTGTTGAGTTCGACGATCGAACCCACCGGGACCGGCACGCGGATCGAGTCGCCCGACAGCTTGCCGTCCAGGTTGGGCAGCACGAGGCCGATCGCCTTGGCCGCGCCCGTCGTGGTCGGCACGATGTTGACGGCCGCGGCGCGGGCGCGGCGGGCGTCACGGTGCGGACCGTCCTGGAGGTTCTGCTCCTGGGTGTAGGCGTGCACCGTCGTCATGAAGCCGTGCTCGATGCCGGCGAGCTCGTCCAGCACCGCGGCCAGCGGCGCGAGGGCGTTCGTCGTGCACGAGGCGTTCGAGACGATCGTGTGCACGGCCGGGTCGTACGCGTCGTTGTTGACCCCGTACGCGAGCGTGACGTCGGCGCCGTCCGACGGCGCGCTGACCAGGACCTTGCTCGCCCCCGCCTTGAGGTGGCCGCGGGCGGCCTCCGCAGAGGTGAAACGGCCGGTCGCCTCGAGCACGATGTCGACACCCAGCTCGGCCCACGGAAGCTGCTCCGGTTCCCGCTCCGCGAGCACCGTGATGCGGCGGCCGTCCACGACGAGGACGTTCCCGTCGACGGTCACCGGGCGGCCGAGCCGGCCGGAGGTGGTGTCGTAGGCGAGCAGCCGCGCGAGGGTCGCGGGCTCCGTGAGGTCGTTGACGGCGACGACGTCGAGGTCGCTGTCGCGTTCGAGCAGTGCGCGCAGCACGTTGCGTCCGATGCGACCGAAACCGTTGATGGCGATACGAGTCATGAGCGGTGTCCCCTTCTCTGTTCGCCCCCAGGTTCGCCTCCGCCACCCGCCCGGGACAGCGGCGGGATTGCCATGGTTCAAAAGGATCGCGCCAAAAGGATCTCGCCCACCGGACCTCCCGCCGGCGGGACGCCGTCGCAGCTCCCGCCACGAGGATGCCGCCGGGGAGGGCCTCTCCGCGTCGGCCCGCTACCCGCCCCGGGTGAAGGTGCGCCGGTACTCGCTCGGGGTGGTGCCCAGGATCCGCTGGAAGTGCAACCGCAGGTTCGCCCCGGTCCCCAGCCCCACATCGGCGGCGATCTGCTCCACGCTGCGCTGCGAACGTTCGAGCAGCTCGCGCGCCACGTCGATCCGGGCCCGCATCACCCACTGCATCGGCGTGTACCCCGTGTCCTGGGTGAAACGCCGCGAGAACGTCCGGGGTGAAACCGCCGCGTGCCCGGCGAGCGCCTCCAGGGTCAGGGGCTCCCCGAGCCGGTGCAGCGCCCACTCCCGCGTCGCCGCGAACCGCTCGCCGAGCGGCTCGGGCACGCTGCGCGGCACGTACTGCGCCTGGCCGCCACTGCGGTACGGGGCCGCGACCAGGCGCCGTGCCGCGTGGTTGGAGGCGGCCACACCGAGGTCACGGCGCAGGATGTGCAGGCACAGGTCGATGCCCGAGGCGGCGCCGGCCGAGGTCAGCACGCTGCCCTCGTCGACGAACAGCACGTTCTCGTCGAGCCGGACGAGCGGATGCCTGGCCACGAGCGCCCGCGCGTAGTGCCAGTGGGTCGTGGCGCGCTTGCCGTCGAGCAGGCCGGTGGCGGCGAGCGCGAACGCGCCCGTCGAGATGGCGGCGAGCCGCGCACCCCGGTCGTGGGCGGCGATCAGCGCGTCGATCACCGCCCGCGGTGGGTCGTCGCGGTCCGGGAACCGGTAGCCGGGGACGAAGACGATGTCGGCCCACGCGAGGGCGTCGAGCCCGTGCGAGACGGCGTACGACAGGCCGTCCCCGCCGGTCACGAGGCCGGGTGCCGCGCCGCACACCCGCACCTCGTACGGCATGCTCGCCCGCGTCGTGAACACCTGCGCGGGAATGCCGACGTCGAGCGGTTTCGCCCCGTCCAGTACGAGGACGGCGACGCGGCGGAGGCGGGAGGCTGACACATGCAGAGGGTACGCGCAGCCTCAGCGGGGCGGACCGCCGACGGCTGCGGTCCGGGAGGCCGTCGCCGGCACCACGTGCTGGCTGCGCTCCACGTCGTTCACCCCTTCGGGATGCGGACAGAGCCGGTCCGAAGGATCGGACCGGCACAGACCGGGCGGGGTGGACGGCTGGACCCGGTGCCGTCAGAAGGCGAAGGCGGCGTTCCCGTTGAAGGTCGCCGACATCGCGCACGCGTTGGGGAAGGTGTGCTTCCAGGAGAGGCGGCTGCCCTGCCAGACACCGTCGGCGGTGACGGTGACCGGGTCGTAGTGCATCGGGCAGACGCGGTGCGGGTCCGGGGCGGTCAGCAGCGTGTCGAGGCTGCCGGCGGTGGCGGCGAGCGCGGTACAGGCGGCCTTGGGGTCCGGGTGCGTGCCCTGGGCGGTCGGAGCGCAGCTGAGCGTGGCGGCCCGTACGACGGTGACCCCGTTCTCGCCCTGGCCGACGGTGAGGACCACTGCGGAGGGGGCGTACAGGCTGGCGGGCTTGGCCTCCGCGATGCCGGTGGCGCCGGCCAGGGTGAGCAGGGCGGCAGCGGAGACGGCAGCGATGCGGTGACGCACGACGTGACTCTCTTTCAATTCGAAGGTCGAAAGCAGCAGTTGGCTGCGTTCTGTTGACTGGACGCTGCCGAGTCTGTCGGGTGTGAAGGATGAGTGCACATCGATGACCGATTTACAGACATCCCGTTCGATAATCGGCGACCGAACGGTCGTTCAGGCAGCTCAGGCGTGGGACGTGCCCTGGGTGATCACCCTCGAACGGAGGGTGACACGCGCTCCTGTGTCCCGTATGCGGCCCGTTGACCTGCTGTCGGCCGTGCGCGGTTCACCGAACGTCCACCCAGGCTGACCGGATAGTGACGGTGTCGCCGGCCTTCTCCCCTCGGCCGGGCGGCCGGGCGGCCGCGCGGCGGCCCCGACGGGTCAGCGTCCGAGGGTGTTCATCAGGACGATCGCCAAGAGGTCGGAGAGGATGACGGCAACGGCGCAGATGATCACGGCCCAGGCCCTCTGCGACTGGTCCAGGTTCATGCGTCGCCTCCCGGCCGCGGGGCGCTGCCCGGGCCACCCGGGCACGGCGCACCCGCTCTCCGCCATGATGACCCGGTTCGACGCACCGCACACCTCGTCCGGGAGGCCCCGGCCCTCGGGGGCTGCGGCCGGCGCGGCCCGGCCGATGGCCACCGCCCACGGCAGACTCATCGGGACACGAACGCCGGCGTGTTCCACCCCGAGATCCGTAGCCGTGGCGCCGCCCCCCGCAGATCGGCCGTGCGGTAGGTCGCCGTCAGGGTCACCGACTCACCGGGCCAGAGGCTGACCTGGTTGTCGCTCCACCGGACCGGCAGCACCGGCTCGCCCCGCACCCCCACCAGATGGACGTCCGTCAGCAGTGCCGGCGTGCGGCCGTGGCCCGCGTGGCGCAGGGTCACCCTCGTCGTGGAGGTGCCCGCGGCGTCCCGCGTCGTCCTGGCGGACGCGGTCACCGCCACCCGCTCCATCGAGTCCAGGCCGCGCAGGTCGGCGTAGGAGGTCGTGGGCGTGTGCCACCAGTCGGTGTTCGCGTAGTCGAGCACGTCCTCCCGCGTGGAGAGCCAGTACACGTTCCGGCTCACCTCCCGCCCCGCGCCGTCCGTCAGCAGCAACCGGGCCAGGTACGCCGTGGACAAGCCCGGCACGCGCCGGGGAACCGTCAGCGCGGTGGCGCTCGCGCCGCCGCCGGCGACGCGCAGGCCGGTCACCGTCCGGTCGTACCGCCGCACCCCGTCGGTGGAGAAGAGCGTCACGCGCGCCGTCAGGCCGGACGCCGCGGACGTCCGGTTGTTGACGACCGACACCGAACGGTCGTCGTACCCGTACTGGACGTGCAGCGGCTCGTTCGCCTTCTTCACGCCGAAATAGGCGCCGCCCTGGTCGAGGTAGCGGTCCACCAGCTGCCACTGCAGCGAGGTCCAGCCGCTGTTGAACATCCAGTACACGACCCCCGTCGACGGCGCGGAGGCGTCCCCGGCGTTGCGGGCGTAGGCCTCGAACTGGGCGCGGACGTTCTCGTACTGGGCGAGCTGCGCCTTGCGCACGTAGTCCTCCAGGCCCCTCGGGGCGCCGTAACGGGCCGACAGGGCGGCGTCGTACAGCTTGAGGGTCGAGAAGACCGCCGAGGGGGAGCGGTGGTACTGCGCGGCGGACGGGTCCCTCCACAGCGTCTCCAGCTCGGCCGGGGACATCGTGCGGCGCAGCGTGTCGAGGGTGGGGACGTCGGGGCCGGCGCTGGTCTCGGAGTTGAAACCGGTCGCGCCGCCCGCCCGCTTCCCGTACCAGTAGGCGGGCGGCACCCAGTCGTACGGGCCGGTCATCCGCATCCCCGAACGCCCGGTGAGCGGCGCGGAGGCGTCGGAGGCCGCGGGCACCACCGGGGCCGTCCAGTCGGCGGCGCGCAGCGCCTCGACGTAGCCCCGTTCGATCTCCGCGTTCGGTGCGACGTCACTGCCGATCAGGAAGGAGATCACGCTCGGGTGTCGGCGGAGCCGGGCCGCTTCCGCGGCCATGGAGGCCCGGGCGACGAGGTGGTCGGCCGCGTCCCACCTCTTCCCGCTCCCCCCGCGGTTGACCTCGCCCTCCCACTTGTCGCAGCACTCCCAGCCGGGCAGCGTCAGGATCCCGTACCGGTCGGCGAGGTCGAAGAACTCGTCGGGCTCGAGGTGCCCTTCCAGGCGCAGGGTGTTCAGGCCCAGGTCGAGGGCGTACCGCAGCCGGTCCTCCACCACGGCGCGGTCCCAGCGCAGGAACGCGTCGGGAGACCAGCCGGCGCCCTTGATCAGCAGCGGGCGCCCGTTGACCACGTACTGGCGGGCGCCGTCGGCGTTGAGGGGCGCCCGCACGTCTCGGACGCCGAAGGAGGTACGGGCGGCGTCGGAGGGCTCGCCGTTGACGGTCGCGGTCAGGTGGAGCCCGTACAGGGGCTGGCGGCCCATCGCGGCCGGCCACCACACGCGGGGGGAGCGCAACCGGAGCGCGGGGTGGTCGGCGGGGGAGAAGACGACGGACTTCGTCTCGTGCGGGGCGAGGGTCACGCGCCGGCTGACGGCGGCCGGACCGGCCGTACCGGACACCGTGGCGGTGACGGTACGGGCCGAGTCGTTGCGCACCCGGGCCTTGACGGTCAGTTCGGCAGAGGACAGCGAAGGCAGCGCCAGGGCGGTCACCACGTGCGCGTCGCGCAGCGCGACGGGCCCCGTACGGCGCACGGTGACGTCACGGACGATGCCCATGTTGTGGTCGGGCGGCGGCTGGATCCAGTCGAGCCAGCCCATCGTGAGGTGTTCGCGCGGGTCGTTGGGCCGGATCCGGAAGGCGACGGTATTGGTGCCCGCCCGGACCAGGCCCGTGATGTCGAGCTCGTGCCGGGTGTAGGCGCCGGCGACGGTCCGCGCGGTGGCGACCGGGCGACCGTTGACGAACACGTCGGCGGCGGAGATCACCCCGCTGAAGTCGAGGTGGGTACGGGCCGTGGTGTCGGCGAGGGTGAAATCGGACCGGAACCACCAGGGCACCGCGAAGTCCGCGGCCGGGATCTGCCTCTGCCGGGTGGAGTAGAAGGGGTCGGGGTACGCGCCCGCGGCGAGGAGGGCCGCGAGGACGGTGGAACGGGGGCCTGCCGGAAACCACCCGGCCGCCGGATAACCGGGGCGGGACACCGCTCCCGCCGGGTCCCTGACCTTCGCCGTCGACTGGACCGCGTACCCGGCCAGTGCCGTCGCACTGCCCGGGTCCGCGGCGACGGCGGTCACCCGGGAACCCGGCCCCGGCCCCGCCCGCGGCACGGGGGCCGCCCCGGATGCCCCGGCGGCGAGCACCAGCGCGAGAACCGGCTCGGCGAGGGCGAGGGCGAGGGCAAGACGGCGAACGGACACGGCACCTCCCGCATGCGGTATATCCGTCTTCGCCCACCGCGCCCCGGCGCCACGCCAGCGGGCCACCCGCGGTGACGCTCAGGGTCGCGGGGTGGTCCAGGTCAGCCGGACGTCAGCGGTCGCGTTTGTCCCGCAGCGGTACGTCGATGTGGACGTCAGTGGACTTCACCCGGGCCGTGACGGTGACCCCGACCGCGATGCCGAGCTCCTCGACCGACTCCCGGGTCAGCACGGAGACGACGCGGTGCGGCCCGGCCTGGATCTCGACCTGGGCCGCCACGTCGCCGAGCAGTACGGCGGTGACGATCCCGGTGAAGCAGTTCCGTGCGGAGGTGGCGGCGGCGCCGGTCGGGAGGGGGCGCAGCCCGGCGGCGCGTTCCTTGGCGAGCACGGCGAGGACCGCGCCGTCGACGGACCGGGACCCGTCCGCGGCGCGGCGGGAGAGCAGCCGGCCCGATTCGGCCCAGCGACGGACTGTCTCGGGGCTCACGCCCAGCAGACCGGCGGCCTGCCCGATGGAGTACGACGGCACGCCCGCAGCCTAGCCGGTGCGGTACCGCGCCCCCTCCGTCGCGCCGAGGGCTCCGTCGGGCGGGGTGGCCCGTGTCACGCGTGGGCCGCGGGCGCCGCCTAGAGCCAGCCGTTGCGGCGGAAGGCCCGGTAGAGGAGCCCGGAGGCCAGCGCCATGAGCCCGAGGGCGAGCGGATAGCCGTAGCTCCAGCCGAGCTCGGGCATGTGCTGGAAGTTCATCCCGTAGACGCCCGCGACCATGGTGGGGATCGCGAAGATCGCCGCCCAGGCCGAGATGCGGCGCATGTCGTCGTTCTGCCAGGTACCCACCCGCGCCTGTTGTGCGTCCAGGACCGAGTTCAGCAGCTCGTCCAGGGACCGGACCTCGGTGTCGGCGCGGCTCAGGTGGTCCGCGACATCGCGGAAGTACGGCAGCACTTTCGGGGGATGGCCCTGCCCGTCCGGTCCCGGGCCGGTCAGGAGCCCGTGCAGCACGGGGACGAGGGGCTGTACCGCGTCACGGAACTCCCGCACCTCCCGCTTCAGCGAGTAGATCGCCTCGGTGTGGTCGACGCGGGAGGTGGAGAAGACGCAGTCCTCCAGCTCGGTGAGTGCCGCCCGCACCTTGTCCGCGCTGTCGCTGTAGGCGTCCACGGCCACGTCGAGCACGGCGTGCAGGACGGACAGCGGGCCGAAACGCAGCATGCCGGGGTCCGCTTCGAGCCGGCGGGCGGCCTCGGCGGCCGGGTCGACCGGACCGTGGCGCACGGTGAGCACGTACCGGGGGCCGACGAAGACCATCAGCTGCCCCGTCTCCACCGCCCTGTCCGCGTCGACGTACCAGAGCGTCTTGAGGGCGACGGCCAGCACGTCGCCGAAACGTTCGCGCTTCGGGCGCTGCCGTTCCTGTACCGCGTCCTCCACGGCGAGGGGGTGCAGACCCAGCTCCCCGGCCAGCTGGACCAGTTCCGCCTCGGCCGGGTCGACCAGGCGCACCCAGCCGAACTCGCCCTCACCCAGCCCGCGCAGCCGCTTCAGCACCAGCTGGCAGGCCTCGTCCTCCAGGCCGCACTCCACGCTCTCCGACCGGCCGGACCGTTCCTCGTACATCACGCATTCCATCCCACGCACATGCTTCGAGGCGCGGATTTCATGCGCCGGGACCGGCTGCAGACGCCGGGCCTGGCTGTACGCGCCGGGCCTGGCCATACGCGCCGGGGCCGGTCAGGGTCGCGGCCGGCCGGTCGGTGGCGCTATGCGAACAGCGGGAAACGGTCGGCGTCCGCGCCCAGACGGGCCCTGTCGGCATCGGACAGCGGCGCGCGTCCCGTCGCCGCGCGCGCGTACTGCGCGTCGTCCCACGCCACCGGCACCGGCCGGCCGAGGAGCCCGTCAAGGGTGCGGCGCACTTCGCCGAGCCCTTCGGGCGAGGGCTCCGGCGCGCCGGCGAGGGACACGACGAGGTCGAGGTGGTGCAGTGTCGCCTCGACGGCCAGCGTGCGGATCAGATCGCCGGCGAGCAGTACGTGGCCCTGAGTGGCGACGGGCTGGTCCACCGCGGCGCCGGCCGCGGCGTGGACCATGGCGGCCGTGGTGTCCGAATACAGCTCGCACAGTTGGCCGACGCGCAGGAACATGCTGGCGACGACCCGGTTGAACCTCCGGCCGTTGGCCGCGCCCACGGGTTCCGGACGCCAGTCCTCCCAGTAGGTGACGGCGTCGCGGTCCGGCGGCCGCCGGACGGGCATGTGCAGCGCGACCAGGCCGCGTTGGGCGTCGCCCACGCAGTGGAAGACGAGGTCGCGGACCGACCAGCCGACACAGCCGGTCGGCAGCCACGAGCGCTCGTCCGTGATGGTTTTGACGACGGCGTCGAAAGCGTCGTAGGCCGCCCGCAACACCTCGGCCGGCGGCGGTACTTCCTTCTCGTACGGCATGCCCGCGAGGGTAGGACGGTTGCCCGTGCACGAACAACCCGGGGGCCGACCACGGCAATACGGTGGTCAACCACGGCAACCCGGTGGTCACGCACGAACACCCCGGTGGTCACGCACCGTCGGAGGTCGGTTCGGCCTTCGTGTGGAGCACGTCGCGGGCCTGCTCCGCCGCGCGCGCGAGGCTTTCGGCGACGAAGTCGAGGAAGCGGGCGACGTTCTCCAGGCGCACCGCGGCCGGGGTGCCGGGGCCGAGGATGCCGACGCCCTGCCGCGAGACCTCGACCTGCTGGGTGAGGGCGCGGACGCTGGCCTCCATCGAGTGGTACCAGAGGTTCTCGTCGATGACGTAGCGCTCCCGGCGGCGTTCGTCGCGTTCCCGGCGGACGAGGGCCTGGCCCTCCAGGAAGGCGATGGACTTGGAGATGGACGCCGGGCTGACCTGGAGGCGCTGGACGAGTTCGGCGGCGGTCATGCTGCCGGAGTCGGTGGTGAGGAGACAGACCATCACCCGCGCCATCATCCTGTTGGACAGGCCCGATTGCATCATGACGGTGGTGAACTGCTCTTCGTACTCGGCCAGGGCCTCGGGGTCGCGCCCGTGCGGCAGTGCGGCCTGCTCGGCTCCCCGGGGCGGGGCGGTCTTTCGCCGGTGGGCGCGGCGCTCGGTGGCGCGGTGGGCCAGGTCGGGGCGGTAGGCGGTGGGGCCGCCGTTGCGCATCACCTCGCGCGTGACCGTCGAGGTCGGACGGTCGAGACGTCTGGCGATCTCGGCGTAGGCGAGGCCGTCGGCCAGCCCCAGGCCGATCTGCTGGCGTTCCTGCTGGGTGAGCCTGCCTCCCGGCATCGGGTTCTCCTTCGTTCGCTCTGGCGTCGCCACCATAGCGTTCATCTTCAATCATTGCAACGATGCGCCCTGTGGTGTTGCATTTACCTCGAGATCTGTTGCAACGAAATCCCTGAATCTACCTGCGGGAACAGCGATTTGGCGCAACGAAGACGTTGAAGCTTTCTTGAATGCAACGTAGCTTTTCGTCCATCGGAAACGACGAGCCGCAGGAGAGAACAATGCAGAAGTACGACACCCCCGCCGCCATCACCGCACTCCTCGACATCCCCGCCGGGCGGGTCCAGATCATCGCCGCCGACCGCGCCGACACCGCTGTGGACGTCCGGCCCCGGAACGCCTCGAAGAGCCGCGACGTGAAGGCGGCGCAGGAGACCACGGTCGAGTACGCCGACGGGGTCCTGCGGGTGGAGGTCCCGGTGAAGAACCAGTACTTCGGCCCCTCCGGAGCCATCGAGGTGACCGTCCAGCTGCCCACCGGTTCCCGGGTCGAGGCGAAGGCGGCCAGCACCGAGTTCCGGGCCGTCGGCCGCCTCGGTGACGTCACCTTCGACGGCGCGTACCACCAGATCAAGATCGATGAGGCCGCGAGCCTGCGCCTCACCGCGACCGACGGCGACGTCGAGGTCGGCCGCCTGGGCGGACCCGCGGAGATCAGCACCGCGAGGGGTGACATCCGGATCGCCGAGGCCGTACGCGGCAAGGTCGTGCTGAGCACCCAGCAGGGCGACATCACGGTCACCGCCGCCGACGGCGTCCCGGCCTCCCTGGACGCCGGCACCTCCTACGGACGCATCAGCAACCACCTCAAGAACGACGGCGCCGCCCAGCTCGAGATCCGGGCGACCACCTCCCAGGGCGACATCACCGCCCGCAGCCTCTGACCCGCAGCCTCCGTACGCAGCTTCCAGAAGGAGCACTCCCCATGACCAGCTTGGCCATCGCGGCGAACGGGCTGCGCAAGTCCTACGGCGACAAGACCGTCCTGGACGGCATCGACCTGGCCGTCCCGGAAGGAACGGTCTTCTCCCTGCTCGGTCCGAACGGCGCCGGCAAGACCACCGCCGTCAAGATCCTCTCCACTCTCATCTCGGCCGGCCCCGCCTCCGGCGAGATCCGCGTCGCAGGCCACGACCTCGCCACCGACCCGCAGGCGATCCGCGCCGCGATCGGCGTCACCGGACAGTTCTCCGCCGTCGACGGCCTGATCACCGGCGAGGAGAACATGCTGCTCATGGCCGACCTCCACCACCTCTCCAAGCCCGAGGGACGACGCGTCGCCGCCGAACTCCTGGAGCGCTTCGACCTCACCGAGGCCGCGAAGAAGCCGGCCTCCACCTACTCCGGCGGCATGAAGCGCCGTCTCGACATCGCCATGACCCTGGTCGGCGACCCGCGGATCATCTTCCTCGACGAGCCCACCACCGGCCTCGACCCCCGCAGCCGCCACAACATGTGGCAGATCATCCGCGAGCTCGTCACCACCGGCGTCACCGTCTTCCTCACCACCCAGTACCTGGAGGAAGCCGACCAGCTCGCCGACCGCATCGCCGTGCTCAACGACGGGAAGATCGCTGCCGAAGGAACCGCCGAGCAGCTCAAGCGCCTGATCCCCGGAGGCCATGTCCGGCTCCGCTTCTCCGACCCGTCCGCGTACCGCAGCGCCGCCTCCGCCCTGCGCGAGGCCTCCCGGGACGACGAAGCCCTCGCCCTGCAGATCCCGAGCGACGGCAGCCAGCGCGAACTGCGCTCCATCCTCGACTGGCTGGACTCCGCCGGCATCGAAGCCGACGAACTGACCGTGCACACCCCCGACCTCGACGACGTCTTCTTCGCCCTGACCGGCTCCACCGTGCCCGTGCCCGCCCAGAACGACCAGTCCAAGGAGAACGTCCGATGAGCTCCCTCTCCCTCGCCGCGCGCGATTCGGCCACGATGCTGCGCCGCAACCTCCTGCACGCGCGCCGCTACCCCTCCCTCACCCTGAACCTGCTGCTCACGCCGGTCATGCTGCTGCTGCTCTTCGTCTACATCTTCGGCGACACGATGAGCGCGGGCATGGGGGGCGGCGCCGACCGCTCCGCCTACATCGCCTACGTCGTCCCGGGCATCTTGCTGATGACCATCGGCAGCACCGTCATCGGCGCCGCGGTCTCCGTCGCCACCGACATGTCGGAGGGCATCATCGCCCGCTTCCGCACCATGGCGATCCACCGCGGCTCCGTACTGATCGGGCACGTCGTCGGCAGCGTCCTGCAGTCGATCGCCAGCGTCGTCCTCGTCGGCGCCGTCGCCGTGGCCATCGGCTTCCGGTCCACGGACGCGACCGCCCTGGAGTGGCTGGCAGCGATCGGGCTGCTCGCACTCTTCGCCCTGGCCCTCACCTGGATCGCGGTCGGGATGGGCATGGCCAGCCCGAACGCCGAGGCCGCCAGCAACAGCGCGATGCCGCTGATCCTGCTGCCGCTCATCTCCAGCGCGTTCACCCCGATCGACGCGATGCCGGGCTGGTTCCAGCCGATCGCCCAGTACCAGCCCTTCACTCCCGCCATCGAAACCCTGCGCGGCCTGCTGCTCGGCACCGAGATCGGCTACAACGGCTGGCTCGCGGTCGCCTGGTCCATCGGCCTGGCAGCGCTCGGCTACCGCTGGTCGACCTCGAAGTTCAACGACGATCCGAAGTAACCGCCGTGACAGAGGGGTCACCTCCCCGACCGTTCCGCCCGAGGGCGGCGTACCCGACACCACGTCGGTACGCCGCCCCGTCGGCATGGGGGGCCACCCGTCGACCCGGGACGGCAGCCGGGTCAGGTGGCGGTCAGGACGAGGACGGCCTGGTCGTCGTCGATGCCGTGGCCGCCTGTGAAGGCCTGCACGGCCCGGGTGAGGGCGTCGATGACGCCGTGCGCGCCGGGGCGGTGCAACGCGCCGGTCAGGGCGGCCGCGAGGCGTTGTTCGCCGAACTGCTCGCCGGAGCCGTCGCGGGCTTCGGTGATGCCGTCCGTGTAGAGGAGCAGGCTCTCCCGCGGGCGCAGCCGCAGGCGGTGGACGGTCACAGCCGGGTCCGCCGTGATCCCGAGGAGCGCGCCGGGCGCGTCCACGGTGTGCGCGGTGCCGTCGGCGGCGAGGACGAGGGGCAGGGTGTGGCCGGCGCGCACCAGGCCGACGTCCAGTCCGCCCGGGGTGGGGGTGAGCTGCCCGTAGACGAGGGTGACGAAGCCGGTGCCATGGCTGTCGGGCCGGTTCAGCAGGGCCCGGTTGACGGCTTCGACGACGGCGTCCGGGCCGGGCAGGAGGGGGGCCACGGCGCGGGCGGTGTGGCGCACCAGAGCGGTGGTCGTGGCGGCGATGGCGCCGCGTCCGCAGACGTCGCCGAGCATGAAGGCCCAGCGGCCGTCGTCGAGGGGGAAGACGTCGTAGAAGTCGCCGCCGACGTCCAGGCCTTCGCCGGCGGGGTGGTAGGAGGTGGCGACGTCCGCGCCGGGCACGTCGGGGAGTTCGGGCAGGAGCAGTCCGGCTTGCAGGTCGCGGGCGAGGGTGACGCGGTGGGTGTACTGGCGGGCGTTGCGGGCGGCCAGCGCGGCGCGGCGGGCGAGTTCCTCGGCCAGGGCGACGGTGTGGCCGTCGAAGGGGTGGTCGGCAGTGGAGAGCAGGGTCAACGTGCCGAACGCGGTGCCCCGGTCCATGAGGGGGATGCACATGTAGCCGGTGACGCCCAGGTCCTGCCAGGGGCCGGACCCGGTGGGCGTGCGGCGCGCCACCTCCCTCATACCCGAGGCCAGGACGCGGGCGACGGTGTGGTCGGCGGCGTCCGACACGGGCACGTGCGAGGCCAGCAGGTCCCGCTGACCCGGTGTGGGCGCGGCGGTGGCGATACGGCGCACCCTTCCGCCCTCGACGACATCGACCGCGCACAGGGGCGCCAGCTGCGGGGTGCAGAACGCGGCCAGGCGCTGGAGGGTCTGGGCGGCGTCCAGGTCGCTGGTCAGGGCGGTACTGGCCTTGAGGAGGAAGGCGAGGTCGGCGCGGGCCGCCTTCTCCCGGGCCTCGGCGGCCTGCCGCGCCTGTTCGGCCTGCTGGCGTTCGACGGCCAGGGCCACGGTGTCGGCGAAGACCCGGGCCAGCGCGAGGTCTGCCTCCTGCGGCGCACGCGGAGTGCGGTGGTACATGGCGAAGGTGCCCAGCAGCGAGCCGTCGCGGGCGAGTATCGGCGTGGACCAGCAGGCGGCGAGCCCCGCCTTCTCGGCCAGGTCGCGGAAGTCGTCCCAGAACACGTCCGTGGAGATGTCGGTGACGATCACAGGCCGGCGGCGGTGCGCGGCCGTGCCGCACGAGCCGACACCTTCCCCGGTGGCGATGCCGTCGATGGCCTCGTTGTAGAAGTCGGGCAGGCTGGGCGCCGCCCCGTGCCGCAGGTGCTTGCCGTCGGCGTCGGCCAGCAGGACGGAGACCAGCACTTCCTCGGGCGACAGGTCCTCGATGGCGCGGGCCATGCCCTCAAGGACGTCGGGCAGGGGCGCCTGGCGGGCGATCTGCTCCAACAGGGCGCGGTGCTCGGCCGCCAGCCGCTGGGCGTGCTTGACCTGGGTGGTCTCCACCCCGATGATCCGTACGCCCATGGTGTTGCCACCGGCGTCCAGACGGGGCTCGTAGGTGAAGTCGAAGAACGCCTCCCGCGCGCCCGCACCCTCACCCAGCACCACCCGGGAATCCCGGCCGGTGTAGGCCTTGCCGGTGCGGTACACCTGGTCCAGGAGGGCGAGGAAGCCCTGGTCGACGAGTTCGGGCAGCAACTGGCCGAGGGGCACGCCGGTGCGGGTGCGCCGACCGCCGCCGATCGCGGTGAAGAACGCCGCGTTCGCCGCCTCCAGCATGTGCGCCGGCCCGGCGAGGGAGGCGAACACGGCCGTCGACTGCCCGAACAGGGCCCGCAGGTCATCCTCCGCCCTGCCCCCGCCGTTCGCCCCGACCCCTGACGTCCCGGCGGACCGCACCGCTTTCTCCCCCGGTACGCGCGTCATGTGCCCTGCCCCTCACTCGCCCGTACCGGACCGTCAGCACCCGCAGCGACGACGTCACGCCCGCCCGTGCCCGCGACCAAGGCCTCGCACACGTCCGCGTGGACGGAGAAGACCTGGTCCAGTCCCGTCAGCGAGAGGAGGCGGGCCACCGAATCCGGCACACTCGCCAACCGCAGCACCCGGCCCTGTGCGGCCAGCTGCTGGAAGAACCGCACCAGGGCGCCGACGCCGGACGAATCGCAGAACTGCAGGTCGGAGCAGTCCGCCACGACGGGCCCCGCCCCCTTTCCCCTGCCCAGCTCCGTCTCGCCGGCCTCGTGCAGCTGCACCACGCTTTCGAAGTCGAGCTCCCCGCGCAGCGCGAACACCACGCCCCGCGCGTCCTGCCTGACGACCACCGAGAACACCCTCAGCTTCCTCCGTATGAAACGCGCTCCGCCAAACCCCCTCATGGTAATGACCGGCCCCCACCGGCCGGGCGCACAGGGGCGCCGGGCAGGAAGGGGGCGTGACGTCTCCACGCCGTGCGGGAGTCGTGAACCCGGCCGCGGGGCCCCGCGGCCGTCGGCCGGCGCGGCTGAGGCGAGCCGGACGGCGGGCCGCACCCGCGCACACGTCACACGCTGACGTCCGTGCTGTCGCGCGCCGCCGGGACGGGGTGGTGACGGCTGATGTTCCGGGCCAGCAGCCTGGTGGACTCCGCGACGCCGATCGCCCCGCCGTCCTCGCCACCGGGCAGGCGCCCGTCGGCCAGGCGGAGTTCGGTGAGCGCGGTGTCCATCGCCCGGTGCGCGGCGAACAGGCAGGGAGTGCTGTAGATCGCGACGTCGACGCCGAGCTCGTCCAGCTCGCGGAGCGAGAGCCGCGGGGACTTGCCGCCGGCGATCTGGTTGAACATCAGCGGCTTGCCGCCGACGACCCCACGGATCCGCTCGATCCACTCGACACTGCGGACGCCGTCGACCAGGACGACGTCGGCGTCGGTGGCGGCCAGGGCCTGCGCCCGCTCGATGATGTCGGCTTCCTCCGTCGCGTCGGTACGGGCGACGACCACGAGGTCCTTGCGCGTGGCCAGGACCATGCCGAGCTTCTCCAGGTACTCCGCCAGCGGCAGCACCTGCTTGCCGTCGGCGTGCCCGCACCGCCGGGGGCGCTTCTGGTCCTCCAGGATGACGCCGGAGGCACCGGTGCGCTCGAGGCCCTCCACGACGTGGCAGGCCACTTCCGGATCGACGTAGCCGTCGTCGATGTCGACGAGGAGGTGATGGCGGGGGAAGGCGCCGCGCAGCCGTTGGACGAAGCCCATCATGTCGGGCCAGGCGATGAATCCGATGTCGGGCAGCCCGTAGTAGGAGGCTGCGAAGCCGAACCCGGACACGAAGATCCCGTCGTAGTGCCCGGCCGCCACCGACGCCGAGTACATGTCGTACACGCCGATCAGGGGGGTGGTGCCGGGCTGGGCGATCTGCTGTCGCAGGGCGTTGCCGTAACTCATGATCAGGTCCTCCTGGAAAGGTGGGGCATCGAAGCCCGGGGCAGCGACCCGCGGCGCTTTACCCAAAACTGATCATTCCGTGACCATCTCTCGACGATGGTTCCTACGGCGGTCCGCTCACGCCAACGGCGTAGCCCGTTCACCGCAGAAACGTCCCTCCCGGGGTCCCTGCCCGCCCCGCCGCACACCCGCTGCTGCGCGCGGACGCCGGCGCCGCGCTCTCGAAAGCCAGGAGCTCGCGTCGACAAAGCCAGGAGCTCGCGTCGACGTCGGGGTCCCCGGCGACTGGTCAGGTGCACGGGTCAGGCGAACCGGTCAGGCGCTGTCGGGCCAGGAGAACCCGAGCTCCGCCGCGCGCTCAGGGCTGCCGCCGCACACCCGTCCGTAAGTCTTCGGGTCCTCTTCGGCCAACCGGCGCAAGGCGGCGGCAGCTTGAGCCTCGGGCGGGGTCCCGTCATCGGGGATCACCCAGCAGAACTGGAGCGGGCTGTCGGCTCGCTCAGGCCTGCCGGCCGCCGGCCCCGGCACGTACCAGAAGGTCACCTCGGTCGTGTCGGGATGCCGGAACCCGCTGCTGATCCGCCCCCGCCTGGCATCCCACCGGCCCAGCAGCTCCGGGTTCTCCCTCAGCCCCGCCTCGATCAGGCGCGCCGTGGTGCGAGCCGGCCAGGACCAGGACCGGTCGGTCTCCGCCCGAGCGATCTCCGCATCGTAGGCGGAGGCGTCGAACCGGTAGTCGGGCAGCTCGGATGCCGCCGGTCCACCAGGAGCCGGCACGGTCTGCGACCGCCGCCAGTTCTCCCACACCACGTGGTCGCCGTCCCGCCTGATGGTGACGTAGAGCGCGCCGCAGCACCCCTCGGTGCAGCCGGCCTCCGCGAGTTGCACCTCTCGAGGCTGCGCTGCCGCCCGCAGCATGCCTTCGTCCAGCAGGTACTCGGGCCTGTGGGCGGGACCGAGACCGAAGACTGCCGGAACCAGTGGACGGCCGTCGATGAGAATCCGGGTCTCGACGGGTTCCCGGTCCGCGGGGTCGCCGGCCACGACCTCGATGCGCAGCCTGCCGGGCGCCTCCGGGCGCTCGAACGGCCGTCGTCCGGTGCGGCGGATCCATCCGGCCCGCAGGCGCTGGTCCGGCTCGCTCGCTCCGGCGCCGGCCATCACCCACCGGGGCTCGCCCCTCAGCCTTCCGAGCGAGTCGAGAAGCGCGGCGCGCCGACCGGGCGGCCAGTCCAGCAACGCTGCGGTGCCACTGCTCAGGTTCAGGGCGAGAGACAGCAGCATGGCGGCGTTGTCGAGCGTGGGCGGCAGCAGGTCGGCTCGCGTGACGACGCTGTCGTAGACCCGCAGCGCGTCACGGTAGGCGCGCAGGCCCGCCGGGTCCTCGTACGAGGACCCGATCCGGACGAGCAACCTGCCCGCCCGGGCGAGCAAGTCCGTATCGCCACAGTGGTGGTCGAGCAGGTCTGCCAGCCGGCAAGCCTCGGCAACCCGGCGGGCTACCACGCTGCTGACGTGCCGGGGAGAGGCGGGGTAGGCGACCAGTGCCGTGTGTACGGCCTGCCGGTTCCCCTTCCGCAGGGCCCGGATGAGCGGCTGCAGCCCCTCATCGCGGCCGTAGAGCGCGAGCCACACGACGGCGGCGGACGGGCGGTCGAGGATGTCGAGCGCTTCGACCGCCGCACGGTTGAACTCCCGGAACAGGCCGAGGACGGAGAGGTACGGGACGTCCTCGGGCTCACCGCAGCGCCGGAGCAGGGCGACACCTGCGGTGACGGTGGCCACGGTCGTCCCGGACCGCGTCAGCTGCCGTCCCAGGGCACGTGCCGCGTCCAGCTGCTCGGCGGGCAGAGGCATTTCGGCGACAGCGGAACGGATCTGACGCCCGTGGCCGGCCCGGATGCCGAGTCGCACGAAACGGCGGTGCAAGCCGGAGAGGCCGTCCGGGAGCGGCCTGAGCGCTTCGCGGACGGCGTTCGCCGCCTCTTCCCGGGCAAGGGGGCCCCCGTCGGCCGCGGGCTCCCGGGGCAGCGAGAAGCCGCGTGGCGGCGGAACTCCATCGGGCGACTCCCGCAGCAGGTGCAGGGCTTGGTCGTACAGCGCGGGCGGGAGGGTGAGCGCGTTGCGCTCTTCCTGGGCGCTCACCGGGCGGGGCGGGACTCGATTCGGTAGGTCATGCGGGCAGCTTGCCAGCCGGTTCGTGCTGTGTCGAAGCAATTGGCGCTTCCGGTGGCCGCGGTCCCACTCCCACCGCAGCTGCGCGTACGCCCACCGGACCGGGATCCGCACGGGCCCGGACCGCAGTTGCCGCCGGCGGTGGTCACCTGCACGGACCTGAGGACAGTGAGCCATCCGATGGGGTGCGCGAGGTGACCGGGGCGGCTCCTCCTCCTGCCCGTCCGGCGCCGTAATCCTCGCCGCGACGCGGGCTAGGCCCCGTGGGCCGGCTCCCCGGGTCGCATGGAGGGACTCAGCCCTCCGCGAGCGAACCGGTCGAGTGCCCGGAGCACCTGGGCGCGGGTCGTGTCGCTGCCGAGGTGGCCCGCGTCGCTGACGACGATCAGCTCCGCGTCCGGCCATGCGCGGGCGAGTTCCCACGCGGTGTGCAGGGGGCTGCCCATGTCGAGCCGGCCCTGGACCAGGACGCCGGGGATGCCGGTCAGGCGGTGGGCGTCGCGGAGCAGGGCGCCTTCCTCCAGCCACGCGCCGTGGGAGAAGTAGTGCGCGCAGATGCGGACGAAGGCCAGTTGTGCGGCCGGCGGCCGGGCGCCGTACGGGTGGGAGGCGCCGTTCGTTTCGCCTGACAGGACCGCGTCCTCCCAGGCGCACCAGTCGGCCGGCCCACGCCCCGGTAGAGCCAGTCGATCTCCGAACGCCTGGTGGTGGTGACGGCGGAGATGACCATCTCCGACACCCGCTCCGGGTACGTCTCGGCGTAGGCCAGGATGAGCGTGGAGCCCCACGAGCCGCCGTACAGCAGCCAGCGGTCGACGCCCAGGTGCTCCCGCAACCGCTCCATGTCGGCGATCAAGTGCCGGGTGGTGTTGTGCCGCATGTCGGTCGCCGGGTCGCCCGCGTGCGGGGTGCTGCGGCCGCAGCCACGCTGGTCGAACAGCACGACCCGGTACCGGTCCGGGTCGAAGTACTGGCGTGCCCCGGGCCCGCATCCCGATCCGGGTCCGCCGTGTACGACGAGTGCCGGTTTGCCGTGCGGGTTGCCGCAGGCCTCCCAGTACACGTGGTTGCCGTCGCCGACGTCGAGCATCCCGTTCTCGTAGGGTTCGACCGGCGGGTACAGCTCTCCCATGTGAAAACTCCTTCTGGCAACCGCATGCAACCGGAACAAGACCTGTAGCAGACAACGCCGCTCCGCAGAACAGGGATCCCCGGAAGCTGCTCGCCAGGCGGCTGTCACATCCCGTCGCTCCCGTTCGTCAGTGTCGTGGAGCCGCCGAACGGGCCGCTGCCGATGCGAAGGAGTGCAGTCATGACGAAGACCTCGATCTCCCGGATGCCGAACCCGGGTCAGTTCGTGCCGGAGCTGAGCGACATCAGCGCCGCTTTCTTCCGGGCCACGGGAAACCGCTCGGTGCCGCGCACCACGATGAGCCTCGTCCACCTGCGCGCCGGGCAGATCGTCCGCAACACCTACCTGACGATTTTGAACACCGCCTTCCTGCGCAAGGCGGGGGAGTCGGAGGAGCGCATCACGGCCGTTTCCTCGTGGCAGGACGCCCCCTGCTTCACCGACGCCGAACGTGCCGCCCTCGCACTGGTGGAGGCCACCCTCCAGCCCGCGCCCCACGGCAAGGAGCGCGTTTGCGACGAGCTCTACGCCGAGGTGGCGAGGCATTACGACGACAAGGCGCTGGCCACCCTGACCATCGCCATCGGGCAGATCAGCTTCTTCATCGCCCTGGCCGTCATCGGCAAGCCCCAGCCCGTCACCTCCCTCGCCGACGGGCAGTGGGACTGACCCGAACCTCACGTCGGACGGGCGCTGGAGGAACCGGCCCAGCTGACCCGACCAAGCTGATTCGGGGCGCTGTCCGCTGGGGGAACGCTCAGGCCGGCCGCTGGGGCGAAGCTCGGGCCGGCCGCTGCGGGGGCGCGGCGCAGGCCGGGGTGCCACCCGGCAGCCGGCCACGGTTGTTCGCGACGAGCCGGTAGGCGGCATGGGCGATCCAGCGCACGGGGGTCAGGGTGAGGACCGCCCCCAGGACTCCCCACGCACCGCCGGCACGCAGCAGCAGCTTCGCCACCGCCTGGGCGCCGCCGTACACCTGACCGTCGGGGGTCACCCACAGCGCCTCGTACTCGGCCCGCTCCTGCGAGACACCGAGGGAGTCCAGGTCTGCGAACTGCCACGCGGTGAACTCGCAGGCGGGGCGGAGCAAGCGCTGCGCCGCACGGGCCGAAGTCGTACAGAAGCCGCAGTCTCCGTCGTAGACGAGCACCGGACGCGTTCTCATGACCCTATGGTGCCCCGTGTGCCGCCCGCACCTGACCGGAGTTCCCTCTAGCCGAGCGGCGTCGGCGGGGGACGCAGCCCGTCAAGGGTGAGGTCGAGAAGGCGTTCGGCCTGCTCCCGGAGCTCGGGCGCGGCCGAGGTGAGGGCGATGCCGGCGAGGGCGGCGAACATGTCGCCCGGGCTGATGTCGGACCTGATCGCCCCCGCGGCCTTGCCCGCCGCCATCAGGGAGGACAGGGCGTCCTGGATCAGCGTGCGGCTGTCCGCGTAGGGATCGCTTCCCGCGGCGAGTACGGCTCGCATGGCGTCGGCCATGCCGATCTTGGCGGTGGCGTAGTCGATGAAGCGGCGCGTCCAGGCGCGCAGCGCCTCAAGGGGCGGCATGGACTCCAGGAGGGCGGGGGCGGAGTCGCACAGCCGGGCCACCTCGTTGCGGTAGGCCGCCTCGATCAGGGCCTCCCGGGTCGGGAAGTTGCGGTAGAGGGTGCCGGTGCCCACGCCCGCCTCCCTGGCGATGCGCTCGAAGTGCGTGTCCAGGCCCTCCTCGGTGAACAGGCGCACCGCCGCGGCGAGGATCTTCTCCCGGTTGCGCTGGGCGTCGGCCCTCAGTGGACGTCCTGCGTCTGCGGCCATCAACGGCTCTCCCTGCTCGCCCCATTGTTAAGTGGAGGTGTCTCCGGTTACGGTGGTGAAGTGGCGGCGCCTCCACTTTCACCTTAGGGCATGCATCAGCCTGCCCGTGTTCCTCCTCCGGAAGGACCATCACCGGTCATGTCAGGAATCGAAGGCAAAGTCGTCGCGATCACGGGCGCAGGCAGCGGCATCGGTGAGGCGACCGCCCTCCTGCTCGCGGAGCGCGGCGCGAAAGTGGTCCTCGGCGCCCGCCGCCGAGAGCGTATTGAGGCTCTGGCCGCCCGCATCGAGAGTGCCGGCGGCGAGGCCGCCTGGTTGCGCACGGACGTGACGCGCCGCCAGGACCTCTGCGCCCTCGTCGACCTCGCCCGCGCCCGGTACGGCAAGCTCGACGTCCTCATCAGCAACGCCGGCGTCGGCCTGATCTCCCGCCTGGACGACCTGCGCGTCGAGGACTGGGAAGAGATGATCGACGTCAACCTCAAGGGCGTCCTCTACGGCATCGCCGCGGCCCTCCCCGTCTTCCGGGCGCAGGGCTCAGGACACTTCGTCCACACGGTGTCCACCGCCGGACTGCGTGTCGTGCCGCTGCAGTCGGTGTACGCCGGTACGAAGAACGCCGTCCGCACGATCTCCGAGGGGCTGCGCCAAGAGGCCGGTGACAGTCTGCGGGTAACGGTCGTTTCGCCCGGAGCCGTCCGCACCGACTTCACGGAGCGCATGGCCCCTGAGGTGAAGGCCGGGATCGACACGATGATGGAGACGGCCCTCTCGCCGGACGCGGTGGCCCGCGCCATCGCCTTCGCCGTCGAGCAGCCGGAAGGTGTCGACGTCGGCGACATCGTCGTGCGCCCCACGGCGCAGAACTGATGGCGCAGAAATAACGGCGGAGAACTGACGGCGGGACTTCGAGCGGTGGAGCGAGTGCCGTCAGTGGCCGGCAGCCCCCGCACGCCGGGCGGTCAGCGTGCGGACACCGTGCGGTCAGCCGGCGGTCAAGCTGCCCAGCTCGGACTCGAACAGCAGGTCGGGGTCGAGGCCCATGCCGGTGAAGTGGCCCGCCAACTCCAGGGAGAGCGCGCCGTGCAGGCGGGTCCAGAACGCCAGGGCCAGGCGAAGGTTCGATGGCGGGGCGTCCGGGTGGTCCCCGGCCCACTCCCTGTGACCGGCGGCCAGGTGGTCCTCGAAGGCGCGGGCCGGAGGGGCCGGGTCGGGCTGCGGCCCGGCCGCGGCGCAGGCGTCCAGCAGGACGGACATCATCTCCGAGGCGATCGTGGTGATGTCCTGCGGCGCGTGATACCCGGGGACCGGGGTGCCGTACACGAGGAAGTAGCGGTGCGGGTGCTCCAGGGCCCAGCGGCGCAGTGCCCGGGCGAGCGCGGCGAGATCCGGGCCGCCGCCCGCTCCCTCCGTGGAGCCGAGGACGCCGGTGAAGGCGTCGGCGAGCGAGCGGTACGCGTCCCGGATGAGTTCGGTGATCAGCTCGTCGCGGTTGGCGAAGTACCGGTACAGCGCCGGTCCGCTCATGCCCATCTGCTTGGCGATCGCATTGAGGGACAGCGCCGAGGCGCCGGAGCCGGCGATCTGCTGCCAGGCCTTCTCCTTGACCTCCTCGCGTACTTGCTGCCGGTACCGCTCACGAGGGGTCTGCGTGCTTGCGGACATGCCCGTCGCCTCCCACTGCCCAACACCAGAATTGGTTAGAGGCTATCACTATCGGCAAGGGCCATTAGTGATCCGGCGCATCTGCCCTTGACATCCGCGAGGCAGGCACGCAGTCTAGTTACACCTTCTAACGAACACGAGAAGCAGTAACCAAGCGGAGGTCGTCATGAGCACCATGGAGCGGATCGAGATCGTCCTGCCGGGCAAGGTGGAGCCGGAAGGGCTGGAGTTGCACCGGGGTCCGCTCCCGAGGCCGGGCGCAGGCCAAGTGGTGGTCGCGGTGGAGGCCACCGGAGTGTCCTTCGCCGAGCAGCAGATGCGCCGCGGCCGCTACTACGACCAGCCCCCGTTCCCCTTCGTTCCCGGATACGACCTGGTGGGGACCGTGCTGACCGCCGGCGCGGGCGTCGCCCCCGGACTGCTCGGCAAGCGGGTGGCCGCCTTGACGAAGACCGGCGGCTGGGCCAGCCACGTAGCCCTGGACGCCGCCGACGTGGTCGAGGTACCCGCCGGCGTCGGCGCGGCGGAAGCGGAGACCGCGGTCGTCAACGGCATCACCGCCTGGCAGATGCTCCACCGCAAGGCCCGGGTCCGCGCCGGCCAGACCGTCCTGGTCCACGGCGCCAACGGCGGAGTCGGCTCGATCCTGGTCCAGCTGGCGCTCGCCGCGGGCGCCCGGGTCATCGGCACCGCCTCCACCCGCCACCACGACGCGCTGCGCGCGCTCGGGGTGACCCCCGTCGACTACCGCTCCGGCGACGTACCCGCCCGCGTACGGGCACTCGCGCCCGGCGGCGTGCACGCGGTGTTCGACCACGTCGGCGGCGACGGCATCACCGACTCCTGGCGGCTCCTCGCCCCCGGTGGCACCCTCGTCTCGTACGGCAGCGCCGCCACCCGCGACGACGAGGGCTCCGGCGCGTGGCCGGTGCTCCGGCTCCTGGGCCGGGTGTGGCTGTGGAACTGGCTGCCCAACGGCCGTCGCGCCTACTTCTTCAACGTGTGGGCCGGGCGCGCCTACGCAAAGGGCCGCTTCCGGGCGCGCCTGCGCTCCGACCTCACCCAGGTGTTCACGGCCCTGCAGCGCGGGGAGATCACCGCCAAGGTCGCAGCCGAGATCCCGTTGGCCCGAGCCGCCGAAGCCATGCGCCTGGCCGAGTCCGGCACGGTCGCCGGAAAGGTGGTCCTCGTCCCCTGACCCGGCCGCGCCCGGTCCACGCCGGAGGGGCGGGGTGCGCGTCGCACCCCGCCCCTCGTCATCCGCTGTGCGGGACCGGTCAGACCTTGCCGTAGGTGCCGGTGGCCCACAGGGCGCCGCCCAGGCCAGGGCCGCCGTCGGACTTGTACACGACGAAGTTGCCGTCGTCCTGGAGCAGGGCGTAGGCGCCGGGGTTGTCGGCGGTGCCGGCCCGCCAGGCCACGTTCTTCTCGTCGAACCAGTCGCGCAGGCTCATGTCGCCGTCGGCGCCCATGCGAAGTTCCATCGTGTAGTAACCGGCCGCGTAGGTGGCGCTGTTCCAGATGGCCTTGCCGTCGCTCTTTCGGTACATGACCAGGTTGTGGTCGCTCTGGAGGACCAGCCACACGCTGCTGCTCTGCGCCCAGTCGCCGTCGAACCAGTAGCGGTACTCGTGCACCGCGTCGTTCGCGCACAGTTTGGTGGGCCGCTCCCGCCTCAACGGCGTCCAGTGCAACCCCATCTGGCCTTCCTTACGGCCTATGACCTTGAAGTTGCCGTTCGCCTCCAGCTTCGCCTGCGGCTTCATCTCGGTGTGGTCGCCGTAGGTCGCGGTGTGCCAGATGCCGCCGCCGGTCTGGGCGCTGCCGCCTTGGCGGTAGATGACGAAGTTGCCGTCGTCCTGCATGGTGGCGTACGCGCCGGGGTTCCCGTACGTGCCGCTGTTCCACAGCGGGAGCCTGTAGCCGCCGGGGTTGCCGAGGGCGTAGAGCACCAGGTTGCCGTCGGGCTGCATGACCAGTTCGGTCACCTGGGTCGGGTTGGTCATCTTCTCGCCCGGAGCGAGCCGCTGGCCCGTGTTCAGGACCGTTTCGCGGACGTCGTAGGGCCTGTCGCACTCGGCCGGCCCGGAGGGGGCGGCGTGTGCCGAGGCCGGGCCCAGGGCGGTCAGGGCCGCGGCGGCGAGCAGGGATGTGAACGCACTGCGGAGCAGGCGGTGGCGCATGGTCGGTTCCCCCGTGTTCGGTCGGACGATCAGATCTTGTTGTACGTGCCGCTGGCCCACAGGGCGCCGCCCTTGCCGGGCCCGCCGTCCTTCTTGTAGACGACGAAGTTGCCGTCGTCCTGGAGGAGGGCGTAAGCGCCGTTGTTGCCGGCCGTGCCGGTGCGCCAGCGGACCGTCTCGTTCTGCCCGAACTCGTGCAGGGACAGGTCGCCGTTGTCCCCCATATCCAGGGTCAGGGCGCTGCGGTTGCCGTACGTGCCGCTGCCCCAGATGGCCTTGCCGTCGCTCTTGCGGTACATGACGAGGTTGTTGTCCTTCTGGAGGACCAGCCAGACGCTGGCGGACTCGGCCCAGAAGCCCCGGTCCCAGGACATGTCGGTCGAACACACCCTGACGTGCCGCTGGATGGTGTCGGTCGACCAGTACCAGTCCTCGCTGCGGCCGCTCACACTGAATTCGCCGTTGTCCCTGATCGAGGCATTGACGTAGTCGTTGGCCCGGTTCCCGTAGGTCGCGGTGTTCCAGATGCCGCCGCCCGTCTGGGGGCCGCCGTCCTTCTTGTAGATGACGAAGTTGCCGTCGTCCTGCATGAGCGCGTACGCGCCCGGGTTTCCGTACGTGCCGCTGTTCCACAGCGGGAGCTTGGTGCCGCCGTTCCCGATCGCGTAAACGACGAGGTTCCCGTCGGGCTGCATGACCAGCTCGGGCTTGCCGGGTGTCGGTACCAGGCTCGCCCCCGACGCGAGGCGCTGGCCGGGCCGCAGATCCTCGGAGCGGCCGGTCGCGCTGGTCATGCACTGGCTGGGATCGGTGGCCGACGCCACCCCCGGGACCAGGACGGTCACGGCGGAGGCGGCGAGCAGGGATACGAGCGCTCCGCGGAGCAGGTGGTGTTGCATGGGTGTTCCCCCTGTGGCGTGTCAGATCTTGTTGTAGGTGCCCGTGGCCCAGATGCCGCCGCCCTTGCCGGGGCCGCCGTCCTTCTTGTAGACGACGAAGTTGCCGTCGTCCTGGAGCAGGGCGTAGGCACCGTCGTTGTTCGCCGTACCGGTCCGCCAGCGGACCGTGCCGCGGCCTTCCTCGACCAGGGTCAGGTCACCCCGGTCCTTGGGGGCCATCTGCAGGGTCACCCGGTATCCGCCCCCGTACGTACCGCTGTACCAGATGGCCTTGCCGTCGCTCTTGCGGTACATGACGAGGTTGTTGTCCTGCTGGAGGACCAGCCAGACGGTGGCGGACTGGGCCCAGTTGCCCGTCCACCAGCCCTCCGCGGCCGTCGCGTACTCCGAGCAGAACCAGGCCTGGCGCTCCGAGCTGCGGGTGGTCCAGTGCTGGTTGCTGCGGCCTTCGACGAGGAACTCGCCCCCCATGAGAGAGGCTTCCACGGACCCGGTCCCGGAGCCGTAGGTCGCGGTGTGCCAGATGCCGCCGCCGGTCTGGGGGCTGCCGCCCTGGCGGTAGATGACGAAGTTGCCGTCGTCCTGCATGGTGGCGTACGCGCCGGGGTTCCCGTACGTGCCGCTGTTCCACAGCGGGAGCCTGTAACCGCCCGGGTTGCCGAGGGCGTAGAGCACCAGGTTGCCGTCGGGCTGCATCACCAGCTCGGTCGTGCTGACCTTGTCGACCAGGCGGGCTCCCGGTTCCAGACGCTGGCCGGGGTAGATCGTCGCGAGTACGCCGCTCTTCCGCCCGCTGCAGGCCGGCGGGGCAGCAGCGGCCGGGGTGGCGGTAGCCGGGACCAGGGCGGTCAGGGCGGAGGCGGCGAGTACGGATACCAGCGCTCTGTGGCGCGTGCGGGTGCGCATGGTCGGTTTCCCCCCAAGGAATGTGCACTTCTTCGACCGGACCGGTCATGTGCGCTCCCTTTTTACACCGCTGCGCAACGAAGTGATCAATCGAATACTTCGAGGGCCGGCTGCGGGCGCGTGGGGTGCGAACAGGAGCGGCGCGCCCCTCCGCGCATGCGGTGTGCCCGGCACGCCAAGGCCCGGCTCGGCCATCCCGCGACCCTGGCGACGTCCGACCACGCGGTGTCGAAGAAGGGCTCGGCGCACTCCCCGATGAGTTCCGCGGCGTGCGGCGGTCTACCCCTTGGCAAGCCGAAGAAGCCCTGCAGCCGCCCCGGAAGGGTGAGGAACATGAAGTACATGATCCAGCTGAACGTGCCGGCCGATCAGTGGGACGCCATCATGTCGTCGTACTCCAAGGACGACATGGAGGCCATGTTCGCCCACATGAACGCCCTCAACAACGACCTCACCTCCGCCGGGGAATGGGTGGAGGGGCGTGGTCTCGGCGGTCCGTCGCTGGTCAAGACGGTGCGGGCCGCGAGCGACGGACAGCGGCAGGTGACCGACGGGCCGGCCCAGGCGGGACGGATCCTGGCCGGGTACTGGGTCGTCGACGTCGACAGCGAGGAGCGCGCCCTGGAGATCGCCGCGAGGGCGTCGGCCTGCCCCGGGCCGGGCGGGAAGCCGGGCTCCGACCCGGTGGAAGTGCACCGGATCCCCGAGGACCCGACGCAGGCCTGAGCCGGGGAGGCAGCCGGCGTCCCGGACGGGCAGCCGGCGTCCCGGGCCGCGCGGGGGCGCGACGCCGGTGACGCGGCAGGGGCCGGCCCTCCTGGACCCGGCCGGGCCGGGAGGGGCTCACTCCGTGCGCAGGACCTCCGCCAGGGCCTGGCGCAGCGCCGCCTCGGGGTCCGCCTCCGGGCCCTCGGCCCGCCAGGCCACGAAGCCGTCGGGGCGTACCAGGACCGCGCCCTCGGCCGTGGTGCCGTGCACCTGCGCCCAGTCGGCGGGGCCGTCCCCGCCCGCCCCGCCCGGCGCGCCGTGCCCGTCGTACACCAGGTCGGCCCCGGGACCGGCACCGATCCGGTACGCCTCCAGCCGTACCCCGCCGGCCTCCGCGATGCGGCGCGCGGCCGCGTGCCAGCCCGCGGCGTCCCCCGCGCCGCTGAGCAGCACCATCGAACGCTCGTAGAGGTCGAGTGTGGACAGGCGCTGCTCGCCGCGCCGCAGCCACATGTGCGGAGCCCGGCTGCCCGGCTGCCCCGCCAGCCGCATCCCCTCGGGCACCACGTCCTGCTCCGGGTCGGCGCCGACGACGGCCCCCCGCGGGTAGCGGTAGGCGAGCACGACGTTCAGGATGCCGCCCTGCCGGCCGCCGCCGATCCCCGGCGGCGGGGCGAAGCCGGGGTGGCTGTGTTCCACGGAGCGCGCCGAGGCCCGTGCGCTGGTCGCCAGCGCCACCGGCCGCCGCTCCGCGTCGTACGTCTCCAACAGCCCGGGACCGGCCCAGCCGTCCAGCACGGCGGCCAGCTTCCAGGCGAGGTTGTGGGCGTCCTGGATGCCGGTGTTCGAGCCGAACGCCCCCGTCGGGGACATCTCGTGCGCGGAGTCGCCGGCGAGGAACACCCGCCCGGCGCCGTAGCGGTCCGCGACCCGTTCCGCGGCGTGCCACGAGGCCTTGCCGGTCACCTCCACGTCGAGGTCGGCGACACCGACGGCCCGGCGGATGTGCTCCTCGCACCGCTCGTGGGTGAACTCCTCCAGCGTCTCGCCGTCCTCCGGGTGCCAGGGCGCGTGGAAGACCCAGTTCTCCTTGTTGTCGACGGGCAGGAGCGCGCCGTCGGCGTCCGGGGAGGTCAGGTAGCACACGATGAACCGCCGGTCGCCCACCACGTCGGCGAGCCGGCGCGAGCGGAAGGTGATGCTCACGTTGTGGAAGAGGTCGCCGGGGCCGCTCTGCCCGATGCCCAGCCGCTCCCGGACCGGGCTGCGCGGGCCGTCCGCGGCCACGAGGTAGTCGGCGCGGACGGTGCGGCGCCGGTCGGTGGTCCGGTCCCGTACGACGGCGGTGACGCCCTGCGCGTCCTCCTCGAACGACTCCAGCTCGTGCGAATACCACAGCTCCCCGCCCTGCTCCCGGGCGTTGTCCAGCAGCACGGGCTCCAGGTCGTTCTGACTGCACAGGCACCAGGAGGTGGGACTGAACTTCGCCAGGCCGCCCCCCGGGTCGATGTTCTTGAACAGCCACTCGCCCGCATCGCCCACGAGGGTCGGTGTCTGCAGGATGCCGTGGTTGTCCGCCAGCAGCGACGCCGCGGTCTTGATGTCCGGCTCGATGCCGGCCACCCGGAAGAGCTCCATGGTCCGGACGTTGTTACCGCGGCCGCGCGGGTGGATCGAGGTTCCCGCGTGCCGCTCGACCAGGGTGTGCCGTACCCCGTGGCGCCCCAGGAACAGGGACGTGGACAGGCCCACCAGGGACCCGCCGACGATGAGGACCGGAACCCGGTGGTCGGCTTCGTGCTGCATCGATGCCTCCAGAGGCAGGCGTTCGGGTGGGGCGGGAGTTCCGCGCTCTTGACAGCTGCTCCGCGGGCACGTCACCCGCGTGGTTCACGCGGGTCGCGCACTTCCACGGACGGGCACAGGATCGAGACACGCTGACGTCGCGACACCGCGGCCGGCGTTCACCGCTGCCCTCGAAGGAGATGTGCGCAGGATGACCACCACGTCTGAACGTGTTTCAGAACCGCCGAAGCGACAGATGTCGAAACGTGTCTCCCAGTCCGTGTTCGACGGCTCCAGGCTCCGCGTCGTCCTGCTGGTGGATGTGTACGACGGCGCCCAACAGCAGTTCCTGGAGGCGTACGAACAACTCTGCACCCAGGTCTCCTCGGTTCCGGGGCACGTCAGCGACCAGCTGTGCCAGTCGATCGAAAATCCATCCCAATGGCTCATCACCAGCGAGTGGGAGAGCGCCCCGCCCTTCCTCGCGTGGGTGAACAGCGAAGAGCACGTGCGGATGGTGTCGCCGCTGCACGGCTGCGTGCGGGACACCCGCTCGCTGCGCTTCCACGTCGTCCGGGAGACCGGTGGCCCCGCCGCCGGCGCCGCACCCGAGCGGCGGCGCCTGCAGAGCTCCCCCCGCATCGGCGACGGCGTCGTCCGCCACGCGCTCACCTTCACCGTCAAGCCGGGCAGCGAGGAGGCCGTCGCCAAGATCCTCGCCGGCTACGCCTCGCCCGAGCCGCGGGTCGACGACACCACCCGGCTGTGCCGGACGTCCCTGTTCATGTACGGCAACCGGGTGGTACGGGCCGTCGAGGTCAAGGGCGACCTGCTCGCGGCGCTGCGCCACGTCGCCCGGCAGCCCGAGGTGCGGGCCGTCGAGGAGGCCATCAACCCCTACCTGGAGCAGGACCGGGACCTCAACGACCCCGAGTCGGCCCGCGTCTTCTTCACCCGCGCGGCCCTGCCCGCCCTGCACCACGTCACCGCCGGGCACGAGCACCCGGAGGCCGAGCGGCACGCCCTGTACTACGAGGCGCGCCCGGACTGCGGCATGCGGCTGGCCGAGCTGCTCGCGCAGCACGACGAGTCGGCGGCCGACGACCCGCGCAGCCCGGTGCTGCGCAGCACGATCTTCCAGCGCGACGAGGTCGTGGTGCGCCTGGTCGACGTGCGCGGCGACCTCGACGACGCCGACCCCGCGCTCTGCCTGGGCTTCGCCGACCCCGCCGTGGCGGCCGAGTTGACCACGCTCTTCGACGGCGCCGCCGGGGCGGACCCGTCCGCGATGCGGGGCGAGGACTTCGCACGCCTGCTGGAGCTCGCGCGCATGCGACTCATCACTGACCGCCGGTCGCCGGAGGCCTGACCGGACCAAGCGGGCCGCGGCCACAAACCCGCCCGGCGCGGCACACATCGGAGGGAACATCGTGATCACAGCCAAGCCCCGAATCGTCGGACTCGACGAGGTCGAGCCCAACCGCCGGCGCGGCGGCGACCTACGCGCCCTGCTCACCCCCGCCACCGTCGGCTCGACCAGCGGTTTCATGGGCGTGGCCATGGTGCAGCCCGGCGACCGCATCGCCGAGCACTACCACCCGTACTCCGAGGAGTTCGTGTACGTCGTCTGCGGGCGGCTCGAGGTGGACCTGGACGGTGAGCCGCACCCCCTGCTGCCCGAGCAGGGGCTCCTGATCCCCACCCATGTGCGCCACCGGTTCCGCAACGTCGGCGACACCGAGGCCCGCATCGTGTTCCACCTGGGCCCGCTGGCCCCGACCCCGCCCCTCGGCCACGTCGACACCGAAGGCACCGACGCCGTCGCGGACGGCGCCCCGCCGGCCGACCTCTCCCAGGTCCGTTCATGACCCGGCGGGTGGCCGTCACGGGCCTCGGCATAGTCGCGCCCGGTGGCATCGGCGCACGGGCGTTCTGGGACCTACTGGCCGCCGGGCGTACCGCGACGCGGGGCATCACCTTCTTCGACCCCGCGGGCCTGCGGTCGCGGATCGCCGCCGAGTGCGACTTCGATCCGGCGGCCCACGGACTGGACCCGGAGCAGGTCGCCCGCGGTGACCGGTACATCCAGTTCGCGCTGGCCGCCGGCGACGAAGCGGTCCGCGACGCCGGACTCGACCTCGCCGGGGAGGATCCCTGGCGGGTCGGGGTCTCCCTCGGCACCGCGGTCGGCGGCACCACCCGCCTGGAGCACGACTACGTACTGGTCAGCCAGGGCGGCCGGCGCTGGGACGTCGACCCCGGCCAGGCGCAGCCGCACCTGCACCGGGCGTTCTCGCCCAGCACGCTCGCGTCCACGGTCGCGGAGCGCTTCGGTGCCCGCGGCCCGGTCCAGACCGTCTCCACGGGCTGCACCTCCGGGCTCGACGCCGTCGGGTACGCCTTCCACACGGTCCAGGAGGGCCGGGCCGACGTCTGCATAGCCGGCGCGTCCGACTCTCCGATCTCTCCCATCACCATGGCCTGCTTCGACGCCATCAAGGCCACGTCGCCCAACAACGACGACCCGGCCCACGCCTCCCGGCCGTTCGACAACGACCGCGACGGGTTCGTGATGGGCGAGGGCGGGGCGGTCCTGGTGCTGGAGGAGCTGGAACACGCCCGGGCCCGCGGTGCTCACGTGTACTGCGAGGTCGGCGGGTACGCCACCTTCGGGAACGCGTACCACATGACCGGGCTGACCGGTGAGGGCCTGGAGATGGCCCGCGCCATCGAGAGCGCCCTCGACCACGCCCGCCTGGACCGCTCGGCGATCGACTACGTCAACGCCCACGGCTCCGGCACCCGGCAGAACGACCGCCACGAGACCGCGGCCGTCAAACGGGCCCTGGGCCACCACGCCTACGCCACGCCCATGAGCTCCATCAAATCCATGGTCGGGCACTCCCTCGGCGCGATCGGGGCGATCGAGCTGGTGGCCTGCGTCCTCGCCATGCGCCACCAGGTCGTACCGCCGACCGCGAACTACGAGACGCCGGACCCCGAGTGCGACCTGGACTACGTCCCCCGCGTCGCCCGCGAACGGAAGCTGGACGGCGTGCTGTCCGTGGGCAGCGGGTTCGGCGGCTTCCAATCCGCGGTGGTCCTGAACCGGAAGGGTTAGAGGACACGATGAGCGAACCGAACCCACGGCGTGCCGCCGTCACCGGAATCGGCGTGATCGCGCCCAACGGACTGAACGCGGACGCGTTCTGGAAAGCCACCCGGGAAGGCATCAACGTCCTCGGCCGCATCACCCGCGAGGGCTGCGACCACCTGCCGCTGCGGGTGGCCGGTGAGGTGCGGGCCTTCGAACCGGCTACGGCCGTCGAGGAGCGCTTCCTCGTCCAGACCGACCGGTTCACGCACTTCGCCATGGCGGCGGCTGACTCCGCGCTGGAGGACGCCCAGCTCGGGCAGAGCGCCACCGGCGAGGCGCCCTTCTCCGTGGGGGTGGTCACCGCCGCGGGCTCCGGCGGCGGCGAGTTCGGTCAGCGCGAGCTGCAGCAGCTGTGGGGGAAGGGCAGCCGGTTCGTCGGCCCGTACCAGTCCATCGCCTGGTTCTACGCCGCCAGCACCGGCCAGATCTCCATCCGCCGGGGCTTCAAGGGCCCCTGCTCGGTCGTGGCCGCCGACGAGGCGGGCGGCCTGGACGCCCTCGCGCACGCCGCGCGGGCCGTGCGGCGCGGCACCGACGTGATCGTGGCGGGCTCGACCGAGGCACCCCTGGCCCCCTACTCGATGGTGTGCCAGCTCGGGTACCCGGAGCTGAGCACCGAAGGGGACCCCGACCGGGCCTACCGCCCCTTCACCTCCGCGGCCTGCGGCTTCGTACCCGCCGAAGGCGGCGCGATGCTCGTGGTGGAGGAGGAGGACGCCGCGCGCGAGCGCGGGGCCGCGGTGCGCGCCGTCGTCGCGGGGCACGCAGCGACCTTCACCGGCGCCTCCTGCTGGGAGGCGTCCCGCGAAGGGCTCGCCCGGGCCATCGACGGGGCCCTCGCGGAAGCCGGCTGCGCCCCCGAGGAGGTCGACGTGGTCTTCGCCGACGCCCTCGGCCTCCCCGAGGCCGACCGGGCCGAGGCGCTCGCCATCGCCGACGCCCTGGGACGGCACGGCAGGCGCGTTCCCGTCACGGCACCCAAGACCGGCATCGGCCGCGGCTACTGCGCGGCGCCCGTGCTGGACGCCGCGGCCGCGGTGCTGGCCATGGAGTACGGCATCATCCCGCCCACTCCCAACATCTTCGACATCTGCCATGACCTCGACCTCGTGACCACCCGCGCCCGCGCCGCCGAGCTGCGCACCGCACTGGTCCTGAGCCGGGGACTCATGGGGTCGAACTCGGCGCTCGTGCTCCGGCGCGGCGCCACGGGTGCCCCGTAGCGGGGCACCCCGGAACAAGGAGAGGAATCCCATGAGTGACCGCATCACCGTGGAAGAGCTGGCCGAACTCATGAAGAAGGCCGCCGGCGTCACCGTCGACCCGGCCGAGCTCGAAAAGCGCAGTGACTCCGGCTTCGACACCTTCGGCCTCGACTCGCTCGGGCTGCTCGGCATCGTCGGCGAACTGGAGAACCGGCACGGTGCGCCGATGCCCACCGACGCCGAGCGCTGCAAGACCCCCCGGCAGTTCCTCGACCTGGTCAACAGCTCTCTCGTGGCAGGAGCGTGACGTGGCGGGCCACACGCAGAACGAGATCACCATCGCCGCGCCGGTCGACCTGGTCTGGGACATGACCAACGACGTGGCGAACTGGCCGCAGCTGTTCAGCGAGTACGCGTCCGCCGACATCCTCTCCGTCGAGGGGAACAAGACGACGTTCCGGCTGACCATGCACCCGGACGAGAACGGCACCGTGTGGAGCTGGGTGTCCGAGCGCGAGACCGACCGCGACCGGCTCAGCGTCACCGCCCGCCGCGTCGAGACCGGCCCCTTCGCCCACATGAACATCCGGTGGCAGTACCACGAGGTGCCGGACGGCACCCGGATGGTGTGGACGCAGGACTTCGCCATGAAGCCGGAGGCGCCCGTGGACGACGACTGGATGACGGACAACATCAACCGGAACTCCAAGGTCCAGATGGCCCTGATCCGCGAGCGCATCGAGAAGGCCGCCGCCGAGCGCCGGCCGGCTCGGGTGCTCGACTGAGCCGGACGGAGAACCCGATGCACCAGTCCCTGATCGTCGCCCGTATGGCACCCGGGTCGGCCTCCGGCATCGCCGAGGTCTTCGCGTCCTCCGACCGCGGAGAGCTGCCGCACCTCGTGGGAGTCGCCCGGCGCAGCCTCTTCCAGTTCGGTGACGTGTACCTGCACCTCATCGAGTCCGAGAAGGACCCCGGCCCCGCCATCGCCAAGATGACGGGGCACCCGGAGTTCGTCGACGTCAGCCGGCGGCTGTCCGCGTACGTCAGCGCGTACGACCCCGACACCTGGCGCTCGCCGAAGGACGCCATGGCGCACTGCTTCTACCGCTGGGAGCGCGACTCCCGGTCTTGAAGCACGCCACTACGCCGCCGGTCGCCGGGCCCGCACCTTCGCGGACCCGGCGACCGGCGGCGTACGGGTGACCGGCCGACTGCGCTCAGCCCGCCACGGTGCAGTCGAAGGCGTGCAGGTACGGGTTGACCGGACGGATGTCGTTCACGGCCAGGCCCGCCTCGGTGAGCCTGCCGACCATGCTCTCGGTCGTGTGCTTGGCCCCTCCGACGTTGAGCAGCAGCAGCAGGTCCATGCCGGTGCTGAACTGCATGGACGGGGTGTCGTCCACCAGGTTCTCGATCACCACGACCCTCGCCCGGGGGCCGCCGGCCGCGATGACGTTGCGCAGGGTGCGGGCGGTGCTGACGTCGTCCCACTCCAGGATGTTCTTGATGATGTACACGTCGGCCTGTACCGGGATGTCCGCCCGGCAGTCGCCGGGCACGATGTGCACCCGGTCGGCCAGCGCCCCTCCCGGCCGCAGCCGCGGATCGGCGTTCTCGACCACGCGCGGCAGGTCGAGCAGGGTGCCGCGCATCGCCGGGTACTTCTCCAGCAGGCTCGCCACCACGTAGCCCTGGCCGCCGCCGATGTCGGCGACCGAGGAGGCCCCCGACAGGTCGAGGAACTCCGCCACGTCCTGCGCCGACTGCCGGCTGGAGGTGGTCATGGCCCGGTTGAAGACGTCGGCCGACTCGGGGGCGTCCTCGTTCAGGTAGGTGAAGAACTCCTTGCCGAAGAGGTCCTCGACGACGTTGTGGTTGGTGCGCACCGCCTCGTCCAGCTTCGGCCAGGCGGCCCAGGTCCAGGGCTCCGTGCACCACAGGGCGATGGCGCGCAGGCTGTGCGGGTCGTCCTCGCGCAGCAGCCGGGACGTACCGGTGTGCGTGAACGTGCCGTCCGGCTCCTCGGCGAAGACCCCGTAGCAGGACAGCGCCCGCAGCAGCCGCCGCAGCGGCTTGGGCTCGGTCTTCACCGCGGCGGCGAGGTCCGCCACGCTCATCGGGCCGTCCCCGAGCGCGTCGGGCACGCCGAGCCGGACGGCCGCGCGCAGGGCGGCGGTGCACGCCGCCCCGAAGACGAGCTCGCGCAGCCGCATGGACGGAGGGGGCGCCGGCCTCGTGGTCGGGTCGGTGGTGCGTGCGGTCGTCATGCCGCCCTTCCTGTTCTCGTTCGCGCCGGACGGGCGGGAGGTCAGCACAGCCCCGTGGGCTTCGAGGCCCCGCAGGAGTTGCTCTTGAAGACGTTGCCCCGGCCGACGTTGCTGTCGACGAGGTCCGCGGGGGCGTTGCCCCGCAGCGTGTTGTCGGTGATCTTGTTCCGTTCGTTGTGGGCGCCCACGAAGCTCTTGAAGAGGACGATGCCGCCGGACATCGGGGACGAGCCCTTGTTGTCCGTGACCTCGTTACCGGTCACCTCGGTCTCCTCGACGCCGGTCAGCACGATCCCGGAGCCCTGGAGGAACGGCAGCCTGGCGGTCTTCGGGCAGAACTTGTTGTTCGCCACCACCCGGTTGTCGTGGACGGCCAGGTGGCCGCCGTGCGGGGAGTTCTCGTCGCCCACGACGACCACGCCGACGCAGTTCGCGGTGATGTCGTTGTGTCCGACGCTGAGGTTGCGCAGGCGGCGCAGGGTGATGCCGTTGCGGTTGTCCCGGAGGTGGTTGTGCTCCACCACCGTCCCCCCGGTGTCCGTGGCCCCTGCCTCGGTGGCGACGGTGTTGGCGAGGAACAGGCCCGCGTCGCCGTTGCCGCGTGCGGTGTTGCCCTTGAAGATCCCGCGCGTGGAGCGCTCCTGGGCGATGCCCCACTGCCCGTTCTTCTCGGCGGTGACGTTCCGTACGGTCAGGCGGTCGGTCCGGGAGGACCAGAGCCCGGTCTTGGCGAAGCCGGACAGGGTGAGCGAGGCGATGGTGGTGTGCCCGACGGGCCGGCCGTCCGCGCCCTCGACGCAGATGCCGTTGCCGGCCCGGGCGCAGGCGTCGGCGGCCTCTCCGGCGGCGGGGGTGAGGACGGTACGGGGCCCCATGCCGCGCAGGATGAGCCCGGAGGTGGTCACCCGTACGCTCTCCCGGTACGTGCCCTCGGTCAGCAGGACGGTGTCGCCCGGGCGCGCCGCGTCCACCGCCCGCTGGACCGAGTCCCCGGGACGTACGACGTGGACCATCGGAACCGCGGCGGCCGGCGCGGCGCCGAGCCCGGTGGCGCAGAGCACCGCGGCGCCCGCGCAGTAGAGAATATGACGCTTCTTCATATTCGTACGTTATGACCCGATACGCCGCCGAGGGCCGGGATGGGCCATCCGGTGGCGTGTCATCCGCCCCGGACCCCTGCGTGCGGTGCCGGTCCCTCAGGGGCGCCCCGTGCCTGCGCTTGCCAGGCACTACGGGCGGCCGGAGACTGGTGTCATAGGTGTGGCACCACCTCTGGCAACGCGGTTGGTCGTCGCCAACGCTCCACCCACTGCTGCCACATTCAGCGCGCTCCCGCGGCTGCGTCCGCGAGATCCTCCCGGAGGCCCGGGGCGACGCTGCGGCCGGTCAGGTTGAACGTCGCGGACCTCCCGTACGTTGATGAATGATTAACCATCGGCCCTCTTTTCAGGAGGTGTCCTATGAGTAGGACCCCCCGACTCAACTGCATCATCCCCCCGTACCTGCTCAAGAGGCTCTTGGAGAGCGAAGACAGCGAGGTGCGCCGGGCAGCCCTGGGCACCATGCTGACCACTGCTCGCCTGCGGGGTGAGCGAACGGTCCGGGCTTCGTTCACCGGCCTGGCCACTCCCGGCAACGGCCGGCGCACCGTCTTCGACTGCGAGCACGGAAGCTTCCTCCCGTCCGCGGAACTGGCCAGGACGGAGGACGGACCCGAATCCGCCGACGAGGCCGTCGACCGGGCGTTCGAGGGGCTGGGCCTGACACGCGATTTCTACAAGGAGGTGTTCCAGCGCGATTCGATCGACGGCCACGGGATGCGCCTGGACGGGTACGTCCACTTCAGCGTGAAGTACAACAACGCGTTCTGGGACGGGCAGCAGATGGTCTTCGGCGACGGTGACGGGAAGATGTTCAGCAACCTCACCGGATCCCTCGACGTGATCGGCCACGAGTTGACGCACGGAGTCACCGAGAACACCGCGGGACTCGAATACCACAACCAGCCCGGGGCCCTGAACGAGTCGATGTCGGACGTCTTCGGTTCGCTGGTCAAGCAGTGGTCGCTCAAGCAGTCGGCCGAGGAGGCGGACTGGCTGATCGGGGCCGACGTCTGGACCCCCGGAATCGACGCCGACGCCCTGCGCTCGATGAAGGCCCCGGGCCACGCCTACGACAACGCGCTGTTCGGCAAGGACCCCCAGCCCGACCGCATGAGCAAGTTCATCCACCTGCCCGACACCGAGGACGCGGATTCCGGCGGGGTGCACCTCAACTCCGGGATTCCCAACAAGGCGTTCTTCCTGACGGCCGTGGGCATCGGCGGATTCGCCTGGGAGACCGCCGGGCGCATCTGGTTCGAAGCGCTCAAAGCCTCCGGCAAGGAGGCCACGTTCCAGGATTTCGCGGACACCACCTACCAGAAGGCCGGAGAGCTGTTCGGCTCCGGAAGCGCCGAGCAGTCGACCGTGCTGGCGGCGTGGCAGGAAGTGGAGATCCAGATCAGTGGCGTCCCGTCGGGAGTCGCCCGGGCGCGGAGCCTCGCGGGAGCCGACGGGAGCGGCGGCGCGGGCCGCCAGGACGGCCTTGCGGCCGTGACCACACAGGTCGGCGAACTCAGCGCCAAGATGACGGCGCTGGCCAAGGATGTGGCCGCCCTGAAGAAAACCAGGCAATGAGGGTGACTCTGGCGGCACACGGCGGGCTGGCGGCGGCGAGCAACCTCCGCCGTCCGCCCGAGGCACTGGACACCGATGCCCTGCCCGAAGACGCCGCCGCCGAGCTGGCCCGGCTGGTGGCGGCGGCGGCCGCGGAGCCCGAGGCCGAAGGGCCCGGCCGCGCCAGGGACGCGATGAGCTACACGATCACGGTGGAGGACGGCGGCCGTACGACGGTGCTCAAGCAGTCGGACGCCGCCATGACCCACTCGTTCGCGGCCCTGCTCACGTGGCTTCGGAACCACTTCGCACAGCAGTGACGACCGGTGGGCGCGGTCGGCCGCCCGGAAACCCGGCTACGGCGTGGTACGGGCCGGGAAGGTGAAGCTGTAGCCGTGCGCGGTGAGCCACGGCAGGTACTCCTCCAGCGCCGCGACGGTCTCGCTGCGGTCGCCGCCACCGTCGTGGAAGAGGACGGTCGGCTGCTGCGGCAGCCCGCCCTCGGCTGCGGCGAGGATGGCCGGCAGGCCCGGACGGCTCCAGTCCTTGGGGTCCACGCTCCAGCCCAGGGGGCGCATCCCGCTCGCGGCGGCGATCGCGCGGCTGTCGGGGGTGAAGGCACCGCCCGGCGCCCGGTAGTAGGTGACGGCCACGCCCGGTACGGCCGTCTCGATCATGGCCTTGCCGTCGAGTATCTGCCGGCGCTGGTAGTCCACCGGCTTGTGGTCCATGGTCACGTCGTGGTCGACGGAGTGGTCGCACAGCCGGTGCCCGTCCGCGGCGACCGCGCGCACCAGTGCCGGGTACTTCTTCGCCTGGGTGCCGATCATGCAGAAGGTGGCCTTGACGTGGTTCTCGCGCAGCACCTGGAGCACCTTCGGGGTCCAGCGGGGGTCCGGGCCGTCATCGATGGTGATGGCGACGTCGTGGCCCGGGCCCTGGGCCAGCCGGGAGATCCCCAGTGGGATCCGGGAGGCGCTCCCGGCCGGTTCCGCGGGGTGCGCGGCACGGTGTGCGACCGGGTGCGCGGCAGGGTGCGCGGCAGGGTGCCGGCCGGCGGAACCGTCCGCGGCGGCCAGGGCCGGTGTGACCGCCGTCGTCAGGAGACCGAGGACGGCCGCCGCCACCGCGGAACCGGCCCGCCGACGACGTACGGAACTGCTGGTGGTGCCCATGGACGCGCCCTTCCCTTGCGCTCGGCCCCCGCCCTCACATAGCTGCTGATCCAGGCTAGGTCATCCCTCCCGGCCCCTTCCTCGCCCGACCGGCCTCCGGGAGCGGCCCGCTCGGGCCCGGTCCCGGCCCGGCCACGGGCGGACGGCCGCGGCAGCCGGCCGAAGGTGAGATGCGTCACGGCCGCGTACGGGTCCGCGGTGCGGGGTGGTCGGCGGTGCGGGGTGGTGTCCGGGCGCGGGGGCGTCGGTGGGGGTGGCCGTCGGTGACTGCCGCCCCTCGCTGCCCCGAGCGGCAGGCCTGCTGCCCGCACGGCACCGGCGCACCGGTGCCGTGCGGCGGCCCCGGCCCGCCCGCCGGCCTGCACCGGCGGGCGGCACCACGGGCCACAGCGGTGCGGCACCGGTTCGGCCTCGTCGGGCTACTTGTTGACGAAGGTGAGGTTGGTCGCGTCGTAGCGGGTGCCCGCGACCTCCTCGGGCGGGGCGGCGGCCTCGATGGCGGCGAGGTCCTCGGGGGACAGCTCGACGGCCAGGGCCGCGAGGTTCTCCTCCAGGTAGCGCTGCCGCCGGGTACCGGGAATCGGCACCACGTCGGTGCCCCGGTGCTGCACCCAGGCCAGTGCCAGCTGGCCCGTGGTGACCCCCTTCGCCGCGGCAAGCTCGTCCAGCTTCGCGACGATCGCCAGGTTCCGTTCGAGGTTGCCGTCGGCGAAGCGCGGCTGGCTGCGCCGCAAGTCGGTCTCGGCCAGCCCCTCCACCGAGCTGTACCGGCCGGTCAGGAAGCCGCGCCCGAGCGGTGAGAACGGGACCAGCCCGATGCCGAGTTCGCGGCAGACCGGGGCGATCTCCGCCTCCAGGTCCCGGGTCCACAGCGACCACTCGCTCTGCAGGGCGGCGATCGGGTGCACCGCGTGGGCCCGGCGGATGGTGCCCGCGCCGGCTTCCGACAGCCCGAGGTGGCGGACCTTGCCGGCCCGCACCAGCTCGGCCATCGCGCCGACGGTCTCCTCGATCGGGACCTGCGGATCGACCCGGTGCTGGTAGTAGAGGTCGATGTGGTCGACGCCGAGCCGGCGCAGCGAAGCCTCGCACGCCTGCCGTACGTAGGCGGCGTCGCCGCGCAGCCGGACCGGCTCGCCCAGGCGGCTGGCGAAGCCGAACTTCGTCGCCAGCACCACCTCGTCGCGACGCCCGGCGACGGCCCGTCCGATCAGCTCCTCGTTGTGCCCTGCACCGTAGAAGTCTGCGGTGTCCAGCAAGGTCACCCCGAGGTCGAGGGCATGGTGCAGCGTCGCGATCGACTGCGCGTCGTCCGCGGCGCCGTAGGCGTGGCTCATGCCCATGCACCCCAGGCCTTGCGCGGAAACCGCCAGGCCGCCCAGGTGCCGGGTGGGGACGTCGGTCATGTTGCTGCCTCCTGAGTTCGCTTTCCTCTCCCCGGGACGCTAGGTGTTGGAGTGCACTTCATGTCAACTGATGACGCGCACACCGCTTGCGTCGGCAGCCGCGGTCAAGGTGCGACACAAGAGGGCTGTCGGCAGCCCATCGTGACGACCCATCAGGCAGGTTCTGGTCCCAGTTGTCCCCGTGCCGGCTCAGACCAGGGTGGTGATGCAGAACGGATGACCCGCGGGGTCCAGGAGGACCCGCCAGCGGTCGGGTTCCGGCTGCACGGGGGGCTCGACGGCCCCCAGGGCGAGCAGCCGGGCCTGGGCGACATCCAAGTCGTCGACGCCCAGTTCGATGTGCGCCTGCTTCTCCTGGGAGGGATCCGGCCAGGTGGGACGTCGGTAGTCGGCCAGCCGGTTGAACCCCAGCCCGGCCGAGCCCTCCTGGCCGACCAGGACGAAGTCGTCGGTGGAGTAGACGACGGGCAGGCCCAGGGCGTCGCCGTAGAAGCGGCCCAGTTCGGCAGGGTCCGGGCAGTCGAACGTGACGGCCGCGTAGCGGATCGCGGGTGTGGACGTGTCCGAAGCGTTTTCAGTGCTCATGGGAAGGAGGCTATGACGGGACCAGGACAGGTACGGTCCTGGTCGTGCGGGACACTTCAGAGGTGATCAGCACATCCGCCCGCCTGCTGCGACTGGTCTCGCTGCTGTCCGCCCGGCCGTCGTGGACCTGCGGCGAGCTGGCCGACAAGATGGCGGTCACCGAGCGCACGGTGCGGCGGGACGTCGCAAGGCTCCGAGAACTCGGCTACGGGGTCGAGTCGGACCCCGGGCCGTGGGGCGGCTACCGCCTGCGCGCCGGAGCTGCGGTGCCGCCGTTGGTCCTTGATGACGAAGAGGCACTCGCCGTGGCCGTCGGGCTGCGCGAGGCAGCACTCAGCGGCGTCCTCGGCGGTGACCAGGCCGCACTGTCCGCGCTGCTGAAACTGCGTCAGGTCCTGCCGCGCCGGATCGCGGACAGGCTGGGCGAGATGGACGCCGCCTTCGTGCACACCACGAGGCCCGACGAACCGCAGATCGCGCCCGGCATGCTGCTGGAGCTCGCCGCGTCGTGCCGCCGGGGCGAGCGCAGCCGCCTGTCGTACCGCGACCGGGAAGGGAAGGACACGGTCCGGGACGTCGACCCGTACCGCCTGGTACACACCGGACGCCGTTGGTACTTCGTCGCCCGGGACGTGACGCGCGACGAGTGGCGTACCTTCCGCGCCGACCGGGTCGGCCGGATACGGCCGAGCGGACGCCCGGTGGAACTCGTGGACCCGCCCGACCCGGCTCTGCTCGTTTCCCGCTCCATCGCGGCCGGCGCCTACCCGCTCTACGTGACGATCCGCCTGCCTCTGCCCTTGGAGGAGGCGCTGCGGCTGATCCCGTCGACGGTCGGGACCCACCGCCCGGAAAACCCCGACGTCACGATCGTCGACGTCGGCGGCCCCGATGCGGACGGTCTCGCCGGGTACCTCCTCGGCCTGGCCACACCGCTGCGGGTCCTGTCCCCGGACGCCGTACGGGAAGCCCTCCTGCGCCGTACCCGGCAACTGTTCGAGGACAACGGCGGCGGGTCCGCCCCTGGACGCGGCTGATCTCGAAGAGCCGGCTCTCGCGGCCCGGGCCCGGCCCGTCGGAGGGACACGGAGGAACGGTTGCTCAGAAGTTGACGGGCGGCAGCGGAAGGGGCAGTCCGGGAAGGCCGTCGATGCTCTGTGCGATGTGGTCCTTCTTGGCGAAGTACGCGCTCAGCGAAGCGTCATCCTCACGCGAGAAGCGCTTGGCGTGCAGGTCGCGGTCTTCGTCGTACGACATGAAGGGAACCCCGTACCCGCAGGAGTCACGGATGAGTTCGGCCGTCACCACGATGATCGCGCGCAGCCCGTGCAGAGCGGGGTCGATGGCCGGGAAGTGTGCGAGCAGTTCCTCGAAGCGCGGGTCGTCACGGAAGACGGGCTCGCCCCGACCGTGCACCCGGACGATGTTGGGCGCCCCCTGGAAAGCGCACCACATCAACGTGACCCGCCCGTTCTCCCGCAGGTGCGCGATGGTCTCGGCCGTGCTGCCGGCGAAGTCGAGGTAGGCGACCCGTTCCTCGTCGAGCACCGCGAAGGAGCCCTGGAGGCCCTTGGGGGAGAGGTTGACCGTGCCGTCGCCCGCGAGCGGCGCGGTCGCGGTGAAGAACATCGGCTGCTGCTCTATGAAGGTGCGCAGCCGGCCGTCGATGCGTGTGTAAGTCTTTCCCATACCCACGGATTATGTAGGACCGGATTCGGCCGGCAGGTGTCCGGGCAGGGGTTGTCCGCCGATGTCCGCAGCGTCCGCGAGCTGGTCATGCCACCACGCCTGCGCCTGACGGGAGTCCATCACGGCCCAGCTGGGCGTCCGCTCCACCTGGGCCCGGCCGAGCCTGCGGGCCAGGGCGACGAGTTCCCGGCCCGCGGCCCCCCTCGCGGCCCGGTAGGCGTCCAGCAGTTCGTCCCAGGAAGCCGACCGGCGCCAGGCGGTCTCGAAGGCGCTGGCGTCCTGGAGGGCCTTCGCCGCCCCGCTGGTGGTGTGCGGGCGCGCCACTACTGCCGCGTCGCCGGCCAGCAAGAAGCGGCCGGCGGTGGTGTGCGCGCTCGCCAGGTCGTAGATCGGCTGCACGTAGGTGTGCTCCGCGTCGGTCAGCGAGATGACGCGGGCCCAGTACGGCGGGAAGCCGCGGTCCAGCAACTCGGCCAATGCGGCGGCGAGTTCGGCCGTGACCTGCCCGGGCGGGAAACTGGTGGGGTCGTCCAGCCGCAGTCGGCCGCTCTGCGGGGGCGTCGCGTACAGGACCCAGTTCACCCGGGGGCCGTCCGGGCCGGGGATGCGGTACACGACACAGCTGCCGCCCTCGAAGCACACGGTGGTCACGGCGTCGCGCGGCCAGTGCGTCTCGCCGGTCTCCGCCAGCCGCCGGGCGTCGAAGTTCCCGCGCCAGCACACGTACCCGGCGTACTCGGGGCGTGAGGTACGGCAGACCGTCTCCCGTACCACCGAGCGGTACCCGTCGGCGCCGACGGCCAGGTCGTACTGCTCGGCGGCGCCGTCGGCGAGCAGTACCCGGGCCCGGTCCGCGCCGACGGCCACTGCGGTCACCGTTACGCCCCGGCGGTAGACCACCGAGGCCGGCATGGCTTCCCGTAACCCGCTCCACAGCAGTCCCCAGTGGTACGAGTGGAAGGGGAACGGCTGCTCCCAGAACAGCCGCCCGGCGGGTCCGGCGGCGGCGTCCCGGACCACCCACCGGCGCCGGGTCAGCCGGTGGGCGGCGATGCCCCGGGGCAGGGCGCCGGTCGCCGCGAGTTCGGCGGCCCGCTCGTCGTGGATGCACAGCCCGAGTCCCCGGTCGGCGAGCCGCCCGCGGGTGCGCTCCAGCACCACCACTTCGTCCGCCCCGGCGCGTGTGGCCGCCGAGGCGAACGCACATCCGGCAATGCTTCCACCGATCACCGCGACGGTACCGCCCTGCATGGCCGCTCCTCTCCCGGCCGGTCCCCGCGCCCAGTTCCTGGCCGCGACCGTCGGGGCCGGTCCTAGGGGGACTCTCCGGCACGGACTGGCGATCCGGCAAGGGAGCCCGGTCGGCCGACTGCCCGTCAGCCACCACGATGTCCGGGCTGTCCGGGCGCGTGCAGCTGCCCGGAAGTTCCTGCGGCCCGCTGGTGACGGTACGGTCACGTGCCGCCACGTCCTCGGGGCGGGGTCGTTGGTGGGGGTATGGAGCAGAGAACCGTTTCGCCTCCCGAGTGGCCCCAGTTCGTCCGGTCGTTCGTGGTGTCGGGGCAGGCATCGGATGCGCCGATCTACGACGCGGTGGAGCGGCAGTGGCTGGCTCAGGGCCGCGAGGTACCGCGCCGGCCGGGCTCGTCCAGGAACAGCACCGTACCGGCGGTGAACGGGGAGGACTTGTTCCGCCGGGGTTGAGCGTCATGTCCCACCGCCGCCGGCACACCCGCTCGTGCCCCCTTTCTCGATGCGCCGTACAACCATCGGCGAACCTGGTGGGTCTTGTGCCCGTAAGAACATTTTCCAGGGGGTTTTTTCTGTGAAGTTGTCCCGGATCGCCGCAGCGGTCACCACGGCCGCTCTTGCTCCGGCCGTCCTCCTCGCGTCACCGGCGTTCGCCGGCACGGAGACTGCCACGTCCACCGATCCCACGTCCCCGACCGCACCCGACCAGGCGGCCCCGGACGAGACCGGCAAGGACCGTGCGGAGGAGGACCGCAAGACCATCCTCGCGATCATCGCCGACCCGATGGCCAGCGGGTACATGAAGGAAGCCGGCCTCAAGGCCATAGCCGACGGCCCCGCGGCCATGCGCAAGTTCATCGAGACGGACCAGCACGCGATCCGCCTCGACGACTACCGGGTGCTGATCACCAGGCTCCTCAACGGTGCCGGCCCCGGCCTGAAGGAAGGCATCAACCAGCTCTTCCGGAGCGACAAGACGACTCTGGAGCAGCTGCGCCACTTCTACGAGGTCACCCAGTACGAATTGCGCGATGACGACAACACCGTCGACATCTCCAGGCTGATCGGCGCCGGCGGCCCCGGCGTGAAGGAGGCGGGCAAGAAGGCGCTCAAGGGCACTCCCGCCGACCGCGCCGCCTTCCTCCAGACGGGACGGTACCTCGCGCAGGCCGAGGACGACCGGGTCGAGCTCGCCCGCATCGACGAAGGCTGGGACGGTCCGCTCCTGAGCGAGGCGATCAGCAAGCTCCTCAGCACGTCCACGACGCCGGCCGAACTGCGCCACTTCCTGGAAGTGACCCAGTACGAGCTGCGCGACCAGGACAACCGTGTCGCGATCGCCAAGATCATTGACGGTGGCGGTCCGGAACTGGTCAAGGCCGGCCGCGCCGCGCTGGCGGGTACCGCTGCCGACCGCAGCGAGTTCCTCAAGACGGGCCAGGACGAGGCGCGCGCCAAGGACAAGAAGACCCAGCAGGAGAACGACAAGAGCAAGGACCAGCAGTCGCACCACAGCACCGGAACCGGTACGGGCACCGGAACCGGCTCCGGGAGCGGCACCGGCTCCGGGACCGGGAGCGGCACCGGCTCCGGGACCGGCACCGGCAGCAACACCCCTGCTCCCCACGGCGGCAGCGGTTCCCCCCTCGCCGCCACGGGCGCGGGTGACTCGGTCCTGATCGCCGGCGGCGCGGGCACCGCACTGGTCGCCGGCGCGGGCCTGCTGCTCGCCGCACGGATGCGCCGCGCCGGCTCCGCGGGCTGACCCGCACGCACCAGTCGTCGGGGGCCGGCCGCGGTCCGCCGCAGCCGGCCCCCGCTCCCTCACGGACACCGCACCGCACACGACCGCACGGCCTCAGCCCCCCGCCTCCACGGCCACGCGTTCGCGCCCCGCGCGTCATGACCCACTGCCCCGGGAAAGGTGCCTCGGCAGTCGTACTGTCGAACCCCGTTCCGAGGAGGGTTTCCGATGCGCAGCGTGACCTATTCGATGGGTGTCTCACTCGACGGTTACATCGTCGGGCCGGACGGCGGCTTCGACTGGACGACGCCCGACGAGGAGGTCTTCCGGCTCGCCACCGACGAGGTCCGGGGGCTCGGCGTCCATCTGCTGGGCCGACGGCTGTACGAGACCATGCTGTATTGGGAGACCGCCGGCCAGGATCCCTCGCTCGACTTCTCGACGCTCGAGTTCGCCACGCTCTGGAAGTCGCTTCCCAAGGTGGTGTTCTCCACCACGCTGTCGGCGGTGCAGGGCAACGCCCGTCTGGCCTCCGGCGGTCTGGCGGAGGAGATCGAGCGGTTGCGGGCCGAGCCGGGGGAGGGCGACATCGCGATCGGCGGAGCGACACTCGCCGCCGAGGCGGCCGCCTCGGGTCTGATCGACGAGTACCGGGCCAGGGTCCATCCGGTACTCGTCGGTGGCGGCATTCCGTTCTTTCCCCGGCGCGAACACCGGGTGGATCTCGAACTGGTCGAGTCCCGCACCTTCGGCTCGCGGGTCGTCTACCTCCGCTACCGCGTGGCGCGCTGAGCGCGGGAACAGCCCCCGCGCGGCACGTCGAGCCGCCTGGGCTCCACCCGCCGTTCGTCAGAAATTACCTACCGACCAGTAGAAAACACGGGAGATCTGACTGATTCTTTTCGCGTACATGCCATCCCCCACCAGGAGTGAGTGACCTGTGACCTCCACGCGCAGAGCCCGCACCCGCACCACCCGCACCGTCATGGGTACCGCCGCCGCCGCGGCCGTGCTGGCCCTGGCGCCCACCACCGCCGCCCACGCGGTGACCCCGGCGCCCGCGCAGGCCCCCGCCGCCGTCACCGCCTGGGCGCCCGGCGGCAACGCCGCGATCCTCGGCATCGACTACGCGACCTGGCAACGCGACGTCGCCACCGTGCTCGGCACGGCCCGGCCCTACGTGGAGCAGCGCCTGGCAGCCTCCCCCGCCGGTGAGAAGCCCGCCATCGTCCTCGACATAGACAACTCCTCGCTGGAGACCGACTTCCACTGGTTCTGGACCAACCCCACCCCGGCGATCGCCCCCGTCCTGGACCTGACCCGTTACGCGAACGCGCACGGCGTCGCCGTCTTCTTCGTCACCGCCCGCCCCGGCATCCTGTACTCGCTCACCGAACGGAACCTGACCTCGGTCGGCTACCCGGTGTCGGGCCTCTACGTACGCGACCTGCCCGCCCTGTTCAGCGAGGTCAGCGCCTACAAGACGGCCAAGCGCGCCGAGATCGAAAGCCGTGGCTACACGATCATCGCCAACATCGGAAACAGTGAGAGCGACCTCGTCGGCGGCCACGCGGAGCGCACCTTCAAACTCCCGGACTACGGCGGCAAGCTCTCCTGACCCCCGGATCCCGCGACGTGACGTATCAAGCCTGTCCGGTGGCCGGCCGTGCCCCGTCCCGGCGCAGCCGGCCCAGGACGACGCCCACGACGAGCAACAGCAGACAGGTGCCCGCCGCCGCGTGCACGAGGAGCGCGTCGAGGCGGTCCGCCGCCAGGTAGGCACCGACGGCCAGCGCCACCAGCGCGCACACGCCGCGGTCGATGATGGACTCCACCGACAGCAGGGTCGCCCGGTAAGGGGTCGGCGGGATGGCCGCGTTGATCAGGTTGCGTTGCACCGGATACGCCAGGCCCGCCGCCGCGGCGAACACGCACAGCCAAAGTATCGTGCCCAGGCCCCCCGACAGAGTGGTGGCCGCGAGCGTGAGTGCCATGATCACGCTGAGGACGGTCACCACGGTGGTGTCGGACAGTCTGCTGCGCAACCAGCCGGTTCTCGCCGATCCGACGGCCTCGGCGACCGTCATCGCCGACAGCACCGCACCGTGGTCGGCGACGGGGAGGTTCTTTTCGAGGAGCAGCGGCTGGAAGAGGTTGACCTGGCAGATGCGGGCGAGGGTGAACACGGCCACGCCCTGCACCATCAACGGCCCGAGGGACCGTGACGTTCCGAGCACCTTTACGGCCTGGCGGGCCGAGGCGAGGAGCCCGACGCGTTCCGCGGGCGGCCGGGTGCCCCCGAGGGGCGGCTCCGCGAGCGGTGGGAGGGCAGCGGCGCAGGCCAGCGAACCGAGCGCGGAGAGCGCGGTCAGCACGTAAGGCGCCTCGTGCCGGACGTGCATCAGGACGCCGACCAAGGGCCAACACATGATCTTCGCCCAGAGGCCGAGCGCTCGGGCGGTGCCCTCCGCCTGTACGTAGTGTGCGTCCGCACCCTGCTCGTGCAGGTACTCGTACAGGTAGGCGCTGGAGGCCCCGGACACCAGCGAGCGGGCTGCGGCGATGGCCAGGAAGTGGGCCATGAAGCCCGCGAAGGACGGCGAGAGGACCGGCAGGAGGTTCGCCGCGGTCATCGCCGCCGCGCCGAGCTGCATGCACCGGCGCTGTCCGATGCGGTCGGCGATGAAGCCCGTGGGGATCTCCAGCAGGCAGAACGCCACGTAGTAGACGCTCTGGATGCCGAAGATCTGGCTGTCCGACAGGCCTGCCTGCCTCTGGTACTGGTAGAAGACCGGCATCCACCAGAGCAGGTTGAACAACAACTGGAACCCGTTGTTCAGCCGGATCACGCGGAGCGCCGCGGCGGGCGGGCGGACGCGGCGCCTCACGCGCGCACGCAGGGAGAGGGGCATGGGCGACCTTCGGGTGGGGCGGGACGCGGGCAGGGAGTACGGACGGGTCAGGCGCTGTACGGCCGCAGTTGGAGGATGTGGAGCGCGCCTTCCGGCCCGAGCAGCCATTCGATGTCGAGCGGCCCCGCGAAGGTGTAGTCCGTGGCGAAGTGGGACTGGAGCAGGCGGCCGGCCAGCGCCAACCGGCCCAGGTGCTCCCGGGTCTCCTGCGCCAGGTCCTCGGTGGCCGCGCCCAGCGAGATGGTGCGGCCGCCGCCCTCGACCGTGTTGTACAGGTACTGCAGGGGCAGCGTCCGGCCGTCGACGACATCGGCGGTGGACCCGTGCGCGCAGTTGAGGTACACGTTGCGGAAGTCGGCCCGGTTGGTCGGGTTGCAGGTGACCATGACCCCTCCGAGCGGGGACGGTTCGTAGCGCTGGACGATCACCCCCATGTACGTGTCGTCCAGGGAGATGCCGGCCTGGTGGCGCAGCCGCACGCTGCGCGGGGAGAGCAGCGAGGCCCACACCTGGCGGATGGCGTCCAGCAGTCCCGGCAGGTCGGTGACCTTGGTGTGGGACTCGTAGATCCCGGCCGCGGAGAAGCCCGGCAGGTCCTCGGCGTTCGAGGAGGACCGCACGGCGAAGCGGCTGGTGCCCGCCAGGTGCTCGACCAACTGGGTGTCCAGGGCGCCCACGAGGTCCTCGGGCACCGGAAGGGTGCGCACCAGGTGTTGCAATTGGACGCACACCGTGTCGACGGCGTCCATCGCGTTCAGCTCCAGGGCCATCTTCAGCTTGCCGATGCTCTGCTGCACGGCCGGCGAGGAGTCCAGGAACCGCTGTTGGACGGAGAAGGGGACGGCCACGCCCGCGGGCGCCTGGACGTGCCGGGTCAGGAACTCGCCCGCGTACTGGGCGAGATCGCCGCCCTCGGGCACCTGCAGGCGGGCGGCCAGGTGACCGAGCAGGTCGGCCCGGGGCGGGCGGGGCACGGAGTAGTAGCCGGTCAGTCGGGCCGAGCCGTGGCGCAGCACGTGGTGCAGTTCCCCGAGGTTGGCCGCCTTGGTGCCGTACCGGTTGCGGTCGCCGGCGCGTAACGCGGACAGCGGCACGAGCGGTACGTCCGTCACGTGCGGCGCGTCGAGGCGGACCCGCTGCGTGTGCCACGTCGGTTCGGCGAGGTCCGACGGCTCCTCGGCGCGCTCGATGACGAACCCGTGAGCGGTGACCTCGTAGTGGACCCAGGCACCGTCCAGCTTCTCGTCGGCGATCGTGTCGAGGACCCCGCGGACGATGGCGTTGGGGATGCCCCAGCCGGCCGCCAGCATGTTGGTGTGGGACAGCGGTGTGGTGGGCAGGGCGTTGATCAGACCGGAGAGCCGCGGGATGTCGTCGGGGACCACGGGCATGGCGACGATGTCGTACCAGGTCAGGTCCGCGCGGGCGGCCAGGTACTCCTCGCCCGAGGCGAAGGCGCGGAGCCGGCCGGTGGCCGAGGCGAGCGTCAACGGCACGAAGGGCGCCGTCGCCAGGAGCGCATGACCCCGCGCCCGGGGCACCACGGTCTCCGGCACCGCCGCGAGGGCGTTCTCCTGGCCGTGGTTGGCCGGTTTCACCAGCAGTTCCAGGGACGGATCGAGGTGGGCCCGTACGAAGGCGTGGAACTCGATCAACAGGTCGGCGCCCATGGTGTCGGCCTCGGTGGTCTCCAGGACCATGAACGGCTCGCCCTGCTGCGGGCCGCCCCGGGAGTGCAGCGACAGCACGCCGAGCAGGAAGCGTCGCGCGGGGTCCTGGTAGACGTCGTGGTTGAAGCGGTCGAGTTCGGCGTCGAGCTGATCCAGGGTCATTCCCTGGATCTCGATGGCTATGTAGTTGACGTGGAAGGAGTGCACGGCGCTGTCGAGGACGTGCCACACCCCCTGGTCCCGGTCCACGACGACCTTCACGTACGGGTGTCCGCCCAGCACCCCGGCCAACTGCTCGAACAGGGGGAGCGTGAGCATGGTGTCCACGGCGGCACCCCGGGGGGACGGCGCGGGGGAGATGGTGTCGGCGTTCGTCATGCGGTGCTCCCTGGCGTCGGGCGGTCGGCGGAAACGGCGCAGGCGTCGGAGGCGTCGGTGGGAGGGGTGGACGTGCCGGACGTGGTGGACGAGTCGGCGGACGCCGCGGTGAGGGCCTTCGGCAGGGCCGCGACGATGCGGCCGCAGTCGGCCAGCAGCTCCGGCCCGGACCCGGCGCTGAGGAAGCACAGCGCGGCCATGGAATTGGCCCCTCCCGCCTCCTCGTACGGTGGGACCGGGCTGCCCGGCGGGAGGCTGTGCTCGCGCACCAGCTCCACGCGGGATCCCGGTGAGACCACGGCGTCCCAGTCGACCGCCTCGAAGTCCCAGGCCGGCAGCTCGCTCCAGGGCCGGCCCTCGGAGTCGACGGCGAGGACGACGAGGGAGCCGGCCGCGCCCTCACCCTCGGTCAGCATCCGCTCCGGGTAGGCGACGTCCCGGCCGAGCAACTGGCGCACCAGCATGCCGATCATGTCGAGCCCGAAGACGGTCTCCACCTGCCGGGTGGTCATCACCCCACCGAAGCGGGCCGCGGTCTCGATCAGCCACATGGCCCCGTCCGCGCCGAGCTTGATCTCGGTGTGGGTGGCGCAGGTGTCGAGTCCGAGCGCGTCGACGGCGGCGCGCGACACCTCCTCGATCCGGCGCTGCGCCGATTCCGGGAGGGCGGCCGGAGCCAGGCTCGCCCGCTCGGTGAAGGGCGCGACGGTCGGCATGCGTCCCGTGATGCACAGCGGGTGGTAGCGGCCGTCGGCGACGATCCCCTCCACGCTGACGTAGTCGCCCCAGCCGGCCCCCTCGAACCAGTCGGAGGCCTCTCCGGTCACGATCTCCTCCAGGAGGAAATCGCTGACGCCCTCGTCCGCGGCGTGCAGTTCCGCGTAACCCTGTGCGGAGGACGCCTCCATGACGGAGCGTCCGGTCTTCCAGGCCTCCTCGGCCTGCTGTTCGTTCCACACGGTGAGATGGGCCGTGGAACCCGCGCTCCAGGCGGCTTTCAGGAGGAGCGGAGGCCTCAGGGTCTCGAAGGCGGTCGCGATGTCCTCCGGCGTGTGGACCTCCACGAACCCCGGGACGGGCAGCCCGGCGTCACGCCAGATCCTGCGCATCAGACGCTTGTCCCGCGCCCCCGCGACCCGCTCGCCGGCGCCGCGCAGACCGAGCCGCCGGCTCGCGTGGGCGACGGCGACCACCGCGTACTCCGACAGGGTCAGCACCGCAGCGGCGCCGGCGCGGCGGGCGTGGGAGCAGATCAGATCGACCAGTTCCACCCCCTCGCCCGGCAGGGCCGTGGTGACCGACGCGCACCCGGGCAGCCACACCGACTCGGTGGTGCGGGGCAGCGGCGCGAGCGCGAGGACGTGCACTTCGGCGTGGGCGGCGATTCTCGGGACGGCGTACTCCAGAGGAGGGCCGCCCTTGGCGTAGACGAAGAGGATCGGGGTCATGGTGCTCCTGGGGTCTGGGGACACCGCGTTGCGCGACGGCGTCGTCGGCGGACGATCCGTACGCGGTGTCACCACGTGCGGACCAGGGACAGCTAGAGCACGACGGGGAACGGCGGACGTACTGGTGTACGCCTACTCGGTTGAGCGCGCGCCAAACAGCCGGACCCGCCAACCGGGGCCGGTACCAGGGAGTTTCAGCCACCCGCGGGAGGCCGGTCCGGGAGATCGGCAAGGGGTCCGGATCCGGCCTCGTGCCTACCCTCGTGGCCTGACGGGCGGTCAGGGCACTGCGGCGCGTACGGACTCGGCTAGCCGGCCGCCCCGTCAGGTGCGGGACGCGCGCGCCTTGCGGAGCCCGTAGGCGGCGGCGCCGGCCGCGATCACCGCGGCACCGCTCAGCACGGAAGCGGCGGGCAGGGCGAAAGCCAGGACCAGGCAGCCCGCGCCACCCACGACCGGCACGATCCGTGGCGGGCGTCCCTCGGCGGAAGTGAGCGTCCAGGCCGAGGCGTTGGCGAGGGCGTAGTAGACCAGGACGCCGAAGGAGGAGAAGCCGATCGCTCCGCGCAGGTCCGTGGTGGCGGCGAGGACGGCGACGACGGCGGCCACCGCGAGTTCGGCGCGGTGCGGCACCCGGAACCGCGGGTGGACGGCGGCCAGCGCGTGGGGCAGGTGCCGGTCGCGGGCCATCGCCAAAGCGGTGCGCGAGACGCCCAGGATCAGTGCCAGCAGCGAACCGGTCGCTGCGACGGCCGCCCCGGCGCGCACCACCGGTGCCAGGCCCGGGACACCGGCGTCGCGTACGGCCTCGGCGAGCGGGGCGGCTGTGTGGGCGAGCCGGTCGGGCCCGAGGACCGCGAGCACGGCGACGGCGACGGCCGCGTAGACGACCAGCGTGATACCGAGCGCCAGGGGGATGGCACGGGGGATGGTCCGCTTCGGGTCGCGCACCTCCTCGCCGAGGGTGGCGATGCGCGCGTACCCGGCGAAGGCGAAGAACAGCAGCCCGGCCGCCTGGAGCACGCCGCCGGCAGTGGCGTCCGTCCCTACGTCCAGGCGGGCCGTCTGCGCGGTGCCGCCGGTGAGGCAGGCCGTGACCACCGCGGCGAGCACCGTGAGGACGACCGCGACGATCCCGCGTGTCAGCCAGGCGGATTTCTGCACGCCGACGTAGTTCACCGCGGTCAGGGCCACCACAGCGGCGACCGCCACGGCGTGCGCCTGCCCCGGCCACACGTACCAGCCGACGGTGAGTGCCATCGCCGCACAGGAGGCGGTCTTGCCGACCACGAAGCCCCAGCCGGCCAGGTAGCCCCAGAAGTCCCCGAGCCGCTCACGGCCGTAGACGTACGTACCGCCCGACCGCGGGTAGCGCGCGGCCAGGCGGGCGGAGGAGGCGGCATTGCAGTACGCCACCACCGCGGCCAGCGCCAGACCCGGCAGCAGCCCCGACCCCGCCGCGCCCGCCGCCGGCGCGAGCGCGGCGAAGATGCCCGCCCCGATCATCGACCCGAGCCCGATCACCACCGCGTCGAACACGCCCAGGTGCCGCCGCAGTTCCCCCGCATCGGCAGATGCCCCCGCCGTACCCATCGCTCGCTCCTCCACCACGGCCCACGGCGCTCACGGTCCCGACATCGGCGCACCCTCCCCGGACCGTGCGCGGCGGGGCCGGCGCGGCTCGAAGCGCCGTCCCTCGTACGCGTGGCGGTGCGGGCGTGGCACCGGGTGCGTGCGTCCGGTCCCCGAAAGCCCGGACGAGACCTGCCTCTGCGCAAACCTACCTTCCCTGCAGTTCGCCTTGTCCGTGGCCACCCCGTCTGCCGCCCGCCGGCCCGGGCCGCAACGGCCGGACAGGCCGCCGGAGGCCGGGCGCGGTCCGGGTCTGGGCGGATCAGGGGTTCGTCGGGCTCAGGCGCGCCGGCTCCGGCCGCTGTCCAGGCGGTCGGCCAGCCCGGCGGCGCTGAACGCCGCTTCCAGTTCGGCGTGTCCCTCGGTGAAGTGGGCCCAGCTGTCGCAGTGGACGGGAACGACGCGGCGGGCACCGAGGATCCGGGTGGCTTCGGCGGCCTGGGCGCTGTCCAGGACGAGGAGTCCCCCGTCGAAGAGGACGGGGAAGCGGGGGGCTCCTGCGAAGAGGATGGCCGTGTCCACCGGGGCGAAGCGCGCGGCTGTCTCCTTGACCGCGTCGAGCGAGGCGTTGTCCCCGCTGACGTAGACGGTGGGCAGGCCCTCGCCGGTCAGGACGAAGCCGATGACCTGTCCGACGACCGGTTCGACTTCCTCGCGCGCCCCGGGTCCGTGAACAGCGGGTACGCCGGTCACGGTCACCGTGCCGCCATCGGGGCGGGGCAGCTTGATGGATTCCCAGTCGGCCAGGCCCTTGGCCTTCTCGCCGAGGCGCCGTCCGCCACCGGGGGTGGTGAGGGTGAGCGGGACGTCGGCGAGCAGGGCCCGGCCGGAGTGGTCGAGGTTGTCGGGGTGCTCGTCGTGCGAGAGCAGGACCACGTCGACGGGGCCGAGGTCGCCGGGAGCGGCGGTGGACGGGGCGGTCTTGGTCAGGTGCACGCCGGGCGCCGGGTATCCGCCGGGTCCGTCGAAGGTCGGGTCGGTCAGGAAGCGCAGGCCGCCGTACTCGAAGAGGGCGGTCGGGCCGCCGAGTACGCGGACGGGGAACTGGTCGGTCGATACGGGCACAGCAGGCACAACAGACGCAGAAGGCACAGCAGACGCAGCAGACACAGGGAAACCGACCTCACGGATAGATTCGGATGAACCGTGAGATGACCGTAGCTGTATCTCACGGATGACTGCAAGCCGTACCATGAGAGATATGAAGGAGCCCGTGATGGAAGACCCCGCCGTGCCGCCGGCCCCGGGCGAGGAAGAGCACGTGTCCCTGGCCCTCGCCAACAGCGCGGTCACGCGACCCGGCGGGCACACCACTGACCTCCTGGGGACGCCCGCACAGGCGAACCACTGGCTGACGCAGCGCGGTCTGGCCCCGCCCGACGCCGGGCTGCGGGAAATGTGCACGAGCCAGCTGCGCGCGTTCCGCGAGCACATCAGGTCGTTGCTCGCGGCCCGCGCCGCAGGGCTTCCCGCCCTCCCCGCCGCCGTCAAAGCCGTCAACGAAGCGATGACCCGCGTCCCCACCGCCCCGCTGCTGCAATGGGACGACGAAAACGGCCCCTACCGTGCGGCCGTCCACCCCACCGCCGCGATCCTCGACCATGCTCTGGCGGCCGTTGCCGCCGACGCCGCCGACCTCCTGACCTCCCCGGACGCCGAACGCCTCACCGCATGCGGCTCCGCCCCCTGCAACCGCTACCTGCTTCGCCACGGCCGCCGCCACTGGTGCTCCACCCGCTGCGGCGACCGGGCCCGCGCCGCCCGCGCCTATGCCCGCCGCACCCAGGCGGGGACGGACTGACGAGCGTTCCGCAGGGCCGACGGGTTCGGTGGTCGCTCCACCAGCCGGGGATCCGCCTTGGGCGGGCGAAATGCAGGGGCCGCCCTGTCCGCCAACGGGTTGTCCCCTGAGGCCAACGGGTTTTGCCTTATGCGTGGTGGCGCGGCGGATCGGGGGCGCCTGCGCCGGGAGGCTGTCGTGGCCAGTCCGGGGCGGGGTCCTCGGTGAGGAGCGGGCGCAGGGCGCCGAGGACCCCGCCGATGCAGACGTCGCGCAGCTGGGTGCGGGTGCAGGTCGCGTCGGTGAGCCAGTCGACGCAGAGCACCTGGACGAATACCAGCCAGCTCTTGAGGACACCGGACACGGCCTCGTGGGCGGTTTCGTCCGCGAGGGGGAGTACGGCCAGCAGTCGTGCCCGGAGTGCGTCCAGTTCGTTCGTCATGATCGTCTGGATCACCGGGTCGCCGGCGAGGACCCGGTTGGCGGCGAGGACGGCGTGCCGGTTCGCCACGAAGTAGTCGAGGTGGACGTCCAGGCCCTGGACGAGCTGCTCCACCAGGGAGTCGGCCGGGTCGAACTGCGTCTCGGTGAGCAGCTGGTCCGCCGCCTGCTGGTAGACGGCGGCGAAGAGGGCCTGCTTGCTGGGGAAGTGACGGTAGAGCAGGGCTCTGGATACACCGGCTTCTTTGGAGACGTCCTCCATCAGTACGTCGGCGTACGGATGGGCGGCGAAGAGTCGTGCGCCGACGGCGAGGAGTTGGGCGCGGCGGTCGGCGGGGGTGAGTCGCTGGCGGGGAGGCACGGCCGCAGTCTAGTTGACATGTGTCTACTACCGCGCCAATGTAGTAGACACATGTCAACCAGACTCCGTCGGCGCGGCTTGGAGGGATCGTGGCGAGGGTTTTACGCGTGCTCACGCAGCTGATGGGCTGGTCCTGCGTGGCGATCGGCCTGTTCCACGTGGCACTCGGCAATGCGGCGATCCCCGGGGCCGGTTCCGCCGGCGCGACGATCGACAGCTGGGGCCGGTTCATGGGGGCAGCCTTCGTCGGCTACGGGCTGGCCTGGCTCTGGGCCGCCAGGCAGCGCCCCGTCCCGGCCCGGGCGGTGCGGTGGCTGGCCGGCGTCTTCCTGCTGGGCGGGGTCGGCCGACTGCTCTCGCTCGCCGTGCACGGCTGGCCGCAGTGGTTCCAGATCGCGCTGGCGGTGATCGAGCTCGGCCTGCCGCCGGTCTTCTTCTGGCTGGCCGACGCGGAGGAGCAGGTCCGCAGCGGAGGCGTCGGAGCCGTGTCCGCCGGTCGGTGAAGGCTCTGAACTCCCCGGTCGGAGCTGCCCGCTTGAACTGGTGAACTGGCGGTTCGTCGTCGTTCAGCGACTCGTAGCCCCTGTCCGGAAGATCAAAAGCTTGACCTCAACAGTGCTTGAGGTCCTACGTTCTCCCCTGTGACCTGAACGCGTGCGAAGGTCCCGCAGACGAAGTAGCAGGAGGAGAACATCCCATGACGACCCAGCAGATGTCCGACGCCGAGCTCGCCGGACAGCCCGCCGCCTACTGGACCGGTGTCGCCTACGAGGCGCTCATCGCGTACACCAGGGCCCGGCAGGCCGAAAAGGGCTACACCCAGCCCCAGTTCTGGCTGCTGCGCAACCTGTCGGCGAACGACATCTCGCCCGACGGCGAGGGGATGACCCTGACCGGGCTGCGGGAGGCCATGGCCTCCTACATCCGGCTGGAGGACGACCTGGCGGCGGAGGCCGAGGCGCTCGTGGAGCGCGGCTGGCTGAGCCGGGATGCCGAGGACCGGCTGTGGCTCACCGCGGAAGGGGAACAGGCCCGCGTCGACCTCGCGCGCAACGCTCCCGCGATCCGCGCCGCTCTCCACGAGGGCATCGACGACGCGGACTACGTCACCACGGTGAAGGTGCTCCGGCAACTGATCCACAACGCCGGCGGGACGCTCGCCTGACGCGGCGGCGTCGATCCGGCCGGGGCCGCGCAGGGCCTGCGCCGGGGCGGTGGCAGGAGTCGGGCAGAACAGCCCGGGATGTTCCGGCAGGGAGGCCAGTGGGCTCCGTTCTCGGAGTGCTGTGCCCTCATTGCGCGGATATTCTGGGAAATGTGATCGAGTCTGGACGGCTGCGGCTCCGTAGGCGCCCCGGCCCGGGGAGACTTGTGCGGCTGTCGCCGGTCATCCTGACCGTCGTGATCGCCAGCTTGGCCTACGCCACTCCGCCGGAACTGGCCTTCAGCCGCCTCCTGCCCGCGGCGCCGGCCCTCGCCGCCGCCATGTGGCCGGTGCTCCCCACCGTCCTGCTCGGGACGGTCTGCCTCCTTCTCATGATCGGCCTCAGCCTCGTCTTCCCCGATCTGGGGACGTGGTGGACGGCCGCGGGGATCATCGCGGTCACCGTCGCGGCCGCGTACGGGAGCCACGTGCGGCTCCAGCGGGAGCGGACGCTCTTCCAGGTACGGCTCGTCGCCGACGCGGCGCAGCAGGTGGTGCTGAGCCCGCTGCCACGCCGTATCGGGGGCATCGAGATCGAGTCGCTGTATCTCGCGGCCGCGGCGGAGGCCCGGATCGGCGGGGACTTCTACGAGGTGGTCGACACGCCGTACGGGGTCAGGCTGCTCATCGGTGACGTGCGGGGCAAGGGCCTGCCGGCGGTCGGGGCGGCAGCGGCGATCGTGAACGCCTTCCGGGAGGCGGCCTACGGCGAGGCCGACATGGTCGACATCGCACGCAGACTGGACGCCAGCAGCGCCCGCTACAACGCCGCCTTTCCCCCCGAGGGGCCGATGGAGCGCTTCGCCACCGCCCTCCTCGTCGAGATCCCGCACGAGGGCAGCCACATCGACATCCTCAACTGCGGACACCCCCCGCCGTTGCTGCTGAACCCCGCGGGGCTCCGTGTCCTGGAGCCCGACACCCCCTCGCCCCTGCTCAGCCTCGCGGAGCTGATCGGCGACCGGTACATCGTCGACTCGTACGACTTCGCCCCCAACGACCTGCTGCTTCTCTACACCGACGGGATCGCCGAGGCCCGCGCGCGCGACGGCGAGTTCTTCCCCCTGGCAGCTTGGATGCGTCGACAGCCCCCGACTCGGCCCGGCGAACTGCTCACGGCTCTGCACCGCGATCTCCTCCACTACAGCAGAGGGCGCCTCGACGACGACATCGCCGCCATCGCCGTACGCCTCCGCGAGCCCTGAGACCGCTGGGCGTCGAGGCCGGGCAGTTCGCGCTGTAGCCCCCCGCGTCACCGGCCGGCCGAGGTCCGCTCCCACCAGGGCGACGGCGCGCGCATTTTCAGACGGTGCCGGGCGGCCTGTCAAGCCCCGACATTCCGGAACGTGACCGGGGTGTGCCGGTCGGCGCTTACTTGTGGTGCGGGCCTCACCGAGAAGGAAACGAGGCAAGACGGAAGAAACGAAATACCTCGCAGAGGATTCTTTCTCCCCTCCATGTCACCGCATTCGTCCCGGAATCCCAGGGCGGTCAGTCACCCCTCAGGACAATCAGGAGAAAGTCATGAACCGCAAGATTCGCACCAACAACGTCGCCCGTCCCAACCGCCGAGGTTTCCGCCTCGCGACGCTGGTCGCTTCGGCCGCCGTGATCACAGGAGGAATCGCCCTTCCGGCCTCCGCGGCGGTGGCCGCTCCGGTGCCGGCCCACGTGGTGGCAGCCTTCCCGACCGCCGGTGGCGCCGGTGGGGACGGGGGTGACGGCGGGGGCGGCCTCGTCGGCGGTGGCGGTGGCTCCGGCGGCTCCGGGGGCGGCAGCGTCCTGGGCGTCGGAGGCAACGGCGGCAACGGCGGCAAGGGCGGGAACGGTGTCCTCTCCGGTGGCGGCGGTGGCGGCGGCGGTGGCGGCGGCGACGGCGTGATCGGCGGCAACGGCGGCAAGGGCGGAGACGGCGGCAGCGGCCTGTTCGGCGGCAACGCCGGTGGCGGCGGTGGCGGCGGTGACGGCGTCCTGATCGGCGGCAACGGCGGCAAGGGCGGCAAGGGCGGCGACGGCGTCTTCCAGGGCGGCAACGGCGGCAAGGGCGGCAAGGGCGGCTTCGGCGGCATCCTCGGTGGCCTTGGCGGCGGCGGCGGGGCCGGCGGGCGCAGCATCTTCTGAGCCGGACCGGGTCCCGGGGGGTGGAGGCACCCGATGCCTCCACCCCCATCCCCACCACACCCCCATCCCCCGATAAGCCCCGAGCGCCAGTCCGGCGACATCCGGGGCGCAGCCCCCGCAAGCGAATACCCCGTGCGTACGGAAACGGAGAACCCCCATGTTCAGAACTACCTGGCAGCGTCCGCTCATCCTGGCGGCGGCCTCCCTGGCTCTCTTCACCGGCACGGCGTGCGCAGCGCAGGCGTCCGCGCCCCACGCCCAGGCCGGCATCAGCGTTCCGGCCGCCGCCGACCACCCCAAGCCCTGCGCCGCGTTCGGCAAGGGCGGGGAGGGTGGCGAGGGCGGAAAGGGTGGCGAGGGCGGCAAGCCCGGTCAGCCGGGTCAGCCCGGCCAGCCCGGCCGCTCGGGTTGCCTCCGGTTCGACGACCTGCCCGACAAGCCGAAGTCGAAGCTGTCGATGGTGGACAAGGTGTACATCGTCATGGTGCTCATAACCGACGACTCGGACGAGACGAAGGAGAAGATCGCCAAGAAGTACGACGTCTCCCACGACCAGCTCGACACCTGGAAGCAGGACTACCTCGACGGCGACTGGTTCGCCCTGATGGGCGCGGACGTCCCTGCCTGAACCCGCACCACGCGAGGGTGGCGGACCAAGGGCGGAAAGTCTCGGGGAGGAAATGAGGCCGGCGGGTCCAACCGCCGGCCTCCGCGTACAAAGGGCGCGTACACGGACCGCGGGCAGCGGGCGGACGGAACCGCGTCAAGGAAAAGCGATCTCTACGACAAGGATGAATGTCATGCGTGTGCGTTCTTGGAAGTTCCGTCTCGGGCTCGTCATCTCTTCGACCCTGGTCGGTGCCGGTGCGATGACGCCCGTGGCCACGGCGGCGCCCACGTACGAGCCGGCCGCTGCATCCGTCGGTCACTCCCTCGGCTCGCCGTTCGGCAGCGGTGACGGTCGCCCGAGCGGCGGCCGGTTCGCAGCCAACGGATCGGTGCTCGGCAACGTGAAACTCGGCAGCGGCAGCGTCAAGGTGGGGAACGGCAGCGTCCGCGTAGGTGACCGGATATGTGCGGGCAACTGCACGGGATCGGTGAACGGCACCAACGGCGGCAGCGGCGGGATCTGCGCCGGACTGTGCAGCGGCAGCGCCAACGGTGGCAACGGCACGAACGGCGGGCCCGGCGGCAACGGCACGAACGGCGGCAAGGGCGGTATCTGCGCCGGCGTCTGCAGCGGCAGCGCCAACGGCGGCAACGGAGGCAACGGCGGGGCCGCGCCCCCCGGTGGTGACGGCGGCGACGGCGGCCGCGGCGGCAACGGCGGCATCTGCGTCGGTACCGGCTGCGAAACCAGCGGTCAGGGCGGCCGCGGCGGCAACGGCGGCGCCGGCTGACGACCGCCGGGGGCCCCGTGTCCCGGTGGAGGCCGTGGTGCGACCGGCCTCCGTCACCCGGCACACGTGTGGATCACTGGATAGACTTCGGGTAGGCAGTTCCTCCGATGGGCGACGCTCGTGCCCGACGGCGCGAGGGCGGAGTATGCGTGCGGAGGCTGCCCACGGACCATCGAGGACGGGGTCGGCATGATCGACACCTTCACCAACGCGCACCGCGGCGGCGCCGGGCCTCGTCGGTCCGGCCGGGGGACGGGGGCGCCCGATGAGTTCGAGACCTGACCTGAGCGTCCACACGGATCGAGCCTCCGGACTGATCGGCAAACAGATCGCGGGCTACCGGGTCGACAGCATGATCGGCCGCGGGGGCATGGCCGTCGTCTACTGCGCGAAGGACCTGCGCCTGGACCGTACGGTCGCGCTCAAACTGATCGCCCCGGAACGAGCCCGCGACGACACCTTCCGGCGCCGCTTCACCCACGAGTCGCGGGTGGCGGCGCAGATCGACCACCCGCACATCGTTCCTATCTACGAAGCGGGTGAAACCGACGGCGTCCTCTACATCGCCATGCGCTACGTGGCCGGTCCGGACCTGCGGGCCTTGCTGGACCGGGACGGTCCGCTCCCCGTCGCGACCGCCCTGCGCATCGGCACCCAGGTGGCGTCCGCACTGGACGCGGCCCACGAGCACGAGCTGGTGCACCGGGACGTCAAGCCCGGCAACATCCTGGTCACCACGGGCACCGACAGCGACCATCCCGAGCACGTCTACCTCACGGACTTCGGGCTGACGAAGAGGTCACTCGCGCTCACGGGGTTCACCACCGCGGGCGAGTTCGTCGGCACGGTCGACTACATGGCGCCGGAACAGATCTCCGGCCGTCCGGTGGAAGGCAGGTGCGATCTCTACAGCCTCGCCTGTGTCGTCTACGAGTCCCTCGCGGGCGGGCCCCCCTTCGACCGGGGCGATGACGTGGTGGCGCTGCTGTGGGCCCACCAGTACGACCCACCCCCTCCCTTGACCGAAAGGCGCCCGGGGATCGCCCCCGCCGCCGATGACGTCATGGCGAAGGCCCTGGCGAAGATCCCCGAGGACCGTTACGGCTCCTGTCTGGAATTCATGGCGGCCCTGCGGGCCGCAACGGGGATCGGAGCCGGCAAGGCCGCCGAGGGTACCGAGGTGTCGTCTCCGGTGGCTTCGCGGCATCCTGCGACGGCGAAGAACACGCCGCCGCCGCAGCCTCCCCGCTGGGCGCGGCCGGTCTTCCGCCGCCTTCCGGGCACGGCGTAGTACTGCGCACGCACGAACGTCCCCGCCCGAACCCGACGGATGCGGGAGGGGACGGGGACGTGCAGGAACGGGGCCGGCGGTCGTTACCGGGAAGACCGGGGGGTCACAGACCCAGGGAGATGGCCAGGCGGGTCATCTCCGCCGTGCTGTTGATTCCCAGCTTGGCCCGGATGCGGCGGAGGTAGGCGTCGACCGTGTGCTTGGAAAGTCCCATGTGCCGGGCCGTCTGGAGGTAGGTGCACCCGGCGGCGATGTGCCGCAGCGCCTCCTGCTCCCGCGGGGCCAGGGCAGGCGTCACGGTGGGGGTCTGCGGCGTGGCGAGTGTGAGGCTCATGGGATTTCCTCCGACGGATCGGATCGGTCATCGCTGCTCACGTCCTCGGAAGCAGGGGACATATGCGTCAATGTCGCTTTTTGTCCCTACTCAAAGCGTGGCTTCGTGACGTCATGGCCGTGTCCGCCGACTGTCACAGGCGCGTCACAGGGAACCCCGAGTGCGGGTGTCCTCACAACCCGACGAGGGACTGCTCGGCCCAGATGGTCTTCCCGACGGGGGCGTGCCGGGTGCCCCAGCGCTGGGCGAGCTGCGCGACCAGCAGCAGGCCCCGCCCTCCCTCGTCGAAGATCCGGGCCCGCCGCATATGGGGGGCAGTACTGCTCGCGTCGGAGACTTCGCAGATCAGAGTGCTGTTCTCGCTCTCGTGGATCAGCCGCAGCTGGATCGGCGCCGCGCCGTAACGGATGGCATTGGTGACGAGTTCACTGACCACGAGTTCGGTGACGAAGCCGGCCTCCTCCAGCCCCCAGGCCGCCAACTGGTCGGTGGTGTACCGACGGGCCTGGGCGACGACGGAGGGGTCGGAGTCCAGGTCCCAGACGACGACCTGGTCGGCATGGAGGGCCCGGGTGCGGGAGACGAGCAGGGCGACGTCGTCCTCCGGAGGGTGGGTCAGCATGGCCGTCAGGACGCGGTCGCAGACCGTCTCCAGCGTGGAGGCGGGCCGGATGAGGGCCTCGAACATGGCGTCCAGGGCGTCGTCGATGTCATGGTCGCGGGCCCGCAGCAGACCGTCGGTGTACAGGGTGAGGATGCTGCCTTCGGGCAGCTCGACCTCGGCGGCCTCGAAGGGCAGGCCGCCCAGGCCCAGCGGCGGGCCGGCGGGCACGTCGAGGAGGTAGACGGAGCCCTCGGGGGAGACCACGACGGGCGGGGGATGACCGGCCCGGGCGACGGTGCAACGCCGGGTGACAGGGTCGTAGACCACGTACAGGCAGGTCGTACCGATGCCCCCGGCGGCCTCCGCGGAGGCGTCCTGGCCGGCCTCGTCGGCGGAGAGGTGGATGATGAGGTCGTCGAGGTAGGTGAGCAGCTCGTCGGGCGGCAGGTCGACGTCGGCCAGGGTCCGTACCGCGGTGCGCAGCCGGCCCATCGTGGCGGTGGCACGGATGCCGTGGCCGACGACATCGCCGACGACCAGGGCCACCCGCGCGCCGGACAGCGGGATCACGTCGAACCAGTCGCCGCCCACGCCGGCCCCGGTACTGGCGGGCAGGTAGCGCGAGGCGATCTCGAGTGCGGCCTGCGTCGGCATCGTGTGCGGGAGTAGGCTGCGCTGCAGCGTCATGGTGGTGGTGTGCTCCCGGGTGAACCTGCGTGCGTTGTGGATGCCGACGGCCGCTCTGGTCGTCAGCTCCTCGGCCAGCCACAGGTCCTCCGCCTGGAACGGTTCCCGGTGCTGGTGACGGCTGAAGAAGGCCAAGCCGAAGGTCATGCCGTCGGCGCGCAACGGCAGGACCATCATCGAATGGGTGCCGTCTCCGCTGATCCGGGCGGCTCCCGCGTCCTGCGCGATCCATCGGGCGATGCCCGGGTCGGCACTCCCGTAGACGGCGCCCCGTCCCGCGGCCAGACACTCCACGGGCGGTGACAGCGGCGGGTAGACGGTCGTCTCGCCCACCCCGACCTGGGCTTCCGTCATTCCGGCGAGGATCGAACGCGCGGCGGCCCGGCGTGCGGCGACGGGCCCTGCCGCCGGGCGGGAAGTCGGATCGTCCCCGCGCGGCGGTGGCTCCAGCAGGTCGACGACCGCGAAGTCCGCGAGCCGGGGGACGGCGATGTCGGCCAGTTCCTGCGCGGTCCGGGCACTGTCGGGGGTGGTACCGATGACGGGGTCCGTGTGGTCGGGCACGAGCATTTCCTGACGGTCCGCCCCGGCCTCGGCCCCGCCGGCGGTCCGGTCGTGCGCGGCCAGGTACACGGCGACGACGCGGCCGTCCGGACCCCGCAAGGGGGCCAGAGAGGTGGCCCAGCCGCGCTCCTGCGCACCCGCTCCCGCCGATCGGACGAAGGCGTTCACGTACTGCGGTTCACCCGTATCCAGCGTCAGCCGCATACTGCGCTCGGTTTCGTGGCTCACCGGATCGGGCGCGATCTCCGGCAGGCGCAACCCGCGCATCTCGGCCTCCATGAGGGAGAGCGTGCGCTCCATGCCGACGTTCGCCCGTACCAGCCGCAGCTCCGCATCGAAGATCGCCAGGATGCAGGGGGACTGGGTGAACGCCCATTCGTTCAACGCATCGTCCAAGGGCGGCCGGGGCCCGGCCGTCACGGCACACACCACGGACCATTCGGTGGACCCGCCGGTGGACGCGACGCGGTGCGCGAGCAGTCCCCGTTCCAGCCGTAGGCCGTTGCGGTGCCGCAGCGCCACGGTGCCGCTCCACCGTTCCTGCCCGGGCGGCAGCGGCCACACCGTATCGGCGGCGCCGTCGGCGAGCAGACGGGCGGCGGGCAGGCCCACTACCTCTGAGGGGGCGTAACCGAGCAGACGACGGGCACCCTCACTCCACTCGGTGACGGTGCCCTGGTCGTTGATGCCGGCCGTGGCCGAGTAAGCCGGCTCGGGGGAGGCGTCCGTCTTCTCCGGGTGCTCACCAGGAGAGGTGGGAAGTCGCTCCATCGTCGCTCATCTCGCCCTCGTTCGTTACCTGTCCGCCGGACCACGGGAACCTGCACGGGGCTCCACTGACAAGCATCATCCGGCGGGGCGACGAGCACCAACGCAGCGCGGTGACGACGGTCGCGCGCGTCGGCACGGCCGGTGACGTGAACTGCCGACGCGCCTGCGGGCCGGGCTCCCTCCGAGAGCCCGGCCCGCGGTTCCCTGCGGTGTGGATTCCTTTCCGACGTCTTTCCACGAAGCCGTTGCCGCACCAAGGCGGTCGCTCAGAGGCGGCCGACCGCGCTCCGGCCATGCCGGGCCGCTGTGCGAGGGGCGGCCCGGGCCTTCACCTGTCGTGTTCGTCAGTGGTTGTGGTGGTGGTGGCCGTGGTGGTGGTTGTGGTGGTGGTGATGGTGATGGTGGTGCCTGTGGTGGTTGTCGTGGTGGTCGTCGTCGTGGTCGTGATGCCAGTCGTGGCCCTGGACGACGCTCGCCACCGGGCCGGCGGGCATGGCGGACACCGTTGCCGCGGAGGCCGGCAGGATGGCGGCACCGGACAGCAGGGCGCCCGAGACCACGATCATCGCGAGGCGGAAGCCCCGACGGTTGGGACGGACGTCGTCAGTGAGGTGAGCGTTGCTGGTCATGAGTTTCTCCTACCGATGAATGTGCCGATATGGGGGTTGAACCAATGGACCGTCTTCAAGCGCCGATTCGGAGAAAGGGAACGTTTTCGGAGACGAATTCCGTCTTGCCGTTCTGTCCCTTTCGCTTTCCCGGCGAGGTCCGTGCTTCAAGTAGGCCCGCCCGTCCCGGCAGGGTCATGTTCCGAGGACTCGGGACTTGACGCCGTCGAAGAGCCCGGGTAAACGCGGCGTAAGCGTCACGGACGGGCCCCAGGCCCTTCCGCTGCGGGCCCACAGGGATGGCCGTACCGACCGTGCCGGAGCCGGAGCCGGAGCCGGAGCCTGAGCGGGGGGTCGCCCCGTCCCGTACCGGCCGGTGCGATGCCCCACGAGACGTACGCGGACGCCCCGTCGTCGGAGCGGAAGGCAGGCCCCGACCAGAACGCCGCCGAGGAGGTGGGGGCTTCCCCGTCCCCTCCGGTGCCGGTGCCTCCGGCCGGTGCTCAGGCGGCTCCGCGTCCCAGCCCCTGTCAAGTCACGAAAACTCGCGCCATGACGCGCACCGAGGCCAGGGGCCTACTCGGAGCGTGGGCCGCCGCAGCGCGTGACCCACCCACACGCGTCAGGTGGAGGGACGGGCCGTTCGGCTGCGTCTTCCCTCCTTTTTTCGCGGGAGTGGAATTTCCATGATTCACGTCCTCGGGATGTGGAGCCATACTGGCCAGAGGAGCACGCAATGCGGATGACCATCGTTTCCCCGGTGTCCCACGACGAGGGGAGAGTGTCGTGACTTCCCTACCGCCTTCGTCCGAGCGCCCCACCGGGCCGCCGTCCGGTCCGTTGTCCGCTCGGCCGACGGATGAGCAGCCGTCTCCGCCCGGTCTGCCGCCACCAGCGGGACCACCGCCACCGCCGGGGCCTCCCGCCCCGCCGACCGGCAGCGGTGAGCCGGGCGAGCCGGACCGGCACCGAAAGGGACCGGCTCACGGGTGGCGGTCGCGCAGAACCGTCCTGGGTGCCGGCGCGGCAGTGGGCATCGCTACGGCGGTGGTCCTCGCCTTCACCGTCATGGGCGGGAACACGGCAAGCGGCGGCGAGGTCTTCCTCACAGCCACCTCGGCGGCCGGTATCGATCCGTTCACTCCCTCGACGGCTACGGCGTCCGAGACGACCGAAGTCACGCCCGCCATGGCCAACACCTCCCAGACGGGGGCGAGCGGTACACGCACCCTTCAGGTCGACGGCGCGCAGCCGGGGCTGTACGGCGGTACGCGGAACGTCGCGAGCTGCAACGTCGAAAAGCAGATCCAGTTCCTTGGGCAGCACACGGACAAGCGCAAGGCTTTCGCCGAACCGCTGAACATCCAGGAGTCCGGCGTCCCTTCCTACCTGCGGTCACTGACGCCCGTTCGGCTGAGCTGGGACACCAGGGTCACCAATCACGGGTACAGGAACGGCGCGGCCACCAGTTACCAGGCGGTCCTGCAAGCCGGCACGCCCGTACTGGTGGACAACCACGGAGTACCGCGCGTCCGCTGCGCCTGCGGAAACCCCCTGGCTCCACCCGTCGCGGTCAAGGGCAAGCAGGCCTACAGCGGCAAACAGTGGTCGTCCTTCCGCTCCACCGCTCTCGTTGCGGTCAAGCCCGCCGAGAAGCCGGTGAAGGCCGTGACGATGTTCGATCAGAACCACAAGGAGTGGTACCAGCGCCCGAGCGGCGACGCGAAGGGCGGCCACGACCACCAGATTCCCGCCCCTAGCGGCCAAAAGCCCGAGTCGCCGTACCCGGTCCTTCCCGTGGCCCCCCAGCAGCCGGTGGTGAAGCCCCCTGAAACGCACCAGAACAAGGTGCCGGACGAGCACAAGGTGCCGGGCAACAAGACGGACGAGCACAAGGTGCCGGGTAAGGAGCAGAACCCGAATCAGGAGCCGGGTAACAAGACGGACGAGCACAAGGTGCCGGGTAAGGAGCAGAACCCGAATCAGGAGCCGGGTAACAAGACGGACGAGCACAAGGTGCCGGGTAAGGAGCAGAACCCGAATCAGGAGCCGGGTAACAAGACGGACGAGCACAAGGTGCCCGGTAAGGAGCAGAACCCGAATCAGGAGCCGGGTAACAAGACGGACCAGCACAAGGTGCCCGGTAAGGAGCAGAACCCGAATCAGGAGCCGGGCAACAAGACCGACGAGCACAAGGTGCCCGGTAAGGAGCAGAACCCGAATCAGGAGCCGGGCAACAAGACCGACGAGCACAAGGTGCCCGGTAAGGAGCAGAACCCGAATCAGGAGCCGGGCAACAAGACCGACGAGCACAAGGTGCCGGGCAAGGAGCAGAACCCGAATCAGGAGCCGGGCAACAAGACGGACCAGCACAAGGTGCCGGGCAAGGAGCAGAACCCGAATCAGGAGCCGGGTAACAAGACGGACGAGCACAAGGTGCCGGGCAAGGAGCAGAACCCGAATCAGGAGCCGGGTAACAAGACGGACGAGCACAAGGTGCCGGGCAAGGAGCAGAACCCGAATCAGGAGCCGGGCAACAAGACCGATGAGCACAAGGTCCCCGGCCAGGAGCAGAACCCGAACCAGGAGCAGGGCAACAAGACGGACCAGAACAAGGTGCCCGGCCAGGACCAGAACCCCGGCCAGGACCAGAACCCCGGTCAGAACCAGGGAAACAATCCCGACCAGGGATGAGGATCTGGCCCCCTCCACGGGGCCGGCAGTCACATAGACGCCCGACCGGGGCCTTCCCGGTCGGGCGTCTGGCACGGGGGCGCCCTGCCCCACCTCGTACGGCGCGCCGTCCCCCCGAGCCCCGTCGCCGCCGGTCACCTGCCGCCTTCCGTCCCGCGGGGTACGTTGGATGGGACTGCGGGGCGGTGGCGGCAGAAAGGGCTGGCCCATGGCGGCGACGGACGGTGCTCGTTCCGGCAGGTCGCTCTCCGGTTTCCTCGGGAGCCCGTTAGTCGGGATGTCCCCCTGGATCGCCTTCTCGGTCCTCGTGGGGCCGGGACGTTTCGAGTGGGCGGTCGGGGCGGCCCTCCTCATCTCGCTGGCTCTCGTGATCGGCGGTCGTCTGGTCGCAGCCGGGGGATCGGTGAAGATCCTGGAGGTTTCCGACCTCGTGTTCTTCGCGATCATGGCGGTCGTCGGCGCGGTCGCGAGCCCGGGCACTCACCGTTGGCTGGAGACGTATGCGGGAGAGATCTCGAACCTCGCGCTGGTAGCCATCGCCTTCGGCTCGATGGCGGTCCGGATGCCGTTCACCCTCCAGTACGCCCGTGAGCAGGTCCCCCCGGCCTACTGGAAGACGCCCGTGTTTCTGCGGACGAACTACCTGATCACCGCGGCCTGGGGGGCGGCATTCCTGGTGGCGGCCGTCGCCGGAGGTTACGGAGACCTGGTCCTGCACAACCCGAACAACCTCTGGACCGGGTGGATCATCCAGATCCTGGCCATCGTCGCGGCCCTGCGCTTCACGGTCTGGTACCCCGAGGTCGCCCGTGCGCGGGCCCGCGGGGACCGGCCGGTTCCCCCGCTGGCGGACCTGCTGCTCCCGCTGGCCGGGATGCTCGTACCGGTGGGGATCGCCGTGCTCGTCTTCGACGGACACCTGTGGTGGCTCGGGGTCGTCCTCATCCTGACCGGCGTCTGGCTGACCAGGCTGCTCAAGCACCGGGTGAACGGCGAGGCACACGCCGTTCACTGAGGTACGTTCGCCCCCGCTGCCGCATGACATTTGTACTGGTGAAGAGGTGATGCGCCGCCCTATGGGAGGGGTCGTCGCGCTCCCTAGACTTCACATCATGTCGAAACCACGCGAATTCGGACGCGACGATTCCTACGAAGGTGTCGTCACCGACAAGTCCCGGGGCATGCTCGACGGCTCGAACATGTACCACTTCGTCGAGATCCGTCTCACCGACGGTGAATCCGTCAAGGTCCGGATCGGCCGCCGGCTCTGGAAGTCGATCGCGGTCGGAGATCGGATCGTCAAGCGACCGGACGCCGACCCGGCCAAGGAGTAGCCCTCGCGCGGACACCTCATGTCGGGACGAGCAGCCGTCCCCGAGCGGCAGCATGATGGAGGGAGCGGTCCGTGGGCCGCCTGGGGCGGCCCCGCGCCCACCCCCGACTGAGCGAGCAGAAGGAGGCGCACCTGCGATGACGGATCACCAGGGCGGCCCGTCGGCCCGTGACCTTGAGGAAAGCGTGCTGCTCAAGGAGCTGGAGGCCATCCACCGCACGCGCCACGAGACCTTGCTGCACGGGTCCGACGATGCGCTGGCCACCCACACGAAGCGGATGAACGAGCTGGAACAGGAGTACCTGCGACGTCACCCGCAGCGGGCCCAGACGCAGGCCCGCACCCGCTCGGGCGCCCGCGCCCGTACCGCCGAAGGGGACTGAGCCCACGGCAGCCGTCGCGACAGACCCCCACCACGCCGGCCGGGTCGTCCGGCGGTGGGGTCGGCATGGGCGGCGGTGCGGATCTGTCCCATGAGCGTGGCGGCTTCGAGAGGGTGGCCCTGGACGTCGTCGTAGAGGTCGCCGCCGATGGCCATGCCGTGCGCGGCGGGGAGATGGCGGGCGGGCGCCTCATCCGGTCCGGACACCTGCTGCGGTCAGAGCGCCGACGGTTCGTTGACCAGCCGGGCGGCCCCGGGCATCTCGACGTGGTCATCCGGGGTCCGGCCGCCCTCCGAGAACGCGGCGAGTTCCCCCGAACGGCCGAGGTTCGACGGCGAGCACGGGGCATGCGCGTGCTGCACGGTCGGCCAGTGACCGAGCTCGGGGATGAGCACGCCGTGCCCCCTTGAAGGAGGGGACGTCACCGTCCCGGCCACTGCGGTGGGGACGGTGACGGTCTGCCGGATGCCGCACCCGACGGTGGCAGCCGTGTGGACGGTTCGTCAGCATCCGAGCACGTGCCGCACATCCGGGTGGATTCGGCCCCTTTTCGGCAATCCGGGAGCGCGCTGCCGCCAGAGTTCGCTCATGATCATTCAGACATCTCCCTCCGCCGACGGCTCCGACGGCTCCGACGGCTCCGCACCCGCACCAGCGCCCGCACGCCGGCCGTCCCGCCGTACCGTCATCAGCGGAGCGGCCGCCGCCACGGGAGTCGCCGCGCTGTCCGGCGCCACGGCGTCCCGCGCCACGGCGTCCGCCGCGCCCACGCGGGCTCCGGCGAGCGCCCCCGAGACCGACTGGGAGACGTGCCTCGCCATCGCCAGGGCCATCCTCGTGCGGGACGACGACGATCAGCCGCTGGTACCGCGCTACGCGGACATCCTGCTCAAGAACGGCCTGCCCCGATCACGTCGCACCGGCAGGAAGGTCCTGGTCATCGGTGCCGGCCCCGCCGGCCTCACCGCCGCCCACCTGCTGCACCAGGCCGGTCACCAGGTCACCGTCATCGAGGCCAACGGCAACCGGGTGGGCGGGCGGATCAAAACCTTCCGCACCGGCGGCCACGAGAAGTCCCCGGCGCCCTTCGCGGATCCGAAGCAGTACGCAGAAGCCGGCGCCATGCGCATCCCCGACAGCCACCCCCTGGTCACCGGACTGATCGACGGCCTCGGCCTCAAGCGCAGGCGGTTCCACCTCGTGGACGTCGACGGAGCCGGTCGCCCGGCGTACCGCACGTGGATCTTCGTCAACGGGATCCGCGTGCGCCGGGCCGACTACGCGCGCAGCCCGCAGGCCGTCAACCGCTCCTTCGGGGTTCCGGTGGCCTACGAGTCGGTCCCCGCCGCGCAGATCGTACGCAATGCCTTCGCGCCCGTCCGCAAGGAGATCGAGGGTAAGGAGGACAGGGCGCTCGTCGAAGGTTGGGCCCGCGTCATCCAGCGCTACGGCCACATGTCGATGTACCGGTACCTGACGGAGGAGGCGGAGCTGGACGAGCGGACGATCGACCTGATCGGAACCGTCGAGAACCTCACCTCGCGCCTGCACCTCGCTTTCGTGCACAGCTTCATCGGTGCCTCGCTGATCAGCCCCGACACCGCGTTCTTCGAGCTGCCCGGCGGCACGGCCACCCTCGCCGACGCGCTCTACGCCCGCGTCAAGGACCTGGTGCGGCTCGACCGCCGGGCCACCCGCATCACGCACGGCGAGGGCAAGGTCACCATCGACACCGTCTCCGAGGGCCGCGGCGGCAGCCCGGTGCAACGGGAGACGTTCACCGCCGAAGCCGCGATCATCACCGTCCCCTTCTCGGGTCTGCGCCACATCCCCGTCACCCCCGCGCTCTCCTACGGCAAGCGCCGCGCGGTCACCGAACTGCACTACGACGCCGCGACCAAGGTCCTGCTGGAGTTCAGCCGCCGCTGGTGGGAGTTCGACGAAGCCGACTGGAAGCGCGAACTGGAAGCCGTACGGCCCGGCTTGTACCGCAAGTACCAGCTGGGGCAGACACCGGTGGACGGCACCCTGCTGGGCGCCCACTCCTCCGTCCCCAAGGGACACATCTCCGCCGCCCAGCGCTCCCATTACGCCGCCTGTCGGCTCGTCACCCGTGATCAGCCCGAGGCGGTCGGCGTCATCGGCGGCGGCTCGGCCACGGACAACCCCAACCGCTTCATGTTCCAGCCGTCCTACCCCGTCGAAGGCAGCAAGGGCGGTGTGCTCCTCGCGTCCTACAGTTGGTCCGACGACGCCTTGAAGTGGGACTCGTTCGACGACGCCGAGCGCTACCCGCGCGCCCTCGCCGGCGTTCAGGACGTGTACGGGCAGCGGATCGAGGTGTTCTACACCGGCGTCGGGCGGACCCAGTCCTGGATGCGCGACGCCTACGCCTACGGGGAAGCGTCCGTGCTGCTCCCGGGCCAGCACACCGAGCTCTTCCCGCACGTCCGCAGGCCCGAGGGCAACCTGCACTTCGGGGGATGCCACACCTCCATCAAGCCCGCGTGGATCGAGGGAGCCCTGGAATCCGCGGTGCGAACCGCCCTGGAGGTCCACTCGGCGCCGTGAGCGCGGCCGGTCGGCCGGGTCCGGTCCACCGGAGAACGCACCGTCCGCCCCGTGCCACGGGATGCCGGGCCCCGGACGTGCTCGTCGCACCCGGGCGTAGGAGCGGGCCGGCAGGGTATCCGCGGCTGCGTACGACGCACGGACTACCGCGGAGGTACTCATGAGCAAGCTGGGAGACATGGCGAACAAGGCCAAGGAGCTGGCGAAGGGGCACCCGGACCAGGCCGACAAGGGTGTCGAGAGCGTCGAGCGGCTGATCGATGAGCGTACGGGTGACAAGTACGACGCCCAGACCGACAAGGCCGCCGACGCGGTGCGCCGTTCGTACGGCAGCAACGGTACGACGGAGCGCTGACCTGCTTCGTTCACCGGTGGCCCCGGCGCTGCACTGCGCCGGGGTCACCGGTGCCCGGCCCGTCCTCGGGCCGGTCGGGGGCTTCTTGCTGCCGGGACGGAGGAGGCGCTCGTCAGCCCCCGCACCCGCCGCACCCGCCTGACGTCTCGGGCCGGCCGCCGCCCCCGCCCCGCTCCATCGGTTCCCTCGGAGGGCGGGTCAGCAGCCCGCTCTCCCCGGTGAACCGGGGGAGCTGGGCGCGCAGCGCCGGGGCGCCGAACAGGGCGACGCTCAGCAGCAGCGCGCCCGGATCGTCCTGCTCCGTGGCCCGGCGAGTTCCGGCGTGGTCCAGGCGCAGTCGGGCGAGCAGCGTCGCGCCGCGCGGGGTGCGCCGGGGCCGCGCCCACAACGCCGCCGCGGCGACGTCGGCGAGGAGGGCGAGCCACAGCCACCCGGCCGCCCGTCCGCCCGCGGCGGCTTGCACGGGCGCCGCGGCGAACACAGGGAGCAGCACGGCCCGTGCGGCCCACCGCCGCTTCGCGGACACCAGCAGTCCCGCACACTCCAGCGCCCGGGTGGTGTGACGGATGGCTTCCTCCACCCGCTCGTAATCCCGCAGCCGACGGGGGTGCACGGCCCGGTAGAGCGCGCCGTACTGCGCGCGGGCCACCGCGGAGCTGCCGTGCGGCGGCAGCCGGTCCGCGACGCCCCGCACCGTCTGCCGGAACCCCGCCTCCACCGCGCCGACGAGGTACAGCTCGACCAGTGCGGTCTGCGCCGCCCCGCGCGCGCCCCCGCGCAACAGCCCCACCTCGACCGGCGACAGCGCCTTGCCGCGCGGCCTGCTCCTTCCGCCGCCGAGCCGCAGCGCCCCGGCGAGCAACACCAGGCACCACGCCACGCCGGTCGCCACTCCACCCGTCAACGCCATGCGAACCACCCCCTGCCCTTACCTTCCCCGCCCCTGCGCGTCAGACGCCGCTAGCGGCCAGCCGCTGCGGCCAGGAGCGCCTCAGCGGCCCCGGTGCGTGTGTAGAGCACGTAGCGGCCGGCCCGGTGGCCGTCGACCAGCCCGGCGGAGCGCAGCGCGGTCAGGTGCTGGGAGACGCCACCCGGGGTCATGGCGGTGCGGCGGGCCAGCTCGATGGTGGAGGCGGGAGTGTCGAGTTCGGCCAGGAGCCTGGCCCTGGTGCGGCCGATGACCGCGGCCAGCGGCTCGGTGACCGTCGTCCGCCGCTCCCAGAGCGTGGCCACTCCGAGAGGCGGGTAGCGCAGCGTCGGCTGCCATCCGGGCGTGGTGATCGTGAAAACGTGCGGCCAGGCGAAGACCGACGGTACGAGCAGCAGTCCGCGTCCGTGGAGGCGTCGTGTTCCCCGGGCGTAGTGGTGCCCGACGCGCAGCGTGTCCTCGTCCCAGCCGACCGCGGGGTCCAGATCACCGAGCAGTCGGTCCGCGCCCCCTTCGGCGAGCAGACGTGCCCGGCGCAGTACGTCGCCTTCGAGCAGCGAGCGCATCCGCGGCCAGTACGGGGCGAGCGCGATCTCCCAGTAGGCCCCGATCAGTTCGGCGAGTCGTCCCAGCCCTCGTTCCGGGTCCTCGCGCAGTGCGTCCAGGCGTGCGGAACGCGGCGCGAGCCTGCCGTCGAGGCCCGCGCGGACCTGTTCGGCGGGCGTGGCACGGAGCACCGCCAGCTCCGTCCCGAGATCGGCCAGCGGAGTCGTGGGCGGGGGAGCGACGAAGAGCGGGATGCCGCGCGGCGGGTCAGGAACGAGGTCGGCCAGCAGCGACCAGTCCAGCCGCTCCGCCGCGAGCCGTCGTCCCGTCGGCTCGGACCACGGCCGGAAGACCGCGTGCCTGCCGGGATCCCGCAGGATCCGGACACTGGCCACGACCTCCCACAGCGGGGACAGCGCGAACCGGGTCCGGGCGAGGTCCCGGGCCGTGAACCGCAGCTCCAGCACGCCGCCCGCCGCCCTTCCCGTACATCCGATGCCCCCATGGATTCAGTCCACCCTAAATCCATTCCGGGATGCGGGGTGCGCTGGCCAAGCTCACCCCCATGACCACGACCCACTTCGGCGAGCCCCGTAGCGCGCCCACACGCCACCCGCTGCACCACGCCGGCTACCGGCATCTGCTCGCCGCCACGGCGGTGAGCAAGCTGGGCAGTTCGATCAGCGCCCTGGCGATTCCTCTGGTTGCCATCGTGGCACTGCGGAGCAGCGCGGGCGAGGTCGGCCTGCTGGCGATGCTCGGCACACTGGCGTTCCTGCTCGTCGGACTTCCCTGCGGTGCCTGGGTGGACCGGATGAGGCGGCGCCCGGTGATGATCGCGGCCGATCTGTTCCGGGCCGCCCTGCTGCTTTCCGTTCCGGTCACCTGGGCCTTCGGCGCCCTGACGATCGGGCAGCTGTATGCCGTGGTCCTGCTGGCGGGCACGGCCACCGTCTTCTACGACGTCGCCGCGCAGAGCCACTTGCCGGAACTGGCCGGCCGTGACGGGCTCACCCGCGCCAACTCGCTGCTGGTGACGATCGACGCCGTGGCTCAGATCGGCGGCCGGAGCGCGGCCGGATTCCTCATCGCCCTGTTGTCGGCACCGGCGGCGATCCTGCTCGATGCGGTCAGCTACCTCGGCTCGGCGCTGTGCCTGGCGCGGATACGCCGGCCGGAGCCGGCGCCCGGGGCCGCCGAGCGCGGCCGTCTGCTCGCGGACGTGCGCGAAGGCGTACGGTTCGTCTTCGGCCATCCGCTGCTGCGGGCGGTTGCGGCCGCGGGCGCCTGCACCAACGTGTCGATCCAGGTGTGCCAGACCGTACTTCCCCTCGTGCTGGTCCGGGAGCTGGCTCTTCCCGGCTTCGCCGTCGGCTTGTTCCTCGCCACGGGCGGAGTGGGGATACTGCTCGGCTCGCTCGCGGCCCGCCCGCTGTGCGGACGGCTCGGCCCCGGGCGCGTCCTCGGCTTCCTCGGGCTGGCCATCGCCCCCGCAGGGGTGACGATCGCGCTGGTCGACCGGGGGCCGGCCCTCTGGGTGGCCGCCGTCGGCTGGCTGCTCACCACGTTCAAGGTGGGCGTCGACAACGTGCTCAAGGTCAGTCTGCGCCAAAGCCTCACCCCCGACCGGCTGCTCGGCCGGATGAACGCCACCCTGCGCATGGTCCTGACCGGCTCCCTGGCCGTCGGAGCCGCCCTGGCCGGCGTGCTCGGCGAACTGGTCTCCACCCGCGCCGCCCTGTGGGCCGGGGCCGTCGGTCTTGCTCTCGCCTGGCTGCCGATCATGTGCTCGCCCGTGCGCAGACTGCGCGAGATGCCGGCGCCGCTACCGCAATGAACGACCGCCCCGGCCGCTCCCACCGCCCCGCGACGACGTGCGGAGCGCCTCACTCCGCCGTTCCGGCGACTGCGTCATCATGAAATCCCGTCAGCACCTGCGGAAAGGACCGGACATGTCGAGGCCGCGGATGGGAGAGGGCGTACTGCGCCGCAAGCCGATCGAGCACATCGACGAGACCGAGGGCGCCCCCAGCGAGCAGCTCACGCGGACCCTCGGCCTGTGGCAGCTCACCGCGATCGGCGTCGGCGGCATCATCGGCGCAGGCATCTTCACGCTCGCCGGCACGGTCGCCAACGGCATCGCGGGGCCGGCCGTACTGGTCTCCTTCCTCATCGCCGGCGTGGCCAGCGCCGCGGCCGCCTTCTCGTACGCGGAGTTCGCCGGCCTGATCCCGAAGGCAGGCTCCGCCTACACCTACGGGTACGCGGTTCTCGGTGAGCTGGCGGGCTGGTTCATCGGCTGGGACCTGCTGCTGGAATACACGGCCATCGTCGCCGTCGTCGCCATCGGCATCTCCGGCTACTTCAACTTCCTCCTCACGGACACCGGCGCGGGCCTGCCGACCTGGATGCTCGGCGCACCGGGGACGGGGGAGGGCCACCGCTTCGACCTCATCGCCGCCGCGCTCTGTCTGTTCACCGCCTACCTGCTCAACCTCGGCATGAAGAACGCCGCGCGCTTCGAGACGGTCGTCGTCGTGCTCAAGGTGCTGGTCGTCCTGCTCGTCATCATCGTCGGCTTCTTCCACATCAACACCGACAACTACACCCCCTTCTTCCCGTTCGGAGTGGGAGGCGCCTTCACCGGGGCGGCCACCGTCTTCTTCGCCGTCTTCGGATACGACGCGATGAGCACGGCGGCGGAGGAGTCCAAGGACGCGCAGCGCCACATGCCCAGGGCGATCATCTACTCGCTCGCCATCGCCATGGTGCTGTACGTCCTCGCGTGCCTGGTCCTGACAGGTATGCAGCACTACACGGAGATCGACCCGGAGAGCGGGTTCTCCAGCGCCTTCAAGTCCGTGGGGCTCGGCGCGTTCGCCGATGTGATCGCCGTCGGGGCGATCATCGGCATCCTCACGGTGATGTTCACGTTCATGCTCGGTGTCACGCGCGTGTGGTTCTCCATGAGCCGCGACGGACTGCTGCCCCACTGGTTCGCCAAGACGCACCCGACCCGGCACGTCCCGACCCGCGTCACCTGGATCGTAGGCGCAGCATCGGCCGCCATCGCGGGCTTCGTGCCGATCGGCGCGGCCGCGGAGCTGACCAACATCGGCATCCTGCTCGCTTTCGCGGTCGTGTGCACTGCCGTCATCGTGCTCCGGTACCGCCGTCCCGACCTGCCGCGGCAGTTCCGCGCACCCTTCATGCCCGTCACGCCCGCCATCGGTGTGGTCGCCTCCATCTGGCTCATCACCTATCTCCAGGTGCAGACGTGGATCCGGTTCGTGGTCTGGTTCCTGATCGGGCTGGTCATCTACTTCGGCTATTCCTACCGGAACTCGGGCCTCGCCAAGGCCGCCCGCGAGGGCTCTGCGAACGGGCCGGCCGGCACCGTCTGAACCCAGGGAGGCGGCACGTCCGCGCCGGACACGCGCACGGCGCCACCCGGAGGACCGGGCGGCGCCGTGCGCGACGGCGGTGAGCCGTCCGGTGGTCAGTAGTGTCGGCTCTCCCGCGCCAGGGCCGGCACGAAGCGTGCGGCGTCGATGGTGCCGAGACCGGTCGCCATGTCGTAGCCGTTGACCGCGGTGTAGCCGGTCACGCCCGCATAGCTGTTGTTCGTGCCGTCGTTGACGTCGACGAGGCCGCTCGACGGCTTGTAGCGCTCGTCCTTGTAGAGGGAGTACAGGGCTTCGTTGAGGTTTCCGATCCGGCGGCCGGCCGCCTGGTCGGCGAGGGCGACGATGCCGGAGAACAGCGGCGCGGCCTCGCTGGTGCCGCCGGACACGTCCCAGCCGACCGCGGTCGGGTCGTAGCTGGAGTACACCCACGCCCCGCCGTTGACGGCGGCGGCCATCGAGATGTCGGGGGTGCCGCGCCGATTGCCGACGACGCCGCGGACGCCGTTTTGGAACGCGGGCCGCTCGAAGACGTGCGACTGGCCGCCGCCGCCCGCTCCGTTGTCGTTGTAGACGCTCTCGGGGCTGAGGCGGTTGCCCTTGTCGTCGAGGTGCAGCTGGGTGCCGCCGATCGAGGTGACCAGCGGGTCGGAGGAGGGCCAGGAGTTGACGCGCTCGTGGTAGTAGCCGCTGCCGTCCGCCGTGCTGTCCGTGGCGCCGCCGTCGCCGGAGGAAGCCAGCACGGTGACCCCGTGCGCCGCTGCGGCCTTGAAGGCGTACCGCAGGTCCTTCAGGCTGGAGAAGTCACCCTTGTCGAAGCCCGGGAAGGTGTTCTCGGTCGCGCCGAAGCTCTGGGTGATGACGTCGCCGATGCCCCGGTCGATCAGGGACTTCTCGGCCGACATCATCTCGGGGAAGCCGGTGACGCCCTCGGTCTCCGCCACCGCCGTCTCCACCAGCACGATCTTGGCGTCCGGCGCCATGGCGTGGGCCATTTCGACGTCGAGCGTGGACTCGCCGGCCCAGCCGGTCATGTCGGCGTTCTTCGGGTCCCAGGCCGGGACGTTGCCCCACTTGACCACCTGGACCTTGCTGCTGGGTATGCCGAACTGCTTGCTGTACACGTCGAGGTCGTGCTGGATCGTCGGTGAGCCGAACGAGTCCACGATCACGATGGTCCGGCCCTTGCCGGTGATGCCGGCCTTGTAGAGCGGGTCCAGGTGGTACGCCTGGCGGTACTGCAGCGGTCCGTAGCAGGCGATCTTCCACTTCGCCTGGCACTGCTCCGTGGACAGCGGGCTGCCGACGGCGCGGACCAACTGGTGTCCGGCCACGGCCGGAACGGGCTTGACCTGCCGGCCGGCGACGGGGGCGGCCGAGGCGGCCCCGCTCACAGGAGTGGCGACCAGGGCCGCGGAGGCGAGGGCGGTGGCCCCTGCCGCGGCGGCCACGGCGCGGAGCCGGGGGCGAGGTATGCGCATGAGTGCTCCTTGTGTGGGGTGGAGCCGCATTGACGGCTCCCGTGATCCCATCGGGAGGTCATGCACAGGACAAGGAGCTTTGTCGCTTGATGCCGAACGCTTTGCCTGCCCGGCAATCCTTTGTCGCTTCCTGACCGAATCATGGGCGGTGTCCCACGACGGATCTGCGACGGGGGCACCGCCTGCCGCCATTCCGACGCGTGCGCCCCACTCGACGACAGCCCCCGCTAGCCGGGCCTCACGCAGAACTCGTTGCCGTCGGGGTCGAGCATCAGTACCCGGGCGCCGTCGTCCTCACCGGTGTGCCTCGCGCCGAGGGAGATCAGACGGTCGACCTCCGCCGCCCGGTCCGCGCCGGCGGGGAGCGCCAGTTCGAAGAACAGCCTGTTCGTGCCCGCCTTCGGTGCGACCGGCGGGCCACCCCAGGTGATCTTGCTACCGCCGTCCGGCGATTGGATCGCGGTCTCCTGGTCCTGGTCCCAGACCAGCGGCCACCCCAGCGCCTCGCTCCAGAAGTAACCGACCTCTTGCGTACCGTCGCAGGCCAGCGCTCCGATGAAGCCGGTTCCGGCGAGGAACTTGTTGCCCGCCGCGATGACGCAGAACTCGTTGCCGTCCGGGTCCGCGAGCACGACGTGCCCCTCTTCCGGGAGTTGGCCCACGTCGACGTGTTTCCCGCCGAGCTCCAGCGCCCTGGCCACCGTCTGCCCCTGATCCTCCGGGGAGGTGCTCGTCAGGTCGAAGTGGGCCCGGTTCCGGACGGTCTTCGGCTCCTCGCTCGGCAGGAAACGGATGCGGAACCCGGTGGCGTCGGGGGGCAGGATCGTGACGCCGCCGTCCGGACCGTGGGCCGGCTCCCAGCCGAGGACCCCGGACCAGAACCGAGCCAGGTCCGACGGGCGGGTCGCATGGAAACAGATCGCGAACAGCTGACTGGTCATACCCCGTGCATCTCCGATCCACTGACGGTCGCCACGGGACCTCGCCCCCGCGGCGACCGCAGCCTAGGGGTGGCCGTGCGGCGCCCGCATCCGAATTCCCGGCGCCGGGCGGTGCGCCCGGCGGGAGGAATGAACACGCTCGGACGTGGGCAGCCGCCGACCGTGACCTCGAAACCCGGGCCGCCCACCACCCGCGACGGGCACTACGTCGTCATCGACGGCCGCCGCTGGCGAGCCACCGACCCCGCCGTCCCCGCCGAGGCCGGTGCACGCCTGCGCGCCCACCTGATGGACGCCCGGCGCGCGGTCGCCGCCGCCCGTCGTGCCGAAGACCCCCGGGCCGAGCGCGCCGCCCGGGACCGGGTCCAGGTGGCGAAGACGGCGCTGGGGGAGCGTGGCGTCCCGTGGTGGGAGCAGAGCGACGAGGAACGGCGTGCCCGATGGGAGCAGGGCTTGGCCTCGCTCGACGCGTGAACCGGGGTCCGACGTGGCACACGCCGTGTTGCGGGCCGGGCGGCGCCCGGCCATGGCGTGAGGTGGAAAGCCCGCTCTACGTGTTGAGCCACCAGATGGCCGCATTGAGCGCCGCGGCGAAGGCCACCCATGCCACGTACGGGCCGAGCAGGAGCGCCGCCGCGCGATCGAGCCGGTGGAAGAGCACCGACGTGACCCCGACCGCGCCCAGCAGCAGCCCGATGTCCAGGAGGGCGAGCCCGAACTGCCCGGCGCCGAAGAAGAGCGGGGTCCAGGCAAGGTTCAGAACCAACTGCACCCACCACCAGACGAGTGCCGATCGCACCCTCGGGCGGTTGGGGTGGCGCCAGACCAGCCAGGCCCCCACCGCGATCAAGGCGTACAAGAGCGTCCACACCGGACCGAAGAGCCACGCCGGCGGTGCCCACGAGGGCTTCTCCAGCGACGAGTAGACCTGACCCGCGTCGGCCGCGGCGAGCGCGCCGAGGGCCGCCACGCCGTACGTCACGACGAGGAAGGCGGCGAGCGCCCCCCAGCTGCCGGCGCCCCTTCCTCGTTTCGGTGTCGCGGTTGCTGCCACGGCTTACTCCCCGACGGTCTCGACGGCCTCTGGCGTGCGGAACGGCAGGGCGGACGGGCCCACCGCACCGCTCGTGTCCCACGCCTTGTCTTCCGTTCCCCCACGGCCTTCGGATGCACCGTCGTCCTTCGTCCCGCAGCCCTGGTGCGGCCGGGGTGGTGCTCAGGGCATCAGCGTGGCCGTGCCCAGCGCGAGGAGGGTGAGGGCCTTGGCCACCTCGCAGGCCACGTAGAGCAGGTGTGCCCGCGAAAGGGGGACCTCTTCCCCGGCCAGCACCCGGTCGGAACGGCGGTCGAGGGCGGGCCTGACACCGGCCAGCTGGACCACCAGCAGTGCGGCGGCGAGAGAAGTCAGGACCACCACGGCCGTCGACGGGGCGCCGACGGTGACCGCCGCGATAACGACCACGGCCAGCACGGCCTCGACCCGGTTGAGCGCACGGAAGACGAGACGGCCGATGCCGAGGCCGATGCGCACGCTCACGTCGGGGGCCCGGAATTTGAGCGGCGCCTCAAGGAAGGAGATGGCCAGCACCATCCCGAGCCAGACGAAGACGGCCGCGGCGGCCACGGCCGCCCAAGCGGTGTTCACGCGTTCCTCCTTCTCGGTCCGGCCCCGTCAGGGGTGCGAGCCCCTTCCACGGCAACGGTCGCGGTTCTCACCGACCCAGCCAGAGGTCCGGGCCGAAGACCTCGTAGTGGATCCGCTCCGCAGGCACACCTCGCCGCAGGAGGTCACCACGTACCGCACGCATGAACGGCAGCGGCCCGCACAGGTAGGCGGTCACGTCCCCGGGAAGTTCCAGCCCGCTCACGTCGGCGTGGCCGGCCGTCGCCTCGGGTGCCCGGTCACCGGGGACCTCGTACCACAGGTGCAGGCGGGCGTCCGGCAGCGCCCGCAACAGGCGGAGCTGCTCCTCGCGGTGCGCGTGGTCGGCGGGGGAGCGGTCGGCGTGGACCGCGATGACGCGGCGGCCGGAACCGGTGGAGGCCAGGTGGCCGAGTACCGCCAGCATGGGTGTGTTGCCGATCCCCGCCGACGCCAGCAGCAGGGGGCCGTCGCCTTCCGGCAGGGTCATGTCGCCGAACGGCGCCGACACGGTCAGCGCGTCGCCCGGCCGGGCGTGCGCGTGGAGCCGGGACGAGACCTCGCCGTCCGGCCCCGCCCCGCCGCGGACGCGCTTGACGCTGATCCGCCAGAGGGGCCGTCCGGGGGCGGCGGAGAGGCTGTACTGGCGTATCTGCCGGGCCCCGTCGGGGAGTTCGGTCCGGACGCTGACGTACTGCCCGGGCTTGAACGGTGCGGCCGGCCGGCCGTCCCCGGGGCGGAGGAGGAAGGAGACGACATCGGGCGTCTCCTGCCGCCGCTCGGCGATCTCCATGCGCTGCCAGACCTCGCCCTCAGCGGTGCCGGCCTCCTGGTAGAGGCGGGCCTCGACGGCGATCAGCGCGTTGGCCATCAGCCAGTAGACCTCGTCCCATGCCGAGGCGACCTCGTCGGTGACCGCGTCACCGAGCACCTCGGCGATCGCCGCGAAGAGGTGCCGGTGGACGGTCTTGTACTGGTCGGAGGCGATGCCCAGCGAGGCGTGCTTGTGCGCGATCCGGGCGAGCATCGCGTCGGGGCGGGCGTCCGGCTCCTCCAGCAGCATGCCCGCGAACGCCGCGATGGAGCCGGCCAGCGCCTTCTGCTGCTCCCCGCTCGCCTGGTTGCCCCGGTTGAACACGTCGTGCAGGAGCTCGGGACGGGCGGCGAAGAGGTTCCGGTAGAACAGCTCGGTGATGTCACCGATCGCGGCTCCGACCGCCGGGAGGGTGGCCCGGACGACGGGGGTGGACTGCGCGGAGAGCACTGCGACTCCTCAGTGGTATTTCATCTTCGTGTTTACGGGTGCGACTCGCCCCGGCCGCGGCGGGTGCTTGAGGGCGGGGCTACTTCGGCGGCGGTCCGACCAGGGCCATCAGTACCGGCCCGGTGGGCGAGGTGACGAGCTCGGCCACGGTGATCGGGTCGAGCGCGGCGTAGAACGCCTTCTGGGCCTCGCGCAGCGCGTGCCGCAGCCGGCAGGCCCCGCGCAGGGGGCAGGGCGGGTCGTCGCAGGACACCACCTCGTCCTCCCCTTCGAGCTGCCGCACCAGCCAGCCCACCGATGCGTGCCGGCCCATGGCGGTCAGGGCGAGCCCTCCGCCCCGGCCGCGCCGGGCCTCGACCACACCGAGGTGCTGCAGGCGTGTGATCGCCTTCGCCGCGTGCGTGTGCCGCACGTCCATGGCCTCGGCCACCTCGCGGGTGGTGAGCACCTCATCGGTGGCACAGACCGCCAGACGCATCACGGATCGCAGCGCCAGGTCGGTGAACTTCGTCAGTCGCACACCGGGACGCTAACAAACTCGCATCTTGGAGTCGTATTTGGGGGGTAGGTGGGGGCGCCCGGGCGGGGTTCCCAAGGGCGGGGCAAGGCGACCGGGCCTTCGGCGGGGGTCAGAGGGTCTCGCTCAGCGAGTCCGCCGGCCTTCGCCGAGCCGTCCGCGTGGCCGGCAGGGTCGCCGCCGCCACCGCACCCAGCACCGCTGCGACGATCACGGCCAGCAGCACCGGCAGTGACGGCGGATGGGCGATTCCGGCGCCGATCCCGCTCGATGCGCCTTGCGCGTCCACGAGCCAGCTGCCGGACAGTGCGCCCACCACTGTTGCGGCCACGGCGGAGACCAGCGCCGTCAGTCCGGCGGCCGCCACGATCATCGAGCCGATCTGCCGGGGCGTCAGCCCCATCGCCTTGAGTGCGAGCAGGTCCCGGCCCCGTTCGCGCACCCCCGCACTGATCAGCGTCAGCAGCTCGATCAGGCCGATCAGCGCCAGAACCGCGACCAGGGCGGCGATCACCGCGCGGGCCGGTTCGAGCCGGTCGGCGGGGTTGGGCGTCTCCCGGATCTCCAGCGCGCCCCCGGCTGTCGCGGCGAGCGCGCTCCTCACGGCCCGGACGTCCGCACCCTCGCGCAGCACCAGGGCGTGGAAGTCGGGCCGCAGCTGCGGATCACGCTCGCGCAGCGCGTCGAGGGTGGTGGTGATGACGCGGCCACCGGACTCGGGCTCGATCGTGCGTCCGACGAGGTGCAGTATCTGCGGCCGTCCCTCGACGGTCATGCGTACCCAGTCACCGACCCGCACGCCGAGGAGGTCCAGCAGTCCCTGCCCGGCGACCGCCTCGTCCGGGCCGCCGACCGCTCGCCCCTCCACCACCGCGGAGGGGTACGGGCGTGCGGTCGTGCCGAGGCCCCGGAGGGTGATGGTGCCGGTCTGCCCCGGCACCAGGGCCGCCATCTCCGCACCGGGATGCACCGCGGTGATGCCGGGGACCGCCGCCAGGCTCTTCTCCAGCTCCGCGTCCGAGGGCCCGGCGGACCGTTCGGCCCGTACGGTCAGGGCCGCGGGCAGCCCCATCAGCGCGGGCCGGCTGCGGAACTGGTCCAGCGTCGACCACGCGACGAGCGCGACCGTGATCAGCAGGAGCGGCAGGGCCAGCCTGCCCACCGACACCAGCGTCCGGGCGCGGCGCGGGAACGCGGCGCGCCACCCGAGCACCAGGGCGGCAGGCACCCGTATCCCCAGCGCCCGCCTGCCCAGTGCGGTCATCGGCGCGGCGGTCGGCAACGCCGCGCGGGCCGCGGGCACCGGTGGCACCCGCCCGGCGCGCCAGGCCGAGATGCCCGTGGCCGCCGCGATCAGCAGCACTGCGCCGCAGGGGACGCCGATCATCAGCGCCGTGTGGCCGGGCAGGTCCTGCCAGACCGCCGCCGCTTCCCCGATGCGTCCCGGTATCCGGCCGCCCAGCAGGGCGATCGCCGCCGTGCCGAGGGTCACCCCGAGCAGCGCGAAGGCCAGGTGCTGTACGAGGAAGCCGCGGGCCACCTGGCCGGGAGTGAAGCCGACGGCCTTGAGGATGGCGATGTCCCGAAGCTGGCCCCGCACCCGCGCGCCGATCGCTCCGGAAGCGGCGAGCGCCGCCGCGAGCAGCGCACCGAGACCGAACACGGCGAACATCTGTCCGAGGAGCCGGTCGTCACCGCCGGCCTCCGCCCGCGCCTGCTGCCACTTCGTCACCTGGGCGACCCGGTCGGCGCCGAGGACGGTCACGGCGCGCTGGACCATGAAGTCGGTGTCCGCCGGGTCCTTGAGGCGCAGCCCCACGCTCTGCCCGGTGCCCGTGGGGGCGATCGTGTCGAGGGTGGGGGAGAGCACCCAGCCGATGCCCGGTGCGCCGCCCGGTTGGTAGCGGGGCTCGGCCGCCTCGGCGATGCCGGCCACCCGCAGTTCGCGCGCAGTGCCGTCCGGTCCGGTGACCCGCACGGTCTCGCCCGGCTCCGCCCACAGGGCCCGCGCGACGGAAGTCTCCAGTACGACGGTCCCGTCCCCGCCGCCGGCCCCGCTGTCCGCCGCGGTGAGCCAGCTGCCCGCGGTGAGGAGCGGCCGCCCGGTCTCGGGTGGCTGCGCCGAGGTCGCCCGTAGTGTCACTCCGGCCCGCGCGCCGCGCGACTCGACCGTCGTCGCCGCGGTGCGGTAGGGGCCGGAGAGGGCCGCGACCCCGTCCAGGCGGCCCAGGGCGTCCACGTCGGCGGCCCCGGCACGGGTGTGCAGCCAGATGTGCGCGCCATGGGACTGGTTGAAGATCCGCTGCCACGGGTTCGCGGCGTAGCTGAACATCGCGCCGGCGAGCAGGAGCGAGGCGATGATCCCGGCGCTGGCCAGGACGACGAAGAGGGCTTCTCCGCGGTGTGCGCGGAAATCGGCGTGCGCCCAGCGCAGAGTGGCCCGCACCCTCACTCCTTCAGTTCGAGTACGCGGGACACGCCGCCGGCCGGTCCGCGGCGTCCGTCACCGAGCCGGGCGTCGTCGGCGATGCGGCCGTCGAAGAAGCTGATGACCCGGTCGGCGGCGCTGGCCATCCGGGCGTCGTGGGTGACCATCATGATCGTCTGGCCGCGCTGGTGGAAGCGGGAGAGCAGCCGCAGCACCTCCCGCGTGCCCTTGCTGTCGAGGCTGCCGGCCGGCTCGTCGGCGAGCAGCAACGCGGGATGGTTGACCAGGGCCCGCGCGAGCGCGACCCGCTGCTGTTCGCCGCCCGAGAGCTCACCGGGCATCGAGCGTTCGCGGCCTTCGAGCCCCAGTTCGGCGAGCAGTTCGGCGCGGGAGGCGCGCGCGGACTTCGGGGAGGCGCCGGCGAGCAGGGCGGGCAGTTCGACGTTGTCGGCGACGGTGAGGTTCGAGACCAGGTTGAAGAACTGGAAGACGACTCCGATGCTGCGGCGGCGGAGCACCGCCCAGCGGGCCTCCCGGTACTCGTCGACGCGCTCCCCGCCGATCCACAGCTTCCCGCCGTCGGGCCGCTGGAGGCCGCCGATCAGATGCAGCAGTGTGGACTTCCCGGCTCCCGAGGGCCCGGTCACCGCGACGAACTCGCCGGGCTGGACCATCAGGTCCACCCCGCGCACGGCGTGCACCGGCGTGCCCTCGCCGTGGTGGGTCTTGGTCAGGCCCTCGGCCCGCACGATGGGCACGGCAGGAGCGGTCGCGGCGTCCTCGCTCATTCCAGCTCCTCCTGACAGCGTTCCAGCCAGTCGAGGTCGGCCTGCAGGTGCAGCATGGCGCCCTCGATCAGCAGTTGGGAGATCTTGTTGTCGCGGTCCTCGGCCGCGGCCAGCTTCGACAGGTCCCGCATGGTGTTGAGGTACTGCCGCCGCTGCTTGTTGATCAATGCGATCGGGTCGGCCAGACCCGACTGGGGCGCGAGGGCGAGTTTCATGAAGAACTCGTCCCGTACCCGGGGCTCCTCGGCGGTGTCGTCGAACCAGGCCAGCACGGCCTCGCGTCCGGCGTCGGTCAGCCTGTACGTGCGCTTGTTGGGCCGGCCCGACTGCTCGACGTCCTCGCCCTCGATCAGACCGCTCTTCTCCAGCCGGCCGAGGGTGACGTAGATCTGGCCCACGTTGGGCTGAGGGTACGCGGCGCCCAAGAGCTTCTCAAGGTCCTGCTTGAGCTCGTATCCATGGGCGGGGCCACGGGTGAGGAGTGCCAGGAGCGGCAGCCGCACTCGCTCCTCCTCCCTCCCGCTCGGTAGTCACCTGTTCACCTGGCAACGGGCCGGGTGGCGCCGCCATCCCGCCCGTCTGCCTGGACGTCTAGTATCGCCCATGCCTAACGGGTATATATAGGCCCCGATGGTCGGCGGCGCAGCCGGATCGTGCACTGGGAGGAACCTATGCGGTGGACGCGTGCCGCGGGTAGGGCTCTCCTGGTCGTGGCGGTGGTGCTGGCGGGGTACGCCGGGTTCGGTGTCGGTGCGCCCGACGGCGTGGCCTCCGGCGGCCGCGGTCCCATGACGCTCGCCACTGCGGGCGACCTCACCGGTTACCTCTCCCCGCTGCTCGACGACTGGAACGCCGGGCACCCCGGCGAGCGCGTCACGCTGGTCGAACTGCCCGACTCGGCCGACGAGACGCGCGCCCAGATGATCAGCGAACTGCGGTCGGGCGGCAACCGCTTCGACCTGCTGAACATCGACGTCGCCTGGACGTCCGAGTTCGCCGCGGCCGGATGGATCTCCCCGCTCGACCGCGCCCGCTTCCCGCTGGACGCGTTCTTGCGGCCGGTGGTCGACACCGCCACCTTCGACGGCAGGCTGTACGCGGTCCCGTACGTCACCAACGCGGGACTGCTCTACTACCGCAAGGACGTGCTGGACGAGGAAGGCGAACAGCCACCGCGCACCTGGGCCGACCTGATCCGCCAGGCGCGCACGATCGCCCCGAAGCACGGACTGGACGGGTACGCCGGCCAGTTCCTGCCGTACGAGGGGCTCACCGTCAACGTCACCGAGGCGGTCAACTCGGCGGGCGGTTCGATCCTGCGCGACGACGGGGCCCGCGTAACGGTCGACTCCGGCGCGGCACGCGTCGGGCTGCGGTTCCTCGCGGACGGCGTCCGGGACGGCTGGATCTCCCGGGACGCGCTCGGCTACAAGGAGGAGGAGTCCCGGCAGGCGTTCCAGGACGGCCGTCTGCTCTTCCTGCGGAACTGGCCCTACGTCTACGCCGACGCCGGCGCGGCGGGGTCGAAGGTCGCGGGCAGGTTCGGCGTGGTGCCGCTGCCCGGGCCGGACGGGCCCGGCTCCAGTGTGCTGGGCGGCTCCAACCTGGCCGTCAGCAGCCGCTCCCGGCATCCGGCCTCGGCGGCCGATCTGATCTCCTACCTGACGAGCGAACGGGTCCAGCGCAAGGTGCTGACCGAGGGCTCGCTCCCACCGGTGCGCGCCGCGCTCTACGAGGACCCCGAGCTGCTCCGCGCCTATCCCTACCTGGCCACGCTCCGCCAGAGCGTGCTGTCGGCGGTGCCGCGCCCGAAGAGCGCCCGCTACGACCAGGTGAGCCTGGCCGTACAGGCCGTGGCGCAGGACCTGATGGCGCGGCGCGAGACGCCTGACCAGGCGGCGGCGAGGCTTGCGCGCGAGCTCGACGGCGTTTCCCGGACCGGCTGATCCCGCACGACCGTCTCTCAGGGCGCCTACTTACATGTTAAGTAGGCGCCTTCTTTGCGTGTTGTGCTCATTCGTGGACATATCACCCCAACTTCCTGCAGTTTTCGGACACATCGTTGACATCTTCCGGTCGCTCCTACTTAACATGCATGCATAACAGCGCACCTGAACCAGGGCGCTCTCGCATTCAGCAGAAACAGGTCGACGCGAGATGCTCAGCACCCTTCCGGCCGACACCGGCCGCCCCTCCCGCACTGCCACCACCCCCGACTCCTGGTGGCGCGACGCGGTGATCTACCAGGTCTACGTCCGCAGCTTCCTCGACAGCACCGGGGACGGGATCGGCGACCTGGCCGGCGTACGGGCCGGACTTCCCTACCTCCGGAAGCTCGGTGTCGACGGCATCTGGCTCAGCCCCTTCTACCCGTCGCCGCAGCACGACCACGGCTACGACGTGGCCGACTACTGCGGCGTCGACCCCGTGTACGGCGACCTCGCCGAATTCGACCGGCTGGTGGCCGATGCCCGCCGCCTCGGCCTCAAGCTCCTGCTCGACATCGTCCCCAACCACTGCTCCAGCGAGCACCCGTGGTTCCGCGAGGCCCTCGCCGCGGAACCCGGCAGCCCCATGCGTTCGCGTTTCCACTTCGCGCCCGGCCGCGGCCCGGACGGTGAGCGGCCGCCCAACAACTGGCGCGCCATGTTCGGAGGCCCCGCCTGGAGCCGGACCACCGGGCGCGACGGCACCCCGGGGGAGTGGTACCTGCACCTGTTCACCCCCGAGCAGCCCGACTGGAACTGGCGCGACCCGGCCGTGGGCGACGAGTTCGAGCGCGTGCTGCGCTTCTGGCTGGACCGCGGTGTCGACGGCTTCCGCATCGACGTCGCCGCAGGGCTGTTCAAGCACCCCGACCTGCCCGACTCGGACGACCCCGGGGCCGACGAGCGGGCCCGCGACTCCGTCAACCAGCTCGCCTGGAACCGGCCCGAGGTCCACGGCGTGTGGCGCCGCTGGCGCTCGGTGTGCGAGGAGTACACCGCCTTGGACGGCCGCGAGCGGCTGCTGGTCGGCGAGGTGTCCGTCCCGACGGCGCGCGAACACGCCGAGTACGTCCGGCCCGACGAACTCCACCAGGCGTTCTTCTTCGACCTGCTCAGCGCCCCGTGGGACGCGGACGCCTTCCGTTCGACGATCACCGAGGCGATGCGCGACATCGCCGGCACCGGCTCCACCGTCACCTGGGTGCTCAACAACCACGACCAGGTCCGCACCGTCACCCGCTACGCGGGCGAGCCCGGGGTGGAAGGCAGTGGGCTGGGAGCCGCCCGTGCCCGCGCCGCCGCCCTGCTGATGCTCGCCCTGCCCGGCGCGGCCTACGTCTACCAGGGGGAGGAGCTCGGCCTGCCCGAGGTCCTCGACCTGCCCGACGAGGTCCTGACCGACCCGATCTGGCGCCGTACCGGCAGCCGCAAGCGGGTCCGGGACGGCTGCCGGGTGCCACTGCCCTGGTCGGGTCACGCCTCCCCGTTCGGCTTCAGCCAGGGTGCGGCCGGCGCCAAGCCGTGGCTGCCGCAACCGGAGTGGTTCGCCGAGCACGCCACCGACCGCGCCCTGGCGGACACCCGTTCCTTCTGGCACCTCTACCGCGACGGCCTCCAGCTGCGGCGCAGCCTGCCGCAGCTCGGCGACGGCACCCTGCGCTGGCTCGACACGCCCCCGCAGATGCTGGCCATCGCCCGGGGCGACGGCCTGGTCTGCGCGGTCAACTTCGGCACGCAGGCGATGCCCGCCCCCGTCCCGGGGACCCCGTTGCTCGCCAGCGGACCCTGCCCGGACGGAGTGCTCCCGGCGGCGACGGCCGCCTGGTGGACGTCGGAGTGCCCAGCCCCGTGAACCCGCCCGGCAACCCGTGAACCGCCGTAACAGCCCCAGCGGTGACGGCGGATGCGAGCCCGCAGCCCCGGACCGACCTCCTCGAAAGGACCCTGTCATGCGACGACCCGGCAAGACGACCCGACGGACCGCCGCCACCGCGTCGGCGGCCCTCGCCCTCGCCCTCGGAGCCACCGCCTGCGGCGGCACCACCGCACCCGCGAGCGGCGGCGAACTCAGCGGCCAGACCGTGACCGTGGCGGGTGTCTGGACGGGCAGCGAACAGAAGAACTTCAAGAAGGTCCTGGACGCCTTCACCGAGAAGACGGGCGCCAAGACGGTCTTCGTCCCCTCCGGCGACAACGTCTCCACCTTCGTCGGAAGCAAGATCGAGGGCGGAAACGCGCCCGACGTGGTGATGATCCCCCAGGTGGGCGTGCTCCAGCAGTTCGCGAAGGCCGGCTGGCTCCAGCCCTTGTCCGACCAGGCCGCCCGGACGGCCGGCTCCACCCTTCCCCCGGTCTGGAAGGACTACGGAACCGTCGACGGCACGTACTACGGCCTCTACTTCAAGGCCGCCCACAAGTCCACCGTCTGGTACGCCCCCGACGCCTTCACCCAGGCCGGAGTCAGTGAGCCCAAGAGCTACGCCGATCTGCTGAAGGCCGGCCGTACCCTCGCCGACTCCGGCCGCCCGGCCTTCGCCGTGGCAGGCGAGGACGGATGGACCCTCACCGACTGGTTCGAGAACATATACCTCTCCCAGGCAGGTCCGGAGAAGTACGACCAGCTCGCCCAGCACAAGCTCAAGTGGACCGACGACAGCGTCGTGAAGGCCCTCACCACCCTCGGCGAACTGTTCAAGGACAAGCAACTCGTCGCCGGCGGCGCCGAGACGGCGCTGCGCACCGACTTCCCCTCCTCGGTCGAGCAGGTATTCGGGCCCCAGCCCAAGGCCGGCATGGTGTACGAGGGCGACTTCGTCGGGGGCGTGGCCAAGGACCAGTTCGGCAAGAAGCCGGGGCAGGACGCCAAGTTCTTCCCGTTCCCGGCGGTCGACGGAGGCAAGGCACCCGTCGTCAGCGGCGGTGACGCCGCAGTCGTCCTCAAGGCGGGGAAGAACGGCAAGGCGGGCATGAGCCTGCTCGAGTTCCTGGCGGGCCCCGAGGCCGCCGAGGTCTGGGCCGGCGCGGGCGGCTTCCTGTCCCCCAACACCAAGGTCGACTTCGGCGCGTACGGCGACGACACCACCCGCAGCACCGCCCGGTCGCTCGTCGCGGCGGGCAACACGGTCCGCTTCGACATGTCCGACCAGGCCCCGGCGGCGTTCGGCGGCACCAAGGGGGCGGGCGAGTGGAAGCTCCTCCAGGACTTCCTGCGCGACCCTTCCGACCCGCAGGGCACGGCCGCGAAGCTCGAGACCGAAGCCGCCAAGGCGTACGGGAACTGAGGCCGCCCCCCATGGCTGACACCCTGACCGCCCGCGCCGCGGCCGATCCCCGGCGCCGGGCCCACAACAGGAGGCGCCGCCTCGCGGTCGTCTTCGTACTGCCGGCCCTGCTCCTGCTCGGCGCGCTGGTCGTCTACCCGGTCGTCTTCTCCTTCTGCCGCAGTCTCTTCGACGCCAGCGGCAACCATTTCGTCGGAGCCGGGAACTACGTGGCGATCGTCCACGATCCGGCCACCCTCAAAGCGATCCGCAACAGCGCCCTATGGGTCGTCGTCGCTCCGACCCTGCTGACCGGACTCGGTCTGATGCTCGCCGTGCTCACCGAGAAGGTGCGCTGGGCGACCGCGTTCAAACTGACGCTCTTCCTGCCGATGGCCGTCTCCTTCCTCGCCGCGGGCATCGTCTTCAGGCTCGCCTACGAGCAGGATCCGGGCCGGGGTGTGCTCAACGCGGTCGTCGTCGGCGTACACGACACCTTCGAGGACCCCGCCGCCTATCCGACGGCCCGTGTACGCGAGGGCCAGGCCCTGACGGGGAACGCGGGCGGCCCCTACAGCACGGCGAGAGCGGTGCGCCCCGGAGGCTCGGTCAACCTCGGCCTCGTCGGTGTGGCACCCGACGCGGTGCCCGCCGCAGCGGAGCCGGCTGCTGCCGCGGCGCCCGGCCCCGACGGCATCGGGGGCGTGGTCTACCTCGACTTCGCCCCCGGCGGCTCCGGAGCGCCGGGCCAGGTGGACCCGGGCGAGAAGGGCCTGCCCGGCGTGACGGTCGAGGCTGTACGGGACGGCCGCACGGCCGCGACCGCCACCTCCGCCGCCGACGGCTCCTTCCGCTTCACCGGGCTGGCCGACGGCGAGTACGTCCTGCGCCTGCCCGCGGCCAATTTCGCGGCCCCGTACCAAGGAGTGAACTGGCTCGGGCCGGCGCTGGTGACGCCGGCCATCATCGGCTCCTACCTATGGGTGTGGACCGGTTTCGCCATGGTTCTGATCGGGGCCGGGCTCGCCGCCATCCCGCGCGACGCGCTGGAGGCCGCGCGGATGGACGGCGCCACGGAGGGCCAGATCTTCCGCAAGATCACCGTGCCGCTCCTCGCGCCGGTGCTCACCGTCGTCTTCGTCACGCTCGTGATCAACGTGATGAAGGTCTTCGACCTCGTGTACATCATCGCGCCCGGACCCGTGCAGGAAGAAGCGAACGTGCTGGCCACGCGCATGTGGCTGGTCTCCTTCGGCGGTGGCAACAACCAGGGCCTCGGAAGCGCGCTCAGCGTGGTGCTCCTCCTGCTGGTCGTCCCGGCGATGGTCTTCAACATCCGGCGCTTCCGAAGGAGTGCGGCATGAGCAGTCACGGCACGATCGAACGCCGGTCCCCCGGGCGTACGACCGGGGCCCGGCCCGCCCCTGCCACGCCCGCCCGCAGACCGCCCCGCAAGAGCCGGCTGTCGCGCCTCATGAGCAGCTCGGCCGTCCAGGTAGTGCTGCTCCTGGTCGCCCTGGTGTGGATCACCCCGCTGGCCGGTCTGTTCCTGTCCTCGCTGCGCTCGGAACGTGACAACGCCTCCGACGGCTGGTGGAACGTGTTCGCCGACCCGTCCCAGCTGTCCCTGGACAACTACACCGCCCTGTTGCGGGACTCCGGCATCGCGGCGGCCTTCGGGAACACCGTCCTGATCTCGGTACCCACCACCGTCCTGGTGGTGGCCGTCGCGGCCCTCGCCGGGTACGCGTTCGCGTGGCTGGACTTCCCCGGCCGGGACGGCATCTTCCTCGTCGTCGTCGGACTGCTGGTGGTACCCGTGCAGATCGGGCTGCTGCCCGTGGCCAAACTCTTCGGCGCGGTGAGCCTGTTCGGCACCATCCCGGGAGTCGTCCTCTTCCACGTGGCCTACGGGCTGCCGTTCGCGGTGTTCCTGCTGCGCAACTACTTCGCCGAGATCCCGCGCGAAATGCTGGAGGCCGCCCGGATGGACGGCGGCACCGAATGGCGGATCTTCTCCCGGCTCGTGCTGCCGCTCGGCCGCCCGGCCATCGCGAGCCTGGCCATCTTCCAGTTCCTGTGGGTCTGGAACGACATGCTCGTGGCGCTGCTCTTCGCGGACAGCGGGTCCCAGCCCCTGACGGTCGCCCTCCAGTCGCAGATGCGGCAGTTCGGGAGCAACATCGGCGTCCTCGCCCCGGGCGCGTTCCTGTCCCTGGTGGTCCCGCTGATCGTCTTCTTCGCCTTCCAGCGGCACTTCGTCCAGGGAGTGATGGCGGGCTCGGTGAAGTAGGGCTCCCGCGCGGTCGGGCCGTCGGCCGCGGTTCACTTCTCCGTGAAGATGATGTCCCTGACCGGGCGGGTCATCTTCACGGTGTTGTCGGCGGTGACCTCGACGATGTGGTGCAGGCCGCTGAAGAGCGTGTCGGTGTCCGGCAGGAGGCGGTATTCGTCGGCGGCGCCGGCCAGGTACGCCCGGAAGCGGTCCAACGACGGATCGTCCGGGGTGAAGTCCAGGTAGTCCTTGAGGCGGCGGAACAGCTTCGGCAGGATCACCTGTCCGGTGTGGTCGTTCGTGATCGACGGCATTCCGGTCACGGTGGCCCCGTCGGTGGTCTTGTCGACACCGGCGGCCCACAGGCCCGCCCCGACCGCCCGTGCCTGTTCCGAGGCGTCGGTGAGCAGCTCGCGCAGGTACCCGGGCAGGCCGGCGTAGTACGTCGGGTAGACCAAGCCGAGCCGGAGCAACTGGTAGTTGGCGGTCTTCCTCAGCAGATCGTCGTCGAGGGCCGTCCCGTAGCCGCTGTACACGGGCGGTGTGGTCTTGCCGACGAAGGCCACGCACCGGCCGTGGACGTCACTGCCCCGGGTGAGGATCCAGCCGGGCACGCTCTGGGGCACGGTGACGACGGTCTCGTCGTCCTCGTCGCGGATGACGGATTCGAAGCCGACGAGGGTCAGCAGCCGGTCCGCGGCCTGGTGCGCCAGGTCGCGCGGCTGGTGCTCCTCGTGCGGCTTCTGGCCGTAGTGGGTCTCCAGCGCGTCGATGGCTTCGAGCCGGATGCTGACGCGGCCGTCGGCCTTGGGCACGATCGGTGCGCAGCCGGGTACGAGCTTCCAGTCGGCCACGTCGTCAGCGACGAACGGGAGGGTGTCCCCGTCCGGCCGGGCGCGGTCCGTCATCTTGAACGAACCCCTGATCAGCAGCATGGACATGGCGACTCCCACAGTGGGAACGGGCGAGGTCGGTGTGCGGCGCGGGAGTCACTGTACGTGATCGACCGTCACGAAGGGTGCAGGTGCGGGTGGCTCGGCGCTGTCTGCGCCGAGCCGGCCGGCGACGGACCCGACGGGACGTCAGCCGGCCGAGGGCCTTAAGGGCACGTCAACCACACCTTAATGCCGCCTTTGGTCCCCTCCGCCGCGCGTCGGCCGAGGCCGTCGGTGCGAGCGCCGCACGCACCCCTCGCTCCTGCGGGTGCCGGGTACGTGACCTGCTCCTTCGCACCCGCTCCGAGAGCGACGGGTCCGCGGGCGCAGTGCCGCGCCGCGCCTCCGAGCCTCGGCAGCGACGTATTTGTGACGTGGTGACAAGACTGCGCCCACGGGGGATTCCGGCCCGTAAGAAGGACAAGGACAGCGCCCATCGGATCGAGGAGTGTCCATGTCCCGGAAGCGGACCATGAGTTCCACGAAGAAGGCCGTGTTCTGTGTCGTCGCGGGAGCACTGGTGGCCGGAGGGTTCGTCGCCACCATGGCGACCGGCAATGCCGCCGTCCCCGACACCGTGTGTCAGGGGTCGACGGTGACGTTGTCAGGTGAGGCGGGTCCGCCGGCGGCGAGCAGTGGGACGTTCCCGGTGGGGACGAAGTTGCGGGTGACGAATCTGGACAACGGTCAGGGGACGACGGTGTCGGTGAACGGTCCGTCGGGCAGTTGTGTCCTGCTGAACAACGCGGCGTTCGACAAGGTCCGCGAGCCGGGCAAGAACCTGATCCGGCGCGCGCGCATCGAGCGCATAGCGGCGGGGAGCGGAGGAGCCGCGGCCGGTACGGCAGGTGCGAAGGTGCCGCCGGCCACCGGACAGGTGGTGTGTCAGGGGTCGACGGTGACGTTGTCGGGTGAGGCGGGTCCGCCGGCGGCGAGCAGTGGGACGTTCCCGGTGGGGACGAAGTTGCGGGTGACGAATCTGGACAACGGTCAGGCGACGACGGTGTCGGTGAACGGTCCGTCGGGCAGTTGTGTCCTGCTGAACAACGCGGCGTTCGACAAGGTCCGCGAGCCGGGCAAGAACCTGATCCGGCGCGCGCGCATCGAACGCGTGCGCTGAGCGGCCCAGCCGTCCGCGGGGGCGCCGGTCCAGGCGTAGCGGTGTTCGGGGAACTCCTCGACGAACCCGGGGCCCGCCGCGAGCAGGCGGGCATCGCCCGGTACCAGCAGCACGGCCGCCCGCAGCCCGGGCCGGAAGCGCGCCGCCGCGGCTCCCGCCGGCCCGCTCCGCGAGGCGGCGCGCACCTCCCGGGCCGGGTGCTCCAAGAAGCACCCGGTCCACCAGGCGGCGGGCGGCACCGACTGGCACCCCGCCCCGGCCGGGGCGCTCCGGCACGAGGGCTCGGTGGGGCTGTCCGGTGCTCGTGGCCGCGATCACCGGCTTCGCCGTCCTGACGTATCCCTCGTCGACCCCGCCCACCACGAAGCCGGGGTCGAACCTCGGCACACCGGTGAACTGCGGCCTCCGGGCGGCACTGCCGGGCGCCGTGGCGTCGGGTGGTTACCGTTTGGGGCCGGGGGCGTCGTGGAGCAGCAATTCGACCGCCGCGTCGATGTAGCCGTCGAGCCGGTCCTCCGTGCCGAGGGGGAGCAGCCCGGGTAGCCGCACGGCCAGCTGGCTGTGCCCGACATGGGCCGTGAGCCCCAGAACGGCCCGTTGGAGGGCCACCTCGGGCGGGAAGCCGACCTCTTCGAAGAGGCCGATGACGTAGGACATCCGCCGTTCCATCACGCGCCGCACGACGGGCCCGACGAGTTCATGGCCGGCCGAGGCGAGCACGCTGACGGAGACGGGGCTGTGTTCCGCATCCCTGCTCACACGGGTGAAGAGCATCCGCAGCCGGGCTGCCGGATCGGGTTCGGCTGCGACGGCGGAGATGGTCGCCTCGGTGAAGCGCTGTTCCCACAGGGAAAGCGCCGCCTCGAGGAGCGCCTCTCGATTCGCGAAGTGCCAGTAGAAGCTGCCCTTGGTGGTGCCGAGGCGGGCCGCGAGCGGCTCCACCGCGACGGCGGGGACCCCGCCTTCACCGAGGGCGGTCAGCGCGGCTTCCGTCCAGTCGTTCGCGGACAACCGTCGACGATCTTGTCTCATCACCATACGGTAGCGTACGGTCGTTCCATACGCACCCGTATGGAGTGCGTTCGGAGGAGGCATGGCATGCGCAATATCCAGCGCCGCACCATCGAGGCACCAGCATCCGCGGTGGGGCTGCTTCTCGACCGCCTCGGCAGCGCGCAGGACCGCCTGTGGCCGGCGCGCACCTGGTCGCCACTGCGGCTCGACGCCGGACTGACCGTCGGCTCGGCCGGGGGACACGGCAGGATCCGCTACGAGGTCAGCGAGTACGAGCCCGGCAGCCGGGTCCGCTTCACCTTCGCCCCTGGGCGTGGTCTGGACGGTCACCACGAATTCGTCGTCATCCCCGAGGGGCCGGCACGCTGCCAGGTCGTCCACACGGCATCCGGGCGCCTGGCCGGGGGAATGCGCCTGGTCTGGCCGCTCGCGATCCGCTGGCTCCACGAGGCCCTCCTCGCCGACCTGTTCGACAACATCGAGCGGGAGGCCACGGGCCGCCTCGTCCGGCCCGCCCGCTGGTCCCCCTGGGTCCGTCTGCTCCGCCGCTTCTTCCCTCCGACCTCAGCCTCGACCAGCCGCCGCGGCTCTGATCCGGCGTCCGGGCCGAGTGACGAACGCCCGAGCGAGTCATGATTCCCGCGTAGCGAAGCGTTCCATGGGGGCTGCTGCGACTCCTCGCCGAACAGGCACGCGTCGGCACGCGCACGAACCGCCTCCCGGCCGAGTGGCGGGCGGACCCTGGGCCTTGGCGGCCAGGTCCGGCAGCCCCGACGACCGCACCGGGCGGTCCGGTGCCACAGCCGGGAACGCGAACGCCCCGTGACGTCGGCGGACCGATGTCACGGGGCGTCGCGGGGCCGGTCGTCGGGGCGACGGCCGGCCCCCGGTGAGCCGGACAGACCGCCGGGTACCGGTTAGCGGCTGAGCGACTTGAGCGCCGCCGCGTCGTACGGCTGCAGCTCGTCGAAGCGGTTTCCGAGGACCTTCGCCGCCCACTGCGGGTCCTGGAGCAGCGCCCGGCCGACGGCGACCATGTCGAACTCGTCGCGTTCCATGCGGTCCAGGAGGTTGTCGATGTCGCCGAGGGCCGCCCCCTCGCCGGCGAAGGAGCGGATGAAGTCGCCGTCGAGGCCGACCGAGCCGACGGTGATGGTCGGCCGGCCGGTGAGCTTCTTGGTCCAGCCCGCCAGGTTCAGGTCCGAGCCCTCGAACTCCGGGACCCAGTAGCGCCGGGTGGAGGCGTGGAACGCGTCGACGCCCGCCGCCGTCAGCGGGGCCAGGATCGCCTCCAGCTCCTGCGGGGTCTGCGCGAGCCGGGCGTCGTAGGCCTCCTGCTTCCACTGCGAGTAGCGGAAGATCACCGGGAAGTCGGCCCGGACGCGCTCGCGGACCGCCGCCACGATCTCCGCGGCGAACGTCGTACGGGCCACCGCGTCGCCGCCGTACGCGTCGGTGCGGCGGTTGGTCCGCTCCCACAGGAACTGGTCGAGCAGGTAGCCGTGGGCGCCGTGCAGTTCGACGCCGTCGAAGCCGATCCGCTCGGCCTCCGCGGCGGCGTCGGCGAACGCGCCGATGACGTCGTCGAGGTCGGCGCGGGTCATCGCCTTACCGGTCCCCTCGGTGCCGTCGACGCGGATGCCGGAGGGGCCGACGGCAGGCGCGTCGGCGTACGGGGCCTCGCCCTGCTTGCGCACCATGCCTATGTGCCACAGCTGGGGCACGATCGTGCCGCCGGCCTCGTGCACGGCCGCGGCGACCTTCGCCCACCCCGCCAGCTGGTCCTCGCCGTGGAACCGCGGCACCCGGTCGCTCTGTCCGGCGGACTCGTGACCGACGTAGGTGCCCTCGGTGACGATCAGACCCACACCCGCGGCGGCCCGGCTGGCGTAGTACGCCTGCACGTCCTCGCCGGGCACACCGCCGGGGGAGAACATCCGCGTCATCGGAGCCATCGCGATGCGGTTGGGGACGGTCAGGCCGTTCAGCGTGACGGGCCGGGACAGGATCTCGGCAGCGCGGGAGGGGGTGGACGTGGTGGGGGTCATGCGGGTCCTCCGTGTTGAGGCTGTGGCTCGTCGGGCTGACAACGAGGAGTGCATAGTACACATGTTGTGTATCGTGCATATTGCAGCCCTCACCCCACGCGGGGCGACCCGGACCACACCCGCCGGGTCTGGAGGGCGACGGGTCCGCGATAATGGAACGCCGGAAGGAGCGGGAGGCGCAGTGCTGGAAAAACTGGAGCGGGAACTGATGCTGCTCTCGCGGCACCAGGTGCTGGTCCGGCGCGAGCGCGATCCCGAACGCCTGGAGCGGTCGGCGTACCTGCTCCTCAGCCGGATCGACACCCAAGGCCCCATGTCGATCGGAGAGCTGGCAGAGGCGTTCGGGCTCGATACCTCCACCGTGAACCGCCAGACGGCCGCACTGCTGCGCTGCGGACTGGCCGAACGCGTCGCGGACCCGGGCGGCGGCATGGCCCGCAAGCTGCGCATCACCGCCGAAGGTGCGCGCCGGCTCGCCGGGGACCGCGAAGTCAACCGGTCCTGCCTGGCCCGGGTGGTCGCCGACTGGTCCCCTGAGGAGGTGCGGGAGCTGGAGGACGTCCTGGTCCGGCTCAACCGCAGCGCCGAGGCACTCGAAGGACGGCACTGGCCCCGCGCGGAGGAGGCGGGGGAAGGCGGCGCCCTGACCGCGTGCCCCCAGCAGGCGGCCCCGCCGGATTCCGCGCCGCGAGCCACGTAGGAACCCGTGACTCCCCGCCCGGCAGCGCCGCCCCGGTATGTGAGGGCAGCGCGCAGTCGGCCGTTGGCCCGCCCGCTCCCGGAGCGGTCGTGTCGCGGTGGCTGACGTGGGCGCCGCAGGCGGCGGCGCGGGCCGCCGCCCGGCGGTCAGCCCTGGTTGCGGTGCCGGCCGCGGCGGTGGGGCTCGCCGGTCGCCAGCAGGACGAGAGCCAGTGCGATGGGGAAGAGGAACAGCAGGGTGACTGTCATGACATACGCATGCCCCCGCATGTAGCGGTCACGCCCATCGGCGAGCTCGCGCCGGTTGCATCCGGCGAAGGCCGTCCGCGCCCCTCTCCCCGTCAGTGGCCGCGGCTTCCAGGCAGCAGGCGCGCCGAGGCTCAATTTGCCTCGACGTGCCAGGTGTTGATGATCTAGTGCTGTCCCCACGCACGCTGTCCCATGCACAAAGACCGAGGAGCACCATGCGCGCCAGCGCCATACGCCGCGTTTCCACTCTCGCCGCCGGGGTCGCACTGACCCTCTCGGCGGCCGTCTCCGTCGCCACCCCCGCCACGGCGTCCACCGTGACGTGCCAGGCCGCGGGCGGAGACCTCTACGTCACGGCAACGTCCGCTCCCGTACGTACGGCCTACTACGAGACCGGGCGGGTAGTCGACACCGTCCACCGGGCTGACCGGCTCCACTTCACCCAGTCGTGCAAGAACTCCAAGGGCAACCTGTGGTACTGGGTCGACAAGACCTACGGAGTGAAGGACGGCTGGATCTACTCGGGCAACGTGGCCCGGATCTGACCCCGGCTTGAGGAGCCGCCGTCCGCGACTGCGACGGCGGCTCCCCGCCCCGACGCGGCATCGCCGCCGTGCTCCACCGCTACGCACGCGAGCGGCGCCGCCGCCCGAGGTCATGAACCGACGCCGAGGCCGTCGCACCCGCGAGGGGCGCGACGGCCTCGGCTCGCACACGGGCGGCACGCGTCAGCCGGGCGGGCGGCGAGTCAGCGCGTCCACGGCTTCCACACCGGCTCGTGGCGCTCCACCCACTTGCGGGCGGCCTGTTCCGGCGTCAGCTTGTCCTCGGCGATCATCAACGCCACCTCGTTCTGGTCCGCGACGGTCCAGTGGAACTTCTTCAGGAACGAGGCCGCCTTCCCACCGTGCTCCGCGAACCGCGTGTTCAGGTACTTCTGCAGCGGTGTCCGCGGGTAGGCGCAGTCCACCTTCTCGGGATCGGCGTCGCAGCCCTCCCGGTACTCGGGCAGCTTCACCTCCGTCATGGGAACCCGCTCGAACAGCCACTGCGGCTCGTACCAGTAGGTCAGGAACGGCTTGTGCTCCTTGGCGAACTGCCTGATCTGGGTGATCTGCGCGGCCTCCGACCCGGCGAAGACGACCTCGAAGTCGAGGCCGAGGTTCTTCACCAGCGCCTTGTCGTTCGTGACGTACGAGGGCGAGCCGTCCATTAGCTGGCCCTTGCCGCGGCTCTCGGCGGTCCGCAACTGGTCGGCGTACTTGCCGAGGTTCTTCCAGTCGGTGACGTCCGGATGCTCCTGGGCGAAGTACGTGGGGACGAACCAGCCGATGTGGCCGGTCACGCCCAGGTCGCCGCCCGGCGTGATGGTCTTCTTGCCCTCGACGTACCGCTTCTCCTGCTCCGGGTGTCCCCAGTCCTCCAGGATCGCGTCGACCCTGCCCTGGCTGAGCGCGTCCCAGGCGGGTACCTCGTCCACCTGGACGGTGTCGACGCGGTAGCCGAGCTCGTGTTCGAGCAGATAGGCGGCGACAGCGGTGTTCGCCTGCGCGCCGACCCACGACTGGACGGAGAGGGTCACGGTCTTCGCGCCCCGCGCGGCGGCGTAGGGGGAGGACTGGCGGGTCATGTCGGCCGCCCCGCAGGCGGTGAGCGCGAGGAGGGAGGACGTGGCCGCGAGCGCTGCGACCACGCGCCGGCCGCGGACCGGTCCTCGGTGGTGGTGGGGGAAGATCCGCATGTCAGGCCTCCTTCGCGGGCTGGGTGACGCGGTCGAGCACCAGACCCAGGCAGACGATCGCGGCGCCGGCCACCAGGCCGGTGGCCAGGTCGCCCTGGGCCAGGCCGAGGACGACGTCATAACCCAGCGCGCCACCGCCGACCAGGCCACCGATGATCACGACGGCGAGGACCAGCACCACCGCCTGGTTCACGGCGAGCAGCAAAGCGGGCCGCGCCAACGGGAGTTGCACGTGACGCAGCTGCTGGGTGCCCGTTGCGCCGAGGGAGCGGGTCGATTCGAGGGCCGCCGGGTCCACCCCGCGCAGGCCTTCGGTGGTGATGCGCACCACGGCGGGAAGCGCGTACACGACCGCGGCTGCCGCGGCGGGCGCCCGCCCGACACCGAACAGCGCGACCACCGGGATCAGGTAGACGAACTGGGGCATGGTCTGGCACACGTCGAGCACCGGGCGCAGCAGGCGCTGTGCCCGGGCACTGCGGGCGGCGCCGACGGCGACGGCGAAACCGAGTACGAGGGTCACCGCCACGGCGGCCAGCACCTGGGAGAGGGTGTCGAGGGACGGCTCCCACACGCCGAGGACCCCGATGGCGGCCAGCGCGAGGACGGCGGTCAACGCCGTGCGCCAGGTACCGACCAGCAGACCGAGGGCGCCGACCAGGGCCAGGAGCAGCCACCAGGGGGTGGCCTGCAGACCGGAGCGCAGCGGGTCGAGCACCCAGCCGGTGAAGCGGGCCGCCCAGTCGGCGGTGCCACCGACCACGGGCACTCCGGAGTAGAGGTGGTCGGTCATCCAGGCGACCGCGCGGTTCACGGGCTCCGCGATCGGCACGGTCCAGGACCCGGGCCACAGGGCGGAGCCCGCCATCCGGCCAGCGACGGCCACGGCGACCGCGGCGAGGAGGGTGAGCAGCCACCCGTACCAGCCCGCGAAAACGCGTCCCAGGGGATGCCGCTCCGACGGTGGGGCCGGGGCGGCGCCCAGGCGGTCGCCCGCCGCGTCGGCCGTCCGGTCGAGGACCACGGCGAGGAGAACGATGGGGACGCCGGCGGCGAGCGCCGCACCGACATCGACCGAGGCGAGCGCCTGGTAGACCCGGTCGCCGAGGCCGCCGGCGCCGATCACGGAGGCGATGACGGCCATCGACAGCGCCATCATGACGGCCTGGTTGACTCCCAGCATCAGCTGTCGGCGGGCCAGGGGGATGCGCGCGGTGAGGAGGCGCTGGCGCCCCGTCGCGCCGAGCGAGGCCGCGGCCTCCAGCACCCCGGCGTCGGCCTCCCGCAGGCCGAGCGCGGTCAGCCGCGCCATCGGCGGGGCGGCGTACACCACGGTGGCCAGGACGGCGGCGGGCACGCCGATGCCGAAGACCAGCACCATCGGCAGCAGGTACGCGAAGGCGGGCAGCACCTGCATGGTGTCGAGTACGGGGCGCAGCGCGCGGTCGGCCCGGTCCGACATCCCGGCGGCGAGGCCGAGCAGGGCGCCGAACACGACCGAGGCCGCGACCGCGACGACCATCAGGGCCAGCGTCTGCATGGTCGGCACCCACATGCCGAGCAGCCCGCACGCGGCGAACGCCGCGACGCAGGTCAGCGCCAGCCGGACGCCCGCGAGGCGCAGGGCCACCAGGCCGGCGAGGGCGGTGACGCCCGTCCAGCCGGCGGCGAGGAGCACGACGTACACCGCGCGGACCGACACCACCACGGCGTTGCTGACGTGCCCGAAGAAGTACAGGAAGAGTGGATGGTGGTCCCGGTTGTCGATGATCCAGTCACCGGCCCGGCCGAGCGGCCCGGACAGGTCGACGGCCAGCGAACCGGGCCAGCCGGCGGCTCCGGGCAGCAGGAAGGCGGCGGGCACGAGGACCAGGGCGACGACGGCGAGGGGCCAGACCCTGCGGTCGGCGCGGTGGCGGAGCAGCAGGGCCCGCAGCCGGGCGCGGGGCGAGGCGGGAGCGGGGGGCCTGCGGTCCGGCCGTCTGCTCCCGTCGGGTCCCGTGGGTCCGTCGGACGCGAGGGGCGGGCGCGAGGGGCCCTGCTCGCGCACGGATGTGGTGGTCGCGGTCATCCGCACCACCGCCCGTCACCGGGGGCGGGGGCAGCGCAACGGGCGCGGGGCGTCATGCCGCCACCCCCCGGCCGTCGGGCGTCGGCAGGCCGGCCACCACGGCGAGCAGCCCGGCGTCGTCGACGACGCCGAGACAGCGGCCGTGGTCGACGACCCGGGCCGGGCCGCCGCTGCGCGCCACGGCCTCGATGGCTTCCACCACGGTGGCGGCGGGGGCGAGCGCGGGCCCGTGGTCGGCCTCGTCGGCCACCGCGGGGCGCATCGCGCTGCGTACGGTGATCACCTGCTCGCGCGGTACGTCGCGGACGAAGTCCCGTACGTAGTCGTCGGCGGGCGAGCCCACGATCTCCTCGGGCGTGCCCAGCTGCACGATCTTGCCGTCGCGCATCAGCGCGATCCGGTCGCCCAGGCGCAGCGCCTCCGTCAGGTCGTGGGTGATGAAGACCATCGTGCGGCCCTCCTCGTGGTGCAGCCTCGCGACCTCGTCCTGCATCTCCCGGCGGATCAGCGGGTCGAGCGCGCTGAACGGCTCGTCGAAGAGGAGGACCTCCGGGTCGGCGGCCAGGGCCCGGGCCAGGCCGACGCGCTGCTGCTGGCCGCCGGACAGCTGACCGGGCCGGCGTTCCTCAAGGCCTTCGAGGCCGACCTTGACCACCATCTCGGCTGCCTTGGCCCGCCGGTCGATGCGGCTCACGCCCTGGATCTCCAGGCCGTAGGCGACGTTGTCGAGCACGGTGCGGTGCGGCAGCAGGCCGAAGTGCTGGAAGACCATGGCGGCGCGGTGCCGGCGCAGCTCGCGCAGGCGGGCGGCGTCCATGGCGAGGACGTCCTCGCCATCGATGGAGAGCGACCCCGCGGTGGGCTCGATCAGCCGGGTCATGCAGCGCACGAGGGTGGACTTGCCGGAGCCGGACAGGCCCATGACGACGAACACCTCGCCCTTGCGGACGTCGAAGGTGACGTCACGGACGGCGGCGGTGCAGCCCGTCCGCTCGCGGAGTTCGGCCGCGGGCAGCGAGGCGTACTCGGAGTCCGGGACCCGCACGGCCTTGCGCTGCGGACCGAAGACCTTCCACAGCCCGTCGACCGAGAAGACGGGGGAGCCGGTGCCGGGCACGGCGGCACCGGTCGAGGGCGCGTTCACCGGGTCTCACCGCCCCGCAGCAGATCAGCGGCTTTCTCGCCCACCATGAGTACTCCGATCATCGGGTTGACGGCGGGCATCGTCGGGAAGACCGAGGCGTCCGCGATGCGCAGGCCGTCGAGGCCACGTACCTTCAAGTCAGGTTCCACAACGGCCTGTTCGTCGTCGGCGGCGCCCATCTTGCAGGTGCCGGCCGGGTGGTAGACGGTGTGGGCCACGGAGCGGGCGTACGCGCTCAGGGCCTCGTCATCGGTGATCTCGGGACCCGGGCAGACTTCGCGCCGCAGCCAGCCCGCCAGCGGCTCGGTCGCGGCTATCTCGCGGGCCAGCTTGATCCCGTCCACCAGGGTGCGTGCGTCGTAGTCGTCCTCGTCTGTGAAGTAGCGGAAGTCCAGGGCCGGCTTGACCTCGGGGTCCGCACTCGTCAGGTAGAGACGTCCGCGGCTGCGCGGCTTGGGGATGTTGGGAGTCAACGACACCCCGTGCGCGGGGCGTTGGTAGCCGATCCGCTCAGGGTTGTCGGTGAAGGGGATCTGGTAGAAGTGGAACATCAGGTCGGGACCGGGGGAGTCCGGGTCGCGCCGGACGAACAGACCCGCGTCGCTGTCCATCGCCGAGTTCTCGGGGATGGGCCCTTCGGTCTCCCAGACGATCACCGATTCGGGGTGGTCGAGCAGGTTCTCGCCGACTCCGGGCAGGTCGTGGACGACGGGTATGCCGAGCGCCTCCAGGTCACGGCGCGGACCGATGCCGGAGTGCAGCAGCAGCCGAGGGGTGTCGACCGCGCCCGCGCACACCAGCACCTCCCTGCGGGCCGTGATCAACGACCGGCTGCCGTCCTTGGCGCGGACGTGGACGCCGCGCGCCCGGGTGCCCTCCAGCTCCAGCCGGTACGCCCAGGTCTCCAGCAGCAGCCGCAGGTTCGGCCGGTCGTCCATGACGGGGTGCAGGTAGGCGACCGACGCCGACGAGCGCTTGTTGTCCTCGGGGTGGTAGGCCAGGTCGAAGAAGCCCACGCCCTCGTGGAACGGCTTCCGGTTGAAGCCCTCGACGCGCGGCACCGCCAGCGCGTCCTGGGCGGCGTCCACGAAGTCGCGGGCGATGGCGTTGCGGTCCGCCTCGCCGACCGGCACGATGTTGTTCAGGAGCCGGTCGAAGTACGGGTCCATCGCGGCCGCGTGCCACCCCTCGGCTCCGGCCTCCGCCCACTCGTCCCAGTCGGACGGCAGCGGCTTGAAGGCGATGAGGGTGTTGTGCGAGGAGCAGCCGCCCAGGACCCGGGCCCGGCTGTGCCTGATGTGCGAGTTGCCGCGCGGCTGCTCCGTGGTCGGGTAGTCGTAGTCGAGTTCCCCGCCGAGCAGCCCCATCCAGCGGCGCAGGGTCAGGACGTCGGGGCGGTCGACATCGCTCGGACCGCCCTCGATGACGGCGACGGTGACGCTCGGGTCCTCGGTGAGCCGGGAGGCGATCACCGAACCGGCGGTACCGCCGCCGACCACGACGTAGTCGTACTCGTGTCCGTCTTCGTGCCCGTGGTGGTCATGAGGGTGCGTGGTGCTGGTCATCTCTCTCCTGCCCCCGTCAGCCCGCGAACCAGCGCACGGGGCGCGGCGCGAGGTTCTGGTACACGTGCTTGGTCTCGCGGTACTCGGCCAGTCCCGACGGGCCGAGCTCGCGCCCGATCCCGGACTTCCCGAATCCGCCCCACTCCGCCTGCGGAAGGTAGGGGTGGAAGTCGTTGATCCACACGGTGCCGTGGCGCAGCCGCCCGGCCACCCGGCGGGCGCGGCCCTGGTCCGACGTCCAGACTCCGCCGGCGAGGCCGTACTCGGTGTCGTTGGCGAGCGCGACGGCCTCGTCCTCGGTGCGGAACGTCTCGACGGTCAGGACCGGCCCGAAGACCTCTTCGCGCACGACGCGCATGCGCCGGTTGCAGCGGTCGAGGACGGTCGGGCGGTAGAAGTACCCGGGCCCCTCGGGCCGTTCGCCTCCGGCGCGCAGGACCGCCCCCTCGGCGAGCGCGGAGGCGACGTACGACCGGGTCCGCTCCAGCTGCGCCGCCGAGACGAGCGGGCCGCACTCGACCCCCGGGTCCGTGCCGCGACCCAGGCGGATCTTCTCTGCCCGGCGCGCGAGTTCCGCGACGAACCGCTCGCGCAGCGACTCCTCGACGATCAGCCGGGAGCCGGCCGAGCACACCTGACCGCTGTGGATGAAGGCGGCGTTGAGGGCCTGGTCGACGGCGGTGTCGAAACCTTCCTCCGTGGCGCAGGCGTCGGCGAACACGACGTTGGGGTTCTTGCCGCCCAGTTCGAGCGCGACCTTCTTGACGGTGTCGGAGGCCGCCCGCATGACCTTCGTACCGCTGGTGAGACCGCCGGTGAAGGAGATCAGGTCGACGTCGGGGTGGGCCGCGAGGCGGGCGCCCACCGGGTCGCCTGGTCCGGTGACCAGATTGGCGACCCCGGCGGGCAGGCCCGCCTCCACCAGCAGCTCGATCAGGACCACCGTGGTCAGCGGGGTCAGCTCGCTCGGCTTGACGACGAAGGTGTTGCCCGCTGCCAGGGCCGGGGCGATCTTCCAGCTCGCCTGGAGCAGCGGATAGTTCCACGGCGTGATCAGGGCGCACACCCCGACCGGCTCGTGCACGACCACGCTGTGGATGTCGGGCGAGCCGGCGTCGACCACCCGGCCGGCGCCCTCCCCGATCACGAGGTCCGCGAAGTAGCGGAACGCGTCAGTGACGCAGTCCACATCCACGCGGCCCTCTTCGAGCGTCTTGCCGGCGTCCCGGCTCTCCAGGAGGGCGATCCGCTCACGGTCACGCTGGAGCAGGTCGGCGGTGCGGCGCAGCAGCGCCGCCCGCTCCGCGACCGGGGTGCCCGGCCACTCCCCGCCGTCGAAGGCGGCCCGGGCGGCGCCGACGGCCGCGTCCGTGTCGGCGGCGTCACCCTCGGCGACCACGGCGAGGACGGTGGCGTCCGCCGGGTCCAGGACCTCCCTGGTGGCTCCCGATGCCGCTGACCGCCACGTCCCGGCCGTGTGAATCGTCTGTTGCTCCGACACTGCGCGCTGTACCTCCGGTTCCGGCGCCGCGGCGGGCCCGCGGCGACCTGGAGTAGGCGCGCCTGCCCAGTGCCCGGGACGGCATGTCCCATCCGTCACTCAAGTGACCGGAGTCACGCCAGACACAGAAACGGGGCCGTGTGAGCCGGGTGACCGGCCGGCGCCGGATCAGCGCACCCCGTCACCGCCTGGTCCGCACGGGCGGACCACCCGGGCAGGGGGCCACCCGCAGAGGGGACCGGTCGGACAGGGGGACCGGCCGGCGTCCGACACGGGCGGGGCACTCGTCATCCCCGGCTCCCGGGCGGGTCGTTGCTCCAAAGCACCCAAAAGCGACATGTCAACTCGCCTTGTTCCGCACACCGTTTGAGGCCTGCCCAGTCGGTCATACGCGGCAGGGAGGAAGTCATGGCCAACACATCTGACAACGACACACAGAAGAAGGCGGACGGAGGGAAGCCTCCGCGCCCGGCAGCGGTGATCCTTTCGGCGATGCAGCAGCTGTCCCAGCTGCTCGGTCTGCCGGCCGAGGCGGTGAGCTCCTGTGAGCGCGCCGAGGACGGCACCTGGAAGCTGAAGGTCGAGATCGTCGAACTGCCCCGCGTCCCGGACACGATGACACTGCTCGCCTCGTACGACGTCGAAGTCGACGGCGACGGCGAACTCATCGGCTACCGGCGTACCCGCCGCTACGAAAGGGGTCGTGCGGACCGTCGCTGACCCGGCGGCACCCCCCCGGCCCCACCCTAGAGAAGGGAACCGGAAACTATGACTGTCGTTCCTGCCCAGCCCGCGCCCGCCGCCTCCGGTGGCGGCGGCTCCAGCGGCCTGTACGACGTACTCGAACTCATCCTGGACCGCGGTCTGGTCATCGACGCGTTCGTCCGCGTGTCCCTGGTCGGCATCGAGATCCTCAAGATCGACATACGCGTGGTCGTGGCCAGTGTGGACACCTACCTGCGGTTCGCCGAGGCGTGTAACCGACTCGACCTGGAAGCGGGCCCCCGCAAGAGCCCGGGCCTGCCCGACCTCGTCGGCGAGATGACCGAATCGGGGGCGCGGGGCAAGACCAAGGGAGCCCTGAGCGGCGCCGCCCAGACCATCTCCGACGCCTTCAGCCAGGCCCGCGACGAAAGCTCCGAGGAAAAGACCGAGAGCCGGCCGCGTCGGCGTACCACCACCCGCCGGGAGGAGAAGGAATGAGCACCTACGTCTACGGCATCACGCGTGCCTCACAGAGCCTGCCCGACAGCATCGAGGGGATAGGCGAGCCGCCCCTGCCGGTCCGGACCGTCCGGGCCGGAGAGCTGGTCGCCCTGGTCAGCGACGCTCCCGCGGAACTGAAGGCGAAGCGGCGTGACCTCCTCGCCCACCAGCGGGTGGTGATCCAGGCGCAGGTGAGCGGGCCCGTCCTGCCCATGCGTTTCGGCGGCGTCTCTCCCGATGACGAGGCCGTGGGCGCGGTCCTCAGTGAGCACCACGACGCCTATCTGGAACGTCTGGGCGTCCTGGCGGGGCGCGACGAGTACAACGTCAAGGCCAACCACCACGAGGAAGCCGTCCTGTACGCCGTACTGGCCGCCGACCCCGAACTCCGCGCCCGCCACCAGGCGAACCGCGCGGCGGGGGGCGGCACCCACGACGAGAAGCTGGCCTTCGGCGAACTCGTCGCCCGGGCCGTCTCCGAGCGGGAGCGAACCGACGCCGCACTGATCGAGGAGACCCTCGCGCCACTCGCCGAGGGCGTGCGCCGAGGCCCCGAGAGCACCGGCTGGCTGGCCAACTACTCGTTCCTCGTCGACCGCGAGCGCCGGGAGGACTTCCTCGCCGCCGTCCGGAGCCTGCACGAGCAGCATGAGCACCTCCAGGTACAGGCGACCGGACCGCTGCCCCCCTACAGCTTCGCCGAGGCGGGCTGAGCGCCGTGGGCCTGCTCAAGGAAGTGCTGCTGCTCCCCGCCGCCCCGGTGCGCGGGACCGGATGGGTGCTGCGCCAGGTCGTCGCGGAAGCGGAGCGGCAGTACTACGACCCCGCCGTGGTCCAGCGTGAGCTCGCCCGGCTCGTCGAGGCCTTCGAGGCAGGCGGTATGGACGAGGCCGAATTCGACCGCCGGGAGGACGAGCTCCTGGCCCGACTGGAAAACAGGATGCGACGGCAATGAACAACCGCATGGCAATGGGACTGGCGGTGAGCGCCGGCTACGTGCTGGGCCGCACCAAGAAGGCCAAGCTCGCCTTCGGTCTGACCACCCTCGTGCTCGGCCGGAAGCTCGCCCCCGACGGGGCATCGGTCGCGTCCTTCATCGGCAGCCGCCTCGGCGACAGCCCTCAGCTCAAGGAGATACGCGAGCAGCTCCGCACGGACCTGCGCGGGGTGGGCTCGGCGGCCGCGAGCGCCCTGGTCGACCGCCGACTGGAGGCGGTCGCCGACCGGCTCCACGATCGCACGCTGGACGTACAGGACCGCCTCGCGGGCCTGACGGGTCGCGACGACAAGGACCACGCCGACGACGAGACCGACGAGGACCGGGTCACCGACGAAGACCGGGCCGGCGATCACTCCGACGAGGCTGACGAGGCCGACAAGTCCGAGGAGGCCGACCAGGCGGACAAGGACGGCGCCGGTGGGCGGCCGGCCCGCAAGCGACCGGCCCGCAAGCAGACGGCCGCCCGCACCGCCGGCCGCCGCACCGCGACCTCCGCGGCCAAGAGCGAGGCCAAGAGCGCGGGCGGGACGAAGCGCAAGAGCGCCGACACCGACAGCGGCTCGGACGAGCGGCCGGCCCGGCGCACCGCCGCGAAGCGGTCCGCAGGCCGCGGCCGGGGCGGTGACGGCGATGCCTGAGACAGCACTGGCACGACTCAAGGACAGCCCCGCCGCCGACCGGGCCAAGCAGGAACTGGAGGCCTACCTCCTCGCCCAGGCCGAACGCCTGCTGGCCGGCGCCGGCCGGGCCATGGGCCGCTCCACCGCACACCTGAACGCCCTGGCCGACGGGAGCAGTCCCGGGCTGAAGGCCATGGCCCTGGACGGCGCCCGCAGGATCCGCAAGGGGCGCGGCCCCCTCCGGGCGGTGCTGGAGGCCGGGGCGAAGCAGGCCAAGGACAAGACGGCGGGCGCGGTACGCGACCGGCTGGGCCGACGGAGCGGCCGGCCCGGCCGCGGTCGCCCCACCGTCATCCTCGAATCGGTGGACGTCGGCGTACCCGTCAAGGACGCCTACAACCAGTGGACGCGGTACCGGGAGTTCCCGGACTTCGCGCGAGCCGTCACCAGCGCCGAGGCCCAGGACGAGACCACCAGCAACTGGAACGCCAAGATCTTCTGGTCCCGGCGCAGTTGGACGGCCCACATCACCGAACAGGTGCCCGACGAGCGCATCGCCTGGACCTCCGAAGGCGACAAGGGCACCACGCGCGGCGTGGTCACCTTCCACGAGCTGACGGTCGATCTCACCCGCGTCCTGCTGGTCATCGAGTACCACCCGCGAGGCCTCGCGGAGAAGACCGCCAACCTCTGGCGCGCCCAGGGCCGACGGGTGCGTCTGGACCTGAAGAACTACGCCCGCTACCTCACCGTCAAGGGCGGCGAGTCCGACGGCCGGCGCGACGAGATCCGCGAAGGCGAACTGGTCGAGAACGACCGGGGCCACGAGGAGGATCCCGAGGGCCGTCACGACCGCTCCGACACCTCGGAGGCCGAGGAGCCGGACGAGATCGATGCCGAGGACACGGCCGGCGGCTACGACGAGGAAGCCGCGGTCCCCGAGGAAGACGAGGCGGACGACGCCGCGTACGACGACGCCTACGACGGGGAGGACGAGGAAGAGGTCGAGGAGAGGGAGGAGCCGGGCGCCTACGAGGACGACGCGTACGAGGACGAGGACTACGAGGACGAAGCGGCCGCCGACGCCGAGGCGGAACCGGAAGCGGAGCCCGAGGACGAGCCCGAGCCCGAGGACGAGCCGGAGGCCGCCCAGCCGCGCGCCCGCCGGGAAAACCGACGACGCGCATGAGCATGCCCTCGGGTCTGCCCCGGTCCTACGACGACAACTCCAGCGCCAACCTCGCCGACATCCTCGAACGGGTCCTCGACAAGGGCGTGGTCATCGCCGGCGACATCCGCATCAACCTGCTCGACATCGAACTGCTCACCATCAAACTCCGCCTGGTGGTCGCATCCGTCGACCGGGCCAAGGAGATGGGGATCGACTGGTGGGAGCAGGACCCCGCCCTGTCCTCCAAGGCCCGGCACCGCGAACTGGGCAAGGAGAACGAAGAGCTGAGGCGACGCGTAGCGGAGCTGGAAGCACGCCAGGAGGAACTCCCGTGACGGACGAACTGCTGTACGTCTACACCGTCCTGCGGAGCACCGCACCGCCGTCCGCGCCCCTGGTCCTCGACCCCCGCGCCCGGCTGGGCGGCGGCCTTCGACTGGTCGAGCACCAGGGGCTCACGGCGGTCGCCGAGCCGGTGGAGGCGGCCGACTTCGACGAGGAGCCGTTGCGCGCACACCTGGAAGACCTGGACTGGCTCGCCGACGTGGCGCGGGCCCACCACGACGTGGTCGCCCACGTCGGTGGCCAGACCACCACGGTGCCGCTGCGGTTGGCGACCCTGTGCCGGGGCCAGGCCGGCGTCCGGCGGATGCTGGCCGACGCCCACCTGGCCCTCACCGAAGCCCTGGAACGGGTGACGGACGCTGAGGAGTGGGGCATCAAGCTCTACGCACAGCCCGCCCCGGACGGCCGACCGCCCGCCGACCCCGGTACGGCGGCGGCCCCGGCCCCCTCCGGGCGGGACTACCTCCGCCGCCGGCTCGCGGACCGTCGCGCCGAGGCCGACCGCACCGACGAGGCCCGGCGAGCGGCCGAATCCCTCCACCAAAGGCTCGCCCACGAGGCCACCGGCGCGGTACTGCACCCGCCCCAGCAGCAGCAACTCTCCCAGGCTCCCGGACAGAACGTCCTCAACGCCGCCTACCTCGTGCCCACGGCACGCCGGCAGGCCTTCCTGGACAACGTCCCCACGGCCGACGACCTGCCGCCGGGCGTCCGGGTGGAGATCACCGGCCCTTGGGTGCCCTACTCGTTCACCCATACCAACGCGCCCGCCCCGTCGGCCGAGCCCGCATGATCGGGAATCAGGACGTCGCCCTCGTCGACCTCCTCGACCGCCTGTTGGCGGGCGGCGTGGTCCTCGCGGGTGACATCACCTTGCGCATCGCCGATGTCGATCTCGTACGGATCGATCTCAAGGCGCTGATCAGCTCGGTGAACGACACCGTGCCCGCACCCTGGATGGAGGGAACGCCATGAGCCGTCCGCAGCGGGTGGAGCTCGACCCGGACACCGTCGAACGCGACCTCGCCCGCCTGGTCCTGACCGTCATCGAACTGCTGCGGCAGTTGATGGAGCGTCAAGCACTGCGCCGGGTGGAGACGGGAGGCCTGTCGGAGGAGCAGGAGGAGCGCCTCGGCCTGACCCTGATGCTCCTCGAAGACCGGATGGAACTGCTGCGCAGCCGTTTCGGGCTGCGGCCCGAGGACCTCAACATCGACCTCGGCCCCTTGGGGAAACTCCTGTGAACGACACCCGTGATTTCCGCCGTACGGAGGGTTTACCGTACAGACTTCCGGTCACACGCTGGACATGACCGAATCGGGAAAGACCACCAACAACAGTTCCTCGTCCGGTAGTTCCTCCAACGGGACCAAGGCCCGCTCGCAGGCCGCCGGAGCGGCGCGCCAGGGCGCGAAGGCGGCCTCCGACGCGGCGAACGGCACCGCGGGAGTCTTCACCGCTCTCCCCGCCCCGCTGGCGGAGAAGACCGCGGCCGCAGCCCAGGCGCTGCGCGGCAGTGTCGGCCGGGCCGGCTGGATCTGGACCGCGATCCGGGCCCGCAAGGCCATCGCGGCCGGGGCCGCCACCGCCGGTGCGGCCGCCGTGACCACCGCATACACCCTGGGCCGCCGGTCGGGCCTGCGCCGCCGCGGTCCGCTCACACGGCTCACCGGCGGCCGCATCTGAGCCGGTGCGCACGCCCCGGGGGCCGGGGCGCGGTCTCCCGTTTCGACGGGCCGCGCCCCGGCCCCCTCCGGGCGGCGGCTGCCTCGTAGGTCCGCCCCGAGGGGCGAGCTACGCGCGGACCTGTCCCTCCTCGGCCAGGGCCACCCCGAGGAGGTCCTCGAGCCGGGCGATCGTTTCCTCGGGCTCCTTCGCGTGGACCGTCGCGAAGCCGAGGGCGGCTGCGGGCGCGAGGTAGCTTTCGGTGTCGTCGACGAAGACGCACTGTTCGGCGGGCAGCCCCAGAGCATCCAGCGCGACCTGGAAGAACTGCGGGTCGGGCTTGCGCATCCGGTGGTGCTCGGAGATCGCCACGGCGTCGTAGAGAGTGTCGAGGTCGTATCCGTCGTAGAGGTTCCACGGCGTGAGCCCGACGCTGTTGGACAGGATCCCCACCTTGACTCCGGCGCGCCGTGCGGCGGCCGCAGCGTTGATCACCAGCGGCTCGGGACGAAGGTCCGCGAACATCCTGTGCATCAGACCGTCCGGGGAAACCCCGAGCAGGAGTGCCGCAGCCTCGTTCCATTGGGTCTGGGTGAGCGCGCCGCGCTCCAGCTCGTGGGTGAGCCGGACGCCTTCCTCGTTCAGGTACAGCGCGGTGATGCACGCGCCCTCTTCCAGGCCCTCGCGCTTTTCGAAACCGAGCACGGCGGGAAGCAGCGGCGTGGTGAGCACCCCGCCGAAGTCGAGGACGAGGCCGGTACGGTGCGGCATGGGGAAGGCTCCAGCGGTGAGGCGCGTGTTGATCATGTACATCGCCCTCGTACCGTACCAATCGATCTTGCCGACCTCGGTGGCTGCCCAGGGCGGCCGAAGCAAGGGCGAGGGCGTGCACAGCCGAGGCACCCTGCCGCACATGTCCGAATCATCCCGTAATGCGTATGGATTTTCGCGGTGGGTAGGGGAGGGGTCAGGACCATATTGCTCCGCGCTGACCGGGGCGGAGGTGAGAGACATGAGTGCAGGCAAGAAGGCCAAGAACGCGGCGAAGACGACCAAGGGGAAGTTGAAGGAGACCACGGGCAAGGCCGTGGGGAACGAGAGTCTGGAGATGAAGGGGCGGGGTGAGCAGGCGGCGGGTGACGCCAAGCAGGCCGCTCAGAAGGCGAAGGACGCGCTCAAGCACTGACGTGAGGGGTGCGGACCGAACGGCGGGGGTGTCATCAGGTGTTTCGGCGTCGGCGCCTGCGGGGCGGAGACGTCTCGTACTGCTCCTCTTCCTCGTCTTCCTCCTCCTCGGGCTCTTCCTCGGGCTCTTCCTCGGCCTCGTCGGCGTACTCCTCGTCCTCGTCGTAGTCCTCGGCGCCTTCTTCCTGGCCTTGGTCCTCCTCCTCGTCCGCGTACTCTTCCCCGTCCTCAGTGCCTTCCTCCGCTCCGTTCTCGTCCTCCTCCTCGTCGTATTCGTCCTGGTCGGCGCCCTCGGCTTGCTCTTCTTCCTCCAGTGCCTCCTCGTGGGTCCGGACGACTTCGCCGTCGCGGATCTCGCCGCGCCAGCCTTCGGGCTCGTCGGTGGAGAGCATGGTGTAGCGCAGGAAGTGCTTGAGGTCCAGGCGCAGGCGGCGGCCTTGGGCGCGCCACAGGTTGCCGGTCTTCTCGAACAGTCCGGAGGGGTGGTATTCGACGACGATGACGATGCGGGTGAGTGACGGGGCGAGTTCGTGGAAGGTGACGCAGCCGCGGGTGGTGCCCTTGGCGCCTTGGGAGGTCCACACGATGCGGTCGTCGGGTACCTGTTCCTGGACCGTTGCCTTCCAGCTGCGGCTGGAGGGCCCGACCTTGACCTTCCAGTCGCTGTTCGTCTCGTCGTCGCGGGAGACGTCGCGGACGCCCTTGGCGAAGCCGCTGAAATCCTCGTACTGCGTCCAGTGGTCGTAGACCCTGCGCAGGGGGAGGCCGACGTCGATGGCCTCGACGATGTTGACGACCTTGCCGCCGCCGCTCTTGCGGCCCTTGCCCTTCCCGAAGGCCTGGGAGACGGTGTCGGTCACCTTGTCCTTGAGGTCTCCGAGCTTCTGGCCCGCGATCGCCTTGATGGGGGAGTCGCCTTGGAGGAGGCGGCCGCCGATGCCCGCGACGTCGGAGAGCGTGCCGCCGTTGTCGGCGACGTCGTAGAGCTGGTCGGTGAGGTCGGAGACCTTGTCGGTCGCCTTGTCGGCCAGCTGGTCGGCCTGCGCGGCGAGGAACCCGGTCAGTTCCTTGAGCAGCTGGTCCAGCCCGCTGCCGGACTCGTTTCCGCTGGAGCGGTCTGAGGTTGCCATGGCCTACCTCCGCGTGGACGGCTTGCGGGCCGCGGTCTTCTTCGCGGCCGTCTTGCGTGCAGGGCTACGGCTGGCGGTCTTCTTGGCGGGTGCGCGTGCCGTGCTGCTCTTGCGCGGCGCGCTGCTGCTGGCCTTCTTCGCCGCCGTCTTGGACGGCGCTCTCGTGGCTGCGTTCTTCCTGGCGGGCGCGGCCTTCGCCGCCGGCCTGCCGCTGGAGGTCTTCTTCGCCGCGCTCTTCTTGGCCGCGCTCTTCTTGGCGGGCGCTGCGTGCTTGGCGGGCGCGGCGCTCTTGGCGGGTGCCTTCTTCGCCGGAGCCTTCTTCGCCGGTGCGTTCCTTGCGGGGGCGTTCCTTGTCGGGGCCGCCGCCTTCCTGGCCGGGGCGGCCTTCTTGGCGGGCGCCGGCTTCTGTTCGGGGGCGGTCTTCTTCGTGGTCCTCGACCGCTGACCGGCGTCGCGGTCGGCAGCGGCGCTCTTGGCGGCTCGTGCCGGGGTCCGCTTCCGCCGTGGCGGCGGAGGCTCTTCCTCTTCCTCTTCCGCTTCCTCTTCTTCGCCCTCCTCCTCTTCCGCTTCCTCCGGCGCACCCGCTTCTTCTTCCTCCTCTTCCTCTTCCTCCTCCGGCTCCTCCTCGCTCTCTTCTTCCTCTTCGGGCTCGTAGCCCTCTTCGTCCTCGTCTTCTTCCTCCGTGTAGTCCTCGCCCTCGTCCTCGTAGGGCTCCTCGCCCTCGTCTTCGTCCTCGTCTTCGCGGGACCGGCCGCGGCCGCCCCCACCGCCGCCGCTGCGGGTCAGTTCGAGGGTGCGCTCGTGGAGGGAGCCCGCGAGGTCGGCGAGCTTGCGGTTGGCCGCGGTGGCCAGCGCCTGCCGGCCGGCGTCGAGGGCCTCACCCCGCAGCTGTTCGCCGAGGTCGGCGAACTGCGGCATTTCCTTGAGCCGCGAGGCGCCTTCCTTGAGCAGCTGCCCGGGTTCGAGCCCGAAGCGGCGGCCGGCGAGGTAGGTCGCCATGGTGAACGCCAGGCGGCCCTTCTTCGTCCGGCCGAGTAGGTAGCCCCCAGCCACAGCGGCTGCGAGCGCGATCTTGTTGGTGTCCTCCATGATCATCCCCTACCGAGGGCGCTGGAAATTCTTCGTATCGCCGTCCGCAGTCGGCGGACCCCGTGCGCGCTGCCGGCCGGCGAAGCGGGCCCTGCTCGGGCGGGGCCGACGAGCGGGGCCTTACTCGGGCGGTCTTTCAAGCTCCTGCCCCGGGTGCAAGACTTATGCGCAGATTTAGTGACATTCTAGTTTCTGTGAGTCCTTCTCCCCAAGGGAGTGGTAAATGGCCGCAGCGGAACCTGCGCGCCCCCGGCGGCCCTCTTCCCGGGCCGGCGGCGAGGGCGGACAGCGGGACAGGCAGCCGCCCGAGCGGGCCGCATCCCGGCGGCGTTCCGGTGTGCCCGGAGCCGCGTCGGCGATGCGGGCCGCGGCCGGACAACTCGCCGAACTACTGGGCCGCCCCCCGGAATCCGTCTCCTCGCTGAAGCCGACCGATGACGGCTGGGTGGCGCAGGTGGAGGTGGTGGAGCTGGAACGCATCCCGGAGACGACCAGCGTGATGGCCAGCTACCGGGTCGCGCTCGACGAGGACGGCGAGCTGATCTCCTACGAACGCACCCGCCGCTACAGCCGCGGCACGATCGACCGGCCGGCCTGAGAGCAGGTACGGGCCGGCGGAAGGAGGCGCCATGACCATGGTGCCGCAGGGCGGAAGCCCGGTCGCCCGAGGGCAGGGAGGCGGCACGAGCAGCCTCTACGACGTCCTGGAGCTCATCCTCGACCGTGGTCTGGTCATCGACGTCTTCGTCCGCGTTTCCCTGGTGGGCATCGAACTCATCAAGATCGACGCGCGGATCGTGGTGGCCAGCGTGGACACCTACCTGCGTTTCGCCGAGGCGTGCAACCGCCTCGACCTCGAAGCCGGCCGCAAGGCTCCCGCCCAGCTCCCCGACGTCATGAGCAACATGCTGGAGGGAGGCGCCCGTGGGAAGAGCAAGGGGGCGCTCAGCGGGGCCGTCGAGGCGGTCACCGACTCCCTGACCGGCAAATCCTCCAAGTCCAGGGAGCCCGAGGAGGAAGAGGAAGAAGAGGAAGAAGAGGTCGAGGCGCCCAGGCGCCGCCGTCCCGCTCGGCGCCCCGTACGGCGGGAGAAGGAGTGACAGATGGCGCTCTACGTGTACTCGATCACCGCCAAGGACCATCCCCGCCGCCTGGACGGCGTCAACGGCGTCGGCTCCGAGCCCGCACCGCTGCGCACGGTCACGGCCGGACCGCTGTGCGCGGTGGTCAGCGACGTCAGCGAGGAGATCCGGCCCAAACGCCGTGATCTGGCCGCGCACCAAGAGGTGCAGGAACGGCTGATGGCCGACGGGACGGTCCTGCCTCTGCAGTTCGGCTACGTCGCCGCAGATGACCTCGCGGTCTCCCAGGCACTGGAGTCCGACGCAGAGGGCTATCTCAGTGCTCTCGAACGCCTGGAGGGCTGCGCCGAGTACCACGTGCGGGCCTCGCAGGCCGATGAGACACCGTTGCTGCAACAGGTTCTCGAGGACCTGCCGGAGGCGAGGGACCTCAACGACCGCATCCGCGGCGGAGACCAGGATCCGGGGCTGCCGCTCGCCCTGGGCGAACTCGTGGCGGGCGAGGTACGGGCACGGCAGGAGGCGCTGGCAGCCGGACTGACCGAGGCGCTCCTTCCCTTCTCCCGGGACCACGTCGTTCGCCCCGCGTCGGGAAGCGACTTCCTCAACCTCTCCCTCCTCGTGCCCGAAGAGCACACGCAGGAGTTCCACACCGCACAGGCCAACCTGGCCCGCGAGATCGGCAGCGGCATCGACCTGCGGTTCTCCGGCCCCCTGCCGCCCTACAGCTTCGTCTGACGCATCCGCCCGCACCCCGAACACGAGGGGAGGAAGACCATGGGACTGCTGACCCACCTGCTGACGCTCCCCATGGCGCCGGTACGCGCCGTCACCTGGGTCGCCCAGCGCGTCGTCGATCAGGCGGAACAGGAGTACTACGACCCCGCCCCCATCTGGCGCAGCCTCGGCGAGCTGGAGCAGCGACTGCTCCTCGGAGAGATCGACCAAGAGACCTTCGACCGGCAGGAGGACGAACTCATCGACCGCCTGTCGGAGATCTCCCAGTACCGCCGCCCGCCGTCCTGAGAGTCGAAGGGGGAGCGCCACCGTGACCGAATCCCTGCCCGGCCGCCCCGGAACCTTCGCCTCCCGTGCGCCGACGCCCTACGGCCAGACCTCCACCTCGAGCCTCGCCGACATCCTCGAGCGGGTCCTGGACAAGGGCATCGTCATCGCCGGCGACATCCGCATCAACCTCCTCGACATCGAGCTGTTGACCATCAAACTCCGGATCCTCATCGCCTCCGTCGACAAGGCCAAGGAAATGGGCATCGACTGGTGGGAGCACGACCCCTCCCTCTCCAGCCGGCACACCGGCAGCCCCCTGGAACAGGAGAACCGCCGCCTGCGCGCGGAACTCGAAGCCCTCCGCGGCCAGATCGGCCAGGCCCCGCCAGAAGAGGAAGAAGAGGCCCTCGGTGAGGAACCGGACGGCGGGCGGACGGCCCGGCGACGTCGGGGGAGCCAGCAGTGAACACGTACGCCACCCTCACCTACGTCTACGCCGTCACCCGGCCCACCCCCCGACTGGCCGAGGCCCTCGCCTCCCTTGAGGGCATCGGCCGGGCACCTGTCCGCCTCCTGCTCCCCGGCCCGCCCGTCGACGTCGCAGCGCACCCGGACGCTTGCGGTGCGGACCACGCCTTTTCGGGCGCAGGACCCGCCCCGCTCGCCTTCGCGGCCAGCGAAGTACCGGAATCCGACTTCAACGAGCAGGCCCTCAAGAACCACTTCGAAGACCTGGAATGGCTCGAGTACGTGGCCCGCACCCACCACGACGTCGTACAGGCCATCGCCGCCCACGCCACCGTTCTGCCCCTGCGCATGGCCACCGTCTACCAGGACGAGGGCCGGGCCCGCCAAGCGCTCACCGCCCAGCGCCGTACCTTCACCCGGCGCCTGGACGAGCTGGGCGCCCACACCGAGTACGGCGTCAAGATCTACCTCACCAGCCCCTCGACCACGGAGGGCACCCGGGCCGACGACGGCGCCGCGGCCACGCATGCTGCTCCCGCCAGTCCCGGCAAGGCCTACCTGCACGCACGCCGCGCCCAGCACCACGCCCGTGAAGCCGTCTACCAGCAAGCCCGGCAAGCCGCCGCCGCCATCGAAGCCATCGCCGACCGCCACGCCACCCGCCGCGTACGCCACGCACCCCAGAGCGGCGCACTCACCGGCCCGCAGGAGAACGTACTCAACGACGCCTACCTCGTCCCCGACGACCAAGCCGAACCGTTCCGGAGCGCCATCGCCGGTGCCGCCGGTGATTTCCCCGACCTGCGCATCGAGGTCACCGGCCCCTGGGCCCCGTACTCCTTCGCCATGCCCGCGCCGGACGGCCCGCCCGACCCGCAAGAGCCACCGTCATGACCCTCATGGAGCGCGGCGAACCCCTGCCCGGCCGCCAAGTCGCCCTCGTCGACCTCCTCGACCGGCTCCTGAGCGGCGGGGTCGTCCTCACCGGCGACATCGTCCTGTCGATCGCGGACATCGACCTCGTCCGGATCTCCCTGCGCGCCCTCATCGTCTCCGTCAGCTCCGAGACCAGCAGGACCCGGGCCCAGGACGGCAGCCGCGATGGCCCCTGACCAGCCCCCGCCCCCGTACCCCCGCCCGCTTCAAGACGTCGGGGACAGCCTGACCCAGGCCTTCCGACTCGTCCAGGCGCCCCCCACCCCCCACGACCAGCAACCCCGACCCGCCCGCCGCCTCCACACCGACCCCGATACGGTCGGCGAAGACCTCCTCAAACTCGTCCTCACCGTCATCGAACTCCTGCGTCAGCTCATCGAACGCCAGGCCCTGCGCCGCGTCGATGCCGGCGACCTCACCGACGACCAGGAAGAAGAACTCGGCTCCACCCTCCTCGCACTCCACGACAGCCTCTCCGACCTGTGCGCCGAACACGGCTACGCCCTCGAAGACCTCAACCTCGACCTCGGCCCTCTGGGCCCCCTCCTGCCACCCCGCGACTGAAGCGGCCGGCCCGCCCCGGCCGCCGGCACCAGCCCCCTCCCCGGCACCCCACGAAGAAAGCGGGGGAAGAGATGAGCGCGTCAGAGAAGATGAAAGCGGCCGCCGAGCAGGTGATCGGCCGGATCGTGCAGAAGACGGCACACACCATCGGAAACAGGACCACGGAAGCCAAGGGCGCAGCCCTGGTGGCCCGCGGGAAGGCCAGGCACGTGAAGGAAAGGGCCAAGGACAAGATCACGGGATGACCCGCGGCCGCCGCGCGGGCCGCTGTTCCCCTGTGCCCGCACCACGAGGTGAGACCGACCAGAACGGCGCGAGGTCCGCGGGCGGACGGCAAACACGGCGATCCCCGCGAGCGATAGGGTGTAACACGCGAGGAGGAGGCTGCCATGAGCGACGCAGCTGCCACGACAACCCCCCGCGAGCGGTACCGGCAGCAAGTGCGTGCCGAGATCAAAGCGCGGGCACGGGAGCAGATCGCCGCCGCCGGGACGTCCGCCCTCTCCCTCAACGGCATCGCCAAACACATGGGTCTCAGCGGCGCCGCGCTCTACCGGTATTTCACCGGCCGCGACGAACTGCTCACCGAACTGGTCCGGGACGCCTACCAGAGCCTGGTCGGCTCGTTCCGAGCGGCAGCCGCCCGCAAGGAGCGCGACCTCACCACATTGGCGCACGCCCTGCGCACCTGGGCACTCGACGATCCCCAGCGCTACTTCCTCGTCTACGGCCCACCCGTGCCCAGATACCGCGGCCCTGCCGACGTCACGGCGATGGCCTCGGAAATCATGAGCATCGTCCTCGATGTATGTGCCACCACAGCCATGGGCGGCGGCACGGCCAGGTCGGCCGAAGCCCGCCCGACCGACCGCGCCCACGCGCTCGCGGCAGATCCGGCATCAGCCTCGGCCCTGCGCCTGGCCGGCTCCTTCTGGACCCGCCTGCACGGAATCCTCTCCCTGGAGCTCAGCGGCCATTTCGCCGGGATGGGCCTCGACCCCGCCCTGCTCTACGAAGCCGAGCTGGACCTCCTGCGCCTCGCCGAGCGGATCTCCCACCCCCCTGCCGGTCCTGCAACCCTCTGTACGCACCGCTGACGAACTGCGCCGTGCCTCGCTGGAGGCAGATTCCGGGCGATCAAGCCGTGCTGTACGCGTTCGACGGTGAGCGCTGGATGGATTACACCGTCAACCGGAGTCCACGGGGCACCACCGCGCGGCACATGTGGCGCAGCGCCCGTCGTAGAGCGATTCCCGTGCCCCAGGCCAGCAGCCGTGCACCCCACACCGTGAACCGCCGGTACATCCGCCACCTGAGAGCCGCCCCCAGTGGCGGGCGGATGATCGAAAAGCGGCGGCTCCGCTTGCGTCGGTGTCGTGCCGACGCGCCCTTCACGAACGTCTCCGACCGGCGCCGGGCCGGTAGAGCCCCGAGACGATAAGAAAGTCGACGATGATGCCCATAATGTCCTCTTATTGGCACACAAACTCATCTTAGAATTGATATACACCTTCTGTCGGCATCCAAACCTCGAGGAAGACAGCGCGTGCTGCGGTGAGGTGGCGCGGCGATGGGAACGGGAGAAACGGAGATCATGATGTTCGAGGCCAGTGACATCCGGGAGTGGCGCGGCCACGAGGTGATCGACTCCGACCGGCACAAGATCGGCACCCTGGAGTCGGTGTACGTCGACACGGCCACCGACCAGCCGGCCTTCGCCACCGTCACCGTCGGCCTGCCCACCCGCCGCCGCCTGGTGTTCGTACCCTTGGACGGAGCTACCGTCGGGCCCGGCTATGTGAAGGTCGCGCACTCCAAGAACGTGGTCAAGGACGCCCCCTCCATGGGCACGGACGACGTCCTGCCGGCCGAGGGGGAGCCGGCGGTCTACACCCACTACGAACTGCCCTACCAGCCGGGGGCGGGCGGCGAGCGTCGCCTGGCCCGCCGCTGACCCCATCCCCAGGAGGCCGGCATGGTGCTGTTCCTGCTCCTGCTCCTCGTGGCGGTCGTCCTCGGATTCATCGGGGTACTCGCCGAGGGCCTGTTCTACCTGCTGATCATCGGCGTGGTCATCCTGATCGTCGACATCGTCATCATCGTCTTCCGCCTCCGCAGCGGCGGCAAGCACCACGTCCGCTAGCGAGAGGAGGCCGGCACCCGGTGGGGTGCCGGCCTTTGCCGTCCGGAACGAGGAGCTCGGAATTCCGGATCTGCCGGACGTTCTAGTTGTACCAAGCGCTGCCGACCTGTTGGACCCCGTTGGAGATGGAGATGGCGACCTGGTGCGTGCTGTCGTGGTAGTACGGCCGGTCCGTGGAGCCGCTCGAGTACGGGGTGACGCTGATGCTTTGGGCGACCGGCTGATTACCGGTTGCGGTGTTGCGCTGCCAGAACGACATCCAGCACGTGTTGGGGCCGGTGGACTGCAGCGTGGCGGTGGCCCAGTTGGAAGAACCGCCGCCGTCCAGGTGCAGCTTGCCCACGCACCCGGGAACAGTGAGGGTCACCGTACCGGTCGAACCCGCGTAGGCCGTTCCCCCCGTTCCCATCACGGCCAACAGGCCGGCGCCGATGGACATTGCCGCAGCTCGTCGCAGTGAACGAGTCATGAATTCCCCTCCAGAATTGAATTTTCCGGTTCCTCTTCGTTCCCGGCATCGTCGTGCCGTGGTGCACACGCATCGTTTCGGTTGCGCGCGGCCACGGGTAGCTTTCGTCATGCACGCGCAAAAGCCCTGATGGGAATGTCAAGTGCGCAGGAGGCACACCGTGATACGGATTCATCTCGGATCCGAGGGCCTGGGTCAGGTCCGGATATGTGCCCACCCGGACTTCGACGCCGAACTGACAGCGGCCGGGAGGGCCTACGCCCGCCAGGGGCGGCCCCAGGACCTGCTGATGCAGCTTTACGCGCGCAGCATGTCGCCGGATCTCGCCGAGGGCGTCAGCCCCCTCTACCTCTCCCACTTGTTCGCCTGCCGCAGTCCCACCCCCTTCACCAAGGCGCTCGCCGAGGGTGAGCAGCGGGCCCGCGGCGTCCTGGCCGACGCCATCGACCACCTGCGCAGCACCGCCGTCGAGGCACAGCGCTCGGGCATCCGGTCTGCGGTCGCCACCAGGTCCGTCGACCTGTCCCACCGCTACGTCACCGGCGGCGCCTCCGCGATGCTCCGGCAACTCGGACACGGCATCAGGCTCCGTCGCGGCATCCTGGAACTGCCGACGTCCTTCGACGCGGACCTCGCACTCGACCGGCGCTCGCTGCAGATCCAGGCAGTCGCCCTCAGCCCACGGGTCACCCTGGCCGAGCCGGCCGACGATCACCTGACCATCCGGATCCCCGCCGGACCCGCTCCGCGAACCGGGCCGGCCCAGGAAGCGGCGCTCCGATCCCTGCTGGGCGCCGGCAGAGCGGCAGCGCTGGGGTGCATCGTCACGTCCGGCGGAGTCACCGGGCGGCAACTGGCCTCACTGCTCGGCGTGTCGAACGCGGCAGCGAGCAGGCACGCTGCGGTGTTACGGCGCGCAGGCCTGATCCGCACCCTGCGCAGGGGGCAAGCGGTCGAGCACGTCGCAACCTCCTTGGGTTACCACCTGGCACGACCGGAAACGCCGACGGCGCAGTAACCGCAAGCCCCGCTCGGGAGACGGGGCACCGCCGTGCCGGTCGGGAACCCGACGTCCGGATTGCCCGTCGGGCGTACGGGTCACCCGTGTGGTCCGCGCCGACAGGCGCATCCCGCACACGTGGCCATAGCGTCGGTGAAGGCTGCTGTTCCGGCTGCAACGGGAGGGTTCCACCATGCAACAGACGGGCCGTCTGTGATGAAGGCCGTGGTCCGGGGTCTCCTCGGGGGAGCCGCCGCCGGTGCCGCGGGGACCACCGCGCTCAACGTGGTCACCTACCTCGACATGGTGGTCCGGGGGCGTGGTGCGAGCAGTGTGCCCGAGCACAGCGTCGAGGTCCTGGCCGCCAAAGCGGGAGTGCCCATTCCCGGCGACGAGGACCAGCACGCGAACCGGCTCGCGGGCCTGGGGGCGCTGAGCGGCTTGTTCGTCGGGATCGGGATCGGTGCGGCTGTGGGAGTGGCCCGCGGTCTCGGCTGGCGGCCGGGCACGCTGCGGGCCTCTGCGGTCGTGGGCCTCGGGGCCATGGCTCTCGTCGACGGACCGGTCGTCGCCCTGGGCATCTCCGATCCCCGCGCCTGGGCAGCGGTGGACTGGGCCGCCGACGTGGTTCCCCACCTCGTCTACGGAGCCGTCACCGCGGCCGTCGCCCAGGGCCTGGACCGTGACGGAGCCCGCGACTGAGGGGGAGGGGGAGCGAGAGCCGGCCACGAAAGCCCCTGGTGTCGGCGCGTCAGTTCGGACAAGCTGCGGCCCATGGACTGGATGCCCCTGCTCTCCACACTGACAGGTGCCGTCATCGGCATCGCAGCCACTCTGATCGCCGACCGTAACCGTTGGCGCCGGGAGGCAGCCCGGCACGCTCTCGAAGTACGGCGCGAGGTGTACACGGAGTACGTTTCCGCCCTCAAGGCCGCAGGCGAGGAGATACGCGCCGTCGCTCTGGGCGACCACATGTCCGAGTCGGCGCGCGACGCGGCGGTACGGGAGGCCGTGCGCAGCACCGGGATCTACACGGCGAGCGAACGCCTCTGGCTCGTGGGGCCGCCACAGGTCGTGGAGAAGGGGAACGAGGCGTTCCACTGCATGCGTGCCCTCCGCGACGCCTACGCCCGTGGCGTCGCCGTCGGCTCGGCCGGCGACGCGCCCCTGATAGAGCGGCGGCGCAAGGCCATGGCGCAGATGCGTCGCCTCATGCGTGAGGACCTCGGCATCGGACCCCTCGGGATCGAGTGAGGTGTCCCGAGCCCCGAGCTCCGTCGTCGGTGGCGCCGGCCCGGCCGTGTTCCTGCGCCGGATCGTCCTCCTCCTCCCCCCTCCGAAGCGCTCACGATCGTCTTCAGCCGGTCCGGGCGAAGCCGCCCCACACCGAGGCCTTGCCCGCAGAGGTGGCGGCCTCGGCGCGGTAGCCGTCGTCCTTGGCGTCGCGGCCGCCGGTGGCGTGGTCGTACTGACCGGCGAAGACGTGCTGCCCCGCCGGGACCGTCCTTCCGGGCTTGAGGGTCCACCGGTACACGAGGAAGCGGCCCTCCTCGCGGACGGAGACGTCGAAGTCGGCGGCGGGGCGGGTCAGCCAGCTGCCGGTGGTCTTCACTCCGGCGCCGAGGGCGACCCGCAGTTCGACCGTGAGCGCCGACAACGTACTGCGCGTCTTGAGGGTGACGTTGCTCTGCGCCCAGTAGGCGTTGCTGTGGGGGTCGACGGAGCCGTCGGCCCACAGCGGACCGTCCGAGGAACGGGCGCCGGCCCCCGACGGCGTGGGGCGCGGACCGGCCGGGGCGGGGCCGGAAGCGGACGGACCGCCGGAGGGGGATCCTCCGGGGAGCCGGCTGGGCTCGGGCGGGGCAGGGGAGGTCGGCGGCGCGGCGGAGGGAGGTGCGCCCGTCGGCGGAGGTGCGGGGGCGGAGGTGCCGGCGTCGGTGGCGAGCGTGGACTGAGCCGGGCCGGTGGCGCGGACGACGGAGACCACCGCGAAGCCGCCCACCGCCAGGACGGCGGTGGTGGCCAGGGTCGCGAGTACGACCTTCGGCCAGGACAGGGCCCCGCGGCGCTCGCGGTGGTCTGGGCGGCCGGGTGACTGCGGCCGGGCCGTGCCGCGCTCCACCCGGGCGAGCACGCGGGCGCGGTCGGGGCGGTGGCCTTCGGCGCTCTCGCGCAGCAGGCGGCGGAGTTCGTCGGTCATCGGCTCTTGCTCCCCACCAGTTCGCCGGCGGCCCGGGCGCCGAGCAGCCGCTGTAGTTCCGCCGTTCCCTTGGAGGTCTGGCTCTTGACCGTACCCACCGATATGCCGAGCACGTGCGCGGTGTCCTTCTCCGAGAGGTCGAAGGCGTAGCGCAGGACGACGCAGGCGCGCTTGCGGAACGGCAGCCGGCCGAGTGCCGCGCGCACGTCCATGACGGCCGCCACGTCCGGCCCGTCGGTACGCTCCGGGCGGTGCGACCAGAACAGCAGGACGCGCCGTCTCTCGCGCACCGCGCTGCGGATCCTGCTGCGGGCGAGGTTCGCGACGACCCCCCGGGCGTAGGCGGCGGGGGAGTCGGCGGCGCGGAGCCGGTCCCAGCGGTGCCAGAGCGCGACCATCGCGTCGGCGGCGAGGTCGTCGGCGGCGTCCGCCTCGCCGGTCAGCAGGAAGGCGAGGCGGGAGAGTTCGGCGTGGTGGCGTTCGAAGAAGTCGTGGAAGTCGTCGGACGCCTCATCGGTGGTCATGGCCTCGGTGCGGCCTCTCGGTGCGATGTGGGCCGTTCCCGGGCAGGTGCGGGAGCGTGGCAGCCGGTTGGACGGTCGTTCGGCGGGCTCGGCCCGCCGGGGGCGGGTCGGTGTGGTCGTGCCCATCAGAGCGTCGGGTTCCAGCCGTCGGTGCCGGCCAGGTAGGAGCGGGCGGTGTGGGTGGTCGCCTGGGCCGCTGTCAGCTGGGGGCGGTTCGCTCCGCCACCGGCGCCGGGGCCGGTATTGGCGTACTCGGCGAAGTGGGCGGACTTCCAGGAGAAGCCGCCCATGTCGGTCCACGGAGCCCCGGTCTTGACGGCTGCGGGCAGGACCGTGTTGCGGATCACCAGCCGGCCGACGGCGTCCGGGCCGGGGTGCCAGGGCCGGCCGAGGTAGAAGGTGCCGGCTCGGGCGGCACTGTCGACCGTGCTGTCGGTGATGAGGATGCCGTACGGTTTCGCCGAGTCGGTGTTGGGCGCGGCCAGGTACCCGTTGTTCCCGCCGGCGGCGGCGCCCCGGTCGCGCAGCGTGATGTTCACGTGGTCGTACACGGCGGTGGCGTTGCCGAAGACGAAGTCGACGTCGCCCGCGACGAAGCAGTGGCGGAAGTACTGCCGGTACTGGGCGGTGGCGTGCGGGGCCCAGTTGAGGACGGTGTCCTGGTGGGCGATGAAGCGCGAGTCGACGTACTTCTGGCGGTCCCCGGAGGCGTTGAGCGCCACCGCCTGGGTGTCCTTGACGTCCGGGTGCGCGGACCTTTCCCACGTGTTCTGGATCGTCACACCGGTCACGGTGACGTCGTTCGCCGAGAAGGTCGCGGTGGCGCTGCCCGCGGTGCCGTACCGGCCGCCTCCGGGCTTGGCGGTGCCCGCCGCGTTGTCGTACGTGATGACCACGTCCTCGGGGTTGCCGGTGGCGCCCTTGAGCGTCAGTCCGCGCTTGGCTGCGGGGACGTCGATGGTCTCGTGGTAGGTGCCCCGCGACACCAGGACGGTGTCGCCCGCGGCGGCGGCGTCGATGGCGGCCTGCACGCTCCGGTGGGCCGCGGAGCCGTCATGTGCGACGGTCAGCGTGCGGCCGGTGGCGGAACCGGGCGCGGGAGCCGCGGCGTTGCGACCCGTCCCGGTCAGGACACCGGCGCCCGCCTTGGCCGCCAGCTCGGCGGGCAGCCCGTCGGCGGGCTCCAGGCCGGCGGTGAGGGTGGGCGTCCAGGAGACGGTGGTCTTGATCTTCTTCGTGGGGTGGGCGGCGTTGTAGGCGCCGGCCAGGTCCGTGGGCTTGCCGTCGACGAGGTTGCCGCTGCCCGCTACGGCTCCCGTGCCGTCGCCGCTGAGCAGGTCGGCCACCTCGCGGTCCGGTGACAGCTTCCAGTGGTTGTTCTGGGCCACGATCTGGGCGCCCGCACGGGAGTTGACGCTGTAGCTGTGCGCGTAGCCGTCCGACTTCGTGGTGTCGTAGTAGTTGTCGTACAGGTGGACCTGGCCCACGCGGGTGAGCGGGGCGCGCTGGACCACACCGCGGAAGACGTTGTGGTGGAGCGTCACCCGCAGCTTGGTGTCCTTGTCGCTGCTGCCGATCAGCATGGTCTTGTCGTGGTTGCTGAACGTGTTGTATCCGACGGTGACCAGGTCGGAGGCGTTGGTGATGTCGAGGGCGCCGTCGTGGACCTGGTACTCGCGCCCGAAGCGGGTCGGGTTGCCGGAGTCGGGGTGCGGGGCGTCGGAAAAGGTGTTGTGGTCGACCCAGACGTGGCTGGCGCCGCGCAGACTGACCGCGTCGTAGGCGGAGTTCCAGTTCCCGGTGGAGCCGTCGGTGGGGTCCCACTGCGGGAAGCAGTCCCGGACGTCGGTGAGCGACAGGTTGCGGAGGATCACGTTGTCGGCGTTCTTCACCACGAGGCTGCCGCCGACGATGCCCGCGCCGGTGCCGGGTACGCCGACGACGGTGGTCCGCGCCGGAACGTTGAACGTGATCCGCGAGGCCTGCCTGGCCTGGGCCGCCTTGCGGGCGTTCTCCTGCGCGCCGGACGGCACCTTGGAACGGCCCCAGACGGCCGGGTCGTACGCCTTGAGGTAGGCGTCGAGCGAATAGGCCGTGCCCCGTGCGTAGTCGGCGCAGCCCAGCGGTTTGCCGGCGTCGTCGGTGTTCGCGTCGATCACGCCCTTGACCTTGATGATCCGGGGACTGTCGGCCGGGCCGGCGGCCAGGGCCCGCGCCAGCTCGGTCCGGGTGGAGACGGTGAAGACACGGGCGGAGTCCGCGGCCCGGCCGCCGGTGGTGCCCGCGCCGCTCGCAGCCCAGCCGTCGCGGGCGGGCAGCACGTCGTGGGCGAGGTCGGCGGGCGCCGCGGCGCCGGCGCTCACGACCAGAGGTGCGGCACCGAGCCCGGCGGCGGCCACGGTGGCCGCCGCGAACAGGGCGAGCCTTCGACGGCCGGCGGGGCGGCGGTGGGGGGAAGCGGGGGACATGCGTGGTCGCTCCTAGGGGTGAGGTGCACTGTTCTCCCCTCAGTTGCCGCCGCGTACGGATTGGTTGCCGCTGACGGCGGGAATCCTGGGCGGTTCGCCGTCCCGCCGGACGGGGCTCAACCGGGCGACACCGTGTGCCGGCCCAGCGGCCCTTCGACGTCCTGCGGGCCCAGCCGACTCGCGCGACTCCCGGGACTTCGGCGACTCACCGGGCTCCCCCGGCGCACGGGCGTCCGGCGGCGATACGTATGATCTCGCTTCCCCCAGAGCGAAGGTCGAAGAAGCAGCGATGCCACTCCGTAAAGCCCGTGCAAGATACGCCGGTTGGATCGCCACCGCAGTCGCGGTGGTCCTCTCGGTTCCGGTGATCGGTTCCCCCGCCCAGGCGGCCCCAGGGGACGCGGCGACCGCGTCTTCCTTCAATCTCAGGTCCGGACCGGACCTCAGTGCTCAAGTGGCCTCTCTGAAAGCGGCGTTGCCCACGCAGGGCGTTCAGGACCTGCTCGACCAGGGCAACCGGGTAGCGCGGACGGGCGCGTCCTGTACCACCGACCCGTTCGGCTCGGGCGACGACGGCAAGGTGCTGGCCCCCGCCAGGAAGCTGTGCTGGGATCCCGGTGACTCCTCCACCGCGGACTGGATCCCCCAGGGCATCACCGGCGTCTCGGACGCCCAGGCGGACGAACTGTGGGGCACCCGCAAGCCACTGGTCACCGCCTGGTACGACAAGGCCGGCGGCAAGGGCGTACGGCTGTCGTTCCTCGACCCCGAGACCGCGATCCCGGGCGACGCCGACGGCCGGCGCTACCGTCACGTCCTGCTGGTGGAGCCGTACTACAACAGCTACGACCACGTCTCCTACAAGGCGGTCGACGTCCACGCGGGCGGCATCGCCTGGTACAAGTACTACCTCTACGTCGCGGACACCATGAACGGCCTGCGGGTCTTCGACATGCGTTCCGTCCTGGACCTCAACCCGGACCAGAACGCCTCGGTCGACGACACCACGCTGGACGGCCTCAAGAGCAACGTCCGGGACGACACCCAGATCGGCCGGCAGAACAACGTCTACTACAGCTACACGTACCGGTACGTGATGCCGCAGGTGGCGTCGTACAAGTTCGTCAGCGCCCAGGGCAACTCCTCCGCCGGGACCTGTGTGGCCACCGGAGCGCCGAAGGCGTCCTACATCTCCGTCGACCGCAGCGACACCGCCGCTCCTGCTCTGGTCATGGGGGAGTACTGCGACTCCGACGACGCGCACCCCGAGAAGGGCCGGGTCGGCACACTGCCGATCGATGACGGCACCGGCCTGCTGAGGTCGACCAACGGCGTGGTCAGCGCGACGGGCGCGTTCTACCTGCCCCGCGACCTCACCCAAGGCGCGGCGCGCTACGACGGCATGTACTACTTCAACCGCAGTTGGACCACCCACAGCGGAAGCCTGCGCCGGGCGACCGTCTCCGGCGGCCGTCTGGTGGACTACGGCGCCAACATCACCAACGCCGTCGGTCCGGAGGACCTGTCCTTCGAGCACGGGCAGGGCGTGCCGGGGGGCGGTACGCAGTACCTCTGGTCGCTGACCGAACACCGCGCGGACGCCACGGACCCGACCTGCACGGACACCGGCTCCCCGTGCGGCCGGGTGATCTACGCGCACAGGGTGACCGACATCCTGGCCCGGCCCTGACGGGCCGGCACGGCTCTGCCCGCACGCCGGCGCCGGCAGTCGAGCACGTCGGCGCCGGCAGTCGAGCACGCCGGCGCCGGCAGTCGAGCACCAAGCAGCCCAGTGCCCGTCGCCACGGTCAACACGTGATGTGGAACTCGTTCCCGCCGGGGTCGAGGAACTCGCCGTACTCCCCGTCACCTCCGGTGACCTTGGTGACCTCCAAGCGCAATCGGTTCCGGCCCGCCTTCGGTGCCGCCGGCGGTCCCCTCACCAACGAGACCGTGCTGAGGGGACTCCGGCGCAACCGAACGCACCGGTCGTGGTGCTCGGCCGCGTGCCAATTCGCCTGGGACTGCCAGAAGGCCGACTGGGCGTCGCGGTTCTCCTCGGCGACGTCGAGGCAGATCGCGACGAGCCCGGAGTCGGCGAGCACACCGGGGTGACCGGGGCGCAGCACGCAGAACTCGTTGCCCTCGGGATCGGCCAGCACGTCCCACGGGACGTCCCCCTGGCCGATGCCGACCCGCGTCGCACCGAGTGTGAGCAAACGCGCGACCTCTGCCTCCCAGTCCGGCCCCCCGGCCAAGTCCAGATGGAGTCGGTTCTTGTGCACCGCCCTCGGGACGGCGGACGACACGAACCGCAACCGCAGGCCGCCCGTCCGCCCCTGCGTGGCGTTCAGCCAGAAGTGATCCATGCGCGCCACATCCGTCGCGTCGAACACGATGCCCGTCAGCATCTCGTTCCCCCCCGAAGCAGTAGGACACTTCCCTTGCCGTTCTGGCCGGGGTCCGGCCCCAGCACCGCGGGCCACGGAGCGGCCCTCGACCGGCTGGGCGACCACGCGGCCACACGGCCACACGGGCGAGAGTGCATCCGTGACGGCCCGACCCGGGGAAGGAAGACAGTGGCAGAGGTCGGTGCGGCGCGGAGCGAGGGGGTCGGGACGCGTGGACGAGCACGCGGACGTGGTGGTCATCGGGGCGGGCGCCTCCGGGCTGAGCCTCGCGATGCGGCTGAGCGCCGCCGGGGCGTGGGCCACGCCCCGGCCCTCGGTGGTCGTCCTGGAGGCGTGCCCCGGCCCCCTGCGTGCACCGGACCGCACGTGGTGCTTCTGGGAGGAGGGGCCGGGTGAGTACGAGGCCCTGCTCACCGGCCGCTGGGACAAGCTCAGGGTGACCGGACCCGACGGTCGCGCCGCCGACTCGGAACTCGGTGCGTGGCGGTACAAAATGCTGCGCTCCGCCCCGTTCGAGGCCGCCGCCCGCCGCACGCTGGCGGACCGGGGTTGCGAACGCGTCCAAGTGGACGTCGAGTCGGTGCGGGAGTGCCCGGGCGGGGCGGAGGCGCGCGGGCACGACACGGACGGGCGCCCGCGTACGTTCCGTGCACGATGGGTGTTCGACTCGCGCCCCCCGCGGCCGCTGCCCCCGTCCCGCAGCGCGCTGCTCCAGCACTTCAAGGGGTGGTTCGTGCGGACCCCGGCCCCGGCGTTCGATCCGTCCTACGCCCACCTGATGGACTTCCGGACCGCGCAGCCCCCGTCGGGCCTGTCCTTCGCCTACGTGCTGCCGTTCAGCCCCACCGAAGCCCTCGTGGAGTACACCCGCTTCTCGCCGCGCGTGCTGCCCGACGCGGCCTACGACGAGGAACTGCGCCACTACTGCCGCGACGTCCTCGGCCTGGGCGCCTTCACGGTCACCGCCACCGAGTCGGGCGTCATCCCCATGACCGACTCCCGCTTCCCGCGCGGGCGGGGCCGCTCCGTCGTGCCCATCGGTGCGGCCGGCGGTGCGACCCGGCCCTCTACGGGCTACACCTTCGCCGCGATCCAACGCCAGACCCGCGCCATCGACCTGGCGCTGCGCCGCGGTCACGACCCGGTCGCCCCCGCTCCCTACGGTGCCCGTCCGCTGGCCATGGACGCGGTGCTGCTGCGGGCCCTCACGACGGGACGGCTGGACGGGGCGCGCTTCTTCACCGACCTCTTCCGCACCGTGCCGGCCGACCGCCTGCTGAGGTTCCTGGACGGCACGACGAGCTGGTGGGAGGACCTCCTGCTCGGCTTGCGCACCCCGGTCACACCCATGCTCCTGTCCCTGCTGGAACTGCCTCTGGTGCGCCGACGGACGCACCCGTGAACCGCCGAGGACGCTTTGGCGGCCGTCCCATGGAAGGAACCACGCACGACATGCCCACGCACGCCTTGCGCCCCCACCCCGTGCACACCCGCCCCGTGCACACCCGCCCCGTCCTGCGCGACGACGACCTGTCCGCGGCCTTCGACCACGCCGCGTCGACCTACGACCTGCTGGTCGGCGCCCATCCCGGCTACCACAGCCAACTGCGCCGCTCGGCCCGCCGCCTCGGCCTCCCGTCGCTGCCCCCCGGCAGTCGGCTGCTCGACCTGGGCTGCGGCACGGGTGCCTCGACCGCCGCGCTGCTCGCCTCGGGTGGCCAGAGGTGCCGGATCACGGCCGCCGACGCATCGGCGGGAATGCTGGAGCGGGCCGCGACGAAGCGATGGCCGGCCAACGTCACCTTCGTCCACACGCCGGCGGACCGTGTGGGTGACGTCGCGGCGGACGGCCCCTTCGACGCGGTCTTCGCCGCCTACCTCTTCCGCAACGTCACCGACACCGACGGCGCGCTGGCGGCGGTCCTATCCGCCATGGCGCCCGGCGGCCGCATCGCCGTGCACGAGTACACGCTGAGCGGCAGCCCAGTGCACCGGGCCGCCTGGAGCGCCGTGTGCCGAGGCGTGGTGATGCCGCTCGGCCGCGCGACGGGAAACGCGGCACTGTACGCGCACCTGTGGCGCAGCGTCGTCGCCTTCGACACGGCCCCGCGGTTCGCGGAGCGGATGCGGCGCGCGGGCTTCGCCGACGTACGGGCCCTGCCGCTCGCCGGATGGCAAGGGGGCATCACCCACACGTTCGTGGCCCGGGCCCCGAGGCGCGCAAGGCCGGCGGCATGACGTCCAGGGGCCGGGAGCGCCGCTACCCCGGAAGGGACCGGCGGGCCCACGAGGTGCCCGGGCACCCGGGCCGGGAGCGGATCGACGGGCCGGCACCCCGCGTCGCGGTGGTCGGCGGCGGCATCGCGGGGCTGGCCGCGGCGGTGCCGCTGGCGGAGCGCGGGGTGGAGGTGACCGTGTTCGAGCGGGAGCCCGGACTCGGCGGGCGACTGGCCGGCTGGCCGGTCCGTCTGCGCGACGGTTCGCCCGCCACGATGAGCCGCGGCTTCCACGCCTTCTTCCGCCAGTACTACAACCTGCGCGCGCTGCTGAGGCGTACCGATCCGGGCCTGCACGGTCTCGTGGGACTTCCCGACTACCCCCTACGGCACAGCGGTGGCGGCGTGGACGGCTTCGCGCGCGTACCGCGCACCCCTCCGCTCAGCGCGCTGGGGTTCGTCGCCCGCAGCCCGTCCTTCGGCTGGCGGGATCTGACGAGGATGGACGCGCGGGCCGCGCTGCCGCTGCTGGACGTGGCGGTGCCCGAGGTCTACCGCAGGCTCGACGGGGTGAGCGCAGCCGAGTTCCTGGCCGCCATCCGGTTCCCGGAGGCCGCGCAGCACCTCGCGTTCGAGGTGTTCTCCCGCAGCTTCTTCGCCGACCCGGCCCGGCTGTCGGCCGCCGAGCTGGTGCTGATGTTCCACATCTACTTCCTCGGTTCCAGCGAGGGCCTGCTCTTCGACGTGCCGCGCGAGCCGTTCCCCCAGGCCCTGTGGGAGCCGCTGGGTCGTCACCTCACCGCACAGGGGGCCGACGTGCGCACGGCGACGGCCGTGGAGGAGGTCCGCCCGGCGGGGGCCGCCGGCTTCGAGGTACGGGTGGCCGGCCGGGACGAACACTTCGACGCCGTGGTCCTGGCCATGGACGTCCAGGGCCTGCGGCGGGTCGTGGCGGCCTCGGAGGACCTCGGTGACGAACGGTGGCGCGAGGACATCGCCGGACTGCGTACGGCCGCGCCGTTCCTCGTCTCACGGCTGTGGCTGGACCGCCCGGTCCGGCCCGGACGGCCGGGCTTCCTCGGGACGAGCGGCTACGGGGACCTGGACAACGTCAGCGTCCTCGACCGCTGGGAAGGAGAGGCCCACCGGTGGGCGCTGCGCACCGGTGGCTCGGTGGTGGAGCTGCACGCGTACGCCGTGGATCCGACGCAGGAACGTTCGGCGGTCGAGACGAGGCTCGTGGAGCAGTTGCACAGGGTCTACGGGGAGACCCGGGAGGCCGGAACGGTCGACGTACGGCACGAATGGCGAGAGGACTGCCCGCTGTTCGAGATCGGCGGCCATGCCTCCCGTCCCGGGGTGCGCACTCCCCATCCCCGGCTGCTGGTGGCCGGCGACATGGTCCGTACGGGGCTGCCCGTCGCGCTGATGGAGCGGGCGGCCACCAGCGGGTTCCTGGCCGCCAACGCGCTGCTGGAGCAGTGGGGAGTACGGGGCGAGACGCTGTGGACGGTGCCGCGACGGGGGCGGTCCGCGCCGCTGCGGACGCTGGCGCGGCTGAGCCGCGCCCCGGGACAGGACGGTTGAGCCGCCGCACGCTCCCCGGGTGTCAGCCGGGGAAGCGGCCGCAGTCGCGCAGCTGCCACCGGCGTTCCGCGTAGGCCAGGTCGTCCTTCCACAGCCGGCCCGCCGCCCGGCGCATCAGCGGCCGCAGCAGGGTCGCGCCGGCCCGGGCGACGGCGAAGCCGGGACGCTCGGAGGCCGCGATCACGGCCTCCGTCACCCTGGTCCGGGGCCGGCCGTCGCGGCCCGGCCCCAGGGGGGTCGCATGGGTCTCCACCACGGAGCCCCGCCCTTCGCCCTCGGTGATGTGCATGACGACGGTCCGCGGATCCGGGGCGGTGAACTCGGCGGTGACGGGAATGACGATCCGGTCGGTGAGGCGGAAGGACACGCGGACGACCAGGGCTTCCCCCCGTGACGACGATGACGGTGTCGAAGACGGGTCCGGAGCGTCCAGGACGCGCAGGTCGACGAAGGAATACGGGTGGAACCAGGCCCCGTGCCACGGGTCGAGGCGGTTGGCGACGATGTCCTCGGGCTCGCAGATCCCAGTGGCCTCGTAGACGCAGGCCACCGCGCGGCCGGGGCCGGGGCGCCGGGGCACGACGGGCAGCGGCGACGGCTCCTCCTTCCCGTGAGCGTCGAGCCGGACCCAGCACAGGACGCCGTCGTCGTGAGCCGGGTAGGCGTTCCAGCCTGCCGAGGGGCCGCCGTCCAGGGCCATTCCGTGCCAGTGGCAGACGAGTGTCCCGCAGTGGACCCGGGCCTGCGCCAGCGGGGCCCCGAGGTGGGGACAGATCCCGGAGCCGGCCAGCAGACGGCCCCGTCCGTCGCGCCACACGACGATCTCCTCGCCGGCCACGGTGAATCCGTGCGGCTCGTCGGGTCCGATGGCCCGGGAGGCGCCGAGGACGTACCAGTTGCCCGACGGCCGGGCGAGCGCCCGCTCCAGCGACGCACCGATGATGCGGGGAGCGGCGGCGCGCCAGGTGGGTTCCTGCCGCTCCCAGGGGACGGGCGCCCGGCGCAGGCTGAGGGGGTAGCGGCCGCGGCGGGTGCGTTTCGCGCTCACCGTGCTCCCTCCGTCACGTTCTGCGCCGCGCCCCCGGCCGGGGGAGTGGGCACGGGTCGGGCCGACGCCGACTGCGGTGGCGCGCCGGGGCGGCGACGGCGTGCGGCGACGGCGCGCACGAGGCCCCGTCCGGCGATCGCCGCCCGTCGGCGCCGGGGCACCGTCGAACGCCGGTGGAGCGAGGCGTACCCGTCACGGGCGACGGCGTCGAGGATGTCCCCGTACAACACGAAAGCGGTACGGATGCAAGGGCGGCTCGCGGGCTGCAGCATGCCGATGCCGGGCTCGGCCCGCGCGTACACGCCCCGGGTGTGCGCCGCCGCGGCCTTGAGCGCCTCGGTGATGCGCGGATCGCCGCGCCCCGTCCCGCGGCTCCACAGCAGCAGGTCGCGGTCCACGCCGTGCGCGGACAGGAGGTCCGACGGCAGGTAGACACGGCCGCGGTCGAGGTCCTCGCCCACGTCCCGGATGAAGTTGGTCAACTGGAAGGCCTCGCCGAGCGCCGCGGCGTACGGCGCGGCCTCCTCCGGGGAGCCGACCGTGCCGAGGACCGGCAGCATCTGCAGGCCGATCACGGCGGCCGAGCCGTGCATGTAGTCGCGCAGGTGCCGCATCGTCGGATAGTGGGTGACGCTCAAGTCGCTGCGCATGGAGGCCAGGAAGTCGGTGAAGTGGACGGCCGGGATGCGGTAGCGCACGGCGGTGTCCGCCAGCGCGCGCACGACCGGGTCCTCGGTGCGGCCGCCGGCCAGAACCGACGTGAGCGAGGCGGTGAGGTCGCCCAGGAGCCGCGAGCGCTGCTCCTCGGTGGCGCCGTCGAGGTCGTCGACGATGTCGTCCGCCCAGCGCGCGAAGCCGTAGAGGGCGTGCACGGCCGGGCGCCGGTCGGCGGGCAGCAGGCGCGTGGCGAGGAAATACGTCCGGCCGTGGCGGGCGTTGAGGCGGCGGCAGGCGGTGTACGAGGCACGCAGGGCCGGTTCGGTGATGCCGGCCGCGTCGAGTTCGCGTCGCGTCACGCCGGTGCTCCGTTCTCATCGGCTCGGGCGCGCGGGAGGGGCCGTACGGCCGCCCCCGTGATGCGTGCGGCGGCGAGCTTGCCCGAGATCAGGACCGTGGGAACGCCGACACCCGGTGTCGTACCGCAGCCGGCCAGGACGGCGTTCGACGTGCCCCGCACGAGGTTGCGCGGGCGGAAGGGACCGGTCTGGGCGAAGGTGTGGGCGGCGGAGAAGGGAGTGCCCGCGGCGTGGCCCTGCGCGGTCCAGTCGGCCGGCGTGAACAGGGCTTCCTCTTCGACGGAGGCCTCCAGACCGGTCAGGCCCCGGCGTTCGAGCACGCCGAGGAGTTCCCGGCGGTAGTGGGGCCCGAGCACGGCCCACCGGTCTGCCGAGGGACCGATGTCGGTGTTGGGGCACGGCGCCAGGACGTAGTGGCTGTGCCGCCCCGCCGGCGCCAGCGAGGGGTCGGTGGCGGTGGGGCGGGTGACGAGGAGGGACGGGTCGCTCATGAGCCGCCCCGACCGTGTCACCTCGTGAAAGGTCTCCTTCCACCGGGAGCCGAAGAAGATCGAATGATGGGCGAGCCGGGACCAGCTACGGTCGGTTCCCAGGTGCAGGACCACGGCCGAGGGGGAGTGACGCAGCCGGAGCGGCCGTCGCGGCGCTCCGCCGAGGAGCCCGTAGACGACCGGCAGGTCGGGAGTGAGGACGACCGCGTCGCAGGCGATGCGCTGCCGGTCGGTGATGACGGCGGTGATCCTCTCGCCGCGCCGCTCCAGCCGTGTCACCTCCTGCCCGTACCACAGGGTGGCGCCCGCGTCCGCGGCGGAGTCGGCCATGGCCCGCGGCAGGGCGTGCATGCCCCCCGTGGGGAAGTAGACACCGGCGATGGTGTCCATGTAGGCGATGACCGCGTAGGCGGCAAGGGCGCGGGCCGGCGGCACGCCCGCGTACAGGGCCTGGAAGGAGAAGACCCTCCGCAGCCGCTCGTCCTTGACGAAACGTCCGATGGCGGGGTCCAGGCGGCCGAAGCCGCCGAGCGCCGCCAGCCGGGCCAGGTCGGGGTGCAGCAGCTGCCGGGGCGAATCGAAGTTCGTGTCGATGAACCGCCGGATCTGGGCCCGGTAGAGGTCCTGGAGCCAACGGCGCAGCCGCCGGTACCCCAGCGCCTCCCGGCTGCCGGCGAACCGTTCGATCTCCGCTTCCATCGCCTCGGCGCCGGTGTGGACGTCCAGCGTGCTCCCGTCGGCGAAGGAGGCCCGGTAGGCGGGGTGCAGCGGCGTGAGCTCCAGCCGGTCCTCCAAGCTGTCACCGACGGCCGCGAAAGCCTCTTCCAGCAGGTGGGGCATGGTCAGCACGGTCGGGCCCGTGTCGAAGCGGAAGCCGCCCTTCTCCAGGTACCCCGCCCTGCCCCCCGGGACTGCGGCGCGTTCCACCACGGTGACCCGCCGGCCCGCGCCCAGCAGGTGCAGGGCGGCGGCGAGGCCCGCGAGACCGGCCCCCACGACGACCACGTGGTCCGTACGACCGTCGACGGTCCTCATCGGTCGCCTCCCGCGCGCCGAACCGCTGCGGCCGGGGCCGACGCGGGGAGGCGGGAGCCCTCCTCCGGAGCGGGGTGGGGCGAAGCCACCTCGCGCAGGAGACGCACCAGGGCCACCTGTCCCGGGCCGCGAAGCTCCGCCCGGGACAGGTGGCGCTCGGCGGCGGCGGCCAGCCTCCGGATGCGCCGTTCGACGCGGGCGACCGCACCAGTGGTCCGAAGGACCTCCCCGACCTCGGCCAGACCCTCCTCGGTGAGGGAGCGGTCCCCCAGGAACCGGTCGAGCAGGTGCGTTGCGCGGGCATCGGGACCGGCGGCGGCGAGGGAGACCGCCAGCGCCGCCACGTAGGTGTTCTTGCCGGCCCTGATGTCGTCGCCCGCCGGCTTCCCCGTGACCTCGGGATCGCCGAACACACCGAGCAGGTCGTCTCGGAGCTGGAAGGCGACCCCGGCGCAGCGCCCGGCGGCGCCCAGTGCCGCCGCGGTGGCGGCGTCCGCCCCGGCCATCGCCGCCCCCAGGGCCATCGGCCGCTCCACGGTGTAGCGGGCCGTCTTGAGGCAGGCGGTGCGCAGGGCGAGCGGGGCGGAACGGGTGCCGGTGGCCTGGGTGTACAGGTCCAGGTACTGTCCGGCCACCATCTCCGTCCGCATGAGCCGCCATATGTCCAGCACGGAGTCCCGTGTGCCGCGCGGCAGGTCGGCCGCGGCCACGAGATCGTCGGCCCACGCGAGGGCCAGGTCGCCGGCGAGGACGGCGGCGGACGCGCCGAAGGCACTGGGGGCCCCGCAGCTGTCGGCGTACCGCGCGGCGACCTGCGTGTGGAAGGACGGGCCGCCCCGGCGGAGCGCGGACCGGTCCATCACGTCGTCGTGGACGAGGGCGCACGTCTGGATGAGTTCGAGGGCCGTGGCGACGCGCAGCAGCGCGGGTGTCAGATCCTCGCCGGCCCCGCAGGCACGGGCGGTCCACCACAGGAACCTGGACCGGGTGCGGCGCCCGCCGCGCAGGGTGAAGGCGGCAAGGCGTTCGGCCACGTCGGAGGCGAAGACGGGGTCGAGCGACCGGGCGCGGGCCAGCAGACCGTCCAGCACGGCTTCGAGTTCCCCGCGCACCGCTGCGGGCACGTCCGCGTCCACCCGCTCGCCCGTCGACCCGGCTCGTGCGGGGGTGGGTGCGTGTGCGAGAACGGCCTTCGCAATCATGTGCGTTCCTCCGTCGGATGGGCGGCTGCGCTCTCGTTTGTTCGGCGGCCGATGCGCCGTTGGATGCACCTGCCCGCCCGGATTGCTGTCGTCCGCGGCCGTGATCCACCTCTGTCCTTCCCCGCCGGGCGGTCACCGGACTGCGTTTGCGCCCGGACGGCCCAACCGGCGACCGCGATCGTCCCTCCATCCGGTAATCCGGCGCGTGGGCGGGCTCACGGCGTCCGGCGGCGTCCTGCGCGCGGCGTGGGGCGGCAGGGGGGAGGGGGGCCGGGACCGGGTCACGGTCGGCCGGGGAGCCGGGGAGCCGGGGGCCGCCGGGGGCGCGGTGTCGGGGGAGCAGTGCTCGCCGGCGCCTTTGGGGAACCGCTCGCGGCAGTGGGAGGAGCCGTCATCCGGCGAGTGGAGGAGGTGATGTGGAGGAAAACGGTGACCGCCGGCGGGCCGACCTCAGGCGGACGTCGGGCGCGTGCCGCTTCCGGCACGCGCCCGTACCGGCGGAGCGCTCCGGTGCCTGCGGGTCAGCACCACTTGTCGGCGAGGTGGGGGACGACCTTGCGGCAGTAGTGGCAGGTGGCCCCGGCCTCCAGGTTCTCGGTCGCGCCGGAGCAGGTGGGGCAGTCGCCCCGTTCGAGGACCGGCCCCCGTCCGGCCGCGCAGGCGGGGCAGAGGTGTGCGAGGACGTCGGGCGCGGCCGGATAGCCCGGCAGGGCCACGGCCGCCGGCCGGAGGGTCCACCCGGCTTCCGCGATCGCGTCCTCGAATCGGGCCTTCACCGGCTCCTCGGACTCCAGGTACAGGGCGAGGCAGCGCTCACGGTCGCAGGTCACGGCATGGCGGATCATCGGGTCTCCTGACTCTGGGTGTGGTTGATCCGAACCAGGCGCGTGCCCGGGGCGTTGCTGTTCCATGCGCTCGTGGAGCGGTGAGTGAGGGGCGTCGGCAGACCGGGCCCGGCGGACGGCGAGGCCGCTGCCGGCGAAGTGGGCGGCCTGGACTCCGCTACGGGGCCGGGCGCCGATCTTGCGGAACCGGTTCTGCTCCGGCTCGTTGAAGGGAACGGGATGCGCACCCCTCCCCCTCCCCGGTTGCCCCGAGCTTCCGGGGAGGGGCTCCGGTCCTACCGGTCGTCGTCCTTGGGCCTTCTGGGAGCACCGTGGCAGACCGGCAGCGCTGTCCAGCGGCGGCGGCGCCCCGGACGCGCGATCGGTCCCTGGGGAGCCGGGGGGGATGGCTTCCCAGGGACCGGATGTCGCTCGACCGCGGGGGGATGCGGTGTGCATTTCCGATGCGACGTCAGGTTGAACGATTCTCCAGCGCGCTGGTCACGGTCTCTCCTGCCACGGTCTGTCGGAGGAAGCCTTGACGGCATGCGGTACGCAGCCGGCGTGCGTGGGCGCGGCCTACCGCGCCCGCCCCTCGCCTCTTCGGGACAACCTCCCGGCCCATGCGCCCGGAGGTCCGCGGCTGTCGAACGCACCCCGGGGCAGTCGTGCTCTCCTGGGCCGTCCCTTCCGGATCTTGCTCCCCCAGCACCGCTGGGAGGTACCCCCGGACCCGCGCCGCCCGGCACCACACCTCTCCCCCGGCTACCGCTGGGAGGTGCCCCCACCGTTGTCGGGGCGCCGGAGTACGTCCAGTACACCGGCGCCCCTCCGCCTTGCGATGCACGGCGCCGGACGACGCGGGCTTGACCGGCAAGATCCGAAAGAGACGGCTATGCACTGTCCGGCGGATCATGCGGCTGTCGGATTGCTGGCTCGTTGATCCCGGCATGGGGCGGGGTGATCTGACGAATGCCGAGTTGGACCGGTTGGAGCCGTACTTGCCAGCGTCGGGGCAGCGTGGCGGCCGGTGGAGCGATCACCGCAGGGTGATCAACGGGATCCTGTTCCGGGTGCGAACGGGTCCCGGGGCGGTCTGACCTGCAAGATCCACCTCGCCGGTGAGGGTGGATGCGGGCCCATGGCCTTCCTGGTCACGCCCTAGCCAGTGGGGCGACGCGCCGCAGATGATCGAGGGCCTCGAACGCATCGCCGTTCCCCGACCGCAAGGCGGACGGCCGCGCACCCGGCCGGACCACATCGGCGGCGACAAGGCATACAGCTCGCGCCGCAACCGCCGCTACCTGCGAAGACGCCAGATCAAGCACACCATCTGCGAACCAAAGGACCAGCGGGCCAACCGCACAAGACGCGAAAGCAAGGGCGGCCGACCCACCGGCTTCGACCTCGAGATCTACGACCGCCGCAACGAGGTCGAGCGCACGATCAACCGGCTCAAGAGCTCCCGGGCCGTCGCCACCCGCTACGACAAGAGGGCCTACGTCTTCCATGGCACTGTCGCCGTCGCCGTCGCCGCGATCCGGCTCTGGCTCCGCCCGTGAGATACGCCCAGCACCTGGTCACACCCAGGACTCCTTCGCCGCCAGCAGCGTCGTCCCATACAGTGCGGAAGCTATGACGGCACTTTCATCCTTCACCTTCGTGCGCCACATCGACGGGCTCCGCTACCACTTCGAACGCGACGGCGAGCGCAACGGCCGCCCCGCCTACCGCCGAACGGACGGGAACGTGTGGTGTGTCTGGTCGCCGACCGACGGCTGGCACTGCGAGATCGCTGACGGCCTCGTCACCGCCCATCCCCTCGACAGCCACGTCGACGAACCCGAACCCCCCGCCACCGTCTGGCGCAGCTTCAAAAACGACCGCTCCTACCTCTACGACCTCCGGACCCTCGACCCCGAAGCATGATCCGCCGGACAGCGCCTAGTTGTATTGACCCGCAGGGTTGTTGACGCGGGTGATGGGTGGGTGTCCGCCGAGTGCGGTGTGGCAGCGGTGGTGGTTGTAGGTGTGGAGGAAGTCTGCCAGGGCCGCTGTCCGCTCGTCGTTTGACCGGTAGGGCCGCTGGTAGGCCCACTCGTCCAGGAGCGTGCGGTTGAAGCGTTCGACCTTGCCGTTGGTCTGGGGCCGGTAGGGCCTGATCTTCTTGTGGGCGATGCCGGCCGCGGTCAGGGTCTGGGTGAAGAGTTTCGACTTGTAGCAGGCGCCGTTGTCGGTCAGGACGCGTTCGACGGTGATGCCGTGGTCCTGGAAGAACGTGTGAGCCCGGGTCCAGAAGGCGATGGCGGTGTGTTGGCGTTCGTCGGTGAGGACCTCGCTGTAGGCAAGGCGGGAGTGGTCGTCGACGGCGGAGTGGACGTAGCTGTAGCCGATCACTGGCGTACTGTTTTTGCGCTGGGTGGTGGTGGCCTGACGGTTGTGGTCGCCGTCAGTTCGGCCCACTGCCCGCCAGCCGCCGCCGTGGGGGATGTTGCCGAGCTTCTTGATGTCGACATGGACCAGCTCGCCGGGCCGGGCACGCTCGTATCGCCTGATCGGCTCTCCGGTGGGCCGGTCCAGCCAGGCCAGGCGGTGCAGGCTGTGCCGGACCAGGATCCGGTGGACGGTCGAGGCGGGCAGGCCGAGGATCGGGCCGATTCGTGCGGGGCCGAGTTTGCGGCTTCGTCGCAGGTCACAGACTTGGGCCTCGGTCGAGGGCGGCGTCCTGTGGGGGGTCGAGCGGGGGCGGCTGGAGCGATCGTGAAGCCCGGCGTTGCCTTCCGTTCGCCAGCGGCGGACCCATTTGTGGGCGGTGGCCCGCGATATGCCCATCTCGGCCGCCACATGGGCGACCGGACGCCCGGCGAGGACACGTTCGACCAGTAGCCGCCTACCGAAGACAGTCAACCGGGCATTACGGTGGGACACGAAGGCCTCCGTGCGGTGAGTTCCTAGACAGCTCCCACCTCACCGGAGGTCTTCGTCATGTTCAAGACCAGCCGAATGTCAACAACGCTCGTGATCAATACACCTAGCGCGTGTCTCTTTGGACGGTAAGTCAGTTGATCGGATATGTCTGTCCGATTAGTGATCACTGATGCGATGTGGGACCGGATCGAGCCGCTGATGCCGGCCGATCCAGTCCGTGGCCGGCGGTGGGCCGACCACCGCCGAACACTCGAGGCCATCGCGTGGAAGTACCGCACCAACTCGCCCTGGCGGGATCTCCCCGGCGAGCTCGGCCCGTTCCAGACAGCCCACAAACGGCTGATCAGGTGGGCCGTCGACGGCACTTGGGAGATGATCCTCGTCGCCGTCCTGGCGGCGGCGGACGCCGACGACGACATCGACTGGACGGTGTCGGTGGACTCCACGGTCGTCCGCGCCCACCAGCACGCCGCCGGGGCACGTAAAAGGGGGCGGCTCGCTCCGGTGAGCCCGCCGATCACGCTCTCGGACGCTCCCGTGGCGGGCTGAGCACGAAGGTCCACCTGGCCGCGGACGGTGGGGCACGGCCTCTGGCTTTCACCATCACCGCAGGTCAGGCTGGTGACGCACCCGCCTTCAAGACCGTGATGTCCCGCATCCGCGTGCCCCGCACCGGCCCTGGAAGGCCACGAACCCGGCCTCTCGCTGTGCTGGCCGACCGGGCGTACTCCTCCCGCGCCATCCGCAGTCACCTCCGGCGCCGGGGAATCCGGGCGGTGATCCCGCAACCTTCCGACCAGATCGGCCACCGCCTGCGGCGGGGCCGACAAGGCGGCCGCCCACCGGGCTTCGACCGTGAGGTCTACAAGCAGCGGAACACCGTCGAGCGGTGCATCAACCGGCTCAAGCAGTGGCGCGGCCTGGCCACACGAACCGACAAACTCGCCATCGCCTACCAGGCCGCACTCCACCTCGCCGGCATCCTCATCTGGACCCGACGCTGACCAAAGAGACAGAACCTAGTGCTGTGACCGGGAAGGTTCGCCGGGTTGCTGGTTGTGCTGGTTGGAAATGAATTCTCCGACCAGCATGGGGAGGCGGGATGGCGCAACCGGTCCGGTTTCGCAGGCTGACCGAGCAGGAGGGGCAGAAACTGCAGCACATCGTCTGGCGGGGCAGTACCAGTTCTGTGCGGTTTCGGCGGGCGATGATGCTGCTCGCTTCGGCCGGTGGCAGCAGGGTCCCGGTGATCGCACGGCTGGTCCAGGCGGACGAGGACACTGTCCGCGATGTGATCCACCGCTTCAACGAGATCGGGCTTGCATGCCTGAACCCTCAGTGGGCGGGAGGCCGTCCCCGCCTACTCAGTCCTGACGACGAGGACTTCGTCGTCCAGACGGCCAGTGCCCGACCGGCCCAGCTCGGCAAGCCCTTCACCCGCTGGTCGATCCGCAAGCTTGTCGATCACCTGCGGCGCAACATGGCCAGGCCTGTCCGGATCGGCCGAGAGGCACTTCGATGCTTACTTGCCCGCCGGGGGATCACCTTCCAGCGCACGAAGACCTGGAAGGAGTCCCCGGACCTGGACTTCGACGCCAAGCTGGACCGGATCGAGTACGCGATCAACCAGCGGCCGGACCGCACGTTCGCGTTCGACGAGTTCGGCCCGCTCGGCATCCGCCCCACCGCTGGCTCCTGCTGGGCAGATCGGGGCCGGCCCGACCGCCTTCCGGCGACCTACCGCCGCACCCACGGAATCACCTACTTCCACGGCTGCTACTCCGTCGGCGACGACAAGCTCTGGGGCGTCAACCACAGACGCAAGGGCATCGACCACACCTGGGCGGCCCTGAGAACGATCCGGGCCGCACGCCCGGACGGCGGACCGATCTACGTGATCCTCGACAACCTCTCCGCCCACCTGAACTGGAGAATCCGCAGGTGGGCGGCCCGGCACAAGGTCGAGCTGTGCTTCACCCCGACCTACGCGTCCTGGGCCAGCCCCATCGAGGCCCACTTCGGACCCCTGCGGCAGTTCACCCTGGCCAACTCCAACCATCCAAATCACACGGTCCAGACCAGGGCCCTGCACGCCTACCTGCGCTGGCGTAACCAGAACGCCCGCCACCCCGACGTCCTCGCCGCACGACGACGCGAACGCGCCCGCATCCGCAGCGAGAAAGGCATCCGCTGGGGCGGCAGACCACTACCCGCCGCGGCCTGACCACCCGACCCGGCAAACCTTCCCGGTCACAGCACTAGGCGCCGGGCCTGGATGCGACGGGTCCCGATGCGGCGCAGAATGGACGAGGGCGTTGCACATGGGCGGGAATCGCCGGTGGGCGCCCTGTTGGAGCTCAGGTCGTGCCGCCCGTCGCAGCCTCGGTCGACCCGTGACGTCGGCCGCTGCGACCGCATCCAGGCGGGGAACCCCCTACGCACGGGCGACCCCACGACGCCCGACGCGCGCGCCCACCCGACGAAATGGGGCAATGATGAGGAAATCCCTGGTGGTCACGCTGGCGACTTCTGCAGTGGCGGTTCTGCTGGCGGGTCCCGTCACCCCCGCGTCCGCTTCCGCGTCCTGCTTCGGCACCAGCGGGAACACCTCGATCCTGTTCTACCGGACCGGTAGCGGCTCCGCCGTCACCGGAACCCTCTCCGCCGGCCACTGGGAGTCCAACGGGGAGTTCCACCTGCCGCGCGGCTACACGCACGCGGCGGCGAGCCACGATTCGCTGCTGCTGTACAACAAGATCACCGGGGCTGGGGAGGTCGGCACCTTCACCGACGGCGAGTACGCGCGCACCCGCACCTTTGGCAACTTCCCGACGGGTTGGACCCAGGTCGAGGCCTCCGGCGACTCGGTGCTCTTCTACAACGGCCAGACCGGCCACGGCATCACCGGCACCCTGCGGAACGGCAAGTACCAACAGGTGCGCACGTACGACGACTTCAAGAAGGGCTGGGTGACCATGGCCGGCTCGTGCGACACGCTGACCGCCGCGGCCCGGCCAGGGGCGGCCACCTTCTCGTGGGACAAGAGCGAGTACGGAACCCTGGAAGGCGGCGTCTACGGGCGCAGGGGCAGCTTGGTGGGGGAGGACCACCTGGGCCAGCTGACCGCCACCAGGGACTCGGTGCTGTCCTGGGCGAAGGCGGGCGGGAAACTCGACTTGCGGGCGGGCACGGCGACCGACGGCTGGGTCTTCCATTTCCGCGGGGTCGGCACCTCCGACCTCTGGGAGAAGGTGGGCCGAACCTCGGACAGCCTGCTCTTCTACAAGTCCGACGGCACCGCCTCGGCCTCGAAGCTGGTCGACGGCGACTACAAGAGCGTCGGGCCGCTGGACGACATCTCCCCCGGCTGGACCCTCATCGAGGGCGGCGTATAACCAGGGCATGGCCGCCCCCGCCCCTGGGCGTCAGGGCTTCGCCGCCGCCGTGGCCTTCACGTAGAGCTGGGCAACGTACGGCGCTCGCCGGTCGCTCCGGCCCGGTGAGACGCGACCGCCTGGCAGGCCCCGACAGGATCCCGGTGGCGGGTAGGCGGCACCGCGTCCCGTGTCCGGCCATTCGGAATGGCGATCCCCCTGAAGTATGTGGGGCCCAGCGCGCCGAGGGCCACCCTGGCGGCGGGCATTGAACCTGCTGCGTGGCGCCCTGAAGGTGAGGGCCCCGCGGTCGGTGACTGCGGGGCCCCATGCCAGTCGAAGTCGTCACATCCGACCAGCACAACGAGCAACCCGGCAAACCTTCTCGGTCACAGCGCTAGTCGCGGCGTTCCAGCTGGCGACGCATGTCGAGCAGGTGGTGGCGCAGCTCGTGCAGGGTGTGCACGGCGACCCAGCGCAGTGAGCGCTCCGTGGGCTCGGGGTAGCTGTACACCAACGTGCGATCCCAATCGGAGGGAGAGAGCCGGTCGAGAACGTCGTGGAACAGCGATGCTGCGTCCTGGAGTTGGCGCGCGACATCGGTGGGCGTTTGCTGCGCATATCCGTCGTGCTCGACCCGCTCGTCCCGCCCCATGGACTCGGCGACCGGCGTATCAAGGCGGCGAGCGGCCAGCACCCGTTCCCTCTGGACGAGCAGCACATCGCGCATGTGGCAGGCGTACTCCAGAGGTGACCATACGTGCGGCGAGGAGCGCTGCCGCAGCACCGGCGGCGCGGCTTGCAGCAGGTCCGCGTACTCGCGCGCGTGGCCCCTGGCGAGGATCGGGACACTGGTAGCCAGGGCGAGGTCGTACTCGAAACCGCATTCCGTACAAGCCGTCATGTACTCACGTTAACGGTCGGATGATCCGAAGCAAACGGCCTGGCCCCACCGAGCCGGGGGACAGGCGCTACGCCAACCTGGCAGCGGCCGGATGAGTGAACCTGAAACTTCGTCAACCCGTCCTGACCAGCACGTTAGCGGCTACGCCACGGCGGCCGAGCCGCCAATCCGCCGGTCGGTGCAACCTGGTGAAGCAGACTGGCTCGCGGACTAAGCCGGATGACGAAGGGTCCTGATCATGGCCGATATCGACGTACTCGTGGTGGGCGCGGGCCCGGTGGGCCTGACGGCGGCGGCCGAGCTGCGGCGCCACGGAGTGGACTGCCGCATCGTCGATCGGCTGGCCGGCCCGCAGCCCTATGCCAAGGCCATCGGCATCCAGCCCCGCACGCTGGAGGTGTGGGACGACATGGGCCTCGCCCGCGGGGCGCTGGATCACGCGGTGCCGCACCGGGGCCAGCTGGTCTTCATCGACGGCAAGCCGAGCCCCCAGGTCGAGTTGACCCTGCCGCCCGAGATCCCCTACCCCTTCGCCACGCTGCCCCAGTACGCGACCGAGCGGTTGCTCGGCGAGCATCTTGCGCGCTTCGGCACGGAGGTGGAGCGGCCGACCGAGCTCCGCTCGCTGGAGACGCACCCGGACGAGGTGGAGGCCGTCCTCGCGCACGCCGACGGCCGGACCGAGCGTCTGTCCGCCCGCTACGTCGTGGGCTGCGACGGCGCGCACAGCCTGGTCCGCAAGGCGGCCGGGCTGACCTTCGAGGGCGACGCCTTCCCCGAGCAGTACATGATCGGCGACGTCGAGCTCGACTGGGAGCTCCCCGTCGGCTACAGCATGCGGTCCGTGAACATGGACGACAACGGTTCGATGGCCGACATGCTCATTTGCATTCCGATGCCGGGCGTCCGGCGGTACTGGCTGTCGATGCTGCGCCCTGGCGCCGACGCCGGGGACGAAAACTCATTGAGCGCGCCGGACGGGATGGGGGACGGCCACGGACCGGACCTCGGCCAGATCCAGGCCGTGCTCGACCGGCTGTCCCCGGAGCCGACAACCGCCTCCACGCTGCGCTGGTCGTCCGCCTTCCGGGTCAGCCACCGCCTGGTGGACCGCTACCGGAACGGCCGTCTCTTCGTCGCCGGGGACGCCGCGCACATCAACCCGCCGATCGGCGGACAGGGTCTGAACACCGGCGTGCAGGACGCCTACAACCTGGCCTGGAAGCTGGCCCTGGCCGTCCGTGGTGTGGCCACGGACGAGGTGCTGGAGAGCTATCACGCCGAACGCCACCCGGTCGCGCAGGAAGTGGTCAACCGCACCGTCCGACACGCCCGCTCCGCTGGTCATGCCCGCTCCGGCCTCGGCAACAAGGGAGACGACCCCGAGACGACGCTGCGGCGCCAGGCCCAGCTGCTGGTCGCCTACCCGGACAGCCCGTTGATCCAGCCGAAGGGTGCGGACGGCACGCCCGTGGCCGGTCCCGCCACGGGCGACCGGGCACCGGACTGCCGCGGCCTGCTGAGCGACGTCGCCACCTACCCGTGGCGGCTTTTCGACCTGCTGCGCACCCCGCGGCACGTGCTGTTGCTGTTCGCGGGATCGGAGCACGCCTCGGGCGACAGCGCCGCACGGCTCGAAGCCTGCGCCGCCGAGGCGCACCGCGCCGCCCACGGCCTGCTCGACACCTACCTGATCACCGCCGCAGAGGTACCGCGGGACACCGGGCCGGTCTCCCTACGGCTGCCGCGTGTGTGCGACGCGGCGGGCGAGTTCCGCGACGCCTATGCGCCGCGCGACGGCGAGGCCCTCCTGATCCGCCCGGACGGCTACGTCTCCGGACGCTTCCACCCGGCCGTACCGGAACACCTGGCGGAACACCTGCGCCGCACCTTCGCCTGACCCGCGCTGCGCCCGGGGCAGGTCGCTGTGGCCGTCCACCGTCGGTGGACGGCCGGCAGCGTGCCCGTCACATCTCGACTCGCCGGTCCGTCAAGGAGACGGAGCCGCCGAACAGGCCGAGACGAGGAGCGCAACCATGACCAACACCCCTGACGCGGATGACGAGAAGCGTTTCGTCCTGCTGGAACCCGGTGCCGTCCGGCCGGGCCGCGTACCGCTGCCACCCGCCTTCGCCGTCAAGGCCGCCACGGCCGACACCGAGGGGCGGTTGTCGCTCCTCGAAGTGACCCTGGCGAAGGACATTCCGCGCCACGTCCACCGCCGGGCCGACGAGTGCGTCTACGTCCTCGAGGGCGTCCTCGCCATCGAGTTCGACGACCGCACCCACTCGGCGCCGCAAGGGACCTTCGCCTTGCTGCCCCGTGGCGTCCCGCACGCCCTGCGCCGCGCCTCCGACCCGCCCCCGCGCGTGCTGCAGATCTCCTCCCCGGGCGGCTGGGAGTGCTACGTCGAGGACCTGGTCGAGGCCGGCCCGAGCGTCCTCACCGGTGGGGAACTGGACCCCGAGAAGATCAACCCCATCGCTGCCCGACACCACATCCACTACGAGGAACGGCGCCCCTGAGGCCCCGCTCGTGCGACTCTTGCGGTCGCGCCGCAGGTCACGGCTGCCGGGGTGAGGTGTGGAGGGAGCTATGGTGTCCGGAGAGCAGGCTGTGGACGAGGAACGCTGGTCCAGGTGGCCGGGGATCCCGCGACAGCGACGCCGCAGCCGCCGGGCGGGCGTTGCGGCAGCTGCGGACGGATCTTCACCATCAAGGCAGCACGATCGCGGTGGCAGCGTTGGCGGTGCCTTTCCTGCTCCGGCTCGCGGCCGCCGGCTCTCCCGGGCTCCGCGCGGAAACCCTTCGCCTGGTCGCCGAGATCGGACGATGCCAGCACGATGGGGACGGAACACGCGAAGGCCTCCTCCAAGTCGCCGAGGACCCCTTGATGAGGGAGGGCACCACGGACTGCCCGGTGGACTGGACGATCCGGGCCGCGCGCGACGCCCTCACCGCCGACCTGCACCTCCTGTTCCCGCTTCTCCCCGACCCCGATCCCGATGTCCGCGCCGTGGCCGCCTTCGCCCTGGCGGCGGCGACCAGCGGGATTCCACGCGTTTCGTCAGCCCTGCGCGGCAGGCTGGCAGTGGAGGACGACCCGGTGGTCCAGGTGAGCTTGATCCTGGCGATCGCCCAACTCGCCCGGGAGCAAGGGGACGTACACGCTCCCGCGTGGGCCCGGGGCCTGTGGTCGGATCCCGGCCGAACGCCCGAGATCCGCATCGGCGCCGGGCTCGCCTGGCTCTGTCTGGTCGACGACCCCGTCCCTGACGAACTCCGCACCCTCCTGACCGACCTGAGCACCGGGCAACGCGGCGATCTGCTCCAGCGGGTGCCGTGGCTCCCACCGGTCGACACCACCAGCGGACTGCGCCGCTGCGTCCACGACATGCTCACGCCGGACATCCCCTGGCACAGCGGTTGACGGTTGACGGCCCTGCGCCCGGAGGGGCGCAGGACCGGGGCCTTCGGCTGAACGGGAGGGGGCAGCGCGCCGGCACACCCACGGCCAGGCCGGGTGCATCTCGATGTTCTCCATGCCAACCTCGGACGGCCGGACGGCCGGGCGACCGGGCGACCGGGCAGCCCAAACGGCCGACCGGGCCGGGCGACCGTCGAGCCCACCGGCGCGGGCGCCCCGGGGCCACCGATACCGTGCGCGCCCGCCCCTCGCGCGGCCGGCCGACTGGCATTGGGGTCGCCGAGTCGCGCCAAGGGGTGGCTGGGCGGCATGTGGCGTTATGCGTCCGTGGCTCGGGGCACACCTGGTTGCATCCCGCGGCTCCGCTCATCGGGCGGCGTCGCATCGCCGAGGTAAGGAGTGTCGTAGTGACGACGGCCCGCGAGATCATGACCGAAGGCGCCGAGTGTGTCGGTGCCGAGGAGACGGTGCTGGAAGCGGCGAAGAAGATGACACGGCTGGGAGTCGGTGCGTTGCCCATCTGCGGCACGGACGACAAGCTCAAAGGGATGCTCACCGACCGCGACATCGTGGTCAAGGTCCTGGGCGTGGGCAAGGACCCCGGTCAGATCAAGGCCGGTGACCTCGCGCAGGGTGAAGCGGTCACGATCGGAGCCGATGACGACGCCGAGGAAATCCTCCGCACGATGACCTCGCACCAGGTGCGCAGGCTGCCCGTGATCGACGGGCACCGCCTGGTGGGCATCGTCGCCCAGGCCGACGTCGCCCGCGCCCTGCCCGACCCCAAGGTCGGCGATCTCCTCCAGGCCCTGTCCACCGACTGACAGCCGGCAGCAGCACGCCGGTCTGTCGTCCCGGGGCGCCGGCCCCACCGGCCTGCGCCCCACCGCGGGCACGGACGCACGCCGGTGCCCCTCTGAGGGCAGGAGGACGCAGCATGAGGGAGTCCCGTGCGGAGTCGGGCAGCCGGCGCCGTGACTCCCCCCGGACGGTTCCCCGAGGGAGCGGGTCGGCGGTCGAGGAGCCCGTCGGGACGGCCGCCCGTCCTCCGGGGAACCGGGGGTTTCGCCGGGGTCGGAAACGAGGTGGTGTGGTCGGCGCCGGGATGGGCACACGCGGATCCGGCGCCGACGGCAGGTGCCCCGTCCTCGTGGAGGCCTTCTGTGACGTCCGGCATGACCTTTTTGATACACGCCCGCGTGGCCACGGCCGGCGGGGCGCCACTGCTGGTGCAGCTCTCCTACACCGCGTCGGACCCGGTCGCGGTACGGGCGGTGATCCTCCACGCCGGTGAGCCGCTCGCCTGCTGGTACTTCGAGCGGCAGATGCTGGCCGACGGACTACACCGGCCGGTGGGGGAGGGGGCCGTGCGCTTCCGGCCCGTGAGCAGTGGGCCGAAGCGAGACCTCCGCATCGAGTTGCGCGGAGCAGATCGGGCCGGTCAGGACCGGGCGGTGCTGCTCGCGAATGCCGACGGCGTCGCCGCCTTCCTGAACCGGACGTACGCGGCGGTCCCCGCCGACAGCGAGAGCGCACACCTCGATGATCAACTGGACGCGCTGCTCAGCCGTTGACCCGCCGCCCTCCTCCTCGGTGACCGAGGCCGGCCGAGACAGGCTGATCGGCCATCCGTGGTTTCGGTAAGTTGACGGATCGCGGGACCGATGAGTTTCTCCGTGATCAGCAGTCAGTGACCATGGCTTTGGCGCAATGCCCACGCAGGAGCGGACGAAGCGTGCACGGTCGAAGTTGCGGCACCTGGACGCGAGAGACCGAGGAACCCTCAGATGCGCACCCTGACCAGCACCGCGTTCATCTCACGATCCTGCGCCCGCTCGAGGAGGTCGCCGCGCTCAAGGAGACCGAAGGCGGCCCGATCATCCTCCACGGCAGCGCCTCGCTGAACCAGGCCCTCTCGGACGCCGGCCTGATCGACCACTACCACCTCATCGTGTACCCGCTCCTGCTCGGCGCCGGCAAGCGCCTCTTCAGCGCCACGGACAAGGACACCCAGAAGCTCAAGCTCGTCGAGCACGAGGCCTACCCCAACGGCCTGCAGAAGAATGTCTTCGACGTCATCCACTGACACGTCACGGCACCCGCACCCGCCCTGCCGTCGCATCCCCGGACGCGTACCGAGGCTCGACCGGCTCACCACGGAATCAGTCCTGCCCTCGCACTCTCCGGGTAGCGGCTGGTCAGCCGGATGCGTCGCAGATCCCGCAAGACCTGGACGGCCCGCATGCCCATCCATGCGTGCCCGAGTAGGTCGGGACTGCCATTACCTGAGTGGTAATCGCATGGTCGGGCGTGACGCGGCAGAGTGGAGCCATCGGACGTCGGGCCGGCCTCCTCCGGCCCGTCGACCGAGCCAACTCGCCTGACCTACAGGCGACTTCGACCGACAGGGAGTTCTGTCATGCCGATGCACGCTGCCGCCGTATCCCGTTACTTCGAGGCGTGGAACGCCACCGACGCCGACGGCCTCGCCAAAGCGGTCGCCGCAGCCTGGTCCGAGGAAGGCACCTACACCGACCCGCTGGCCGACGTGCGTGGTCACGAGGCGATCGCGGCGGTCATCCGGGCCGCGCACGAGCAGTTCCCGGGCTTCGAGTTCAAGCTGACCGGCGAGGTGGACGGCAACCATCACATCGCCCGCTTCAGCTGGGAGCTGGTCTCCACGGCCGACGGTTCCGCTCCGGTCGCCGGCTCGGATGCGATCACCCTGGCCGAGGACGGCCGGATCACCTCGGTCCTCGGCTTCCTCGACCGGATCCCCGCCGCCTGACGCTCCGCCCGACGGCCGCTGGTACCCCGCCTGGCGCGTACACCTGCTCCGCTGATTCGAGCCTTCCGGACGGGGTCCTCGTCCGGAAGGTCACCGCACTTCGATCCTGGCCTTCCAGGGCACGACCACCAAGGGACAGACCCGGTCTTGGTCGGCGCGACAGCGGGGTACGGCCGTGACGGTTGCGGTACCACCACCTTCCGCATGGAAGACGGCTGCGGCGGCCCCGCTCGGTGTCGTACTGCCGGAGGTACGCCGGAGAACAGCGGGGTCGCTGGAGGTGGGAGTGCCCCACGTGTAGGTGAGACCGTTTGCCCGGTGGGCGGTGAGCCGGACTTCGACGTCGTCTCCAGGGCTCGCGGTCACGGTCCGGCCGGCGTCCGCGTTGGTGAGCACCGTGCGGTGGGCGGACGGGGCTCGGTCGGGTGCCTGACCGTGGGCAGTCGTCGGTGCCGCAGCAGCGGTGACGGTCACCAGGGCCACGGCCATGCCCCGAGAAGCGGTGGACCACTTCGTTCCCACCATGGATCCTCTCTTCGGTTCCGCCGAACCGGATGTCATCCCGGCCGGCAACAGCGGGGCCATCCTTCCAGGTGGCTCGCCCTGCTACCGAAGGGCCGCGTCCAAAACCACCCGGGTGGCGGAGCCTGCCGGGCAGCGGCTGGAGCCTTCTACGTCTTGCGGGGAGTCGACGACCACGGTCACGCAGGCGACCGCCTACACCCTGCGGGATCTCGCCGCCGACGCGGCGGACCTTGCCGGGGCGCTCGGCGGGCGGCCTGCGCACCTCGCGGGGATCGGCGTGGGCGGGATGGTCGCCCAGCTCGCCGTACTCGACCATCCGGGCGCGTTCTCGGCGTTCACCCTGGTCGGCGCCCGCGCGGTTGCCCCCGGACCGCCCGACGACGACTTCCGTGGTGGCCCCTCTGACCAACGTCACGCGCGAGCGGCCGTCCCCCTACCGATCCGGCCGTTCTCGCGTTCGACTCACGGCCACAGCGGTCCCGGTCAGGCGGGTGCAGTCGAGGTTCCCTGCTTGATGTGGTCGAGGAAGTCGAGCACGCGGTGGGTGACCTGGGTTGCAGCGTGCTCGTCGTGCGACGCCAGGCTGCTGTCGGTGAACAGATGTCTGTCTCCGGAGTACAGGAACAACTCGGCACCGGCCACCGTCTCGACGAGCGCGCGGGCCGCGTCCACATCCCCCTCACCGGAGAAGAACGGGTCTGCGTCCATGCCGTGCACCTGGACCGGGACGTCCTGGGGCCAGGCGCCACCGAACTCCGAGACAGGGACGCATGCCTCCAGCAACAGCGCGCCCTTCGCGCCGGGGCGGGTCTGAGCCAGCTTCTGCGCCGGCAGGACGCCGAGCGAGATCCCGAGGTAGACGAGCTCCGCAGGCAGCTCCCCGGCGGCAGCGGCTCCGCGCGCGAGGACCGTATCGAAACCGACCCTCGCGGTGTAAGCGATGCCCTCTTCGAGGCTGTCGAATACCTGCCCCTCGAACAGGTCCGGGGCATGGACAGTGTGGCCGTACCGTCGCAGCCGCTCGGCGAACCGGTCTACGCCGCCGGTGAGTCCGTGCCCGTGATGGAAAAGCAGCACCTCAGCCATGTCGCTCCCCTCCTCCTGCGTTGCCGGGGCGGCGCCGCAGCACGAGTGTCACCGGCAGCACTGACAACCGCGCCGGGGCCACGTCCGTCCTCGACGGCCTCGAAGAGCGGTGGACCGTGCCCGACGGCGAGGGGCGCGGTGCGTGCACGGCACTTCGACCGGGTGGGCCGGGCCGGTGACCGGGCGTCAGGTCGGCGGCCCGTGTTGACCGGTGGCTTCGAGAGCCGTGGCCGCGTAGAGGGCCGCTCCGGTGGCCAGGGCGTTCTCGTCGAAGACGACCCGGTTGGAGTGGATGTCCGGTGTTTCCCCGGCTGGGAGGCCGGGTGGGCGGGCGCCCAGGAACGCCATCGCGCCCGGCACCTGCTGCAAGACGTAGGAGAAGTCCTCGGCACCCATCAGGGGCTGGGCGAGGTGGTGGACGCGGTCGGGGCCCAGGAGCGCGCTTGCGGTGGCGTGGAGGAGCCGGGTGCGGGCGGGATCGTTGATGACGGGTGGGTAGCCGTCGGTGAGGGTGACTTCGGCCGTGGCCGCGTGGGCGGCGGCGACGTGGTGGGCGACGCGGGTGATGCCTTCGTGCACCAGCCGACGGGTGGCCGGGGAGAGGCTGCGCACGGTGCCGTGGATCTCGGCGCAGGCGGGGATCACGTTGGTCGTGGTGCCGGCATGGAGGGAGGCGACGGTGACGACCGCCGGGTCGAAGACGTCGATCGTGCGGGTGACCATCGCCTGGATCGCTTGGACGATCTCACACGCGACAGGGACCGGATCGAGTGCCAGGTGCGGGGCGGAGGCGTGACCGCCACGCCCGCGGACGGTGATATGGAGCAGGTCGGACGCGGCGAAGGTCGGTCCGGGCCGCAGGTGGATCGTGCCGCTGTCGAAGCGGGTGGTGATGTGCAGGGCGAACGCCGATTCCACCCTGCCACCGGCGAGCTCCAGGACCCCCTCGTCGATCATGTGCCTTGCACCGCCGCCGGATTCCTCCGCCGGCTGGAACATGAACACCACCCGACCGGCCAGCGTCGAACGCCGGGCGGCGACCAGGCGGGCGGCCGTGACGAGCATCGCCGTGTGGGCGTCGTGTCCGCAGGCGTGCATGGCGCCCGGCACCTGTGAGGCGAACCCCAGGCCGGTCTCCTCCTGCAAGGGCAGGGCGTCCATGTCGGCCCGCAGCAGCACCGTCCGGCCGGGCGAGGCGCCTTCGAGGGTGGCCGTGACGGATGTGAGGCGCGACCCCGTGGCGATCTCCAGACCCAGGTCCGCCAAGGCGTCCAGCACGGCCCCTTGGGTGCGGGGCAGATCCAGGCCCAGTTCGGGGAAGCGGTGCAGGCTCCGGCGCAGCGCCACGGTCTCGGGCAGCAGGGTGTGCGCCTCGGTGAGCAACCCTGCCCACGCCCTCCGGGGCGCGGCGGCGCCCTCTCCTGACGCGCTCACCCAGCGGCCTCCCTCAGCCTCGACCTCGGACAGGGGAGAGCCAACCGTGTCCGGCCCGGTGAAGGCCGGTGACCAGCAGGGCTACGCGCACGACGTCTCCTCCAGCTGCGGGGCATTCGGTGTCGAGTGTCTTGACTGCCCGGTGCCGGCCACTGCCACTCCGCACTTCACCCACAAGGCACATCAGCCGCGGCGAACGGAGGGGGCGGTCTCGTGGACAGGCCGGTCGCGTTGCCGGACCCGGCCGAAGTGGGCCCCCACCCGAATGGTGGCAGTGGGCAGGACGCGGCCTCGGTGTCGTCCGACGCGCGGATGCGGACTGCACCCACGCAGATCGCGGAGGCACCGGTGACCGCGGCACGCCGCTTTCCGCACCGCGGGGCGAGGCCACGCGGCGCGGGCGCCGTCTGGGGTAAGGCGGATCGTTTCACTGCCACCCGTAAGCATGAGGCAGGGCTGTGAGGGTGCTCAGCGGGCATTGATGGCCAGGCAACGTTCCTCATCAGCAGAAAGACTCGTCGATGCGTCTTCGTTCCGCCTTCACTGCCGTTCTCGGTGCCGGGCTGCTTCTCGTTGCCGTCCCGGCTTCCGCCTCTGCCGCTTCGGGGCAGTTCCGCTACGACTACGTCACCGTCGAGGGCAATGAGGCGTCAGGCTTCCTCAACGCCCCGCCCAGCGACCGGTGCCTGAACCTTCCCGGTGTGGGTGAGGAGAATCCCGAGCCCGCTCATTCGCCGAAGAACCGTACGGACAGCTGGGCGAGGGTCTTCGCGGACCCGAACTGCGAGGGGCCTTCCTTCGATCTCCGCCCCTACGCGGGCGGCGGTTCCGACCGGCTGAAGGTACGTTCGGTCGTCTTCGGCTGACTGCCCCGCGGGAACCCCTGCGGCCGATAGGCGGTGTCGTCGTGTCCGTCGGCACACCAGATGGACTGTGGGCGAACCGCCCTCGGCATTGACCGGGTGCTCGACTGCTCCTGTGGCATCGGCGCAAGCCATCGGCCTCGCGCTGCGCGGCCATCGGCTCATCGGCTCACCGGGTCGTGGGCGTCGCGGAGCGCGGGAAGCCGGCTGCCCCACCACCGACATCGCGCACACCGTGACCAGCGGTCTGGTGCACCTCACCGTGTTCGCCTCCATGACCGCCCCCGCAGTCCACGCCCGTTCAAGCGGCCCGGTCTTGCGCACGCCCTGTTCCACCCGGCCGCTCCCGATCACCGCGTACTCCGCATGAGTGGTGGGCGGCACCCTGCGCGGTGCGGCTGTCGTTGCACCGGACGATGCACACCGTTGAAGATCTTCGCAATCAGACCGGCCGTGCGCCGGTACTCGTCGTCGGTGCCGGCTCGAGCGGGCTGGCCACCGCCGCCATGCTCGGCAAGGCCGGCCTTCCCGCCGTGGTCCTGGACGGCGCCGACCGCGTGGGCTCGAGTTGGAGCGAGCGGTACGACCACCTGGAGCTGCACACCACCCGCAGGTTTTCCGCGCTGCCCGGTCTTCCCGTTCCCCGGCAGGCCGGCTGCTGGGTCGGCCGTGACGACTGGGTGCGGTACCTGCGGGACTACGCCGATCACCACCGGCTCGACATCCGTACCGCCACTGTCGTCCGCCGTATCGAACCCGCCCCGCCGGCCGTGTCGGGTCGCGGTGCGCTGTGGCAGGTGTCCACTGCCGGGGGTCCTCGGCTGGCCGCGTCCGCGGTGATCGTGGCCACCGGTCGCAACCGCGTGCCGCGGATGCCCGACTGGCCTGGTCGCACTTCGTTCACCGGAGCTCTGCTGCACGCCGCCCAGTACCGACACCCCGGGCCCTACCGCGGGCGGGCGGTGCTGGTGGTCGGCGCCGGCAACAGTGCCGCCGAGATCGCGGTGGCCCTCAGCAACGCCGGTGCCGGACCGGTGTGGATGGCGGTGCGGACGCCGCCGCACATCGTGCCGCGCTCCAGCAACCATCTCCAGGCATTCGCCGGCGTGACCCAGCACATGCCCCGCGCATGGGGCGACTGCGCCACCGCGGTGATGCAGCGCCTGACACTGCCGGACCTGACCCCTTTCGGGCTCCCGCGCCCAACGGTCGGCATGTATACGCGCGCGGCCCGTGAAGAAGTCAACCCCGTGCTCGACCACGGCCTGGTCGACGCCATCCGATCCGGGGGTGTGCGCGTGACCGCCGCGGTGACGGGTTTCGACGGCCCCCGCGTACTGCTCGCCGACGACACCAGCCTGACTCCGGAGGTGGTCATCGCCGCCACCGGCTACCGCACCAACCTGCCCGAGTTGCTCGGACCGTCACCGGTCCTTGACGCCGCCGGTCTGCCGCTGGTGCGCGGCGAGCGCACCCACTCCAGCGCCCCGCACCTGTACTTCGCGGGCTTCGGCAATCCGCTCACCGGGGCACTGCACCACCAAGGCGTCGAAGCCCGCCGTATCGCCCGAACCCTGAGCCGCACCGCCCGAGCCCTGAGCCGCACCGCCCCGTCCGGGCGCGACGCAGCCACCGGCGACGGGGTGATGATCCCCCGCCAGGCATCCCGTACGCGCAGCATCTTCGCCCGCAACAGATGAGGAAGCAGGCAACACCGTACGGTCGTACCCCGCGCAGAAGGCGTCCCGGGCGGGGTGCGACCCGGAGCAGGACCCCAGGCCGTCAGCCGTCAGCCGGCAGTCGTCAGCCGTCCCCCGTCACGGCACCCGGCAGCCCTGAACGGTTCAGGTACGGGGAGTCCGGGCGTGTGCGACCCGGGTCAGCCGATGGAAGGCGGCCAGGGCGACGACGGCGGCGGCGGTGAACCACAGGCACTGGACGGCCACCGCGGGCACCGCAGACCGCGTCGTGAACGCGGCGGTCGTCGCGGCCTGGACCGCCCCGTAGCTGGGCAGCAGGATCATCAGCGGGCTGTCGGCGATCGCGCTGGCGACCGGGGTCTGCAAGGAGACGTCGACCAGGCTGATCATGACAACGGCGAACATGCCCGTGACCTCACGACGCAACACGGTTCCGAGGACGACACCCATCGCGCCGTAGGTCATCGCGCCCGCGAACAGTGCCCCCGCCACCCACACCGGCCTGGCCGGTGCGATGAACACGCAGAGCGAGGCAGTGGCGTACGCGGCGGCGAGAGCGCAGGCCAGCGACAGGGAAGCGAGTTTGCCGAGAACGAGGCGGAAGCGGGAATAGCCGGCGAGCGCGAGACGGTGGTCGAAGGCGTGGCTGGCGAAGGTGGCGGCGAAGGTCAGGAAGCCGATGATGAGGACCACGGCGTTGAGCGCGCCGGTCAGTTGCATCAACCGGTTTCCGGCCACCACCACGCTCACGTCGTCGGCGCGCAGCAGGAACGACACCGGCGTGGTGTGGGTGTCCAAGTAGATGGTCGTCGTCCACCCCGGGATGAACGTCGCCGCCAGCAGGATCGCGAACCGGTTGCGGCCGTATTCGATCAACGTGTAGCGAGCCGTCGTCGCGGCCTGGCCCACAGCGCTCACCGAGCCACCACCGATCCCTCCCTCTCCAGCACCCCGTCGCTCAGACGCCACAACACGTCGAGGTGGTCGCAGTCGTAGGCGAGGTGGGAGACGATCAGGACACGCCGGCCCTCGTCGCGCAGCCGGGCGGCCAAGGCCCAGAACTGCTGGTAGGTCTGCCAGTCGAACCCCTGGTACGGCTCGTCCAAGAGCAGCACCGCAGGATCGTGCATTACCGCCAGCGTGAGGTTCAGCTTCTGCCGTGTCCCGCCGCTCAGCCGGTCGGCCGGCACCCCCGCGTACCCGGCGAGTCCGAGTTCCTCCATCACCTCCCAGGCCCGCTGCGCGGTGGGCAGCCGGTAGGCGCTCTGGAAGTACCGGACGTGCTGGGCGACGGTCAAGGCGTCGTTGAGCACGACGTGCTGCGGGCAGTACCCCAGCTTCCCGCCGGGCTCGACCGAACCCCGGTCGGGCCGCAGTTGACCGGCCAGGATCTTCAGCAGCGTGGACTTGCCCGCACCGTTCTCCCCGACGATCCCCGCCAGCGTGCCCGGCCCCAGCCGAAGGTCCACGCCCCGCAGCACCCGGCGGCTTCGGTAGGCATGGTGCACGTCGTGTACGCGCACGGTGGACTCCTTACCCCGGGACCGGGCCGAGCGCCCCGCCGCAGCGCTTAACGACCCTGCCGGGCAAGCGTTTCGCCGCCGCGGACACCGAAATTCGGACTCCTTCGCCCGCGGGGGCAGGTGCGGCCACACCGGCTGTGCGCACATCGATCTGTCCGCTCAGCGGACTGCGAACGCCGATTTCAGGACTCGATTCGGCCGATTCATGACGCGCTCCTGACAAAGATCGAGATCGCTGGCAATCTCTCCCCATCCCCAGCACGAACAGCTCCGCACGCTCTGCCCCGGTCGGCCACTTTCCAGCCACCCGGTAACCCCCCACACGCAGAAGGAGTCCGCGTGAAGTCCACGCACCGTCGTCACGCCACCACCACGGCCACCCTGCTCACCGCAGCCGCCCTGCTCACCGTTGGCGTGCAGGCGGGCAGCGCCAGCGCGCAGCCCGAAGGAACCGCGAACGCCGCCGGCCCCAAGGGCCAGCCGGTACGTAACCCGGGCGCGCTGCCCGCACAGCTGTCCCCGTCCCAGCGCGCCGAGCTCATAGCCAAGGCCCAGAGCACCGTGGCCGCCACGGCCAAGGAACTCGGCCTCGGCGCCCAGGAGAAGCTGCTCGTCCACGATGTGGTCAAGGACCAGGACGGTACCACCCACACCCGGTACGAGCGCACGTACGAGGGACTCCCGGTCCTCGGCGGCGACCTGGTCGTCAGCCGTACGGCGGCCAACACGACCAAGAGCGTGACCAAGGCGTCCGGCGCCCAGCTGCAGGGCCTCTCCACCTCCGCCCCGGCCGACGCTCCGACGGCCGCCTCCAAGCAGGCCCTCGACGCCGCGAAGGCCGTGGGCTCCAAGGCCGCGCAGGCCGACGTCGCGCCCCGCAAGGTCGTGTGGATGGCCAACGGCGTGCCGACCCTCGCCTACGAGACCGTCATCGGCGGGCTCCAGGACGATGGCACCCCCAACCAGCTCCACGTCATCACCGACGCCAACACGGGTGCGAAGCTCCACCAGTGGCAGGGCATCGAGACCGGTGTCGGCAACACCCACTACAGCGGCCAGGTCACCCTCGGCACCTCGCAGTCCGGTTCGAGCTTCACGCTCAACGACGCGGGCCGCGGCGGTCACAAGACGTACAACCTGAACCACGGTACGTCCGGTACGGGTTCGCTCTTCACCCAGTCCACCGACACCTGGGGCAACGGCGCCAACTCCAACGCCGCCACGGCGGGCGCCGACGCCGCCTACGGCGCCGGGGTCACCTGGGACTTCTACAAGAACGTCCTCGGCCGCTCCGGCATCCGCGGTGACGGCGTCGCCGCCTACTCCCGCGTCCACTACGGCAACGCGTACGTCAACGCCTTCTGGGACGACAGCTGCTTCTGCATGACGTACGGGGACGGGACGGCCAACAACGACCCGCTCACCTCGCTGGACGTCGCCGGTCACGAGATGACGCACGGCGTCACCGCCGCCACCGCCGGCCTCAACTACAGCGGTGAGTCGGGCGGCCTGAACGAGGCGACCTCCGACATCATGGGCACCTCGGTCGAGTTCTACGCCAACAACCCCAGCGCGCCCGGCAACTACCTCATCGGCGAGCAGATCAACATCAACGGCGACGGCACGCCGCTGCGCTACATGGACAAGCCGAGCAAGGACGGCGGGTCCGCGGACAGCTGGTACTCCGGCGTCGGCAACCTCGACGTCCACTACTCCTCGGGCCCGGCGAACCACTGGTTCTACCTGGCCTCCGAGGGCTCCGGCGCCAAGACGGTCAACGGCGTCAGCTACAACTCGCCGACCTCCGACGGCCTGCCCGTCACCGGCATCGGCCGGGACAAGGCCCAGCTCATCTGGTACAAGGCGCTCACCAGCAAGTTCAACTCCAGCACCGACTACAAGGGCGCCCGCGACGGCACGATCGCCGCGGCCACCGAGCTGTACGGAGCGGGCAGCGCCGAGGTCACCAACGTCACCAACGCCTGGGCCGCCGTCAACGTGGGCACCCGCTCGAACGGCGGTACCCCCACCCCGGGGAACGTCTTCGAGAGCACCACCCGCGTGGCCATCCCGGACTCCCCGGGCCCCGCCGTCACCTCGTCGGTGAACGTCACCGGGATCAGCGGCAACGCGCCGAGCACCCTCAAGGTCGGCGTGAAGATCACCCACACCTACATCGGTGACCTGCAGATCGACCTCGTGGCCCCCAACGGGACCTCGTACCGCCTGCAGAACTCCTCCTCGGACTCCACGGCGAACCTCGACAAGACGTTCACCGTCAACGCCTCGGCCGTGGCCGCCAACGGCACCTGGAAGCTGAAGGTCCAGGACAAGGGCGCCGCGGACGTCGGCACCATCACGGACTTCAAGCTCACCTTCTGAGCAGCCGACCGAGCATGACCTGACAGGTGCCCGGGGCCCCACGGCTCCGGGCACCTGCGTTCGTGGTGGCAGCGTGGGCCGCGTCGGGGTCGACGCCGCCGGGTCCGGTTCCGCACTGCCGTGCGCCGGGGCCACGGTTGCCGCTTTGCCTGTCGCCCGTGTGAGACACTCTGCGGCACCTGTATGTCATGGACCGGACATTCGTGCTCCCTCACGGGGTGCACAAGGAGAAGGGGCTACGACACCATGAACAGAACCGCCTCCAGGGGTCTGGGCCGGGCGAGCCTCGCGCTCGGTGCGGCCCTGGCGTCGACCGTGCTCTGCGCCACCGTGAGTGCGGCGGTGCCCGCGGGGGAGGGCGGAGTCACGGGCAAGGGTTCCGTCGCGCGTCCGGTCGGTGAAACCGCCTGCCCCGTCGTGTACTTCGACCTGGGCGAAACCCTCGTACATACCGCCGACGACGGCAGCATCACCTATCTGCCAGGAGCGGCCTCCTATCTGCGCGCCCTGCGCGAGCGCCACATCGCCATCGGCCTGATCACCAACGTCCCGCCCTCCTGGGGCGCAACCGACGCCGAGCGCGCCGCCAGGCTGAAGAAGGAAGTCGACGCCGCGTGGAAGGGCTCTGCGCCCTTCGCCTGGGAGGACTTCGGCGACCGGATATTCACCCCCCGCACGGAGGCGGAGCGCAAACCGGCTCCTGCTCTCTGGCAGCGCGCGAGGGCCGCGTCAGGGCGCTGCCGCCTCGTCTTCCAGGCGGAGACGGTAGAAGAGGTCCAGGTCGCCGCCTCGCTGGGCTACGTGCCGTACCAAGTCGCACAGCCCCACCGGCCCGAGTTCCTCCCGGTCGGCCTGATCCGGCTCCTCGGCCACCGCTCCTCCTGACCGGAGCCGAAGCATCACTGGTACTGGACCTTGCCGTGGTGGAGCAGTCGACGGGCAACGTCATCGGCGAGGCGGTCCTGAACGAGTGGGATCCGCGCAACGAAAGCTGCAGCTTCCGCATCGGCCTGGTGCCCGGCACCCACGGACACGGTCTGGGCACCGAGGCGATCCGGTCGATCGTCGGGTACGGCTTCGAGCGACTGGGGCTGCACCGCATCTCGCCGGAGGTCTACGCCTTCGATCCGCGGGCTCGTCGCGTCTACGAGAAGGTGGGGTTCGCCGCCGAGGGCGTGTTGCGCGATGCACTGTTCTGGGAGGGCGAGCGGGTGGACGCGGTGGTGATGTCGATCCTGGCGCCGGAGTGGTCCCAGCACCGTGGGTGGCCGGAATCAGCCGGCCCTACCTGTGACTCACGCGGGCGCTGAACGTATTTGATAGGTCGCAAAGGGTGACATTCTGCCTGCCTGCTGGTGACACGGCCCATAGGAGCCGCGTCACATACGAGCCGGGATAGTAGGTCTGGGGGCCTTGTTCCGCCGACGAGGGCCCGACGTGCACGGCCCTGACAGGACGGCGCCGCGGGCCGTGAAGCGCTCGGTATGAAAGTGCCTAGTAGGAGAGGTCGTTGCCAGGTCCGCCCAAGCCTGGCTAACTGGTTGATGTCGCCGGGCGGCACGGGTGCTCCACCCGCCGCCGACGAATCCCTCTCCCCCGCGTGAGTGGTTCACGCATGTCTTCGGCATGCCGCGACCGTCCTCGTCCCCTTCGGAAGGTTCGTCCGTGTCCAACGCAGTCATCCGTCGCATCGCCGTTTCCAAGAAGACCCTCGCCGGTGGCATCGTCGCGCTGGGAGTGGCCGGCTCGATGCTCGCCACGGTTCCCGCTCAGGCGGCCCCGACGAGCGCCAAGGCGATCGCGCACCAGATGATCAAGGACCCGGCGCAGTTCGCGGCCTTCGACAAGATCATTTCTCACGAGAGCGGCTGGGACCACACCGCCACGAACGCCTCTTCCGGCGCGTACGGCCTGGTCCAGGCCCTGCCCGCCTCGAAGATGGCCTCCGCCGGCTCCGACTGGAAGACGAACCCGGCCACCCAGATCAAGTGGGGCCTGGACTACATGAACTCCCGCTACGGCAGCCCGGTAGGCGCTTGGAACTTCTGGCAGGCCAACCACTGGTACTAAGCGACCGGCGGGTAGCGAACACACGAAGACGCTCGGCAGGGACCTCCCGGCCGGGCGTCTTCGTGTATGCGGCCGCCGAGCCCATGACGGCGCGGTGCAGCGTCCGGCCTGCGCGCGACGGTTGACCGGCTGTCGTTAGGGTGCGGGTATGACGATCTCCCTGGACTCGCACAGGCTGCTCTACGGATGCATGGGGTTGGGTGGTGAGTGGGACGACACGCCTTACGGCGCGGCGGACCTGTCGCGGGCCGAGGAGGCGGTGGAGGCCGCACTCGACAGCGGCATCACCCTTTTCGATCATGCCGACATCTACCGTCACGGAAAGGCCGAGGCCGTCTTCGGTGAGGTCCTCTCCCGCGCGACGGGCCTGAGGGAGAAGATCGTCATCCAGACCAAGTGCGGCATCCGCCTGGGAGACGGTGTCAGGCCGGGAATGTACGACCTCCGGGGAGAAACCATCGTCCGCAGGGTCGAGGGGAGCCTGGAGCGTCTGCGCACCGACGTGATCGACGTGCTGTTGCTGCACCGGCCCGACCCATTGGCCGATCCGGAGGACGTCGCCGCGGCGCTGACGTCTTTGCACCGTCAGGGGTTGGTACGCGGCTTCGGCGTGTCCAACATGGGAGCGGCGCAGGTCCAGGAGCTGCAGGGCTTCCTCGACGTCCCGTTGGTCGCCAACCAACTGGAGATGAGCCTGGCGCGCCGCGACTGGCTGGAAGCGGCGGTGCTGGTCAACACGACCGCCGCCACCGGCAATGGGTTCCCTCCCGGGACCCTGGAGTACTGCCGCAAGAACGGTGTGCAACTGCAGGCCTGGGGCGCGCTGGCACAGGGGCGTTACACAGGGCGGTCACAGACGCGGGAGGACGAACGGACTGCGCGACTGGTCGCAGCGCTCGCCGAGGCCAAGAACACCACTCCGGAGACCATCGTCTTGTGGTGGCTGCAGCGACACCCGGCCCGTATCGCCCCGGTCGTCGGCAGCGCGCACCCCGGCCGTATTCGTGCCTGCGCCGATGCCGCCGGGCGGACGCCGGAACTCACCCACGAGGAGTGGTACGACTTGTGGCTGACGGCGCGCGGCACCCCACTGCCCTGATGGGTGGCAGGGTGGCGGCTGCGTGCCGCGTTCGAGGCGTGCACGCACCGCGGACCACCCTCCTCACCGTAGGCCTCAGTTGTCGGCGCAGATCACGTCGTAGGGCCGACCGATGGCGATGGTCAGCCGCATGGGTTCGCTGGTGCCGGCCGGGCACTCGTTCTCGTCCTTGACGAGGCCGAGCACCTTGTACGTGTCCGAACCGCCTGTGGCGCAAGGGGTTTCCTGGGCCTGCGAGGTCACGCAGTCACCCTTGACCAGCTGACCGCCGCCCGCGCCCGCGTCCCCGGGGTGGTCGTCGGCCAGATTGCGGCCGCACACCGTGTTCGTGGGGATGCCGCCGCCCTTCTTGCCGCCGTAGGAGATGCTCACCTGGATCATCAGGTCGGTGCCGGCAGGGCACTGGATGGTGCCCGGGATGATGCTGGCGTCCTTGATGTCGATCGCCTTGAAGGTCGCGCCGGACGCGCCACAGCGTTGCGGCCGGTACCCGTCGGGCTTGTCGTCCGGGTCGGGTCCGCCGCAGTCACCGACCTTCCACGAACTGGACGTGTCCGACGACGATTCGGGGGAGCCCGGGTCCGTGGAACGCTTGGGAGAGGGGGACGCGGTAGCGGAGGCCGACGCCGAGGGCTTCTTGTCGTCGCCGAGCCACTTGGAGAGGCCGAAGATCCCGCCGAGGATCAGGGCCAGGACCAGGAAGCCGGCGAGGCCTCCGCCCGAGCGGCGTCTGGGCGGCGGCGGTGGCGACACCTCGTACGGGTTGGCCATGCGCTCCTCCTGTGAGGGTGGTGGGGCCGGGGGGACGCGCGGACAGTCACGCGTCATGAACACCTCATGATTTCACGGTCGGGGCCCTCTCCCGACCGGTGCCGGGGCACCCCCCCCGGCGGCCGCCACGCGCGCCCGAGCCCCGGCCACACCCGACTGGCTTAGGCCTGCTCCTTGTACACGGCTTCGATGTTGTTGCCGTCCGGGTCGTCGACGAACGCGCAGTAGGCGCGGTACTCGGGCCAAAGCCGGGGTTCGTACCGGGACGTGCCCCCAGCGGTCAGGGCGGCCTCGAAGAAGGCGTCAACCGAGGCGCGGTCTCGTGCGGTGAACGCGATGTGTGCACCTCGGGTCACCGTGGCGTCGCCCGCCGGGTACAGACCGAAGGACGGAGTGTCCAGCTCCTCTTCCCAGAACTCCGCTCCGCCGTCAGCCGCTTCCCCGATCACACCGAGAGGCTTGAGTGCGGCAGTGTAGAAGCGGGTGCTCGCCTCGAGGTCCGAGGCGATGAAGGTGACGTGGTGGATGAAGGGCCATCGTTGTGTCATGACCGCGCAGTCTACGAGTGCCAACGTCAGTTCCGGGTACCGGGCTTGCTGTAGCGCCGCGTACGGCGACCCTGGAGGCCGCAAGGGCTCATGCGCTGCATTTCGTCCGCACCCACCACCTGGCAGCGTGGTCGGTGGGGGCATCTCCTTGCTGCGCGGCGTGGGCCGGACGGCCCACGGCCGGCGACCGGCCGGGCGTGCGCCGCGATTGCGGGTCAAAGCCCGGGACCACGCCGCTTACGACGTTCCGCAGGAAGTCAGCGCGTCGCGCGCCAGCCCGCGCAGCCAGGCATGGGCGCTGTCGGTGTCGTAGCGCTGGTGCCATGACAGGCATATCGGTGCCGACGGCAGGTCGAGCGGCAGGGGGAGTACGACGAGGCCGAGGTCGGCGACCGCCGAGCGCGTGGTGGCTTCGGGAACGCTGATCACCAGATCGGAGTCGCGCGCGAACTCCAGCGCGGCCGCTTCCGTGGGCGCGGTCGCCACCACGTGGCGGCTGAGGCCGAGCCGGCCGAGGGCGTCGTCGATGGCGTTGCCGAGGTTCCCGCGTCGCGAGACGGTGACGTGCTCGGCTGCTGCGTACCGCTGCGCGGTGAGGCTCTTGGCGCGGGTGAGGGGGTGCCCCCGTCTCACGACGATGACGAGGCGGGTTGCGCCCACGTCCTCGGTACGTACGTCCGGTGCGGTCGGGCGGTTGGCGTTCGCCTCCAAGTCGACTTCACCGCGCCGCAACTCGTGGGTGTCGACGCTCGATTCCGCGAGGAAGCGCAAGCGCACGCCGGGCGCCTGCCGGCGCACGGACGCGAGCAGCGCGGGCCCGCTGAGGGCGACCAGGGAATCGTGCCAGCGAAGCGTGAAAGTGCGCTCCAAGGTCGCCAGATCGAGTTCACGGCTCGGCGCCAACACCCCTTGCACCTGGTGCAACAGCTCGTGCACCTGGGCCCGGACGGCGATCGCATACGGCGTCGGGGTCATCGTGCGGCCGGTGCGCACCAGGATCTGATCCCCCGTCGTACGCCGGATGCGGCCCAGACTCCGGCTCATTGCCGGGGCGGTGACATGCAGGCGTGCGGCCGCCCCGGCCACACTTCCCTCCTCCAGCAGCGCGTCGAGCGCGGTGAGCAGGTTCAAATCCAATTGCATGCCGGTAATCCTAGCCGTGCTTGACATGCAGTTGTGGTTAATGCCCGGGCTCCATACCGTTGAGGCAAGGCGAAGAGCACGACGCAAAAGCGCGGCTCGGCCTGGTTCCACCTCACCAACCCTTCCTCAGACAGGAGCACCACCATGTCCGAAACGCTGCACACCCCGGCCGTCACCACCTCCGACGCCGAGCTGCTCGCCCAAACCGAGATTGCGGTGCGTACGGCCGGCTCGGCGCTGCACGAGCGCTTCGGCGAGGTGATCCGCTACCAGACCCGCGAAGAGCTGATGCACGCCCTCGCCGCCAACGACGACACGGCCCTCGACATCCTGCGCCCCCGCCTCTCACAGCTGCGCCCGAACGCCGGCTGGGTGGAAGACGAACTCGACGGCGGGGCGCTGCCGTCCGGCGAATGGTGGGTCGTGGACCCGGCCGAAGGCAACGTCAACCACCTCCACGCCCTGCCCGAATGGGCGGTCACCGCCACCCTCGTCCGCGAGAACCAGCCGGTGCTCACCGTGGTCCACCTGCCCATGACCGGAGAGACCTACACCGCGCTCGCCGGAGCGGGAGCCCACCTCGACGGCCGGCCCCTACACGTCTCCCAGACCGCGAACCTGGACCTGAGCATCGTCGCCACCAGCCAGGCCCGGCCGGACGAAGACGAGGAAGTCGTGCGGCGCGTCGGCTCCTCGATCACCGCGATGCTCTTCGACGCACTCGTCGTCCGCACCGCCGTGCCCGCGACCCTGCACCTGGCGAACGTCGCCGCCGGGAGGACCGACGTCTTCTGGCAGTTCGCCGGGGCCCGCGCGGACCTGCTCCCCGGGGCTCTGCTCGTCCGGGAGGCCGGCGGACGGATCTCCGACGCCCAGGGCCGTCCCTGGACCCCGCAGAGCGACAGCTTCCTGGCCGCCGCACCCGGAGTGCACGGCGAAGCCGTATCGACGCTCTCCCGCTGACCCCGTACGAAGACCAGAAAGATCAAGAAGTTCAGAAAGATCAAGAGGAGCGCATACATGAACGAGATCGCAGTACTCGGCAATGGCCGCGTCGGCGGCAACCTGGCCGCCGCACTCACCCGAGCAGGGCATCACGTCACGGTGGCGGACAGCACCCGGGGCGCCGCCGCGGACGCCGCCCGCGCAGCCCGGATGGTCATCAACGCCACACCCGGCGCCGGCTCACTGGAACGCCTCGCCGCGCTGCGCGAGGAACTGCGGGGCAAGATCCTCGTCGACGTGTCCAACGCCACCACCGACGGCCCGGACGGACTGCCCGCCGACCTGCTCTACCCCGGCTCCAGCCTCGCCGAGCGGCTTCAGGAAGCGCTCCCGGATACCCGCGTCGTCAAGACGCTCAACACCATGCTCTTTCCGGTGATGACCGCGCCGGCCATGTTCACCCGTCCGCCGACCGCGTTCCTCTCCGGCGAGGACCCGCAGGCCAAGCAGACCGTCCACGACCTGCTCACCGACCTCGGCTGGCGAAAGGAATGGATCAGCGACCTCGGTGGCATCCGGACCGCCCGCGCCACGGAGGCCGCGATCCTCTTCGTGCCGCATGTGATCCGCTCCAGCGGCTTCGCGCCGTTCGCGCTCTCCATTGCCCGCTGACCGGTGGGTGCGGGCGACTGCCGGGGTTGCGGGGCGCGGCCGCCGTGGCGGCGACCCTGGGATGCGGGTACGCCGCCCCGGCGGTGCTGCCGGTCCTCGGGTCCGGTGCTCGCCCGGGCGGAGCGGACACCGGCGACCCGCTCTAGAAATTGATCATGTGGCCGGCGAGTCCGTGGACCGCCTCCTTGACCGCCTCGCCCAGCGTCGGGTGGGCGTGGACGTTGCGAGCGACCTCGTGGACGGTGAGGTCCCACTGCTGGGCCAGGGTCAGCTCGGGCAGGAGCTCGGTGACGTCCGGCCCGATGAGGTGGCCGCCGATCAGCTCGCCGTACTTGGCGTCGCTGATCAGTTTGACGAAGCCGGTGAAGTCGCCGAGGCCGTGCGCCTTGCCGTTGGCGGTGAAGGGGAACTTCGCCACCTTCACGTCATAGCCGAGGTCACGGGCCTGGGCCTCGGTGTAGCCGAAGCTGGCGATCTGCGGCTGGCAATACGTCGCGCGCGGGATCATCGCGAAGTCCAGCTCCATGGTCTCCGCGTCCGCGATGGTCTCGGCCGCGATCACGCCCATGGCCTCGGCGGCGTGCGCCAGCATCAGCTTGGCGGTGACGTCGCCGATGGCGAAGATGTGCGGCACGGAGGTGCGGCAGCGGGCGTCGACGTCGATCGCGCCGCGCTCGGTGACCCGGACGCCGGTGTTCTCCAAGCCGTAGCCCTCGACGTTCGGGGCGAAGCCGATGGCCTGGAGCACCTTGTCGGCTTCCAGCACCTGCTGCGAGCCGTCCTTGGCGGTGACGGTGACGCGGACCTGCGGACCGGACTCGTCGATGGCGTCGACGCGGGTGGAGGTGAGCACGTCGATACCGAGCTTGCGGTACTGCTTGGCCAGCTCGGCGGAGACCTCGGCGTCCTCCAGCGGGGCGACCCGGTCCAGGAACTCGACGATGGTGACCTTCACGCCGTAGTTGTGCAGCACGTACGCGAACTCGATGCCGATGGCGCCGGCGCCCGCGATGACGATGGACCGCGGGAGGTCCTCGGCGAGGATCTGCTCCTCGTAGCTCACCACGCGGGCGCTGCGCTTGGTGCCGGGCAGCAGCTTGGGGGTGGCTCCGGTGGCGATGATGCAGTGGTCGAAGCCGATCGTGCGGTTGTTGCCCTCGTAGTCCGCGACCTGGAGGGTGTGCGCGTCGAGGAAGGTGCCGCGGCCGTCGAACTCCGTGATCTTGTTCTTCTTCATCAGGTAGTGGACGCCCTTGACCCGGCCGTCCGCGACCCGGCGGCTGCGGCGGAAGGCCTCGCCGTAGTCGAAGCTGATGGGGCTGTCCGACGTGATGCCGAAGGTCTTCGCCTCACGGGTGACGATGTGCGCGAGCTCGGCGTTGCGCAGCAGCGCCTTGGTGGGGATGCAGCCGACGTTCAGGCAGACGCCGCCCCAGTACTTCTCCTCGACGACGGCGACCCGCTTGCCCAGCTGCGCGGCACGGATCGCGGCCACGTATCCGCCGGGGCCCGCACCGAGGACAACGACGTCGAAGCGCTCGTCCTGCTCGACCATGAGGACTTCCTTTTCGGTGTGCTGTGAAGTGGTGTCCCCCGGATTGTTTCTCCCCCGACTCCGCCTCGCCACGCCGATCGCCGATCTGCCTCCGGGAGGAGGTGTGATCTTCGTTGCCTTGCTCGCGGGCGCAACATCTGTGGTGCGCGGCACCCGGGGCGGGCGAAACATCGCCTGCTGCGGGGTGCGGGACGACGAATCCGTCTGCCGCCGCTCTCTTCCAGGCGTGCCTGGACGAGAGCCGACAGCCCGACCGGTACGACGCCCGGCCGGACGCCGCAGCGTCTCGGCAGACCTCATCGACACGACGGAGGCCGTGCCAGGGCGTGGGTGACGGCACCCGGCACCGCTGCGCCGCTGCGCACGGACCCGTCCTGCATCCCGGCGTGGCGCCACGCACCCCCCGGTACGATCCGGGGCCGCGGCCGTCCGGCCGTGAGCAGGGTCGCGGGCGCGACTTGGGCCCGGCGGCGGTCGTGAGTTCGGTGACGAGGTGGCCCGCGCCCCCGGAGGCTCCGTAGAAGCGCGCAGCCACTAAGTGCCGTGGAGCCCACGTCGGTTGCCGAAGCCCGATCGCCCGTTGGGCAAAGCCATATGCGGAGCGCGGACCCCCGCGCTTCCCTCCCCACACATCGCAGCGAGCTGTCTCAGCGCCTCGTCAGCGGTCCCCGCGTAGGCGAACGTCTGGGAGTCCACCGTCCACTCTTCCGAACCTACCGACATCGGTGCGGCCGACGTGCCACGTCGGCGGATGTGCCGGCAGCCGCGCACCGGCTCCAGAAGTTCGCCGCCTCGCCCGGTCCTCCGTCCCGCCGGCGCCCGGCGGTCTGCGTCACCGAGTGGGGCCGGTGGCCTGATCGGGGGAGGCGACCGCTGCGGACAGTGCTGCTTCGATGCCTTCCAAGGCCCGCAGGGTCTCCCTGCGTTCGTCCGGGCTCAGGCCGGTGGTTGCGAGGCTTTCCAGCCGGCCCCAGAGCTGTTCGACTTCCCGGCGCAGCGCGTGGCTCGCGGGAGTGGGCTCGATGAGGGACGCGCGCTTGTCGGTAGGGCTGGGGCGCCGACGCACGAAGCCCGCAGTCTCCAGGCGGCGGACCGTGCGGGTCATGGTGGCCGCGTCGGAGTCGAGGAGACGGACGAGATCGGCCTGACGCTGGGGCCCGAGCTCCCACAGCTGCATCATCACCAGTTCCTGACCGGGATGCAGGCCGACGCGGCGCAGCAGCTGGCCGGCGAGCATGCGGTGCAGTCGGGCGACACGGAAGATCGCGTGGCTGATCGGCCCACTGCCGGCGGAAGCCGGTACCGCCACCGTCGCGTCAGCGCCGTCGGCCGGATCCGGCCCCCCGTCGCGAACCGCGTCACTGCTCTGCACAACCCGCTCCCTGCACCACGCTGACTGGCCGGACAGGAAAAGGGTAGCGCAGCTACGTCCGGTGCACGGATCCGTCCGCTCCGCCCTGGTCACGTCAGGGGACTGTGGTCGCCATCACACGGGAAAGGGAATGGGAGAGCCTACTTACCTGTTTGGACAGGTATTGGATTGCTGTCCGAACAGCTATCGGCCCCAGCGCCTCAGTCCTCCACGAAGGAACCGTGAACCATGAAGACCGCATTCGAACCGTTCGACCTGGGCGGGATCCGTCTGGCCAACCGCATCGCGATGGCTCCGATGACCCGCAGCCGCGCCTATGGCGAAGGAGCTTCCCCCACCGCGTCGACGGCGACGTACTACGCCCAGCGCGCCGGAGCCGGCCTGATCATCACCGAGGGCGTGCAGCCGTCGATCGTGGGCCAGGGCTACCCCGACACCCCCGGCCTGCACTCGGCCCGGCAGGTGGCCGCGTGGCGCCAGGTCACCGACGCCGTGCACCGCGAGGGCGGAATCGTCTTCGCGCAGCTGATGCACACCGGCCGGATCGGCCACCCCAGCCTGCTGCCCGACGGCATGCTTCCGGTGGGCCCCTCTCCCATCGCGGCCAAGGGCCAGGTATTCACCCACCAGGGTCCCAAGGACATGGTGGTCCCCAAGGAGCTGACAGAGGCCGGGATCCACCAGACGATCGCCGACTTCGTCGACGCTGCGCGCAACGCGATCGCCGCCGGCTTCGACGGGGTGGAGATCCACGGAGCCAACGGTTACCTCATCCACCAGTTCCTCGCCCCCGGCACCAACCGGCGCACCGACGCCTGGGGCGGCAGCACCGAGGGCCGGATCCGTTTCGCCGTCGAGGTCGCTGCGGCCGTCGCCGACGCGATCGGCGCCCACCGCACCGGTATCCGCCTCTCACCCGGAAACCCCTACAACGACATCGCCGAGGATGACCTCGAGGAAACCTACGGGGCCCTCACCGGCCGCCTCGCGAGCCTCGGCCTTGCCTACCTGCACCTGATGGAGGGCCCGGACCGGGAGCTGACCCACCGCCTGCGCAAGGCCTGGCCCACCGCCTTCGTCCTCAACCCCTTCACGCACCCGGACCCCACCGGGCCCGACGCCCTCGCGCTGATCGAGGACGGCACCGCCGACCTCGTCTCCTTCGGCGCGATGTTCCTCGCCAACCCGGACCTGCCACGCCGCCTGCAGCAAGGCGGCCCGTACAACGCCCTGGACGCGGCCACCCTGTACGGCGGCGACGACCACGGATACACCGACTACCCCGCCCTGCCCGCCTGACGGGCGAACCTCCTGCGCTGCCATCCCGGCTCGCCCGTTGCATGCTCGCGCTGCGATTGCCAGTGGCTACGGGCGGTCCGAGACTGGTGATATGAGCACGGCCCCGGCTCTGGAAACCGGGCTGGTCGGCGCCAATGCTTTTCTGCCATCGCCACATCCAGTCGGCTCTTGCCGTTCGCCCACGAGACCCTCGCGGAGGGCCGTGGCCATGCTGCGTCCGGCCGCACCCGACCCGACCACTTCCGGGCGTCGATGCGTGCTCGCCCGTTGCTCCTCTTCCCAGGAGGTGTCCTATGAACAGGACCTCCCGACTCAACTGCGTCATCCCCCCGTACCTGCTCAAGAAGCTTCTGGACAGCGAAGACGGCGAGGTGCGCCAGGCTGCCTTGGCCACCATGCTGACCACCGCGCGCCTGCGGGGCGAACGAGCGGTCCGGGCGTCCCTCGCCGGCCCGGCCGCAACCGCGACCGGTAACGGTCGACGCACCGTCTTCGACTGTGACCAGGGGAGCTTCCTGGCATCCGCAGTCCTGGCCAGGTCCGAGGACGGACCGGTGTCCGCGGACGAGTCCGTGGACCGGGCGTTCGACGGGCTCGGCCTGACGCGCGATTTCTACAAGGAGGTGTTCCGGCGCGACTCGATCGACGGCCACGGTATGCGCCTGGACGGGTACGTCCACTTCAGTGTGAAGTTCAACAACGCATTCTGGGACGGGCGCCAGATGGTCTTCGGCGACGGGGACGGGAAGATGCTGGGAGACCTCACCAGATCCCTCGATGTGATCGGCCACGAGTTGACGCACGGAGTCACCGAGCACACTGCGGGACTGGCGTACCACAACCAGCCCGGGGCCCTGAACGAGTCGATGTCGGACGTCTTCGGTTCGCTGGTCAAGCAGTGGTCGCTGAAACAGTCGGCCGAGGAAGCGGACTGGCTGATCGGGGCCGACGTGTGGACCCCGGGGATCGATGCCGACGCCCTGCGCTCGATGAAGGCCCCGGGGCACGCGTACGACAACGCGCTGTTCGGGAAGGACCCCCAGCCGGACCGGATGAGCAAGTTCGTCCACCTGCCCGACACGGAGGAAGGGGATTCCGGCGGCGTGCACTTCAACTCCGGGATTCCGAACAAGGCGTTCTTCCTCGCCGCCATGGGCATCGGCGGGTTCGCCTGGGAACGCGCCGGGACCATCTGGTACGAATCGCTCAAAGCGTCCGGCGCCGAGACCCAGTTCCAGGATTTCGCGGACACCACCTTCCAGAAGGCAGGTGAACTCTTCGGAGCCGGCAGTGCCGAGCAGTCGGCTGTGCTGGCGGCATGGCAAGGAGTGGAAATCCCCATCAGGGGCGTGCCGACCGGAGTCGCCCGGGCGCGGAGCCTTGCGGTCAACGGGGAGGCCGGGATGGGGCGACACGACGGCCTCGGAGCCCTGAACAGGCAGGTGGGGGAGCTGAGTGCCGAGATGGCGAGGCTGGCCAAGGACGTGGCCGCACTGAAGCGCGCCGGCTGACCACCTCCACTCCGGAGCGGACTGCACACCCCGGGCGGTCGAAGCGGAATGCACTCCTGCCGCCGGGGGCACCAGCCGTGTGGTGTCGAGGCCCGTGTGGTGCCAAGGCCGGGAATCACGCCGAGCAGCCCACGTGGTGGGGCAGGGGAGCAGGTCCGGCCGGCACTCAGGTCGTGATGGGTTCGTCGTCGTACCTGCCGCCTATGCAGGTCCACAGTCCGGTGCCGGAGTCGTACACCACCTTTCCGTGGGCTGCCACGCACGCCGGTCCGGTGACAGCCGGTGCCGCAGCCTGAGCGACGGGAACCGCGGCCCCGAGAGCAGCCAGTACGAGGGCGCTGATGAATCCGAGAAGTCGAGTACGCATGGGGAACTCCTGCAAGGACGAGCACTTCAACACATCACACAGCAACACAACAACTCCAGACTCACCCTGTGTTGGGTCGAGCGCACCCTGGAGGGGTGATCAAGAGGCGCGCTCCGGGCGGCGTTCCCTGCGGACGAGCGGCAGGCTGGAGTTATGGAGAACACGCCTGAGGTGACCGTCGGCGGGAGTGACGGCCTCGGTTTGCGGAAGGTCCTCATCGACGGCAGGCCCGTCGGCAGCGTTCGGTCCCGCAGGGAGCTCCGAGGACTCCTGCGTCGTGCCGGTCTGCCGCCTGACCAGCCGGTCCGTTGGTTCGGTGCGGACGACACCGTCTGGCCGGACCGAGCGTGGCGGCGACGGGCGATCGGCTCCTTCATGGTTCTCGGGCTCCTGGTGACCGCGTACCCGCTCTTTCGGATCGGACTCTCGGACAGCGGTGACGCCCTGACCTACGGCGGGAGGATCGCTGGATTCACCGTCCTCGTTGCCGCCCTGATGGAGTTGGCTGCGGCCGCAGCCGCTGTCGACTACTGGCGGAGGAGACGATGGAGTTACTCGGGGGTGACGGTTCTGGCCGGAGTGGTCCTCTCCCTCGTCTGCAGCATCCTGTTCCTCTCCCTGCAGATAGGCGAGTGCTTCACCGGCTACACCCTGATCGGGATGGCCCTCGCGGCGTGGTCCTCGGTGGCGCTGTTCAGGCTCATCAGGTGCCGGGCGTGGCAGGGTCTTCACGTTCCGAGGAGAATCGCGATCGGGGTGATCGTCTCCACCCTCCTCGCCGTTACCAACCTTGCCTACACGCAGCTCTACGTTCCCTACGTGATGCCCCCGGTGCTACAGAGTGGGGCCGAGTTCAGGGACTCGGTCCTGGCGAGGGGAGGGAAGCGCATGTACGTGACGGTCCATCTGCACGTGAAGAACGCCGGCCAGGTCCCTGTTTACGTCCTCGACAGCATCTACTGGATCCACGGTGGTTCGGCCAGCAGTTTCTCCGACGGCAAGGCTGCGAGAGACGATCTGATCTACGACGGCGCGTTCGTCACACCGGTGGGGCGCGTGCTGAACCCGGGTGAAGAAGTCCTGCAGGATGCGGTGGTCGAGATCAACGATCCGCAGGCGCGCAATTACGAAGCGATCAAAGCGCAGACCGAGGTGTACGTGATCAGGAAGGACAGAATGACCATGCCCGCCGATTACGAGCGTTCCAAGGCGGTGGGCGCGAGGATCAGCAGGGAGGCCGGAGGAGGGGATCCCCCCAATGCCGAGTACAGGTATCGGTCTGACATCTCGAACAGTAGTGAAATCCTCAACTTGACCCGGCGTCGGCAACGCATCTCAGTGTGGAAGGTCAACTATGGGGAGTGGCCTGCCATCGTGGTGGACGTGTCACCGCCGGGTGATCGCATAGTCTTCGACCCCGTGAGCGTCTACAAGAACCAAAAGGTCATCGACCGGTACGGCCTCACGCGGGTCCGCGGTTCCATGGCGCAGATGCCCTACCGTGAGCTCCTCGACAAGGCCCGCTCCGACTAGGACCGGCGGCGATGGCCGCAATCGGTCCTTCGCGCCCCAGACGTACCCGCCGAGGTCTGGGTCAGCGGTTTCGCGGTCGAGGAGACGGTCGTCCAAGGAGGCCCGCCAGACGTCCGCGGAAGGGAACGTCTTGCAGCGGGCCTCGACGCAGTACCGGAAGAGGTACCGCAGGTAGAGATCGTGGGGGAGCCGGATGGTGGGGGCGCGGTCAATCCGAGGCTTGTACCGGGCTGATCTCGAAGGCCCCGCACAGCCGCAGGTGGGAGGGGATCTGGACGGCCTGGAAGCTGTTCGGCGGGTAGACCTTGACGTAGGTCGACACCGGGCGGCAGCTCGGCACCACGCTCCGGCTGTTCGTGCGGAAGACCGCAGTCACGGTCTGGCCGGGGGACACGGACACCGTGTTCACCGGCTCGCCGGTGCGGATCGCCGAGGTGCCGATCTGCCGGTGCTGGACGTCGATGACGCTGACTCCGGGGTATCCGCGCAACGCGCAGGTGTGGGTTGAGGTATTGGTGAACAGGATCGGGTAGTAGAGGGATCCTGCGGCGCCTTCCGGCTCGCCGACCGTCAGGTGCAGGTCGGCCACGTGGCAGGTGGGGGCACTTGGCAGGGCCGTTGCCTGGGTGGCGCCGACGGAGACGCCGGCGGTTGCCAGGAGGGCTGCGGCAGCGATGGTCGTTGCCCGGTTCACGACGTTGCTCATGACGCCAACTCCTCTGTCATGACGAGGGTATTACTGGCATTCGGCGCACACGAATGGGGCTGTGCCGGCGCTTTCGCGGTTGCCCGGTCGAGCGGTGCACTCCGCGGCGGGCACTGCACGCCTGATGGCGCCATTCTACCGGCGCGGGGTCCTCGCGGCTTCTCGGCGGCGGGAGCACGGAAAGGGCGCGCGCCACACGGCCCGGCAGCTCCTCCCGCCTCCTGTGCACCAGTTGCCGGCGGTGGAGGTCTCCTTCACACCCGGGTGCGGCCCAGGACCGGAACGTCGGCCCGGCAGGCGGTCTGCGCCTGTCCGACTTAACTTGGAACCGTGGTCTCACGGTGAGTGCGGGCAGCACAGCGGGCGGCAGACGGTATGCGCCGCCGGCGTCAAAGGCCATCGGCTCCACTGCCCAGCGATGCCGTACCAACCTCTCCTGAAGTCGGCCCGAACGCGCCGCCGAGCAGGAGTTCCCATTTTCCTTCGGAGCGCATCATGAGTGCTTTGAGATGGCGTAGCACACTAACGGTACTTACCTCAGCTGTCTTCGTTTCCGGCATGGTCGCCGCACCGAGCGTCGTCGCTGCCGGGCCGCGGGCACCGCAGAGTACGACCGTCCACGTCCTCGGCGGCGCCTCCGGGCAGTCGCCGGACCTGAAGAAGGGGTGTTTCTTCCGCGACGGTACGGCGCCGAACGGAGGAAGTGACATCGGAGGTACGCCTCCCCGCTTCCAGTACGGCAACAGCCCCTACCTGGGCGCGCAATTCGACTCGTGCGGCGACGTCGTCAGGGTCTACTTCGGCGGATACAACTCCACCCACTACAACATCCGCTATGTATCGCCCACCTCTGGACGCTGGGTACAGACAGAGCTCACCGGAGGCCCCCGGAGAGTGTGGACCATCACCGCCGAGGCGGGTGACTACAACTTCGTCGTCCAGGCGTGCAACCGCGGCGGCGCTCTGAGCCACTCTTCCTGCACCCGTTGGTCCCCGCAGATCTACCTGAACGCCCGCCCGTGGTGACGGATTCGAACCGGTTGAAGGAGCAGTCATGGGCACGCTTCCACGTTCGGCCTCCCACTGGCCGCGACGCTTCGTGCTGAGCGCGACAGCACTGGCCGCGATCGGCCTCGCCGCCTCGCCGGCCGGCGCAACTCCCCCCGACGCAGCCACCCCGGCCGCGTCAACCCGAGCCGCTCTGCACAAGGCGCCGGGGAACCTCTATTTGTTCCAGTACACCTACCGGGGGCACCTCAAGATCGGCGGAGGTAACTTCACCCTCGGCGGCAAGGTCTATATAGCCGTCAAGTACAACTTCGGGCAGGTCAGGTACCAAGACAACGTGATCGCGAAGACGAATTCGGGCATCCCCGGCGGAGCCGTCTACCTGGAGACGAACATCTCCGCTCCCTGCGCCCCCGGCAACAACGGCTACGCCCAGGCGTACGACTACAACACCAGGACCTGGTCGCCGAAGCTACCGGTGGCGATCTGTGTGCGGTTCGACTGAACCACCGGTGCGCAGCGCGCAAAATACCGCCCTCGTCGGCCGACCAGATCGCTTTGGCCGGCCGGCGAGGGCGCCGTCGTTCTGCCGGGCCGGTGTTCAGAAGGTGATGGTCCGTCCCTCGGGTTCCGCCTGTCGCGCGGTGTAGGCGACGCCGTGGACTTTGATGCCGTCCGGGTTGAGGAGGGTGATCGTGCCGCCCTGGTCGCCGAGGCGGAAGCCGTTGCCGCTCGCGACGGTGAGGGTGGTGCCGGGTTCGAGAGTGCCCGCCGGCAGCGGGAGGGGCTGCCGGTTGCGGTCGGTGAGCTGCCAGCCGCGCAGGTCGACCGGGGCCGGTGAGGTGTTGAGCACGGTGACGGCTTCCGGTGCGGAGCCGGATGGGTTGACGAGTGCGGCCATGATCCGCAGGGGTTCGTCGCGGTCGCTGGAGCGGGGCGGTGCGGTGTCGATGGAATGCCCGGTGTTGTCGTCGGTGTGCCAGGACTGGGACTGGAAAGCGAGGAAGATGCCGACCCAGCGGTTTTCGGCGGGGAGGTGCACGAGCATGGCGCCGTCCTGCCGGACGCCGTCGTCGGAGCGGAAGCGCCCGCTGTTGCCCTGGTTCATGTGGATGTCGTGTACGCCGTTGCCGGGCCGGAAACCGAACACCTTGTCGGGGATGTTGGCCTCGGGGCCGAACCGTTGCCCGAAGACGTAGAGGGTGGCGGTGGGGTCGGCGATGGCACGCTGCACGTAGTGGTCGAGCAGGTCGGCCAGGTCATTGTCGGCGCCCTCGACATCGGGCGGGAGCACTCGCATCGAGGCGGGGTCGAACAGGTTGCCGCGGATGAAGTCCAGGCCGGCCGTGCCCGGCCGTGACGCCAGGGCCGTCCATCCGCTGCCGGCCGGCGGGAGCAGCTCGGTCACGGGGTGGCGCAGGTCGTCGTCGACCAGGTAGAGCAGTTCCGAGGGCGCCTGTTGCGACTCGACGTTGACGGCGGCCCGGTAGTGGGTGCCGGCGTTGTCGGTGAGGTGGATCTGGTAGTGAGGGGTATCGCTGGATCCCTCCCGGCGCCGGTCTACGGCGCGGGCGGCCAGGACACCGTAGCCTTTTAGCGGCATGGGCCATCCTCTGGATTCCGGTGGGAGCGGCACGGCCGGGGTGCGGACGTGTCGAGGGAACGGACGGGGCGCGGGCCGTCCGGGACGCAGGCCCGGCCGGCCGGTGCCGACGGGGCGTCGACCTCGTGCATCCCGAGGACGTCGCGGGTGGAGCCGGTGGTGGTGCCGGCCGGGTCCTTCGCCGTGTACGTTGCCCGGCCCTCGGGCCCGAAGCAGCCGACGGGCCGGTGATGGTTCGCCCGCTTCCAGGCACCGGTGACCGCCATGTCTCACCCTCGTCGCACGCCGGGGCAGCCCTGCCGGCTGCCGACCCTCCTCGCCGTTATCCCCCGGCCGCGCCCCGAAAGGATGCCGCATCGCCCAATGTTCACCCGCCTTGCCCTGCGCACGGCGCTGACCGCGGGCGCGCGGGGGTGGGGCTCGGGCCCCGGCCGCCGCCGCTCGGGGCGGGCGGGCCGCCTCGCCGGCAGCGCTCGTCCCAGCACTGCGGCGCCCCGTTGACAAGCGTAGATTTGATGGTGCGCCCGGCTGGAGGGAGACGATCCCATGGACACAGCCATCCGCATCGAGGTACTGCCTGCGCGACTGGGCGACTGTTTGCTCGTGGAGTGTGTGCGGGGGAGCGGGCCGCCTTGGCGCATGCTCGTCGACGGCGGCCCTCCGGGCACCTGGCCCCGGCTCGAAAAGAGGCTGGGCCGGCTCGAACCCGACGAGCGGCACATCGATGTAGCCGTGGTGACCCACATCGACAGTGATCACATAGGCGGCATGCTCTCGTTCCTGCGGAGCGAGTATGCCGAAGACGTCGGTGATTACTGGTTCAACGGCCCTCCGCACCTGCCGTCCAGGGGCCGGGTGGAGGGCAGCGTCGCGGAGGGGCAGAGCCTGATAGCGGCGCTGCTCGGGGAGTCCGCCGGTCCCGTGCTGCCGTGGAACCGGGCATTCGGCGGCGGGCCCATCGACACCGGGGACGAGTCCGGGTTCATCGAGGTGCCGGTCCCGGACGGGCCGCAGATCACCGTGCTTTCACCGACCAACGAACGCCTGGTGATGCTGCAGCACGAGTGGGCCGAAGCCGTCGACCAGGCCAGGCGCGGCTGGCAGGGCGTGAGGCCCGAGCCCGACCTCGTGAGGTCCGACGTCCTGGAACCCCTCGGGGATCTGGCCGCCCTTGCCGCTCGCAAGACGGCCGACGACACGACCGCTCCGAACGGGAGCAGCATCGCGCTGCTGATAGAACACCGCGGTGCCCGCGCCGTGCTCGGGGCGGACGCGTTCGGCCCCGTGCTCGGGGCCGGTCTGCGCGGGGTAGCCGCCCACCGCGGCCTGCCGGCCCTGGAGCTGGACGCTTTCAAACTTCCGCACCATGCCAGTCGGCGGAACGTGACCGAGGCCCTGCTCGAAGCCGCCCCCGCCCGGCACTACCTCGTGTCCACCAACGGGGACACCTACCACCACCCCGATGACGAGGCGCTGGCCCGCGTCATCCTGAACGCCCCGGACGGCCTGACGCTGTGGTTCAACTACCGCACGCTGCGCACCGCCCGGTGGGAGGATCCTCAGCTGTACGAGCGATACGGCTACTCCGCGCGCTTCCCCGAGGCACCGGAGACGGGCACGGTCCTCGAACTGCCGGCGACGGCGTGACCCGCACAGGACCCGGGACCTCAATTCCGGGGGCCCGGCGGTATTCCTTCGCCGAAGTCGAACCTTGCCCGCTCCACGCTCGGCTTCGACCACCGGCCCGCCCGCATCCTCCGGCGGCGACATGCGTAATCCGCCGGGCAGAGCCGATTGGTGATCCGGCTGTCTGACGGTGAGGTCCTATGCTACGGAGATGATCAATGCCATTGAACTCGTCATATTCGACTGCGACGGCGTGCTGGTGGACAGCGAGCGCATCGCCGCGCGTGTGCAGGTAGCGCTGGGTGCCGAGTTGGGCTGGCCGCTGACCGAGGACGAGGTCGTGGACCGGTTCATCGGCCGCTCACATGCGGCCATCCGTGCACAGATCGCGGCGCAACTCGGCGAGGACACAGCCACTACCTGGTCGGAGAGGTTCGAGCGACTTCACAGTGAGGCCGTAGACGCCGAGCTCAGCCCGGTCGAAGGCCTGCCCGAAGCCCTCGACGCGCTCACCCTGCCGACCTGCGTCGCCTCCAGCGGCTCCCACGACAAAATGCGGCACACCCTCGGCCGCACCGGACTCTACGAACACTTCACCGGCCGCATCTTCAGCGCCACTGAGGTCGCCCGGGGCAAACCCGCCCCGGACCTGTTCCTGCACGCGGCCCGGCACATGGGCGTCGATCCGGCCGCCTGCGTGGTGGTCGAGGACAGCCGGCCCGGTGTTCGCGCTGCCCGCGCCGCCGGCATGCAGTGTTTCGGCTATGCCGGCGGGCTCACCCCGGCTGAACGACTCGAAGGCCCCGACACCACCGTCTTCCACGACATGCGCGACCTGCCGACGCTCATCGCGGAACGGCAGAACGGTAGCCACCTGCACCGGCCCCTTCACGCGAGTTGACAGGTGCTTCGCTGCGCGAACCGTGGGTCAGCGGCCCGGTGATGTGTGAACGGCGCCGCGACGGCCGATGACACCCCCGCCCGAGCCGCTGGAACCCGCGCGGGGCTACGCCGTCACCGGCTCCAGCCGCAGCTGCCGGATCGGCCAGGGTAGTGGCTCGGCCGGACCGAACCAGACCCGGACGTCCTCCCCGGTCCGCACGGGCAGGCGCGGGTAGTCGTTTTCGACGTGTGCGGTGCGGTGCAGCGCATGGCCCGGATCCAGGTGCCGGGCTGCGTACGCGTCGAAGGCGGCTGCTCCGGACGGCCGGCAGACGGTCGCGATCACCTCGCGGATGCCCGAGTGCGGTGTGAAGCCCGGGCCGTGCAGGAGCAGGACGTCGTCGCTGTCGATCATGGTGGCATTGGCCGCGTCGCGGTTCTCCTGCCAGACCGGGCCGGTGTAGAACGCCTCCAGCGAGCGCCGACGGTGCCGCATGTCGGGGAAGGCGCGCAGCCAGACGAAGCGGTCCGGGTCGTCAAGGTCGCGGAACCTGCCGCCGACCGCGATGCCGACCGCTTCCTGACCGGTCACGAACTCGCGCTCGAACAGCTCGATCAGTGTTTCCCGGGTGCCGGGGCGCAGCGTGTACTGCCGGAGTTCGACGATGCTCATGCGCCGGCCGCCGCGGTGCGCGTGAAGTCCATGATCCAGTTGAGTTCCCAGGTGAGGCCGTCGTCGCCGGAGAACTCCTGCTCCCAGCGGGCGGCGTCCGGGCCGAGGCGGTACCAGGTGAAGTGCACCCGGATCGGGCGGCCGTCGTAGGTGTCCTCGCCGTGGAAGTCGCCGCGGTCACCCGTGAAGCCACCGACCACCGGCGGATCCAGCCGGCCGGTCCGGCTGTCGGACCAGTGGATCGACCAGCGCTCCAGCTCGCGGTCGAACAGTCGTAGGGTCACGCCCTGGCGGGCGAGGGTGGGGAGGCTGAGCTCGTCGATGTTGCCGGCCCCGCCGAACAGCGACCGTACGACGGCATGGCCGGGAAATTCCACCCAGGTGGCCGGGCCTGAGCCGAGAGGTGCGGTGAGACGGCGGTTGGCCACGTCCCAGCAGCCGTGAAGGAAGTCGAAGTCGTCCATGCACCGCAGGCTAGGGACGTTCCCCTGACATCCACTGTCAGTGGATACTGAGCGGCATGCGCGCGAGCCGACTGGTCACCCTGCTGCTGCTCCTCCAGACCCGGGGCCGGATGACGGCCCAGCAGCTGGCCGAGGAACTGGAGGTCTCCGTGCGTACGGTCTACCGGGACGTCGCGGCGCTCGGCGCCGCCGGTATCCCGCTGTACGGCGACGCCGGCCACCTGGGCGGCTACCGGCTGCTGGAGGGCTACCGGACCCGTCTCACCGGACTGACCGCCGACGAGGCGCAGGCCGCGTTCCTCGCCGCGCTCCCGGGCACCGCCGCCGAGCTCGGCCTCGGTGAAGCGCTCGCCACCGCCCAACTCAAGCTGCGGGCAGCCCTTCCGGCGGAGCTGCGCGAGCACGCCGGGCGGATCCAGGAACGCTTCCTGCTCGACGCTCCCGGCTGGTACGGCGGCGCAGACAGTACGCCGCACCTTGCCGCGGTCGCCGCCGCGGTGTGGGCGCGACGGGCGGTGGTCCTGCGGTACCGGCGCTGGCGGGCGCCGGAGGAGATCGAGCGGCGGGTGGAGCCGTACGGGCTCGTACTCAAGGCGGGCCGCTGGTACGTGGTCGCGGGCGGGCCGTTCGGGATCCGTACCTACCGCGTCGACCAGATCGACGAACTACGGCCCCTGGAAGAAGAGTGCGCCGTCCCGGACGGGTTCGACCTGGCCGCGTACTGGAACGGCTATCTGATCGACTTCCAAGACCGGCTCCACACCGGGGAGGCTCTGGTACGGCTCACCCCGGAGGGCGCCCGCCGTCTCGGCGTGACACCCGACGGCCGCGGGTGGACGGAGGCCCGGGTGCCCATCGAATCGATCGACCACGCCCATGGGGAGTTCTTGCGGCTGGGCAGCGACATCGAGGTCATGGCTCCGGCCGAACTCCGCGACCGCGTCGCCGAGACCGTACGGACCTTGGCCGTCCGCTACCAAGGGTGCCCCCTACGGACCGGTTCGTTCGCGCAATAGGCTGGAGGCAGCAAGGTCGGCCGCTGCCCCCACCCCAGGCCGGAAGGAGCCCGTATGGCCCGCACGGACCGGAATCCTGACGGCCTGCGCCGGCAGCCTTCCGCCTCGCCCCCGCCCTGCTCCTGGGCGGTGTCACCCGACGGCGGGCGCCCGCAGGGGCGTACCTGTTCCCATGGGGCGGCGCTGCCCGCCTCCCCGGAGACGCCGCACGACGTCTGCACGCACTGTCGCGCCCTCGGCTGGACCTGGACCGGGCTGAGATGGTGTGCGGCCTGCGGGCACGTCGGATGCTGCGACAGCTCCCGTGGCCGGCACGCCTACGCCCACCATGCGCAGACGGGACACCCCGTGGTCATGTCCTTGGACCCCGACGAGCCCTGGGCCTGGTGTTTCGTCGACGAGGTCTTCCTCGTTCGCCACCACTGACGGGTGGGATCCCTGACGGGTGGGATCCCTGTCGGGCGGGATCCCTGACGGTTTGGGGCGCGTACGCCCCGCTGAGCCAGGGCTGACCGCCACGCGGCCCGCCACGCCTTCGCGTGCTGCATCCGCTCGCGCCGGAAACGGGGAAGGGCAGGTGGAGGTCAAAGCGTGGACGCTCGCTGCTGACGAGCGGCGCGGGCCGCACCGGCGGGTAGGAGAGGTGATCGTGTGTCCACAACTTTGGACGCGACGGACGTGCTTGTCGTCGGGGCCGGCCTGGCCGGGCTCGCGTGCGCCCGGGACCTGCTGGCGGCAGGTGTCGGCGTCCGGGTGGTGGAGGCCGGCGATGCGGTCGGCGGCAGAATGCGTTCCGACCGGGTCGCCGGCTTCGTGGTGGACCGCGGGTTCCAGGTGTTCAACACCTCCTACCCCCAGGTCCGTCGCCGGCTCGTCCTGAAGGATCTCCGGCTGCGGCCCTTCACCCCGGGCGCACTCGTCCACGGTCCCTCCGGCCGGCTCCGCTTCTGTGACCCCACCCGCCGCGCGCGCACGCTGCCCGGCCTGGTCGGGGGCGGCCTCGCCGGTCCCCGCGACCTGGTCGCCCTCGGCCTGCTGTCCGCCCGTGACGCACTCTTGCCCCCCGGCCGGATCAAACGGCTCGCGGACACCACCACCCGCACCGCACTCGCGGACGCCGGCATCTCCGAAGCGTTCGTAGAGGGGTTCTTCCGCCCCTTCCTGTCGGGCGTCTTCCTGGAGGACGAGCTGGTGACCTCCGCACGGATGTTCCACCTGGTCTGGCGGAGCATGATCCGCGGCACGCTGTGCCTGCCCACCGACGGCATCGGGGCGGTCCCGCAGGCCCTCGCGGCCGCCCTCCCCGGCAATACCGTACGGCTGGAGCACGCCGTGGCGGAGCTCACGGACGACGGCGCACTGACCACGGCGGGCCAGGAGATCCCGGCGCGCGCAGTCGTGGTGGCCACCGGCCCCGGGGGCGTGCGGGCGTTGCTGCCCGAGGTCGCCCTGCCCGCCTACCGGATCGTGACGACGTACTACCACGTCGCGCCCCGGTCTCCGCTGGGCGAGCCGACGCTGCTGGTGGACACCCGTCGGCGCTTCCTCAACACATGTGTCCTCAGCGACGTCGTCCCCGCCTACGCCCCGCCCGGCCACGCCCTGATCGCCACATCGGTCCTGGGCCGGGACGTGCCCGGGCGTGAGGGCCGGCTCCGCGCAGCGCTGGGCGAGGCGTACGGAACGGACACGGACGGCTGGGACCTGCTGACCGTCCGCACCATCGAGGACGCGCTGCCCGCGATGACGCCGCCGCAGCCGCTCACCCGGACCACGCGCACGGCGCCTGGCCGGTACGTGTGCGGCGACCACCGCGCCACCGGCTCGGTCCAGGGCGCGCTCGCCTCCGGCGCGCGCGCCGCCCGGGTGGTACTGCGCGACCTGGGGCGCCGGGGCGGGTCGGCGGGAGATCTTCCCCTCCCGGCGTGCCAGGATGCCGGGAGGGGACCGTGAGGACGTAGAGCGGACAGGGGCGAGCCATGATCAACGGTGTACACGTCATCCTCTACAGCCACGACGCCGAGGCGGACCGCGCCTTCATCCGTGACGTCCTCGGCTTCCCCGGTGTCGACGCGGGCGGCGGCTGGCTCATCTTCGAGACGCCCCCGTCCGAAGTGGCCGTGCACCCGACCGAGGGCCCACCTCGGCACGAGTTCTACCTGATGTGCGACGACCTCGAATCCCAGCTCGGTGAGTTCCGGGCCAAGGGCGTGGAGATCACCCGCCCCGTCAACGAACAGCGCTGGGGCAGACTGACCGCGGTCCGTCTTCCCAGTGGCGCCGAACTTGCGCTGTACGAACCGCTGCACCCCGTCGCCCGAGGCTTGTGATCCCGCAGCGCGCGGCTCACGGACACACGGGGCCGACCGATCGGCCCCGCAGGTACGCCAGCCGTCGCGGCGTCGGAATGTCCGAGCAGTGTGGTGCGGGTCTTGCCCGTCGCCGCGTCCCAGAGGCGGACCGTGCACTCGAAACTGCCGGTGGCGACGGTGCGTCCGTCCGGGCTGAGGGCCATGGACGTCACCCGGTCGGTGAACTCACCGGACCGGACTTCGACGGCTTCGGACAGATGGCCGAGGGATTGGCCAAGCTCCGCTTCTCGGCTCAGCGACTGATCGTCGGACTGGGCTTCACCGCCGTCGCAGTCACAGCCAGGTATCAGCTCCCCGTCACCTCTGTGCCCCGGTTGGTGCGATCGTGGCTGTCCCCGGCCACCTCACCCTCAGGTGGCAGCCGGCCCGACCCTTGGCGATTTCGAGCCGTCTCGCCTCAATGACGCCACCAGGCTTCACCGCGGGGTCCCGCCCCGCATCCCGGGTCGGCCGTACGCGTGAGCGCTGTACCTGGCGTGTCCCGCGGCGCGGCTTACCAGGCGCGCGACGCACCGCCGACCACGGGGCCCGGTGGAACCGGCTGCCCGCGCCGGTATGGGGGACGAGGCCGCAGCGGAGGGGGAGGCGTCCGGGTACGAGCCGGTGAGGAGGTCGAGGGCCACTCCGGTGATCCCGCGCTACTCCGCGTTCCCCCTGCGCTCCCGCGTCTGCTGGCCGGTGGGGTGTGGTCTGCGGCGCGGGCCGGGTCGCGATGTCTCCTTCGTCGCGGACCGCCACCGCTGGGCTCGGCGCCACGCCGACCAGCGGGACCACGGTGAACTCCGCGGGCATGCCCCGTCCGAGCGGGGCCAAGCCGACCGCGTCCGGCGCGCAGTCCGACCACGTCGGGTCGGTCAAACCGGTGTCGCGGGCGTGGATGCCGGTGCCGGTGCCGGTGCCGGTGCCGGTGCGGGTTCGGCGGTAGGCGGCGGCCGTTCTGGCCGTTCCCGGGTCGGTGCCGTTGCCCGGGATGCCGACGGTGAGGGTCCGTGCGCCGGTTGCTGCGATCCCGCGTATCCGGACGCGGTCGGCGTGGTCGAGCAGGGTTCGCGCCTCGTAGGGCAGCACCGTGCGCACCGGAGCGAGCCCGCGAGGGGCTGCGCCCTTGGAGCGCGAGGTCGGCGGGCGCGGCAAGCCTGCCCGCTGGGCGTTCCCGGAGCGTGCGTGAGCCCCCCGTAGCCCGCGCTGGAGCGGGTAGGGTCGGCTGCTCAGCCGATCACGGGGGGAACCCATGCTCAACCCATTGCTGCGCCGTGCCGCGGTCGCGGTCCTGGCCGCGGTCTGTGTGTCCTGCACGACGGTCCCGAAGGACGACAAGCCCGCCGGCGCTCCCGGCGCAGCCGTGGCCGGGGCCGGCACGGCCGCACCGCCCTCGGCGTCCTCGGAGGCTTCCGCGGGCCCCGCGTCGTCGGCGGGCCCCGCGCCGTCCGAGGGCCCCGGGACCCCGGGGCCCGAGAAGGTCCGCGACGCGTTCGCCGGGCTCCAGGCGACCCTGGGTGAAGCGTGCACCCCGGGCAACTGCGCCTACTTCCTGGGGCGGGTCCATGACGAACTCCACCGCATGGACCGCGCCATGAAGGCGGACCCGAAGGGCCCCGGCCACTTCCCCGAGCCGGTCGCGCTGATCGAAAAGCTCGACGCGACGCTCGGCGGCGACCGGTCCTTCGACAACCTCAAGAAGCACCAGACCGAGCTGATCGCCACCCGCGACGAGATCAACACCTGGATGCAGGGCCACCCCGACGACTACCGCTGACGCGGCACGCCCCGCCGCCGGCGGCGGGCCGGGTCAGATGTCGATCACCCGGTAGGCGATCGTGTACACGCCGCCGGAACCCTCCAGCGACCGGTACTGCACCTCGCCGTTCGCCTCGCTGCCGGTGACCAGGGTCGCACCCAGCTTGTCGTCCGAGCTGGTCGAGTCGTAGTCCCACAGCGTGAGCGTGCGTGCCTGCTGCTTGCCCAGGACGAGTGCCGCGTTGCCGTTCGCGTCGCTCAGCGACCGCAGGTAATTGGTACCCATGGTCTGGTACTTGGCGCTGCCGGGCCAGACCTTGACCTGGTTGCCGTTCGCGTCGGTGATCTTGATGTACGCCTCGTCGTGGTCGCCCTCGCTCTGCTGGTGGCAGGTCAGCTCCAGCAACTCGATCCGGACGTAATCGATCGGCTCGGCCTGAGCGGTCCCGGCGAAGCCGGCGAGGCTGCCGAGCGCGAGCAGGCCGGCGGCTGCGAAGCGTACGGTGTTGCGGCTCATGGTGTACCCCCGTGTGTCGTGTCACCTTTGCGGTGACCCCGGTGTGCCGGCCCCCCGGCACATCCCCACTGTGCGCCGTCAACCCGCCCCGGATCTACGCGCGTTCCGCTGAGTGGAACGCGTGAGCCGCGGTACGAAGGGGAGGCGCGCCGGCCACGGGGAGGCGCCGGCCGGGCCTGCGGTGTCAGCGCAGCAGGCCCGGCGGGAGAGCGGACGGGCGCTGCGGAGCGCGGGCGAGGCGCCTGGTGATGGCGGCGCCGGCCTGGGCCACGCCCTGCGCCAGGCGGTCCAACGGCTGCCCCGCCGGGGCGGATCCGGCCGGGCCGGGCGCGGGGACCAACGCGGCGAGCGCCGCCACCACCGAGCCGTCGGGGGCCCGCACGGGAAGCGCGGCGCAGCACACCCCTGCCCGGACCTCCTCCCGGTCGAGGACCGGGCCAGGCCGGGAGGGGCCGCGCAGGGCGCGCCCCGCGGCCGTGTCCAGCGGGAAACCGCTGCCGTTGCGCACCGGGAGCACCGGCTCCAGCGCCCCCGGCACCGAACTCACCGTCAGCGCGAGGTCCTCGTGCAGCACGGTGAGCACGACGCTCGCCCCCGTCGCCGCCCGCAGCCGGTGCAACGGGAGACGGGCGGCCTCCCGCAGCCCCGGGTGGGGCTGCCAGGCCTGCCCGATCCGGTACAGCCGGGCCCCCAACCGGTAGCGGGCGCCGTAACGTTCGACGGCGCCCAGGGAGATGAGCTGGTCGAGGAGGCGGTGGACGGAGGCTTTGGGTACCCCGCAGACGAGGGCCAGTTCGGTCACCCCCGCTCCGTCCTCCCGCCGGCGGAGGGCTTCCAGCAGGGCGAAGGCCCCTTCGAGCACGCCGCGCCCCCGGACCGGCCCCGAAGGGCCCACGGCGGAGCCGGCGCCGGACCCGGTTCCCGCTCCGGCGCCGGACCCGGAACCGCTCCCGGCAGCGGCCGCCCCCGCGGCCGTGCCCCCGGAGACCCTTGCGGTGCCGGCCACTGCCGGCTGGTGCGGTGCGTGCGAGCGCGCGGACGCGGACACGGTTCCCCCCGGAACTTCTCCACCCGGCCGTGGTCCCCCGATGGCACGACCCGGGCACCGCCCATGATGACGCGGACGGTGCCCGGGATGAAGCGTTTCGCGGCGTGCCGCCGCTCGCGGTGCCGGGACCAGGCGCGACGGGCCGGACGGAAACGGTGCCGGCAGCTCCTTGGAGGGAGGCGCGAGCAGCCCCGCCGCGCTTCACCCGGCTGCACGCCGGCTCCGCCGCCGAGGGGAACGCACTTGTGCCGCCGCGTACCTTGCCGCCTACGTCAGTCGGGCGTGGCGGCCCGGTGCTCTCGACGGGTCATGCCCGCAGGTACGTGAGGACGGCCAGGACCCTGCGGTGGGTCTTGTCCGTCGGAGGTAGGTCCAGCTTGGTGAGGATGTTGCCTATGTGCTTGCCGATCGCCGCTTCGGAGACCACCAGCTGCTTGGCGATCGCGCCGTTGGACCTGCCTTCGGCGATGAGTGCCAGCACCTCTCGTTCGCGCGGGGTGAGCTGTTCCAACGGGTCGCGGCGGCGGCGCAGCAACTGGCGCACCACTTCGGGGTCGACCACCGTCCCGCCGTCCGCCACCTCGTGCAGCGCTTCGACGAAGTCCTCGACCTGGCCGACCCGGTCCTTGAGCAGGTAGCCGACGCCTGATCCGTCGCCCGAGTCGAGGAGTTCGGCGGCGTACGCCCGATGCACGTACTGACTGAGGACCAGGACCGGGAGTGCGGGGCGCTGCTCGCGCAGCCGCACTGCCGCGTGCAGCCCCTCGTCCTGGAAGCCGGGCGGCATGCGTACATCCGTCACCACGATGTCGGGTGCCTGCTGTTCGACCGCTGCGACCAGTGCTTGCGCGTCCCCGACGGCCGACACCACCTCGTGGCCGCAGCGGCTGAGCAGGCCGATGAGCCCCTCCCGCAGCAGCACGCTGTCTTCGGCGAGAACTACGCGGAGCGGTCGGCCGCCATGGTCAACTCGCAAGGAAACTCCACACGCAACAGAGTAGGTCCACCCGGCGGACTGGTCAGGGCAAGTCTGCCATCCAGGACGGACACCCGGTCCGCGAGACCGGTGAGGCCGCTGCCTGCCGAGGCGTCTGCGCCGCCGCAGCCGTCATCGCGTACCTCAAGGAACAGGCGTCCGGCGCGATGACCTCCGCCCACCTGCGCGCAGTCGGCCCCGCTGTGCTTGGCGACGTTTGCCAGCGCCTCGCGGACCACGAAATACGCTGCGGACTCGACAGCCCGGGGTGGCCGGCCCGACAGTTCGAGGGCGACGTCGACGGGGACCACGCAGCGGTCGGCAGCGTCGGCGACCGCAGCGGGAAGGCCGTAGTCCGTGAGGACCTTGGGATGGATGCCGTGGATGAGCTCGCGCAGTTCGGCGAGCACCTTGCCCGCCTCCTCCTGGGCCCTGGTGAGCTGGTCGGCGAGCGGGCCGGGCGGGGCGTCGAGGCGGGCCAGCCCGAGGGCCATCGTCAGTGCCACGAGGCGCTGTTGGGCGCCGTCGTGCAGATCGCGCTCGATACGGCGCCGCTCGGCCTCGAAGGCTTCGACCAACCGGACGCGGGAGCGACCCAGTTCGACCACCTCGGCGTCGAGCTCGCCCTCGCGGGAGGCGATCAGCAGCCGGGCCAGCTCGGCGCGGGCGCCCGCCGTGACGCCGAGCACGTAAGCGCCCAGACCCGTCAGGAGCAGGCCCAGTACGGCGACGCCGAACGCGGTTGGCCAGGTGGTGACCGTCCACAGCTTGAGCACCTTCGCCTCGTGACCGTCGCCGACCGTGGCCATCAGCAGCGGGGTGGCAACCACGGACAGGGGGAAGAGCAGGGCGACCGTGAGGGCCAGGGCGTCGATCGGCCACAGCAGCCCGGCGAACAGCACGGCGTACCCGAGCTCCCGCCAGGTCCCCGGTTCGCGAATCCGGGTGGTCAGCCAGGCCCACAGTCCCGGTGTGGCGGGCACTTGGTGCCGGCCGGCCACCGGATCGCGGTGGACCAGGCGCAGTCTGCGCCGCTCCACCTCGGCCACCGGGATGCCGATGAGGCAGACCAGGACGAGCAGTGGCAGCCCCACCAAGACGATGGCGAGCGCACCACAGAGCGTGCCCAGCGTCACGATCACCAGCAGGGCGGCGACGCCGGTGATCGCGCCGGTCAGCAGATACGCGGCGGAGCGCCAAGGCCAGGCCGACAGCAGGAAGTTCGGCCGGGACATGGCCTGCCACACATTCCGAGGGTGCATGTGCATGACCGTAAGTGGCCCCACCGGTCCGGTGCCATCGGTCCAGGGTCCCTATCGGGGGTAGGCCTGGCACTACCCCAAGTCTCGTTCGGGCCGTACTGCGCTACCCGGGGCTTCCGCGGTTTCGTGGAGGAAGCAACGAGCCCGGGAGAAGGCACTGGTGGGGAACAGATGACCAAGGAAGCAATCCGAACCAATGACGCGATCCGATTGCACTCGGTAACGCGGCGGTACGGCACGGGCGGTGCGTCCGTCACCGCCCTGAACGAGGTAACGCTGGCCTTCCAGAGGGGGACCTTCACCGCCGTGATGGGCCCGTCGGGGTCCGGCAAGTCGACCCTGCTGCAGTGCGCCGCAGGCCTGGACCGGCCCACGTCGGGCTCGGTCACCTTGGGTGACACCGAGCTGACCAGGCTGAACGAGACCAAGCTGACCCTGCTGCGCCGTGAGCGCATCGGCTTCGTGTTCCAGGCGTTCAACCTGCTGCCCTCGCTGACCGCCGAGCAGAACGTGGCCCTGCCGCTGCGGCTGGCCGGCCGCCGTCCGAAGAAGCGCCAGGTGCGTGAGGTGCTCGAACAGGTCGGACTCGGCGACCGGGCGCGGCACCGGCCGACGGAGATGTCCGGTGGTCAGCAGCAACGGGTCGCTCTGGCCCGCGCCCTGATCACCCGCCCCGAAGTGCTGTTCGGCGACGAGCCGACCGGCGCGCTCGACTCGCAGACCAGCGGTGAGGTGCTGACCCTGCTGCGCGGCATGGTCGACCGGGACGGCCAGACGATCATCATGGTCACCCACGACCCCGTGGCCGCCTCCTACGCCGACCGCGTGGTCTTCCTCGTCGACGGCCGTGTCAACGACGAGTTGATCGGCGTCTCCGCCGAGGACATCGCGGCTCGCATGACCACGCTGGAGGCGGTGTCGTGCTGAGCACCACCCTGCACACCCTACGCACCCGCTGGGTGACCTTCGTGGCCAGTTTCGTTGCTCTTTCCCTGGGCGTGGCGCTGATCGCCGTCATGGGGCTGGCCCTGGCGTCCTCGCTGGACGCTCCCGACCGAGGGCCGGAGCGGTTCGCCGCCGCGCCGGTCGTCGTCAAGGGCCAGGACAGCCTCGAGGTTTCCACCTCGATCGGCGACCGCACCCACAAGCTCGCGCAGCCGCGAGCCGTGCCCGACGACGCCGTCGCGAAGCTGCGCGCCCTCGGGACCGTCGTCGAGGACCGGTCGTTCGCCGTGCGGGCCGAGGGTGGGCCCGCCGATCTGGTGGGCCACCCCTGGTCCACCGCGGCCTTCGCGCCGTACGGGCTCACCGCGGGACGCGGGCCCCGGGCCGCGGACGAGGTCGTCGTCAGCGGTGACTGGGCCCGTCCGGGCGCCCGGGTGCGGACCGACGGCGGCACGCTGCGCGTCGTCGGCACCGCGGCCGGGCTCGGCTTCGAGAACGCCGTGTTCTACACCGATACCCGCGCTGCCGAACTGTCGCCGCGCAGCCTCCAGCTCGTGGTCGACGCCGATGCGGCGGCCGTGCGCGAGGCGGTGCGCGGCAGCGAAGGCGTCCAGGTCCTCACCGGGGGCGCGCGCCGGTATGCCGATGCCGACCCCGACCGGGACAGCGAGGCCCTCACCGCGATGAACGCCATGTTCGGCACGGCCGGCGGCGTCACCGGGTTCGTGTCGGTGTTCGTGGTGTCCTCGACCTTCGCGTTCGCAGTGGCCCAGCGGCGCCGCGAGTTCGGGCTGCTGCGCACCGCCGGGGCGACCCCGGGCCAGATCCGGCGCATGGTCGTCTCCGAGGCGCTCGCGGTCGGTGCGCTCGCCTCGGCCGCCGGCTGTGTGCTCGGTTCCTACGGGGCTCCCGCGCTCGCCGCGTGGGCGGTCCACGAGAGTCTTGCGCCCCGCTGGTTCACCATCGGCGACTACACCTGGCCGTACCACATGGCGTTCTGGACGGGCCTGCTCGTGGCCTTGTGCGGCGTGCTGGCCGCATCCTGGCGGGCGGGGCGCACCGGCCCCGCCGAGTCACTGCGCGAGGCGTCGGTCGACACCCGGCCCATGACACGGGGCCGCTGGCTGTTCGGCGCGGCCCTGCTGATCACCGCCGCGGTGACGCTGGTACTGGCCCTGGTGACGCAACCGGGCGACCTGCTGCAGCGCAAGACCTACGTGAGCCGGCCGATGCTGCTGATCACAGCCGTCGCGCTGCTCGCGCCGGTGCTGGCAGGGCCACTGGCCCGGCTGATCGCCTGGGCCCCCGCCCAACTGCCGGGGGCGACCGGGATGCTGGTACGGGAGAACGCCGCTGCCGGGGTGCGCCGCACCGCAGCCGTCGCGGCGCCGGTGTTGGTCACGGTCGCGCTGGCGGGCTCACTGCTGGGCGCCACCGCGACCCTCAACGAGGCGAAGGCCGCTGAGGTGCGCGAGCGGACTGCCGCCGACTTCGTGGTCACTCCGGCGGGCAGAGCCGGCTTCGACGAGGCGACGCTGCGGCGGCTTCGGGCCGTGTCCGGTGCCGAGGTCTCGGCGAGCTCGTCGAGCGCCGTGTACACCCTGGAGGACGGTGTGTCGCTCATCAGGTCCGAGGCCAGAGCCGTCGAGCCGGAACCGCTCGCGGCAACGGCTCGTCTCCCGCTCGCCGCGGGGAAGGCGGGCGATCTGGACGACGACTCGATCATCGTCAACGAGGAGTGGGAGAAGCACACCGTGGGAGAGCGGGTGGACGTGTGGCTCGGCGACGGCACGAGGAAGTCCCTGAAGATCGCTGCGGTCATGACCATCGGCACCGGCAACAACGGCGTCTACGTCACCCCGCGCAACGCCGCCGAGGCGGTCGTCGACCGGGTCGATGTACGCCTCGCGGACGGCGCCGGTACGGCCACCGTCGCCGCCGGTCTGCGTCAGGCGGTACGTGCCTCGGGCGGGGAAGTGCTCACCAGGGACGCCTGGGTGCGGGCGACGTACCCCGAGACCAACCGGACGACCCGGATGGGCTTCTTCCTGGTCCTCGGGATCGCGCTCTTCTACGCCGGCATCTCGCTGGCCAACACGATGGTCATGGCGACCTCCGACCGGGTCCGCGAGCTGGCCGTGCTGCGGCTGGCCGGCGCCACCCGGTGGCAGGTGCTGTGGCTGGTGGGCGCCGAGGCGCTGATGGTGGTCATCGTCGGCGGTTTGCTGGGAGCGCTGGTCGCCGGGCTCAACTTGATGGGCATGTGGAGCGCCCTGGGCCTGCTCTCGGTGCGGACGCCCATCGAGATCCCGTGGGCGACGCTCGCGGCGGCCCTGGGCGCCTGCGCGGTCCTAGCCGTGATCTCGGCGGTCGCTCCGGCCGGCCTCTTCCTGCGTCACAAGGCGGTGCAGCTGGCCGGAGTGCGCGAGTGACGTCTGCTCCGGCGCCGGCTCGCCCGGATGCACACCTCGTGGATCACAGGCCCAGGGATCCTTCCCGTTGGCGGGAGGGAGCATCGGACCCCGTCCCGACCGGATGATCACGTGACCTCTGACGGATGGCGCTCCTGGTGAGGGCCGGCCTGCGCGGCGCTCGGGTGGGACGGGTTCCAGAGACGGTCGGCTTCGCCACGGACGAGGTGGTCCTCGTAGATCCGCACTTTGTACCGCATCACGTCCAACGCTTCCTGCAACTCCTGGATCTGCGCCTCCACGTGGTTGACGTGCCGGCGCAGCAACTCCAGCCGATCGCGTTCGGTGCCCGGTCCCTGGCGGGCCAGTTCGACGTACTGACGGATCGTCGCCAGCGGCATACCGGAAGAGCGCAGCTTCGTGCAGATCCCCAGCCACTCCACGTCTTTCACCGATGCTCAGGTCCATGAGCGACTCCCCTCGTGCAGTTGATCTAGACCCGACTCTAGGTTCTAACGTCGAGCTGTTGCCCAACCGGGTGATCAGGAAAGGGAGAACATGAGCGTGTGGTTTGTCACCGGTGCATCGCGCGGGCTCGGCGCGGAGATCACCCGCGAGGCGCTGGACCGAGGGCACAGCGTCATCGCCACGGCGAGGGATGTGTCGTCGGTTCTCGATGCGTACCCGAACAAGCCGGCCGGACTGTTGGCCTTGAGCGCGGACGTGACCGACGAGAGCCGGCTGACCGCTGCGGTGCGAGCCGGCCTGGCGGAGTTCGGTCGGATCGACATCGTGGTGAACAACGCCGGTTACGGCCTCGTGGGCGCCGTCGAGGAGGTCTCCGATCAGGCAGCCCGGGCTCTCTTCGACGTCAACGTGTTCGGTGTGCTGAACACGCTGCGCGCCACCCTGCCGACGCTTCGCGCCCAGCGATCCGGACATGTCCTGAACATCGGCTCTGTGGGCGGCTTCGCCACCGCTCCGGGCGTGGGTCTCTACGGCGCGTCGAAATTCGCCCTCGAGGGCATCTCCGAGGCGCTTCACGGCGAGCTCGCACCGCTCGGCGTCCGCGTCACGATCGTGGAGCCGGGCGGCTTTCGTACCGACTTCCTCAACAGCGCGAGCCTGCAGGTCGAACCGGCCTCGATCGCCGACTACGTCACCGGCGCGGGACCGGTGCGCGAGGCCTTGGCCCGGAACGACGGCCGCCAGCCGGGAGATCCGGCGAAGGCAGCGAAGGCCATCGTGGACGTCACCGAGGCCGCGGAGCCGCCGCTGCGCCTGCAGTTGGGCGCGGATGCGGTCGACCGCGTCGAGGCGAAGCTGGACCTCGTGCGACGTGAACTCGACGGATGGCGCCCCGTAGCGCTGTCCACCGGCATCTGAGCCATCGCAGCCGGCGAACCGCATTGCGAGGTGAACGACGTTCACCTACCGTGGTGAACGTCATTCACCTTCAAGGGGGTTTCGCGGTGTCCACTGATTCGCCGTCCCCATCCCCGTCCGCGTCCCCATCCCCGACCGCCGCTCGCCGCGTCATGGCCGTTCTGGCAGCAGGGGGCATCGTCACCACGCTGGTGCAGACCGCCGTCGTGCCGCTGCTGCCGCAGTTGCCCCGCCTGACCGGCGCGGCGCCGGTCGATGTCGGGTGGGTGGTCACGCTCACGTTGCTGACCGGGGCGGTCGCGACGCCGTTGCTGGGCCGGGCCGGGGACATGTACGGCAAGCGGCGGATGTTGTTGGTCGCGCTCGGTGCCCTCGCCGTCGGGTCGCTGGTGTGCTCGTTCGCCTCCACCCTCCCTTGGCTTTTGGCCGGCCGTGGGCTGCAGGGGGTGGGGGCCGCGGTGGTGCCGCTGTCGATCAGCTTCCTGCGGGCCGTGCTGCCGCCGCATCGGACGGGTTCGTCGGTTGCGCTGATGAGTTCGACGGTGGGGATCGGTGCTGCTCTCGGTCTGCCACTGGCCGCGCTGCTGGTGCAGTTCGCGGACTGGCATGCGATGTTCTGGGCGATGACCGTGCTCTCGGCGGCGGTGCTCGTGCCGGCGTGGTGGGTGCTGCGGGAGGAGCCGGTTCGGTCGCCGGGGCGGTTCGACCTGGTCGGGGCGTGCGGGCTGAGTGCGGGGCTGGTGCTTGTGCTGCTGGCGTTGTCCAAGGCGGGTGAGTGGGGGTGGGGCAGTCGGCGGGTTCTGGGTCTGTCGGGGGCGGCGCTGCTGATCCTGGCGGGGTGGACCGTCCAGCAGCGCCGGGTGGCGCGGCCGCTGGTGGACGTGCGGCTCGCGATGCGTCCGGCGGTTCTGCTGCCGCATGTGGCCGCGTTGTTGGCCGGGTTCGCGTTCTACGCCAACTCCCTCGTCACCGCGCAGCTGATCCAGACCCCTCGGGTCACCGGGTACGGTCTGGGTCTCTCGGTGGTGGCGGCGGGTGCGTGCCTGCTGCCCAGCGGTGTGATCATGGTGCTGTGCGCTTCCTTGTCCGCCCGACTGTCCGCCGCCCGTGGGGCCAAGGCCACGCTGACCCTGGGCACGGTGGTCATCGCGGCCGGGTATGGGCTGCGCTTCGCCGACAGTCGGCAGCTGTGGACGGTCATCGCCGGTGCGGCCGTGGTATCGGTCGGCACGGCGCTCGCCTACTCCGCGCTGCCCATGCTGATCATGCGGGCGGTGCCGCTGGAGCAGACCGCCGCGGCGAACGGCCTCAACGTCCTCATGCGCACCATCGGCCAGGCCCTGTGCAGCGCGGTGGTCGCCACCGTGCTGGCGCAGCACACCCGCGTGTTCGCCGGCGCGCCGGGCGTGGCCGTGGCGGCGCCTACCCTGGGCGGGTACCGCGTGGCCTTCGCCGTGGCGGGGGCGGTCGCGTTGCTGGCCTGTGCGGCCGCCCGCCTCATCCCGCGCCAGCCGCGACCCGCGCCGTCCCCCCTCCAGGAGGCTGAACACGATGCCCGGCCCGAGCTCCGCCTCCCGCCGCAGCGGCCGCCCGCGAACGACGTCCAAGAACCCGCCGGCACCGGTGCCGGTGCCGCCGACGCCCGGCCCGGCACCGGACCGGGCGCCACGACCGCGTGACGCCGACGCGCGGCGGGCGGAGATCCTCGCCGCCGCCCGGCGTGCGTTCGCGCGCCATGCCTACGCCGACACGACCATCGCCGCCATCGCCGATGACGCGGGCGTCAGCCCGGCGCTCGTGATGAAGTACTACGGCTCCAAGGAGCAGCTGTTCAACGAGGTCTTCACCTTTGACGCCGACGCCACCGCCCTGTTCGACGCCCCCTTGGACGGCCTCGCCCGGCACATGGTCCTGCACCTGCTCGCCACCCAGCGCGGCCAGACCCGCGACCCGATCCTGCGCATCGCCTTCTCACGTCACCACCTGGAACTCGGCGGACAGGCCCGGGCCAACTTCCGCACGCAGGTCATCGACGCCCTCGCCGCCCGACTCCCCGGGCCGGACGCCGCGCTGCGAGCGGAACTGGCCATCGGCGTGCTGCTCGGCCTCGGGGCCCTGTACGCGACCGTCCAGGCCGACCGGTTGACGAGCCTTGCCCCCGACGAAGTGGCCGATCTGTACGTCCCACTCCTGCAACCCCTGCTCGACGGCGAGGCTCCGGCGCGTCGCTGAGCAGTACTGGTCGAGGTCGACAGCTTCGAACAGGCCGTCGCAGCTCACGCGAGTGAGGCCTACCACCAGGCGCTGCTCGTCCTGTCCGACGGCGTCGAGCGCGACTTCCGCATCGTCGAAGGCGTTGAGGGCGTCGCGGTCTGCCGGCGATGACAACAGACCGCGGTGCGCCCTCGGGCAGTCTCAGTCATCAGCTCCGGCTGCGAGCACGGCTGCTGCGCTGACCTGCCGGTGGCCCTCCTCGCCCCGGAACCAGATCCATGCCTGACGTTCGCGCGGGAACTCCCTGCTCACGCCGGCGAACTCCATGACGGCGACGGCATCGGACATCCGCCAGCTCAGCATGGGGCCTGACGCTTCGGCGACCTCGCCGAGGCCGTCCAGTTGCCGGGCGACAGCGGGGCCGCGGCCGCCGATCGGCCACGGATCCCAGGCAGAGACCTCGTCCATGAGGGCGTGGGACTCGATTCGGTGGATCATGGATGCCTCCGTCTCCTGGAAGACTCCGTCGCCGGCGGTAGTCTCGGCTCCCACGCGCCCGTCGGTGTGGACGAGGTAGCGGACCGGGTGGGCGGCACGCGGTCCGTCCCAGTCGAAGAACCAGCCCCTAACGGGATCGGGCCACACGTGTGCGCCCAGCTCGTGGCTCCACTCAAGGCTGTACTCCGAGCGCCCGCCGTTCGCGTCCGCGAGACTTCGGCGCACGGTGTAGCGCAGTCCTCCGTACCTCTGGGCGAAGCCCTCGCGCCGGATCACCAGGTCCATCGGGGCGGGGATCAGTCGACCCTTGCGGTCGCGGACCCGCAGCAGTTCCGTGGGCAGCCGGGGCTCCGTCGGCTCCTGCCGGGATCCGGTGCGGTGGAGTAGGCATCGGGCGCGCGGCGAGAGGCCCGAGGGGTCTTCCAGGATGTGCATGTACTTCTTTTTTCGACGTGAAGACTGCGACTGCATCGGCATACGCACCGTACTTGGCTCACCCCGGCCGCGTGAAGCCGGCTTCGTCCGCCCGGCCGTGGCGAACAGCGCGGTCCGGTAGCGCAGCACGTCAAGGGCGGTGACGACGGACCGCCCGGCCGGCGGGTCGGGTCGACCCCGAGCTGACCGGGCCGTCCGTCGCCCCACGTGACCGAGAGGCCCGCGGCAGTGTCACCGAGACCGGGCCGAGCCGGGCTCACGCCCGCGGCCGGGCCGTTCTCAGGAGTGCGAAGCGACCTGCGCCGGCGCAAGCCGGGACGGGACGGTCTCCGCGGCGGAGGGCGGCCCGGGCGGGGTGCCGTCGCCGAAGGGACGCCCGCCCAGGGCGGCGCGGCCGTGCGGTGCGAGCCAGCCCGACGGGTCGGGGCCGAGGGGAACGAGCCCGGACGGGTTGATGTGGCTGTGGACGAGGTAGAAGTGCTGCTTGATGTGGTCGAAGTGGACCGTGTCCCCGAAGCCGGGCGTCTGGAACAGGTCCCTCATGTACGCCCAGAGCACCGGCATCTCCGAAAGCTTCTGCCGGTTGCACTTGAAGTGGCCGTGATAGACGGCGTCGAAGCGGACAAGTGTGGTGAACAGCCGTATGTCCGCTTCGGTGATGGTGTCGCCGACGAGGTAGCGGGAGCGCTCCAGCCGCTCGGAAAGCAGGTCGAGGCGGGTGAAGAGACGCCCGTACGCCTCGTCGTACGCCTCCTGGGAGCCGGCGAAACCGGTGCGGTAGACGCCGTTGTTGACGTCGGTGTAGACCTCCTCGTTCACCGCGTCGATCTCCGCTCGCAGATGGGGCGGGTAGAGCGCGGGCGCCCCGGCCCGGTGGTGGGCGGTCCACTCCAAAGACATGTCGAGGGTCATCTGCGCGTAGTCGTTGGTCACCACCTCGCCGGTCGGCACGTCCACGATCGCGGGCACGGTGATGCCCTTGTCGTAGCCGGGGTCGCGGGCGAAGTAGGCCTCCTGGAGGCGCTCGATGCCGAGGACCGGGTCCCGGCCGCCGGGGTCGAGGTCGAAGGTCCAGCTACGGACGTCGTGCGTGGGACCGGCGACGGCCATGGGCAGGGCCTCCTCCAGTCCGAGGAGCCGTCGTACGATCACCGCGCGGTGGGCCCAGGGGCAGGCCAGGCTCACCACGAGACGGTAGCGGCCGGGCTCCACCGGGAACCCGTCGCGCCCGTCGGCGGTGATCCGTGTGGTGATGTAACGGCTGTCGCGGGAGTACCCCTTGCCGGGGTTCACAGAGCTCATCCCGGAGCCCTACCCAGGAACCGCCGACCCGAGCAGCCGCTCCAGCCCGGCTCTGCCGCCCCTCGTCCCGGCCTCCACTTTCCGGACCGGGGCACCGGTCGGTTGCGGTGAACCGGACTACACCCCTCCGCCCCCGACACGGAACCGGACGGCCCGGGCGGCCGGCCGTACACGGGTAGGCGCCCGCGGTCAGGCCGCCACGCTCGCGTTGCCGGCCCTTCACTCGGAGGGGGAGACTGAACCCGGAGGTGGCGACCGAAGAGGAACCGAAGAGGAACAGCGGCACGAGGGAGGCCTGGGTCATGGGCGCATACGTCCCGCTACCGGGCGTGCAGACGTGGTACGAGGTGGAAGGCGACGGCGAACCCCTGCTCCTGCTCCACGGCGGCCTGTGCACGAACGAGACCTGGGGCGGCCAGCGGGCCGATCTGGCGGCGCGGTACCGCGTGTTCCTGCCGGAGCGTCGTGGACACGGGCACACGCCCGACGTCGAGGGGCCGCTTTCGTATCAGGACATGGCCGACGACACCGTCTCCTTCCTCGAAAAGACCGTCGGCGGCTCCGCCCATCTCGTGGGGTGGAGCGACGGCGGAATCGTCGCCCTGCTCGTCGCCATCGCCCGTCCCGACCTGGTCCGGAAGGTCGTGGCCATAGGAGCCAACTTCCTCCCCGGCCCGCAGAGCATCGCGGAACCGAGCTCGCTGGACCACATGTCGGCCGACGCTCCCGACATGGCGCTGTTCCGCGAGCTGTACGAGGCCACCTCGCCGGACGGAGCCGCCCATTGGCCGGTCGTGGTGGGCAAGGTGATCGAGATGATCCGCACCCAGCCCGACATCCCCACCGAGGACCTCGCTCGTATCAGCGCGCCCACCCTGGTCGTCGTCGGCGACGACGACCTGGTGACGCTCGAGCACACGATCGCCCTCTACCGCGCCGTCCCAGACTCCCAACTGGCCGTCGTCCCGGGAGCCTCGCACGCCGTTCCGGTGGAGAAGCCGGAAGCAGTCAACCGGCTCATCCTCGACTTCCTCACCATGGACCCGAGCCCGACCATCTTTCCCATCCGGCGCGCCACGGCGCCACCTGCGGGCAGTGCCCAGGCCTGACCTCTTGCACGCGCCCGCTGCCCGGCGTCTCACCGCCCGGCGTCTCGCTGCCGGCACGGCGGGGGAGGGGCGCGGCCGGTCGGTGGACGGAACGGGTCCCCGTGCCTGCTACCCGGGGAGGCGGAAGCCGTTGAAGAGGTCGTCCATGCCGCGCAGGGCCAGGCGGGCGGGGGTGGCACGGACCGCGAGGTCACGGGCGACCACCGCGAGCGGGTTGCGGAGGGCACCCAGGCGGCCGACCCGGCGGGCGCGGACGCGCACGGCGTCGGTGCGGTCGCGGCGTGCGGCGGTGTAGGCGGCGAGGGCGGCCGCGACGGAGCCGGTGCTGTCCCCGCTGTCCTGGCTGTCTCCGGCGGGGAGCAGCTGGGCGAGGATCACCGCGTCCTCGATGGCCTGGCAGCCGCCTTGGCCGAGGTTCGGGGCCATGGCGTGCGCGGCGTCGCCGACCCAGGCGATGCGGCCGCGGTGCAGGCTGGGCAGCGGAGCGGCCAGGTCGTAGAGGTCGTTCTGGAGGACCTGGTCCGGGTCGAGGCGCTCGACGCGGTCCAGCAGGGCCGGAATCGGGTGGTGCCACGAGCCGAAGCGGTGCCGCAGTTCGGCGCGGGGGTCGGACGACCGGGTGCCGGCCGGGACGATCGCGGTGGCGTACAGGTAGAAGCGACCGTCGGAGAGCGGGGTCACGCCGAAGCGCTCGCCCCGCCCCCAGGTCTCGCTCATCGCCGGTATCCGCAGGTCCGGCGCGTGCACGATGGTCCGCCAGGCCGTCTCGCCGATGTAGTGGAGGCCGGGGTGGGCGGGGAAGTGCGTGCGGCGCAGCGGGCTGTGGATGCCGTCGGCGGCAACCACCAGATCGGCGGGAAGGTCAGGGCCGGCTGCCGTACGTACGGTTGGACGGCCCCCGGCGTCCTCGACGGCGGTCACGGTGGTGCCGTAGCGAAGGGACTCCGGCGGGAGTTCGGCGGCCAGGGCCGCGGTGAAGGCCGGGCGCGGGACGGCGATCGGGGGCGTGCCGTAGCGCGCCGCCATGTCCGCGGTCGCGGTCCGGGTGAGCCACCGGCCGTCGGAGCGGCGCACACCCATCACCGTGGGTACGGCGCTCCCGGCGGCGCGGGCGGCGTCCGTGCCGATGGCGTCGAGTGCGCGCAATGCGTTGGGAGCCAGGCCGATGCCGGCGCCGGTGCAGGGGAGTTCGGGCGCGCGCTCGCAGACGGTGACGCGCCAGCCGCGGCGGTGGAGTGCGAGAGCGGCCGTGAGGCCTCCGATACCGGCCCCGGCCACCACCGCATGACGTTTCGGCATGGAACACATCTCCGTTCGGTTCGGGCGTTCATGCACCCTCTACAGATGTAGAGCCCTCACTCTACAGCTGTAGAGTGAGGGTATGTCCAGCCCCGACCGCCGCACCCTCATCGCGGACACAGCGATCGCCACCGTGGCCACGGCCGGCCTGCGCGGGCTCACGCACCGCGCGATCGATACCGCGGCGGAGCTGCCCGCGGGCAGTACCTCCTACTACTTCCGTACGCGTACGGCGCTGATCAGCGCCTGCTATGCGCGCATCGCGGAACTGGACCTGGACGACTTCGACTCGGGGCAGCCGGTTCCCTCCGACGCCGGGCGGTCGGTTTCGCGGGAGGAAGCCGCCGCCGCGATCGGGGCGCTGCTGCACCGCTGGTTGACCACGGGCCGCGAGCGGCAGCTGGCGCGCTACGAGCTCAGCCTGGAGGCCGCCCGCACCCCGGAACTGGGGGCGGCCCTTCACCAGGCGGGCCTGGCCGCTCGCGCCCGTGCAGCCGCCGCTCTTGCGGCACTGGGCGCCGCCCGGCCTGAGGAGGCCGCCGAGTTGCTGGTCGCCTGGACCGAAGGGGTGCTCTTCGACGGTCTCGTGGGTGCGATGGCCCGCACCCGGCCCGCGCCCGACCGGGCGGAGCTCACGGCAGTCGCTCGCCGGATGCTCGACGCTGCGCTGGCCGGTGACTCGCCAGGGGGATAGGTGCGGGCGAGGATGGGAGACGAACCCCGGCGCGGGCCGCCGCCACTTTGGCGGCGGCCCGCGCTGTCGTGTGTCCCGGACGGTCCGCAGTCGCGCAGGGGGATTTTCGTCCTCGCATCCGCGTACGCGTAAGCGGCTCGTGCGGAGTCTGCCGATGTTCGCTCTTTAGCGGCACCTGCGTTTGCGCTCCACGCTTGCGCGCCAAGATCAGCCCGACGGCACGAGCCGTCAGGACCCCCTGAGGTGGACATGAGCGATCGACAGACCGGAACCGTGAAGTGGTTCAACGACGAGAAGGGCTTCGGCTTCATCACGCCGGAGAGTGGCGATGACCTCTTCGTGCACTTCAAGTCCATCCAGTCGAACGGATTCAAGTCCCTGAAGGAGGGCCAGCAGGTCACGTTCATCGTTACCAGCGGGCAGAAAGGCATGCAGGCGGAGGACGTGCAGGTCATCTGACGACCCACGTGAAGCGTGACATGTTACTGAGCGCGCCAATCGGCCGAACCGGCCAACTGGCGCGCTCAGTCACAGTCGGACGCATGGCGGTTGAGGTGCTGGTGTCCGTACCGGATCGGACACCGCCTCCGGCGGGTCAGCGGGAGCGGTGGACTGCCTGGAGGGCCGCCCACTCCGGGGCGGGAAACTCGTGGCCCCAGCGCCTCCGGTACCCATCCGTCCCGTGCTCGGAGAGAAGCTGCTCGATCATGGCCATGAAGGCTCCTACGAACGCCTCTGCCGGTACCCGGCCTGCCCAGACCAGTCTCGCGTCCGACCACCAGGACGACGGCTCGTTCAAGTCCGCGAACTCCACGATCTGAACGAAGACCTCCTTTTCCGCTCGGTTGAAGAAGACTCTCGTCCCGCTCGGCTCGTTGAAGAACGTCACGAAGGTCGCACTGCACTCAAGCAGCAGATCCCGGACGGCGTTCATGAAGCAGGCCAGGACCTCGGGTCCTACGTAGGAGGCGCGCACCGTCTGTTCCGCAGCGTCCACCGACCACGACCAGGTGGCCGATCCGAACCCACCGAGCTTCCAGTGCATGCGCTGGCCATGGGTCGAAGAAACGTCGAATGGGCTGTGAACCATGCCTTCCCCCTGCGCCAGGTGGTGCTGGCCCTGGAAATCGCCGAGTCAACCGGGACTCGCTCACGAGCACGACGATGCCACAGACGGGATCTCAGAGGCAGGCTGCAGCAGCCGCATCATCGATGTATAGAAATCTTGACATCGTGTCGGGATTATTTGACACTCCATGGTGTCGGGTCCTATTCGCATGGGGAGCCCTTGTGGCATTCGAAGAGAAACGGGCCTGGATCCTGGCCCTGGTCACGATCACGTCGTACGCGGCGTACCTGGCGGTCGTCCTCGGTCAGGGCGGACATGCGCCCCTCGCACACACGCCTTACGTGGCAGCGCTGTTGTGGACGGTCGGCGCCTCCATCGCCGCGTCCATCGTGCTGCACGTCATCGTGTCCACGGTGTCGCGCGAGGGGGCGAACCTCAAGGACCAGCGCGACGGGGAGATCCACCGCTTCGGCTCGTACGTCGGCCAGTCGTTCCTGGTCATCGGCGGCGTAGCCGGGCTCGTCCTGGCCATGGCCCGCGTCGACCAGTTCTGGATCGCCAATGCGATCTACCTGGCGTTCGTCCTGTCCGCGCTCCTCGCATCGGGGGCGAAGATCGTGGCCTACCGGTTCGGCCTCCACCCGTGGTGAGGCCGACCAGGGTCACCAACGCGATCCGGGCCTTGCGGTTCGCCCACGGCGAGATGACCCAGGCCGAACTCGCCCGCCGCATCGGGGTGACCCGCCAGACCGTCATCGCCATCGAGCAGGGCCGCTACTCGCCCTCGCTGGAGATGGCCTTCCAGATCGCCCGGGTGTTCGCCGTTCCGCTCCAAGACGTCTTCCAGTACCCCGAATCCGAGGTAGAGGCTCCATGAAGGCAGTCGTCCACAACAGCTACGGACCACCCGAGGTCCTGCGCCTCGAGGAGGTCGCCGAGCCGGCGAAGCCGGGCAGCGGCGAGGTGCTGCTGCGCGTCCACGCCTCCGCGGTCGATCCGGGAGTGTGGCACGTCACGGCCGGGCTGCCGTACCTGATCCGCGCCACGCCCTACGGCCTGCGCGGGTCGAAGCCCCGCGTGCGGGGCATGGACGTGGCAGGTGTCGTCGAGGCCGTCGGCCCGGGGGTGAGCCGCTTCCGGCCCGGCGACGAGGTGTACGGCACCTGCGACGGAGCATTCGCCGAGTACGCGTGCGCCAAGCAGGACCGGCTCGCGCCGAAGCCGTCCGGCCTGGACTTCGCGGCGGTGGCTGCCATACCCGTGTCCGGATGTACCGCCCTGCAGGCCCTGCGGGACGCCGGACGCGTGCGGGCCGAGCAGCGCGTCCTCGTCATCGGCGCGTCCGGCGGGGTGGGCGGCTTCGCCGTCCAGCTCGCCAAGGCCTTCGGCGCGCACGTCACCGGCGTCTGCAGTGCGGCCGGTGCGGACCTGGTTCGCTCCCTCGGCGCGGACGAGGTCATCGACTACACCCGCGAGGACCCGACGGACGGCACCCGCCGCTACGACCTCGTCCTCGATATCGCCGGAAACCGGCCGCTGCACCGGCTCCGCCGCGCCCTCACCCCGCGTGGAACCCTCGTCATCGTCGGCGGGGAGGGCGGTGGCAGGTGGACCGGCGGCATGGGCCGCACACTGCGGGCACTGATGCTGTCGCCGTTCGTCGGCCAACGGCTCGTAGGGCTGGTCTCCTCACAGAAGCACGACGATCTCCGGCTTCTCGCGGACCTGGTCGAGGCCGGCACCGTGAAACCCGTCGTCCACCGGACGTACCCGCTGGCCGAGGTCCCCGAAGCCATTCGGTACCTGAGAGGCAATCAGACCCTCGGCAAGATCACCATCCGCCTGCGAAGGTCCGGCGGGCCCGGCGCGGCGGCGATCGGACGGCCGCCTGATCTCGAAACCCTGTGCCTGCGGCACGCCGAACCGCCACACCGCGACGCGCCCGCCGGACCTTCGCAGGGGTCCGGCCGTCTGCTCTCCGCGTTGCGATCAACCGGGTGGCAAGGCGGCTATTGCTCCTCGGCGGAGGTCCGTCGTACCTCGAAGTGGAAGCATCCGTATTCCAGTGCCCTGACGTGCACGAGCACCACGTCCGGGTCGTCGAACGCATCGTCGAAGGCCGCATCGAAGCCGGCGGTGGCGTCGGCCGGAATCTCCAGAAGGCGGCCACCTGCGATGTGACCCCGGGCGTCGTAGCGGCGCACGGTACGCAGAGCGCCCGGTCGAGCGAAGGGGTAGTGCTCGCCAGGGGTGAACCCGCCGCAGTCATCGGCGTGGATGAAGACGGGGCCCTGTTCGTCGTAAGCGCCCGGATCTGCCCCCGTCGCGGCGGCCCAGCGGCGCAACGGGGCGTAGGAAACAAGGGCGATCCGCTCGCCGAGCGTGATGGGGAGCAGGCAGCAGCGCAGGGGGGAGCCCGCGTCGACGCGGGTCGCGTGGTAGGGGGCGCAGGGACGGCCCGCGTCGTCGGCGACTCGAAGTTCCTTGAGGGCGGCTGTGTCCACAGGGAACACGGTGTATTTGGTCATGCGCCCATGCTGGATCGGTGCACGGTTATGCGCTGGCAGGAAACCGACGTCGCGTGGGTGCGTGCACACCGGAAGGCTCACCGGAAACGCCACTCCCGCTGAGCCGGAGGATCAGCGAGAAGGCGGAGGGTCCGGACCGGGTCGTCGAGCTGTCGGTCAGGTGGTGGCGGTGAACGCGGGCAGGTGCTCGCGAAGGAAGGCGTGGAGCGTCCTGGCGGGGCGGCCGAGGAGGGTCTCGATGGTGTCGTTGGGGGATTCCGGACGCTCCGTGGCCAGTCGCTGGATCTCGACGACGTGGCTCGCGAGCCAGGGTGGCATGTGTGCGGTCGACAGCAGATGGCTGTGGAACTCGTGTGGTGGCAGGTCGATGTGACGGACGGGGCGACCGGTCAGCTCGCCGAGTAGGCGGGCGAGTTCGGAATGGCTGAAGGCCTGCGGGCCGGTCAGGGTGTACGTGGCACCGGCGAGGCCGGGAACGAGAAGGGTCTCGGCGGCCACGTCGGCGATGTCCCGGACGTCGACGTAGTTGCAGGGCGCGTCGCGCATCGCCCCGATGAGCACGCCCTGGGCGACCGACGGGGCGTTCAGGAGCAGCTTGTGCATGAAGGCGTACGGTCGGAGCAACGTAGCCGTCATGCCGGTCGCCGCCAGGTGTTCCTCAACTCGCACGTGTCCGCGCGAGATGGCCACTGGTGAGGCGGGCTCGGCAGCCGGAGCGGAGAGTTTGACTACGTGCTGTACCCCGCACAGGGCCGCGGCGTCCACGGCGTTGGTCTCCAGCTCGACTTGACGCGGGCTGTTGGCCATGGCGAGGAACAGCTGCGTGGATCCTTGGAGGGCGGCGCGGAGCGTACGGGGATCTGCGGCGTCCGCCCCGACGATCTCGACCGAGGTTCTTGCGCCAGTGGCGTCGCGCAGTGCGTCGGGAGTACGGCTGATGGCCCGGCAGGGGACGTCGAGTTCGGTCAGCCGGCGGAGCAGCGCGCCGCCGGTGGCGCCGGTTGCGCCCATGATGGTGATCACAGTGAGCCCTTCACGGTCGAGAGGTCTGTCGGACGGGTGGGGAGGGCCGGGTCACGTCTGTTGCCGGGAGGTCGCACCGTGCCACCGCCAGGTGACGATGGTGGCGGCCAGTGCGGCCGAGAGCGGCAGGTCGATCCGCAAGCGCTCCAGCCATCCGGCGTCGGGCACCGGCGTGTGCGACGGCAGCCACTGGGAAGTGAACCACCCGAGCAGGCCGGCGACTGCGGCCGCCGCAACGGCGAGTCCGAGGGCGAGCGCCAGTCGCGGTGCCGAGGTCGTCCAGCGGCGTGGCCGGCCACGCCGGTGCAGCCACGCGCCGACGACGCACGCCACGAGGGCGGACGTGGCCCCGATGGAGGTGACGGCGGCCATGGTGAGTTCGGGCTGCCCGGTGAGGACTCCGCCGAGCCCGGCGGTGAGGGCGGGGGCCAGGTAGGCGGCTGCGACTTCCTTCCGGAGGGCGAAGGGGCGCGTGGCGGAACCAGGTACAGAGATTCCATGGGGAGGGCTCACAAGTCTCCTCGAGATAATTAGGTGGCTAACTATTTGGGTGCGGCTGAGTGCGTCACTTGGCCACGGCGACTGTTTCTTGCGGAAAGCCGGGGTCCTAGTCGGCGGTCAGTGCACCGATCCGCCGGGTAATCCGCTCCAGGAGGTCCAGGAACAGCCCCCGCTCGTCGACGCTCAATCCGTCGACCAGTGCCTCAAGTCGAGCGAAGTGGTCCGCGGCCATGTCGCGCAGCCGCTGGGCGCCGCGCGCGGTGAGGACCACCACCGCGCCCCGCCCGTCCTCGGTGGAGGCGCGCCGAGCCACCAGGCCCTCGCGCTCCAGTCCGCTGACAAGGCCGGTCACCGTAGCGCGCGAGACGCCAAGGCTCCTCGCGAGGTGCGACGGCGACTTCTCTCCGTCGTTGTCCTCCAGGTCCACCAGCAGGCGGTAGCGCCCGGTCGACAGCCCGGAACGTGAGAAGTGCACTTCTGACGCCCGGTCCAGGCGCGCCCCGGCCGCCATCAGGCGCACGGCGACGAGTACCGCCTGCGGATCGGCGTCCAGCCCGTACCGCGCGATCTGCTTCCGTGCCTGATCGAGCGTGGGTGTAGCGCCGGCCGTCGCGTCCTCGTCACTCATGAGATTTAATATGGCAGCTAACTATTGGCCGGTCAAGATGCACTGGGCAGATCCTCGCCCTCCGGCTCAGGCCGTGGCGGCTACTCGGCTGGGGGCGTCGGGTGGGGGCAGGGTCTTGAGGGGGTCCTCGGCGAGGTGGGCGACGTGCGTGAGCGCGTTCTCGTAGACGGGTCGGGGGAAGGCGAACGGCCCGATGGCGAGTTCTCCCCAGGCCGGGCGGTGGGGTTGGTGGAATGCGGACCACGTGACGGTCTCGGGCGTGGCGGTGATGCGGGTGAACAGGGGCCAGCAGTCCCAGATACCGCAGGGACAGCCCAGCACCGCGGTGGCGTCCGTCGGTGCGTGGCGGAGCCCCGGGGTGGCGTTGCCGAGGAAGTGGGATGCGGCGTCACCCAGGTCGGACTCTGCCAATCCGGCGTACTGGCGGAGCAGGAAGTCCTCCGCGTCCTCGGGCGTCCTCCTGTAGGCGCTCTTCTCCTACAGCCACAGTGGCCGCGTGGCATCGGCGGCGTGGACGCGGAGGTCGGAGCCGTCGATGCGGATGCCCCACAGGCGGGCGGAGGTGTAGGTGAAGAACTCGATGTGCTGCACGGAGTCATTGTCCGGGGTCAGGGCCGGCCGCTGATGCGCCGGCCGGACAGACGGATCCGTGCCCCCGGATCCCTGCCAACGCGGCTTTCGCTCCGTTCGGCGCCCCAACGGGCGGCCTCGTGGTCACCCCTGCCCCGTGGAGGTCCGCGACCGTACTGACGGTGATCGACCGGACGGCTCCGCTCCACCCTGTGGGCGCCCACCGGGCGAACAGCGACGTACTGGGGAGTGCGCCATGGCCGTCGTCCATTGGCGTATCAGGTGACGGACGCTCAGTGATGGCTGAGCCCGTCGGTCAGTCGATGCCTTCGATGATGCGGAAGTCGCGCTCGACGGCGTCGGAGAGGACAACCAGCGCCTTCTGGTATGCCTCGCTCTCGTATGCCGCGACGGCCTGTTCGAAGCTGTCGAACTCGATCAGAATGACGCGGTGCGTGTTTCCGGCCTCGTGGGCGACGACTCGACTGCCACGGGACAGGAGCCGCCCGCCCCCAGCCCGGACGGCCGGACCGGCCAGCTTGTCGTAGGCAGTCAGCCTCTCAGGGTCGGATATGGCGCGGTAGACACTGACCCAGTAGCTCTTGGCCATGGAAACCTCCTGTGTTCGGCCGGACACGTCCGACTTCGAAATTTTGTATGGGCAGGCCGGGTAGGGCGAGTCATCGAGGGCGGGGCGGGAAGTCGGCGAAGCGTGGTGCGCCGGGCTCGTGCGGTATGCGAGCGGCGCGGGCGGCGAAGCTGACGGCGTGATACCACCCGCACAGCAGGAACAGGTCGAGCAGTTGGGGCTCGTCGAAGACCGAGGCAAGCCGTGCCCACAATGCGTCGTCGACGTCGGAACGCTCATGCAGCATGTCGACAGCGAGAATGAGCAGCCGTTCCGGCTCGGATGTCCAGCACTCGTCGGCGGGACCGCCGTGCACCAGCGAAGTCGCCTGCTCGTGGGTGAGGCCGACGCGCTCGGCGAACGTCGACATGTGCACGCCCCACTCGTACTCGCAGCCGCACAGCGCGCACGTCCGGTCGATGACGATCTCGCGTTCCCGCATGGTCAGCGTCAGCTGCCGACTCAACTCGTAGCGACCCCACCCGTGCATGGCGCCGGCCATCGGGAGGTTTCTGGCGAACATCCGGAACAACCCGATGGGTGGGGCCTCTCCGGGCATCATGCGCGCGAGCAGTGCGCCGACCTGGTCGGTGTACGGCGGTTCCACCAGGGCTATCCGCGGCATCGCCTCTCCCGTCGAGTTCGTTTCGAAAATAGAAACGCTGGAGGGGATGTTAGTGTTTCGAATAGCGAAACACAAGGAGGCGTATGTCAACGCCGCGTCCAGGCACGCCAGTTCGTGGATCGACGACCGGCCGTCCGATCATGGCCGCGATGGACCTGTTCGGCCGCCGGTGGGCGCTGCGAATTCTCTGGGAGCTCCGTTCGGGCCCGCTCGGCGCCCGCGCGCTGCTGGCACGGTGCGAAGGCCTGTCGTCAAGCGTCCTCTACCAGCGGCTACGCGAACTCGTATCGAGCGGGATCATCGCTCCTTCGGCCGACGGCTACGAGCTCACTCGACTGGGGACAGCGCTCGGTCACGCCCTCCGTCCGCTCGACGAATGGGCGGCCATCTGGGCGCAGGAGCAAGAACAGCCCGATCAGGAGCCCACGGATACCTGAAGGTGACGGCCACCAGGTCGGCGTGATGTGACAGCCCCCGACTGGGGGACACATGGGCTCGCGCGGCCTGCGAAAAGTTGTCGGAGCCCACGCGTAGCCGGGGCAGCAGCAGCGCGATGGAGAAGTGCCGGTCGGCGCTCAGGGACAGTTAGTGCCCCTGGCGCCGGGCCGCCGGGGCGCCGCCCTGGTCCCGCTCAGCCGTACATCGCCAGGCGGTAGAGGTGGGCGAGCGCCTCGTCGATGGGGTGGGGCTCTGGCCTGCCGGAGGAGTCCAGCCCGTTCCACCTCTGCAGGTTCACCGCGACCGCCATCTGGCGTGTGCCGTCGGCGCGGGTCATGGCGAGCGTTCCGCCGCCCCAGACCGTGCCGCCGTGCCCCCAGAAGGTGCCCTGGCCCGGAGCTGTCATGGGGTGCAGCCCGAGGCCGTAGTCGATCGTCTTGCCCTCCTGTGAGACGACCGGGACGGTGCGTTGCATCTCGACCAAGGACGACGGACTGACGATCTGCCCGGCCAGGAGCATGCCGTAGAAGCGGTTCAGGTCGGAGGCGGTGGATATCAGGGAGGCTGAGGGGCCCACCCATGACATGTCGTAGACGCTGTAGTCGCGAGGTGGGTCGATCATGCCGGACCATGCCTCGTAGAGCCGTGAATGCGGCCCGTTCACGTACGGTCCGGAAGGCAGTTCGGTTTCGCGGAGACCGGCGCGTTCGATGACGCAGCGGGTGATGTACCGCTCGGCCGTGCTGCCGGTCACCTCCTCCAAGAGCCGGACGAGGAGGAGGTAGTTGGTGTTGGAGTACACCCCGGGTGTTGTGCCGGGGGCACCGACGGCAGGGGCGTTGACTCCCTTCTCGATCAGTTCGATGGGGTCGAACCGCGTGAACCGGTGCTCGTCCAGGCTGCTGGGGCCGGTTTCGGAGAGGACGGGGTACCCCTTGAGGGAGGGGTAGGCGTAGGGGAGGTACTCCGCGAGGCCGCTCGTGTGGTTGAGCAGCATCCGGACCGTGATCGCCTCCCCCCTTCCCCCGGCGGGAGCGTGCTCCGGTAGGTACCGGCCGATCGGCGCGTCGAGTGCGATCCGACGGCTCTCGACCTGCTGGAGCACGGCGGCGGCGGTGAAGGTCTTGGTGATGCTGCCGACGCGGTGGCGCATGTCGGGGGTGACGGGGCTGCCGGTGGCGAGGTCGGCGAACCCGGCGGCGCCTCGCCACACTTGGTCCCCGTCCCGCACCTCGGCGAAAAGTCCCGGCATTCCCGCGTGGTGGACGTCTTGGACGGCCCGTTCCAGCGCCGCGTGGTCAAGTGCGTTCTTCACGGCATGCGTCCTTTCGGGATTCCCCGGTGTGAGCGTTCTGCGGTCGCTCGTCCGGGATGACAGGGCACGGGGTGGCGGGTCGGCACGCCTCGTGCCCGGCCCGTCGACACCCCCATGCCTCATTATGCACGCGGTGCGTGCAACACCAAGTGCATCGGTATGCTGGTCTCCGGCGAGAGGAGAAAAATGGCAGGCCGAAGGCGTTGGTCCACCGAAGAGATCCTTGATGCGGCGGCGGAGCTGCTGCGCACGGGCGATGCGGATTCGTTCAGCGTGCGCAAACTGGCCGCGACCCTGGGGACCGATTCCTCCAGCCTCTACCGGCACTTCCGCACCAAGACCGAACTGCTGCGCGCGGTTGCCGACCGCATCCTCCTGGCCGCCATGGACGGCTACCGTGCCGAAGGTGACTGGAAGCAGCGCATCACCGCCCTGGCCCTGCGCATGAGGGGCGCCTTCGGGCAGCAGCCCCAACTCGCCGCGGTCTGGGGGCGGTACGCGTCGAGCGGTACGGGATCCAGGCTGGTCATGGAAGAGGTGCTCCAAGCGCTGCGCGCGTCCGGTCTCCCCGAGGAGGAGATCCCGGTCGGCTACCACCGGATCGCCGTCCTCATCGCCGCACTGATCGCGTCGGAGGCCGGTGCCGGCACGGTTACCCCCGAGGAGCACGAACAAGGCATGGAGCTGTTCCGCGTGGCGGTGCTGGGGGCCGATCCCGAACGATTCCCCGCCCTGGCTTCCTTCGCCCGGGACATCCGCCCCCTCGGAGCAGAGCGCCGAGAGGCGTTCCTAGACCTCCTCGCCGCGCAACTGGCCCACATCGAGGCGGCGATCCCCCCGGGCTAGTCCGTCTCTTTCGGATCGTGCCGGTCGAGCCCTCGGCGTCCGTCACCTCGTCGCCCCGGGTCCGCTGCACGCGAATGGCCTCGCTCTCGGACACCACGCCACCCTCGTCAAGGCGCTCGCCTGGGAGAAGATCTGAGGGTGAACTCCTCGTTGGCGGAGGCTGTCTCCGTCGTTCTGCTCCTGCTGGTGCTGGCCTGCGCCGTCATCCGCCCGTTCGGCTGGCCGGAGGCGGTCGTCGCCGTCCCTGCCGCGGGCGTGGTCATCGCCACCCGGGCGATCTCCCTGGACCACGCCCGTGACGAGGCAGTGCGACTCGGGCCGGTGATCGGCTTCCTCGCGGCGGTCCTGGTCCTGGCCCACTTGTGCGACCAAGAGGGCCTGTTCCAGGCGTGCGGAGCGTGGATGGCCCGCAGCGCGGCAGGCCGTCCGCACCGGCTCCTGCTCCACGTGTTCGCCGCCGCGTCGGTGATCACCGCGGTACTCAGTCTGGATGCCACCATCGTGCTGCTCACGCCGGTGGTGTTCGCCACCGCCGCCCGGCTCGGCGCCAGGCCCAAACCGCACGTCTACGCCTGCACCCACTTGTCGAACACCGCCTCGCTGCTGTTGCCGGTCTCCAATCTGACGAACCTGCTGGCGTTCGCGGCCAGCGGGCTGAGCTTCACGCGGTTCGCCGCCTTGATGGCCCTGCCGTGGCTGGTGGCGATCGCGGTCGAGTACGGGGTCTTCCGCCGGTTCTTCGCCGCCGACCTGGACGCCGGGGCCCAGGCTCCCGCCGTTGCCCAGCCGCCCGAGCCGCCGGTGTTCGCCCTGGTCACCGTCGCGTGCACGCTCGCCGGATTCGTCCTGACCTCCGCGCTGGGAGTCGACCCGGCCTGGGCGGCCTTCGCCGGCGCCGCCGTGCTCGCCGTGCGGGCGCTGGCCCAGCGCCGCACCACACCCGCCGCGATCCTGCACGCCGCTTCCGTGCCGTTCCTCGCCTTCGTCCTGGCGCTGGGCATCGTGGTGCGCGCGGTCGTCGACCACGGGCTAGCCGCCGGACTGGGCCACCTGATCCCGGGCGGCACCGGGCTCGCTGCCCTGATCGGTATCGCCGCATCGGCCGCCGTGCTGGCCAACATCATCAACAATCTGCCCGCCGTACTGGTGCTCTTGCCGCTGACCGCGCCGTCCGGGCCGGCCGCAGTGCTGGCCGTGTTGTTGGGGGTGAACATCGGCCCCAACCTCACCTACGCCGGCTCCCTGGCCACCCTCCTGTGGCGGCGCATCGTCCACGAGCACGACAGCGAGGTCGAACTGGGCGAGTTCACCCGACTCGGCGTGTTCACCGTGCCCATCGCGCTCTTGTTGTCCGTCCTGGCACTGTGGACCTCGATGGCCCTGATCGGAGGCTGACCGCCATGAACGTCATCATCTGGATCACCGAGGGCACCTGGCCCGCCGGCATCGATGCCGCCCGCACCCACGCACCCGGGGACGCGGACGTCGTGCTGCTCCACGTCACCCCGGCCGATGTTCCGGGCGCTGCGCACGGTGCCTTTGCGGGCCTATTGGGCCGTGGCCACCTCGAACGCGACCCCGGCACACAGGTGGAGAAGCTGGCGGCAGCCTCCGCCGACCGGCTCCTCGCCCAAGCGGCGCAACGTCTGGGCCGCCCGTGCACCCGCACCGAGCGCACCGGCCGCCCTGAACGGGAGGTCGTCGCCGCCGCCGAGGGCGCCGATCTGCTGGTCCTGGTCCGCGACGGTGACCGCAGTCACCTCGGGCCACGCAGCCTGGGGCCGGCCAGCCGCTTCATCGTCGACCACGCCCCATGTCCCGTCCTGCTGGTGTGGCCGGAAACGGCACCCGGCATCGCCACCCTCGCGCCTCCACCGCCCCACCCACCGCATCACCGATAGCGGCATAACGCCGTCCTCGGTTCCGATCCGCACCTTCCGACGGCGCCGTCAGCCGAGGATGAGCGGGAGCCGTGCGCAGAGATCACCCAGAGCGGCTTTCTCGGCGTCGGACGGCGCATGACGGCCGGTGCCGATCAGCAGGGCGTCCTTGTCGGTGAACGAGGCGGGGAACGGGTTCCCGGCGATCTCTTCCAGCAACACGCGGGCCGCGGTGAGGGTCTCACCCGGTGGTTCGGCCGCCGACGGCAGATGCGCGATCAGATCGAGGTGGTGCAAGGTCCATTCGAGCACGTACGCGGACAGGTAGTCGCCGACGGTCAGCACCTTGTCCTGGGTGCTGACGCGAAGGGCGGGATCGGCGAGTTGGGCAGCCCGGCCCGCGGCGGAACCCACGTCGTCGAGGTGGAACTTGAGCCACCGCGGCTCGCCGTATGCGGCGGCCAGGCGGGGGACCAGCGCATCGAGGGGGTCCTCGCCGGTCGGTGGTCCGTCGAGCAGGTCCCAGTAGGTGACCGCGTCCGCGGTCGGTACGGTTTCGGCGGGCGTGACCAGGGTGATCAGGACGTCCTGGGCGTCGATGACCAGGTGGCAGACCAGGTCCCGCACGAGCCAGCCGGCGCAGCCGGACCGCCGCTCGAAGTCCTCGTCCGGCAATGCGGCCACCGCTGTGCGCAACGCCGTCCAAGAACGTGAGAAGAGCTCCATTACGGCACGGTAGGCCGGACTCGGAACGACGGACAAGCGGGCTTGTGGATGGTCCCCCGCATGTGCTCGGCACGGCACGGCATGTGAGACTCCTGCCACGGGCGCCGACCCCGACGGGGACGGGCGGCATCGTAACGGGGCAGGGGCTTAGATGAGCGGGACCGGGAACACGATTGCACCACAGCCGGATGCTGCGGCCGTTGCACCGCAATCCGATGCTGCGGCGGAGAACGGGCGCGGTGCCGAGGGCGGTGCCGGTGCCGAGGCCGAGAACGGTGCCGCGAACAGAAAGAGGCTAAAGAGGCTGAAGGCGGCCGCCGTCGTGGTCGCCGGACTGGGATTCATCGTGGGCGGTTCACTGCTGGCTCCCGACCCCCGACCGTCCGGATGGGTGGCGGAGCCGGCCTCGACGGAGCCGCCCCTCTACTCCGGACCGGGGCCCACGAGCGAGCAGGTCACGGCGGACTTGGACGCCGCGACCGCCACTGCCGGGCTCGGGCCGGCCGCCCCACCACGAGCGTTCGCCCTACCCGGGTGCCTGGTCCCCTGGGAATCCTACGAGGCGGGGAGCGACGCCCGGTTGACCGCGCTCGCCGACGGTCTCACCCACCAGCAGTGGCAGCTCACCGCACGCCGTCAGAGCACCTTCACCAGCTCGGTGTCGTGGACCAAAGGCACGTGGCAGCTCATGGTCGTGCACGACAGGAGGCCCGGGGCGCGCGAACGTCTCACGCTCCTGGCCACGAACGACACACCCGCCTGCGAGGAGGCGTTCCAACAGGCGGAGGCTGCCGGAAACCAAGCCGTCTAGAACCCGGCTCCGCCGGATCGTGCAGCGACCGAGCTGCCTGAACTCCCTGCGTGACAGCGCGCCGAAGGAGAATCCAGAGTGCAACGGCAGACCCGACGCCACGTCGATGGGGCGGTGCGGATCGCAATCGCCGCGTGCGCAGCGACGTCCCTCACCGGCTGCTCCACCATGGGCAGGGATCCCCAGGAGCGCAAGCCCGGTACGGCAGCCGGGGAGGTCACCGTGGTACGCGGGGACCGCATGTACCCCCTCACCATCAGGATCACGGACTGGCAGGTCAGGCCGCATCCACAGGTCCCGGAGCGGGGAAACGCGGTGCACTTCGGGTACCGCAAGACCGCCACGAGCGACTTGCCCGAGGTCAACGTGGAAGTCGGAGTGTGCGCAGTGGACGCAGCGGACATCGTGTTGCTGTGCGACGTCGTAGGCGCGCGACAGGCAGAGCCCCGGATCGAGGACGGCGACTCCTGGATCGGCCCGGCCGACCTGCCCCGCAGCCTGTCCGACACGGCCCGTGTCGTCCTCCTGCCCGACCAACTGCTCCCGGGCCTGCACGCCGGAGACCCCAAGGACGGCGACGGCTACGTGCCCCCCGGCCTCCCGCTGCCGGGCGAGGAACTCCGTACCGCCTGAGTCGAAGAGCAATGAGCGGGAGGACCCTCAGCGAAAGCCTTTCTGCGACGGTCCCGTGGTGGGGATGCCGCCGGGCTTATCGGGGCACACGGCCGGACATGGCACCGAAGACCGAACACTTGATGTCCCTGCGGGCCGTACGGCAGCTGCGCCGGGTCCGGACCGTCTACACCGCCGGGTTCCTGCTGTGGGCGGTTGCCGCAGCCTGGACGGGATGGACCCATCCCTGGAGCCGGCAGATGTGGGCCTGCGTGCTCCTCCTGGCAGTTTTCACCGGTCTGCTCGGCACGGCCTCACTGTGGTTGAGGCGCCTGCAAGCCACCCCGGGGCACAAGCCGGCCCATCACGCCGCGCCCCGGCGTGCCGTCACCCCGCGCCAGGTGAACGCCTGAACCGGTGTGCGGGTCCGCGCCGGGTTTTCCGCGATGCGGCGGGCCCAAAGGGCCGGGGGGCAGATGTGAGTCGGCGATCGCGGCGGCCCCTTCCCGACGCGATGGCCCCCGTCCTGTAAGCAGTGGCATGGGCCAGTGGGGGCCTCGGCCTGCTGCGCGAACTGGAGAGAGCCGCGCGGGTCAAGAGCTACACGCCCGAGCAGTGGCGGACCTTGGGGGTCTCCGTGCACGGCGCCGCGCCCTACACCAGGCTGTGGTGGTCGGTGGAACGGTGGCGGGAAACGGCTGTTTCCGGAGGGCAGCGCTACCAGCGGGACAGGCGTGACCTGGAGCCGCGCAGGACAGCGGATGAGGAGAGCCCGGTCACGGCGAACCTACGGCGGGTCGCGGAACGGTTCCGGGAGCAGTACCGCTCCCGGAACCGTTCCGAAGGGCCGGGCGGCGGCTGACGGCGCCCCCGTGCCGGGCGGCGTCCCCCGTGCCGGGCGGTGCCGGGCGACGGTGAAAGCGCCCGCCGGCCGCTCCGGGGTCGGAGGCCGGAGGTTCAGCCCCGCTGGGCGCGAGCGGAGACAGGGCGGGGAAGGAGCAACATCAGGGCCCACATGGCCGGGAAGCCGCCGATCACGTACGGGAGTGTGGAGCTGAAGGCGTCGACGACGTCGGTGCCGCGGGCGGTCGCGCTCTGGTCGTGGGAGAAGAAGACCACGCCGGTGCAGACGACTCCGAGGGCGATGCCGAGGTGGATGGCGGTGTTGAACAGCCCGGAGGCCGATCCGGCGTCCGCGTCCTCCACAGAGCCCATGGTCAGGTCGGTGAGGGGAGCGCCGATCATGCCCAGACCGAGACCCAGTGCCAGGACGGGCAGGGCCATGGCGGTCATCGACAGGCCGGTGCCGTAAGTGGTGGCCAGCAGGCGGAAGGCGACCAGCGCCAGTGCGGCGATCAGCGCGCCACACTGGGGGACGTGACGCTGCCGACGGGCGATGACGGCCATGGCCAGCCAGGCCCCTGCGATCTCGGCGAGGGAGAGAAGGAGGAAGCCGATCGCCGCCCGCGACGGGCTCATGCCCAGGCCCTGTTGCATGAAGAGTGTCCAGCACATGAAGAACAGGCCGGACAACACGCCGAAGACAAACTGGGCGGCGATCCCTCCGGAGAACGGCCGACCCGAGAAGAGGGCCGGCACCACCAGCGGAGAGCCGCCCTCACGGCTCTCGGCCCGCTGCCGGACGACCAGGCCCACCAGCACGGCTGCACCCGTGGCCATGGCCGTGAACGCCCACCACGGCCAACCGTGGGCACCTCCCGTGCTGAGGGGATAGGCGACCAGCAACAAGCCGAGCGCGGAGAGCGCCGTGCGCAGCGGGTCCGGGTGCCGGCCCCGCCGGTCGCGGGACTCGTCGACGTACCTGCGGCCGAGCAGGAACGTGGCGATGCCGAGCGGGACGTTGATCAGGAAGATGGAGCGCCAGCTCGAGCCGAAGACGTCGGCCTGGGTGAGGACGCCGCCCAGAACGGGCCCCAGGACGCTGCCGACGGAGATGACGGTCCCGTACAAGCCGAACGCCCTGGCGCGTGCGCTGCCGGAAAAAGTGACGTGCAACGACGCCAGGACCTGGGGGATCATCACCGCCGCGCCGGCGCCCTGCACGGCGCGTGACGCGATCAGAGAGGCCGGACCGGTGGCCAGGGCGCACAGGAGGGAGGCCGCGGTGAAGGCCAAGACGCCCAGCAGAAACGTCCGTTTGCGGCCGTAGAGATCACCGAGGCGGCCACCGGTGATCAGCCCGACACCGAGGACGAGCGCGTAGGCGGCATGGATCCACTGGAGGCCGGCTGCCGAGGCACCGATGTCCGCTTGGATGGTGGGCAGGGCAGTGTCGACCACTGACGCGTCCAGCACCGCCATCAGTTCGCCGGCCAGCAACACGGCCAGCTTGATCCGGCTGCCGCGCCGCGAAGGCGGTCCGGCGGAGGCGGCGCCCGAGCGGGGGGAAGCGTTACGGGTGTCACGTGACACGGAGAAGGGGTTCCTGTTCAGCGCAGTAGGGAGAGAACGGGCAGGCCAAGGCCCGTGTACGCCTACTGCGCACAGGAGAATGTCACGGAGCCCAGGCCATCGGGAACACCGTCTTCACAGCGGACAGCACGAACCGCCTGTCTGCACAGGCGGGGGTCCGCGGGCAGAGCCCGGGAAGAACGGCTACTGGGCCTGGGATATACGTCATCACCTCGAAGGACATGCACGCCCACAGGGGGCGGTAAGGATTCCTGCCAGCGTAGGTGACCGCCCCAAGGGAGGGGAAACGCTTTTCGGTCCACCCGCGATGACCCGGTGACCGCCACGAGCTGCCCCGCTCGGCCCGACCGTCCGCTCGGTGGTGTGCGTCGGCTGGCTGGCAACGGCGCAGAACGCCTTCCGGCTCCCGCCCGAACTGACCGCCCCCGAGAACCGGGCGAGCCGGGCCCGCATGAACCCGGCCGGAGTGAGTGGGCTAGCGCGTGTCTCTTTGGACGGTAAGTCAGTTGATCGGATATGTCTGTCCGATTAGTGATCACTGATGCGATGTGGGACCGGATCGAGCCGCTGATGCCGGCCGATCCAGTCCGTGGCCGGCGGTGGGCCGACCACCGCCGAACACTCGAGGCCATCGCGTGGAAGTACCGCACCAACTCGCCCTGGCGGGATCTCCCCGGCGAGCTCGGCCCGTTCCAGACAGCCCACAAACGGCTGATCAGGTGGGCCGTCGACGGCACTTGGGAGATGATCCTCGTCGCCGTCCTGGCGGCGGCGGACGCCGACGACGACATCGACTGGACGGTGTCGGTGGACTCCACGGTCGTCCGCGCCCACCAGCACGCCGCCGGGGCACGTAAAGGGGGCGGCTCGCTCCGGTGAGCCCGCCGATCACGCTCTCGGACGCTCCCGTGGCGGGCTGAGCACGAAGGTCCACCTGGCCGCGGACGGTGGGGCACGGCCTCTGGCTTTCACCATCACCGCAGGTCAGGCTGGTGACGCACCCGCCTTCAAGACCGTGATGTCCCGCATCCGCGTGCCCCGCACCGGCCCTGGAAGGCCACGAACCCGGCCTCTCGCTGTGCTGGCCGACCGGGCGTACTCCTCCCGCGCCATCCGCAGTCACCTCCGGCGCCGGGGAATCCGGGCGGTGATCCCGCAACCTTCCGACCAGATCGGCCACCGCCTGCGGCGGGGCCGACAAGGCGGCCGCCCACCGGGCTTCGACCGTGAGGTCTACAAGCAGCGGAACACCGTCGAGCGGTGCATCAACCGGCTCAAGCAGTGGCGCGGCCTGGCCACACGAACCGACAAACTCGCCATCGCCTACCAGGCCGCACTCCACCTCGCCGGCATCCTCATCTGGACCCGACGCTGACCAAAGAGACAGAACCTAGCGGACCTGGATGCCCGCTCCGTACGGCTTGCCACCGCTGTAGCAGATGGCGGTGCTGGTGGCGCCGACCCGACGCCACGTGGGGTCGTACACGGTGTAGTCCTGCGCCCAGGGCCGGTCGCACCTGGTGTACACGCGGAACTCGCCGGTACCGCTGACGCACGTACCGGCAGCGGTCGTGGAGGATTTGTACCAGGTGCGGCAGTCGTACGCGTCAGCTGCCGCGGGGCCCGCCCCGGCAACCAGCAGGCCGGCGCCCAGGGCCAGCGAGGTCAATAAGGATCCGACGCGCTTCATCCGTGGCTCCTGACCGCAGGTTTCACTCTGGGCCACGAGTCGCTCGCGGCTGCGACAAGGCCCCGGGTCCTTCACTATCCGCGTACCGCCCGTGCGTGACAACCCCGCGCGAGCGATGCGGTGTTGCGCTCCCCGGCGCGTGCGCGGGCGGTCCGAGCGCCGCCGAGACCGCCGGGCCGGCAGGCGGGCCGGAACCGCGGTGTTGGCGGGGGAGAGGGTGCGGCGGGCTCGGGCAAGGCACCGTAGGCGGACTCCGGGCGGAACCTCGCCGAGCGGGGTCATGCGGCGAGTGCGGCGGGTTCGGCGAGCTGCGAGGCCGCCGTCCGCCACGCGTCGGTCACGGCGGTGCGGGCCAGCGCCGTACGCACGGTGCGGTCGCCGGTCAGAGCGATCGGGGCGCCGACGTGGACGTGCAGCCCGGGTCGGCGCAGCGGCGCTGTCGCCAGGCCCGCAATCTGTTTGACCGTGCTGCCTGAGGTGACGCGGCGGGCGCCGGCCTGGCCGACGGGCACGACAGGGGCGCCAGTGCGCTCGGCGAGGCGGACCAGGCCGGTGCGGAAGTCGCCCGGGGCCGCTTCCGCGGCGTCCTTGCGACGGGGCAGGCCGCCCTCCGCGTAGATGAGGAGGTGCCTGCCCTGCTCCAGGGCCCGGGCGGCCAGGTCGAGCGAGGCCGAGGCCCGTCGCTCACCGCGGTGTATGGGGACGTGGCCCTCGCGGTCGAGGGACCGGCCGAGGAGGGGAACGTGCCAGAGGCCGGCGGTGGCCATGATGACCGGTTCGACGCCGAGGCGGTGCAGGGCGGCGATCACGATGGCGGGGTCGGCGAGCGAGGTGTGGTTGGCGGCGATGATGCTGCCCGGCGCCAGATCGGCGCCCGGGTCGGTGGTCACCGACAGACGGCCGAAGACGGGCACCAGGACGTGGGCGATGCGGCTGAGCATGATGCGGTCTCCAGGTCTCGACGATGTCGGTCTTCATCGTGCGAGGTGGAGCATCGGCACCGCCTGAGTCACCGTACTCATCTTCCCCCTAACCGATGCTCACTCCTGGGCCGCCCGCACCACGGGTTCGCGTTCTCACCGACCCTGCCGGCGCCGGCGCCGACGCCGGCTCCGCCAGAGGCAACCGCAACGGAGGCGTGTGGGGGAGCGGTGCCCGCGGGGTCCGGCGCCCTCACCGCTGACACCGCCAGCGGCTGCTGGAGCACGGTCTCGACCTCGGCGGGCGATTGTGCATGCCGATGACCAGGCCGGTCACCTCGTCGGCTACCGGCGCGCCGCTGAAGCCGGTGGCCAGGTCGTGCGCCGGTCATGAGGACGTCTTCGGCGACCAGGAAGCCGGCACCGGCCGCTTGGCCGTCCGCCCCGAGGACCTGGGCCACGGCCCGGATCAGTCCTGCGGTGGGGACTCCTGGTCGCTGCCCTCGCCGTGCGGGAGCGGGACGGAGGCGCCCACGCGATCAATCCTCTTGTCGGACCGACGGGGGGCGGCTCTGCTTCTCCCAGGCCATGGACACGCGCAGGTGGCCACTGGCGCTGCTCTTCGTGATCACCGCCCCGGCCGCGAACGAGAGGTCGACGCCGAACTCCACGGTGATCCCGTCAGGGCTTGCCTTGCGCAGTTGGTCGAGCATGGCGCTCGCCGCGTCCGTCACCGAGCCCAGCGCCGCTTCCAGGCTGGCGGGGAGCTCGTGGATCGCGTCGCCGAAGCGACCCGCCTTCACCGGCCCTTCCAAGCTCGCCGGAGCCTCGACCAGCAGGGAGCCGCCGTCCGCCAGGGAAATCCGAGCCAGATGGGTCACAGCTCCTCCTCGTCCGCCTCCCCTCGATGTGATCGTCGTCGCAGCAGACCGTCGCCGCACCCTGGGTGAGCCGCACGCATGACGACGACCGGCACGCCCCCGGGTATCCGGCCGCCGTAAGTGTCATCGCGAGCGCTGCAGACAACCGCTTGGTTTCCTAGAAGGGTTCGGCCGCCTGCAGGAGATCTTGCGGCAGGTAGGGGGAGTCCACGCGGATGGCCCAGCCGCGGCGGCGGGCGTGGCAGGCCAGGGCGAGGACGTCCAGGTTGACGGAAGCGTCCGGGTCGTCGGCGCGGTCGGCGACCTGGTAGTAGGCGCGGTGGGCTTCGAGGGCGTCGGCCAGGGCGAGGTTGAAGCTTTCCTCGTCGCCCTCCACGAGCTGTGACAGCAGCACGGCCGGCGGCATCGCGAAGCCCCAGTCCTTCGCCTTCTCTGCCTCCTGTAGTGCCCGCTGCGCGGCCTCTTCGGGCTCGGCGCCCTTCAGGTAGGCGTGGAGGGCCTCGCGGTACGCGGCGAAGGCGGAGCCGTCCGGGCGGACGAAGGTGGGACCGGTGAGGACCAGCGGGGCGAGGTCCTCGCGTACGCCGGCGATCAGGGCGAAGGCGACGGCCGTCTGCCAGTTCCCGGCCCCGATCGCTTCGCCGCGCTCGGCCGGGTAGCGCAGTGTGCGCCCGGCAACGGTCACCTCGACCTCGGTGCCCGGCTCCGCCAGCGCGATGCGGAACAGCGCCGCCCCCATCTGAGAGGCCAGCCGAAGAGTTGCGAACTGGGCATCCGTCACCTCGCCGGGGTTCCCCGCCCGCCACTTGAACAGGCGTGCCTGATCGCCCAGGGTGCTGCCCAGACGCCAGACAGCAAGGGGCTTTCCGTCGACGGCGGTAAATGCCTTCCGGAGATGTTCCTCGTACATGGCCTCGACCTGCGGGATCCCATCCCGCTCGCAGGCCGGCCGTTCCACCACCAGCGGGCCCGCGGCAAGCGCGGCGACTGCGTCCGGCCGCCGATCCAGGCCGAACCCTCCCACCCGGGGCCCCCGGGCCTCGAAGCCGGTGATCAGCGCGTGCGGGAGGTAACCGGTGTGGACGGCCGGCGCCCATCCCAGGGTCCGGTACGCGAGCGCGGTGAGGGCGAGGGGGACGAGCGGGAGCAGAGTACTCGGCGAGGCCGCGGGCCCCTGCAGGGCGGCGTGCCGGGCCAGAAGATCGGCGAGTGCGGCATCGAAAGCCTGCCGGTCCTCGAGGACCAGGGCGCGCAACGCGTGGAGGGCCGCGCTGTCCGGCCGGTCCAGGAGCGGCTCGCCGGTTTCCTCAGCGCGGGAACGGATGCGGTCCAGGGCGGCGTCGACGGCGGCGAGCTTGGCCCGCGTGCTCGGCGGGTACTCCTCGTCGTCGCCGGTGTCGTCCAGGACCACGGCCATCAGTGCGGTGGCGAGCTCGCCGGAGGGCGTGCCCTCGGCGTGTGCGGCGAACTTGTCCCGGGCGAAGTGGAAGGCCTCGCCGTGCCACTGCACCTTGTCGCGCAGCAGTACCAGACACAGCGCGTCGGTCCACTCTCCCGGCGTGACGCTCTCCGCGGGGGCATCCTCACCCGGGTCATAGCTCATGCCGAAGTTCACGTAATCCAGGAAGACCTGGAAGCTGCAGTGTGGGTGGTAGGCGGCGTAGGCGACGGCGCCGGCCGCGGCCTCGCAGGCGTCCTTGAGGGCGGCCTTGGCCTCCGGGGTGTTGAGGTCGGGCGTCTCGACGGAGAGGGCGCCCAAGTAGTCGAGGAACTCCTCGGCGATGGACTGCCATTCACAGGTGGTCATCCGGCCCGCCCGCGACATGGACCGCACTTGGCCGCCGATCCGGTTCGTGAAGTCCTCCCGGGCAGCCGACACCGCGGCCTGGCCGACGTGATGACGCTCTATCTGCACAGCCTTGCTCCCTGATCAAATGTTGTGAACAGCCTAGATGTCGGGTCTGACAGGCAGTCGGGGGGCCTGGGCGCGCCTCCCGGCCCAATGTCCTCGGCCGGATGGCGGGTGGTTGCGGGTCTTCGGCAGCCCCGCGCGGGGAGCGGCGCACGGGGTGCCGGGGCTGGCTCGGGCCAAGCGGTTCCCCGACGATATCGCTCCAAGGGCACTGAACGGCGATCAGGGCCTGTCCTCGTTCCCGCCCCTGTGGTCCGCCGAGGCGCGCCAGGACATCTCTGCGGTCAGCCGGCGCGCCGTTCCCATGGCGGAGGTGCTCGGTCTCGCCCGGGACTCATGCCACCAGTTCGACGGGGTTGATCCGGGCTTGCTCGGTGCCGTGTGAACCGGTCGCCCGGTCCGGACGGCGGGAGCGGATCAGAGCGGCGGCGATCCCGGCAGAGGCCCTCATACAGAGGCCCTCACACAGAGCCGGGGCCACGCTGCGGCAAGCAGCGGTGAGGACGGGGTGGAGGACGTGCCCCTACATGACCGCCCGGACCTCGCTGCTCAGCTCTTGCGGGCCAACGGTTGTCCGGCGAAGCTCACCCCTGCCAGGCCGTGGGCCATGAGGTTGCGGATGTTGCCGTGATCGGTGCCGTTCGGCGTCGCCAGCACACTGCGGTAGTGCTCACCGAACGCCAGCAGCGCCTCTTGGTCGCTCAGCCCTTCCAGCAGGGCCAGTCCCAGCGTCTTGCAGGAACCCTCGTTCTCGCCCGCGGCATTTTCCAGTTCCCCGTTGCGGAACGCTTGCGGCTGGTACTCGTAGTGCGCGGCGATGAAGGCCAAGGTATCGGCGAACTCGTGCTCGCCTGACGAGAGGCTTGCACGCAGCGAGTCGAGATCAGTCATGTCGCTTTCCTCGGGTTGAACGGACGATCCGGTTGCCGTCCGTGACCGGACGACACTACCCGCCGGGAGGCCGGCCGGTAGAAGTCGTGTCAGATATCGGAACGGGCCGGTACCTCCGCGATCAAAGCCAACGGTGTGTGACCGCGCGACCCTCCCCGCCGTGGGCCGGTTCGGTCCGGGCGATCGCTCCCTGAGGTCAGTGCCGCCCGGCAGGCGGCTGCCGGCCGCGCACTACGGCAACGGGACCACACCGATCGGTGAGGACGAGAACAACAGGCTGCGGCGCACCATCGTGGCCTACGAGGCGACCGCGGCCGGGGTCCGCGGCGGTGGTGTCAGTGGGCCGGGCTATTCTTCCCGGCACCGCAAACCGACCGTGAGGACCACCCGAAGTGACCGGCCTGTCCGCCTTCCCGCTGCCCTTCCAAAGCTCCAGCTCCCCGGCGTTCGCGACGCCCCGGACGCTGCGGGAACTGCAGATGATGCAGTGCAGCGCGCAGCTGCGCGCGAAGCCCGCGTGGTTCGACAAGATGAACGACGCCGAAATCGCCGCCAGGTGGACGCGGGAGGCGGTGGCGCAGGGCCTGACCGAAGCGCAAGTGCGGTACGTGCTCGCCGAGTTGGGGTACTACGCCGCGCTCCGGGACGGGCGGACCGGCATCGAGGTGTCCGCGGTGGACGGGGTCTGGCAGTCGGACTCCCTCGTCGACGAGCAGCTCAGGACCCGGCTGCGCGAGGCGGTCCGGGTCCTGGAAGAGGTCCCCGAAGCGGAGCGGGACTGGCATCCCGGATCCGCCGGCAAGGTGCTGGACCTCGTGCATCCCTCACTGTTCTGCCTGGTGAGGGACGTGAGCGGAGGCCCCGAGCGAGCCTGGCAGAACCCGACGAAGCACTATGCGAAGTACGAGTTCTCGGAGAGGTTCCAGTGGCTGCCCACCGACGTCGACGTCAGTGACGACGGCGCCGTCACCTTCCGCTCGTACGTCAACAACGTCCACCCCGAGACGCATCACGCACTGGCCACCGTCCTTCCCGACGTGTTCGCGCGCCTGCGCCCGCTGTTCGAGAACGTGCTCACCGATCTGCGGCACCCCCGGCCCCCGCGGATCGAGGCCGATCCCTACGGCTGGTACGACTCGGAGCCGGAGTATCCGGTCCATTCGTCCTTCAGTGACAAGGCGGCCTACACGGACGCCCGCGCCGCATGGGAAGAGGCCTATGAGGCCTGGTTCGAGGACCGCCGCCCGATCGTCCCGGACGCCCCGGACTTCACCCCGCCCGCACTGCCCGACGCGTCCGCCCGGGTCGACCTCCGCGGCCGCCGGCTCCAGGTCATCGTCAAGCTGGCCACCGTCCACCTCACCCCGGACGAGCCCGAGTACCCCGGCGGTTCCTGGCACGTCGAGGGCATGCTGAACGAGCGGATCGTCTCGACCGGCATCTACTACTGGGACAGCGAGAACATCACCGAGAGCCGGCTGGGGTTCCGGGCCGCACTCGACGACCCGCACTACGAACAGAACGACGACACCGGGGTGCGCGAGGTCTACGGCCTGGAGGACGAAGCCGCGCTGAACCAGGTGCTGGGCTCGGTAGCGACCCCGGCGGGCCGCTGCCTGGCGTTCCCCAACGTCCTGCAGCACCGCGTGGACGGGTTCCGCCTCGCGGACCCCGCCCGCCCGGGGCACCGGAAGATCCTCGCGTTCTTCCTGGTCGACCCGGCGGAACAGATCGTCTCGACCTCCGACGTGCCGCCGCAGCAACCCTGGTCCGACACCTCGACCATGACGCTCGAACAGGCCAAGGCGTACCGCGAAGAACTCATGCAGGAAAGGAAGTTCTTCGTCGACGAACACAACGAGCAGCTCTACGAACGGGAATTCTCCCTCTGCGAGCACTGAACCGCCGGTACGGGGCCCTGATCGGGGGCCCCGTACCGGGCACCGCCGCGAAAGCCGGAACCAAACGTCGGCCCGGCGCCTCAGAGGCTGGTGGCCGCGTGGACCCGGTTGAGGAGGATCAGGATGTCGTACGCCGGGCTCATCGCGGGGGTGTGCAGCGGGTCCTTCTCGAAGGACGAGCCGGCACACCGGATCGGGGCGTCCCCGACCAGTCCAGCACGCAGTCCGCACGTCCCTCACGCGTATTGCGTACTCGTCGGTGCTGAGCGCCATCAACGGGTGGGCCAAGCCCAGCGGGAGCTGGAAGGCCACGTCACCGGCGATGTTGGTCTGAGACCTGTGCATAGGCCGGCTGACCGGCGGCGGCCGCCACTGTCCAAGGGGGGGGGCGACCAGACAGCCGTACAGCACGCACTGCGGCTGACCAGCGACGGTCCGCAACGCACCTTGACGGAGCCGCTTGGGAGCGGCCATGGGGTGTGGCGACCGGGTCGGCTTGGCGCGCAGGGGTCGGCCCCGCTCCGCAAGTTGTCGCGCACCGGACACGCTGTTGATCGTGGTGAGATCGCCGTACATAGGGTGGGAGGGGCGTGGATCCGCACAAGGTGTCCAACGCCGTCGGCGGTGCCGCCGCCTGACGGAAGGAGGGCTCTGAATGCCCGCGACACTGCCCGTGCCGGTCGAAATGCGCCTGCCGGAGGACTGGCTTCCGGCCAAGTCGAACGCTGATGTCGCAGACGAAGTGGCCTTCGCCGCTGGCGAATCAGTGGAGAGACTGCGGCACATCGCCGATTCGGTGGAGGTGATCGACCGCCGAGAGGCTGGCCCGGCGAACACACCGGCCCTGACCCAGCACGTGTCTCTCAGGGCGGGGGTGTGACCATGAGCCGCTTCACGGACAGGTGGACCGGCACCACATATCCGCGCCCCGGTGTCGCAGCACGGTCGGCCCAGGAGGTCCGGGCCGCACTCCTCTCCGTCAGCGACCGTGACGGCAGGTTCGTCGTGCGTGAGGGAAGCCCGAAGGAAGGCGCCGACGTGGTAGCAGAGTTCGAGTACCCGGCGCTGGACGTCACCCTCAGAATCCGGATGCGTCTGAGACCTGCGACGCACGAGGTCCGCGTCCTCGAAGAGTGTTGGGAGCCGACGGCTGACGCAGCCCGTAGGCAGTACGGCCGTGGACCGGCCGACAAGGTGTACCGGCAGTGGGAGATCAAGTCAGGGGTGGATGGCCGCCGCCACAAGACCGAGACGTTCCGCTTCAGTACGCAGGACATGAGGAACCCCCTGCAACGAGCGGTCCTTGACGCGGGATGGATCTGGCGCGGCGTGCTCTTCAAGCTATGACCGGGGCCCGGGGGGCGCCGATCGGGTTATGTGACACGGAGGGTTTGCGCGCTCCGCTAGGGTGCGCCGCATGGGCGACAGCACTTCATGGCAGCAGCACTCAACGGCGACGCAGACCTTGTACTTCCATCGTGACTATCTCGATGCGGTACGCGCCGAACGGAAGACGACCACGATACGTTTCCGTGACCCGGTGGAGACGGGCTCGGTGAGCCTGGTGTTCGAGTTGGACGACGAGGTGGCACTATCGGGTGTCGTCACGCAGGTCACTGCTATGACAGTTGCCGAGCTGAGCGAGTCGGACGCCCGGGCGGACGGTTTCCGTGATCTCGCCGAGCTGCACGACAAACTGCGGTTTCACTACCCTCAGATCCAGCCGACCGACACCATCGCCATCGTGCACTTCCAATTGGTGAAATGAGTGAGTGACCCCGGGCATCGACTGGAGTGCCTCCCCGCATGATCACGGCGCTTCGGGACGCGGGCGCCCCCAGCGCTGCTGACGCCGCTGCGCATGCGGGGCACGTTCAGCCGCGCTGGGCCGGCCAGACCTTAAGGGTGGCGGGCATTGCTGTCGCGCCAACTCGTCGAGGCGGCCCGAACGCATCGAAGTCGAAGGTGCGTTGGTGGGAGACCGTGGCACGATGTACGGCATGACGACGAGTGGGCAACGTGCACTGGTACTGCTGCGGTAATCCCCTCGAAGCCCGTGCGCTCCTCGATACCGCGATGCAGGCCATGCGGCCTCGAACGGCTCGCGAACTCCGACAGGCCGTCGGCCGGTTCGACGCCGTCCGGAACCAACCGTCACCGTCGTACGATCTGGGCGAAGGCTGAAGAAGGGCTCGTGTGGAACGCCGTCCCCGGCGTGTGATGCTGGTGTCATGACTGATCACCGTGGGGTTGTCATCGTCCGCTGGCCGGACCAGGCCCCTGCGATCGAGGACGACCTGGCCGCGCTGCTGGCGGCCTACCACGTGCGGACGCAGGCCGAGAAGGGCGAATCCGTGGCCGATGTGGACGGGCTGCCGGACCGCTACGGGGCGGAGATCTCTGACCCGCGGTCTGCATTTGCCGGTGATGTCGTGCTGGTGGCCCTCTTGGGGGAATCCGCTGCGGGCTGCCTGGTGGTGACCGCCCCCTCCAATGGTCGGTCGGAGATCAAGAGGCTCTGGACGAACCCTGAGTTCCGTGGTCGGGGCATCGCATCCGCCCTGCTCGGCGCCGCCCTTGCGCATGCCGTGGGAAACGGCGTGGACACCGTGCGGCTCTCGGTGTGGGAGTGGCGGACCGGAGCCATCGCCCTGTACGAACGGTTCGGCTTCACCGTTACCGGGTCATGGGACGAGAGGGCTCAGCTGGTGTGCATGCAGCGGGCTGCCTGAGTGGTCACATCCATTCGTTGATGGCCGCGACGACGACGGCCGACGCGCGGACCGGGATTCTTGCGGGAGGCGTAGGCCTTGTCGGTGACGCGTACCCGCCTCGGCCGGGTACGCGGCCTGCACGGCCCCAGACGGGAACCCGGATGCGGCCCAGGGCTCCTCGCGGGGTCCCCTATGCTCGCGAGACGGTCGGTAGGAACAGCTCATTTGGGGGGCGCGGAGCCGCATGGCTGACGAGATCAAGTACGAGTACAAGACCGTGCAGACAGTTCGCGGCACCGACAACTTGGTGATCTCGAAGATGCAGAAGGAGGACTGGGAGCTCGTGGAGCAGGCCCAGGGCAGGCTGCGCTCCACCCTCACCTTCCGTCGGCCGAAGAAGCCGCAGCCGTGGCTCCTGATCGGCGCGGTGGCCGCCGTCCTGGTGATCCTCGCCATCGTCATCGGCGTTGGCACTGCACTGAGTGACGGAGGCGGGAAGAAGGACGGGGCCGGCAAGCCGACGACCGCTGCGAGCGCGAAGCCTTCGTCTGCGACGACTCCGACTGCGGCCGAGTCGGCTGCCAGCGAGGTGATCACGCCTCAGAACGACCCGGAGTTCGCGGCGCTGCTGAAGGCGGACTCATGCGACGAGGCGAACTCGGGCTTCGCGACCAGACACAAGGGCCAGACGGTCGCGTTCGACGGCTCGATCGTCAATATGGCGCGCCACGGTGACTACGACACGCGCTACGACTTCCTCCTGGGCCCGGGCGACAAGGGGCCGAAGACGGAACTCGGGCCGGCCTTCAAGTACGAGGACGTCAACATCGGCGACCTGAAACTGACCGGCAAGGCGATCCCCGCCACCGTGGGCGCAGGCGATAAGTTCCGCTTCGTAGCCGAGGTGCGCGAATTCAACGCGGACCAGTGCCTCTTCTTCCTCGACCCCGTGTCGACAGAAACCCGGTAGTCAGGATGGGCAGCCGAGTCATCGCGGACCAGAGGGGCCGCCACATGCTGATCATCCCGGCTTTCGTGGGTCACTCGGCCTCCCGTAGACCTGCGCCGTGGGCGGCCTGCGGGCAGCGGGATCCCCGGACGGTCGGTTCGCGAGGCAGACGGACCCGTCGCCGGCTGATGCATCCTTGCCGGCCGGCTAACTCACGCGACCGCCGTCGGCAGTGATGCGAGACTCGCTCCCATGAAGCCCAATGATCCTAAAGACGACCTGCACCGCTACCTCAAAGCAGCTCGCGAAGCCGTCATGTGGAAGCTGGACGGATTGTCCGAATACGACATCCGCCGCCCCCTGACGCCGACTGGAACCAACCTCCTCGGCCTCGTCAAACACCTCGCCAGCGTCGAGCTCGGGTACTTCGGCCCGACCTTCGGCCGCCCCCACAACGAGGACCTCCCCTGGCACGAGGAGGGCGCCGAGCCGAACTCGGACATGTGGGCGCCCGCCGAGGAGTCGCGCGAGGATGTTCTCGGCCTCTACCGCCGCGCCTGGGCGCACGCGGACGCGACGATCGAGGCGCTACCGCTCGACGCGATGGGCCGCGTCGCGTGGTGGGGCGACAGCGGAGACGTGACGCTTCAGCGGATCATGCTGCACATGACGGCCGAGACGAACCGGCACGCCGGCCACGCCGACATCGTCCGAGAGCTGATCGACGGCAAGGTCGGTATGCGGGAGGACAACAGCAACATGGATGGCGGCGACGAGGCGTGGTACCAGGAGCACTGGAACCGACTGGAGGCGTCCGCCAAGGAGGCTCAGGCCAAGCAGCGCTGAGGTCGTTCGGGGAGGGGTGTGAGGCTGGGTTCCTCGGGTGCTGTCGAGACGGCCAGGGCGGTGACTTGTGCACGCGCCGTCGCTGCAGTCGCCCGCTGAAGGGCTAGCCTCGGCTCACCGGCCGGTCCGGCTCCGCCGCCCGCACGGGACCTGGCAGCCGAAGGAGTCTTTCCCATGACCACACGTCTCGACAGAAGCCGGCCCTATGCCGTCGCCCTGTTCCGCATCGTCACGGGGCTGTTGTTCGCCTCGCACGGTGCCGCTGCCCTCTTCGGTGTCCTCGGTGGCGCGCACGGTGGCGGCACGGTCGCGTTCGGGGTCTGGCCCGACTGGTATGCCGCAGTCATCGAGTTGGCCGCGGGGGGCTTGGTCCTGCTCGGTCTGGGCACCCGGGCGGCGGCTCTCCTTGCCTCCGGCTCGATGGCGTACGCCTACTTCACCGTCCACCAGCCTCACGCCCTGTGGCCGTTGCAGAACCACGGAGAGGCTTCCGTGATGTTCTGCTGGGCGTTTCTGCTTCTGGTGTTCACCGGACCGGGCGCTCTCGCACTGGACCGGCTGCCCGCCCTGCTTGCCGCGCGGCGCCTGCGCAGCCGTGGAGCCGTCCCCGCCGAGGCCGCTTCTTCCGGGTCACCCCACTGATCCAGGGGAGGTCGCGCCGGGTGGGGCGCGCCGCTGGAGGAACTGTCGTCAGAGTGATGCGTCAGCCCCTTGAGCGCGACCAAACACGCTCCCTAGCCGTAGGGGTTGAGTGCCCAGAAGCGGACGATGTCGCTGCGACGGTCGAACCACAGTTTGGTGGTGTAGCGGCTGCCGTCGCGGTCGAGCTCGTGCGACCGGATCCACTGGGGGTGGTCCGGCCCCTCGCCTTTGAGCGGCTTCTCGAACCACGAGTTGAAGTCATCGGCCGGCCCCTCGGAGACGAAGGCGTGGGCCGTCGTCAGCTCGGCAAGTTTTCCCGGTGCCAGCCGGGCGAGGCCCGAGAGCACCAGTTCCGGCGACGGTACGCCCCGATCGTTGTCCCGGCTGCTTACCCACTTGGCGTCGGTGAGCCGGCCCAGCAGCGGGAATGCCTGCTCCAGCGGCGTGGTGTCGGTGTGCCAGTCCCCCTCGGCCCCGTTCGCCACCTGACGCAGGGTCCACCAGGCGGGTAGGACCGCCAGCCCCGCCCCGATCCCGATCAGCTTCCGTCGCTCCAACGAGATCCCCCTCAGGCCTGACTTCGGAGGCACCTTATCCGGCTCGAGCACCCCACTTGGAGCACGTAGCGATCACAATCACCTACGCGCCCCAGGGGGCCGCAGTCACGCCCCCACAGGAGTGGGGCGAGGGCGACCGGCACTGCCCAGGGCAGAGCCGGCTCCGGCGGCGTCATTCGGATGAAGAAGGGGTGAGCTCGACACAGCACTCGCCGGGGCGGGGGGCGAGGACCGCCTGGACGGCGGTGGCCCGCAGCCCTTGCAGGTAGCCGCTCAGGTAGGCGTGGTTCATACCGCAGACCAGCTCCGGAGCCTTGGCGGCGAGCGGGTGGAAGGGGCAGTTGCGCAGCCTCAGCCGGGTGGGGCCCTCGCGTGCGGGCTCGAAGCCCTGCTGCTCCAGCATCCGTTCGCAGAAGGTCAGACCGCGCTCGGCACCGAGCCGGCCGGGGCGCGACAGCGCACGCTCCGCCTCGCCCAGCTCCCGTCCGCGTTCCCCGGCCGTGCGCATCGCGGCCTCGGCGGCGCTCTCCGAGTCCCCCTCGGTCAGGACGGCCTGCAGCAGCAGATCGGCCAGCAGCTCGTGGCGGCGGTCGGGGATGCTGACGCGGATCGGGGTGTCCGTGGGCTCGTAGACCTTCGGCTGTCGTCCGACCTTCCGGATGCCGCCCGGGCTCTCGTAGCGGGCGCGCAGCAATCCGGCGTCGACGAGCTTGTCGAGGTGGAAGGCGGCGAGCTTGCGCGATATGCCCACACTGGCGGCGGCCTCGTCGCGCGTGACAGGGCGGCGGGCGCGGCGGATGAACTCGAACATCCGCCGGCGCAACTCCTCGCCGAGGACGCTGAGCGAGGCGATGGCGGTGTCGTCTGCAGACGCCGGCTGAGTCATGTCGGAAGCCACACCCCCACGATAACGCCCACTTGTCTGGGCGCATCCCCTTCGCTTGCCTCGTCTTCCCCGCCACTTGACTCGCCTGCCGAATAACACCAAAATTTATTGGTGAAACAGGAAGGCTCGCCGCCCTGGCCCCACCGTTGCAGCACGCGGCGAAGCAGCAGGTCTGCGCGGTGCCTGTCGGCCCGTACGGGCGCGCGTTCCGTCCGGTGCCGTCACGGACCGGAACTGATCGTCAGGCCGTATGCGTACGTACGGCCTCCCCCAACACGTCTCTGGAGTTCTCATGGACATCGCCGCACTCCTCATGTGGGTGGTCACCGCGCTGGGTGGCTTCTCCATGCTCGGCGTCTGGATCAAGCGCGGCGGCCCGCAGGGTGGCAGCAGTAGCCGCCTGCCCGTCCCGGTGGTCTTCGGCCACTTCGGGCTGGCGGCGGCCGGCCTGGTGGTGTGGATCGTCTACGTGATCACCGACAAGGACGCGCTGGCGTGGACCGCGTTCGGCCTGCTCGTGCCCGTCGCGCTGCTCGGTTTCACCATGCTGGCCCGCTGGATCCCCGTCTACCAGGCCCGCGCCACCACGCCGGCAGCCGACCCGCAGGGGCGAGGTGCACCCGCCGAGCGCTACTTTCCGGTTCCCGTGGTCGCCGGACACGGCCTGTCGGCCGTGACCACTGTCGTCCTCGTCCTGCTCACCGCGCTCGGTATCGGAGGCAGCTGAGATGACCCAGCCCTCCACCCTCCCCGTGCAGGCGGGCGACGAAGACGCGCCGATACCCCACCCGCCCACCGTGCGGGTGGCCCGCCAGGCGGCGGGTGCGGACCTGGCCGCGGCGGAAGTCGCCGCCGCGGACTTCCTGCGGGCACTCGGCATCAGCACCGCCTCCGAGAGCCTGAAAGGCACCCCCGGCCGGATGGCCCGCGCGTACGCCGAGCTGTTCACCCCCCGCCCCTTCGATCTGACCACCTTCCCCAACGACGAGGGCTACGACGAACTGGTCCTGGCCCGCAGCATCCCCCTGCGGTCGGTGTGCGAGCACCACTTGCTTCCGTTCGTCGGCACCGCCCACATCGGCTACCTCCCCGGCCACCGCATCCTCGGCCTGTCGAAACTCGCCCGCGTCCTGGAACACTTCGCCTGCCGCCCCCAGGTCCAAGAACGCCTCACCAAGCAGGTCGCCGACTGGCTCCAGACGCAACTGGACCCCAAAGGCGTCGGCGTCGTCATCCAGGCGGAACACACCTGCATGACCCTGCGCGGCGTCCAGGCCACCGGCACCACCACCATGACCTCCACCCTCCTCGGCCTCCTGCGCACCGACGCCCGCTCCAGGGCCGAGTTCCTGACCCTGACCGGACTGCGGGGCTGAACCCACCGGGTGGCACCGGCCTGCCACTGGTCAGCGGGCGGTCAGTGCTGCGACGAGCCGGACGAACTCGGTGCGCTGCCGGCCGGTCAGAGAGGCGTACAACGGCATCTGCATCTCGTCGGTGAGCCGCTCTGCCCGTTGCCACTGGAGGATCAGGGCGGTGTCGACGGGCTGCGGGTCCTGCCAGCCGTAGTGGGCTGCTTCCTCGACACCCAGGTTGATGACCATGGCCGCTTGGGCGCTGAGCCCGCACGCGCGTACGGCGGCCAGGTGGCAGGCGCCCCGATGTTCCCGCAGCACGTGGATGCGCTGCATGGCCGCGCCGACCGGGTCGCCGCCGGGGCAGGGCTGTGCGCGCCAGCCGGCGAACAGCGGCAGCGCGTCGGGGTCGGCGGTACCGATCAGCCGTTGTGCCAGGTGGTTGAAGTGCTCCACGTCGACATCGGCAGGGATGTGCGCCCGCCCCCACGCGCGGACAGCCTGCGCGTAGCAGGCTGCGGCTTCTTCCGCCGGCATGACGAGCCGCCCCTCCATCCAGCCCGTGGTCACGAGTCGCGGGCCGAGGAAGCCCTGTGCCGCCTGGACCACGCCGGCCGGTGCCTCACCGAGTACTCCGAAGCGTCCTCGGCAGTAGAAGCCGCGGCCTGCGGCGAAACCGGCACGCAGACCGATCTCGGCGGTCGCCGCGTCGGACATGAACTCGTCGCCGAAGTCGTGGATGGGGCGGGCGACGGCGGCTATGCACTGGGAGATCTCCATGGACTGATGGTCGCCACCTTTATTCAGTAGATCAAGAAGCGGTTTCCTGGTCTGACCCTTTAGGTAATCTATTGATTCATGCTCGATGTCCGCCGCTTGCACATGCTCAAGACCGTCGCCGCCCGCGGCTCCATCACCGCCGCCGCCCGCTCCTTGGCGCTGACCGCCGGTGCCGTGTCCCAGCAGCTGGCCGCCTTGAGGAACGACGTGGGAGTCGACCTGCTGCGCCCCGACGGGCGAACGGTCGCGCTGACGGAGGCCGGCCGAGTCCTCCTCGAACACGCCGACCGGATCCTCTCCGCCGTGGAGGAGGCGGAAAGCGCCATCGCCGCGGTCAGGGGCACGGTCGGCGCCACCGCCACGCTCGCCGCGCTGCCCTCCACCGTCGCCCGGATCGTGGCCCCCGCCCTCGCCTCGCTCGGTACGTGCCATCCGCAGCTCACCGTGACCTGCTTCCTCACCGACCAGGCACAATTGCGGGAACTGGTGCTCGGCACCGTTGATGTGGTGTTGGGGCAGCGCTATCACCACCTGCCCGACGCGACCCCCAAGGGGATCGACGTCTCCCCCCTGCTCGACGATCCACTGCTCGTCGTCACCGCAGCCGACCAAGGGGACGCCCGGCCCGTCATCCTGCGGGAACTGGCCGCGCACGATCTCGCGCTACCACCGCCGACCACGGATTGCGGACAAGCCATCCTGCAAGGGTGCCGACAGGCCGGCTTCACGCCCACACCCCGCTACGTCACCGCCGACATCGCCGCCCAGATCACCCTCGCACGGGCGGGCCTCGCCACCGTGCTCGTCCCCCGTACGGCCATCGACCCGGCCACACCCGGAATCCGTACGACCCCCCTCGCGGACCACCCGATCCAACGCGTCCTGTTCGCCGCCACCCGTCACACCGAGAACGCGAACCCGACCACCACCGCCGTCGTCACAGCGCTGCGCGCAGCCTCCCGGGACGGGCAACCGGCCTCCCCGCCGCCACGCGAGGAGTGACGTGTCGCCCCGAGGCCGCGAGCGGGACCACACGGGTAGGGTGCGCGGCGGCCAGGTCGAGGAGTTCGTCGGCCGCGCCCGCGCCAGTGCCGCGCTGCGCGTGGGCCTCGCCCGGCGGGGCGCTGTGCACGGACGGCCGGCAGTTCGTGGGAGGTGACGGTCTCCCGTTCAGCTGGTGCGGTTCGGCGGTCCGTGGCGGGGATACGGGAGATCATGGTCGCGGACCGGTCGAGGAAGACACGGGGTTAGGGGAAACACGGTGGGGTTCCACGCGTCCGCGCTGGACGGAGTCGCTCGCAATCCGGTGCTGCCGACCCCGCTGCTGCTGCGCCTGCTCACCTTCGACGGGGACGGTGGCCGTCCGCCCCGTGAGGCCCTCCGGCGGGCCGGACTCCCCGAGCCGGCCGTCAAGGTGATCCTGGCCCACCCGAACCCGGGCGCCCGGATCGACTTCGCCATGAGCGTCAGGGCGGAGCCTGCCCAGCGGGCCCGGCTCGTTGACGATCCTTCTCCCGAGGTGCGGGCTGCCCTTGCGTACGGACCCGAGTGGGACGACCCGCGCACGAAGGTCGCGCCGCTCCCGGACGCCGTGTGCGCCCGCCTGCTCGACGACCCCGCCCCTCCTGTCCGGACGGCACTGCTGAACTCCCCCCATTTGGCGCCGTCGTTCGTGGCCTCGATGGCTACTCACCACAGTTCGGCAGCGCGCCGGGAAGCCGTGCGTGCGTGGGAGATCCTGCCGCCGGGCGAGCGGTCGGCCCTGCTCGCCGACCCCGACTCCGAGGTGCGGCGGGCCGCCGCGCTGGGGGAGTGCCGTCGGGACGCACTCCTCACCGCCGAACTCCTGCGCGATCCGAAGTCCGCCGCCGAAGCGCTGCGCCGAGGTCTCCTGCTGCGCCCCGACGCCGAGCGGTGCGTCACCGGGCGGACGCACCTGGCAGCCCTCGCCGAGAACCCGTCGCTGCCCGCCGACCTCGTGGAGCGGCTCGCCGTCGACGCCGACGAGGCCGTACGGCTCGTGGTCTCCCTCAGACCCGAGCTGGATGAGATGCGGCGCATGGCGATCGACTTCACGGTCGGGGACTTCGACAGGGGCGACGGCGTGCAGTGGGTACGGGACGGGCTCGATGACCCCGAAGTGCTGGGTCGGGCCGCGGCCTCCGCCCACCCGCTGCTCCGGCGCGCCGCCGCCCGCAGCCCCCACCTGGCACTCGACCTGCTGCGCCTCCTCGCACGCGTGGAGGACCCGGTGGTGGAGAACCTCTTGGGCATTCATCATCCCGACACCCCGGAGGAGGTGCTCATGCGTGTGTACGCGAGGCTCGGCGGGACGTTCTCCGCCTGGATGGCGGAGACGCACCCCCGCTTTCCCCGTGAGGGCCTCGCCGCCCGCTACGCGGACCACCCGGACGGGAACTACCGTCGGCTGGCCGTCCGGGACCCGGCCGCCACACCCGCGCTGATCGAACGGCTCAGCCATGACCCCGCGGTCTGGACGCGCCAGGCGGCGGCCGGCGACCCGCGCCTCCCGCTCCACCGGCTCCGCGAGGCGCTCCAAATCCCCGAACTGGCCTCCAGCGCGGGCGCCAACCCGGCGCTCCCCGAGGACGAGATGACCGCCGTCCTGGACCGGGCCGGTGTTCCTGCCTGACCGCCGAGGAGCAGCCGCGGCGCTTTCCGTCCCGATCTCCCTCCGCCGCTGGGCTGCAGGGCAGCGGTGAGCGAGTATGAGCGCATGCTGCTGCCCCACACCCATGCGAAGGCCGAGCTGATCGAGGTCGTCCGTATCACCGACCCCGCCAGGCACCTGACTTCAAAGGATCTCTCCGGTGACACCGTCGAGATCTGGGAGGGCCTGGAAGCCCAGCGGGCTTTGGAGCTGATCGCGGATCTCCCGAGGGGCGAGTGGCATCGGTGCTTCCTCCCGGGCTGGGGAGTCAGGGCACACAGCTCCACTGATCAACTTTTCGAGATCGCTTTCTGTTTCCGCTGTCGGGGTACCCGCGTCTGGGGGCCGGACCTCTCTCGTGAAGAGCAGGGACAAGCCTTCGATGCCGAGAGTCCGGCCGGTCTTGAACTCCTGCGTCGCTTCCGAGAATGCCTGCCGCACTGACCGGTGATCTCTCGCGTGGCGGGGAAGGCCACGGCCCCATGGCCGGGTGCTGTCACCTGCTGTTGTCGCGTTCGGGTCCGGGGTGGGTGGGGGAGCGGAAAGTGCGGCGGTAGGTGTCCGGGGGGACGCCGATGGTCCGGTGGAAATGCCGGCGCAGGGTGGTGGAGGTGCCCATGCCGGTGGCAGTGGCGATGGTGTCGATCGTGTCGTCGGTGGTTTCGAGGAGTTCCTGGGCGTGGCGGATGCGTTGGGTGTGGAGCCACTGGAGCGGGGTGGTGCCGGTGAGTGATTTGAAGTGGCGGCCCAGGTGGCGCGAGCTCATCCGTGCCTGCCGGGCCAGGTCTTCCACGGTGAGCGGCTCGTCCAGACGTTGGAGGACCCAGGGGAAGAGCTCGGCGAGGGGATGGTTGCCGGGGCCGGGAAGCGGGGTGGAGATGAACTGGGCCTGCCCGCCGTCGCGGTGTGGTGGAACGACCAACCGACGGGCGATCTTGTTGGCGTTCGCCGAGCCGTGGTCGAGGCGGACGAGGTGCAGGCACAGGTCCATGGCGGCGGCCTTGCCGGCGGAGGTGAGCACGTCGCCGTTGTCGACGTAGAGGACGTCCGGGTCCACCGTGACGTCGGGATGGCGTCGGGCGAGTTCCCCGGTGTGCGCCCAGTGCGTGGTGGCGCGTTTGCCGTTCAGCAGGCCGGCGGCGGCCAGGACGAACGCCCCTGTGCACAGCGATACGACGCGTGCGCCCGCCGCGTGGGCCGCGCGCACCGCGTCGACGAGTTCCACGGGCGGGTCCACATCCGTGTCGGCCCAGCCGGGAACGATCACGGTGTCGACGTGCGGAAGGTGGTCGAGTCCGTGGTCCATTTCCAAGCGGTAGCGGTCGATCCGCACGGCGCCCGGTCCGCAGAGGGAGAAGTCGTACCAGGGGTCCACGATGTGGGTCAGGTCCGACCCGAACACCTCGATGGCCAGGGACAGTTCGAAATGCAGCATGCCGTCGGTGACGGCCAGTGCGACGGTATGCATGTCCGAAAGTGTATGACGCATGTCGTTCCAGACGCTCGTGAGTGGCGCTGTTCGGCGACAGGATGTTCACAACGGATCACGGCGGAGCAACCGCGGATCGGCGAGTACGGAGAGCAACTCATGGGGTCTGACCGGCAGGTGGCGGTTTTCGGCGCGTACGGGCACACCGGACGGTTCGTCGTGGCGGAACTGCTCGAGCGCGGGTACACCCCTGTGCTGAGCGGCCGTGACGCGGACAAGCTGAAGGCTCTGGCGCACGAGGCCGGCCTGGAGGCCCGTGTGGCATCGGCCGACGACCCGGGCGCACTCGACCGCGCCCTGGCCGGTACGTCGGCCGTGATCAACTGCGCCGGGCCGTTCGCCTCCACGACGGCCCCCGTCGTCGAGGCCGCCTTGCGGGCCCGGATTCCGTACCTGGACGTCGCGGCCGAGATCGAGGCCAACCTCGACACCTTCGCGCACTTCGCCGACCGGGCGCGCGAAGCGGGAGCGCTCATCGTCCCGGCGATGGCCTTCTTCGGTGGTCTGGGCGACCTGCTGGCCACAGCGGCGATGGGCGACTGGACCGAGGCCGACTCGGCTCACGTCGCCTACGCACTGAGCCACTGGCACCCCACCGCCGGCACCCGCCTGTCCGGCGCGGTCTCCCGGGAGCGGCGCGGCGACTACCGCCTCCGCTACACCGGCGGCCAGTGGGAGCGCCGCACCGATGCCCCGCCCGCCCTGGAATGGTCCTTCCCCGCGCCGATGGGATCGCGTGAGGTGATCGGGGAGTTCACCATGGCCGACGTGGTGACCATTCCCAGCCATCTGTCCATCCCGGACGTGACCACGTACATGACCGCCGAGGCGGCCCGCGACGTCGTATCGCCCGACACGCCCGCGCCTGCCGCGAGCGACGAGAGCGGCCGGTCCGACCAGACCTTCCTCATCGACGCCGTCGTCCGATCGGGGGACACCGAACGACGTGCCGTCGCACGCGGGCAGGACATCTACGCCGTGACCGCGCCCCTCGTGGTGGAAGCCCTCGCCCGCGTCCTCGACGGCCGCACCCACGCGGTCGGCGTCGCCTCCGCGGGCCAGATGTTCGACGCCGCCGACTTCCTGCGCGCGCTGTCCCCGCACATCACCCTGGAACTGCGTCCGTAAGGATCGTGGTAGCGGACAGCCCATGACAGCCACTCCCCGAAGGAACCCCGCCATGCCGTACTTCGAGTCCGCCACCGACCGCACCCGCCTCCACTTCGTCGACTACGGCCCCTCGGACGGACCCGTCATCGTCTTCGTCAACGGCTCGTACTTCGGTACCGAGATGTGGGAGTACCAGATGCTGCCGCTGGCGGCCGAAGGCTTCCGCTGCGTGGGCTTCGACCGCAGGGGACACGGCAGGTCCGAAGACGTCTGGGGCGGCTTCGACCTCGACACCCTCGCCGGGGATCTTGGCTCGCTCCTCGATCACCTGGACCTGCGCGAAGTCACCCTGGTCGGGCATTCGTTCGGCGCGGTCGAAGTGGTCCGGTACCTGACCCTGCGCGGCAGCGACCGCGTGGCGCGCGTGGCCCTCGTCGGCGCGATCGCCCCGGGCCCGGCCCGCTCCGCCGACCACCCGCAGGGACTGGACCCGGAGGTGATCCGCGGATTCAACGCAACCTTCCGCCAGGACCGGGCCACGTTCTTCGCCGACGGAGCCGACGCGTTCTTCGCCCGTCACCTGCCCGGCCCGCAGGTGTCGGACGCGTACGTGGCGTACATGGTCGACCGCTGCCACGGGGCAACGGCGCGGGCCGCCAACGCCCTGGGGGACATCCTGCCGACCCTGAACCTCGTCCCGGAACTGGTGAAGATCCGCTGCCCGGCCCTCGTCATCCACGGATCGGACGACGCCTCCGCACCCCTGGCCCTCACGGGCCGCCACACGGCGGACCTGATCCCCGGGGCGGAGCTGCACGTGTACGAGTACGCGGGCCACGGCCTGTTCGCAACCCACGCGGACCGCCTCAACGACGACCTGCGCGCCTTCGCTTCCACCCGCGCCTGACAGCCGAGCCCACGACTGAGGAGTGCGGGTACTTCCGCCCCACCTTGCCGCCGAGACACTCACCTGGACGGCGTCCGCCGAAGGACCGCCACCCAGACACCCCGACCCGAGGAATCCCTGCCGCCATGACCGTCCAGCCCACCCGCGCCGCCCTGACCATCGACGGCCGCACCCTGTCCTACCTCGACTTCGGCGGAGCCGGCCGCCCCCTGGTGAGCCTGCACGGCCACCTCTCCGAGGGGGCGTCCTTCACCGCCCTCGCTGCCGCCCTCGGGCCCGAGTGGCGGGTGATCAGCCCCGATCAGCGCGGCCACGGCGACTCGGACCGCGCCCCCGACTACACCCGCGCCGGCTACGTCGCCGACCTCCTCGCCCTCGTCGACCACCTCGGCATTGACCGCGCGGTCTTCCTGGGGCACTCCCTCGGCGCGTTCAACGCCGTCCACCTGGCCGCCGAACGCCCAGAACTGGTCGAGGCCCTGATCAGCGTCGACACCGCCGTCGACCTCCCCGACCACGGCACGAGCCCCCTTGCCTTCGTCCTCGACTTCCCTTACACCGCGGCCACCCGTGAGGAACTGGCCGCCGCCTGCGGACCTCTGGCCGCCGTCCTCGGCCCCGTGCTGCGCCCGCTGCCCGGCGGCTCCGGCTGGCGGCTGCCGTTCCACCCGCAGGACACCGTCGACTCCGAGAACCTCGTCCACGGCGACCACTGGAAGCAGTGGCTCGCCACCGACTGCCCGGCGCTCCTGATCCACGGGCTGCGCAGTCAGGTCCTGCCCGTCGAGCAGGCCCAGGCCATGTGCTCCAGACGACCCGGCACGATCTACCGCCCCCTGGACACCGACCACTTCGTCCAGCAGGCCGACCCCGAGGGCTTCGCCACCGCGGTCCGGGACTTCCTCGCGAGCATCTGAACCAACGAGGGCCTCGCACACGTTGGCTTCAACATGTACATGCCTAGCCGGCTTGCAGAGCGGCGAGGAGCCGCGTTCGCAGTAGCTGTACGGCTGGGGAGTGCCGGCCCCGGCGGGTGATGAGTCCGAGCCGGGCGTGCGTGGCGGCGTCGGTGAGCGGGACGGTCCGCAGGCCGGTGCCCCGTGTGGAGGACGCGCTGAGAACGGCGGCGCCGGCACCGCGCTCGGCGAGGCGGAGCAGGATGCCGGTGCCCGGGGAGAGGCAGAGGATCTTCTCACCCCGGAGGTCGGAGAGGCGCAGTTCCGTACGGTCGAGAGCGTGCCCGGCCGGGACGACGGTGGTGATCGGCTCGTCGATGACGATGCCCACCTCCAGCCCTGGGACGACGTCACCCGCGTAGCCGATGAGGGCCAGGTCGAGAGAGCCGGAGAGGACTTTGGCCTGGAGGTCGTCGGAGTAGCCCTCGTGAAGGCTGAGCTCGATGCCGGCGTGGGAGCGTCCGAGGTCGGCGACGGTGTCGAGGAAAGCCGGGATCGAGCAGCCCATGATCATGCCGAGACGGACCCGGCCGCGGACGGCATCGGCGAACTCGGCGGCGGTGTGCTGGATGGTCTCGAGAGTGGCGAGGGCGCTCTTCGCAAGAGGGAGAACGGCCTCGCCGGCCGGGGTGAGGCGGACTTGACGGCCGGAGCGGTCGAGCAGTTGCTGACCCAGTTCCGCCTCCAGCTTGGCCACTTGGGTGCTGATACCGGACTGGCTGACGTGCAGGCGATGGGCGGCGGCGGTGAAAGTGCCCTCGTCGATGACCGCGGCGAAGTAGCGCAGCTGGTGTACCTCCATATCCAGAGATGATAGATGTCATCTGATCCATGTGTTGGACGGATGGATCGCGGTGGTTGGAGGATGGAGGCATGACCACGACGAAGACTGCACGAGAGCTTGCCGAGACCTACTTCACCGCCTGGGAGGAGGGCGACTTCGAGGCCTTGCGAGGGTTGTTGGCCGAGGACGTCGACTTCGTCGGAGCGCTGGGAACGGCGTCGGGGGTGGAGGAGGCGCTCGCCGGTTTGAAGGGGCTCGGTCAGGTCCTGGAAAAGATCGACGTGAAGGTGCGGGTGGCGGACGGCGATGAAGTGATCACCTGGTTCGACCTGCACACGAGCGTTGCGCCGCCCACACCGACGGCGAACTGGATGCATGTGGAGGACGGGAAGGTCACCCGGATCCGGGTGACCTTCGACCCCCGCGGACTGCTGGCGGGATTCGAGAGGCACAACTGAACGGGGACGACTCGGGCACCACGTTGATCAAAAACCATTGCGCGCCCCCGTCGCCGCATCAGGCCGTGTTCGCCCTGCCGGCTCGCCGCGCCGAGGTACGCGCACGGCTGCTTCCGGGTGATCGCACACGCAAGCGCGCGTGGCGGAGACGTCGTCTCACGGCGGACGGGCCATGCTTCCGATCCTGTACGCCGGTCCGGCCGTACGAAACGCGCGTAGGGGAGTCCCGTGTCGAGCGAAGAGAACAAGAGGTTGGTTCGCCGCTTCTACGCGGAGATCGACAAGGGCAACGTGGAGGCCATGGACGCACTCGTGGCCGAGGACTACCAGGACCACTCGCCCCCTCCGTTCCCCGGGTTCGGGTCCGGTCGCGAGGGGCTCAAGCAGGCGTTCCGTCTCTTCTGGGAGGCCACTCCCGGGACACATGAGATCGAAGACCAGATCGCGGAAGGCGACAAGGTGGTGACCCGGATGACGGCCCGTGGAGTTCACGAGAAGGACCTTCCCGGCATCCCCGCCACCGGGAACCAGCTCACGATGACGGCGACGGTGATTCACCGCATCGAAAACGGCAGGCTTGCGGAGAAGTGGTCGGACAAGGACCTCCTCGGCTTCCTCCAGCAGCTCGGCGTCATTCCCACGCACGGCGGTACGCCGGAATAACCCGGGCGCCACCACGACCTGGCAGCCCGGGCGAGCCATGTGCGCCGGGCGGCACGAAACAGGGTCCGTCGGCGGCCATGGAGTGTCGGCCCAGCGGTGGAAGGAACGGCCCGCCCCACAGGCGACCCCGCGCGCCCGTCCTCAGTCCTCCGGCCACGTTCCGAGAGCGCGGGCGAGTTGGTCACTCTGCTCCCGGGTGATGCCCTGGGCCAGTCCCGTTCCGCACCGCGGGCTTCCCGGTTCGTCGCAGTAGAGGATGCCGGTGAAGGGTGCCTGGCTGCCGGAGAGCGGTGAGGGGGCCGGCAGCGTCCATCCGGCCGGCTCCCACAGCGGATGGTCCACCAGGAGGGCCCCGACCGCTTTCCGGGCCTCCTCCGCCGGGGCTCCCGTCCAGACCAGTGCGCCGTGGAGTACCTCGGCCGCGTCCGCGGGGAGGTCTTCGTCGCCCAGGGCGGGCAGCAGGAGCAGCAGCCGGGCGTTCGGGTCCTGCACTCCGGGGGCGGCCGGATCGGGGGTGCGGGCGATATGGATCAGTTCCCGCCAGGACAGGCCGGGGCCGGCCTGGTGCCCGTCCAGGGTGGCCAGGTACCCGTCGCGGCCCCAGGACGGATGGGTGATGAGGTACTCCGTCCCCGCGTCCTCCGCCAGGTTGCGCGCCAACACGACCGCGCAGTGGCCGCCGCCGAACGGAACCCGGAAGGCCGGCCACCGTTCCTCGTCCGACAGGGACTCGTAGGCGGAGTCGGTGTCGGCCTCGTCCGCACCGAACCACGAAGGCTCGGGTTCGTCGCCGTCCTCCGTCGAGCACAACCACATCAGGTAGGCGGCCCAGAACCCCGGCAGGGAGAGCAACTCCTCCCCGGGCACGACCGGGTCGGTCTCATATCCACGGATCATCACCAGGCCAGACTGCCAGCCGCCTCGGACATCCCCAGGCCGGCCCCTGCGTCACGAGGACATGCAACCCAGGCGCTCCCGTGTCTCGGCCACATCACGCATCGAGGGCCTTGCCCTGAGCCCCAGGGGCACGATGCGTGCGTCTCGGAGGCACGTGTCACACGTCGCGATGCCGGACGACGACCACCGCGAGGGCGACCGCTGCCAGCGGCCAGAGGGCGTACACGACCCAGGAGCCGGGGAGCGTGGCGGTGTAGCCCAGGGATCCGGGGTCGGGCTCCCAGGTCTCGACCAGGCGGGTCCAGGCGGCCGACACCATCATGTGTCTGGCATCGGCCGACCAGCGGTTGCTCTCCGAGAACATGGTGGGCAGCATCAGCAAGGCGAATACGCTGGTGAGCACGGTCCCGGCGGTATGCCGGAGCAGAACGCCGAGGCCCAGACCGACGAGGGCGCACACCGGAGCCAGCAACGCGGATGCCACCAGCGGCCGGAAGACATCGGGGTGGGTGATCGGAACGCCGGCAGCGCGCCCGTTCAGGATGGCCTGGGAGACCAGGAAGGATCCGATGGAGGCGGCCGTGCCGACCGCGGTCCACAGCACGGCGGTGACGACCGCCTTGGCCAGCACCACCGCGCCACGGTCGGGTACGGCCACGGTGGTCGTGCGGATCATCCCGCTGCCGTATTCGCTCACGACGGTGAGGGCGCCCATGCTCCCGGCGACGAGGATCAGCGTCATGTACCCGGTCGCCGGATAGGCGTCGTAGGCCAGGAAGCCGGCGGGTTCGGAGCCCGCGGCCTTGTCCGCCAAGGTGGCCACGGCGGCGGAACCGGTGACGAACAGGATGGTGAGCGCGAGGGTCCACGGGGTGGAGCGCAGGGACCGCATCTTGATCCACTCAGAGGCGAGCAGGTCACGGAAGCGGGCGGGCGGCTCGGCGAGGGACGCGGCCGCAGTGCTCGCGAGGGCGGAGGCGGGTGTGGTCATCGGGGCTGTCCTGCCTGGTATTCGACGCTGTCGGCGGTGAGTTTCATGAAGGCCTCCTCCAACGAGGCGGTTCGGGTGGTCAGCTCGTTCAGCAGGATCCCGTTCTCGAGGGCGAGCGCGGCGATCCGGTCCGCCGGCAGTCCGGTCACGGCGAGTTTCTCGGCGCCCGCCGATCCCTCCGGCTCGACCGACGCGCCCGCAGCGCTCAGTACTGCGGTCAGCTCGGCTGCCTCCCGCGTGCCGACCACCACGCCGAGGCCGGTGCTGCGGGCCGCGAAGTCCCGTACCGACTCGGCGGCGATGAGCCGGCCCCGGCCGATGACGACGAGCTGGTCGGCGGTGTTCTCCATCTCCGACATGAGGTGGCTGGAGAGGAAGACCGTGCGGCCCTCCGCCGCGAGGCGGCGGAAGAGGCGGCGCATCCAGAGCACCCCTTCCGGGTCCATGCCGTTGACCGGCTCGTCGAACATCAGCACCGGCGGGTCGCCGAGCAGGGCGGTGGCGACTCCCAGCCGCTGCTTCATGCCGAGCGAGTAGCCGCCGATGCGGCGGGTCGCCGCCTCGGCCAGGCCCACTTGGTGCAGCACCTCGTCCACCCGGCGGGGGGAGATCCCGTTGCTGCGGGCCAGGGCGGACAAGTGGGCCGTGCCGGTGCGTCCGCCGTGGACCTGGCCCGCGTCGAGGAGGGCGCCGACGTGCCGCAGGCCGCGAGGGTGGCTGTGGAAGGGGACTCCGCTGACGGTGGCGGCGCCGCCGGTGGGCGACTCCAGGCCGAGGATCATCCGCAGGGTGGTGGACTTGCCGGCTCCGTTGGGGCCGAGGAAGCCGGTGACCTGGCCCGGCCGCACGATGAAGGACAACTGGTCGACGGCGGTCTTGCCGCCGTAGCGCTTGGTGAGTTCATTGACTTCGATCACGTGGACAACCCTGCCGGGAGGGTCCCGTCCGGTCATGGGGCCGTGGGCGGCAATCGTGCGGCCGGGTTCGCCCGTGGGCGTACGCCCACGGGCCGATGCCGCGGGGTCGGTGGCTGGATAACCTCGCGGGATGAACGGCATATCGACCACCCCGTCGCCCGCGCGCGTCGCACAGCACGACGCGGGCACACGGCCGCGGGACGGCACAGCGCCTCGAAACGGCACACCGTCGATGACGAGAGCGAAGGTCATGGCCTGGGTGGGAGGCGTCCTCTACGTCCTCGCGGTGGGTCTGCTCATAGGAGGTGGGCCGCGGGCTTCGGGCACGGTCCACGGCATCGGGGCACTGCTGGCGGCGTGCCTGCTCGTCGGAATCCTACGGAGCAGGCCCATTCTGGCCCTGTCCATGGTGCTCCTCGGATCCATCGCCGTGGTCGTGGGCCCCCCGAGCTCCGCCCGGGTGGACCTGTCGGCTTCGTACCAGGGCCAGTTCCTGCCCTGTCTGGCGGTGGACCTCGCCCTGGCCTTCATCGTCGCCACCCGCCCGCGGCGGGCTTCGACCGTCGCTGTGGCTACGTCCCTCGTCGTCCAAGTCCTGCTCGTCGGCGGCTTCGCGCACGGCGAGGGCATGACAGTCAACCTCGTGATCGCCCTTCTGGCGATGGCCGCGGCCTGCACGGTCGGCCTCCTGAGCCGCGAGCGCCGCGAGCACGCGGTGGAACTGCGCGCGCAGGAGGTGGCTGAGGCCGTGGTCGCCGAACGGCTGCGGATCGCAAGGGAGTTGCACGACATGGTCGCGCACAGCATCGGCATCATCGCCATCCAGGCCGGGGTGGGGAGCCGGGTCATTCAGACCCAACCCGAGGAGGCCCGCGAGGCCCTGCGAGCCATCGAAGCCACCAGCAGAGAGACCTTGTCGGGCCTTCGGCGAACGCTGGTCGCACTCCGTCAAGCTGACCCGGACGCGGCGGCTTCGGGTCGGGCACCGCTCACGCCTTCGCCCGGTCTGGCCGACATCGAACGGCTGGCGACGGCGACGACGGACGCCGGCGTACGTGTGGACGTACGCCGCGGCGGGGAACAGCGCCCGCTGCCGGCCGACATCGACCTGTCGGCCTACCGTATCGTCCAGGAGGCTCTGACCAATGTGGTCCGCCACGCGGGCACCGGACACTGCCGCGTGAGCATCGAATTCGGGGACGGGGAACTATTCGTGGAAATCGTCGACGACGGGCGCGGTGCCACCGAGGGCGGCCCGACCCACGGCTTCGGCATCGTGGGCATGCGCGAGCGGGTCGCCTTGCTGCACGGCCGCCTCAGCGCCGGGCCGCGTCCCGAGGGCGGCTTCCGGGTGGCGGCGCGGCTGCCCTTGCCCGAGCCCACCGGAGTTGCGGTAGGGGCCCGATGACGGCCGCTCCCGTACGCGTCCTGCTGGCCGACGACCAGCCCCTGGTGCGGTCCGGCCTGCGCGTGATCATGGCTGACCAACCCGACCTGGAGGTCGTGGGCGAAGCGGCCACCGGCGCCGAGGCGGTCCAACTGGTCGGGGACGTACACCCCGACGTCGTGGTGATGGACATCCGGATGCCCGGCATGGACGGGATCGAGGCCACTCGACTCATCACCGCCGGTCCGGCGGCCGCCCGCGTCCTCATCCTGACCACCTTCGACGAGGACGACCACGTCTACGGCGCGCTCCGCGCCGGAGCGAGCGGCTTCATGGTCAAGGACATGGCGCTCGACGACATCCTCACGGCGATCCGCGTGGTCGCCGCCGGCGACGCGCTGATCGCCCCGGGTGTCACGCGCCGCCTGATCGCCGAGTTCGCCGGGCGCCCCGAAGCACCTCCGGCACGCTCTCCGCGGCAGCTCGAGGGCATCACGGAGCGGGAACGGGAAGTCCTCACCCTGGTCGGGCGGGGCCGGTCGAACACGGAGATCGCGGAGGACCTCTTCATCACGGTGGCCACCGCCAAGTCCCACGTGTCGCGCCTGCTCACCAAATTGGGTGCCCGGGACCGGGTCCAGCTCGTGATCACCGCCTATGAGAGGGGACTCGTCACGCTGCCCGGCTGAGCGCGTCCGACACCCGCACCGATCATCGGTCCGCTCCTCACACAGCCCCACCGCCGACCGCTCACGACGTTGCCGGGGCTCCGGCAGCCGGGGCCATCACACCGGGATGCATGCCGGCTCCCCCTGCGGAGTGCGCGGGTCGGGCATCGCCGCCCGGACGGACAGGTTCAGACCGAGCCGGCTGGACTGTCCAGCCCCAATCCAGTCAGGGCTGCCGCGACTGGCTTGGTCGTCGGCATGCGATGAGCATGACACGTCGGTGGCGCTGCCATAAATCGGCATCGCGTTGAGGCCAGTCGATACACGGGGTCTACGTCGTCACGTGCAATGTCCTCGTCAGGACGACGGCACTGGTGGCGAAGTCCCCCATGATGGGGGGCCCGCAGCGGTTGCAGTCGGTGACCGGCTGAGAGACGACTCGGGCGCTGCACATCACCACAACGCGACCGACCACACCGGTCACGATGATGTTGTCGCATATGCCAAAAGAATGTGCCCAACAGGTGGCTTTCCCGGATCAGACCGGCGTGCTGCGGCAAGGTTTCGAACCAGTCATGTATCCCTTGGGCGTCACGGCGATGGAAGGCGGGAGACGATGGTCGGGCGCAGGGAATTCCTCATGGCCGGTGGAGCTCTGGGGGGTGCGGCCATGCTTTCCACGGGGTGCTCTTCGAGCACAGGCGGATCGTCGGCAGATCACGGGACGCGCCACGGGGGTCACGGCATGGGCACTGCGGACGCCCCGGTGCCGCAGACCCCTCCCCTGGAGAAGTACGTGGACCCGCTGCCCAGGCCGATGACGGCCGTCCCGGATGTTTCCGCCTACCCGGGCGCCGACTACTACGAGCTCACGATGCGGCAAGGCACGTGGCGCTTCCACCGCGATCTCGGGCCGGCAACCGTGTGGGGTTACTGGGCCACGAACCCGCACGATCCTCACAAGCCGATCGGCATGGGCTATCTGGGGCCGACCTTCAACGTGACCAAGGACCGGCCGACGGTCATCAAGTATCGCAACCACCTGCCGACCACCCATCTGTTCCAGTCCGTGATCGACACCATTCGCAAGGCGGACCCCGAGCTCGCCCCGATTGCACCGCCTCCCTACAAGACCAAACCGCCATTTCCGCAGAACGTCAACGTGTGGAACGTCGTACACCAGCACGGCGGTTTCACAGCACCACAGTCCGACGGCATGCCGCTGCACTCGTTCAGCCCCGACGGAATCCACGCCGAGTCCTATACCACTTTGAACCCGAGCCGGGTCAAACGCAACGAAGCGATCTGCGCCTATACCAACCAGGACCGTTCGTGCATGCTCTGGTACCACGATCACGGCATGGGGATGACCAGCCTCAACGTGTACGCGGGCCTCGCCGGTCTCTATCGTGTGGGTGACCCCGCCGATGAGGGGCTCGGCCTGCCGCGAGGGGAATTCGAAGTCCCACTCATCCTGCAAGACCGGACCTTCAACCGGGACGGATCGCTCGCCTATACGATGGCTCAGCGGGAAGGGGAGGACACCCCGGTCGTCAACGGGAAGGCGTATCCCTTCCTCGCCGTCGAACCGCGACGCTACCGGCTGCGCATTCTCAACGGTTCGAACGAGCGCTTCTGGCGACTGAGGTTCGACGTTCCCAGGGACGTACTGCCTCAGCCCACGTTGCCGTTCTGGCTGATCGGCACCGACGGCGGCTTTCGCACTCCATTGCAGATGCTGAACTTCCTGATCGGGTCAGCCGAGCGGTACGACCTGATCGTTGACTTCGGTCAAATGCCAATGGGCACGAAGATCACATTGAGCAACTACCACGCGCCGGTCCACTACCCCGGTATGCCGGGCCTCGGACCGCAAATCTCGGAAATCATGCAATTCCGGGTCACGAAACCGTTGTCCGGAGGGTCGGACAAGACGACTCCGCCCAAGGACCTCAAACTGCCGGTAGCCGTGCCCATCGTGCCGAAACCGAACACCCGTCGGCGGGAATGGGTCGTGTACCAGCACAAGCTCTTCAGCACCATGACGTTCAACGCGGTGCCGTTCATGGAACCGTCCGAAGACTTCATCAAGGCGGGCTCGTCAGAGATCTGGGAGTACGTCAATCCCAACCATGACGCCCACCCGATGCATGTCCATCTCGTCAACTTCCAGGTCGTGAACAGGCAGCCGATCGATGCAGCCGGCTACCAGGCGGCTTACGAAAAGTGGATCGACGGTGGCCGCAAGCGGGAGGACAGGCCGGTATTGGCCAAATATTTCACCGGCCCACCGATTCCGCCGGACCCGGACGAAGCGCAATCCGACAAGGACACGGTCAAAGCGTATCCGGAGACGGTGACCAGGATCATCAGTCAAGAATTCAGCCCGCCGACGAATCCGATCGCGTCGATTCCGGGCAGCGGAACCGCATTCCCAGCGACGTACGTCCACCACTGCCACCTTCTTGAACACGAGGACGACGACCTGATGCGTCCGTGGACGATCGTGGGCCCTGGTGATCACAGCGGAGACCCCAGCGGCGACCACGGCGGCGACCACGGCGGCGACCACGGCGCTGACGACGACGAAGGCGACGACCTCTGAGGGATCGATCGACCCGCCTGTGCTGGTCCGTTCCCAACGGCCGACAGGTGCCGGAACAGCATTCGTGCCACCACTCGAAATCCGTGCTAGAGCGATGATTCCTCCTGCTGCAGGAGAGGCCCATGAGCGAACCCAGCCCGCGTGAGACCCCGACGCCGGCATCCGCGGCAGCAGGCGATGACACTCCCGCCCCTGGTGTCATCGGCATCGGACTCGCCGTTGTGCTGACGTTCGCGCTCGCCCAGGGCTCGTGGCAGTGGTTCGCCACGTTCATCGGAGTGACGCTCCTCGCGGTGATGCTCGCCTTCCAGCACCGGGCGGAGTGGACGCCGGGCATCCGTTCGGCATACCTGCGCGGCCTGGTCGCCTACGCGCTGGTCGTAGGCCTGTGCGTGGCGCTCGCTCTCGCCCCCCTTCTACAGCGTCAGGCCTGGCTGTTTCCGATGCCGGGCACGCGTCGTGAGTGCGAGCTGCTGGGCAGGTACCAGGCCCTCCAGGCGGAGGCCGCGCTCGGCAACATGACCGGCACTGACGGCGCGGCCCTGGCGCTCGCACAGGAAGTCCAAGCCGGTAAGGCTGTTGCCGAGTGCCTCGCGGCCACGACGACCCTGTGGCTGCCTCTCTACGGTGTGGGAGTGGCAGTGCTGGTGGGCACCGGTGCCTGGTTCCGCGATCGGGCCCGGCACCGCACGGGTCGGGTCGGCTAGCGGCGCCTGGACACGGCGCGGGTTCTGGTCGGCAACGGCGTGATCACATGCAGCAACGCCGATCACCGGAGCCGGCAGCCGGTGGTGCGGCCTGCGTTCCCCCGCGACCAGGTGGGCAGGTACGCCCCGTGATGAGCGACGGCGCCGTGCAGGATCTTCGGGTACGCCGCATGTCGGGCCGCCTGCTCTGGGGGATCATTGTGGCCGCTCGGCCTGTACATGCCCTCGGTGCGGGGAGAGTTGATCGGTTCTCTTGCCCGCCTCGCGCAATAAGAAACGCATAAAATTCGAACGCATGGGTGGAGCGTGGCCGGGCAGTAGGCGGTTCGGAGGTTGATAACTATGGTTCCCCTGCTTCTTGTTCTTCTGCTCGCTCTGATCCTTTTCGGTGCCGGTTTCGCGGTGAAGATCCTCTGGTGGGTCGCCATCGCAGTTCTGGTGCTGTGGCTGATCGGGTTCGTCGCCCGCCCGAAGGGCGGCAGCGGTCGCTGGTACCGCTGGTAGTCGCACACGACAATAGCCAGGAGCTGACACCGCAAGCCGGTGGCCTGCGCCCTTCCCAGGGTGCAGGCCACCGTCATGTCCAGGGCCGGGGCGGAAACCGCTATCGGGTGAAATGGGACGTCGGGGGTATCCGTGAGGTAGCCGGGGCGGTCGCCGTGACACAGCAGGGAACCTGCTCACCTCCAACGATCGACGGCCGTCCCGGCCCCGGTCATGAGGCGGCGGCTTGATGTGAGGCACGGACGGTGCTCTGCGTCGAACCCTTGTCAGCGCCCCGACTGGACTGCCCCGGCAGCATGCCGTGGCCGCCGCTCGGCGCGGCGGAGACTGCATGATGACGAGAGTGTACGGATGCCGCGTCGCCACATCGGATACGTCGAGCCGGAGGCCGGAGAAGTGCACACCCTGCCTGCGGAAGCCACGTTCGAGAAACCGGTCGAGGAGGCCCCGCTGATCGAGCGTCTCCATCGTGCGGATGTGCAGCCCTCCGGCCCGCGACTCCACCGTTCGAGGCTTCGGGAGACGCTCGAGCACATCGATCCCGGCAAGCCCCGGCTCGCACGCGCGCATCAGTCCGGTCGGCCCCGCGCCGACGATCACTACCAGCGTGTCGGTCAAGGTCAACTCCTTGGTCGTCGTTCAGTCGAGCTGGTCAAACCGGGGTGAGCCCTGCAGCGGAAATCGACGTGGAGCCGCCGACGTCCGTCCGCCGGTGACGGACATGCGTGATTACACCTGATTGCCGCCTGCTCCTACCGGCTGATCCGACGGGGGACCGCCACCGCGAGGAGTTTGTCCGGATTGCGCATGGCGTAGAAATGGGTGATCTTCCCGTCGTCGGTCTCGATCAGGAAGACGCCTTCCAGGCGTTCGCCGCTGAGGACGAGGGCGGGCGTGTTGTTGCAGTTCACCCTCTCGATCCGCAAGTCCGCCAGCCGCTCCAGGCGGAACAGGCTCATGAGGACCGCGGCCACCCTCTCCGCTCCGACCACCGGCCGGCGTGCCGCGGTGGCTTTGCCGCCGCTGTCGGCGGTCCAGGTGACGTCCGGTGCGAGCAGCGAGAGCAGTCCGTCCAGGTCGCCGGTGGTCGCCGCGGTCAGGAACTGCTCGGTGATCCGCGCGGTCGTGACGGCATCGAGGGGCTCGAAGCGCTTGCGCCGCGCCCGTACGTGCTCACGGGCACGGTGCGCCACCTGACGCACCGTCGACACGGACTTGCCCACCGCCATGGCGACGTCTCGGAACTCGAAGCCGAACACCTCGCGCAGCACGAACACCGCACGCTCATCGGGGGTGAGTGTTTCGAGCAGCACGAGCATCGCCATCGAAACCGACTCGGCGAGCAGCACGTCGGCTGAGGCGTCGTTCTCGTCCAGGAGCAGCGGCTCGGGCAGCCACGGGCCGATGTAGTCCTCGCGGCGGCGCGCGCTCGTCCGCAAAGCGTTGAGTGCCTGTCGGGTCACCAGTTGGGCCAGATACGACTTGGTGTCCCGTACCGTCGCGAGGTCCACTTCGGCCCACCGGAGATAGCTGTTCTGCAGCACGTCGTCGGAGTCGGTCGCCGAGCCGAGGATCTCGTAGACGATCGTGAACAACAGCGGCCGCAGCAGGGTGAACCGCTCGGCGTGCTCGTCGGTGCTCACGGAGAGGTGGCCTTCCGCGCGGCGGAGTCCGCTCCCGAGGGACGCGGGCCGCCCTTCGGCCAGCCCATGGAACCCGGCTTGACCGCCTCGCGGCGGATCCGCTTCGCGACCACGAACCTGCAGGTCACCTCCTTGATCGCCGCTCCCGCGCGGCCGCCGATGTAGAGGTTCACCGCGGTGTCGTCCTTGCGGGCGAGCTGTCGGATGCCGGCACGCCGACCGAGGCTGACGCACGCCCCGGTGAAGGCCAGATCGATCACGGCTGGTTCGGTTCCCGCGATACGGCTCAGCACGGTGTCGGCAGCATGCGCCCCGAGCGGCCCGGCGGCGTAGCCGCTCATCCGCAATGGCTGTCCCGAGGGTGCGGCGGCGTCGCCGGCCGCGACGATGCGGTCGTCGTCGACGCTGGTCAGCGTCTCGTCGGTGAGCAACCGGCCGATCGGGTCGGTGCGCAGCCCGCTCTCCGCCGCCAGTTCCGGCACCCCGAAACCTGCCGTCCAGATCGCCAGCGCGCTCGGACGCACCCCACCGTCGGCAAGGACGACCGCGTCCTGTCGGACCTCGCTCACCGAGGCGGCCTCGAGTACGGCGACACCGTGCCGGGACAGCCACGTGGCGATGTACCGGCGGCCGGGCGCGCTGAACGTCGGCGCCAGGGTGCGCCCGCACACCAGCGTGATCCTGCGCCCTTGCTCGGCCAGCTCGGCGGCCGTCTCGATGCCGGTCAATCCGCCGCCCACCACGGTGACCGGAGCATCGAGGGGCAACTCCTCCAGCCTGGTACGCAGCCGCTGTGCGGACTTCAGCTCAGCGACGTCGTAGGCGAATTCGGTCGTGCCGGGCACCGATGCAGGTGTCGCTCCGGTGCTGCCGACCGCGTAGATCACATAGTCGTAGTCCAGTGTGCGTCCCGATGCCAGCCGTATCGTGCGGGCGGCGGCGTCGATGCGCGTGGCACTGTCGACGACCAGCTCGATGCCCTCGCCGAGCAGCGTGCCGTAGTCGATCGTGGCCTCGCCGGTACGGGCCACGAACTGATGCAGCCGGATGCGTTCGACGAACTCCGGGCGCGGATTGACCAAAGTGATGTCGACGTCGGGGCGTGCCCGCAGGCGGTTGGCCGCGAGCGTCCCGGCGTACCCACCGCCGATGACCACGACCTTGTTGGGGCTGCTGTGTTTGCTCATGCCCTCAAGACACCGTGTGCCGACGGAAACGTGACACCACGCGAAGTGACGTGCGTCACTTACGGGCTGAGCCGCGATTGATTTTGTCCGCAGGTCGCGGCAGCAGTTGCCGGCTCGTCGAGCAGCAGCCTGGCTGGCGCAGAGTCGATGTATACGAGCACGGACAGCACCCTGTGCCCTTCTACGAGAAACTGACGGGAAGCACCGCATCCCGTTTCGCCTTCGCCGGGGTCACCCTGGCAAGCGTCGGCCCCTGACGGCAGTCGCGGAGGATCTTCCAGTTCTTCATCCGGGCGAAGGTGTGCTCCACGCGGGCGCGGACGCGTCGGTGTTCGGCGTTGTGCTCTTCCTGGGCACGCAGGAGGGGCGGCCGGCTCGTCTGCGGTGCGGGAGGATGAGCCCGGGTGCCGAGGTAGGCCCCGCCTGCGATGGCTGTCGTTCCGGCGGCCCTGGCGGGCAGGTCCGACTCACGCCAGACGTGGGCGTCTGCCTTGTTTCCCGGCGCCGGGCGGGCGCTCGCGACGATCAGTCGGCTGTCCGTGTGGATGATGACCTGCACGTTCGCCGAGAATCGGTAGTTCCTCGACGAGGCGGCAAGGTGCGGTCGCGGACCGGAATCAAGGTGCCGTCCACGATCCACAACCGGTCCACGTCGGCCACCGGCCGCGGGGCCGGCTCCAGCGCCGGCAGCGGCCGCGCAACCGCTGGATCACACGGCAGACCGTTGCCGAGGAGACCCCAACCAGCAACACCCGTTCCGCCAGCGGCAGGCACCACGGACGGTCACTACCAGGACCGTTTCCGCCCCGCTCCCGGACCACCCTCACCAGCCTCGCGAACCGGTCGATCCGCAAGCCCGTGAACGTCTCCACCCACACCGGCTCAGCCCGCAACGCCCCACCCATAAATGGAAAATGCCCAAGCCTGAGCCTTCTGCAACAACCTTTAGCCGGGTTCGGGTCCGTCATGGATGGTCAATGCTCCGGCGAGGTCGAGGTCGGCGACAGTGCCGTTTGCTCCGGCGCGGACGAGCAGCACTGCGCCGAGCGCGGTGCTCCAGAACGTCCTGGCCTCCACGCTGAGCGGTCGACGGGTCCTCCAGCCGCGACTGTCGATGAGCTGGCTCACGAAGCGCTCGGATTGCCGGAACAGCAGCTGGAGGTGCTGGTCGACCACGGGAGCGAGTTCGGGCTTGGAGATCCCGGCGGCGAGTGCGCGCGCGACCGAGGGGAGCGAGGGCATGGCCAGGACGGCGCGGGCAACGTTGCGCCGGAATGCCGCCGCGTCGGGGGCCTGGCGCCCGATGCGCTCGATGCGTCGGGCGTCGTGCAGCAAGCCGAGAAAAGCGGCGTGCACGAGCAGCGCGTCCTTGGAGCCGAAGTAGTAGGTGACCTGATTCGGGAAGGCGTCTGCCGCTTTCGCGATCGCCGCGACGCTCAACTCGGCACCGGGCCGCTCCTTGCAGAGCTGTGCAGTGGCCTCGATCAGCCGGCGCCTGGTCGCGCGACCGCGGTCACGCGACCGACCCGGCGTTGATCGGGCTTCGGTTCGCTTCGTCTCCACGCCCAAATTGTATGTGATACAACAGGGTTTCGCTCGCTTGTATCGCATACAAGAAAGGTCCATGGAATGCACGGGACTGAAGTCGTAGTGACCGGACTCGGCGCCATCACGCCACTCGGTGGGGACGTGGTGTCCACCTGGGACGCCCTGCTCGCCGGCGAGTCCGGCATCCGCGGCGGCGTCCTGCCCGGCCACGAGGGCGCCGGCCTTCCCGGCGCCGTGGCGGGGACGATGGCGATCGACCCCGCTGCATCGCTGCCGCCGGTGCAGGCCAGGCGGCTCGACCGCTCGCAGCAGGCAGCCCTCACCGCGGCGGCGGAAGCATGGGCCGACGCCGGCGCCCCGGACGTGGACCCCGACCGGCTCGCATCGGCCATCGGCACGGGCATCGGGGGCATACGGACGCTGTTGAAGGAAGACGACGCACTGGAGGCGGCCGGGACCCGGCGCGTCTCGCCACGCACGGTCCCGATGCTCATGCCCAATGCCGCGGCGGCGCTGATCAGTATCGAGTACGGCGCACGGGCGGGGGTCTACACGCCCGTCTCGGCGTGCTCCTCCGGTGCCGAGGCGATCGCCCTGGGGGCCAGGCTCATCCGCGCCGGCGAGGCGGACGTGGTCATCGCGGGCGGGACCGAGGCCGCGATCACCCCCATCACCGTCGCCGGCTTCGCCCAGGCCCAAGCACTCTCGCGGCACACCGCTGAACCCGCCTCGGCGTCACGGCCGTTCGCCGCGGACCGCAGCGGATTCGTCCTCAGTGAAGGCGCGGCTGTCGTGGTGCTCGAAAGCGCCGAGCATGCCAACGCACGGGGCGCCCACGTCCACGCGGTGCTCGCGGGCGCCGGCATCGCCGCCGATGCCCACCACATCACGGCGCCCGCTCCCGACGGCTCCGGTCAGATCTCGGCCATGCGGAAAGCCCTCGCACAAGCCGGCTTGGCGCCCGAGCAGATCAGCCACATCAACGCCCACGCCACCGGCACACCAGTCGGCGACGTCGCCGAGGCACACGCGATCGGAGAGGTCTTCGGCCGCGCTACCGTCACGGCCCCCAAGGCGGCGCTCGGCCATCTCTTCGGCGCCGCCGGCGCGATCGAGGCGCTCATCGCCGTCCTCAGTGTGAAGCACGGCGTCATCCCGCCCACCCGCAACCTCACCGCGGCCGGCGTCGGTCCCGACATCGACCTGGATGTCGTCGCCGAGCGACGAGACGTCCCCCAGGAGGCCGTGCTCAGCAACTCCTTCGGCTTCGGCGGGCAGAACGTCTCGCTCATCGTCACCGGCGCACGGCACCACACGTCCCTTGCGGCAGGCGAGTCGCATGCGCAGCATCGTCGTACGTGACACCACCGCAGCGCGGTCGGCGTGAGCCGCCGCCCGGGGCATGACGCATGGCGAGGCTGCTCCGATCGGGACGATCAGAGCCCCGATCGGCGGCTTCCGTGACCTTGCGGCGCCCCCCGCCCCGCCGAAATGCCGGGAGGTGCGGGCTGAAATACGCTGGTGATGTGGCCCACGGAGGTGTGCGATGAGCCATGACACGGGGGCGGACGTCGATCAGCTGATGGCCCTTTCCCGCCCCGCTCTCGACGACCTGTTCCGCATGAGCCGCGCCGGCGGGATACCCGTCGGTGAGACGCGCGGCACGGTGCTCGTGGCGCGCGGGGCGATGGTGGCGAAGGTGGCGGCGCGGTGGGCACGGCTCCTCGCGTGGAAGGGCAAGGTCTTCGACGCCGAACGGGGTGAACTGCGCAACAGGGTCACGCCGCTCGGAGTGCGCGCGATACGGGCCAAGGTCTACCGGGGCGCGAGCCGGCTCGACAACGGGGAGTGCACCGTACTGGACTACTCCCGGACGTCGCTCCTCGCGCACTGGATCCGCGACGAGATCCGGGAGGTCAAGCCCGGCGTCTATCTCGGCATCGTCTACTGGGGGCGGCGCAAGGTCCTCAACTTCGCCCTGTCCTACCCCGGTTCGCCGGCACCGGCTTCGGCCCGCCGCGCGTCGCAGCAGATCGCCGTCACCATCGGGGCCACGCTGCCTCCGGAGCGGGTGGCCGAGGTGCAAGAGGTGTTGGCCGAGGCACATCGCAGGGGGACCGGGGGCGAGTTCCTCCCCTTCGCCGAGCTGGCGGGCGTCCACTTCGCTCGTGTGGTCCTCGTTCCCGAGGAAAAGGACCACGCCGGGCAGACGATGCCGGCGAGCATCGTCTACATGAGCGAGGTCGACGCTCCGATGGACGCGCACCTCGCCGACCTCGTCGGCAAGGCCGGCAGCGGACTGGAAAAGGTGTTCGGGCACTGCGAGGGCTATCCGCCGCCCCGAGAGCCGGATGCCACGCGGGTCGCCTGGCTACGGGCCCATGCCGTGCCCAGCTCGGCCTTCTACGTCAACACCGTCGGCCGGGGCCTGCACCGGATCCGGCAGGAGGACCGGCTGCGCGAGGCGATCCAGGAGTTCCTCGACCAGCGCGGCGCCGAGCCGGCCGGCGCGGATCCGGCACAGGTACGGGCCGCCATCCAGCGGTACGTCACCGGTCGCCCGGACCTGGCGTGGGCACGGGCGGGTCCCGCGCCGCCCACGCTGCGGTGGAGGATGCGGGAGGCGGCGCACCTCGTGGGGGTTCCGCTGGCCGCGATCGCCCTGCTGCCCGTCATCCTGATCGGCCTGCCGGTCTGGGTCGTGGTGCTGCGCCGGCACGAAAGGCGTGACGTCCCCAGCCGGGAGCGGCCCTCCCCCGACCACGTGGCCAGGCTGGCGGCCTGCGAGGACTTCGCCACGCAGAACCCGTTCACGGCAGTGGGCCTCGTCAAGTACGGCCGGTTCCGGCGGGCCACGCTGACCGGGGTGCTGTTCGCCGTCGACTACGGCGTGCGCCACTTCTTCAACCGGGGCAGCCTCGCCGGGGTCAAGACCATCCACTTCGCCCGCTGGCTGTTCATCGATGACAGACGGCGAGTGATCTTCGCGAGCAACTACGACGGCAGCCTGGAAAGCTACATGGACGACTTCATCGACAAGGTCGCCTGGGGCCTCAACGCCGTCTTCAGCAACGGCCACGGCTATCCGCGCACCAGGTGGCTCGTGCGGGACGGTGCCGAGGACGAACTCGCCTTCAAGCACTATCTGCGCTGCCACCAGTTGCCGACGCAGGTGTGGTACTCCGCGTACGACGCGCTGACCACGCGCAACCTCGACACCAACGCCCGCATCCGCGCCGGTCTCTTCGGAGAACTCGGCCCGGCCGAGACCCGGGCCTGGCTCGCCTTGTTCTAGAGAAGGGTGTGACGGTGATGACAGCAGCTGCGCGCCTGGAACTGGACGACATCCAGGGCCTCGTCGCACGCGGCTACAGCGCACTGGAGTCGGCCTGCTTCCTGCTGCTCACGGTGGACGACCCGGTTGTCGCACGCTCCGCGCTGGGACGACTCGCCCTGCTGGCGACGAGCGGCAGCGCGGAGCCACCGGAGTCGGCCCTGAACCTGGCCTTCACCTCGGAGGGCATGCGCCGCCTCGGACTGGACCCCAGCGAACTCGACGGATTCTCACATGAGTTCGTCTCGGGCATGACCGACCCCAACCGCTCCCGTCTCCTGGGAGACGTGGGGGAGAACGCGCCGAGCCACTGGCGCTGGGGTGGCCCCGACTCCCCGCCCGTGGACGTCCTCGCACTGTTGTACGCCCGGGACGAAGGGCGCCTGGACCGGCTGGAGTCGCAGGTTCGCCACGACGTCCTCGCCGGGGGCGGGCTCACCGAGGCCGTCCGCCTGGGCACGTCCCGGCTGACCGATCGCGAGCCCTTCGGCTTCCGTGACGGCATTTCCCAGCCGCTGGTCGAGGGGCTGTCGAAGGCCACCGCCGACGACGACGCGGTCAAGGCAGGGGAGTTCGTCCTCGGCTACGCCAACGAATACGGACTGCTCACCGACCGGCCGCTGCTGCCCGCCGCGTGCGACACCTTCGGCTTGCTGCCCCGCGCGCCCGACGGCGGCGGCGCCGCCGACTTCGGACGCAATGGAAGCTATCTGGTGTTCCGGCAGCTCAGGCAGGACGTCGCGGGCTTCCACCGGTACCTCGAAGAGGCGACGCGTCACCCCGACGGCGCCGACGATCCCGAGGCCCGCGAGGTGCTCGCGGCACGCATGGTCGGCCGCTGGCGCAGCGGCGCGCCACTGGTGCACGCGCCGCTGCGGGACGCCCCGAGCCTCGGCTCGGACAACGACTTCGGTTACTTCGCCACCGATCCGGAGGGCCTGAGCTGCCCCCTCGGCGCCCACGTCCGCCGGGCCAACCCGCGCGATTCGCTGGATCCCCGACCCGGATCGGCCCAGTCGGTCGCCATCGGCCGACGCCACCGGATCCTGCGCCGCGGCCGTGCGTACGGCGACGGGGACGGGGACAGAGGCCTGCACTTCCTGTGCCTGGGGGCGAACATCTCCCGCCAGTTCGAGTTCATCCAGCACACCTGGCTGAACAACGCCCACTTCAATGGGCTGTACGACGGCCCGGACCCGCTCGTCGCGGCCCGTCAGAACCACGATGCGACGTTCACCGTCCAGGCGAGGCCGGTCCGCACCCGCTACCGCGACCTGCCGCAGTTCGTCTCGGTCCAGGGCGGCGCCTACTTCTTCCTGCCCGGCCTCCAGGCGCTGCGCTACCTGTGCGAGGGCGCGCGACCGGGCGGACACCGGTGAACGCGCGACAGCGGCTCAACGACGCGGTCCTGGCCTGTGTTCGGCTTGAGCGGCGCATCGACCCCTACATCCGCCCCACGGCCGACCGCCTCCTCCGCGGGCCGGTCCAGACCCTGGTGCAGTGGTGCGTCAACGTCCGCCGCCACGACGAGCACCTGCGCATCGCCGAGGAGAGGTCACTGCCCGACGAAGCGGCCACCACCGAGGCCATTGCCCACCAGATGGCCCGGTTCATCATGCGCGAGTACACCCCCGGTACCGCCCAGCGAGCCGGAAACACCAAGACCTACGGCGTCGTCCACGGAGAGTTCACGGTGCCGGACGGGCTCCCCGAGCGGCTGCGCCACGGAGTGTTCAGCCACCCGGCGACGTACCGGGCCTGGGTCCGCTTCGCCGGTCCGGGCCCCCTCGCACCACCCGACATCCAGGACAACGGAGTGCTCAGCATCGCCGTCAAACTGCTGGGCGTCGACGGCGCGACACTGCTCGACGACGAGCGGGGCACCCAGGACTTCACGGGCATCACCACGCCCACGTTCACCACGCCGGACATCACCGAGAACCTCAAGCTGCAACAGCACGTCTACGCGGGCACCCCCGTCCTGTACTTCATCGGCCCCCGCCACCCGCACCTGTGCGACATGGTCATGCAGGGCCTGTACGCCAAAACCCACTCCAGCCCCCTGGAGGCGCGCTACTGGAGCTGCGTTCCGTACCTGCTCGGCGAAGGCCAGGCCATGCAGTACGCCATCGCCCCGCGCGACGGCGTGCGAAGCCGCGCCCCGTGGCACCCGGTCGACGACTACCTGCGCCAGGCCCTGGCCGCCACCCTGCGCGAGCGCGATGTCGTCCTCGACTTCCTCGTCCAACTGCAGACGGACCCCCACCGGATGCCGATCGAGAACGCCTCTGTGGTGTGGCCCGAGCGCCTGTCGCCCTTCGTGCCCGTTGCCACACTGCGGCTGCCGCGACAGGAGTTCGCCGGCGCGGAGCAGTTCGCGCTCGCCGATCGGCTGACCTTCAACCCTTGGCACGCCCTGCCCGAGCACCGCCCCCTCGGTAACCAGAACCGCGCCCGCCGTGCCGTCTACCTGCGCCTCTCACACCTCAGGCAAGCGATGAACGGTACCCCGCACACGGATCCCGGCACGACAGCCGCATGACGCGCGGACAGGCGCAATGTCTACTATCGTCGTATATGGGCCGGTAGTTCCCGCAGCGCCTCTTTCCCGCACTGTCCCTTCGGAAGGGTAATGGCCATGGACGCGCGCTCCTTCGCGCGATACAGCCTCGCCGGAATCCGGCTGGTGAACGGTGTGGCGGCGCTACTGGCCCCACAGGTGGTGGCCCGTCGGCTGGGGGCGGATGAAACGCAGCCGGCCCTCGGCCACGTCCTGCGCATGTTCGGTGTGCGAACGGTGTTCATCGGAGCCGAACTGCTGTTCCTCCAGGACCCGGGCCGGATCGCCCGGGCCTTGCGCGTCGGCACGGTCATCCACACCAGCGACGCGCTGTCGGCCGCCGCGGCCGGCCGGCGCGGCACGCTTCGGCCCCGGGCGGCGGCAGCCGCCACGGCGATCTCCTCGCTGAACGTCGCCCTCACGCTGGTGGCCCAGTGGCCGCGGCGGGGTCCGAACTGACCCCTTCGACCGAGTTGGCTGCCGAAAGGAACCCCACGATGCGAAAAGGCCCTTTCCACGCCCGGTCCCGTGCGAACCCGACGGTCCACGCCGACGGCAATGGCGCCTGCTCGCCGTTCGTGCGCCTGCACGACCAGCTGGCGCTGGCCGTCGACCGCAAGGTCGGCTGGCAGTGCCTGCCCAAGCCGCTCGGCCTGCTGACCCTCATGGGCCTGCGCGACAATCTGCGCCGCAACAACCTCCACGACACCAGCGGCTACCCCGCGCAGGGGGTGCCCGACATCGAGCCGCCGGCCGCACGGCACCTCACCGAGCGCACCGCCGACGGCTCCTACAACGACCTCGACAACCCGCGCATGGGCATGGCGCACTCCCGTTTCGGGCGCAACGTCCCGCCGGACGTGACCTTTCCCGAGCCGGAGCCGCAGATCCTCACTCCCAGCCCGCGCGAGGTCAGCCGTACGCTCCTCACCCGGGACGAGTTCATCCCTGCCACGTCCGTCAACGCACTGGTCGCCGCATGGCTGCAGTTCATGATCCGCGACTGGGTCAGCCACGGACAGGGTGCCATCGACGACCCCTGGCGGATCGAACTCGAGGGCGACGACCTCTGGCCGACGCCACCGATGCTCGTGCCCCGGACCCTCCCCGACGCCACCCGCAGCGAAGGCGGCGACGGCCTGCCGCCGACGCACATCAACGAGAACTCGCACTGGTGGGACGCCTCCCAGCTCTACGGGAGCGACCTCGCGACCCAACGGCGGCTGCGCTCGGGCGCGCACGGCAAACTCAAAGTTGCACGCGACGGCAGGCTGTTCCCCGATGCCCCGGAGCTGGATCCCGCGAACACTCCCGGCTTCTGGCTGGGCCTGCTGATGATGCAGTACGTGTTCATCCTGGAGCACAACACCATCTGCGACCGGCTGCGCCGGGAGTTCCCCGCCTGGTCGGACGAACAGCTCTTCCAGCGGGCGCGCCTGATCAACGCCGCGCTCATTGCCAAGATCCACACCGTGGAGTGGACCCCCGCCGTCATCAGCCACCCGACGACCGTGGCCGCGCTGCGCGCCAACTGGTACGGCCTGCTGGGCGAACGGGTGCAACGGCTGCTCGGCAGGATCAGCAGGAACGAGCTGCTCAGCGGCATCGTGGGCGGCAGCACCGATCACTTCGGCGTCCCGTACGCCCTCACCGAGGAGTTCGTGGCGGTCTACCGGATGCACCCCCTGGTGCCCGATGACTGGAGCTTCCGCTCGGCCCTGGACGACTCGCTGCTCCAGGAGACGGATTTCCGGGAACTGACCGGCAGGCGCGCGTACGAGGTGTTCGCCGGCCACGAGCTGCCGGACCTCTTCTACTCCTTCGGCACCTCGCACCCCGGCCTCGTGACCCTGCACAACTACCCCAAGTTCCTCCAGGAGTTCCAGCGCCCGGACGACAAGCTCATGGACCTGGCGGCCGTCGACGTGCTGCGCATACGCGAGATGGGCGTGCCCAGGTACAACGAGTTCCGGCGTCGGCTCCACCTGGAGCCCGCCGCCGACTTCGCGGCGCTGACGGACAACCCGGTCTGGGCCGAGGAGATGCGCCGGCTCTACGACAACGACATCGAACGCGTGGACCTGATGGTGGGCATGTACGCAGAGCCCCGCCCCAAGGGCTTCGCCTTCAGCGACACGGCCTTCCGGATATTCGTCCTCATGGCCTCACGCAGGCTCAACAGCGACCGATTTCTGACCAGGGACTACACGCCACAGGTGTACACGCAGACCGGCCTGGACTGGATCGAGAACAACAGCATGACCAGCGTGATGCTGCGCCATTTCCCGGAACTGCGCTCAGCCCTGCGGTCCGTGGACAACGCCTTCACCCCGTGGACGACGCTCCGGCCCCCCGCATGAGGCTCCGCCCTTGGGCCTTCCCCAGCCCGGCAGCGGTGTTCTCGGCGCCCGGGACGACCGCCCCTTCGTCGTCACTCTGATCGTTGGTCTCGATTCAATGCCGCAGGAGTTCGCAGAAGCGGTCCAGGGCGCGGTCGGTGCGGCGGCGGTCGGCTGTGGTCGTGAGATCGAACAGGAGACCACGGATGACGGCCATGACCAGCGTGGGAGTGACAGAGTCGTCAGGGCCGGTGGCGATGTCGCGGAACGTGGAGCCGAGGATGTCGAACCAGTCCGTGATCGCCTCGGCCCGGTCCGGGTAGTTCTCGGGGTGAGCCAGGCCGTCGGCGTGCACCTCGAAGAACAGCCGGACGAACGGGGCGCGCTCCGGTGCGCTGATCCAGGCCCAGATGCCGCGCAGTCGTTCCTCCGCAGAGGCCGCCTCCGGAGGGAGGTTCTCGGCCAAACGTGTCGCACCGCGGCGGCGGGCCTCGGCCAGGACGGCAGCTACCAACTCCTGTTTGCTGCCGAAGTCATAGAGCAGCATCCGCGGACTGGTATCGAGAGCCGCAGCCAACGGCCGCAGGCTCAAACCGGCCAGACCGTGCGCCAGCACGTAATCGGTCGCCCGCGCCAGCGTGGCCTCCCGCCGGGCGGGATCCGGGGGTCGTCCCACGGTGAACCATCCTCTCCGTACTGCCGGTCTGAGCCTGCGTCAGTATATGGTACGACTGTTTCAATAACGGGAGGAGACAGTCATGCACACGCTCGACCGGGCACTCGCACTGGGCGCCGGAGGGCCCGTCGGCGCGGCCTGGATGGCAGGACTGGCCTGCGGACTGCGCCGCGGCGGGGTGGATCTCAGCGAGGCAGATCTGATCGTCGGCACCTCGACCGGCGCGATCATCGGTGCAGTGCTGGCCACCGGTCAGGACCCCGGCCGGCTCGCCACTCCTGTGCGCCCCGCCGACTCCGACGGCACCCCGCCCCAGGTGGACGGGCGCCGACTGGGCGAGGCGTTCGCCGTGCTTCGCAATGCCGCCGCGAACCCGTCCGAGGCGCGGCGCCGAGTGGGCCAGATCGCGCTCGCCGCCGAGACCGGCCCCGAGCAGGCACACATCGCCCGGATGCGCGCCCTGGCCGGCGCAGACCAGTGGCCGGACCGGAAGCTGCTCATTACCGTGCTGGACGCTGAGACCGGCGAGCAGGAGGTCTTCGACCGTGCCAGTGGCGCCCCGCTGCCCTCCGCCGTGGCGGCAAGCACGGCCTTCCCGGGCATCTACCCGCCGATCACCGTCAACGGCCGCCGATACATGGACGGCTCCCTGCGATCGGCTACCAACGCCGGACTCGCAGCCGGAGCCCGCACGCTCGTCGTGATCGACCCACAAGCGCACCTCTTTCCCCGCGAGTTGCTCGACCAGGAGCTGGCGGTCGCCGGGGCGCACACAGCGGTCGCCATCGAGCCCGATCCGGCATCAATACGCGCGTTCGGCTCAGACCTGAACGACCGCAGGGCTTGGGAACCGGCGTACCAGGCGGGTCTGCGCCAAGCCGCCGATGCCGCGGAGAAGCTCCGCCTCGCATGGGAGACCCGATCCGACACGGACGGAGCGCCCCGACGGTGACGAGCCACCGCACCACCGGAACAGCCCCACCACAGTCGCGGAGCATAGCGCTCCGCAACTGTGGGCCTCGGGGGACCGCGTTCAGGAGAGACGGGTCACCCGGGTGGCGAACGACGGTTCGGCGAGCCGGGTGCCGACCGCCACCGGCACGGTCTTCGAGCCGGGGCCGTCGCCCACCGTCAGCACGGCCACCTCGGTGCCGGTCTTGGCCTCGTGGGGTACGGACTTGCCGCCGGCCGTGCCGAGCGTGAACCGCAGCCGCTGGCCCGGCACACCGATCACGGCGAGGTCCTTCGTCGCGACGAGCGGGGTCCGGCCGCCGAGCCCGTCGGAGACGTAACCGACCGTCTGCCCCTTGTGGATCACGGGAGCGGCGGTGAGGGCCTTACGGACCGCCTCGATGACCTTGCGGCTGTTCTTCAGCACCAGCTTCAGGCTTTCCCGGCCGTCTTCGTCCGGGCCGTCCACGTGCTGGTCCATCATCGTGCCGAGGATCAGCGGGGTGTCACCGCCGACGGGCTGGTCCGCGGCCCACATCAGGGTGCCGCCGGCCGGGGTGCTGGACCCCGTCTTGATGCCGATGTTGCGCAGACCTTTGACCGAGAGCAGGTCGTTGCTGTTGTCGATCGGCTCGGGCAAGCCCTCGATCTTGGCGTGGTCCATCGCCACGATCACGCGGAACGTCTCCTCCTGCATCACCGCTTCGGCGAGCTTGAGCTGGTCGACGGCGGTGCTGACGGTGCCGGAGTTCAGACCGCTGGCGTCCGTGTACGTGGTGTCGCGCATCCCGAGTTCCTTCGCGGCGGCGTTCATCTTCGCGACGAAGGCCGCCCCGTCGTTCCCGCTGTCCCAACGAGCGAGCAGGCGGGCGATGTTGTTGGCGGACGGGAGCATCATCATCTTGAGCATGTCCCGCTCACTGAACTTCTGTCCGGCGGTGAGCCCTTCGGCCCGCGACTCGTGATCGGAGTTGCCCTCGGCGACCGCCTTGGCGTCGACCTCGATGAGGGGGCCGGGGTCGCCCTTGCGCAGCGGATGGTTCTTGAGGATGACGTACGCCGTCATCACCTTTCCCACGCTGGCCGTCGGCACCGGCTTCTGCTCGCCGAACGTGCCGATGTCGCCGGAGCCCGGGATGCGGACGGCCGCCTGGCCCTCGGCCGGCCAGGGGATGGCGGTCGTGCCGTCCAGGGTGACCGAGTCCTGCGTGGCGACGAGTTGGGGGGTGGGAAGCGGGCGCAGCATCTGACCTCCCGCGACGGCGGCGGCGAGCAGCAGCACGATCGGGGTCCACACCTTGACGCGGCGCACGAGGGTGCGGCGCGGGGTCTCCGGAGGGAGAGCGGTGGGGGTGAGCTCGGCGAGCAGTTCGAGGGGCGGGCGGGGGGTCTCGCGGGTGGGTTCGAGGACCGGCGGTTCGGGCGCGGGCTCCGGCGGCGATGCGGGCTTGGTGGCGTCGGGGGCCTTGAGAACGCCGAACTGGCTGGTGCGCTCCGGGTCGTGCGGCTGCGCCGCCGCGCGGGTACCGGTCGGCTTCTCGGCGGCGAGGTCGGCGCCCGCGTCGTTCGGCTTCCGCAGCGCGGGCGCCTCGTCCCCCTCGGTCGCCTGCCGGTCGCCGGTCCCGTCCTCGGGCCGCTCGGCCACCTCCTCCGGGTCGGGGGAGGGGGAGCAGGCACCGGCCTTGTCCCGCGATTCCCCGGCGGCCTGCCGGGCGTCCGCCCTCTTGTCGACTCCGTCCTTCCGGGGCCCGCCCTCGGGCCCGGATATACCGGCCCGGCCGCCGTCGGTAGGCGGGGCGCCCGCCTCGCCGTCGCCGGGGGCCCGCGCGCCCGCCAGGGTGGCCGTTCCGCGGGCCTCGGCGCGCGCCGGGGTGTCGTCCTCCTCCGGCTGATCGTCCCCCTTGGCCCACGAAGGGCGTCGCGCCGGTGCGGTGTCGTCCGGGGCGTCCGCGCGCTTCGCGCCGCCGTCGGCCGTGGCGGACGCGCCGCCATCGGTGCCCCGCGCTCCTGCGTCGGCACCCTGAGGGTCGGGGACGTCGTCCTGAGCGACGCGGCCCTCGTCCTCCACACGTACGTCCGCCCCTGAACCGGAGCCCACGCCGGCCGGGATCTCCTCGTCGCGGGCGTCGGCCCGCGCGGTGGGGGACCCGTCGTTCCCGGGGACGGGCGTGTCCGCGGGAGGCTCCGCGCTTACGGGCCTGGTCTTGCCTACGGTTTCCCGGCCGGGGGAGTCGGCCTGCGCCGGGCGGGTGTGCCCGTCCGCAGGGGTGCCCTCTTCTTCGTCGGTGTCGGTGTCGGTGTCGGTGTCGGTGTCGGCGGCGGTGTCCGCGTCCACGGCTTCGGCCTTGGCCGGGGTCTCCCGCTCGGGTGCGCGCCTCCCCGAAGCGGTGTCAGTCTCCAGCGGTTCCCCGTCGTCCCGGGTCCTCCGTACCGCGGAGTCCTCGTCAGCAGCCGCGGACGACGCCTCGGCCTCCCCTTCCCCGGCGGCCGGCTCGCTCTCGGAAGCGGTGCCGGAGCTCGGCTCCGCCCCGGTCGGCTTCCGCCCGGTGACCGGTTCGTCGGCGTCGTCCCCCTCCGGCCCGGCCGGGGCTTCGGTATCGGCGTCGACCCCCTCCCGCCCGGCCAGGGCAAGCGTGTCGCCCGTTCCGTCGCCCGCCACCGTTTCCGCCTTCATCCACGTCCACCTTGCTGTTCACGCCCGGCTCCGCCGGTCTCACCGTCACGTCGCGCGTGCCCGTCCCGGGCCCGTTGATCAAGTAGATGTTCGACCCGGCTCCCGCGTTCCATCCTCGCCGGTACGGGCGCCCGAAGGATGGACAAGCCTGGTGCGAAGATCGCCCTAGAGCTACCGTCCGCCCTGTCTCTCTACGCGTCAGAGGCGGCTCGCCGCTTGGACGGAAGCACCGGAAGCAGCAGGGAAGGGAACGGGGGACCTGCACGCCGGCCTCGCGCTTGAACCGCTCGTGCGGGGCGTCCCGCCGGTCCGGTCCCGAGCGATGACCCCGCAGGCGGTGTCCCGGCAGGCTCCATGCAGGCAAGGGCTGCGACCATGTCCACAGGACATCATCCTCGTGGCCGCGGCTGCCTCGATGCTCCCTACCGGCGGGCGCAGCTCCAAGCCCCCATTCCCTGTATGGCCGCCAGCCTTTTGGCAGTGGTGATCTGCTCCTTCTTCGTGGCCAGGTCGGCTCGCCTGGCATATCTGTGGCCCCCGGCGGCTTTCCAGCTCGACTGGGTGAACTGCAGGCCGCCGTAGTGGCCATTGCCCGTGTTGGCGTGCCAATTGCCACCCGATTCGCACTGGGCGATTGCATCCCAGTTGACGCGGGGCTTGAAGGGGTGGATGGCCGCATGGGCGCTCGGATCGGTCAGGGCGGTCTGGTAGAGGAGCGCGGCGCAGAGTAGTGCGAGGAGGGCGCTTGCGGTTCGCCGGCTCACTTGAATAGGAGACATCGGTCTTCCTTTACGGTCTGAACGGCCGGCCCACATATCCGGCCGCTCTGCTTACGGTCGTCAGGCCATGGCTTATGCGCAGGCGCCGGCGAATCGGGTGGCGCCCGGCGGAAGGTCGTCGACGAGGCGCCGCCTTTCGACTCATCACTTGTGGTCGGGGGGTGGGGCATCGGAGTCGTGGGTAACAGGCCACGTCACCACCCCTGTCGCCTGCTTCGCCGAAGCCGAACCGGTTGACCGCCTCAAGCGGGCCCGGACGGCCGGCCTTCTGGAAGAACTGCGCCGACTCTTGCACCGGATACCACGAGCCGTTGTCGTGTCTCAGCCCGCCAAACGGCTGCTGGCGAGCGAGGTGTGATGTAAGGTCCGGCGGCCGGAACGGGGAAGGTGCTGGAGGTCCACCTCGCGCTGCTGCCGGCCCATTGTTGTGCTCTTCGTGGGAATTGAAGCCTGCACGTCCACTTGCCCGCTGTGTCTCTGAGCCGGACGCGGTGGATGTCAACTCTCGCGCGCTGCGGAACCACTGCTGAGTAGTTAGTAATTGTCATAGTCCAGTAACGCTTCGCGATGCCTGACAGGATGTACTCCAATGAGGTGGTGAAGGTCTTGTAAAGCGCGTTTGACAGGTATCTTTTATCATTTTTTGTTCCCGATGTCGTGGATGCGCATCGGTGCTGTGCGCGGCTGGTCGGCCGAGGGCGGTAAGTAGTCCTCCGCCATGGCCTCCGGCGGTACGACTTCCGGCCATGGCTCGGAACGGGGACCCCCGGCCACGTCAAGGGCATTGACAGAAGATGAACACATTCGGACGCTGGGAGCGCTCTCAGGCTTCAATACGCCCATCCCTGTCCCGCCGCCCCCCACCTTGGCGGGCCCCCCACGCAAGGAGGAAGAGAGTGTTCCGCTTAACGAGATCCCTCGTATCCGCTGTCTCGGCGATGGTGGGAGCCGCCGGTCTCCTGTTCATCGGGCCCTCGTCGTCCGCAGAGGCCGTACCGGCGACCATCCCGTTCACGATCAAGAACACCTCGGCCCGCAGTGAGCCGGTCTACCTCTACAACCTGGGCACCCTGCTCGCGTCGGGCCAGCAGGGCTGGGCCGACGCCAACGGCACGTTCCACCCCTGGCCCGCGGGGGGCAATCCGCCGACCCCCGCGCCCGACGCGTCGATCGCGGGTCCGGCCAACGGGCAGACCAAGACGATCCGGCTGCCCAAGTTCTCGGGACGGGTCTACTTCTCCATCGGCCAAAAGATCGTCTTCAAGGTCAGCACCGGAGGCCTGGTGCAACCTGCCGTGCAGAATCCCTCGGACCCCAACCGGGGCATCCTGTTCAACTGGTCCGAATACACGCTCAATGACGCCGGACTGTGGATCAACAGCAGCCAGGTCGACATGTTCTCGGCTCCCTACGCGGTGGGCGTGAAGGCGGTCGACGGCACGGTCAAGAGCACCGGTCGGCTCAAGCCGGGCGGGTACAGCGCCGTCTACGGCCGGCTGCGCTCGGCCGGCTGGGGCGGATTGATCCAGAGCCGCCCCGACGGCACACCGGTGCGGGCACTCTCGCCCGGCCACGGTATCGAAGCGGGCGGAATCCCGGCCGACGCCATGAACGACTACATCAACCGGGTCTGGAGCAAGTACAGCAGTTCCACGCTCACCGTGACACCGTTCGTGAACGAGCCGAACACCAAGTACTACGGTCGGGTCTCGGGCGACGTCATGAACTTCACCAACGGCTCGGGAGCGGTGGTCACCAGCTTCCGGAAGCCGGACTCCGACAGCGTCTTCGGCTGCTACAAACTCCTGGACGCACCCAACGACACCGTTCGCGGTCCGATCTCCCGCACCCTGTGCGCGGGCCTCAACCGGTCGACGCTCCTGACGAACCCGAACCAGCCCGATGCGAACGGCACCGACTTCTACCGCGATGCCTTCTGCAACCACTACTCCCGCATCATCCACGAACAGATGGCTGACGGTAAGGCGTACGGCTTCGCCTTCGACGACGTGGGCGCTCACGAGTCACTCGTCCACGACGGCGATCCCCAAGAGGCCTTCATGACACTGGAACCGCTCGACTAGGACGTCTCCGGGCCGTTCTCGCCCCTCCGCGCCGTCACCGGGCGGAGCTCTGCGGCCGGCGAAGTCGACGCCGGCCGCAGGAAGCGCCCGGCGGAGAGCTTCTCGATCCGTTCCGGGTGGGTGTGACGCGCCACCGCCGGATGGGACCGCGCGGATGGCGCGGCGGGGTCGAGGGGCATGAGGGCGAGGCGGGTGCGCTGAGTGGGTCCTGCGCTGCCTCGTGTAGGGCGCGCATCGATCGCGGATCGCGTTCAGGTGACTACTTTGCCTGCATGCCGAGTGCTCAGACGCCGTTGAAGCTGCGAGACGTTCCGCGCTGGGCGGTGGGGTTGTGTCTGTTCGGGCTTGCCGCCGGTCTCTTCATGATCCTCTGGTACGGGGCAGATCCGCCGTTCCGGGCCAGACCCTCAGCGGACGGCGAACTGCTGCTGCAGTTCGCGGCGACGGCGGATACGGCCCGCGCCATCGTGAAGGACGGAGGCGGGTCCAAGCTCTTCCAGGACGGCCTCGTGCTGGACTGGCGCTGGTTCATCCCCGGATACGGCGCGGCCCTCGCCGGGGCTTTCGGGCTGGGGCATCTGCTCCTGTACCGGAAGTCCACCCGCCTGTGGGCCTGGCGCGCGCTCCTTCTCACCCCTGTCGCGCTGGCGGCGGACTGCGTGGAGAACATCTTCCTCTGGAAGGCCCTGGACCGGATCAAGGCCGCCCCGGACGGTCCTGCACTGCCCTGGGTCGGCGTCTTGCGGACGGCCGCGGAGCGTGATCTGGAGCGGGACCTGCAGTGGGCGACCTACTTCGCCCAAGTGAAGTGGGCGCTCGTCATCCCGCTGGTGGCAGCGGCCGCGCTGATCGTCGTCACCCTCTACTGCCGTCGTGTGCAGGACCCCTCCTTCATGGAAAGCGCGCGGGAGAACCATCCCCGTCCCGTCGTCGCCCACACCGATCGGCCTGCCGACGAGACGGAGTGCCAGCGGAGCCACCCCGACGTGATCCTTCCGCCCGCCGCGCCCCACGACTGGGAGCCCCTGCCCGAGTGGACCGCCCCCGACCCGGCACGACCACACCAGGCCCCGGCTCAGGACCCCGACGGCAGCACGGTCACCCGCTGGCGCACGCGTGCGTACCAGCCGCCGGACCGAAAGCCCGCGGAGCTCGGCTTCTGCGTTTCCGGCGGCGGTATCCGGTCGGCCTCGATCACCCTGGGCGCGCTGCAGGCGCTGCGCGGGCAACTGCTCAAGGCGGACTACCTGGTGGCGGTGTCCGGAGGCGGGTACACAGCCGGAGCCCTGCAATTGGCCCTGACCGGTGCCCGGCTCAAGGACGCGGAGGGGAACCCTTCGGTGCGGCCCGGCCTTGCCGAGCCCGCCGACGCGTTCGCGCCGGGCAGTCCCGAGGAGGACCACATCCGCCGCCACGCCAAGTACCTGGCTGATACGCCCAAGGAGAGGATGCACGCCGCGGGGGCGGTGCTGCGGGGCATGGCCGTTTCCTTCGGCATGCTGGCGCTGGTCTTCACCGTGGTGGGACAGTTCCTGAACGCGTTCTACTCGCACCTTCCGCTGACCGACCTGCACCGCTTCATGCCGCAGGTGAAGGAGTTCCCGTCGACGTGTGAAGTTCCGGACGTCTCGAAGTGTCCCGTGGTACCAGAGGTGTTCCTGCCGTCCTTCCAGCTGTATCCGCACGCCTGGCACCCGGTTCTCGCCCTGTTCGGCCTGGCAGGTCTGCTGTCCGTGGGAGCCGCATTCGTGGGGGCGCGGAACATGAGGTCCCGCCCCGCCTGGCTGCGCGGCATCGTGAACTCGATCGTGGCGATGGCCCTGGCGGTCGCCCTCATCTCCATCGTCCTCCCGGCAGTGATCTGGTTCTTCGCCTGGCTCGCGCACGAGCAGGGGGTGGTCTACAACGACGGCAGGGGGCTGTCGCTGCTCGCCGCGCTCACGGCGGCGGCGACTGCGGTCGGCACCTGGTTCACCGTCGTCCACAAGACGGTGAAGGAGTTGCAGCCGGACGGGGAAAAGGCGGGCATGTTCGGCAAGGGCGGTCCGTCCCTCGTGGTTCAGGTCGGCACCGGCTGGGTGAAGATGCTGGTGTGCTGGCTGGTGCTGCTCCTGGTCGTGTTCTTCTACCTCGCCCTCATGTCCTGGGTCGCCGTTTACGCCGGTAGCTGGGACACCTGGTGGAAGGCCGGGATCCCGATCGCCCTGTTCGTGCTGTCGTTCGTGATCGACCAGACCACCTTCAGCCTGCACCCCTTCTACCGACAACGTCTGGCGGGTGCCTTCTCCGTGCGGCGCGCGGTGTTGAAGGACGGCTCGGTGGGCGCGCTTCCGTACGATTACAACCACGAGCCGACCCCGCTGGACCCCTACGCGGAGCGGGTGCAGGGCTTTCCCCGGGTCATCTTCGCCGCCTCGGCCGCCATCTCGCTGCGCAATCGCACCGCCCCCGGGCGCCCCGCCGTGCCCTTCACCTTCGCCTCCGACTACTGCGGTGGCCCCGACACGGGCTGGGTCCGCACCGAGACCCTGCAGAACACGGCGCCCGCCCTGATCGGACGCGACCTGACCGTACAGTCCGCCGTCGCCGTGTCAGGAGCGGCCTTCGCCTCCGCGATGGGCACTCAGACGATGTTCATGGAGCGGCTGCTCGCCCTGTCCAACGTGCGGCTGGGCACCTGGATCCCCAACCCGCTGTACCTCGCGGAACTGGCGAAGTACGGGCCCTGCCGGCTCATGCCGCGGCTGCCACGGGTACGGCGGCTGCGCTACCAACTGCAGGAACTGGTGGGCTGGTACTCGGATACGACTCCCTTGCTGCTGTGCACGGACGGCGGGCACTTCGACAATCTCGGTCTGGTCGAGATGCTCCGGCTCCGCTGCCGGACGATCTACGTCATCGACTCCTCAGGGGATTCGCCGCCACTGGCCACCACCCTCGCGCAGGCGGTCACGCTCGCCTACGAAGACCTCGGAGTGAAGATCACCTTCGAGGTCGCGGGGCAGAACCTGCTGGACCTGGTACCCGGCAGCGCCGAACCGCTCCAGCCCGAGACGCCGATGGCCGCGCTGAACGCCCGGTTCTCCGCCACCAGCGTGGTGCGCGGCACGATCGAGTATCCCGAGCCGGTCGAGTTCTCGCCCGGCACGCCGGCCGACACAATGGGGACGATCATCTTCGCGAAGGCCAGTCTGACCCCCGACATGCCGTACGAACTGCTCAGTTACGCCCTCAGGGAGAAGGCCTTTCCCCACCAGGCCACCTTCGACCAGTGGTTCGACCATGCCCAGTTCGACGCCTACCGGGAGCTCGGGCACCACATCGGCACCAAGGCCGCGGGCAGCGCGTCCTGACCGCAGGCGACCGGCGGAAGGTACCGGACGCCGCGGGCCTCCTCCCCGGCCCGCACGCGGTGGCCGGCCCAGGTCACCTCCGCAACCAGGTGGTGACGGCGGACCCCCTGGGGAAGCACAAGTGCGCCGACAGCGCGTCGCGGGCGACAGGCGACCTGGTTGCGCCGACGTCCGTAGCCGTGAGCCCCCTGCGCGGTGACCTCGGCGGACGGGGCGGCGTGGCTGCTTGTCCCGATGCGGGTGCCGTGCGTGTCATGGGTCCCGTCCCGTGAACGCCCGGCCGCGTGAGGGAAGGGCCCCGCCGCTCCCTCGCCCGGGAGCGGCTACGAGCATCGGCGCTTCGCACACCCGGCGCAGGGCGTGGGTTTCGCCGCATTCGGACCGCCGGGCACCGGCCGGGGACGGCGGGACGAACGAACGCTGCCGACGGTGAGGGAACCATGGTCAAATTTCCCACGCGCCGCTCCCTGCTCACCGCCGGGACCGGCGGATCGCTCGCGGCCGTAGCCGCGGCCTTCCTGCTCCGGGGCCGCCCCGGGGAGCCGGTCCCGGAGCCGTCCTCCACCCAGCCCGCAGCGTCCGCCTCCGGGACCGGTTCGCTGCGCACCGACCTGACCGCGCACAGCCGGCTACTCGGCCGGAACGTCCCGTACAGCCTCTACCTGCCCGCGGCGGTGAGCTCCGTGCTTAGGCGCGGTGGGCAGGACGGCGGGCTCCCGGTCGTGTTCCTGCTGCACGGAGTGAGCGGTAAGCACACCGACTGGGTCTCCAAGGGCGGCATCGTGGCGACCCTGGAACGGGCCATCGCGGCGGGCCGGATCCCGGCGTGCGCCCTCGTCATGCCCGATGCCCGGCGCGACCCGGGCGAGCCCGGGGGAGGCCAGGACGAGACGTTCTACATCAACGACGCCGGATCCGGCCCCGGCGTCCTGCGCTACGAGGACATGTTCATCGAGGAGTTCGTCCCGACCGTCGAAAAGGCCCACGGGCTGGGAGGCCGGGCGGAGAACAGGTCCGTGGCCGGGCTCTCCATAGGGGGCTACGGCGCCCTGTGGTACGCCCTGCGGTACCCGGGTCTGTTCAGCGCCGCCGCCGGGCTGAGCACGGCACACTTCACCGACGAGGGCTACCGCGCCATGCCGATGAAGGAGTGGAACCGCTTCTTCGGCCATGCCTTCGGCAGAGACCGGGCCGGATCCGCCCGGCTGACGGACCGCTTCATGAACTACAACCTGGCCGCCGTCATCCGGCGCACCGCGCCCGCGCGGCTCCGGCACACTCGCTGGTACCTCGGTTGCGGGACCGAAGACACCAACTTCCTGCCGGGAACCGGAGACCTGCGCACCGCCTTCGCGGCCCGCGGAGTGACCCCCGAGGCAGTCCTCCAGCCGGGCGTCCACGGCTGGTCCTACTGGAGCGTCGCGGCGGAGCCGATGCTGGACTTCCTGGGGAGGCAGTTCTCTTGACCCCGGACCGGGCCCGTAGCCTTGCTACTGTCGGCCCTGTGAGGGCTTCCCGCCATCTCCTACGGTCGTTGACCGGCCTCGCCGCGGCCTTTGCCATGGGCGCCTGTGGCTCCGCGCAGCCGGGTCCGGTTCCCAGCGCCAAGACCTCTCCTGCCTCCGCCGGCGCTTCACGGCCGGTCCGGAGCGCGACGCCATCACCGGCTTCCGTACGGCCGGTACCCGTCGACTGTCGCAGGATCCACTGCGTCGCCCTGACGTTCGATGCGGGCCCGGGCCCCGACACGGCGCGCCTGCTGGACGTCCTCAGGGCGAAGGGCGTCAACGCGACGTTCTTCCTCCTGGGAAAGAACACTCTGGCCCGTCCGGCACTCGTACGACGAGAGGCCTCCGAGGGGCATGAACTGGCCAACCACACCTGGACACACAAACACCTGACTGAAGCCTCCGCAGAAGAGATCCGCCACGAGCTCGTCCTTCTCCAAGAACGAGTCAAGGAACTCACCGGCCGCACGCCCACCTTGATGCGCCCGCCTCAGGGACTGACCAACTCGCGTGTCGCCGAGGTCTGCCGCTCCCTCGGCCTCGCACAGATCCTGTGGACCGTCACGGCGAAGGACTACCGCGACCACGACCCCGAGGTCATCACGAGTCGCGTCCTCCAAGGCGCCGGCACTCGGCCCCACGGCGGACCATCGACGACTTCCTGCTGCGCTTCGGCACCGCGCAGGGCGGGTCACCGATCCGGGCGGGTTCTTCGACAACGGCGGGCAACAGTGGTTGCGCGACCCGGACGGGCTCCGGGCGCCCGAACACGACAGGGGCGAGAGGCGGGTGGGTGGCGGCGATGTCGCCGTCGCGCCGGCCCGGCAAGAACCAGCCGAGCACTGCGACAAGTGAGCATCTCCGGCGCTGCGGCGGACTACCCGGTTCCTGACGGTGCGCCGTGGCCACGGCGCACCCGTCGATTCGGCCGACTGCCGCCCGAAATGGCGTGGTCGTCCTCGGCCGGGCAGCGTGGTGCGCCCACGCCCCTTCGCCCCGGAGGTACGCCGATGCCCCAGAAGGCAGCCGCGGTGCCGGGTCCGCCGAAGTCCGGGCCACCTCTGTCACGGTCCGGGGCCGCTCAGGCGACCTGATGCGGCTGGGGGCCGTCGCCGCCGGGTACGCCGTCGTCCAGCTTTTCCTCGTCGTACCGGGGACCGGCCTGGGGTGGGACGAGACGGTGTACGTCAGCCAGGTGTCCCATGCCTCTCCGGCCGCGTTCTTCAGCGCCCCACGCGCCCGCGGAATCACCTACTTGGTCGCCCCGGTCGCCGCGGTCACCTCCTCCGTGCCGGTACTACGGGTCTACCTGGCGGTTCTGGCGGCAGCGGGACTCCTGCTCTCCCTGTGGGTGTGGAGGCGGCTGTTTCCCACCCCCGTGCTCGCTCTGGCGGGCGGCCTGTTCGCGGGGCTGTGGATCACCGTCTTCTACGGTCCCCAGGCCATGCCGAACCTCTGGGTAGCCTTCGGGGCGCTCTTCACCGTCGGGTGCTTCCTGCGGGCCGCCCGCAATCCGAGGACCGCCTCGCGCTGGCCGGCGTCGCCTCGGGGGTGGCATTCGCCGCACTCATGCGTCCCGATGACGCGGTGTGGCTGGTCATACCTCTGCTCTGCGCCGCGTTGGCCGTTCCGCCTTGGCGGCGGGCCGCCCTCGCGGCGGTCCTGGTTGCCGGCCTCGTCGTGGGCGGCGCGGAATGGGCAATCGAGGCCCACCTTCGCTATGGCGGCCTCCTGCCCAGGCTCCGAAGGGCGAGTGAGATCCAAGGCGGTCTGGGCTGGAACCCGGCGTTCGCCGACCAGATGCGCTCGCTTGGCGGCCGGACCCTGTGTCGTCCGTGCGATGGGCCGTTGTCCCGGCCTTACCCGGCCCTGTGGTGGTTCGCCGTGCCACCGCTGACCGCGGGCGCGCTCTTCGCGGCCTACCGCAAGGGAAGGGTGCAGCTGGTCGCCGTACCCACTGCGGTCGCGCTGTTCCTCGCCCTGCCGTACCTCCTGATGATCGGATATGCGGCTCCCCGCTTCCTGCTGCCCGCATACGCGCTGCTCGCCATCCCGGTCGCCCTGTGCCTGACACAACTGATCGCCGCGTGCCGAACCCGCCCGCTCGCCCTGAGCGCGCTCTGCGCCGCCCTGGCCGCCCATCTGGCGCTGCAGTTCACGATCGCTGGTGGTGCAGCGGCCCGCAGCCGCGCCGACCGGGTGGCATTCACCGCAGTCGCCGGCGAACTACGCCGCTTGGGCGTGCGCCCGCCATGCATCCTCAGCGGCGCAGAGGCGGTCCGTGCCGCGTTCGCCACCGGATGCGCTGCCCGTCAGGTGTACGGGGGCCACGACGGCAGCATCACCGCCGACGGGCTCATCTCCCTGGCGCGGACCCGGCCGACGGCAGTGCTTGTGTCAGGAGACCTTCCACCGCCGCATTGGGCCCGCAACTGGCGCCCCCACCCGCTGCCCGACCTGCCGGACCAGCCCGGTTACCGCGCATATCTGGCACCATCGACGCACCCGGAGCATTTTTGATCACGTCACCCCAGCCTCATTCCCGCCGCCGCGGGCGCTGCCGCCTGCGGCGTGCGACGCTGGAGGGAGAACGCCCACGAGCACCCGGACCCGAGCGCCGGGGGACGCGGGAGGTCCGATGGGACGGGATGTCCCGGCGTTGATGTTCACCCGGGAGGACCGGCGCCGCTACCGGGAAAAGACGCAGTCCTGCCTCGACGCGTTCGCCCGCATGCTGCGCGAGGCCCGCTTCGATTACGAGCGGCCCCAGGTCGGCCTCGAGATCGAGCTCAACCTGGTCGACGGCTCGGGCGAGCCGGCCATGTGCAACAGCGATGTTCTCGCCGCCATCGCAGACCCCGCCTGGTCGACAGAGCTGGGCCGCTTCAACCTGGAGATTAACCTTCCGCCCCGGCGGCTGGCCGACGGCGGTCCTGACGCCTGGGAGCGTGAGATCCGTGACGCGCTCAATCACGCCGAGGAACGGGCCGCGACGGTCGGCGCCCACCTCGTCATGATCGGCATCCTGCCGACGCTCCAGCAGAAGGACGTGGGAGGGCACGCCCTCTCGGAGAACCCGCGCTACCAACTCCTGAATGAGCAGGTGTTCGCGGCCCGCGGCGAGGACCTGCGGATCGCGATCGACGGGGTCGAAAGGTTGCGGGCGTACGCCGACACGATCACCCCCGAGGCGGCCTGCACCAGCGTCCAGTTCCATCTCCAGGTCGCCCCCGACGACTTCGCCCCCTACTGGAACGCGGCGCAGGCCATCGCCGGGATCCAGGTCGCCCTCGCCGCCAACGCGCCCTTCCTGTTCGGCAAGGAGCTGTGGCGCGAGACCCGTATCCCGCTGTTCGAGCAGGCCACCGACACCCGTCCCGAGGAGATCAAGGTGCAGGGCGTACGGCCCAGGGTGTGGTTCGGGGAGCGCTGGATCACCAGCGTGTTCGACCTCTTCGAGGAGAACCAGCGCTACTTCCCCGCGCTGCTGCCCCTCTGCGAGGACGAGGACCCGCACGCCACCCTCGAAGCGGGGAACGTGCCCGAGCTGGCAGAACTGAGCCTGCACAACGGAACCATCTACCGGTGGAACCGGCCCGTTTACGCCGTCGCCCACGGCAAACCGCACCTGCGCGTGGAGAACCGGGTGCTGCCGGCCGGCCCGACCGTGGCCGACATCCTCGCCAACGGCGCCTTCTACTTCGGCCTGACTCGGGCGCTGGTCGAAGAGGAGCGCCCGGTGTGGTCCCGCATGTCCTTCTCCGCCGCGGAGGAGAACCTGCACCTCGCCGCCCGGCACGGCATAGACGCCTCGCTCTACTGGCCGGGCATGGGCGAGGTCCCGGCCGCCGAACTCGTCCTGCGCCGGCTGCTGCCGCTTGCGCACCGGGGCCTGGAAGCCACGGGCATGGACGACGTGTGGCGCGAACAACTGCTGGGCGTGATCGAACAGCGCTGCGTGTCCGGGCGCAACGGCGCCACCTGGCAGTCGGAGATGTTCCACCACCTCGACGACAACCTGCGCCGCCACGAGTCGTTGCGTCGGATGACGTGCCAGTACATGGACTTCATGCACATGAACGCCCCGGTCCACACCTGGCCCGTCGACTGAACGGTCCTCTCGCCCGGTCTCAGCCGGTGCCCTCGTGCGCGCCGACCTTCCCCGAGACCGCGTCCTGGAGCGGGGTCATCCGGTTCACCAGCTGCTGGAAGTCGGCGGTCCGGCCGTCGGACCACTGGCCCATGGCGACCACCATGACCCGGCCGTGCCCGGTGAAGGCCTGGACCAGCCCGCTGTCCGCGGGCAGAGCCGGCAGACCCGATCCGGGAGGCGGAGCCTGAACAGCGACCTGGTAGTCGTCGAAGGCCATCGACAGCTCGGTCACCAACCTCAGAGTGTCCTGCGGGTCCTTCATCGTGAAAACGGCCATGTTGTACTGGTTGTTCCGGTCGTCCTTGTAGAGGGCGATCTGCTCGCCGACGCAGCCGGCGCTTTCCTCGATCATGGCGGCCAGCCGGCGTCCGACCCCGCCGGGCTCCGTGCAGGAGTCCATCAGGCGCGAGCCCAGCCGGGTGAAGGCGGCCCCGGAAGGACCCTTGACCTGCTCAGGGAACAATTCGACGAGCGGCATCACGGCCCGCGCGCCGGCGGTCGCGGCCGTCGTGCTCCGCGGCGATACGGCCGACGGCGGCGCGGTCGACGGCGGCGCAGTCGCCGACGCGGCGGACGTGGCCCCGGCAGGTGTGGGCGCGGCCGGAGCGGGGGCGGCGGTTCCGTTGCCCGGTGCAACCCCGGTGTACTTCAGCACGGCGAAGGCGGCCCCCGCCGCCAGCAGTGCCAGCGCCAGGTTCCGCGGCCACACGCGCCGCGTCCGGGGCGCGGGCTGCTGACCTGAGCCTCCCGTGCCCAGCCCGGCCCGGTCTGCTTCGAACCGCCGGACGAAGTCATCCCACTCGTCCGGGTCCGGGCCGCTCCGACCCGTGGGTATCTCGCTGTTGTCAGTCACCCAGGAACCCTAGTGATCAACGCGGCCCAACTGAACAGCAGCAGGTCACAGCCGTATTACTCTGCAAACTGGCAGGGGACCGACGCGCTCGCGAACGCCCGGTGTCCCGGCGCCGGAATGTGGCAGCGGCAGCGGAGCGGGCCGTACCGGGGCACGCACCGTCAGACACCTCGGCGGGCCCGCAGCACGTCCGGCGTCAGGTCGTCCTCCAGTACGAGGCCGGCCGCGGCGAGTTCCCGGCCCAGCTCCCGCCTCGGCAGCGGCCACAGGAGGAAGGACTCCCGGGCGTGGCGCAGGACCCGCCCCTGACGGCACACCAGGTAGGAGTAGTCGTAGCGGATGCGGCCGTCCTCGGCGCACTGGGTGAGCAGCCCGTGGTAGGTGTCCATGCCCAGCCGGACCTGCCCCAGCCCGCGCCGCACCGGCTGCGCGGGAACGCCCGACGGCGGCCGGTCCAGGAACAGCAGGCCGCCCGGCACCAGCAGTCCCGCCAGCACCCGCCACAGCGCGCGGCGCTCTACGGGCGGCAGACAGGGCACCAACCGCAGGCAGACGGCCAGGTCGGCGGGCCCGTCCAGCGACAGGTCGAGGGCGGAGCAGGCGTGCACCGTCACCCGTTCCCCCGCGGAACCGCCCACCGGGGGGTGCAGCCGGGACAGCAGCACGGTCCGCATCGCGGGCGAGGGTTCCACCGCGTGGACGGGTACGTGCGAAGCGCCGATCAGCACCCCGGTGACCAGGCCCGTCCCCGCGCCGACCTCGACGATCCCGAGCCGCGCGGCGGCTGCCGGAGCGGCGAGGGCGAGTGCGTGCCGGTGGTAGGCGCGGGCGTGCAACAGGTCGTAGAACTCGGCCGACACGGCGTACGCCTCACCGGGCGCCTCCCCGGAAATGCCGGGGAGCCCGGAATGGCCCGATGACCCGGGGACGCCGGGGACATCGGGGATGCCGGGGACGCCGGGGCGGCCACAGCGCTCCGGCGGCGCTTCGCGTTCGGCCGGTCGTAAGTCCACCCGTCTGTCCATCGGGCCATCATGGCCGCACGCGTCCCGCCCCACGAGCCCTCGATCCGGCCACGGAGGCCGGTCCGCGTCCCGCTCCGCCCCGGCGTCACGGGGCGGAGCGGGAGCCTCCGGCTAGCGGGTCAGCACCGCGGCGGCGACCGAAGGCGGAACCGGTGCGAGGGCCGCGGGCCGGGTGGTGAAGGTGCCGCGGCCCCGGGTCCGCCCGCGCAGCCGGGTCGCGTAGCCGAACAGCTCGGCCAGCGGCACGACCGCCGTGACCAGCGCCGTCCCCGGCCCGGACGTGGAGCCCGAGATCCGGCCGCGCCGGGCCGCGAGGTCACCGAGCACCGCGCCGACACCGTCCTCGGGCACGGTCACGGTGACCTCCACCACGGGTTCCAGCAGTTCGACGGTGCTCGCGGCCAGTGCCTCGCGCAGGGCGAACCGGCCCGCCGCACGGAACGCCGGCTCCGAGGAGTCCTTGGAGTGGGTGGCCCCGTCGGTGAGCGTGACCCGCAGCCCCGTCACCGGGTACCCGCCGAGCGGTCCTTCGGCGAGGGCGTCCCGGCAGCCGGCTTCGACTGCCCGCGCGTACTCCTGCGGCACCCGGCCACCGACGACCGTGGACCCGAACGAGAAGCCCTCGGCCTCGTCCAGCGGCTCGACGTCGATGACGACGTGCGCGAACTGGCCCGCACCGCCGTCTTGTTTGACGTGCCGGTAGACGAAGCCGGTGACGCCGCGTACGACGGTCTCCCGGTAGGAGACCTGCGGGCGCCCGACGACGACCTCCAGGCCGTGACCGCGACGGATCTTCTCCACGGCCACCTCCAGGTGGAGTTCACCCATCCCCGACAGCACGGTCTGGCCGGTCTCCGGATCAAGGCGCACCCTCAGCGAGGGGTCCTCCTCCACGAGGTGTGCCAAGGCCGCCGAGAGCCGCCCGGTGTCGCCGGTGCGGGCCGCCTCGACCGCCACCGACACCACCGGTTCGGCGACCGATGGCGGTTCGAGGACCAGTGGAGCCCCCGGCGCCGACAGGGTCGTGCCGGCCCGGGCGGCCTTCAGCCCGATCACGGCGACGATGTCGCCCGCCACCGCCTCCTCCCGTTCCTCGTGCCGGTCGGCCTGGACCCGCAGGATCCGGCCGATCCGCTCCGTACGCCCCGTAGCGGCGTCCAGTACGGACTGGCCCTTGCGCAGCGTGCCCGAGTAGACCCGTACGTAGGTGAGCCGTCCGGTCGGCGTCGCCGTCACCTTGAAGGCCAGTGCCGCGAACGGCCCGGTCGGATCGGGGGAGCGCTCCTCGGCCGGACCGCCCGCCGCACCGGTCGTGCCCCTTACCGGCGGCATGTCGGCGGGCGACGGCAGGTACGCGAGTACCGCGTCCAGCAGCGGCTCGATCCCGCGGTTGCGGTAGGCCGACCCGCACAGCACGACGACGCCCTCCCCGGCGAGCGTCAGCTCGCGCAGTGCGCGGGCCAGGGTCGGCCCGCTCAGCGCCGAAGCCGCGCAGAACTCCTCCAGGGCGTCCGCGTGCAGAGCGGCGACCGTCTCCTCGAGGAGCCGGCGGCGCCGCTGGGCCTCCTCCCGCAGTTCTTCGGGCACCGGTCCGCTCTCGTACGTGCCGTCCGTGCCCGCGCGCCCGTCCGCGTGACCGTCCGTATGCCAGTGCAGCGCGCGCATCTCCAGCAGGTCGACGACCCCGGTGAATCCGTCCTCCCGGCCGATGGGCAACTGGACCACCAGCGGTATGACGTCCAGCCGTTCGCGGAGGGAGGCGACGGCCGAGTCGAGGTCGGCGCCCGCCCGGTCGAGCTTGTTGACGAACGCGATCCGCGGCACCCCGTGCCGGTCGGCCTGCCGCCACACCGACTCGCTCTGCGGCTCGACTCCGGCGACGGCGTCGAACACCGCGACGGCGCCGTCGAGGACGCGCAGGGACCGCTCGACCTCGTCGGCGAAGTCGACGTGGCCCGGGGTGTCGATCAGGTTGACGCGGTGGCCGCCCCAACTGCAGCTCACGGCCGCGGCGAAGATGGTGATGCCGCGATCGCGTTCCTGGGCGTCGAAGTCGGTGACGGTCGTTCCGTCGTGTACCTCGCCGCGTTTGTGGATGGCGCCGGTCGCGAACAGGATGCGTTCGGTGACGGTGGTCTTGCCCGCGTCGACGTGGGCGAGGATGCCCAGATTGCGGACGGTGGCGGGGTAATGGGTGGCGAGGGGTCGCCGGTTGCTGCGCATGGCCCGGGGCCTTTCGAATGATGAGGGAACAGGCAGCGCGATTCCCGGAACTGCACACGGCACACGGCCCCGCCTCGCCCGGCCAGGCCGGCGTGAGCCGGCAGCGGGGTGCGGAGGGAGGGGCGGGAACTAGGACAGAGTCACGGGCATACGGTGGCGGCCGCGCAGCCGGCACCGGGCATCGCGAGACACCGGGATCACGTCGTACCGGGCCGGGGGAACGAAGGCGGTGGTGCGTCGCATGCACATGGCCCGGTTCCCCTTCTCTTCACTCGGCGTGGTCACGCGGTGCCCTGTCGGCAGCGCGTGGGGCGAGTGTAGTGAAGGCGCTCGCGAGCGGGCGCGGCATTTTCCGGCTTGCGCGGAGGGCGCGAGAACACGGCAGTGGACCGCAGGCGCCGGCGGGCGCCCGTAGGGGTCAACGATCATCGGCAGGTGGCCCGTGGTCCCCTTGCGTCAGGGGGTAGCCCGCGGCCCACCGCCAGGCATTTTCATCGGTAGCGCAGTGGTGTCTGGGATCGCCGGCCGCGGTGGTGCGGCCGACGGTCAGGCCACCGGGCGGATGCGGTCACCGGTTGCTTGGCGCAGCGCAGCCTGCAGTCGGTCGCGGGTCTCGGTCTGGGCGGCGATCCGTTGGTTGAGGACTGCCAACCGTTCCCACGCGATGCGCAGGCCCTTGCCCGAGGGCGGGGCGGCAGCCACGTCGCCGTCCAGGCAGGGCAGGAAAACGCGCACGTCGTCCAGGGTGAGTCCGGCGGCCAGCAGGTAGCGGATGTTGCGCACCCGCACCACCGCCCGCTCGTCGTAGACGCGGTAGCCGTTGGAGGCCCGCTCGGATGAGATCAGCCCGGCCTGCTCGTAGTGCCGCAGCGCACGGGCGCTCGTCCCAGTAGCCGTGGCCAGCTCACCGATCCGCACCCATTCCACCTCCCGGAGCACTTCTATCACGCCACGACCGCTCCGCCGTCGATCGGGAGTACCACTCCTGTGACGAACGAGGCGCCCGGTGCGGAGAGTTGGGTTATCGCCCAGGCCACCTCCTCGGGTCGGCCGATCCGGCCCAGCGGGGTGTGTGCCAGCTGCCATTCCCGCACCGCTGCCCTTCGCTCCGGGGTCAGGCCCTGATGTTCGCCGATCGGAGTGTCGATCGCGCCAGGCGCGACCGCCACGACCCGGATCCCGCGGGGCGCCAGCTCGACCGCCCAGCTGCGGGTCAGCAGTTCCAGGGCGGTTTTGGTCGCCGCGTAAATCGAGCTTCCCGGCCAGGCCCGTTGTCCCACCGACGTGCTGACGTTGACGATCACGCCGTGCGACTCCCCGAGGAGCGGCAGCATGGCCTGGGTCAGCAGGACCGGGGCGACGAGGTTGGTGGCGAACTGGGCTGTGATCGTCTCCGGCGTCAGGGTGCCGAGGGCGCCGCTGCGCACGATGCCGGCGTTGTTGACCAGCACGTCCAGCCGACCGTGCGTCTCCAGCACGGTCTGGAGGATCCGGTCGGGCCCGCCCGGAGCGGCGATGTCGGCGGCCAGCGGGGTGATCCGCTCGTGCCCGGTGGAGGTCTCCTTGAGCGGTTCGATCCTGCGTCCTACTGCGATCACGTGGGCTCCCTCGGCGGCGAAGGCGTGGGCGGTGGCCCGGCCGATGCCGGTGCCGGCCCCGGTGATGACGACGACCCTGCTGTGCGGTGCGGTGGTGTTCATGCCGGCCATCGTGCAACCTTGTCGCCAGCGGCAAGGTCAAACGCCTTCGCCCACGTGCCAGATGTGTCGAGCCGTGCGCTGGTCGGGAGTTGCCGGCCCATCACCTCCTCGAGCTGGAGCTCTCGGCCGCCGCCCGGACGCCGCCGTGCCATCTCCGGGTCCGCTCGCTGCCAACCCGGGTCGCCTCCCGCATGTGATGAGGCCAGAAGCCGCCCGGAAGGCAGAACGAGCAAGCGCACGGCGTCGGCATCGGCATCGGCATCGGCTTCGACCCCCGAGTGGCCGCGGTACGGGGGCATCCAACGGGGTATACGGCGGCAATGGACGGAAAGGTCTGGCTCACGCTGGCCGCGGTCGTCGCCGCCGCGCTCGCGCTTTACGCGGCCGTACTGCTCGTACGGGTCTTCAAGGCGCGGCGCCTGCTGCTCGACGCCGGGATCCCGCTGCGCGACAAGGCCCTCTTCTGGGTCGCCGTGCTCTACACGGTCTCGCCGGTGGACCTGATCCCGGATCCGGTGTACCTGGACGACATCGGCGTCCTGCTGCTGGCCCTGCGCTCCCTCCACGCGGCGGCGGCCCGGCTGCCCGCGTCCAAGGACACCGCACCCGAGGCGTAGAGCCGAACGGCGGGCGGGCCCCTCATACGGCGGCTGGGACCGACCGCGCGTCGCGGTCGGTCCCAGGCCCGGGTCTGCGGCGGGTGCGGCGGTGCGTGTCAGCTCTGTGCGGTGTCGCCGCTCGCCTGCTCGGTGGCCTCGGCCGTGCCTGCCTTCTCACGCATCTTGCGCACCAGCTCCGCCTTCTGGTCGGCTGCACTCTGGCGGTCGCGGTTGCGGTGGGGGCCGTTGTTCTGTCGTTCGGCGCGGGACAGCTTCTTGCGCTGGCCGCCGCCCTGGCCCACGGGGTTGTTGATGTTCTTGCTGTCGGTCACGGGTTCTCCCGGTAATGATTGAAGTGATCTACGGATTCATCGGTGGGGGACGGGCGGCGACGTCGGAGGACGTCAGCAGGGGCCCATCTCGCTCTCACTCGTGAATCGGCGCCTGGAAGAACATGACAAAGACGTTACCCGGTTCCGCCGGCCCCGCGCACCATCCTGCCCACTGGTGCGGAACACCCCGATGGGCCCTGCCGTCCCGCCCCACTGGGGGTAGATGGCCTGTGGACGGGTGGTGTGGTGGCAGCGGTTGGTGTGCCTCTGCACCGCGTAGCCGCCGACCTGCTGCAATACCTCCCGCTGGCCCGCAGGGGAGAGACCGGAACCAGGCAACCCCGTCGTCCCAGGTGCGGAGCTCCTGGGCGAACCCGGCCCTCGGCCGGTCCGGAGGTGGACTGACCAGCAGGATTCATCGGGCCTGAGACGGATCGGGCCGACCAAGTTCTCGTTATTCCTGCTACGGGGGCAGGTGCATTCATGCCGCTCCGGTGGGGCCAGTGCGGCCCGACGTGTCATCGCTGCTCCGCGGGCCGGCGGCCGGGGTCGGGGCGGTGGTGCCGGGCTCGAAGGTGTTGCGTGCTTCGGCCGTGGTGGGTCCGCCCTCGCCCGTGAGCTTGCTTGGGGCCTGTCCTTCGAGGGTGCGGTGTCCTTTTCCGATTTCGATCTTGCGGCGTTGCGGTTGTGCCGTCTTGGGGACGGTCAGGGTCAGGACACCGTTGTCGAGCTCGGCGTCGCAGTGCTCGACGTCGGCCGCGGCGGGCAGGCTGGTGCGGTACATGAAGCTGCCGTGCCTACGGGTGAGGACCTTGCCCTGGTGTTCTTCGGACAGTTCGCCGCTGATCACCAGTTCGTCGCCTTCCATCTCGATGTCGATGTTCTCAGGCGGGTACCCAGGCAGCTCGAGCTTGAGCGTGTAGGAGTTCTCGTTCTCCTCTTCCTCGGCCATGGGCAGCCAGGTGCCGCTGCCTGTGGCGGGGGCGGCGGCCTGTTCCAGGTACCGGCCCATCTGGTCCCACATCTTCTCGAAGTCCGCAAGCGGGTCCAGTCCGCTGATCAGTGCGCCGGGGCTGGTTCCGCGGCGTCGGATCGGTAGTGCCATGACACTCGCCTCCCGTCGCGATCCCGGGCGGCGGGAGCGCCTCCCGGTACAGGGCGGCTAACCCGGCCATCAGCGGTTAAACCACAGGGGGCTCGCTTAAAGCTTGCGACGTCTGGGCGCGAGGTGACGGGCTCAGGGAGCGGGGGCAGCGGCGAGGAGGGTGGTGGCGTGCTGGGTGAGGGGTCCGTCGTATGGGTGTGGCGAGGCGGCGCAGGGCCTCCGGGGCGGCGTCGCCCGCGGCGATGGCACGGACGAGGGTGCCGACGAGGCGTCCTCGCCGAACAGCTCGCCGTGGGTGGACCAGGCTTCGGCGACGCCGCCGGTGTGGATGAGGATCCGGTCGCCGGGCTCCAGCCGGCAGCGGTGGATCGAGGTGGGTGAGCCCGGGGTGTGGGAGCTCATGCCCAGGGGGCGTTGCGAGGAGGTCCGACTGTGAGCCGGCCGAAGGAGACCTGGGCACCGGGGACGTCGGCCGGTTCGTGTGGCGCGGCGACGTCCCGCAGACACAGGCGGCGCCGGGGGGGGGGAGTACCACCGGGGCCGGTCCACGCCGTCGATGCTGCCGCGCCCCGGGTTCTCGCGTACCCGGATCCGCCGAAAGCGGGACCGGAGTGACGGGGGACGTCACGACCCCAGGTGCTTCTACGCCCCTGATCTCTGCGTGGACGCAAGGCGGAGGCGTCTCTCCAGCGGCCAGGCTCGCGCTGCTCGGCCCGCACGCTGGGCGGCGCCCGCGTCGTGCCGATCTGGCCTCTTGTTCCCGACAACGGGGACCTCCTCGAGTTGCCCCGGAGTGCTGTGACCGGAGTGCTCCGGGTCGCCGTCCGAAAGCCTCAGTGTTCGGCGGGCCGGGCACCCTGGGGCAGCCGGCCACCACGGCCCGCGCTGAGGCGTCCGGCTGCGCCTGATGCGGCCCGGCCGCCCCTGCGGCCCCGGTCGCCGCCCTGGATCCGGCTTCCTACCATGGGAAGGTCGGCTCGGGGCTTCGGATTCCGCTCGGGGACGTGCATCAGGGGTGATCCTGTATGGGCCGGTACCGCACGCCCACCGTCGTGGCCGCCGCCTCCCTCTTGCTGACCGCGCTGTGTGCGGGCCAGGCCCCCGCCGCCGCGCCGCCGGGCCGGGTCGGCATCGACGACGTGATCGCCGAAGAACTCGACGACGCCATCACCGCGGCCATGCGCGAGGCCGGCATCCCCGGCGTGGGCGTCGGCCTGTGGGTCGACGGCAAAGACGCCTACGTACGCGCCTTCGGCACCTCCGACAAGACCACCGGCACCCCCATCAAGACCGATATGTACACCCGTATCGGCAGCGTCACCAAGACCTTCACCATCACCGGCGTCCTCCAACTCGTCGACCAGGGGAAGGTACGGCTCGACGCGCCGATCTCGACGTACCTCCAGGGCGTGCCCGGCGGCGACCGCATCACCGTCCGGCAGCTCGCCGACATGCGCAGCGGCCTCTACAACTACACCGAGGACCCCCGCTGGCTGGCCACCTTCAAGGCCGCCCCGTACCGCGCTTGGAGCCCGCAGCAGCTGCTGGACATCGCCTTCCGGCACCCGGCGAAGTTCCCGCCCGGGGCACGCTGGGAGTATTCCAACACCAACACCGTCCTGCTCGGTCTGCTCGTCGAGAAGATCAGCGGACAGCCCCTGCACACCTACCTGCAGCAGCACGTCTTCGCACCGGCCGGCATGGACGCGACCTCGCTGCCGACCGGCACCGAGATCACCAGCCCGTACGTGCACGGCTACACGAACTTCACCCCGGACGGCACGACCGTCGACGCCTCCGGCTGGAACCCGTCCTGGGGCTGGGCGGCCGGCGCGATGATCTCCACCATCGACGACCTGCACACCTGGGTTCCGACCATGGTCAGCGGGCAGCTGCCGGACGGCCACCGGCTGCTGCAACCGGCCGTCCAGGCCCAACGGCTGCACATGCTGCCCACCGGGCACCCCGGGCTGGGCTACGGGCTCGGCATCGCCGACTTCGCCGGCTGGATCGGCCACAACGGCGAGCTGCCCGGCTACGAGACCATCGCCGTCCGCCTCCCGCAGGACCGCGCCACCATGGTCATCGTCGTGAACTCCGACGTCGACGGGAAGTTCGGCAACCTGAGTTCTCTCATCGCCAACAGGATCACCAAGATCGTGTCACCGAAGCACATCTGGTCGCTTCCGACAGAGGCCGAGCCCAATACGCTCCCGGAGCCGTCCACGTCATCCGCACCGCCCGCGTCGCCGAAGCCGTAGGACCGTCCGTTGACCTTCGGGCCGTAGCGCCGTTCGCCATGGCCTTTGCCCATGGCCTTCGGCCCTGTTGCACCGACCCGCGGATTCCTGGGCTCGGGGATCGGTCAGCAACGCGTCCGACGCGATCATGACAACAGCCCGCGCGGCCGGCCGTCGGCTCGGGTTTTCGGGCTGACCTTGCGGGCGCGGCCTGGGAGCTGGAGCGCTCCGGCGACCGGTGACGGCTGCCGCTTCGGGTACCGTCCGCCGGGCCGCGTGCCCGGTCCGCGCCCCGCTGGTCCGGGAGGGCGAGCGTGAGGGCGAGAAGGCCCGGCAATGCTGTGTCCGCCGGTGGAGCCGATGCTCGGGCAGGCTGCCGAGGCGCTACCGGGCCCCGGCCGCCCTGCATGCAGGTCTGGCCTATGAGCGTCACCGGCACCCTTACCCGCCCTGACCTGCTGGTCCGGGGACGCCACGACGCGGCGGGCCGGTGGAGCGCGGTCGGCCGGGCGGTGCCGCTGCGCCCGGGGGGCGGCCCGCCTGGTCGGCGACGGGGCGCGGCCCGGCTGCGCCGGCGCCGACCCCACCACCTGTCCACCACCGGACGGTCGCGGTCACCCCTGGGAGAGCGTCACGTTCCTTTGCGTCGGGGATGAGGCATGCCCGTGGCGTCCGGCGGCTTCCAGGTTGTCGGTCAGCTGGGACAGGTTCCGTTGCCCCGCTTGATGGTGCCGGTGTCGTTCTTGCCCGAGTCGGCCCGGTAGTTGAGCATGGTGGCGGTGCGGCCGCCGATGCCGCCGGTGGTGGTGACGGTGTCCGTGCAAGCGGCTTCGATGACGTGCGCGTTGGCGTTGCCGCCGGTGGCGCCCTTGCCGTTGTCGCGGCCGTATCGGCCAAGGCGGCCGCCGTCGCCGCCCGCGCCACCGGTGACCTTCACGGTGTTGTCTTCACCGGTGCTGAGGATGCTGCCGGTGTTTCCGGCACCGCCGGTGCCACCGTTGCCTCCGTACCCCCTCCACTGGGCGTAATCGCTCTCGTACTTGTCATTCCTCTCCTCGGAATCGCCCCCCTGGCCGCCGTGCCCGCCCGCGCCACCGGTGACGGTGATCTTGTCCCTGCCTACGCCGCCGTTGATGGTTCCGGTGTTGCCGGTGGCTCCGGCACCGCCGTTGCCACCCCGCAGTCCGCCCTCGGCACCACGGTCCTCGCCCTTGGCCCCGCTGCCACCGCGGCCTCCGGATACGGTGATGGTGTCGTTGCCCGGGCCGCCGTTGATGGTTCCCGCGTTGCCGGCCTTCCCGTCCGTGCCCGATTCGCCGAAAGCCTTGCCGTCCATGCCGTGCCGACCGGTGACGCGATCCGGTCGTCTCCGCCCAGACCGTTGACCGTGGTGTCGCCCTTGACGCCCTTCGGACAGTCGATGACGTCATTGCCGCTGGTGCCCTCGATCATGGTCCCGGTGACCAGGCGCCCGTTCACCGTGCAGGCGGTGCGCCACGGCTGGGCCCTGAAGCCGACGGAGCCGACGCCTGTCTGGACCCAGGGGTGGGCGGGCTCGGACTTGGTCTCGTAGAGGGTGCCTCCGGGGCCGGTCGCCTCGATCCAGTCGACGTGCCAGTCATCGGGGCCACCGCCGGCGAGCCGCATTTCCACGGTTGTCAGGCTGGTGCAGTTCTCGGCGATGTTGTCGACGGTGTACTCGTCCGTGGCTCCACGCTCGAAGTCGTCGTAACCGGTCTTGTCCAGCGTCCGCCAGTCGCTGGAGATACCGGAATTGGGCTGGCACCAAAACCTGACCTGCACCTCACGGTCCGTGCCGGCGTTCCCGTCGTTGAGGGTGGCGATGGTCAGGTGAGCAGTCTTGTAGTTGGGCGCGGCTGCCACGGGCATGGCGCCGGCGAGCACCATGGCCCCGGCGAGAATTCCCAAGCCAAGCGATCGTGTGTTCTTGACGTTCAGGCACCTTCTGTTGAGCGGGTTGCCCTGGGGGCCAGGGCGGAACAGGGAGGGGAGTGATCAGGGCGGTCGGCGCGGATCTCGCGCGACGACGCCCGACCAAGTCGGGCCAGATGCCGATCACGGGTGACGTGATATCAGTTCAAGTCGGCAACACAACGGCTCGGCCCATCAAGATCACCCAGCAGAGTGGTCACATTCACCGAAGAAACGGTCAGGCTGTACACCGACTCGAAATCAGCGCAAGGCCGCGTACGGAGTGGCTTGAACGGCCAAAGGCCGGCGCCCGGACTCCCAGCCACGCCCTTCGATTGATGGCCGGCTCTGTCGGGACGCTCGACCCACGGCGCTCGTCCCGGCAGCCGACGGCCCTGACGAGTCGGTGGCGGCCCGCACGCTATGTGTGTTCTGAGTTCTGCGAGCAGGTGTGTTGGGTTAGGTTCCGGGGTGTGACTGACGATCGTGGACGACTGCTGGCCGGCCGGTACCAGTTGACGGAACTACTGGGCCAAGGCGGCATGGGGACCGTCTGGCGGGCCCACGACGAGCAACTCGACCGGGAGGTGGCCCTCAAGGAGCTCCGCCTCCCCGAGGACCTCGATGCCCCACGGCGCAAGGCATGGATCGACCGCCTCGACCGCGAGGCGCGCGCGGCCGCCCGACTGAAACACCCGGGGGTCATCACCGTCCACGACCGGATATCCAGCGACGACGGCCGCCCGTGGATCGTGATGGAACTCGTCCACGGCCGCTCGCTGGACGACCTGATCAAGAAGGACGGCCCGCTTCCGTCGGCCCACGTGGCCAGGATCGGTCGACAGATGCTGGACGCGCTGCGCGCCGTGCACGCCACGGGCGTCACCCATCGGGACATCAAGCCCGCCAACGTGCTGCTCGAAGGGGAGCGGGTGGTGCTTACCGACTTCGGGATCGCCGCCGTCGAGGGCGAGCCCGGTCTGACCCGGTCAGGGGCCCTCATGGGGACCCCGGCCTACATGTCCCCCGAGCAGGTGCGTGGTTTCCCGGCGACCGCCGAATCCGACTTGTGGTCCCTGGGCGCGACGCTGTTCACCGCCGTGGAGGGACATCCGCCATTCAGCGGCTCCGGTTCCTGGGCCGTCTTCGTCGCCGTCGCCACCGAGGAACCTGCCACTGCCGTCCGCGCCGGGGGACTCCTGCCGGTGCTGATGGGCCTGCTCCGAAAGGACCCGGCGCAGCGCCTCACCGCCGTGGAGGCGTACGACCTGCTCGCGGAAGCGGCGGGTGAAGCGGAGTCCTCCCGGCCGGACCCCGCGCCGACATCCGCGTCCACGCTGCGGCTGGGTGCGGCGCCGGGCGCAGGCACCGGAGCGGGACGGCCGACCCCACCGCTGCCCGGCCCCGCCCGTCCTTCTCGGCGGTCGCGGTATGCGTGGGGCGGCCTTGTGGCAGTCGTTGCGACCGTCTTGCTCGCGATGCCCTGGTGGTTACCCGGGTCCGGATCCCGCGACGATGACGCCGGCCGCACCCGCGCGACCCAGACCACGGCGCCCACGCACCGCTCCCCGTCCCCATCCCCGTCTGCCTCCCCTGCCGCACCCACCACGGCCACCCCGTCCAGCTCCCCCTCCAGTCCCAGACCCAGCCTCGCATCCAAGCCCGCACACCCCCCCCTCGACCGCGGAGCCGTCGAGCGCGTCTTCGCGCTCTACATGAACGGCCTGGCCGACCACGACATGACCTCCCTCCGCCGAGGCACCTGTCCCCGGCTGCGCGCAGGGCTGCTCGGATTCGCCCTCAACGGCTACTTCGTGGACCGTTGGGAACTCCAGCCCTACGAAATCCCCCCGAACATGGACCAGCTCAGCGTCGAAGCGAAGATCACCCGGCGGGACCCCGAGACCGGGAAACTCGCAGGCGACGTCCTCAACCAATGGATCATCGAGCGGGATGCAGACCAGCAGTACTACGTATGCGGCTGGCTCAACGAGGAGTGACCCGGCCGCGCCACATGCGCCGGTCCGCGAATGGCGACAGCTCCGCCCGCTAGCGACGTGCTCCTTGCGAATGGCGGAAGTTGCGGGCTTGTCCCTGCGCGGCGACGCGTGCCGCCTCAGGCTGCAGGCCGCGGGCGTCATGGCCACGTGCTCGGAGCGAGGGCCTGCTCTTCTCGATATGTGTGGGTGTACAGGCGCCCGGAAAGGGCGATCAATCGGCGCCGCAGCACGGCCGAACCGGAGGCGGGCGGGGCCTCGACGAGACTTGTCGCGAGCCGATGCCGGTCTCACGGACGAGTGAGCCGGGACGCGGGTACGTTGAACCTGGCCAGGCATGTTGGAATTACCAAGGGCTGTCCCGTCACTGATCTTTGGCACGAGAGTGGTCGGCTGAGATCGGATCCTGGGTCCCACCCTTTTGGGAGAGGCGCCGACCTCGGTTCACCCCTGTGACCGCACGACACAGCAGCGGATGGCAGGGGCCGTTCTCCCGGCAACGTGTGGATCCACGCGCCCGGGGAGACGAGCAGGGCCCCTGTTATCGTGCGCCGATGTCAATGATCAAGCAGTTCCAAGTGACCTTCGACTGCGCGAAACCTGCGCGCCTCGCCGCCTTCTGGTGCGAGGTGCTGGGGTACGTCGTACCGACAGTCCCGGAGGGCTTTGCCACGTGGGAGGAGTACCACCACTCGCTGCCGCCTGAGGATGAGATCTACTTCGCGTGCACTGATCCCTCGGGTGTGGGCCCGCGCGTGCTCTTCCAGCGAGTTCCGGAAGGCAAGGTCGTCAAGAACCGCGTGCATCTCGATGTGCGGGTCGGCACCGGCCTCGTGGGTGACGAGCGCCTGGCCACACTCGAGGCCGAATGCGCACGGCTGATGGCGCTCGGCGGGAAACATGTGCTGACGCAGCGCGCCGATGGCGTCAACGAGTCGTGCATCACGATGCAGGACATCGAGGGCAACGAGTTCTGCCTCGCCTGATTCTCCTCCGAGACTGCGAGGGCGGCGGTGGGGCATGAGGAGGCCGGTGCCCGGATAGCCGACGTCGGTCATCGTGAGGGTCCTGCCCACGGCGGCCTTCGCGCCAGACTCCTCCCATGCCCGGCAGTCGTTGCTTTTGCCGTTCAAAGGCTCACGACAACAACGACCAGGCGGGTATCCGCGTCAATGACGACCTGGTGGTTGGTGGAGTACCGGTAGTTCTTCGACTGTTCAGCGATGCTGTGGTCCTGGGTAGGCACCAGGGTGCCGTCGACTACCAGCACGGTGTCCTTGGCGAACCGGCGTCGAAGCTGGAATGCGATGAGCGGGCCGAGCTGGTCGATGATGCGGGCGGCTGCCGACTTCGAGATGCCGAATGGCGGGGCGAGTTGGCGCCCTCGCGGCAAAGCGCGGTCACCAGCTTGCCGAAGACGCGCGGGCTCAGCCCGGTAAACGGGCTGCTCAGGACGGTTCCGACGCCGTGATCACACCTGACACGATCAAGAGCATTGCAGAGCGAGATCACTTACGGGACAACCCTTAGAGGCTTGTCGCAACCCGGACAAGGTCGGCGACGGCTCTGGACCGACTCTGCGGCGGCCAGGCGATCACGGTGGTGACTGTCGGCGCATCCAGCACGGGCACGGCGGCGAGGTCACCGTGCAGCTGGGCTCGGCACGACTCCGGTGAGACCGCGCAAGCACGGCCGAGCGCGACGAGCTGCATCAACTGGGCGTGGTCGCGGACCTGCGGGCCCGGGCCGGGCGGGTAGGTGCCGTCGGGCTCGGGCCAGCGTGGCAGGGGCAGGCCCGGCAGCCCGGTGATGTCGGCCATGTGTACATGGGCCCGGGCGGTGAGCGGATGCCCGGCCGGCAGGACCACGACCTGGCCTTGTGTGCTGAGCTCCTCGGTGTGGAACTCGTCCGTCGAGTCGAACGGCCGGTGCAGCAGCGCCACGTCGGCCCGGCCCTCTCGCAGGAGCCGTGCCTGCTCGGCCGGGCCGCACAGGATGACTTCGACGGGGACCGCGCCGGGTTCGGTGGCGTAGGCGTCGAGCAGTTTCGCCAGCAGTTCGCTGGACGCGCTGGCTTTCGTGACCAGGACCAGGCCGGGACGGCCGGTCGTGGAAAGGGCGGCGCGGCGGGTCCGGCGTTCGGCGGCGTCGACCGCGTCGAGGGCCGCCCGGCCCTCGACCAACAGCACCGAGCCCGCCTCGGTCAAGGCGATGGTGCGGCTGGTCCGATCCAACAGCGCCGCCCCGAGCCGCCGTTCGAGCTGCTGGATCGCCCGTGACAAGGGCGGCTGCGCGATCCCGAGCCGCTGCGCGGCGCGCCCGAAGTGCAGTTCTTCAGCGACGGCGACGAAGTATCGCAGTTCCCGGGTCTCCATGCCGGCCACGCTATCCCGGATCAATACCCTGACGGTATCGCTGACCACCCGATCGGTCTTGGACCCCCGCCGGGGCCCGAGGGCAGCATGGTCCCCATGAGTGAACGAACGATCGCGCTGGTCACCGGCGCGAACAAGGGAATCGGCTATGAGATCGCCCTGGGCCTGGGCGCCCTCGGCTGGCGCGTCGGCGTCGGCGCCCGCGACGACGAGCGCCGTGAAGCCGCGGTGGAGAAGCTGAGAGCGTGCGGCGTCGAGGCGTTCGGCGTACCGCTGGACGTGACCGACGACGCGAGCGTGAGCGCCGCCGCACGGCTGATCGAGGAGCAGGCCGGCCGCCTCGACGTGCTCGTCAACAACGCTGCCATCACAGGCGGCATGCCACAGGAGCCCACCAAGGTCGATCCCGCCACCATCCGGACGGTCGTGGAGACCAACGTGATCGGCGTCATCCGCGTCACCAACGCGATGTTGCCGCTGCTGCGCCGCTCCGCCTCACCGCGGATCGTGAACATGTCCAGCAGCGTCGGCTCCCTCACCCGGCAGTCAGGAACCGCCGCCGAGCAGACGACGGGTCCGATCGCCGCAGCGTACCCGCCGTCGAAGACCTTCCTGAACGCCGTCACCCTCCAATACGTCCGGGAGTTGAGCGACACGAACATCCTGATCAACGCCGGTTGCCCCGGTTACGTCGCGACCGACCTCAACGGCTTCAGCGGCGTGCGCACCCCCGCACAGGGCGCGGAGATCGCCATCAAACTCGCGACACTGCCCGACGACGGCCCGACCGGCAAGTTCTTCGAAGACGCCGGAGTAGTGCCCTGGTGAGGTGCGCGGCGGTCATCACCTGCCGGGTAGACGGAGTTCACCGCGTGTTGTCGAGCTTGGGGCTCTGACCAGGTAGATGGTCGGCTGGTGACGCCCCGAGGCCGCCTCACGGGTTTGAGCCCGGTGCCGCGACTGACGAACCTGGCGAACAGTCGTGTCCGTCCGGCTCGAGGCGCGGCCAACCGCCCCCACTACGTCCTACTCCTCCGGCTCCCAGGCGCGGAGCAGGTCGAACAGCCCTGCGTCTCCGTCAACTTGCAAGGAGCCGGCCGGGATCCGGTCGTACAAGTAGAGGACCAACTCACTGGCCGTGCCATGGATGGAGGCACCGGCTGCGTCCGAGCCCTCACCGGTCGCGGCAGTGGGCGCGGGGATGCGGGTGGAGCGTGCGCCGTCGCCGTCGACCGTGAGGCGCCAGGAGCGGCCCTCAGCGGTGTGGAAGTCGAAGGTCGTGGGCTTGTGCGGCCAGGCGCTGGGCGTCGCGACGCAGGTGAACAGGAACTCTTCCACACCGTCGAGTGCCACCTCGGCCGGTAGCGGCTGTGGGGCGCCACCGGTGAGCTGGGCGTCGTACGTGTGCACCGCGGTCTCCTGTGCCCGGTGCCGGGCGACTCCGCCGGAGGCCCGCGGCGTCTGCAGGGCACTCCACCACGCCCAGCAGCCGGCGTCCGGGCCCGCCCCGCGCAGGGCGCTCAGCAGAAGCTGCGTCGACGCGGCCAGCCAGGCCAGCAGGGCCTCGCGCTCCCGCGGCACTTCCAGAGCGGCGCGCGCAGCGATGGCCTCGGCCGGGGGAGCGTCGGCAGGCCCCGCGCCGACGATGGCGGCCCAGAAACGGTCTCCTCCACCCAGGTGCTTCACCAGATCGAACAGCGTCCACTCGGGGCAGGTCGGCACCTGTGCGTCGAGACTGGGCGCGGCGGCAACCGCGGTGCGGAAGGCGGTCGACCGTTCATCGATCAGTCGCAGCAGCTCAGGGAACTCAAGATTCTTCTCCACGCCGGATGTCTATCACCGTGCTCCGGTGATCGGACAGTGGTTTTCACAGTCGCCGCAGGTTGGCCAGTGCGGACATCGTCTGGCAGATGGCACTGCCGCTGGCTGGCGCTTTCCTGAGGGGGCTGCCCGACAAGTGATCAGCGAAGAAAAAAGTGCCTCTGACCAGTGGCAACGAGGATTGCCAAGGTTGCCCAGGTACGTGAATCCAGGTGTCGAGTCCGCCATATCCCCAGCCCTGGATCCGTGGCGCAAACCGCGGGCCATCCACGAACCCGGCAAGATCCTCCTGAACGTCGCCCTGGCGGTCGCACTCGGCGGGGACTGCCTCGCGGACGTTGCGATGTTGCGGTGGCAGCCGGCCGCCTTCTGCCCGGTCGCCTCCGATACATGGGCCGAGCCAGGGCCGGACCGAGGCGAAGGCCGGCCAGTGTGCCCTCATCGTGTTGACCGCCCCCGGCAGGCAGTGCTGGAGTCGGCATGTGGAAAGCATCCCCGCCAACCGGCGGCTCTGGAACCGGATCAGCAGCGCCTACCAGCACGAGCACGACCCGCAGATCGGTGCCACGCCCCGGTTGTGGGGCATGTACTCCATCCCCGACGCGCACCTGCACGCCCTGGGCGAGGTCACCGGCAAGCGCGTCCTCGAAGTCGGCTGCGGCGCCGGCCAGTGGTCCAGAGTGCTCGCCGCCGAGGGCGCCACCGTGGTCGGGCTCGACCTGTCCGAAGCCCAACTCGCCGCAGCGGTCCGCGCCATGGGAGCGGCCCGCTACCCGCTGGTGCAGGGCGCCGCCGAACAACTCCCCTTCGCCGCGGACAGCTTCGACCTGGTGTTCTGCGACTTCGGTGGGCTCAGCTGGGCGCCCCCGCACCTGGCCGTCCCGGAGGCCGCACGCGTCTTGAGACGAGGCGGGCGCCTGGTGTTCAACGTCGCCAGCCCATGGTTCGAAGCTTGCTACGACGAAGCCGCCGGCCGCGTGACCACGACGCTGCAGCAGGACTACTTCGGGCTGAACACCATCGCCGAGGACGACGGCGCGACCAGCTATCAGCTCACCTACGGCGGCTGGGTCAAGGTCCTGCGCGGCGCGGGTCTCCTCATCGATGACCTCATCGAGCCGCGGCCCGGACTCGGAACACCCAACGGCTACAACGAAACCGACCCACCCGACTGGGCGCACCGCTGGCCGGCGGAACTGCTCTGGGTGACCCACAAACCGTAAGTTCCGTGCCGAGTCGTGTGGCGTGTGCGCATTGCCTCATGCGGGTGCGGGTGCGGGTGCCGGCACAGGCGGGGCGTTGGGGGAGTGACGGGTCTGTGATGCGCACCCCGGGCCGGTACTCCGGACGCGCGGGGGTGGGAGCGTGGGCTGGGGCCCGGGGAAGCTGCTCTTCTACACTTCCAGCACCTGACTAACCGCCTCACCGCGCGCACCCATCGCCCGGGGCCCGTCACCGTGTCGGGTGGCGGTCCGGCCTCCCCGGGACGCGGGGGAGGCCGGACCGCTCAGGGGGTGTGCAGTGCGGCTGGTTCAGAGGATTGAGTGCTCTGTCGGCTCACTGCGGCTGCCGACGGATCAGCAGCCGGTGGTGCTCAGTACTCGCCGTGCCCTTCGCCCTTGTGGTGCTGGGCCATGTGGTGGTCTTCCTTGTCACGGCCGCCGTCGTTGATGCAGACGTTGCCGAAGGCCGGGTTGAGGACGCCGACGACGTTGATCGTGTTGCCGCAGAGGTTGATCGGGATGTGGATGGGTACCTGGACGACGTTGCCGGACAGGACGCCGGGGGAGCCGATGGCAGCGCCTTCGGCGGTGGCGTCCGCGGCCGCCAGACCGGCGCCGCCGGCGAGGAGGGCGGCGGCTGAGGCGGCGACCGCTACGGCCTTTGCGATACGAGACATCAAGATCTCCTTGAGAAGTGGACTTGCCGCAGGGAGTACGGCACGTGCGCCCCTCAAACAGCACGGGCAGGTCAGGGGTTACGTACATTGGGCCGGACCAGTGACCTTGAGGCGGCCGTCTCTCCGGTCCTGTCGGCAGGGCGGGTCGCTGTGGGGCCTGGAGCTGGGGTGCGGGCGCAGGACCGGCTGCTCATCCCGGGACGGACCCCCAACCGGATCACCGCCACGTGACGGTGCAGGCCACGCCGCGCGGCCTGGGGTGCGGCCACCTGCTTCTCGTCGGAGTTCTCGCCCTGGCCGGGCAGGAGGGACTTCCTTGCCCCCCGAGCAGTCCCGCCGCATCGGCGTCCGTGCGGCCGCCGGCTTGCCACGGCGGCCACCGGACTCGGGGCACCAGGTCCCTAGGCGGAGGGGCAGGGGCGGGTCTTGCCGGGGCGGCCCCAGGTGGCAGGGTTGTTGAGCGTCGGTGGCTGGTCGGGCAGAAGGCCGCACGCCATCCATGTCGTCACGCTCTTGTCCGTGTGTGACTCCAGGACGTAGACGGCTTTGTTCGGCGGATACTTGTGGCGGCTGTCAAGTGACAGGAGGCCCGAGGCGCCCGAGAAGTTCTGGACGCCCGGGTTCGACAGGCGCGCGTACACGTCCGTCGGCTGGAACGGCGCGCTGCTGTTCTGCGGTGTCTTGTACTGCGCGTAGACCGAGTTGATCACTTCGGAGGCCACCCGGAGGGCGTCGTAGGCCCCTGCCGCATTCCCTTCCGGCACCGAGCCGTCCTTGAAGACGCTCCGGAAGCGGACCGTGAATTCGGAGTACGGGCTGTCGGGGCTCTCCATGCCTGTGGAGTTGTTGAGCATCACGTAGAAGGGCCTCAGCAAGGAGTGCTTCTGGAGCATGTCCTCCGGCTCCTGCATGTATTTCGCGGCTGTGCTCTCGGAGAAGACGGCAACCGGCTTCCCGTCCGCCTTCCGGCAGTCCGCGCTTGCCTGCAGGGCGTCGAAGAGCTTCGGCATCTCGCCCGAGCGGCCCGCGTACAGGATGTATCCACCGGAGGCCCGGATCTCGGCGCAGACGTCCCGCGCCACTTCCGAGACGATCTGTCCGTTGCGGTTCTCGTAGTAGGGGACGGTGACCACCTTGCCGCCCTTGTAGTGATCCGTGAACTTGCGCTGGAGGTCGGAGCTGAAGAACTCGTCGTCGGGGTCGTAGACCATCACCGCCGTCCTGCCGCCGTCCTTGCTCGTCGTGAGCTCACCGATCTGCTCGGAGTACGCAGCGAACTCGGCCATCACCTCGGCTATGCGGTCGTTCGAGGGGGACACCTGGAAGTAGTAGGAGGGGGCACGCTCGTCCACCATCCGGCTGCCCGTGACGGAATTGCCGATCACGGGAATGCTCGCGGCCGAGATCTCCCCGACCGCGGCGAACGAGGACGGGCGGCTCTGGGTGATGCCCACCACGGCAGCGATCTTGTCCCGGTCCTTTCGCTCGATGATCTCCCTCGCGACATCGGGTTCCTGGCCGTTCCGGGATCCGTAGGCGAAGTACTTTCCCGCGTTGGCGATCAGCAGACGTATCTGGACGATATCGCCCTCGCGGCTGTTGACCTGGTTCTGGGCGGCAAGCGAGCCGCGCAGGCTCTGGATGCTGACCGGGGTGGAGTCGCCGGGCTCGGCGGTGAGCGGGGCGAAGAACACCACTGTCCGGTACGGGCGCCCGCTGGTGACGGCGTCGTGGTTCTGCTGTGCCGCGACCGCTTCCAGGGAGAGCAGTTCGTCGTCCCGGCCGGGGATGCCCAGGTGGCATTCGCGTCCGTCGGTGACCCCGACGATCTCTCCCGAACTCACCTTGCGGCACGACGGTGACGGTCCGGTATCGCGCTCGACGAAGTACAGGCCTCCGGCGACGAGGACGCACACCAGCACCGGGGCCGCCAGGGCCCGCACGTAGTCGCCCCGGCCGCTCGCCCGTACGCTGACCTTCGGGTTGGTCTCCACCCACTGGTCGGCCGGACCGTCGTCGTCGCTCGCGGACAGCGGGACGACGTACACGGCCGAGGCGGAGCCCCGGGTGTACAGGCTGTGGACCCGGTCGGCGAGAGCGGTCACGCTACGGGAGTCGGCCGGTACGGTCTGGGCGTATGACGGCGGCTCACCTTGCAGCGCGCCGAGGACCATCAGGGGCGCGGGCGGCTCGGTGCGGACGATGTCCGCGTAGGTGTCGAGCAGCTGACGGACGAGAGTGCCCTCCTCGCCGACCTCGGGAAGCAGCAGGACGAAGGGCCAGCGCCGGCGGGGCCGGTGGATCCAGAGCCGGGACGGCGCGGCCGCCCTGGACAGATCATTGAGCAGGGCCATGAGCAGCATCCGCTGGACCAGGGCGTGGTTGCTCCGGGAGGTGCCGGAGGGGGTGATGGTCAGTGCCATCCGGAGGAAGTTCGCGCCCTTGGGACGCCGCGAGCCGACCCAGCGCAGACTGCGGCGTCTGCTGAGCCACAGGCCGTAGGCGCGACGGGGCAGCCCGACGACCAGGAGCTGGAAGAGGGAGAGCCAGATGTTGACCAGGAAGTTGTCCCCGGTGGCCCCGGCCAGTCGCGCCAGTGTGCCCAGGAAGGGGCGCCGGAGCAGGAGCTGAAGGTACAGAGCGTCGCGCAGCCGGCGTCGTTTGGCTCCCATGGACCCGGCGCCGACCGGCACATCCAGGGCGGCACGGCAGGTGTGGAACCGGGGCAGCCGCAGTTCACCGGCGCCCGGGGGCATGGTGTCTTCCAACTGCTCGACGATGGCGTCGAGCAGGGCGACGTGCTGATCGGTCACGCTGCCGGGGACGGCGTCGCGCGGGGCGGCGTCAGCGTCCTCGATCAGGGCGTGCGGGACCAGGTCGACCGAACGGCCGAGATCCTCCTCGCACAGACGGTCCCGGTAGCCCAGAATGACGGTGCGGCCGGTGGATGCCTGCATGGTCCCCGGCGGGGCTGCATCCCGTTTCAGCAGCATCACGGGTAACCGGCGGCTCGCGCCACGGTTCCCGGCGAACGTATCGAACTGCTCGATGAGGTATTCGATCCCCTGGGGAAGCGGCCGTTGCACGCTGCTCCTCTGCATGTCAGGACGCCAGGCGGCGAAGCCGGCCGTCCTCCGGATACACCACCGCAGGGCAGAGCTCGGCCAGGTGCCATCACACCCAGGCGGTCGCGACCGACCACCTGCCCCCCAACGGCAGTGAGTTCCGCCACACTAGCGGGACGCACTGCCGCGCCGCTGGGGAACGGCCTGCTCGCCGATGCGGTCCTTCAGACGCCCCTGGTTCCGGCCGAGTACGGTCAGGGGTTGCTCTGGACGCCGACGTGTGCCGTGTGACGGCACGCCGTACGCCGACCGTGCGTACTGGTCGATGGGGGCAGGGCGACCGGCTGGGAGGCGACGCGATCGTCCGCGCAGCTCTCGGTGACCGGTGACCGGTGGCCGGTGCGCCGCTCACCGGTCCGTCGGACGGCCGGATACCGCCGTAGGCAGCACCTCCGGTCACCGCGGTCAGGACCGATGAGCCGGTGGCGTACAAGCCATACCGGAACCGAAGGGCGGTTCCTTTCCCGGCAGCGGCCGCATCGGCTCCGATGGCGACCGGGTGGTCCGGGTGGCAGCCTGGAAATGACGTCGAAGCGAAAGCGACTGGTCGCCTCACCCAAGCGCTCGAAACCACTGTTCGTTGTCGCGGGAGGTGTACCTCGTGAAATGCACTGTTTCGCCGACCCGAAGGCTCATCGGTCCGGCCGTTGCCGCCATCCTGGCGGCGACGCTGGTCCCCGCAGCCGCGTCCCCGGACGCAGTTGCCCAGCCCGGGGATGTTGTGGCCTTGATCAACGCTCAGCGTACGCAACGCGGTCTGCCGGCGCTCACCGTCAACTCCGCCCTGAACACCGCGGCCCGACAGCACGCCACTGCGGCCGTGCAGCTGAAGTGGTGGGGGCCGGGCAAGGACTCGCACACCAACCCACAGACGGGCTCTACACCGCAGAGCCGCATCATGGGGGCCGGCTACTGCCCGAACCCCCGGTCATGGCAGGTCGCTGAAATCACGTACACCGGCTGGGGCGCCTCGGGCACGCCGAGCGCCGCCGTCAACTGGTGGATGAACAGTCCGGGACACCGCGCGAACATCCTCAGCGGGACGCTGCGCGAAATCGGCAGCGCGGCGTTGGCCGGCTCCGCGGACCGGGCCGGAGCCGGCGCGAGCGGCGCCGCGACCTACGTGGTGACGTTCGGGCGGTGCCAGCAGTGACGTGCTAGGTGGATCGAGGGCGGCGTGCCCGGCGGGCTCCACGCGGCGGTGCGCAGGCGGTCCTGCGCGCCGTCGCCGCCACCCACCCAGACCTCGAAGAGATCGCCTCCGCCCCTATCCACCGACGCGCCACCTCCCCCCGCCCCCGCCCGACCTGTGTGTTCCACGCAGGCCTCCGAAATTGCAATCGGGGAGGCAAAGATGCACCCCTCGCGTTATTTCCCCGCCGTCGGACTCCTCCTATGTGCTGCCCTCGCATTTCCGTCTGCCTCGGCAGCGGGCACCACCGTGCCTGCCGTGGAGAGGGCGGTACCGCACCCGAGCCCCCAGGTCCTTGCACAGGGTCCCCCTTGGTCGGGATGCGGCTACATGGAGTTGAACCAGCCCTATTGGCGAGGCCACTGTGATGCTTACCTGGAGGGTGAGCGACAGGGAAAAAGAGCCGCTTGGAGCTGTTCCCGCTGGGGCCCTCCGGAGTTCTTCCCGCAAACCGCTGTCTACGAAGTGGGCTACGCCAGGGGCTACAGATTGGCTTACAGGTACTACTACACGGTGTACCTCAATAAGAAAGCATGCGAGCTGCGGTCCGGACAAAATCCTCGTGGGCCCATCACCCGCTGACAGCACCGCCCCACCACACTCAGGCTGTCTCGCGATGCTGTGCGAGGAGGCGATCCGTGCAGTCAGACGCTCGGACGGCCCGGTGGTCGAGGCGAACTGGGTCTGAACCACGGCGTCCCCGAGGCTTGCAAGTGCCGTACGCCATGACCCTTGTGGAGCTGACCGGCGTAGGTGCTTGGTGGCCGGCCTTCGAGCGATGGGTCTTGACGGAACCTCACTGGGCTGAAGGGAGGGCGATGATTCGTGGCGATCACCGATTCGACATCGCGGGCGTGCTCACCGCTCATCTTGAGCGCTACCCGTGAAGGCCGAACAACTGGTCGAGCCGCTGCGACTCCTGTCCGAAGACACGCGGTGGGGGGCCTACTGGGCCGGCGCGCCGGCAGGGCGCGGTGGTGTCGAACGCCTCGTGCAGCGAGGGGAAGCCGAACCGCGCATAGGCAGACCGGTCGCGATGGCGAGGAGGTCCTGGATGGGGCGTCCGAGCCGGTCCTGCGATGCAGGTTGGCTCTACCGGAGGGGCGGCGGGAGGCCGCGTGCTCCCTTGAGCTGGGCGCCGCTGAGCTTCGTGCCCTTCAGGATGGCGCCGGTGAGGTTCGCATCGGTGAGGTTGGCCTTCGACAAGTCGGCATTGGTGAGGTCCGCCCGGGACAGATCAGTGCCCGCCAGGTCCACTCCTGAGAGGTTCGCATCGCTGAGGTGCACGTCCCGAAGAGTGGCACACGTGGGCACGACCTCCGGCTCCTTGGTACTTCCGACGGGAGCCAGAAACATTTCCGCGCAGATCGTCGCCTTCCTGAGGTCCGCCCCTACAAAGGAGGCGCGGGTCAGGTCTGCACCCGCAAAGCTTGCCCCCGCCAAGTCCGGGCACTTGATGCCCCAGCCGCAGAGGTCGGCGTCGGTGAGATCGGCCCCGTCGAAGGCCGTGTTCCGCAGCTGTGCCTCCTCGAAGACGACCCTGGTGAGGGTCGCCATCGAAAGGTCTGCCCGGCTGAGGTTCGCCTTCTCCAGGCTGGCGTCGGAGAGATCTGCGCCCCCGAGTTGGGCATCGCTGAGGTCTGCCCCCGTGAAAATCGTTCCTCGCAGGTGGATGACCCGCCCTTCGTACGGATGCGCAGGCTTCCAGCCCCGTAGATCGGTGCGGCTCAGGTCCAGTTCCAGCCCCTTGTCGCTTTCCGGGCGGCGGCGCACCAGTACGTTCATTGCCGCGCTGATGTCGGCCGTCGGCGCGCCAGTGGGGACCGGGGCGTGTCGGCGAACGTACGCGGACAGCACCGACACAACGGTCGCCTGGTCGCGAGGAGAGTCGTTCATGATGCGTTCCAGGGCGTAGATCCCGCCCAGCCGGACGTCAATCGAGCCCGATCCCAGATTGCCGATGGCCGCGGTGAAGCGGTTGGTGATCTGACCCTCCTCGGCGATCCGCACTTCCTTGCCGGTCTGGTTCACCTGGAGCCAGGTGAACAGCAGCGCTGCCACGGCTGCCAGCCCGGGCAGGCTCAGGAGCAGCAAGGAGAGACGGGAGACCCGACCGCTGTCGGATCCGTCGCCCGCGGCACTACGACGCCGGTTGCGCAGGCGGCGTCGTGCGGCATGCCGGGAAGCGTTCCGGCGGAGGCGGGCGAGGGGGGACGTCCCGGTCATCTGATCATTGGCACACGCCGGGGTGGAACAGTTCGGCCGCCACACCGCGCTGCCCCCGATCGAGTCGCCCTCCGCTGGGTGGTCTCGTTCGTCCTTGCGGTCTCCCCTGGGTCCGGCGGTCGTCGACGGTCACCAGGGAAGCGGTGTGAGGGAACGTGACCTCCGGGGGGCGTCGGCGAGCGCAAGGCGGCCGCCCTTGAGCTGGGGCACGTACTTCCTGCTTGGAGCAGCCGAGCCGGTCGGGGAACGCGACGAGAGGGTGTGTCTCCAAATCGGTCGATAGATGGCAGACGCGCAGGTGCACAGACGCGAGCGGCAATCGTTGTCTTGACAACAGTTGCCGCGTCATTCATGCTGAAGCGTGACCACTTCCGCCAGCGGCTTGCGCGACCACCTCGGCTATTGGCTCCGCCGACTCTCCGACGAAGTCCACGGCCGGTTCGAACGAGAACTCGTCGAGCACGGCGTGACCGTCTCCCAGTGGGCGGTCCTGATCACCGTGTACCGGGGCGACGCCGCCACCACCAGGGAGGTGGCCCGGTACGTGGACATCGATCCCGGCGCGGTCTCCCGCCTGGTCGACCGTCTGGTGGCCAAGGGGCTCATGACCCGCGAACCGGACCCCACCTCCCGCCGCACCCTGCGGCTGGCACTCACCGACGCCGGCCGCGACCTGGCCCCCCGGCTCGCGGAGATCGCAGACCGCAACGACGCCCACTTCTTCGCCGGCCTGGAACCGGTTCAGCGCCGCCAGCTGGAGGAGTGGATCCGCCGCCTCGTCGGCGAAGCCCACCCCGAGCCCCCCACACCGGCCCAGTGAAAGGCACCCTCGTGAGCACCACCCCCACCACAGCACGCGCGGTCACCAAGACCGTCAGCATCGAGCGCCCCGTCGCCGACGTCTTCGCCTTCCTCGCCGACGCGTCCCACTGGCCTGCCTGGGCGGTCGTCAACGTCCAGGCGATCGAGCCAACCGCCGAGCCGGACTGGTGGCTGATGACCACCCCGCAGGGTCCCGCCCGGCTCCGCATCCGTGGCAACGCCGAGCTCGGGATCCTCGACCACGACTATGTCGACGACCAGGCGTCCTGGCAGGTCCCGGCCCGCGTCGTGCCCAACGGCGCCGGGGCCGAATTCATGATCACGTTCTTCCAGCCGCCGACCCTCACCGATACCGTCTTCGACGAGCAGGTCACCCTCGTCGACACCGAGCTCGCCACCCTCAAGCGCATCCTGGAAACCGGCGCGTGAGCCTGTCCCACGCCCGACTCGCCGAGGCGGCCGACCAGCTCATCGAGCAGCTGGCCCGCCTCGGCACCTCACAGCGCGCTGCCTGGGACCGCGACTACCTCCACAGCGACCTCGTCCACCTCGGCGTCCCCATCCCGGATCTGCGCCGCGCCGTCAACGCCACCCGCCGCCGCCTGCCACCGCTCGCCCGACCGGACGCCCTGGCTCTGGCCGATCTGCTGTGGACCAGCAACATCTACGAGCACCGCCAGGCAGCCGTCCACCTCCTCACCCACCACGCAGCCCTCCTCACCCCGGCTGACCTCGTGACGGTGGAAGCGATGCTGCGAACCGCCCACACCTGGGCCCTGGTGGACACCCTTGCCGTCCACGGGGCCGGCGTGATCGCCCTCCAGCACGAGGAAGCGGCCGGGCTCGCCCTCGACCGCTGGGCCGTCGACGCAGACTTCTGGCTCCGCCGCTCAGCCCTCCTCGCCCTGATTCCCGGCATCCGCGCCGGGGAGCCCGACCTGAAGCGACTGGGCCGCTACGCGGACGCCATGCTGGAAGAGCCCGAATTCTTCATTCGAAAGGCCATCGGCTGGGTGCTGCGCGAGACCAGCCGCCGCGACAGTCACTTCGTGACCGCATGGGTGGAACCCCGCGTCGACCACATCTCCGGCGTCACCTTGCGCGAAGCGGTCCGCCGCCTCGGCGACGCGGACCGGACCCGCCTGCTGGACGCCTACCGCCGCGTCGACGGCAACTGACTCCTCCCGCAACCCGGTTCAGCCCCGCTCGGGTGTCCCCGGGGTGTGCCGGTAGGCGGTGACAGCTCGGAGATATCCGGAGGCCGTACGCGACGTGATCGGGCAGGACGCCGATGCTGTCGCCGCGTGACGGTCTCCGTGGCGGCCGGCGCTGATCCGTCGGCGTGAAGGCTTGCAACCGATACCCAGGTACAGGTTTACCGTCGGAGGTGTCCCCGCCACCGGGGACTGATGACGGGAGTGAGCGCGATGAGTGATCTTTCGTGGGTGCCGCAGTCCTGCACCCTGCCCACCGAGGAGCGGCCCCTGCGGGTCGCCGAGTGGGACGCGCTGTTCGCCGAGCAGCTGACCTCGCTGTCGAGGCCCCAGCCGCTCCACCTTCGCCTTGACCTGGCGGGCGGAGAAGGCGTGGAGGACCGGGTCCGTGACCTGGTTGCACGCGAGAGCGGCTGCTGCTCCTTCTTCACGTTCACCACCACCCCCGGTCAGGACCTGATCCGGCTGGACATCTGCGTCGACCAGGTGCACGAGCCGGCGCTGGACTCACTCGCCGCCCGGGCCGCTGCCGCCGGGGAGTCACGGTGAGCGCGGGCCTGCGCAGCGGGCGGGTCGCCGAGGCGGCCGGAGTGAACATCCAGACGCTGCGCTACTACGAGCGGCGCGGCCTGCTGGCCGAGCCGGAACGCAGCAACGGCGGCCACCGCCTCTACGCCGAGGACGCGGTGACCACGCTGCGGGTGATCAAGGCCGCTCAGCGGCTCGGCTTCACCCTGGAGGAGGTCGCCGAGCTCCTGGAGACCGGCCGCCATCGCCACGGCCGCCCCGTGGCCGGGCTCCAGGACCGCGCCGCGGCCAAGCTCGCCGAGGTGGACGCGAAGATCGCCGACCTCACCACCATCCGCACGGCCCTGGCAGCCGCCGTCGAGGCGGGCTGCGACGACCTGACCGTGTGCGCGTCCAGCACGTGCTGCCCGATCCCCTTCCCCGACCTCGCCCAGGAGAACCGACATGCCGGCCCCTGCTGCTGACCACCGCCCCCAGCGCGCCCCGAAGGCCCTCGGGGGACTTGCCGCGCTGGCCTGTGTGGCGTGCTGCGCGCTGCCCGTCCTGATCACAGCCGGGGTCGTCGGTGCCGGGGCCGGGGCGGTGGTGGGCTGGCTACCCGCCCTCGCCGTCGTCCTGGCCGTACTCGCCGCCGGAACCTGGTGGTTCGGCCGGCGCCGCCGCTCCTGCTCCTGCCCGCCGAAGACCGCAAATGAGGGCGGGTGCAGCTGCCAGAGGCCGGCCGACCCGTTGAAGACCAGCGGCGCGGGCCGCCGGTAGGGTCAGCCGATACGACTGTCGCTCGTTCCCTCGTCTTCGTCGTCGCCGCCCTCTGCGAGATCGGCGGCGCCTGGCAGGTCTGGCAGGAATCGGGGAGCACAAGGGCGGGGGTCTGGATCGGCGCAGGCGTCGTCGCCCTCGGCCTCTACGGGGTCGTGGCCACCTTCCAGTCCGACAACGAGTTCGGCCGCAACCTCGCCGCGTACGGCGGGATCTTCGCGGCCGGGTTGATCGCCTGGGCCATGGTCGCCGACGGTTACCGCCCCGACCGCTACGACGTCATCGGCGCCCTGGTCTGCGTCGCCGGGACAACCGTGATCATGTACGCGCCCCGCAGGGATCTCCGCGCGAGCGCGTGGCGGCTCTCATCCGTGGTTGGCACGACCTGTAGCGGGGGCCCCGAATCCTCGAGGAGTTCAGGGAGCAGCCGACGCCGCTCGGTGTACCGGCGGCCTCTGACGTCGCCGAGGTATGGGGGGGCCGGGAGATCGAAGACGGCGTACGAGGCGGGGGTTCGCGCGCCGGCTTGCCGGGCCGCGGCACGGTGGAGGCGGCCCGGACCGTACCGTCCGAAGTCGGCCTTTCCCGCGTGCCAGATCGCCGCCGCACCTGATGCTTACGGCTCGGTCCGGATATTCGCTGTTCGCCGCTCGTTGAAGGTGGTCATACTGCCGCGGTGGATCCAGTGACTCTTGAGACCGGCCGTCTGGTGCTGCGGGCCTTCACACCTGCCGACGTGGATGCGGTGTACGAAGCCTGCCAGGACGAGGACATCCAGTTGTACACCCCGGTGCCGGTGCCGTACCGCCGTACGGATGCGGAGAAGCTCGTCGGCGAGACGCTGCCCGCCCAGTGGGCCGAGGACAGGGACTACACCCTCGGCGCGTTCCGCAAGGACACCGGCGCCCTGGTCGGCTCGTACTGCCTGACCCTCATCAGCCGCGGCGTCTGGGAGCTCGGATACTGGGCGGTCAAGGAGCAGCGCGGACGCGGGTACTCGGTGGAGGCCGCTCGGGCCCTGTGTGACTGGGGCTGGGCCACGCTCGACGTCCACCGCATCGAGTGGTGGGCCATGGCCGGGAACACCGGCTCGCGTGCCGTCGCCGAGAAGCTTGGCTTCACCATCGAAGGGACACTGCGCAATCGCAGCATCGCCAACGACGGCAAGCCGCACGACTGGTGGGTGGGCGGATTGCTGAGGCCCTGATGCTCGGGCCGGTGCTTCGTCGGCTGTACTTGGGTCTTCTGCAGGGAAGTTCCCAGCTCGGACAGTTCCCGCAGAAGAGCCACCCATTGTTCATCGGCGGGCAGCCGTGACGTGGGGGTGGCCGCGAGGGTTCTTCGAGTTGGCCGATTTGTGGCGAGCACGGCGCGAGTCGGAGCGGCGTGGTGCCGAGCGGCAGCGGGAGGCCCGTGTCGGCCCGACGCAAGCCGAGCACCGAGCTCGTGCTCGCCCGGCCGCCTGCTGAACAACCACCAGCCGACCCGTCAGGCCAGCATGGCCAAACCTCAGTCGCGGACCAAGTCGTGAGGGGATGGCCACACCCGCTCAGTCGATCTCCCCGCGCCACGTTCCGCCCCGGGCGATGCCGCCGCGGACGCGCCGCCTAGGGTGCGGGTATGACCTCGTCTAGCTACCTCTCCGAACTGTTCTCACTGGACGGCCGGGTCGCCGTGGTGACGGGCGGCAGTTCCGGCATCGGCCGAGCCATCGCCGGGGCTCTCGCGCGAGCGGGGGCGAGCGTGGTGATCGTGGCGCGCAAGGAGTCGGAACTGACCGCCACGGTCGACGAGCTGGCGGCGGACGGCTGCCGCGCGGCCTGGGTGAGCGCCGACCTGAGCGCCCGTGAAGGGGTACGCGCCGCGGCGGAGCAGGCCACCGAGGTGTTCGGCGAGCCCGACGTTCTCGTCAACAGCGCCGGGATCAACCTGCGGCCGCCGATGGGCGAGCTGGGCGAGGACGTGTGGGACGCCACGATGGCGGTGAACCTGGAGGCGCCCTACTTGTTGGGCCAGCGGTTCGGGCCCGGCATGGCCGAGCGGGGCTTCGGGCGGATCATCCACATCACCTCCCAGCAGGCGCACCGGGCGTTCGTCCAGAGCGGTGCCTACGGGGTCTCCAAGGGGGCGCTGGAGTCGCTGGCCCGCTCTCAGGCTGAGGCGTGGTCGCCACACGGCGTCACCTGCAACACGCTGGTACCCGGCTTCGTCATGACCCCGCTCAATGCGCGGTTGTCGTCCGACCCCGGGAAGGCGGCGGCGCTGGCCGCGCGCACGATGGTCGGGCGCAACGGCCTGGCCGAGGACTTCGCCGGAGCCGCGGTGTTCCTGGCCAGCCGCGCCTCCGGCTACGTCACCGGGCAGGCAATCTTCGTCGACGGCGGGTTCTCCGTTCACTGAGCCCAACTCTGAGATCGGCATCAGATCGAGCACGGCGGCGTCCGGCCTCTCGTCGCGCCGATTCGACCACCCGTTCGGCGAGGTCCACCTCGACACGGCGTCCCGCCTGGACCGCGCCGAGGCCACCATTCCAGGATTTCGCTCCCCGGACGACCCCGACGATGGCCGAGGGCCGTACGGCCAGGCCCCCCTGCGCGCAACCGGCGGCGGGCGTGTACATGTTAACGGTGAGTCAACCGGATCAGGCTGCTGAAACGCCAGATGTTCGGCCGCGCAGGCTTCGCACTCCTCCGTAAGCGGGTCCTGCCCTACTCCGAAGCCGGTCGTTCAACCTTCGGCGCCGGCGAAGGTGGGTCGTTTTCGGCAGCGAGGGTGACTTGCGCGGTCCATGACCAAGGCTCCTGGGGCGGCTCCCAGCTCACCGCCACATCGGTGTCGTGGAAGTCGCGCGCGAGTTCCGTCACCATCACCGCCGCAGCGGCCCGCGCGTCTTGCGGGTCGGTGTTGAGCGGCACGTCCAGCCGTCCGCGGAGCATTCCGCTTTCGGTGAGGACGCTGGTGCGCCAGCCCTCCGGCGTCGCCAACAGGACGATCCCCCTCGGAATGCCCCAAGCGGGCCGCTTCTTCTTCTCCTGCTTGCGTCTCACCATGCCGCTATCCAACATCGTCGGGTTCATGGTGATGAGTCTGGGTGCAGGGCCGACCGCCGTGACGCGGTCTGGTGCCTGTCTTGTACGGCAAGCTGAGCCGTTCAAGACGCATCGTCGATGAGCCCGAAGCCCTCTGGGAACTCTTCCAGGAACGTGCGGCGAGCCGGGTTGGTCTCGGCGGCTGCCATCTCGCCGATCAGGGCGATCAGCTCCTGTTGTTGATCATTCGACAGCGTGCTGACCACGTGCGCGACGCCCTCCAGAACCTTGACCGCGTCGTCCGGATCCATCTGCTCGTCTTCGCTGCCGTCGACAAACCACAGGACGTCGACCAAGGCCTCGGCCAAGGCGTGAGTCAGGGACGGGTACAGGGACGTCACGAAGGGCTCCCAGAAGATCCACGGTGCAGTCGTCCGGCCATCCCACCACACACCACTGACATCACTGTCCGCGAGCCTCCACAGGAAGTGGATCAGAGCTCGAGAACAACGAACAGCGTAAGTGCCGACGTAGCCGGGCTCCTGACCGCCGCGCACCGCCAGGGCGTCGGCGTCGACCGGGCCGTCGCCGCTCTCCTGGCCCAGCAGTGCACCGTCGCACTCGCAGCCGGCCCCGCGGCCACGGCCGGGCGGCCTTTTCCGTGCTTCTACCCACGCCGGTTGCAGACCGACCGGCAAAGGGAGGGCGGCGTCGTCCGGCAGCAGCGAACGACGGGGGACGGCTATTCGCCCGTGCACCGGTGGCGGTCGTGCTCTAATCGCCGGATGACGGAGATCGAATCAGAGCTGATACGACGCTGGGTGAACGGCTGGACCGTCGCTCGCTCCCTGCCCGAGGCCCAGCCGGTCGAGTCCGCCGGAGACGGCCTGCGGTCCCAATGCGACCAACCCGGCCGCGAGGTCGAGGTGTTCGCGCTGCGTGCGGACGAAGAACCCGAGTCCTTGCCACGGCTGGCGGCAGCCGTCGCCGCCGCGAGGCAGAGCACTTGGCTCACCGTACCTACGCTGCGCCCAGGCGCCGTCGAAGCCGTCGTAGGCGCCGCCGGACTGGAGTTGCTCCACCGCTCCGAGTGGTTCATGACGACCGATCTGACCAAGCACCCTCAGCACGCGCCCGCCGCGCCCTACGCGCGCGAGGTCCGCACGGAGGGACCAGTCACGGTCGTCTCCCTCCATGACTCCTCCGGAGAGGTGGCGGCGCGTGGCACCATCGCCGTGGTCGGCGCCGATGCGATCGCCGATCGCATCGAGACGGATGCGGCACACCGGCGTCGCGGCCTGGGTCGCGCCATGATGAGCGCTCTGGTGGAGGCCGCCGTGGCTCAAGGCGCCCGTACCGGTCTTCTCATCGCCAGTGAGGAAGGCCAGCGCCTCTACTCCGCCCTCGGCTGGCGCCACGAAGCCGACGTCGTGATCGCCCGGCGGCCGATGGTTCCCTCCGACCGGTAGGACTGGCTCACGCCGGCCGATCCGCCCTTGCGCATGGCGCATGGCGCACGGCAGTCGCCGGTCGACCGGCCCGTGAATGCCGCGGAGAATTGACGGCATCGCCGTGGCTTGAGGTGCAACCGCCAGACTGCCATCGCACCCACTTGTGGGCCGCTCTCGACGGATCGCGGTTCGCTGGAGGAGGCGGGAGATGCGGGGACTGATGTGCCGGTTGGCCGGGTGTCGCCGGCAGCTCCCGGCAGGTGACATCCCGGGCCGCGGCGCGGACCCGCGCCCCGACCGCCGTGGCAGCATCGGCGCATGCGCTACCGATACGCCACCGAGGCCGACGCAGTCGCCCTGGCTCGGCTCTTCGCCGCCAACCACCACGATGCCCTGACCGAGCAGCAGCGCACCGCGCAGGGCTTCGTACAGGGCACGTTTGACGCCGCCACTCTGCGCGACATGGCCGCCGCCGGCGAGCTGCTCGTGGCCGACGACGGGGAGGGCGGCATTGCCGGGCTGCTCGCGCTGTCGGTGGCCGCCGACATGGCCGACCCGCCGGCCGCGGTCACCGGACTGCTCCGGGCTCAGTCCGCCCTCGCCTGGCGGGGCCGTCCCCTGGACGAGGTGCCGTGGCTGCTGTACGGGCCGGTGGTGGTCGACGCCGCCTTCCGCGGGCAGGGGGTGGCCCGGGGCCTGTTCGAAAAGGCCGTCGAGACGTCGGCGGGCCGCGCCGAGGCCCTGGTCGCCTTCATCGAAGCGGGCAACACGCCCTCCTGGCGCGTCCACGTGGAAGCCTTCGGTATGACCCCGCTGGGCGACTACATCGCCGCGGGCCGCACCTACCATGCCGTCGCGACCGCCGCGGTGTTCTGACCGGCGGCCCGGCCCCTGGGCGGTGTCCAGCGGCCGAGGTCCAGCCCGCCGCGCGGAGCCGCTCGAAGCCGTCCAGCAGCGGGTCCAGCGCGAACTCGAACTCGAACTGGTCGTCGCAGCCGGCGCCCACCACCGACCCCGCGTCGCCCGCGGCCGCTCTTGCCGGCTCGGCGATGCGCGGGAAGCACTCCGCCAGTGCCGGATCGGGGGGCGAGCCGCCGCTCGCTCCTCCTCCCGAGGCGTTCCTGAACGCCCTGTCCGACGAGGGGAGCGGATGGGAGAAGTACCGTCCCTGCCACGAGATCGCGATCGCCTTGCACGAGTCCCCGACCGTGCGGGCTGAGTCCCACCATGAGCCCTGGCGTTGAACCGACGTTGCTCGTCAAGGCATCAGCGTGCAGTCCGCCGGACGGCGAAGACCAGCCACCAGCGCACTATCAAGTCATCTGCGCACAAGTAATCTCATAGCACCCTCGGCGCTCACACCTCGGAATTCTGTTCGCGGAACGGTCTCCGTGACCGATCCGTGAAGGCGGGCCGAGGACCTGCACCGGCAGGTCGCCGATCAGGAGTTCGATGCGCGCGGCGTCGTAGCCGGCGTCCATCACCACCAGGACCTCCGGATGCCCCCCTTCGCCTGCGCGGCGGCGATCAACCGGTCTTCCGTGTCGCTGAGTTGGTACGTAGTTACGGAGGCCAGGTCGGCTCCGGGCTCCAGCCGACTGCGTCCAGGACCGTCGTCCAGTACGCGCGACCGACCTCCAGTGCGGCGACGAGGAGCATGCATCCCGCGGTGCGTCAGAGGCAGCGTCAGACAGGTCGTCGCGCAGGCATCAGGTCATGTATCAGCGTGCCGGCCCGCGCGACCTGGAGAGACATCTTCACGGACAGTGTCAGCGAGGAGTCGCCCTCAGAGGAAGGTCTCCACAGGCAAGCGCTGCTGTGGCGTGACCGGGGGAGTGAGGGGCACCCACAAGCGGTCGGAGTGTCCGTGCGCTCCCGGTTCCTCACATCCGGGTGTTTAGCCCCGTGAGATATGGTCTGGGCTATTTGGGTGGGCAGGATGGCGGTCGGCGATGAGGTCCCGGTCGGCGGGGCCTCACCGAACGTGAAGGAGCAGGATGCGAGGCTTCAAGACTCTCGGGGCGGCCGCGCTGGCGGTGGCCCTGGTGTCAGGCGTCGGCTGGGCAGCGCACGCGTCAGACAGCCAGGCGCCGGCCAAGCCGAAAGCAGCCCCCGCGGCTGCATCGGTCGACGGCTACCAACTGGTGAAGCTGCCGAATACGAACGTGCCGAACTTCGAACGGCGTACGGTGTTCTGTCCGCCGGGGAAGGTTGCCATTGGCGGCGGCGCGGAGGCGCAGGGCGAGGACGCGGTCCTCCTCGGGTCGTTCCCGACGGAGGACGGAGAGGGCTGGATCGGCCTCGGACGAGACTCCATCCGGGACAACGTCGGGATCTCGGTGTACGCGATCTGTGCCAACCGCTAACAGCTCCTGACCCGCGCCCCACCCCTGTCTTCGGGGGCGGGGCGCCGTGCTGTGACCAGAGGCAGCGATCCCGGCCGGACAGCCCTTGTGGTGTGCGGGCCGGGTGTAGGACTCGCCGGTGGCGAGGATGCGTCCGGCGCCGTAGCGGGAAGCTGGTCGCCGATTCTTGGATTCAGAAGGGCGGCCAGGGTCAACCTGTACGGGAAAACGGGCACACCAGTCCGTGCACCGAAACCCAGCCGGCCCGAAGTTCCGCCGGTCGTTCCCAGGGGCGGCGCAGGTCCCGCGCGAGGGGGCGGCGAGGTGGAGTTGGGCGTATGTGGCCAGAACGAGCCAGGTGCAGCGGTCGGCTGCGCCTGAGCGGGTCAACTGGGTCAAGAGAGCCGTCCTCCGACCGTGGATCCCCAGCTTCGTACACAGGCTCGCCGGGGCTGCACCAACGGCACCCTCTCCCGGGGTGTCTGGCCTTCCTGCTGGCGGTGCCCGCAGGAACGGCGAAAACGGAGTACTTCGGCCACCTCTGCGAGGTACCTAAGCCGACGGAGCACTGCTTCGCGAGGGCCACAAGGGGGTGGCTTGGGTGGGCCCCGGTCCCTGACGTACTTTCGAACCTGTGACGCGCACCCTGAGATCCCGGCTGGTGGCCCAGTGAGCGGCTGGTGGGCCTACCTGGAGGAACGGACCTGCCGAGAGGTCGATGCCGATGTGTTGCGCGACCGCCGGCTGTCGGCGGTCAGGTCCGTCTGGGAGGCGCTGCGCCCGCTGGGGGTGGGCCTGCACGAAGCGGAGCGAGTGGTCCACGCGCGATACGAGGCCCTGGGCGACCGCGTGCAGCGCACACCTCCTGATCCGTTGGACCTCCCCTCGCTCGCAGTCCGTGCCGCGGCTCTCCCTGGCCGTGTGGCGGCGGTTGAGGCGCTCTGGGACGGCGATACAGTGCACGACTGGTTCGTGCTCCTGGTCGCGGTCCTGGACGCCCCGGAAGGGGAGGGTCATCTGGCGACCGTCTACCACCGCTCTGGCGGCCCTCTTCCTGGTGCTGCCGCCGCCGAGGCCGGCCGGGCGCTGGCCGGCCACCTTCGCGTGCCTTTTCACTTCGCGTCTCCGGACATCCCTGATGACGACGCCCCGCGCTGGAGGACGATCCAACGGTTGGCGGAAGGACCGTGACTGGCGGTGTGGACGGTGCGCGGCGACCCCAAGGAGGTCGGATCATCTGGTGCCTCCCGTTGCGTCAGAGCCGAAATCCGTGAACAAGGCCATACGAGCCACCGCGCGGTTCGCGGCGGCAGCAGCCGCAAATCACCCGTTCGCTGTCATGACGGCCATGCCCAGCAAGTGAGAAAGGCTTTTCGCACATGTCCATCGACCAGGCGTCCTGGGAAGCGGCGGTACGGCACCTGTACGAGGACGCGTTCACGTTCAGCGCCACCGGCCCGCGCAAGCACGAGGACTGGCGGGCTGACGTGGTCGCCGTCATGGAACGCGCCGTCCCCGACCCGCGCGGCTGGGTCGGGTTGGACGACACCGCTGCCGAGCGAGCGGCGGGAGGGCCCGCCTTCCCCTTCCGCCCGCCCTACAAGGCCGATCCCCAGCGTCGGCTCACCCCGGCCGACGTCGGGGAACGGTTGCACGAGATCGACCGTGCGAGCGCCGAGACCCTCCTCCTCGCCCTCACCGATGGCGGCTGCACCCTACGGAACCTCGAACGGTTCACCGAGAGCTTCGACGAGCTGCAGGACATGGCCCGCATCATCCTCGCCCGCTACGGGGACACGTTCACCTGCTACACCAACGTCACCGTCGGCGCGGGCAAGAACGGCACGCTGGACTTCGGGGCGTCCCACTGGGGCTACACCCCGATGACCTTCTACTTGGAGGACGCCGGCCTGGTCATCGTCTCCGACACCGAGGTCGGGCTGTTCTGGACATTCGACGTCTGAGCCCAGGGGACGAATCCATGGCGACCCGATCCATCGAGCCCGGCACCGGGGAAGCCGGGCTGGTGGAACTCTGCCCGGGTGCCCGCGTCCTCCCGGCCGGGCCGGGGACGAGGGGAAAACGGTGTGACAACCCGCCCGGTGCGGGCTCAGGCTGGGTGCATGCGTACGCATTTGAACGTCTTCGGTATCGATGTGATCCCTTCGGATCCGCGGGACCGTCACGACAACCCCGAAGTCCGCCCGCTGATCGACGGCTCGGACTTCATCGAGCACGACTACTACGGGGCGGTCTGCGGTGACGCTCTCAGATGGCTGCTGCCGGATGGGCCCTTCGCGGTGGGGGAGGTGCCCCACGAAGTGGAAATGGCGGCGTGGTGCTGTTGCCGCTCCGCGCTCGATGTCGTCATGCGGCGCGAGGGCGACACGGTGGTGTGGGCGTGTAAGGAGCCCGAAGACACTTCCTCTTACGAATATCGCTTTGATGCCGGGCAGTACGACGCCGAGGTGGCACGGGCCACCCGGGACCGTGGCTGGGAGTGGCCCTCCGCGGCCGTCGCCCGGGAACTGGAGGGCATCCTGCGCGCCCGCGCCACGTGGCTCGACACCTGGACGTGTGAAGTCGACCAGGTGTGGGCGACCCCCGGGAGCCTCGACGAGATTCGCCTCGCTCTGCGGACCTATGCGCTCCAACCCGGTGGTGCCTGGCGTTCCCTGGGGCGCATCGGGCTCGTACGACCGGTGACCGACGAGGATCCGCTCCTCCAGGCCGAGCGTCTGGCGCGGGAGATCACGGCGGTTGATCCGCGCACGGTGGACGGCATGCGGGGTGACACTCCCGGCGCGCCGCTTATGGACTGGCTCGGCAGTCCACGGGAGTTCGGGCCGAGCAGTCACAAGTGGAGCTGAGCGCCCAGTGGCTGACGGTGCGACGGTGCGACGGTTCGGACGGCATGGAAGCGGCTGGCGGAGTCGCGTGAGGGCGGTCTGGAGTCGGTGGTGCGGCCGTCGCCTGCACCGGCAGTGGTTCGGTCGAGGAGGGACGTCAACTGGAGTGCGAGGACCTCGGGGACGGCCGCGTGAGCCTCCTGCCGTTGACCATTCCCGCGGACCAGACCCACGCCCTAGACTGCGACCGCTCCAGGACGGACCTGGCGATCATCGGGAGGGCGTGCGAGATGAACCGAGCACTGATCAGCGTATTCGCGGCCGTGGGGTTAGTCGTGGCCGGGGGGAGTGTCGCCACTGCTTCCGACGGAGCACCGCCGCGCACCACACACGGCCCTTGCCAGTACACGCAGACCCCGGACGAGCCGCCGGCGCGCCCTGTTCCGCTGGCGCCTGACCCGCGGCGCACCCCCAGCCGTGGCACGGTTGACATGGCTGTTCCGACCAGCCAGGGCCCGCTCCCGCTGCACTTGGACCGGGCCAAGGCGCCGTGCACGGTCCAGAGTTTCCTGCACCTGGCACGGCACGGGTTCTACGACCGTACGGTGTGCCACCGTCTGACGGCGTACCCGACACTGAAGGTCCTGCAGTGTGGCGACCCGACCGGTACCGGTGAGGGCGGCCCCGGATACAAGTACAAGGACGAGCTGCCGGTCGACCTGCCGCCGGCACCAACCGATCCGACCGGCGCGCGCCGTCTCTATGGGCGCGGCCTGCTGGCGATGGCCAACGCCGGTCCCCACACGAACGGTTCGCAGTTCTTCGTCGTTTACGGCGACTCCGCGCTGCGACCGAACTACACGGTGTTCGGCACGGTCGGCACCGACGGCCTGACGACACTCGACAAAGTCGCCGCCGGAGGCATCGAGCCGACCGCGGAGAACCCGGCGCCGGTCGACGGCGCACCCGTGCTGCGGACTGAGCTGCTCCGCGTCCGGCCCTCCTACCAGCACTGACGCACCGCGGCCCGGCCACGTCCTCGATAAGCGTGCCTAGTCCGCCTGTGGCCGCCCCGGGCGGACTACGCCGGCCCGGTGAAGCTTCTGGGTGCGGAAGCGGAGAGCTCCGGACCTTGTGCCCGCACTACGCGAAGCGCCCCAGGTGCAACCAGTGGACTTCGTACGGTGCCGCCCCTGGACATCGCACCACCGTCCGGTCCCGGCTCCCTGCCGGGGCCGGAGTCCGCGACGGCGCAGAGCCAGATGCCGGGCCATGGAGCTGGTGGGCAGGAACAGCCAGCCGGGACCCCGAACGGATCTGCCGGTCCTGCTCGACCGGCAGGTGCTCCTCCGCCCGGACCAGGCGCCAGCAGCCGCCTCGGCGTCCGCGGAGCCGATTCCGACCAGATCGCCGGCCGCCTTGGGGTGGCTGTCCCCGTCCGGGTCGGTGGAGGTGGGAGGTGGATGACAAGCACCACGGCGGGGGTGACCCTAGTTGCGTTGTACTCGGTGTTCCCGGGTGTATCTGTGTGTTGAGGGTCGTGTGACGGGGCTGGTTCGGTGGCGGCCCGGCTGGCGGACCGCGGCCTCAGCGGCTGGACAGGGCGTGGTCGAGGAGGGGGAGCAGGCGGTCCCAGTGGTGCCTGAGCCCGGCGGCGCTGAAAGCGTCGGTGTCGGACATGGTGAAGCCGTGGACGGTGTGGGGATAGATCTCGGAGGTGTAGCGGACACCTGCGGCGTCCAGGGCCTGGTTGAGCTCCCCGAGGGCCTCGGGCGTCAGGTCGCCTTCGGCATGGCCGAGATGGACCTGGGCGGTGACCCTCAAGAAGAGGTCGGGCCCGTCGGCGCCCACGGGGCCGTGGAACGAGGCGGCGGCGGCTACCCGGCCGGGATGGGCAGCGGCGGTGCGCATCGCCAGGAGCCCGCCGATGCAGTAGCCGGTCACCGCGACCGGGCCGGCGCCGACCTCGGGCTGGGCGGTGAGGAAGTCGAGGTAGGCGTCGGCGTCGCTGCGGACACGTTCGGCTGTGTGCGCCTGGATCAAGGGCATCAGCTGGGCCATGATCTGAGGGCGGTCCTGCTCTCCGATGTGTTGGGGAAGCTCGATTACCGGTGTCGGGCCGTGCCGGTAGAAGTGGTTGGGGACGAGCACGTAGTACCCGTGCCCGGCCAGCTCGCGGGCCAACTCCCGTATCACGGGCCGAATGCCGAAACCGTCCGCGTACATCAGCACCCCTGGGTAATGCGTGCCGTGGTCGGGGAAGGCGGCGAAGGCGTCGGCCTGGCCGTCCGCGGTGGGAATCTGCAGGGTCTTGGTGGGCATGGATGCTCCTGTCGTGGTTGATGTGGCGAACCCTTGATCAAACACGACGGAGGCGGAGCTCGCGCAGCAGCGCAAGTTCCTCGATCGGCCAGCGGGACCAGACCATCCCGCACGGTGCTCAGAGGCGCACCGGGTCACCAATCCGTGTGTGGCGCGATGCCGTCCCGGTAGTCATGCCCACAACGTAGACCACGGAACAGGACGAAGCCAGCATCATCAGCCCCAGCGCACCTCAAGCACTACGGCTCGCCACACACAGAACCTGACAGGGAATCTGCGGAGTCCGTGGCCCTCCGCCAAAGCCGGCAACCGCGCTGCCGACACCCACGCGCTGCGCCACCCGGGCACTCTGCGGTTGTACGGGGGTCGCCTGATACGTGGTCGTGCGTCGGTCAGGCGGGATAAGTGTGGGGCTTGTTCGTTGTGTGACTGGCGGCTCCGCGGCCGCGATGAAGGGCCACCGTGTGCGCTACACCCTCGCCAAGAAACCCGTGAACGAGCTCGTCGAGACCGCCGATGAGAAGAACAGCGTGGCGATTGCCTTGAACGTATCGTTGGGCGGGTGGACGAAGACCTTCACAGACTCCCGGATCTGCGCGGCCATCGTCGACAGGCTCATCTTCGGCGCAACATCATCCAGCCCGGAACCGAGTCCTGCGACCTCGCCTCGACCAGAGGCCAAGCTGAGCGAGCAGTCGGCTGAGTGGCTTGGCAATTGTGTCCTGAGGCGCTGACGGGGCTCCAGCTTCGATCTTCCGCAGCAGTTCCCCATCATCGTGATAGAGCTCAAGTTTGAACCGCAGGCCGAACCGGGTCAGCAGCGCTGCGAGATGCTCGAACCGCTGAGGATCGACAACCCCGTTCAGGAGGGTGTCCCCGTCGGTCGGGTCGACCTCGATGCGGCACCAGCTGGTCTCGACCTCATATGACTCCCACGAAGCCGATCGGGCGCTCCAACCAGCACCGACGAACTTCCCGGCCACCAGCGAGGCACTTGGAGCCCCTGCCAGGCTGCCACACACGTTGTTGTTGATCTCAAACCAAACGGGATCGAGCGGCTGTCCCTCATCGGATATGTCCACAGCTGGATTATGAAGCAGACCCCGCGCCCTCCGATCGCGCACACCATCGACATCTGACCAGGCGTCACAGGCGACGCTGCGCCAGACAGTGGAAGCGACTCACCCAGGCCAGACAGATCGCATCGCGTAGATCATCCGGAGCGGTATGACCGCCGGCGCCAAGCGCCCCCTGCGGTCGTCGGCGCCGTCACCGGCACCCTCACCCGCCCGCAGCTCCTCGTCCTCGGCCGCCACGACCAGACAGGCCGGCTCCGCGCGGTCGGCCGACCCGTACGGCTGCGCCCGGAGGCGGCCCGCCCGGTCAGCAAGCACCTGGCGGCCGCCGACCCCGGACACCCCTGAGAGGGTGTCACGTTCACCGCGATCTGGGGGGCCGTCCGCAGCTCGAGAAAGGGGACGGTCAGAGGTGGGCGCTAGCGTGTGCGGTTATGGCTGACATCTTGGAGCTCATGCTCACGCTGGATCTACGCGACGAGTTGTCCGAGGACGAGCTCGCCGAGCTCCGATGGCACCTCGGGCTGGGCCCCAAGCCGGAGATCCTCCGTATCGTGACGGAGTTTCCGTTCGTGGACGAGGATGATGACGGGGTACTCGTCGTCGAGGACCACCCTCAGCCTCTTCTGGGTCAGCATGGCGAGGCGTTCGAGGTGGATGGCGCGCTCGTCTCGGTTCTCCTTCGCCGAGAGCGCACCTCGTTCGGAGCGTGGGCTCTGACCAGCCGGCAGGAGATTCACCCCGACCAGTTCGCCCTCACAGGTAGGCTGCTCGGCTGGCTTGCGGCCAAGGCCGACGACCGTCGCCGGCGCTTCGACGGCAGCGTGGACCTGGGGTGGACCCGGTTCTACGAATCACGCCAGGTAGAGCCGCTGGTTGTGCGTGAGGGAGTCGTCATCTGGCCGTCGTAGTCAGCAACCTTGGTCGGTTGCCCGAGGGATCCAACCTGCTGGTGCTCGTGTGTGATCTCCAGCCGCGTGGCTCCCCGTTCCGCCGGTGTTCTTGAGGATGCGGCTGGTGGTCTTGTCGTGGTAGCCGAGGACGCCCGCCACAACGGGGGCGGGAAGTTCGAGGAGTTGTCGTCGGATGGCGGCGCCGCGGGCGGCGGCGGGGGCTCTCCCGGCGCAACGCACTGTCGAAGTTGTGCGACGTGCTGCCGTGCATTGACGGGGCCGGTCCGCTCGCTCGTGGACGTGGCCCTTGCGCCCGAACGCCGGCGAGCTGCCCCGTCGTGCAGGACCGCACACCCTGCGCGGGGGTGGTCATGGCGCGCCCGGGCCGACGTGGGTTCATCGGGGCTCGCACGGTGAGCCACTGCACCGTTCCTCGGGCACACCCCGCGGCGCCGGTGTCGCCGGTGCCGGCTCCGACGGCGGATGCCACGGGGACCAACTCCTGTCATCGGCACCATCGTTCTCCCCGCAGTGGCCGGCCACCGCGCGGGGTGCGGCGCTTCTGGCCGGTGCGGGAGGGTTGACGCCGGAGGTGCGGCGCGGTGCCATGAGCCGGTAGGAGGGGGTGTGCGGTGGCCGACGAAGACGGCGGTGCCGGGGGTCGGGGTGGCGAGGGGGCGGTGGGCGCCCGGATCGCCCGCATAGCCCTCATCGTCCAGGGCCCGAGGACCACTTCTGGGTGGCGGTGCTCGTGCTGATCGTGGTGGTCCTCTTCCTGGTCGGTTTCCTGTCCAACGTGGACATGGACACCGGGACCCCGACCCAGGACTGGAACACCGTCTGGCGCTGACGGCCTGGCCTGACCAGGGCACTGTCCGCCCGCCCCCCGAGCCCGCAGGCGGTCCAGGTGACGGGAGGTCATCGAACAGCCGGAGGACTACAGCCGTAGCGATGGAGTACAGGTCCGGGCTCACACGGTGCTGGTGACCGTCACCACGACGGTCAGAGGTTCAGTGGTGCTGTGGCGGGCGAGATGGGCCGTGACCGCCGCTCTTACGTGATCACGTACTTGCCGGGCCACGTCGACGATGCGGCGGTCGGAGTGCAGGACGCAGCGCACTTCCACGAGCCAGCCCCCTGCCTCGGTGGCTTCACAGCGAATACCGCCCGTCTCGCGGGAGGCAGCGATTCCGGTAGTCGACTCGTGCCTGGAACGGGAGGCGGCGAAGGTAAGGCGGTCGGCGAGGGCGGGCTGCAGCGCTGCCACTCCGGGTACGGCGAGGGCTGCATGGGCTGCTGCCAGTCGGATGTCCTGGCGGGGAGCGGTGCTCATGTTTCGTTTCTCACGGGTTGCCTTCCACCGGTCGGGTGGGGGATTCCAGTACGGCGTTGATGGTCAAGTCAACGGTCGCGACGGCGAGACCGAGGAGGTGGTCAGCCGCACCCAGCACGGCTTGGCGGACCTCTTCGGCCAGTTCCGGCAAAGGATCGTCGAGGGCGGCGGCGATTGTCATGGAGACGGTGTGCAAGGTGTCGCCCTCTTGCAGGGGCGTGAAACGGCAGCTGGCGGCCCGGGCTCCGGGGATGCTGTCGGCTGCCCGGCGCAGCACCTTTGCCGCAGTCCTTTCGGCGATGCGCAGATTTCGGTCGGGGTCGTCGAGCAGCAGCATGGGGCCCAGCCGTGTCTCGGCCCGCACGGCGTTGATGATCCGATCGCCGAGGGTGCGGACGTCGGGGCGTTCCTCGGCGCGCAGAGCGCGAGTGGCCCGGTCCAGGGCTGTCAGCGCTTCGACGGCCTCTCGGCAGAAGGTGCAGCCGGTGGTGTGCGGGTCGGCTGCTGCGGCGGCGGGATCGCGGGCCTGTTCCCAGGCACGGGCAAGCGGGCGTCCGCAGGGAAGGCGTTCACTACCGAAGGCCGGGTCGGCATCTGTGTCCGGGCGTGCCTTCGACCCCGCGCGGTCCAGGGGTCCGGGGGCGTTGCCAGAGGTGGGGTGCGGGTCGTCTAGCGCCATGGGCGCATCGCCTCCATCAAGGCGCGTCGTGCGCGAAAGAGCCTGCCGCGCACTGTCTGTTCACTGCTCCCCACCACGTGGGCGATCTCCGCATAGGACAGACCGTGCAGTTCCCGCAGGACCCAGCACACCCGCAGCTCCGGGCCGAGTTCCAAGAGGGCGCGTGACAGGGCGGCTGCGGCGGCCTCCGACTCGGCGACTCGTGGCGGCGAGCTGCCGGGGTCGGCGGCAGCGGGCTCGGGAAGTGTGTCCAGGGACAACGGGCGTCGCACACGTTTCATGTTGAGACAGCGGTTAGTGACGATACGGTACATCCAGGTGCCGAAAGAGGCATGCTGGTGGAATTCGGGCAGCTGTCGCCACGCGCTGATGAAGGCGTCTTGCACGGCGTCCTCGGCGTCCGTCGGGCTGCCGAGCAGGCGCTGCGCGAGGGCCAGCAGTCGGCCGCCGTGCCGACGGACCAGAACCGCGAAGGCGTCCTCGTCTCCTTCCCCGGCACGTACGGTCAGCAGGCCGTCAGGAAGGTCGGCATGGAGATCCTGCCCTGTCGAAGACCCTCGACCTGCCGTGATTCCGGCTTCCGGCTGTGGGGTGGGCCGCAAGGGGAGAGCGGGCCCGCGCGGGGGTGGCGGGGGTGGGGGCCGGGACGGGTGGTGCATCGCCCTCTCCTTCGTGAAGGGCTTTTGCGATCTCCTGCCGATTTCTGATGATATGCGGCTTTCGGCGTGGATGCCGTGTGAGGAATGTGCGCGCAGCGTGTCCAACGTGATGGAGGGCACCACACCGGTGCCCGGACGGGAAACCTGGGGAGGTTCCTCATGTCGGACACCATCAACCCCGCCGCCGGTGGGGGAGAGCCCGGGTCGGGTCTTACGGCCAAGGCCCCGACCGGTCAGGTCGGCGCCGGCACGGCGCCCCAGTCTCGGGGCCGGACGACCATATCGGACAGTGTGGTCGAGAAGATCGTAGGAATGGCAACCCGCGAGATTCCAGGCATCCACAGTCTCGGCGCGGGTATGGCCCGCACCATCGGCGCCGTGAAGGACATGGTTCCCGGCGGACGCAGCAGCGTCAGCCGTGGCGTGAAGGTGGAAGTGGGTGAACGGCAGGCGGCCGTCGACCTGGACGTCGTCGTGGAGTACGGGGTGGCCATCGTGGACCTCGCCGGCGAAGTCCGCCTCAACGTCATCTCGGCCGTGGAACGCATGACCGGCCTGGAAGTCGTGGAGGTGAACATCACCGTCGATGACGTCCACCTGCCCGACGAGGAAGACGAGGACGAGGAAACCGCGGCGACGCGCGTGCAGTGACCCCCACGCGATCCGCGAACGAACGACCCGGTCGCGATCAGCGGGCGAGCGGTCCCGACACGGCAGAAGCACGTTATTGCGAAAGGGCAGGTGAGTGAGATGAGCGCAGCGGCAGTGGGCCTGCTGGCCGGCATAGCTCTGGGATTTGCCGCATTCTTCGGCGGGTTCTGGGCCTTCCTCCTGGTGCTGGTCCTGGGCGCGGTCGGTCTGGTGCTCGGCCTCGTGGCACAAGGTGACGTGCAGAGGTCCGACTTCCGTCCCCGGGGGCGACAATGACCTCGGATCCCGCCACCGGCCCGTCCGCAGGAGCGGCCGACGCCTCACTCGCGGGCGCAGTGCCCCCGGCGGAACGCGGCGCCACGGTCATCCCGGACAAGGTCGTGGCCCGCATTGCGGCCCGGGCCGCACGGGAAGCGCTGACCGAGGAAGCGGCGGCGTCCCCCGAGCGCGGCAGTCTGAGTACTCCGAGCGCCTCGGTCACCACCGGGAACGGCACGGCGCGCCTGAGGCTCTCCATGAATCTGCTCTATCCCACGGACCTCGTCACTGCCTCTCGCCGGGTGCAGCAATACGTCGGCGAGCGGGTCACCCGACTGACCGGAATGAAGGTCATCGAGGTCTCTGTGGTCATCGAGCAACTCGTCGCGTCCGGCAGTTCTCGACAAGGTCGTGTGCGGTGAGCGGCCGGGTGCCGCCGCCCTCATCGGAAGGAGAGCCGGCATGAAGGGTCATCTGGATCCGCCGGTCCGGACGGAGCAGCCGGGCACCGATGACGCCGCCGCCGGCGCGACCGGGCAACCGGCCAGACACCCTCCGGGTACCGAGCAGCCCGGTGGTGGCGTCGTCCGCGGGCGCCGACCGTGGTCCGCCCGCCGGATACCCGCCGCGCTGGTCGCCTTGGTCGTCGCAGGTGCCGCCGTACTCGTCCTGGTCGACGTCATCAGGGTCCGCGTCGGCCGGTCCGCCGCGGCGTGGCGCACGAGCCTCGCCCGCGAGCTGGCCACGCGTCCTCTGGACGACGTCTGGATTCGGATCGGTGCCGTCGTCGTCGCCCTCCTCGGTCTCTGGCTGATCGTGCTGGCTCTCACCCCGGGCCTGCGCCGCCGGCTGCCGCTCAACAGTTCCGACGCCGACGTCCGCGCCGTGCTGGACCGCGGCGCCGCAACTGTCTTCCTACGCGATGCAGCCCTGCGCGTCCCCGGGGTAAGCCGCGCAACGATCCACCTCGGTAGACGCCGCCTCGCAGCCCGAGCGGAGGTACGGTTCCGCGACCCGAGCGAGGTCAGGGCAGATGTGTCGACCGCCCTGCGGGAGCAACTCGACCGGCTGGGGCTGGCCAACCCTCCCACCCGGATCTCCGTCCGGGCACGTCACTTCCGAAAGTGACGCGTCCGAGACGCTCACCGACGACACAGCACAGGACGGCTCCCATGAAGAGGCAATCGGCAGTCAACCGGATCCTTGTGGGCCTGACCGGCCTGGTCCTGCTCGGTGCGGGGCTCCTCATCCTCGCGGGCGGTTTCAACGTCTACGAGCGCCGGCACGTCACGCCCCCCAACGGCTGGCCGCTGGCCACTCCTGGCGCCGTCGTACTGAGCTACCGCACCCGTACCCGCTGGACGGACCAGGACTGGTGGTGGCCCGTGGTGATCGCCGCCTTGGTCATCATCATCCTGCTGGCCCTGTGGTGGCTGCTGGCCCAACTACGCCGGCCCCACCCGGGCCACCTGCGCCTCGGGCAACCGGCGACGCCGGAGGGCGGCGTGGAGCTGAGAGAGCGCGCCCTCAGCGACGCCCTGGCCGCCGACGCACGCAGCCAAGCCGGCATCGGCCAAGCCACGGCGCGCACGCTCGGCACGACGCGCCACCCGGAAGCCCACCTCGACGTCACCCTCACTCCGGACAGCAGCCCCGCCGAGGTCCTCCAGGCGCTGTGCGACGGCCCACTGACCCGAGCCCGTCAGTCCACCGGCCACAGTCATCTCCCTCTCCAGGCGAACTTCCGTGCCACCCGGCACAAGCCGCATCGCACGGAATAGGCGGAGACAGCCCATGGACCGGGTGATGACGGGGCGAAGCCGTTACCCGGTGCGCGCAGGGGGCACCTATAGGTGCCGTGGCCGGTCCGCGTCAGCGGGCATGGCTGACAGCCTTGCAGACGAGGACGAAGGAGTAGGGCAGATGACCGTGCCCCGGCCGGCAGACGCGTAACGACTCCCCCCGGACGGTCAGCCTGTAGTGCATGGTCCTCACCGATCGGCCAACGAACCAAGTGGCTGCCTGCACCACGTGCGGCCCGTCCGGCAAAGTCAGGTGTGGACCAGGCTGTTGCGACCGTCGTGGCTGTCGGGGCGCTCGTCATCGAACCAGTGGCCTTCCGCCGCCAGGTAGCGGAAGGAGTGGACACTGTTGACCGGCAGTGTGACAGTGACCGCGCGCATGCCGTCGTCACGGGGAAAGAGGGTGTCGAAGCAAGGCTGCCAGTTGTTGAAGTCACCGACGACGCTGACCGGGCCGGGTGGGGTGGCGGCCGGCAGGACGAACGTAACCTCGGTGCGGTCCTTGAACTTCTTGAGTTCGAGCATGGGGACTCCTTCACGAGGGATGTTTGTCTTACCATCCGTCAGCGGTGCCTGAATATGACGGAGGCGGCCACGGTCGCGTGCAGGCTTCACCCGCTCGGTGGGCCGACTACGCCGACCTGACAGACGTCCTGGTCGAACCGCCGTGCCGCTGCCCGGACAACCCGCCCGCACCTGCGCACCGGCGTCGGCACCGGTGCGCACCAGTGCATGATCATGCTGCTCTCCGGGGCCCCGTCGCCCCATCCGCCGCCTCGACCAGCTGGGCGGGGGACGGCATGACCAGGATCGACGAGAGCCTGAGCGCTGCCCTGCGTAACGCGAGTAATCGTGCCAACGCCTCGCAGAAGGTTGCCACGGGCCTGGCACCCACGCCCACGCCTGAGGGGCTGCCCGCCTTCCCCCCCCCCCCCGCGGCGAAGCGAGCCAGGTCGAAGGCTTCCATTCAAGGCGGGGGAGGGCTGCGCGCACGTGGGAAGGACGCCAAGGGTCGGATTGATGAGCACGACCGGCAGCGCGACACGGTCGGGAATACGACACGATCATCGAGACCGGCACCGACTCCTACCGCCTGGCTACCACTCGCGGACGACCCGAACGGGGTCAGGCAGGCTGACGAGACGCGGCCGTTGAGGCCGTCGCCTGCTGCCGATTGAGCTTCTCCAAGACGCGGTCGCGGAGAAGCTCGTATTCCTCACGGAGCCTGCGCCACTCCGTCACGGGCGGGCGGGGGATCACGATGCCTCCGGTGACGATCTCCTCCGGTCCGAACTGCTCGCGGGTGAGGTCGATCTCGACGCCCATGCCCAGGCGGTTCCACCAGTGGTAGTCCACACGCTCCCCGTCGACGTGGACCTCTCCCCGGATCAACTCGCCTCCCAGCAGGTCATTGAGCACCATGGCGGTCACCCCGCACTGGTCCCGCGCCGGATTGTCCTCGGTCCAGCGCGATCGGAACTCAGGAGTGCACGTCTCGGCACTCCAGCTGTTGCGAATGGCTCGTTCGACGTCGGTGAGAAGCAACGGTGTCATGCCGGCGATCCTGCCAGCAGGCACTGACAACGGTCGTACGCCGGCAGACACGGCAACCGGCTGCTGCCATCAGCAGGTCGCAGCCAGCTCGGCCCACATCTGGCGCTTGAGCATCTTGATCCGGTTCGGTGAGCGAAGTGGTGAGTCACCAGTGCGTAGGGGCCTGTTCGCCGACTCACCCGGCGGGCGCGGTATCGGCGCCGGGGGAGTCGCAGATCGCCGCAGGCGGGGTCAGAGGACCTCGGTGTCGTAGAAGCAGAGGTGGTCTTTGATCGCGGCGACGTCTGGCTTGGGGTCCGCGTACGCCCAGACGAGGTCGGTGGCCCCGGGGACGGACCAGTAGCCAGCCTCCCCCTTGAACGGGCAGTGGGTGGTGGTGTCGGAGGGGGTCAGCAGGTCGGTGCGTACGTCCTCGGGCGGCAGGTAGTACCGCGGGGGGCAACCCGTCTCGCGCAGCACCAAGGGGCGCCGACTTTCGGCCAGCACCTGTCCGTCCTTCACGACGCGAACGTGCTCGGTGCCCTGTTCGATGGTGATGTCGTGTCCACGTGTCATACGCTCCTCAGCGCACCCGGCCGGGGAATTCTTCCCGCGACCCCTGCCGGGCGTCGCGGAACATCAGTCCAGAGGTAGACCAGGAGGTCGCGCAGGAGCTTGGCGGCCGGCGCTGCACGTCAGGCAGGGCGGGGCTTCGCAGCAGGCGAGACGGCCCACGTGCTGCCACGCTGCTGCGAAGCCGGTCGTTCGACGCTGACCCCCGGGTAGCGCCGTAGAGGCAAGGCGGATTCCCCAGCTGTCGGCAGGGGAACCCGGGCCATTTCTTGGGCGGCCCCAAAGTCCCGCGAACGAGCATGCGGAGGGCTGCGCCCTGCGTGTAGCGCCTACCTCAGGCAGCCGCGGGCCGCGTTCTGAGAGATCAGCCAGGTCAGCGGGATCGTTCCGTCGACAGCGGGTTTCGGGCGTCCGCCCGGCGAGACGGACCCGCGAAAGGGTGAGGTGTGAGCTCAGGGCCGCTCTTGAGCCCTGAGCCGGACCACCGCACGTCCCTCCGTCCGGTGCCCATGGTCATGGCCACCGGCATCCGCCCGGAGTCCGTGGAAGCCTTCGCACCGGACTCCGCGGACGGCGCCCCGCCGCTCTCCTGCTTGCCATTGCCATTGCCATTCCGGCCGGGACAGTGAGCCGGTGGCCAGGTCACGTGCGCTGCCGGGAGTGAATTTGATGAGTCCCTGCCAAAATCATTGAAACGCCATATGACATGTGCCATTTTACAGCGCAGCCCGTCGTCGACGGGACCTCAACTCCCATCCCCAGGAGTGGACTTTGCGCGCCATGGCCGTCGCCACCGCCCTGCTCATAGCCGCCATCGCAGCCTCCCCCGCCCAGGCCTCCCAGACCTCCGAGGCCGATCCCAAGCCGGACCACGTATTCGCTGACCCGGGCCAGCGCCCGGCACACGGCAATGCCAATGGCGCTCCCGGCGAGACCGGGACCACCGACGGCAGACTGGAGTCGCGCATCCTGCCGATCGTCCACACCTGCAGCCCGACGCTGCGGATCCGCGCCCAGGAGATGACCGCCGCCCAGCTGGCGGCGACCTGCACGAGCCTGGCCAACCAGGACGCCTACTTCCATGGCGTGGTCAAGGACTCCGGGCCGGTCGCGAACGACTACAACACGACCCTGGAAGTCGACGTCTTCAACTCCAGCGCCGACTACAAGGCCTACGCGAGGAAGATCTACGGCATCGACACCAACAACGGCGGCATGTACCTGGAGGGAGACCCCGCCAAGACGGGCAACCAGCCGCGGTTCATATGCTACGAACGCACCGATGTGAGCCCTGGCTGGCAGATCTGGAACCTCAACCACGAGTACACCCACTACCTCGACGGCCGCTTCGACCTGTACGGCGACTTCAGCGCCAGCCAGACCACCCCCACCGTGTGGTGGGGCGAGGGCTTCGCGGAGTACATCTCCTACTCCTACCGCGGCGTCACCTACGCCGGCGCAGTCGCCGAGGCGGGCAAGCACACGTACTCCCTGCGGACGCTGTTCGACACCACCTACGCCAACAGCGACGTCAGCCGCACCTACAACTGGGGCTACCTCGCCGCCCGCTACATGATCGAGAAGCACCCGGCCGATGTCAGCACCGTCCTCGGCTACTACCGCGCAGGAGACTGGACCGTCGCCCGTTCCTTCCTCACCTCGCTGGACTACGAGAGCGACTGGAACGCCTGGCTGACAGCCGTGGCAGCGGGCGCCTGACCCGTACGCCCGTTACGGCCTGACTTCCCCGAACAAGCAGCAACCGCCCCTGAAAGGACGAAGGTCCCGTTCGATCTTCCGATCGGACGGGACCTCGTCACCCTTCGCGAGCTCATACGCCAACTCGACGGGCATGCGACGGAATCTCCGCCGTGAGGGTACCGCCCGGTGGCCGCCACCCTGGAGCAGGCCCGCTGTGTGGAGGTTCAGCACCCGTCTTCGAGCCGGACGGCGACCGTCTCCAGAGCTCCGTCAGAGCCGTGATCTCCAGCTTGACGTCAGCAGGTGAGGGTGACCTCGTGCACGACCGGCCGGGGCGACCAGGGGAAGGAGGCCACGCCGAACGTGCCGCGGACCGTCGTGCCACAGGGGACGGTGGTCGCCGGGCCACGCACGTCGAGCGTCGTGGTGGTGAAGACGACCGGCTTGTCCTGCGTGAGGGGCGGGACGCCGGCGCCCACGACCTCGGCGGACAGCGTGGTGGACAGCTCCTTCGGGGCCGGCGCCGGGCTGCCGGGAGAGGGCGGCCCGGCGAGGCTGACCCTGCCGTAGAACTGCACCGTGTTACCGGTGACCTCCGCGCACAGCCGGGTGAGCAGGCCTGCCTGGAGACCCGAGTTCCCGCAGGTGGTCACGGTCTGGTCGGCGGCGGCCTCAGGGGCTGCGGCAGCCGGGCCGGCGGCCAGAACGGTCAGGCCGGCAACGCTGACTGCGAGAAGGGCTAAGCGGTTCATGGGGAGGTGCTCTCCTTGTGTCTTCGTCGGTGCGTGACGGGTTATCAACGCATCTTGTGTGATGTGATATTTCACATCACACAAGAATGCAAGATGACGACGCCCTGAACTCCTTCCGTCCGGGGGTGAAACTCTCCGGCGCAGCAATCAGCCCGGCGTTCCGAGGCCGAGCTGCGCCGGCTCCGCCCGGCGCAGCTCCGTGTCCGCGGCGCCGGCCGAGTCGGTGAGAGGAAGTGGGGCGGCTGACTCCCGGCCCTGGGAACACTGCCGGGGGCGGAGTCACTGCTGCCGCCCTGGCCGACGAGGCCTGGCCGCGGCGGGGGCGAAACGCCGTCGCCGTCCCGAGGCGCCGCGACCCGTCGCGGGCGTCCTCCAAAGGGTGTTGCGATAGTGCTGTCAGTGCACGAGCAGGTCGATCACGCCTGTCAGGTCCTCCTCGCCGCTGCCCTGGGCCAGGCGGCGCCGCATCAACTCGAAGTAAGGGCTCAGTAGTTCCGGGCTGACACCCTGCTGCTCGGCAGTGCTCAGGAAGGTCGGCGTGCCGGCTACCTGCATGGCGAGGTTGGAGACGACGCCCTTGGTGTAGTCGCCGCTGCGCAGCTGGTCAGCGGTCTGGTGAACCGTCGGGGCCATCGCGACGAGCCAGTCGGCGAGCAGCGGGGCGAGGGCCGCGGGGTCGATGTCCTCCTTGCGGATCAGGGCGAAGGCGTGCGCGACCCCGGCGAACATCCCGTACATGGCGCTGAGCAGGGCCAGATCGTGCAGGGCCGCGAAGCCCGCGTCCTCGCCGACGTAGGTGGTGCCCGCCGGGATGGCCAGGGGCTCCTGGTGCTGCTCGAACAGCTCCCGCGAGCCGCTGTAGAAGACGTAGCCTCCGGCTTCCGGGACGCCGATCATCGGAGGGACGGCCATGATCCCGCCGTCCAAGTAGCGGGCGCCGCGCTCGAAGGCCCACTCGGCGCGGGCGCGGGCCTGGGCAGGGGTGCTGGTGGTCAGGTTGACCAGGTCCCTGTCGGATAGGTCGGTGCCGGTCAGTACCTCGTCGACCGAGGTGTCGTCCAAAAGGCAGACGACGACCAGGGTGTTCGCCGCGACCGCCTCAGCGGCGCTGTCCGCGACCCGTGCCCCCTCGGCGGCGAGTGCCGCGGCACGGGCCGGGGTGCGGTTCCAGACGGTGAGCGGGTGGCCGGCGGCAAGCCAGGTACGGGCCAGCGCGGTGCCCATCGCGCCAAGGCCCAACAACGTGACGGGAGTCTTCTCAACGGTGTTCTGTGACATGCCGATTAGACTGGTCACAGGCCCGGCGGTGATCAAGTACGCACTTGGCAGTAGGTGGTTACCCCGGGGAAAGCGGGCACGTCAGAGGGGTAGGGCATGACGACGCTGAACCGGCCGGGTGCACCAGACGGGCACGTCTGCGGGATCGACACCGCGATGGAGGTGATCGGCGGCAAGTGGAAGGTGCTGATCCTCTGGGCGCTCCACGAGCACCCCTACCGCCGCTTCGGCGAGCTGCGTCGACTGCTTCCCGGCATCACCGAGAAGGTGCTGGCCTCCCACTTGCGTGAGCTGGAAGCGGACGGCGTCGTGCACCGCGTCTCTTACGACGAGGTGCCGCCCCGCGTCGAGTACTCGCTGACCGAGGACGGCATGCGCCTCAACGACGCGCTCCAGCCGCTGGCCGCCTGGGGGCGCGAGCGGCCGACCACTCGAGGGCTGGAGGAGGAGGCGGGCTAGTGCCTATGGTGAACGTGCTGGTCACAGCGACTCGTTGATGGCTGCGACCAGCACGGTGGTCTCGTAGCGGACGCCGAGTTCGTCGTATCGAGTGCCCCCGCCCGGTGGCGTTTCGGCCGATTGATGCCGCACTCCACGGCATGGCGCTCTTGGTAGTGGAGGTCCCGCATGCGATGTAGGGCTACTCGCGGGCGAACTTCCCGCACTGGACGCGACAGGTATGGAAGTTGCGGACTGGCGCACGGACGATGGCGCTCCGGTTCGGCAGTGGGACTGCACCAACCAGCAGAACCCCCCAAAGGGAACTGCTGAGGTTGAACTCGTGAGGTCGCTGAGTTGCTCAGGTGGGTCTGATGGTCAGGCCGGTCTCGGCGAGGCAGCCAGACTCCGTGATCGGTGTGGCAACGGCTTCTACGGCACATCCAGTACCGCAGCGACCCCTGGCGGTATGCGGAGAAATCAAGGGGAGCGGACGGCTGCGCGCTGCTACGGTCGGGCGCCATGAGCTGGCTTCCCGATGACTTCGTCCACCCCGTCCTGATACCGCTGCCGGGCGGTGGTCAACACCTGCGGCCGATCCGGGAGGTGGACACCCCGCTCGACTATCCGGCTGTGATGGGTTCGCGCGAGCGGCTGTGGACCATCTTCGGCCCGGCCTGGGGCTGGCCCGCGGCCACCATGACCTACGAGGCCGACCAGGCCGACCTGTTGCGGCACGAGAAGGAGATCGCCGCGCACCAGTCCTTCAACTACGCGCTGTTCGACGCAGCGGAGACAGCTCTGCTCGGCTGTGTCTACATCGACCCACCGGAGAAGGCCGGCGCGGACGGCGAGATCTCCTGGTGGGTGGTGGACGAGCTGGTGGGCAGCGAGGTCGAGCAGGCCCTCGACGCGCTGGTGCCGCAGTGGATCGCCGCCGACTGGCCGTTCGAGCAGCCGCGCTTCCTCGGCCGCGAGATCTCCTGGTCGGACTGGCTCGCCCTGCCGCAGCATCCCGACGCGTAAGTGGTTGCTGCCCGTATCGATCTCGAAGGCTGTCGATCGAACGGGAGTCTCGCTCGGGTGACTCCAGCGCGCCTCCTGGCCCGGCCACGATCCCGTGGCCGGCACTGAACCCGAGGAGCGATGGGGGGGCGAACTGCGCCTGGCTATGGGACGGTTCGGGGTTCCATGTCACCGGCTGCTTGGAGAAGGGTGAGAAATGACGGACGAGTTGGAGGGTGTCTGGCTGACGGAGCGCCAGGTGAGCATTTTGTGGCCGGGCGTCGCTGCTCGCTCGGTGTATGTGAATGCGTTGGCCCATGGGGTGCGGGTCCGTTCGGAGAGCTGGACGACCACTACGGGGTCCGCCGGCAAGAGGTGGTATCACGCCGAGGACGTGCGCCGAGTGGCCACGCAGGTAGCAGCCCAGCCACCCCTCAAGGGACCGTCCTCGATACCGTGCTGTCTGCTGTTGATCGTTCTGGCGGCGGGACCGGTCGTGTGGCTGGTGATGGCCATCCGAAGTGGGCAGTAGAGATCAATTGAGTGTGGCTGCGCGGCTGGTCAGCCGCGAGATGCCGGGTGTCAGCTGCATCGTCTCTGGCTCGTTGGGCAGGGCGCCGCCGAGTCTCCAGGAGAGGCCGGTCAGATGCCTGCACGCGTGGGTACGGCTTACGCACGTCCGTAGCCGAGCACCTGGTGAGGACTGGTCGGAACGTGCACCGAGGCGGTAGCCGCCGCCCCGGACGCGGACCTGCCTGGCCGTACGGTCGACCCGCGCCCTCAGCGCCCCGGGCACCGCCTTGGGCGCGGGGTCACCGGCCGCGCATCGTCCGCCCCTGGCGCCGCGGCAGCGGCGTCGGCTCGTTCTCCCGTCCGGCACCACCCGGTCAGGAGCCGTCCTTCATCGGCGGGGCCTGCTCGTGGCGGAGGTAGCGTTCGACCGAGCGGGCCAGCACCTCGTTCCCGCCGGCGGTGACCGCGCCGTCCCACCAGGCGCCGTAGATCCGGTCGAAGCGGTAGCCGGCGAGCAGTTCGCCGGCGGCGCGGACGGCGTCGGGGCGCTCGGGGACGTGGTTGGCGTAGCTGTACATGATGCTCACCCACCGGGGGTCGGGTCCGACGTTCACTATGTCGCCGGTGAAGAGCGCGCCCCGGCCCACGTTCCAGTGCATGACCGCGCTGCCCGGGAAGTGGACGCCCGGGTTGATCAGCGTCAGTTCGTCGGTCAGCCGGTGGGTCCGCCCGCTCCAGAAGCGCAGGGCGGGGTCGGGGCGGCCGACCCACTGCCGGTCGGCCTCGTGGAGGTAAACGGGCGCGTCGAAGGCATGCGCCCAGTCGGCCATGGTGGAGTAGAAGTGCGGGTGGCTGATGGCGATCGCGGTGATGCCGCCGAGCTCCCGCACCTCGCGGATCACCGCGTCGTCGAGGTAGGGCACGCAGTCCCACAGCACGTTGCCGGCAGCCGTACGCAGCAGCAGCGCGCGCTGCCCGATGGCGAACTCGGGCGTGCTCCCGATGCCGAGGACGCCGGGGCCCTGTTCCTCGAAGCGGCCCTGGTGGCCGTCGGCGCGCAGCTCGGCCACGCTGGTCCACTGCTGGCCGCCGCGTCCGACGTACTGGCGCTCGTCCAGGCAGACCGGGCAGTCGGGGCGAGGGGCGGCGTACTGGGTGCCGCAGGTGAGGCAGACGGGCAGCGTCGCGCCGGTCAGGTCAGCCACGGTCGCCTCCGGCAAGCTCGGTGAGGACGTACGGGCGGCTGGGCCGCCAGCCGAGTTCGGCGACGGCGCGCTGCCCGGACACCACCTGGTTCAGGCCGAGGGCCTCGGCGAACGGGCCGCCCAGGACCTCGGCGGCCTGCTCCTGCGGCCAGGGCTCGGCCCGGCCGGTGCCCCCCGCGGCGAGGTCGGCGGCCGCGGCGAGCGCTGCCACCGGCACCGCTTCGTGCGCCACGCCGTGCAGCACGCTGCCCCCGTCGGCCTTCGTCACCGTCAGCACGAAGAGTTCGGCGAGGTCGTCCACGTGCACCATCGGCCAATGGGTCGCCGCCGAGCCGACGTACCGGCCGGTGCCGTGCTCGCGCGCCCAGTCGGTCATCAGGCCGGGGATGCCACCGCCGCGGCCGTACACGATGCCGGGCCGCACGACGACGGCGCGCACGTCGTCCCGGCCGGCGGCCAGCACGCGCTGCTCGATCCGCGGGCGGTAGCCGACGATGGCGATGGCGTCGGTTGGCGCGTCCTCGTCGAGGGCCGCGTCGCCGGTGGCGCCGAGCACCCATACACCGCTGGTGTACACGAAGGCCCGTCCGGTGCCGCGAAGCCGCTCGGTCAGCGCGTCCACGGCCGCCGTGTCCACCGCCTCGTCGCCGGTCGGCGTCGCGAGGTTGACCACGGCGTCGATGTCGTCGGTGACCGCCGTCCGCAGCGAGGCCGGGTCGGCCAGGTCGCCGATGACCCCCGTCGCCCCGGCGGGCAGCCGGCCTGCGTCCTTCACGAGACGGACCACCTGGTGGCCCTCCGCCTCGAACCGCCTCACCACGGCCGATCCGATGTAGCCGGTCGAACCCAGCACGAGTGTCTTCATATCTGATCTCCTACTCTTGTAGATGAGTTGAGGCGGGATTCCCCCAACTCACGGACGTCCACGCAATCCGGGCGACGGGGCGTTGCCCGAGGTCTTGCCGTAGCCGAGGGACTCGGCGATCCGGCCGTCCCGCACCAGCACGAGGCTCACGCCGCGGACGGAGTCGGCCGGTCCGTCACCGAAGCGGTACCGCCAGCGGACCGTGGCCCGTTCCCCGGTGACGACGACGGCCTCCGGCTCGAACCGGCCCGCGCGGTCCTCGGCGAGGGCCCGGCAGAACTCCAGGCATTCGGCGCGCCCTTCGTAGCGGGACCCGTCGGGAGCCGGGCTCCTCGCCTCCATCACGCAGTCGTCGGCGATCAGCTCGGCGAGTGACGAGGTGTCACGGTCGAGGAAGGCCCGGCTGAAGTGGCGGACCACCTCGGCCGTAGTGAGGAACGACATGCCGCACCCCCTCAGCAGCCCCGCGACAGGCTGATCAGACCGATCAGGGCGGTCCCTCGGTCGAGCCGGGCGATCACCACCGGGAGCAGTGGCGCCGCGACGGAGGTGACCAGACCGGTGTGCTCCGATCGGTAGGGGTCGGTCCTCCTCGAAGGCGTCGTGATCGGCGGCCGTGGTGCACTGGGCGACGGCGATCCGCCATCGCCCCTCGTCCTTGGCCAGTACGTACACCGGGGCGCCGGGGCCACGTCGACTTGGCGGCCGTCCCGGGTGATCGGCCGCTGCCGGAGCTTGACCGCCGCGAGATCGGGCCGTATGAACACGATGGACTCGGCTTCGCAGGTGACGGTCAGCGGCCGGTGGACCGTGCTGAGCAGTGATCTGCGGGCAAAAGGCGTTGATCGCCTCCAACCCGGTCAGCGGCTCGCCGTGCGGGAAGGTCCACATGGCCTCCCGGCGGAACAGCTCCGTGAACGCGTCCGGCAGTCCGTTCTGCTGGGCGTGCTCGATCTGGGCGACGGGCCTGACAACGGCGGGCACGTCCTCCTGCGGAACGGTGACGCCGGAGACGAGCGGCGGCATGAGAGGTCTCCTCCCTGGCTGCGTGGCTGTGCTGACGCCCTGGGACAACAGCTGGTCTCCCGTCCGGCACGCTGTCGGCGGCCGCAGGCGGCCCGCTGGGCGGTGCGGTGTCACCGGTACGGGCGCCGCACCGTTCACGGCTTGCCGAACAGCGGTTCCGGCATGCCGTCGATCTATCAGCTTCCCGCCGTGCCCATCAACATCGAAGATCAGTAGGATCCGATAACCAAGGCTTATGACGGGGGTCGGGAGCACGTGGAAGTACGCGACATCGAGATTTTCCTGACGTTGGCCGAGGAGCTGCATTTCGGCAGGGCCGCCGTCCGGCTGCACCTCACGCAGGCTCGTGTCAGTCAGGTGATCGGGCGTCAGGAGCGCAGGCTGGGCGGTTTGTTGTTCGACCGATCGAACCGCCGCCAGATCCGCCTGACCCCGCTCGGCCAGCAGCTTCGCAGCGACCTGAGGCCGGTCTTCGCGAACCTGCGTGACAGCCTCGAACGCGCCCGGATGGCCGCCCGCGGGAGGACGGCGCGCCTTCGCGTCGGCATGCTGCCATTCAACGTGCCCGACATGTACCCCTACTGGGAGACCTTCCGCTCCCGTCATCCCCAGTGGGAACTGCAGCTGCGCCGGGCGCCGTACGTCGACCCGTTCGCCAGGCTGCGCGAGGGCGACATGGACGTCTTCCTCACCTGGCTGCCGGTGGACGAGCCCGATCTCACCGTCGGCCCCGTCCTCTTCCGCGACCCCCGCGTGCTCGCCGTCGCCGCCGGCCACGAACTCGCCGAACGGCCCGCCGTCCCCTTCGAGGCCCTGGCCGACTTCGCCCATGCCATGCCACCCGACATGCCCGACTACTGGGAAGACGCCTACCTGTCGTTCCACACGGCCCGGGGGAGGCCGATCGAACGCATAGAGCAGGTCACCAACGCCGACGAGCTGATCCACCTCGTCGGCACCGGCGAGATCGTCCATCCCTTCCCGTCCCACGTCACCCACTACTGGTCCATGTCCCACGTCCGCTTCGTCCCCGTCCCGGAGATGGGGACGATCCCGTACGCCCTGGTGTGGCGCAGGGACGCCGAGAACGACCTCATTCGGGCCCTCGCCCAGACCGTCCGCGATATCGGAGTCCTGCACTTCTGACGCCTCGCGCGCAATCGTCGGTGCGCCGGCTGACCGCGCCTGGTGCCGTGCGGGTGGTGGAGCGGTCGCCGCACGTTCAGACGGCCCCTCAGGCCGCCGTCGACGCACCGGCTGGCATCGGCACCATCGCCTCGTAGTGGACCGGGGTTTCGCTGCCCGCCACCGGCACGTGGAATGGGCCCGGCAAGGGTGGAGCCCAGGCCGACCTCGTTCTCACTGCCCCGCAGGACCAGGTGCCGCTGCTGTTCATCGAGGTCGACACTGCCACCCGACGACAGCGGCACGATCGGCGCACCGACGTCGGCGAGGTTCCGGGAGGACCTGGCGGCGCTGCGCGTACGGAGGCGGCCGCAGGGCGGGGAAGCCCGCCGCAGGGTGAGCCAGGACGTCGAACGTCACTTATGCCGCCGGGTGTTGGTCGGCGAGTATGGCGGTGACCAGGGCGAGCTGGCGTACCCCTCCGCAGTGCGGGGTAGACAGAGCGTGCCCACCCCCATACAGTCCGTATCGGGGCCTGCTAATGCAGGAAAAGGGGGCAGAGGGTATGTGTTACTGCGCTATTCCATGCCAGCACGCACTTTGGCGGACTTTTCCCTTCGCGGCCACGGGAAGCCGATCACGGGCCCTGTAGGGCCTTTCGGGTCACCCGAAGGCGCCCCGCTGCGACCGGTACGCGCTGAACGGAAACCTCCCTCCAGCCTCGTCCTCACATCAGCGCCGCGAAATCTGCCGACGACGGCGCTCATCAGCTCATCCTTCTCTCCTCCGCGTTATCTCCAGACGGAAGGAACGGCCAACATGGCTTTATCGGAAGCCGACCTCGCGAAGCTCGGAGACACTCCGATCGCGATCCAGTCGACGCACTACCCGAACGTGTACCTGCGTATGGACGGGACTGGCGTGACCGCCCCCAGTGAGCCCGGCGGCGGTAAGGTCAACTGTCAGTACGGCACCGGGGCCTGGACGACGTTCAAGGTCCGGCCGCAGGCCGACGGCTCGTACGCGTTCGAGTCAGTGGCCTTCCCCAGCGTGTTCCTGCGCATGGACGGCGCCGGGGTTCCCACCAACATGAGCGGTGGGGGTACGGTCAACTGCCAGTCCTTCATCGGCCCCTACGAGAAGTTCCGTGCGCGCGCCCAGCCCGACGGTTCGTTCTCCTTCGAGTCGGCGGCCTTCACGAACATCTTCCTGCGCTTGGTGACCGGCAGCGGGGTCACCGCCGCCACCGGCCCCGGCGGAACGGTGAACTGCCAGTACAACGCCAACGGCGGCGGCGACGAAAAGTTCTTCCTCGACAAAGCATAGTGTGATCCCTTCCGGCCTTGTGCGCGTCGCATCGGGCCGGAAGGGATCGTTGGACCGGCGCCCCCTGGGGTGGTGTACATACGCCACCGGCCGCCCACCCCAGGAGGGCTGGTCGAACTCGCACAGGGGCTGCCGATGGTTGCACGCCGAAGTCACGGATGTCGTCTCGGACTGCTTTTGCGTCCCCGTCCGAGAGGTTGAGCAGGCGATGGACGCCGTCCGGGAGCCACACCCCCGGATCAACGCCTTCCGAGTGACCCGACCACCCCGGAGATCATTTCGCTAGGAGTTCTTACTGCTGTGCGGACCCTCGGTGGCCCGATGCCGATCACGGTGCCTCGCCGGACGTTGCGGCAGCCCGCGCGACCAGGCGGTGCAGCCCCTTGCGGTCGTAGTAGAGGGTCATGGCGAAGCCGAACAGCAGGGCGACGGTAACGCCGATGGCAATCATGACCCAGCCACGGGTCAGGCCGGCGTCAGCCCGGGCGTCGAAGTAGAGGATGGCCCGCACGCCGCCACTCAGTTGGCGCATCGGTTCGAACAGCGCCAGGAAACGGTAGAAACCCGGAACGGCATGGAGGGGAATCGTCGCCCCCGAGGACGGCAGGGCCAAGGCGATGAAAACGAACATGGACACCACCTGGCCGATCCCGCCGAAGGCCGCGTTGATGGCTTGCACTCCCAGGCCCACGGCCAAGCTCGCGCAGTAGGAGAAGATCCACAACAGCGGCAGGTGAGTTGCGTCCATGCCCAGGATCCCGATCGCGGCGATCATCAGCAGGCTGGTGGTGAGAACAGTGATTCCCGCTGTCATGATCATTTTCAGCAGCAGTGTCTGGGTGCGGCTGATCGGCACGGTCGGCCGTCGCGTGTGCCAGGGCCCGATCTCGTTGTCGGTGTAACCCAGGGCCGCGTCGACGCCGCTGTTGATGATGTTTCCGCCGATGAACCCGGTGAGCACCAGAAGCAGGGCGAAGTAGAACGCGGTCAGGCCGAGGCCGCTCTGTCTGCCGATGGGGTGACCCACCCGGGTGGTCACGGTGATCGGGTCGCCGAGGAGGGTACGGGTCGTGGTGTCGGCACCCGCGACGGTTGCCTGGCTCACCAGCTCTCGGCCGATCTCCAGCGAGGCTTGATGAGCCGCACGCTGGGTGATCTGGCCGGCCAGGGAGGAGCCGAGGCTGCCCAGCCCGGGGTTGGTCAGGACAGTGAGGGTGGGCCGTGCCGTGCCCCGGGGAGTCGCCAGGGCCGCCACCGAGCCGGTGAAGTCCGCTGGGATGACCAAGGCGCCGTACACCTTGCCCGACGCCAGCTGATCCTGCATCTGAGCCTGGCTGAGCCGACGCCAATCCACGGTGCCTGCCGGGGTCGCCGCGATGACCGACTGGCTCACCCGCGCGCCCAACGTCTGTTGTTGTCCCGGCAGCGGCGGTCCCTGGTCCGCGTTGACCAGGGCGATCGGCAGACGGTGCAGGTTGCCTTGGGGGTTGAGGATGCCACCCATGTAAAGCAGCGTCAGGAACAGTGCGACCAAGCCGCACAGGACAGTCGGCACCAGCCAGATCTTTCCCCGACGCGCCACAGTGAAGGAGCGCGCGAGCGCTTCCTGCTTTCCGGAACCCGCCGAGGTCATGGAACTCCTATGGGACACGTCCTGCCGGTCCGGATCTGCCGCGGGATCAACCGTTGCGCAGGAGCCACACGGTGCGCCCTCCAGGGAGGATAGCCATCCGTGGTCGAAGCATCACTCAAAGACACGCTCCACGGCCCCCGTGAGCGGGCACGGTGTCCTGCCGGCCAGGAACCTCCTCGTGCGGAGTGCCGGGCCAAGGTGCATTCTGAAAAATGGGGCCGTTCAGGTCGGCAAGCCTGCCCCGGAGGCCCCTACCAAGCCCAGGCACCGGACCCCAGCAGGGTGCGGTGTGCGATCCGGCGCCGGCGGAGCGAGCCAGGCTCCCGCGAGAGGCGCGCCGAAGCTGCCGGGCAGAAACGGTTTTCCCGAACCAGGGAGCAGGTCATGCCATCCCTACACTTCCACGTGAACTCCTCGATGAGCCCAGCCGAGGTGATGGGAGTGCTGACGAACTTCAGCCCCTCCCGCGTCGAGGAGTGGCCGTCCATCGATGCCGAGCACTTCCAGGTCCACGAGCGGGGCGATACCTGGGCGGAGGTGACCGAGGGCAACGACAAGTCGTGGGAGCGCGCACGCTACGAATGGGACCCCGCGACGCAGAGGGTCAACGTCACCACTCGCGACTCGGTGCCCTTCGGCTCGGGAGGCTGGCAGTTCCAGATGACTCCCATAGAGAACGGCACTCGCGTCGACGTCAGACTCGAACGGCACCCCACCTCGCTCAAGGCAAAAATAACGTCCTCGATCATTCCCTTCGCCGGGCCGGTGTTCCGCAAGTCGTTCAGGGAACCCCTGCACACCACGTAGTGGCACCGCGCCTGCAAAGGACCGCGCCCGCAACCCGCTCTGGCACCGGAGAAACGCATGAGCACCTATCGAGCCGCGCAGGTCGACACCGCGAACGGATCCTTCCGGATCGTCGAGCGCGAGGTATCGCCTCCGAGCCCCCGTCACGTACGGATTGCGGTCGAGGCCTGCGGAATCTGCCACAGTGACGCCATCTTCGTGAACGGCGGCATGCCCGGCACGCGGTTCCCTCTGGTTCCGGGCCACGAAGTCGCCGGGCGCATCGAGGAACTCGGGGAAGGAGCCGAGGCCGACAACTGGAACGTGGGAGACCGGGTCACGGTGGGTTGGTTCGGAGGGAGTTGCGGTCACTGCACTCCCTGCCGGCAGGGCGACTACATCGTCTGCGACAACCTCAAGATTCCTGGCTACGCCTACGACGGAGGGTTCGCCGAGGCCCTGATCGCACCGATCGACGCCCTGGCCCGGATTCCCGACGCCCTCCAGGCGTCCGACGCGGGACCCATGGCGTGCGCGGGCGTCACCACGTACAACGGTCTGCGGCGCAGCTCCGCCCGGCCCGGCGACCTCGTGGCCGTCCTGGGCATCGGTGGGCTCGGTCACCTGGGGGTCCAGTACGCGGTGGCCATGGGTTTCGAGACCGTGGCCATGGCCCGAGGTACGGAGAAGGCCGAGTTCGCCAAGCAACTGGGAGCGCACCACTACATCGACAGCACGGGACCGACACCGGTCGCGGAATCCCTCCTGTCCCTGGGCGGTGCCAGAGCCGTACTGGCCACGGCCGGAAGCTCCGAGGCCATCGCGGCAGCGGTCGACGGCATGACGCACCGAGGCGAACTCGTGGTCATCGGAGCGAGCCCCGACCCGCTGGGCGTCAGCCCGCTCCAGCTGATCATGCGCGGCAGGACCGTACGTGGGCACCCGTCCGGCAGCGCACAGGACGTGGAGGACACCATGGCGTTCAGCGTTCTGCACGGCATTCGTCCCATGGTGGAGACCGTGCCGCTGACAGAGGCGGAGGGTGCCTACCGGAAGATGCTTTCGGATGCAGCGCGTTTCCGGATGGTGCTCACGAACGGCTGACCCCGCCGGACCGACGGCCGTGGTGAGCGGTGGCGCCGGCGACATGCAGAGGGTGTGCAGGCCCGCGCGTTTCCAGGAGCGCAGGAGTTCGTAGTCGCGCGGGGAGACGAGGGACCCCAGGGCCCGTCCCCAGTCCCCGATCGGCGAGAACTGGTGAAGTCCGCCGTTGGGTTGAGGACATCGCGGGGACCTTGCGGTCGACGCCGAGCAGGTCCCGACACGTAACGGATGCGCATCCGCCCGCGTCGCCGAAGCCGTAGGACCTCCGGTGACCTTCAGGACGTGAAGCCGTTCGCACTCCCACTTCGGGCAGCGGCTCCGCGAGCGCCCAAGCTATACGGCGCCTGGCCCGCCGAGCGGCCCGCGCTCACCCCCGGCGTGCCCTGCTGAGGGATGGCCGGCCCGTGACATCACCGTGAACGCCTTCGGCGGCCCCAGCAAGGGGGCCGGGATGATGCGATCGCCGCTGTAGGCGTACAGGTCCGGCGCTCCGAAAGGACCTCAGGAGCCGAGCACGTGCTTAGATGCGTCGCGTTTCCGGGACCATCGACGAGGGTTCGCGTGATGGCCTGGCCGTCAGGCCGGTGGTTGCGAGGCTTTCCAGCCGGCCCCAGGGCTGTTCCACCTCACGGCGCAGCGCGTTGCTGCTTTTCAGGGGTGCGCGCCCCGCGCGAAGTCGAGGTCGTCCGGCAGAACCGCTTTCAGCGCGTCTTTCCAGGCGCCGGTTGGTGAACGCCTGAATGCCTTCAAGCGGTGCATGCATCCCGGGAGGCGGTGGGCCCGGTGGCTCACCGGGCCCACCGTCGTCGGGTCTCCTTTTGCTGCTACCCGAGCGACGCTCGTCCGGCGCGGGATCATCCGTGGGGTAAGCCTGGGGGAAAAGTATGGGGTATCCGGGGGATAAGCGGTCCTCCACGTGATCCGTGTTTTGCCTGGTCAGGTGTGGTTCTTCGGTCGGTGCCGAGCCGGATTTTCATATGTCTGGGTGGGTGGTGCGGGGCGGTCGTCTGGTCAGCCGGGCATGCCGAGGGCGTTGTCGGGTCTGCAGTACGGGCAGGGTTCCACGCCGTCGGCGAGCATGCGGCGGGCTTGGTCGCGGTCAATGGGCTTGCCCTTGCCCATCCCGCACCCGCCGACGTGCACGCGCAGTGCTTGAGGGCCGTCGGCGGTGCGGATGGCTTCGGCTTTCCAGTCCGGGGGAGGCGGCAAGGGAAGTCGGCTCTGCTCCTCGGTGAGGGCGGCTTCGAGTGCGGCGACGGTGCGTGCGACCTGGTGTTGCTGCCAGGTCAGCCAGGCCTGGACCGCCCGCCACCGCTCAAGACGCTCCTCGGTGTCACTCATGACGGCCGCGCCCCTGGGTCGGACACGACGAAGGCGCCGTCGATGTAGCGCACCACCAGCTCCTGTTCCCCGCCGGGCGCCGCCTCGGCCGCCTCTCGCAGTTCCACCCGCCGCAGCGCGCCGTGTCCGCCCGCCCGCCAGAACGGGTGCGCGCTGATCCGACAGAACAGGCGGATCAGCTCCCGCCGTAGCTCGGCCCCGCCCCGCTCCGGCCGGACGGCGAGCAGGTTGTACGTGCGGGTCCACTGCTGCTGGAGGTGGATCAGGTCGTCGGGGAAGGGGAGTGGTGCCATCCACTTAGTGAAACATGTGTTCGAATATCTGTGCGACGCCTGCGGGCTTCAGGTCGGGAATGCGGGGGTGGTGAAACGGTTCACTGAGTGCCTTCGTCGAGAGGATCCGCGTTACTGCAGGCTCCTGCAGGGCAATCTCGCCTGGCACCACCGTGTCAACCGCTACCGGGAACCCAGTCCCCTTGACTGACCGCAGGGAAGAAGCCCGGTCGAAGGTGTCAACACGGAACGACCTTCCCTACGCGCTCCGCCGAGTGAAGCGCTCATGGTCCAGCGCCGCTTCCAAGCCGCAGCAGCCGACGGACCCGGCCCCGATTCGCGCGCAGGGCGCGTGTGACTTCCTTGGGCAGGTCCCGGCCAACTTCGGTGTCCTCCGGCTCGTCGGGTATGTCCACATCAGCGCGGACTGCCGCACGCGATCACCGAGGCCGTCGGCCCATGCGATCGGAGAAGCCCAGCGGTCTGGGGGCTGCCGGGGCCGGGCGCAGCCGCCGGCTGCCCCCGCCGGTGTCAGGCAGGGGCGGCCGGACCCGCCTCAGGCGGCGTGGCCGCCGTCGACGGAGAATTCGGCGCCGGTGATGTAGGTGGCTCCGTCGCCGGCGAGGAAGGTGACCATGGCGGCGATCTCCTGCGGACGGCCGAACCGGCCCAAGGCCGTCATCGCGGCCTGGGGGCCCGCGTAGGGCCCGTCGCCGGGGTTCATATCGGTGTCCACCGGTCCGGGGTGGACGATGTTGGAGGTGATCCCCCTTCCTCCGAGTTCGCGGGCGAGGGCTTTGCTGAGTCCGGTGAGCGCGGACTTGCTCATCGTGTAGAGGGTTCCCCCGGGGCCCGGCACCCGCTGGGCCATACAAGTGCCGATGGTGATGATCCGGCCTCCCTGACTCATATGGCCCGCTGCCGCCTGAGAAGCGAGGAAGGCCCCCCGCACGTTGACCGCGAGCACGCGATCGACATCGGCCAAGGTGAGCTCCTCCAGCGGACCGACAACCCCCACGCCCGCATTGTTGACCAGTACATCGAGCCGGCCCAGTGACTGCGCCGCCCAGTCCACAGCGGCCGCTGCGTCGGCGACGTCGCCCGCGTCCGCTCTGACCGCGACGCCCCGACGGCCGAACGCCTTCACCTTGCCGATCACTTCCTCCGCCGCCACCTCGTTGGCCGCGTAGGTGATGGCCACATCGGCTCCCGCCTCGGCCATCGCCAGCGCGATCGCCGCACCGATCCCCCGACTGCCACCCGTCACCAGTACCGCCTTGCCGTTCATGTGTCCTCCTCATCATCGTTGGTTGATGATTCAAGGAAACGAGAAAGCGGCCCTGCGCGCTGGCGGGAATCCGACCTGGCATTCGCACCTGCCGCGCCCACCCCCGTGCGCCGCAGCCACCGTCGGCGTACGGGGCGCAGGGCCACCCGGATGTGGCTGGGGTGATGTATTTGGAACGGCCCACCAGCCACCCCCAACCCGGAGAAACGGTCCGATTGCCCGGCGGGCCGGCACCCGCCCCCGCAGCAACAACGCCCTGGAAACAGGACGCCGGGGGCACCGCCTCCGGAGAACCGCTGCAAATCGTGTATCGCATCGACGGCGAACCGCACCTGACCGAGGAGGTGCTCGACCACTTGGAAGGCCACCGCCGCTCGGCCCCGGTACGGGCCGAAACGCCGCCGTGGACCAGATCCAGCTCGACCTCTACGGCAAGGCCGCCTGCGCCCTCGCCCAGGCGGAGGACATCGGCGGCATCCGCGGCTGGCACGCCTTCGCACGCGTCATCGACTGGCTCACCCACCACTGGGACCGCCCCGACGAGGGCATCTGGGAGAACCACCTCGGCCTGTTCGCCGAAGAGATCGGCCCCGCTGGCGAACAGCTCGGCAACTTCCCGCAAGCCTTCACCCACCTGGCCCTGATCGACGCCGCCCTCGCCCTGGACGAGGAACTCGACCGTGCTGAGGGCCGCACCGGCTGACCGCACCTACCCCGGCCACCCTGCGCTCTCCATGGGCGGCCAACCGTGTCGTCCAGGCGGAGTCACTGCTGTGACGCGTCTGGCGGCGTCGTCGTCCCGGCTCCGATGGCCGAGGGCCGGGCGCCGCGGGGCAGCAGGCCCGCGGCGGTCAGTCCGCCCAGGCCGACGACCGCGAGCGCCGCCATCGCCGCCGCATACGCGCCCTTGCTGAGCCCCGACACCAAGATCGTGCCCGCCACGGCCGTGCCGAGTGAGGAGCCGAGGTTGGAGATGCTGCGCGACAGCCCGGAGATCTCGCCCTGCTGCGTCTCGGGGAAGCACGACTGGACCATGTTCACCGAGGGGGTGAGCATCACTCCCAGGCCCAAACCGATCAGCAGCAGGCCGGGAGCGAACGCCCAGGCACCGGGCTTCCAGGCGACCAGGGCGAGGAGTAAGGCGATGCCCGCGATCGTCACGATGAAGCCCACCATGATGAGGGTCCGTTGCGCATGGCGCCGGGCCAGCTTCTCGGCCGCCAGCGAGGAGGCGAGGATGCCGAGGGTGGCGGCGGTGAAGATGATGCCGGTCTCGATCGCGTCGTAGCCGCGCACGACTTGCAGGTAGGCGGCGACGGTGAACGAGACGCCCATCAGCATCAGCCACTGTGTGTTCTGGGTAACCAGGCCGAGGTTGGAGGTGCGGTTGCGGAACAGCGCGGTCGACAGCAGTGCCTCCCGGCCGGCGCGCTCACGGCCGCGCACCCAGGCGAAGAAACCGACCAGCCCCAGCGCGCCACCCAGCAGCAGGCCCAGCGCCAGCCAGCCGTTGTTGTCGACGGCCAGGATGCCGGTCACCAGCAGCACCAGGCCGGCCGCCGACAGAACGGCCCCCACCGTGTCGAAGGGCCGGGCCGGGTCGGGCGGCAGCGGGTCGACGAGCCGGCGGCTGAGCACCACGATCACCACGATCACCAGCGCCTGGAACACGAACGCGGCCCGCCAGCTGATCGCGCTCGTGATCAGCCCACCGATCAGCGGACCGGCGGCCGCCCCGATCCCGCCCATCGCCATGATCGCGCCGAACGCACGCGCCCTCGACGCCGTGTCCGTGAACAACAGCGTGGTCAGGATGTAGACCGGCGGGATCAGCAGCGCCGTGCCCACGCCCTCCAGAATCGAGTTCCCGAGGATCAGCACACCCAGCCCCGGCGCTGCCGCGCTGAGCACCGCCCCGACCCCGTAGATCACCAGTCCTGCCAGCAGACAGCGCTTGCGCCCCCACTTGTCGGTCAGTTTCCCGCCCGGGATCATCAGCGCAGCCATCACCAGCAGGAAGATCGTGATCGCGACCTGGACACCCTGCACGGTGGTGTCCAGGTCCTCGCTGATGTCGTTGATCATCACGTTCATGTTGGAGCCGGCGAAGCTGCAGATGAACTGTGCCAACGCCAGCGGGGCAAGCACCCGTCGAGCCCCCGCCGCCGTCCCCGCCATTGCGCCACCTGCCCATCCGCCAAGTCCGATGCTCTGAGGAACTGCGACTTTCTACGCAAGCAGGCTGCCGCTGACATCACGCAACCGCCATCCCGACCGTCGCACGGCCAAACGCCGCTGGGCCGAAGGCGCGCAGGAGCTATCTCACGGGGACACCGTGGCCGAGGAGGCTGGCGCTGGAACTGCGACCAACTGGACGACATGAGCCGCCGGGAGGCGATCGACCCCGCGCAGTACAAGGCGTACGCGGACGATCCGGGCGAGCTCCACCTGAACAACCTCTGCACCGCCCCGGCTGGAAGACCGGCGGCTGGACCCGCTGGAGCCCCACCGGGCCCGCCGCCCCTGGGCGCCCGGGACGGCAACTTCACCTTGATCGACATCACCGGCGGCAACAGCCTGCAGCTCCACGTCTGCCCGTCTTCTCCGTACCACCCCCACTTCGAGCTGCTCCAGTGAGTTCGTGCGGAAGTCCTCCGCGCCGACGCCCAAGCCACAATCGGCACCGCGATCGACTCTCCGGTCAGCAGCCTTGGCCGACTACCAGGTGATCCAAACGACGGGCCCCAGCCTCCAGCGGACCGGGACGGCAATGAACAGAATGACCTCGAGCTCTACCCAGGTCGTACGTCAGAGGCGTACGACGACGAGGGCGATGTCGTCACGGGCGCCGCCGACGACACCGAGTTGCGCAAGCAGCGTATCGGCGAGCTGCTCCGGGCCGAGGTCGACCAGGCCGCCGAGGGCCGTGGTGAGGCGGCTCAGGCCGGAGTCGATGTCCTCATTACGGCGTTCGATCAACCCGTCCGTATAGAGGACGAGCGTGTCACCCCGGTGGAAGGCGGTGCCCGATTGGGGCCGGGGAACGTGTTCGGGCCGGGCCCCCAGCGGCGGGTCGGTGGCCTGGTCCAGCAGCTCGCAGGTGCCGTCCGTATGTAGCAGCACCGGCGGCGGATGCCCGGCACTGGAGTAGACGAGCAACTGGGAGCGGGTGTCCACGAGAACGGTGACCGCGGTCGCCGCGAGTGCCCCGTCGACGGAGCGGGCGTACATGCCCAGCACCTCCAGGGCCTGGGCCGGTCCGACGACCGCCCGGCTGGCAGCGGACAGGGCACTGCGGAGCATGCCCATGACGGTGGCGGCTTCCAGGCCGTGGCCGACGACGTCGCCGACAGCGACGGTAAACCGGTCCTGGGGCAGGTCGACGGCGTCGTACCAGTCGCCGCACACGTTCAGCGAACCGATCGCGGGCAGGTAGCGCACCGCGACATCGGTGTGGCGGGCAAGGTCCGGGGAGCGCAGCATCGCCTCCTGCAGGGTGAGGGCAACCTCCCGCTCCCGGGCGTGCGCCTCCCGCAGCTCCTCGTTCAGCCGCTGCAGTTCCCGCGCCCGCGCGTACAGCTCGGCCTCCATCCCTTCCTTGCGCGGCTGGCCCTCGTAGTAGTGGCGGAACCGGCGGGACCGCATCAACGCGGTCACGTCCTCCACCCGGTGGATGATCCACGCCACCCGGCCGTCCGAGCCCTTGACGGGCGTGTTCACCGGCGACCACCAGCGCTCCTCGAACACCCCCGGTTGCGAGACCACGGGGATGTCGTACTTCTGCACCGGCATGGTGTCCGCCTGACCCGTGGCCAACACCCGGCCCAACGACGCCCCGAGGTTGCTCACCCCATCCGCGCTCGGATCACCCGGATTGTCGGGAAACGCCTCGAACACATGCTGGCCCACCAGGTCCTGACGGCTGCGGTCCGTCGCCCGCAGATAGGCCTCGTTGACAGCGACGATCACCAGGTCCGGCCCCAGCACCAAATACGGGCTCGGCGTTGCGGTGAACAACGCCCTGTAGTCGATCTCCGGCCTCACGACCAGCGGCTCCTCATCCAGGCATGCCCCTGCGGCCAACGTACCCAGCCACTGCGCCATCCGCGCGCCGGGCATCCATCCTGTGCGGCGCCGCGAAGGCCGCGATCAGTGGCGCACGCCCCCGGGCCGGGGACGACACCATGGGCACGCAGCCAGTGGCACGGTGGCGTGCGCACGGTGTCCTTGTTGAACGACGGGAGCCGATGCGGGGAAGCCTGCGCATCACCGACCGCTTCCAGGCCCCGCTCGCATGCGCGATCTGGGCAATGTTGCCCGTGGGCGAGACCTGAAATGGTTCCAACGGGTGGATTCCTCCACTCGGGCCGGCGTGGCAGGGGGACTGGCCGGCAGCCGGGATGTGTGAATGTGGGTGCCCAGGATGCTGCCCGCTCCGGACGGCGGGTACGGCAAGCCGCCTCCTCGCTCGTGAAGCCGTCCGTCGCCCATGGATGGGAGACGGCCGCTTCGCACCGGGGTCGCAGGGGCGCAGCGGCCTCTGCCTGGGCCCTCGCGCCACCGCACCCTCTCCTGGGGTGCGGATGTCCAGCGCCGTGCTCCTTTGCTCCAGCGCGTGGCGCCGCCCCACGGCCCATGCGCCAGGGTGCGCGGGAAGTCCGGCGCGGCAGGGCGCCGATTGCGCCGGCATCCAGAGGGGGAGATGACTGCACATCCGCGAGCCCGTCCGACACCTGGAAGCGCCAGGTCTCCGCAACGTCGGCCCGGGTTACCGCCGGACGGCTGATCCTGGCGGTGCCCCAGCAGCAGACTCAGGCCCGGTGCGGTCGGGTCGGATCTTCGAGGAGACGATGCACATGCCTGCCGGACCGCCCGCCGAGTCCTCCGATTCGGCCGGCCCCGCTGCCGCGCCCCCGGACCCGCTGGCCATCGTCCGGACCCGCGGATACGTGGCGGTGTTGCTGATCTCCGCCCTGCTCGGTGTCCCGATCGCCGCCGCCGCCTTCGGCTTCCTGGCTCTCGTCTCCGAGCTCAAGAAACTGGTCTACGACGACCTGCCCAAAACCCTCGGCTTCCACGGCACTCCCGACTGGTGGGCGATTCCGCTGCTCGCCGTCGCGGGAGTCCTGGTCGCCCTGACGATCCGACACCTGCCCGGGGGCGGCGGCCACAAGCCGGCCGAAGGGCTCAAGACCGGCGGCACGCCCTCGGCCGCCGCGCTGCCGGGTGTGGTGCTCGCCGCGCTCGCATCGCTCAGCCTTGGTGTCGTCCTCGGCCCGGAAGCCCCGCTGATCGCGTTCGGCGGCGGCCTCGCCGTCGGCGCCGTCAGGCTCCTCAAACGCGATGCCCCGCCCAGCGCCGTCGCCGTGATCGGGGCGGCCGGCAGCTTCGCAGCCATCAGCGAACTGCTCGGATCCCCGCTGGTCGGCGCCTTCCTGCTGATGGAGGCCACGGGACTGGGCGGCCCGATGATGGGTGTGGTGCTGGTACCCGGCCTGCTCTCCGCCGGCGTCGGATCGCTGACCCTCACCGGTCTGGGCACCTGGACCGGCCTGGGCACCTACTCGCTGGCGCTGACCCACGTACCGCCGGCCGGCCGGCCCACCCTCGGCGAGTTCGCCTGGGCGATCCTGGCGGGCGCCCTCGCAGCCCTCCTCGGGGAGGCGATCCGCCGTGCCTCGCTCTCCCTGCAAGACCTGGTCGAACGCCACCGGCTGGCGCTCTCCGTCCTGATGGGCGCCGCCGTCGGGGTCATCGCTCTGCTCTACGCAGTGATCACCGACCGGCCCGCCACCGGCGTGCTGTTCTCCGGCGAGGACGCACTCGGCCCGCTCCTCGCCGACAGCGCGACCTACACCGCGGCCACCCTGGTGGCCCTGCTGGTGTGCAAGGCTCTGGCCTACTGCGCCTCGATGAGTGCTTTCCGCGGCGGTCCCGTCTTCCCCGCCCTGTTCGTGGGCGCCGCCGGCGGCCTCGCCCTCTCCCATCTGCCCGGCCTGGGAACCACCGCGGGATTCGCCATCGGCGTCGGTGCCATGGCGGTGGCCATGTTGAAGCTGCCGATGACCTCCGTACTGCTTGCCAGCCTGCTCCTCGGCACGGAGGGACTGGACGTGATGCCGCTCGTGATCGTCGCCGTGGTGGTCTCCTACGTGGGCACGCTCCGGCTCGCCCGGCGTCCTGCCGCACCGCACGGCGCAGGGCTGCAGCCGGCAACGCCGGCCCCGTGATCAACCGCAAGCTCGACGGCGGCCTGCCCAGCCGGCAACGCAGGCCGGATCCTATGGCGAGGCCTGCCGCAGCCCACGGACGGCAGCAGGCGGTGGTCCCGTGTCGGATGCGCCCTCCCCCCGGACGGAAAGCGCGAGCCGCCTCCCCAAGGGCGGTGCGGGCGAAACCCAGGACGCTGAGGTGGCTGCCCCCGAGTACGGTCACACGTGCAGCACGCACGACTCCCGGTTTCGGCAGTTCCCCGCAGGCCGTGGATCCGTGTCCGGCGACCACCTCGTGGTGCAGATCGGTGCGCACGCGGGCAGAGCATTCGGGGGCACCGCGTGGCTGGCTTGACCCTTCGGGCCGGGAGCCGCAGAGTCGGGACACGGCGCCATGCCGGTACCAATACCCCCGTCCTCAGACATACCCGTGCACAATACCCGCCGGGAATCCCGGGCGGGTCCGACCTCCGGGAGTGGTCGTGTCGATGGTCGTCGACCTGCTGGTGATCGGCACGGCCATCAACCTCGGACCGCTTCACAACAGTGCCTTCATCCTGCTGCTCGCCTCACGCCGCGGTGTCCGCAAGGGCCTGGTCTTCCTGCTGTCCTGGCTGGCCAATCTGGTCGTGGTGGTGGCCTGCGTCGTGCTGCTGACGGGCGGGACGCCGCCCGAGCATCACAGTGGCTCGTCCACTGCCGCCGTCGCCGCCAAACTGGCGATCGGCGCCGGTCTCGTGCTGTTCGGTGGCTACCGGTTCCGGCAGCCTCCCCGCCCGTACCGGCCGCCGAGCTGGACGGCCCGCGTCGACAACGCCTCACTCGGTACCGCCGCCGCACTCGCCTGGCTGCTCCAGCCCTGGGCGCTGGTGGGAGTTGGTGCCGCCACGGTCGTCGACGCCGACCTCTCCTCCCTCTCCGACTGGCTTGCCCTGAGCGGCTACTGCCTGCTGGCCACCCTCAGCCTTCTTGTCATGGAGCTGTACACCGTGTGGGCGCCGGGTGCCGCCCAGGCCCGGCTGAACGCTCTGCGGACTTGGCTCGAGCACCACCAGGACCAGCTGATCGTCACCCTCTCGCTGCTGGCCGGACTGTGGCTGATGGGCAGCAGCATCTACGCACTCGTTGCCTGAGGCCCGCCCCGGCTGCGCGAAGCCTCCGCGTGCGGCCAGGGCCAGCTCGCCTTTCCGGGCGCAGTCCGGAAACGCTCGAACCGGGGGCCGGGCGGACCAGGGCCCCACCGTGTGGCTGCAGGCACCGGACGCGCTGCTGTCGGTTCGAAGAACTGAAGGGCGTTGTCCACCGCCTCCGTGCGGGTGCGTCACCGGCCTGTCCGGCGGTGAGTCCGGCGCTGCCGTCTGCCAGGGGTCCATGCGCGGGCTGCGGCAGGATCTGGACGGCTGCGGCCTGTTGTTCCTGGACGGCCCTCCCGGGGTAACGGCCCCTCTCGCCCGGTACCCGGCGGTGCCGCTGCTTGCCGGCGCTCTTATCCCGGGCTCGGGTCGTGGTCCCGGACGACTACGACCGTGACGAAGGGCAGGCTCTCGTGGCCCGCTGGATGTGCAGCACCCCGACTGGAGCCTTGAGGGCCTCGTGCACCGTAAGGGAACGGCCGGGCTGTACCTGCCGGACATGGAACCGGTCTGAGTGCCACACCCGCCCTTTCCGCGCCCGCGGGCGCCACTGCTGCGCCAACCTGGCAACGTGCGTGCGGACGTGTATTCGTGAACAGCGGTCGAACGGCCGGGGCCGACGTACGGTCGAGTAACGGACCGAGCCGTGTGGCCGGCCCCGTACACCCTGGCGCGAGCCTCGGCCGGCGCCTCGACGTTATGACCGGAGCAGCCCATGCTTCTCTACGCCCAAATCCCAGCACGGCGGAACCGCCAGATCCTCGCGGACCTGCTGGCCGTGGTCGTCATCGCCTGCGCGGTGTGGTTCGCGTTGGCAGTCCAGGACGCGATCATGCTTCTGGCCGAGCCGGGACGAAAGGTGGAAAGCGCCGGCGAGGGCTTCGCCGGCGCTCTCCACGACGCGGGCCAAAGTGCCTCGGACGTGCCGCTGGTCGGCGGCCTCCTGAGGAAGCCTTTCCAGTCCGCGGCCGATGCCGGCACCGGGCTTGCCGACGCCGGGCAGTCCCTGCAAGACGCCGTCAGCCAGTTGGCTTTCCTGGTCGCGGTGGTTCTGATCGTCGTCCCCGTGGCCTTCGTACTCCTGGTGTGGGTTCCCCTACGCGTGCGCTGGATCCGTCGCTGCGCCACCTTCCGAAGCCTTTACAGCGGACCCCACGGCGCCGACCTCCTTGCACTGCGCGCTCTCACCGGACCGCCCGGTGACCTCCGTACGATCCCCGCCCCGCCGGGCGGCCTCGCGGACGCCTGGCGCCGCGGTGACCAGCAGGTCGTCGCCGCTTTGTCCGAGATCGCACTCAGGCGGGCGGGCTTACGGCCCTGACAAGCGCAACAGTGGCCAGTACCCCTCCGTCACCCGCCCGCCCAGTTCGGGCCGCGGTCGACGGCGGCGGAGCGGGCCACGGTGGCTCGGGCACGTACCAGTACGCCTGGCCATTCTCTGAGGTGAGCGCCCGGTACCTGCGTGGGTTCACAGACCGGGGGAACCATGATGTCCGGCACCTACCCCCGCGATGCCGAGCTCGGCGGCGTTGTCCGTGTCGCCGGTGGGGGCGGCTTGGAGCGCGAGGGCGCCTTGCCCAGCCGTACGCCCACCGGCGCCTGGACGTCAGCCTCGTCCACCGCGACCTCGACAAGCCCGTCGAACGCTGACCCCCCTCCGCCCCTGCGCTGCCTCTCTGGGGTCTGCGCGGCTGTCGGTAGCACCCGCACCCAGGGGGCGAAGCGCTGATCTGGTCTGCCTCCTCCCGCCAGTACCGCAGGACCGTTCCCTGCACGATGTCGAGCCGCTCGGCGGCGATGAGGCAGGAAACGGGCTCCGCGAATACGCAGACGGGCGGGGCGGACCCGCCATGTCTCCCCTTCTTCCTCACGAGTGATTCTTCGGTGTCCATGTGGCGCGACGCGTTCGCGCGCACCGCCCGAGCCAGGTGAGGGCAGTGTCCCCGCACGCAGGGCGCGGTGGAGGGTGTTGAAGCAGGCGGCCTGGACCGCTGGGTCGCCCGCAGCCGAAGCGACGCCCGAGATGTCAGCCCGGGTGTGCCCGACGCCCTTCCACTCCGCCCCTGGTCCCCTGGTCCCCGGTTCGAGACTGGATGCACCACAGGGGGGTGATCATGCCGGCTCCGGGTATGCGCAGTGCGGAAGAGGAGTGCCGGGCTGGGGGAGCACTCCTGAACTGGAACCTGACCCCCGCGAAACGGGAGGACACCATGATCGTCCTCGGTGTCATTCTTCTCATCGTCGGCTTCCTGACGAGTATCAGCATTCTGTGGACGATCGGCATCGTCCTCGTCGTCATCGGACTCGTGCTCTGGATCCTGGGCGCCGTCGGGCACGCCGTCGGCGGCCGTAAGCACTACTACTGATGTCCGCGCGAACGCGAACCCGCCGCCATCAGTGCCACCGCCGCCCACGGGGGAGGGTCCTGGGCGACGAGGGCGGTGAGCAGGGCGGCTCGCAAGAGCAGCGGCAGCGCCCCCGCGCATAGCGGCCACGGCACCGGCGCCGCCACAGGTGAAAGACGTATGGGGTGACGACGCTGCCCGCCCCCAGGGCGCTCCCGTCGGTGAGCGCAGCCGTCGCGTACGCGGCTACGCTCACCGACTCGATCCCGTTGCGTCCGCCGGTCCAGACGGCACTGGCGGCCGCGCATCCATGTCAGGCCGGTCCGAGTACGAGCCGGCCGTAGCGGACCCCGGCGCGGGCGGTGTCGGCCGGTGTGGCGCGGCGACGTCCCGTAAGGCGTGCGGCCCGGCGGCACGAAGCCCCGGGAGTCAGCCATTGACTTGTCTCAGCGAATCTGGGGCGCGTCTGAGCAAAGGTGGGTCTCCGAAGGTTCGTCTCAGTGAAGATGGGCCACCGCCCTATCCGTCTCATCGAAGAGGGGCCGAACTGCTCCGTCTCCGTGATGGTGGGCCGGCCTCGGATCAGAGATCGGCGAAGACGGGGATGCTCGGCCTAATCGGGAGGCGGTATCGGCGACGGATGGGGGACACTTCGCCAGGTGATCGTGATGCAGCCCGTCCTGGAGATGAACACCCCCGATGGCTTCGCCCTCTGGCCTGTGGCCGAGACCGAACGGTTCGGCTTCCTGTCGCTCAGCGGTGGGCTTTCACCCGCCGAGATCGGGACGGCGCTCATGCGCATCGCCGCCTGCAATGACGTGGACCCCGCAGACGATGGCGACCTTCCACCTCGGCCGGCCGAGCCTCTCAGCGGCTTCCTCCACGGGCTGCTGAACCTCGACAACCTCTACGCGGCGGGCGGCCTGCGCATCACGGACATCTCCACGAGCATTACCTTCTCGCCGGGCTGCTGTGACGGACTGGAGGACTGGCGCGACTGGTACCAGGTCCTCGACGGCAGCGGCATCATCGGGTACGGCCACGATCCGCTGCCGTCGCTGGCCGAGCGTATCGGGGATACGATCCGCCTCACCGTCGACACTGCCCGGGACGACAGCCCAGCGATCGAGCTGTCGGTCACCGAGCTCCGCCGTCTGCTCGCCGGCGCCGAGCGCGACCTGACCGAGTTTCTCGCGGCGGCAACGGACTGGGTTACCGAGCACCTACCTGACCACTCCGTTCCTCTGACCGCTGCCCTTGCCCGCGTTCTCGCTCTTCCCGCGCCGGGCATAGCGCCAGCCCCGCTTGGTGCGGAACGGACGTGACTACCGGCATGCGTATGTCCTGGACTCTCGACGGACATGGCTGGGCCACCTGCATAGTTGCAGATCAACAGGCCAAGGTTGAGCTCACCGCGTCCCCTATCACCAACGCCCCGGAGGAGTTCCTGACTGCCGTGGCCCGGCTCGTCTCAGGCGGGACGGGCACCCGGGCGCAGTTCGAAGCTGAGCCCACCGCCTTTCGGTGGATCTTCCACCGTCAAGGCAACGACGTCTGGATCCGCCTCCTGGAATTGGGCCGCGGCAGCGACCACGACAGCAAGGGCGCCGAGATCTGGTCGAGCCAGTTTCACGTCGAGGCATTAGCCCGAGCCGTAATCCGCTGCTTCGACGAGGTGGCTGAGACCTACGACGAAAGCGGCTACAGGGGCAAATGGGGTGAGCATTTCCCTCGAAGCGAACTCGAAGCCCTCAGACGTCTCTGGAACGCACATCGACACGAAGACGACACATAGCCCACGGTCGCCCGCTGCTCATGAAGAGTGCGGCGCAGCCACGCGTGGGGCACGAACGGCCTGACCGCGGTGTCGAGTGCATGGTGGTCATGTGGTGCGGCACAGAGCGTGGTCGATGAGGTTGCGCAGTGCGTCTTCCTGACGGGCAGCGGTCTGCGGGTCCGCGGAGCGGCTGTGCGCGGAGACGGTGACAGTACGTCGGCCGTCTGTGGTTGTCGCGGTCCGGATGACATATCCGAAGCCGCTTCCTCCATGCCCGAGGTAACCGTCGCCGCAGGACAGGGGGGTGAAGAACAGTCCCAGGCCGTCCCGGGTGCCTGCCGGGTGGCCGCTGTCCTGCGGCACCGCGACTGTGGGCCGCATGGCAGCGAACTCGGCGGGCCTCAGCAGCCGTCCGTTGGCCAGGGCGGTGAAGAAGCGGTTGAGGTCGCGGGCCGTGCCGGTCATCGAGCCGTCGGCCCCACTGTCGAAGGGACGGTAGGGGATCGTGGTGTCGACCATCGGGCCGTCCAGGGCGAACTGCTGGTAATTGGCCGCGTGCGGATGCGGGAGGAAGGGCTTTGTGCCCGGGGTGTCGGTGTGCTGCAGGCGCAGGGGGCGCAGGATGCGGTCGTGGACCTGCTGTTCCCACGTGCGGCCGGTGATCTTCTCGATGATCATTCCGGCAAGTACGTAGTTCGTGTTGGAGTACGCCCAGCGAGTGCCGGCTGGGAAGTCAGGCCCATGGCGCAGGGCCAGGGCTACCAGCTCTTCGGGCTGGTAGGCACGCCACCGATTGGCGAAGTACGTCTGGGCACTGGGGCCGGGGAAGACGTCGTAGATGTAGTCGGACAGGCCGCTGGTGTGCTGCAGCAGGTCGCGGACGGTGATCGTCCGGCCGTCGTTTCCGGTTCCGGACACGACCCCGGGCAACAGTTGCTCCACGGGGCGTGACGCGGCCGAAGCCGCAACCGAGGACAGAGACGGCACGGCCAGCGCAAGCACCGCAGCTGATAACCACACACTACGAAAGATCACGACCTGAGGCTAGGAACAGGAGGGGCCACCAGCCATCCGGGATTCGCCCCTTGTGAACGGGGGGCAGCCGGATGGACAAGCGCACCAGGCATCCGGCATCACCACCGAGCTTCCACATCTGATCAAGCCCTCTGAACAGCGGAAAGACCGCTGGACCTGACTCAGCCGCGTTGGTTCAGCGCTCTGGTCAGATCCGGGTTGGCCTCCCTCGCGGCATCGAGATCGGATCGGGCCTCCTCCAAGGCGCAAGTCAGTTCGACGTTGTGCTGCTCCAGCCTCGTGATCTTCCGCTGGAGCTCGTCGATGTCCGCCGGGCTCCCAGCCCCGACTCCTGCCATGCCTGAGCACCCAACGCCCGCGGCAGCCGCTTCTCCAACTGCTGAAAGCGGGCCGCCGAGGTGATCCCCGCCTCGCCCCGTAACAGTTCGGGTCTCACATTTGAGCAGAAGTTCGACGGGTACCGGGCGTTGGTGTCCACTCCGTTGGCCCCAAGTGGGCGGGTGCTGCTCCAGACCCGCCGCGGCTCCCTGGTCCAGAGAGTGTTCCCGGACCTCGTCGCGGCCGCCGAGCAGCTGTCCGTCGGCTTGGTCCTGGACGGCGAGGTGATCGCCTGGGACGTGGGGGCCGACGCCCTGTCGTTCGGGGGGTTGCAGCGCCGGGCTGCCGTCCGCGCTGGCGGCGCCTCCGCGCTGGCCGCGTCACTGCCCGTCCGGGGGCAAGCGCGAGGGGGTGGCCTCTATCCAGGAGGCTCCGCCGCCGTGATCATGCCAGCCGTCGGGAGGTCATTTCAGTTGCCGACACCGTTCCCCACGACGATCTTGGGCTACGAGCAATCAAGGGGGACATCGTGGGACTGATGCTTTTCCCAGGCGACGACGACGTGGCGAGCCCGGACGTCTCCTGGTCCTACACCGGCTTCAGCCTGTTCAGGAAGTGGTTGGCCCAGGCCGAAGGGATCACCTTCGCCGAGATGGAGGGCTTTGGCGGAGAGCGCCCGTGGTGCAGCGTGTTCACCACGTTGGCGCCGCTGCTCAACCATCCAGACGACGATGGCCCCGACCTCGCGCCGCTCAATGTGCGGCCATGTTGCCCCGGCTGGAAGTGATTCTCGCCCAACGTCAGCCTGACGACAGCGACCCCGTGCTTCGACGGCGCATCGATGACGTCAGGCAGTTGATCACCGTCCTTAGAGGTCGCTTCTTATGGCGTGATCGTTCGTTGAGCCGTGGATGACGGATGTGGTTGAGCGGTTGGTGCCGGAGGAGTTGTGGGTGCTGTTCCGGCGGGTGGTGCCACCCACTGAGGTGATACGCCCGCAGGGCGGCGGCCGAAGCCGGGCGGGGTGACCGTGAGGCCCTGGCCGCGATCATCTTCGTGGCGACGTCGGGCTGCACCTGGCGGCAGTTGCCGCCGGTGTTTGGGCCGGCCTGGCAGGCGGTCTACCGACGATTCGCCCAGTGGAGCCGGGACCGGGTCTGGGCCCGGCTCTACCGTGTGATCCTCGACGAACTCGGTGCCCGGGGTGCGCTGGACTGGTCGCGGTGTGCGATCGACTCCGTCAGCCTGCGGGCGGCAAAAGGGGGCTCACTGGGCAGGTGCCAGGACAGCAAGCCAACGGAACAGAGCACACACATCCCCGCTCAGCGGCCATGTGTCAGACGAGTCCTCATGGGCGCGCAACCCCGTGCCCGTGCGGGATCGCCGCGGGGCCGGCGCCGGGTGAGGATCTCAACAGAACCCGGGACAGGCCCAGGCCCTGACGACAGGTCCGGCACCGGCCTCACATGCCCAAGATCATCCACCGCCCCTTATGGCGCATCCGGCTGGATGACCTCAACGGGCTACTGCTTGGCGGCCTCGATGACCCTCGCGGCGATCTGGGCGGCCTCCCGACTAGTGTCGGCGCCGCTCAAGACGGATACGGCCACGGCCAAGGGGCGGCCGCCGGGGGCCTGGGTGTGTGCCATGGCCCAGGTGACCGACGCTGAGGGCACCCACGCGTTGACCGAACTGCCGACCGCTTGCCGCAACTGGTCGGCGGTGTGCTGGGAGACCGCACGTCGGCTGGGCGTGGGAGTTTTGGGATCGGTCACCACGCGAGGAGAGGCCCAGTTCCCGTCGTTGCCGATCGCGCCCATCACGATCGCCATCTGCAGGGGGGTGGCTGTGGTGTCGAAGAGGCCGTTCGCCGTGAGCGCGAGCTGCGCGGCGTTGCCCGGTTTCCGGGGCCACTTGCTTTCGAAAGCTCGCGCAGGCGTGTCCATCTGCTCCGTGTTGAAACCGAAACTCTCTGCCGTGGCCGCCAGCGTCTCCGCCCCCAGGTCGGTGGCCAGGCGGGCGAAGACGTTCTGGCAGGCATACCGCAGGGCCGCGCGCAGACTCGCGTCGGTGCAGTGTGCGGGGTCCCCCGAGAACTGCACCGAGCTGTCCGGGACGGTGTGGACGGCCGGGCTGCGCGTGGGCGCGTCCACCGACGCGACCAGCCCTTTCTCCAGGGCCGCGGCCGCCACGATGATGTGGGCGGCGGAGCCTGGATTGTGGAGGTCGCGCAGAGCCCGGTTGACCAGGGGCTTGCCCGCGTCCGCGTTGAGCTGCTTCCACGCCTTGTCGTCGGAGGTGACGTATCCGCTGAAGGAGTTGGGGTCGTAGCTGGGAGTGCTGACCAGCGCAACGATTTCGCCCGTCCGCGCGTCGAGGGCGACCGCCGCACCGGTACGGCCGCGCAGCGCGTCGAAGGCGGTCCGCTGCACCACCGGATCGATGGTGGTCGCGACGTCCTTACCCGCGTCGAGGTCCTCCCGCAGAATGCTCTCAAGCTGGGTGTTTCCGAACGCCAGGGAGCGGTAGCCGGTGACGGGCGCATACAATTCCCCGTCCGTGTAGGTCCGCCGGAACGGGAACCTTGGGTGCCCGGAGGGAACCGTACCGGTCACAGGACGGCCGCCCACCAGGATGTCACCGGGCGCCCCCGCGGGCTTCGGCACGGGCGGTTTCGCCTCAGCCGTCCCCGCCGCGCCGGACGGCTTCACCCTGTGCGCGTCGGGCTGCTCCGAGGAGCATCCCGAAAGACCGGCCGACGCCAGGGTGAGCAGCGTGACAAGGACAGCGACGCGGGGGCGTGACGGTACGGGCATGAGGCCATCCTAGAAACAAGATCGCGTCCTCTGCACCGCAGTTCGTTGCCTTGGTGGGGCCCGCTCACCCTCGCTTCGGGGCGCCGGCGGTCGGCCCGGCGTTGGCGGTAAGGGGCGCACGGGCCGTGCGGTTGCTCCTTCTCGTCGTCCTCGGGTTCGGATTCACGGGACCCGGGCGAACGCGGGAGAGTCGGTCGAGCCGGGTGACCTTCAGCGTGCCGCGTTCGCGCAGCAGCTGCATGACGAGGTCAAGCCCAGGGTGGGGCGCCTTCGCGCCACTCTCGGTGTCCAGGGGGGTGTTGTTGCGGTCCACGCCGGCCCGTAGCAGGGCGTCGATCTGATGATCGGGGTTCTGGTCGGCGGTCGAGACCCGTACGTAGCCGATCAATATGTGTCGGAATCCATCGGCCGGACCGTTGGCCCACGTTGATTGTCGACGCGAGTTGCCGACAATGCCCACCTGCGGGTTCGTGATCACGGTGCCGGTGTCGGCAGACGATCGTTTTTCGACATCTCTCGGAATCGCCATGGTGGAGTGTTGCTCTGCGCGGGCCGCGGCGGTGACGGCGCGGGCGCCGGAGGCGCGGACATGGTCCCTGACACGGGCGGGGTCGTTGCGGACCGGGATGCGGGAGAGGGGGGGGCGAAAACGGGGAGGAGGGAGGGACGGAGGCGGCCGGGGACGGACTGCCGACGGCCGTAGCGGTGGGGCCGGTGAGTAAGACAGCGCCGACGGCAAGAGCGAGCGGGTTAACCATCCAGTCAAGGGACTGCTTCCTGAGCGGAATGATGACGCAGCGACAAGAGTCGTAACGGCGCGTCAATTCGGCGAGGAGGCGGGCGATGCAGCGACCTGTATATCGTCCACATAAAATAAATGGATTCAAATGGCTATAAAATCGATGAGGATAGGTACCGCCGCAGCGACGCTGATGCTGCTCCTGTCCGGAGGGAGGGGCAGCGCGTTAGCGGCTTCTGACACGGATCCGTCCCGGCCTCTGCCCAGCGGTGCGGAGTTGGCCGTCCGGCCCGGCGAACGGGTCAGCGTCACGACCGAGGCCCGGGTTTCCGGAGACCGTTCAGCGGCGTGCGGGTGAGCTCTCCAGCCTTCGCTGCCGACGGCAGGTTGCGGATGGACGACGACCTCCTCGTGGCGGTGGCGACGGTCTCCTGCGCCGCCGTACCGGGTGACTACGAGGTGCGGTTCGGCTCGCCACTCGGCAATGAGAATGCTTCCAAGATCGACCAGCTGTGGGGCAGCTTCCAAGGGCGCCCGCCGATGCAGCGGAGCGGGCGGCCCGTTCGGGTGGTCGGCGCTCGGCGCCTCCCTGACCCGGGCCATCAAGTGGGATGCGATCGAGAAGCAGTTCGATCAGATGGTCAAGAGGTCGTGGAGAACTGGAACAGCGCGAACACTGGCCTGCACTGCGGCAAGGACCGCGCCCTGAGCGGCCCGGACAAGGAACACGCCGAGACCTCGATGCTCGCGCTGCACCTGCCCAGTCCGCCCTGGTGCACGTCCACACCCTGCTGTTGCAGCAGGCCCTCGCCGAACCGGCCTGGGCGAAGAAGCTGTCCGACGAGGACCGGCGAGGACTGACTGCGCTGTTGTGGTCGAACATCAACCCACACGGCACCTTCCGCCTCGACACGGCAAAGCGGCTCGACCTGCTGCCTGCCCTGGTGCCCGGGCCGCGCCGGGCGGCGGATGACGGCGTTCAAGCAGCAGGCTCGGTATCCGGCCGCTGAACCGGAGCAACACCACCGCCCGCGTCGTGACCACCCGCCACCTTCCATGGACGTGATCCAGGCGGGAGCATGTCGGTGGACGGGGGTGGCAGACCATGGGGCGTAGGCGGGGTGCGTGGGCCGGGTCGGCGGTAGCGGGAGCAGCCGCAGCGGTGGCGGCTGTGCTGGGGCCGGTGACCAACTACGCCAGCGCGGCGGTGCCTGGCTGGGCGGCGCAGGCATGGGTGATCTGGCCGGTGTTCGCCGTGCTGGTGGCGGTCAGTATCGGGCTGTTGCTGTGGGGCCGACATCTGGACACCGCAGCAAGGCCCCCGGCGCGGCTGGCACCGGTGAGCCGACTGGCCCGGGACCAGCAGGCTTCGTTACGCCCCCCGCATGTTCAGCGCGTACGGGGGCGTGAGGGCGAACTCGCCGTGCTGACAGGCATGCTTCGGCGGCCACAAGGCCGGTTCGCGGTGCTGTGCGCGGTCGGCGGGATGGGCAAGACAACGGTGGCCGCGCAACTGGCCACCCAGGCCGAGGCGGCGGGCTGGCGAGTGTTTTGGGTGCGCTGGCGTGACGGTGCCGAGCTGGCGCAGCAAATGGTGCAGGTGGCGCTGGCCTGCGGCCTTCCGGAGGCAGAGCTGGAGGCCGCGCGAGCGGGGCGGGCGAGCCATCCGGATGTGGTCTGGCGACAGTTGGGCCGGGTGCGGAAGTGGCTGCTGGTCGTGGACAACGCCGACGAGCCGCACGAGATCGGCCCGGCAGGGGAGCCGGTGGCCGACTATCGCGGCTGGATCCGTCCTTACGGCCGGGGCCTGCTGGTGGTGACCAGCCGGGATGGCAGCGAGCAGAGCTGGGGTCCGTGTGCACAGCTGCTGCCACTGGAGCCGCTGGCGGTGCGGCCTGCGGGGCAGGCCCTGCTGGACGCTGCTCCCGCAGCCGGCACCGCCGAGCAGGCCCGGGAGCTGGCGGCGCGACTGGGCGGGCTGCCACTGGCGTTGCACGCGGCCGGCACCTATCTGGCCGGACCCACCAGCCGCTACCGCACCTTCGCCGCCTACCGCCAGGCCCTGGAACAGGAACTGCGGTCCCTGTTGGGAGCGGCGCACCCGAATGCCTCCCGTCCGCAGGTCGCCCGCGCCGTGGTGCGGCACACCTGGGAGGTTTCCTTGGATCAGCTCGCCGGGGAGGGCAACGCTCTGGCCCGCCCCGTGTTGCGACTGCTGGCCCTGCTGGCTCAGGCCCCCGTCCCACTGTCCCTGATCACCCCGGAGCTGCTGTCCGTCGTCACCGGACACGACGTCACCCCGGTGGCACTGGAAGCCGCGTTCGCCGGCCTGCACCGCTACGGTCTCCTCGGCCTGCCCCACTCTCCCGGCAGCACCGGCCCGGCGTCGGGCAGCGGTGAGGGGGCACAGGCGGTGCTGCATCCCCTGATCCGAGAGATCAACGCTGTCGCCCTCGCGGCCGAGACCTCCGATCTCGCCGTGTGGCACCAGGCTCTTGCCGAGCGGCTGACCACGGCCGTGCACGAGACCATCCAGCGCGGGCGCGCCGGTTGGCCTGCAGCCGTGCTCCTCGCCCCCCACCTGCCGCTGCTGCTCGACTATGCGGACCCGCGCACTGCCACACACCACCGCACCACTCTCAACGACCTGGCGCAGGTGCTGCAGAAGGCCGGCGCTTTCGGTGCGGCGCGCCTGCTGCACGAACGGGTCCTCGACGTCGAGACCCGCATGCTGGGCCCCGAGCACCCCGATACCTTGACCAGCCGCAACGACCTGGGCAATGCCTTGTTCGGAATGGGAGAGCCGGCCGAGGCAATACGCCTGCTCCGGCAGACCCTGGAGGACCGCACCCGAATCCTGGGCCCCGAGCACCCCGACACCTTGACCAGCCGCAATGACCTCGCATGCGCTTTGGACGGGACGGGTGAACATGCCGAGGCGGTAGGTCTGCTGCGGCAGACCCTCAACGACCGTACCCGTGTCCTGGGCCCCGAACATCCGCATACCCTGGCCAGCCGGGACAGCCTCGGTCTCGCGCTGGACGGGATGGGCGAGCACGCACAAGCAGTGCGCATGCACCGCAGCACCTTGGACGACCGCATCCGTGTCCTGGGCCCCGAGCACCACCTCACCCTGCTCAGCGGCCACAACCTCGCCAGCGCCCTGACCAGGGCGGGTCAGCAGACGGAAGCGATACAGCTGCTGCGGCAGGCGTTCAACGACCACGCCCGCATTCTGGGCGACGAGCATCCGCACACGCTGGCCGGCCGGGACAGCCTCGGTCTCGCGCTGCACGCGACGGGCGAGCACGCACAAGCAATACGCCTGCTCCGGCAGACCCTGGAGGACCGCACCCGAATCCTGAGCCCCGAGCACCCGGATACCCTTGCCAGTCGCCACAACCTCGCCCTCGCTTTGACCAGTGCAGGTGAGCAGGCCGAGGCGATAGACCTGCTGCGCCGAACCCTCGATGACCGGGCTCGCATCCTGGGCGACGAGCACACGCATACCTTGAGCACCCGCAACGCGCTGGAGACAGCGCTGGCCATGTCCACCCAACGGCCACAGAGCCGGTGGTGGCACTGGCTGCGGCCCAGGAACGTCGCATCCGGTGGCGGTTGAGGAGGCCCTGCATCCCCGAGCCGCCGCCAAGCGACAAGTAGCACTCTTGTTGTTCACCGTCCACGTCGGGCCTGCGCCGATCACCACCGGCAGCCCGTACATGGAACTGCCCGAGGAGATCACCGCCGAGATCCTCATGGCCGAGCTCGGCGGGCAGATCGCCAACTGCGCGGAAGGCTGGCACACCTGGGCCAACGAGCCGACACAGGAGGCATGGGACACCGTCCGGCCCTGGGCCGAACGGCAGGTTCGCCGCCTGTTCCCGGACCTGACCTGGCGCATCGAGCCGGACCGACGGTTCCTGCCGCCCAGCAGCTCAACCCGTGACGCCAGGCCACAACTGCCCCACCTCGGGGTGGCAGGTTCCCCCGAAACGCCGGATCCGGCCGACTGGTGCTCAGCCCTCGTGCCGTCGTCAGGAGCGGGCGAGGCGGGCCGCGAGATAGGGCGCGGTGGCGCTGCGGCGGGCCCTCGCCACCTTGGCCGGCGGGCCCGCCGCGACAACCCGCCCGCCCGCGTCGCCGCCACCCGGCCCCAGGTCGATGACCCAGTCGGCGGTGGCGATCGTATCCAGGTCGTGCTCGACGAGGACTACGGTGTTGCCGGCGTCGACGAGCCGGTGCAGCTGTGTCAGCAGCAGCGCGATGTCCGAGGGGTGCAGCCCCGCCGTCGGCTCGTCGAGCAGGTAGAGCGCGTGCCCGCGGCGGGCTCGCTGCAGTTCGGTGGCCAGCTTGATGCGTTGCGCCTCGCCACCGCTGAGTTCCGTCGCGGGCTGGCCCAGCCGCAGGTATCCCAGTCCCACCTCGCGCAGCGTCTCCAGACTGCGGGAGGCGGCCGGGACGGCGGACAGGAACTCGGCGGCGTCGTCGACGGACAGCGCCAGCACTTCCGCGATGTTCTTGCCGCGATAGGCGACTTCCAGTGTTTCGGCGTTGTACCGGGCGCCCTGGCAGGTCGGGCACGGCGCGTAGGTGCCGGGCAGGAACAGCAGTTCCACCGCGACGAATCCCTCGCCCTGGCAGGTCTCGCACCGCCCTTCCGGCACATTGAAGGAGAACCGCCCGGCCGAGTAGCCGCGCGCCCTGGCCTCGTCCGTCGTCGCGAACAGCTTGCGCACCGCATCGAACATTCCCGTGTACGTGGCCAGGTTGGACCGGGGAGTCCGGCCGATGGGCCGTTGGTCGACCCGGACCAGCCGGTCGAACGACTCGACCCCCGAGGCGTCCTGGACGTCGACCTCCAGCTGCGCCTCGTCCGCCTCCTCGGGTACGAGCCCGAGGTGGCCGCGGACGACCTCGGCGAGCACCTGCGTCACCAGCGTCGACTTTCCGGAACCGGACACGCCCGTCACCGCCGTCAGTACGCGAAGCGGTACGTCGACGGACACGTCGTGCAGATTGTGGCGGGAGACACCGCGCAGGTGCAGCCAGCCGTGCGGCGTGCGCGGCCGGTGATCGAGCGGCCGGGCGCGCCCGAACAGGTACTGGCTCGTGGCCGACTCCCCGACCCGCTCAAGACCGGCGACCGGGCCGCTGTACAGCACGCGCCCGCCGCCCTCGCCCGCACCGGGGCCGATGTCGACCACCCAGTCCGCCCGCCGTACGACGTCCATGTCGTGCTCCACGACGAACAACGAGTTGCCCGCCGCCTTGAGTCGGTCCAGCACGTCCAGCAGCGGCTCCGCGTCAGCCGGGTGCAGGCCCGCGGAGGGTTCGTCGAGGACGTAGACGACGCCGAACAGCCCCGAGCGCAGCTGGGTGGCGATCCGCAGGCGTTGCGCCTCGCCGGGCGACAGGGTCGTCGAACGGCGCCCGAGGCTGAGATAACCGAGGCCCAGGTCAAGCAGTACCTCGACCCGCGCGACCAGATCGCCGCAGATCCGGACCGCGACCTCGGTCGTCTCCCCGGATCGGGCGGTCGACGTGGTGGCGTCGGCCTCGGACCGCCCCGCGACGGGCCGCAGCAGCGCCACGACCCCGGTGAGCGGCATCGCGTTGATCTCGGCGATGGAACGTCCGGCGAAGGTCACGGCGAGCGCCTCCGGCCGCAGTCCGCTGCCGTGACACCCGGGGCAGGGCACACTCCTGACGAACCGGAGCGCCCGTTCGCGCATCTTCTCGCTCTTGGAGTCGGCGAGGACGTGCATGACGTGCTTGCGGGCGCTCCAGAACTTGCCCTGGTAGCCGTAGTCGACCCGGTCCTCCTCCGGCTCGATGTACACGGAGGGCTGCTCGTCCGTGTACAGCAGCCAGTCCCGGTGCTTCTTCCTGAGCCTGCGCCACGGTCGGTCGATGTCGATCCCCAGGCCGCTGACGACACTGCGCAGGTTGGCGCCCTGCCAGGCACCGGGCCAGGCGGCGATCGCCCCCTCGCGGATGCTCAGCGAGGGGTCGGGGACGAGCAGGTCCTCGGCGACGTCGTGTACGACGCCTAGTCCGTGGCACTCCGGGCAGGCGCCGGCCGCGGTGTTGGGTGAGAACGACTCGGCTTCCAGCCGTGCGGCCCCGGGCGGATAGGTGCCGGCGCGGGAGTACAGCATGCGCAGCAGGTTGGACAGCGTGGTGAGGGTGCCGACCGTCGAACGCGAGCTGGGCGACCCGCGTCGCTGTTGTAGGGCCACGGCGGGTGGCAGGCCGGTGATTTCCTGCACGTGGGGTGCGCCGACCTGTTGCAACAGTCTTCGGGCGTACGGTGCTACGGACTCGAAGTAGCGCCGCTGGGCTTCCGCGTACAGCGTGCCGAACGCGAGCGAGGACTTGCCCGAACCGGAGACGCCGGTGAAGGCGACCATCGCGTCCCGCGGAACGTCGACATCGATGTTCCGCAGGTTGTTCTCACTGGCGCCCCGGACATGTACGAAAGGGTCTCTCGCGTCCTTGTTCACCGTTCCTGATTACCTGATCGCGCCGGGAACCGCGCGACAGGCGCCGTCGCCGAACCCCGCTCACAGGAGTACCGGAAAGCCCCGGACGAGCGGCTCCCGGGGAACATCCGTTTCGACGCCCTTCGGCGAGAGCGGTGACTCGTCTCCCGGTGGCGCGTTCGTCCCGGCGGCTCGGCCCAGGGCGCGCACATGCGCCCCGGCCCCCCCGCCTTGCCGCGGCGCGCGACCGAGCCGCCCTGCGACACAGGACGGCAACGGCAACAGTCTGCTGTCAGCGCAGCCCTCGCGGTCGGTACCCGCCCGGCCCCACCCGGCTTTCGGTGGATCGCACAGTCGCACGGTGTGACCTGCGGAGATGCCGCTCCTTACCCGCTGGCCTTGAGGGGATACGTCGTCCGGTCACGGACGCCAACCGGCCGTCTGTCCAACCCAGGGGAACCGCCATGACTGATCTGAACACCCTGCGGGCAAGCCTCGCGTCGGGTGAGCACGAAATCGCCGACACCCTGGCCTTCGTCGCCGCGCACTACGAGTATCAGCCGCAGGCGTTTTGCAACGGGGAACTGGAAAATGCCACAGGTGAGAACGAGGGCTATTGCAAGACGCTGGGACTGGCCCTGCTGGAAGGGCTGAGCGACCCCGGGCTGGCGCCTACAGCACCGTTCACCGCTTCCGCCACGCCGACGCGCACCTGGAGGCCTTCCGCACCGGCCGGCAGTGACACGTCGACCAACTGATGCCCCGCACCGCCCCGAATGCCCCGGGAAGCCGCCGTGCGCTGCGCCACCACCCTCGCCGACGCCGTGGCCCAGGCGGTCGCCCGGATCGACCTCCGGGCTGTCCAGGCTTCCGACCACACGGACGACCACCTGCGCGTGAACGCCGCCGCGGGCTGGAACGTCCTCGATCCAGCCACCGGCCGCGCGATGGCCTGGGCCCGCGCGACGTCGGCGACCCTACCCCCGGCAGCCGGCCGAACACGAAGGACTCGTCCCCGTGAACAGCAGCCGCAGCGCCGGCGCCGAGACGGCCGAGATCATTGCGGCGGCGCCGATCCTCGGGCCCTCCACGGTGACGGGCAAGCCGATCTCCAGAGTCGACCCACTCCGGGCGGTCGATCGACGGGCAGGCGGAGGCCGCGGACGTACTGGCGCGGCTCCCGGTGACGCTGGTCGTCGTGGCGCCCGCCGACCCCAGGCGGACGGCTGCGACCCGGTGCCGGAGATGACCACGGACCGGCTGCGGGGGGTCCGGCGACCACCGCGACCGCAGATCTCGGGGCCACCACTCCACTTGCATCATGTCCAGCGGGCCTGGCGCTGCCGCGCACGGCAATCGGCCTGCCCGTGATCCGGGGGGCTTCGGGAGCGAACCGACGCTGTGCGCGCAACGCCGGGGCCGAGGGCGAGGCCGACGATTTCAACCGTCGCAGCGGACCAGACGCTCCGCGCGGATACGAGGTGGAGCGTCCGGGTCCGGCCAAGGCGCCCCATGACCGAGACGGTCCGAAAGGCCATGGGGCCGTGGCCGGGAACAGCCGGTGCGGTCGGCGCTGTTTAATCGACGGACGGACCGGCCTGGGAGTGCGGCAGTAAGGCGTTCGCCCCACCACGCTCCAGGCTCCAGGGTCGCTGTACACCCGCCGCACACTCGGACCAACCGACAGGTGCTTCTGCAGGAGGAATGTTCATGACTGACCGGCCCTTGACGCTCATGGCTGTGCACGCGCACCCCGACGACGAGGCCACGGGAACCGGAGGGGTTCTCGCGCGGTACGCGGCGGAGGGCGTCCGCACGGTTCTCGTGACGTGTACCGATGGAGGTTGCGGTGACGGACCGGGGGGTGTCAAGCCTGGCGATCCCGGGCACGATCCGGCGGCGGTTGCCTTGATGCGCCGTCAAGAGCTCCTGGCGAGCTGTGATGTCCTCGAGGTCAGCGATCTGGAGCTGTTGGACTATGCCGACTCCGGGATGATGGGCTGGTCGAGCAACGATGCCCCCGGATCCTTCTGGCGGACTCCCGTAGAGGAGGGCGCCGCCCGACTTGCGGAACTCATGCGGCACTACCGGCCCGACGTGGTGGTCACTTACGACGAGAACGGCTTCTACGGCCACCCCGACCACATTCAGGCCCACCGCATCACGATGGCGGCGCTGGAGATGACCGCGCTGACACCCAAGGTGTACTGGACGACGATGCCCCGCTCCAGGATGCAGCGGTTCATGGAGATCATGAGAGATTTCCACGAGGACATGCCGGAGCCGGATCCGGCCGAGGCCGCGGCGATGGCCGAGATCGGCCTTCCCGACGATGAGATCACCACGTGGGTGGACACCACCGCGTTCAGCGGTCAGAAGTTCGATGCGCTGGCCGCACACGCCAGCCAGGGCGAGAACATCTTCTTCCTCAAGATGGGCAAGGAGAAGTTCGGCAAGCTGATGGGCATGGAGACCTTCGTACGGGTCAAGGATGCCACCGGCGCAGCCGTACCCGAGAACGATCTTTTCGCCGGACTGCGCTGACCCGTCCCTCCCTGCACGGCAGGACCCTGCGCGACGACGACGGCAACCGCTACCGCTTCGACGATGTCCGCATGAATGGACGCGCCACCATACACATCCACACCGGCACCGGCCGCGACACCCGCACCGACCTGTTCCAATACCGCCGCGACTGCATCCGGGACAACCACGCCGACACCACCACGCTGCGCGATGGCCGCGGCCGCATGGTCGACACCGAGTCCTGGGGCCGTCGCCACCACTGACCGGTGTCAGGTGCGGGCGGTCGCCTGGACGGCTGGCGACCGCCCGCACCACACCCTGAAGAAGGCGCGTCGGCAGGCCCGAGTGAGTGAGCAGGGCAGTGCCGGGGCTGCGGGTCCGGAGGCTTCCGGTGCCGACAGAGAGCCAGGGCAACAGCCCGCCGAGTCGGGCCTCGGCCGTGACGGCTCGAAGCAGGCGACGAGAGGCTGAGGCCCGGGAGCCGGGCGCGGGTCTCGACGACGTCGGTCAGGACCTCGCATGCACAGACTCGGCGAGGGCCAGGACGGGGAGGGGTGGGGACAGCCCCCGTATCCCCCCGGGCGTCAGCCGGATGGGCAACTGGTGCGGCGCCCCGGCACGCTGGGCAGGAACGGCACAGGCAACAGAAGCAGGAGCAATCGGTGAACGCACGTGCGGGGGGCGCAGCACTGTGGGCGGGGATTTGTACGTTGGTCGTATCAGGGGTCTTCCCGGCGGCCGCGGCGGAGCAGGCGCCGGCCTTGCCGCCCGCCGGCCTCAAGGAGGCCATCGAGCAGACGGTCGCGGACGGATTCCCGGGTGCCGTGGCATACGCCAGGAACGGAGAACGGGAGTCACGGATGGCGGCCGGGCTCGCGGACACGGCGAGTGGCGAGCGGGCCCGGCCGGACCATCGGTTCCGGATCGCCAGTAACACCAAGTCGTTTGTGTCGACGGTGCTTTTGCAGCTGGAGGGCGAAGGGCGGATCTCGCTCGACGACAGCGTGGAGAAATGGCTGCCCGGCATGGTCCAGGGAAACGGCAACACTGGCAAGGCCATCACCATCCGGCAACTGCTCAACCACACCTCCGGCATCTACGACCCCACCACCGAACCGGAGTTCTTCGCCCCCTACCTGGAGCGCCACGAATGGGGCCACGTTTACACCCCTCGGGAGGTGATCGCCCGTGCCGTCCGGCACCAGCCGCTCTTCGCGCCCGGCGGCGGCTGGTCGTACTCCAACACCAACTACCTCCTCGCCGGTCTGGTGATCGAGGCGGTAACACGTCACAGTGCGCCCTCCGAAATTCATCGGCGGATTCTCGCCCCGCTCGGCCTGAAGGACACCTCCTTCCCGTTGACCGATCCGGCCATTCACGGCCCCCATCTTCACGGCTACGACCTCACGGGACGCGACGTGACCCGATTCAGCCCGTCTTACGACTGGACTGCCGGCGCCATGATTTCCACGGTTAACGACCTGGCCCACTTCCACCGCGCCCTGTTCACCGGCCGGCTGCTGCGCCCCGCCCAGCAGCGCGAACTCCTGACAACGGTGCAGTTCCCCAAGGCGCCGGCGTACGGACTCGGCGTGCAGCGCATGGATGTGCCATGCGGCTCGGAGCAGGACACCAAGCCGATCAGTGTCTGGGAGACCGACGGCGGCGGGCCGGGCTTCACCAGCGTGTCCCTCACCACCGCCGACAATGAGCGACAGCTGGTCCTGGCCGTCAATGTCTACGACCTCGGCGAGGACCTCAAGGGCGAACCGCCCGTCCCCCGCAGCAAGGGACTGCTGAAGGCGCAGATGACAGCCCTGTGCGGCTGAGGCGGCGTCACGGCCGCCGCCGCCCTGGTTCCTGCTGCGGTGGTGCGTGAGGTGTGTGCCGTGTCCGCCCGGGGGTTGAGCCCGTCGTGGGGCGGTGCGCGATGGAGTGCCGCCAGAGCTCCGCCGTCCCCGGGTCGACCGGCCGCCGGTGGTGGAGTCGCGCGACCGCACGGCCGTCGGCCCCCGGGTCTTCCGGACCCGCCATCGGCGTGCGGACCGATCGGGGGGAGTCCCTTGCCTTCTGCACCTGCCCGCATACGCCGGCCCTACTCCGTCTGGGGGCGCCGCCTGATCTCCTTCGCCACGGGTGGCGCCCTCGCGCTTACGGGGTGGTCGCTCCGCCCGCGCCCGCGCTCGCCGCGACCGGCCCGCTCGCCTATGTGGCCAACATCGGTGGCAACACCGTCTCGGTGTTCGACACGGCGACCAACGCGGTGACCGCGACCGTCCCTGTCGGGAGCAGCCCCCTCACGGTGGCGCTGACCGGTCGGGCGGCCCTCGTCGTTGCTCACGCAGGCGCAGGCCAACGGGCTCCGTAGAGCGCCGTAGGCAAAGGGGTGTGCCGGGGTTTTGGGAACGGTGAAGGTCTGGGCCGCGCACGACGGGTGCCGGTTTGGACGCGGGCGGTTTGACCGGTGGCCGTGGTGACTGACCGGTGCCGTGTTCGTTGAACGCATCATCCTGACACGTGGCTCCGTACGCCACGTTGTCCATACGAAGGGGGAGGCACCTGTGAGGGGTTCAACGGCAGGGCGTGTGACACGGGGTTGGGCGCGGCGGGCGCGGTGGGCAGGTGTTGCGTTGACGGCGGCATGCCTGGCCCTGCCGGTGACGTCCGCGCAGGCGGTCTCCGGTGGTAGCAGCGTGATGAGCGCCTCCCAGTTTCCCTACATGGTGTCCGTGCAGGGGCCAGTCGTGATGTGTGAAGGGGCGCTGGTCGACCTCAAGCACGTCGTCACTACCGCCACCTGCGTGAGCGCCCTCGCACCCTCCGACGTCAACGTCCGCGTCGGCTCCAACAAGTACTACGATGGCGGACTTTCAGAGGCCGTGACGGTGATCACCGTGCATCCGGCGTTCGACAAGAGCACCTACGACAGCAACATCGCCGTGCTCACGCTGGCCCGCACCCTGCCCGCCGGCACGTCGATCAAGCCGATCCCCCTTGCCGAGAACGATCCCCCGGGCGGGAGCCTCGGCGTCGTCACCAGCTTCGGCGCGACGAACACCGAAAACGCCTTGCCCGACCTCTTGCAGCAAGCGCCACTCACCACACTCTCCGCCACCCAATGCCAGAACTTCAAAGGCGGGAGGGTCACCATCCGTATGATGTGCGCCGGCGACCAGACAGGCGTCAAGGACCTCTGTCCGGCAGACCAGGGCACCCCACTCGCCTACCAGGGCCGGCTGGTCGGGATCTACTCCTGGGGCGGCAGCTGCGGGCTGGCAGCCCCAAATTCCAGCAGTCCCGTATTCAACCGCATCAGCACCTTCGCCACCTGGATCAACTCCGTGATGAGCAACGGCTGACCCTGACCCGATGCATCCCCAACCTGGTAGTCGGCGGCCTCGCTTTCTCTTCGGCCAGGCTGAGCCGTCCCGGCCCACCCGGCCTCAGCCCGCCGCTGCTTGATCGTCCCGGCTGACCGCCGGCATGAGTGAGGGCCCGAACCGCTCCGCGATCCGGGCCCTCACGGCGCGTAGGTTCAGTGCTTGAACACGTCCTTGATCTTCTCCTTGGCTTCACGCGCTTCGCCTTTGGTCTGCTCCGCGCGGCCCTCGCCGGCCAGCCGCTCATCGCCCGTCAGGCGGCCAGCACATCCAGGATCTCCGCGATCTCGACGGGGACCGACAGATGGGGCGCCGCACCCTGCCCATGCTCTTCGGCGAGACGCTACACGCCGCTACTTCGCCGTGCTCCTGTTCCTCTTCCCCGCCCTCATCCACACCCTGCTGTACGCGTCGTTACCATTCGGGCCTGCCCGTCCTCGGCTGCGACCTGGCCCTCACTGCCTCATGCTGGACCGTCGCCTACCGGGTTCTTCACCTCTCCGGACGGCACGCAGACCACAAAACCTACATGGGCTACACGTACATCTACTGCCTCGTCCTGGGGAGCGGCATCCTCGTTTTCTGAACCCGCCCCCGCTCCGTGCGACACCGTCAACGCGAAAGCCGAGCACCCCATGGAGGGCTTGCTTCCGATCCCCGCCACCCCAACTCTGCGGCCTTGGTAGGTACTTGATGCGGTCAGTCGAGGATGGGGACGGGCAGGGGCAGGCTGACCGCGAGCCCGTCCCGCCCAACCTCACGTGCGACACCGGCCGCCAAGAGGGCGGCGAGGCACGCAATTACTCCGACGGCGCCTGGAGCCGCGTTTCCCCCGCACCACCGCCATCGCCGGCCTCTACGACGACAGCGCCAAGGAGGTCAAGGGCATCACCGCCGTCTGGCACGCCTCGGCCCCGCTACTACCGCGGCCCCCGACCGCCGCCGACCGCTCGCACCCGCATGTCCTTCTGGCGTTCCCGCCTGAGGCCTTATGTGGCAAAGCCTGCGCTTGGGCTCGGGTGGAGGCCCGCCTTGCGGAGCTGCGCGAACCGTTTGCGACCGAATGCGAGGGCTGGGCGGGCCGCCAGGACTCCTTCCAGGACTTCAGCGCGATTCTGCGTGAATGGGGCGACGTGATGACCGAGGCAGCGACCCGCGGTTGGGGGCTGCTGGTCGGTCTGCCCTAGGCCAGGAGCGCCGTCGTGCACTGTTCGGTGAGGTCTTCGGCGTGCGGTGGTAGGGGAGTGCCTGTGCGCAGGTGGCGGCGGACCACGGTGAGCGGCAGGTCGACGAGTGCCAGGACGATGCGGTCTTGGCCCTGCTCGTTCTGTGCGCCCAGGGCTTCCGCCAGTCGGGCCAGGGCTGCGAACACCCGGCGGTTGCCGGCGTCGGCGCGCCGGCTGAGCTCCTCGGGCCAGTCGGCGCCGCCGAAGTCGGCAGCGCCGTAGAGGAGGAGGACCGCCTCGTCCAGGCCAAGGCCGCGCCCCGCCGCCGCGGTCACGGCGCTTGCGACGCGAGGAACTCGCGCAGGTCCACGACCGCGTACTCCTCCTCCAGGGCCGCGTCGATGATCTTCGGCAGGGCCTCGGCGTCGAGTACCACCCCGTCACCCGTGCTGCTCCCCACATGCATCTGCAGGACGGCCCCGGGCTCCAGCGAGTCCACCGCCCTGCGTACCGCCTCGTTCACGGTCATGCCGCCGGCCGGCCCCAGGTAGCCGTTCGTGTCGTTGGTGAACTCGATCGCCGCGTAACCCAGGTCGTTGACGTCCGCAACCGAATCCTCGGTCGTCGAGCTGTACGGGAACCGGAAGAACGGCAGGGGCTCGGCCGCCGACGCCTTACGGATCGCCGCATCCGCCGCGCGGACCTCCCGCGCCCGCTCCTGCGTACTCAGGTCGTCGAAGTAGGGGTGGCTGTAGGAGTGGTTGCCCAGCCCGTGCCCCGCCTCGGCCATCGCGCGCACGGCCGCCCGACGGGCCTCGGCGTACATCCCCGTGGGGAAGAACGTGGCGGGCGCCCTCCGTCGGCGCAGCTCCGCCAGGACCGTGCCCAGGCCGCTCTCGTCCCACGCGGCGTTGAAGGTGAGAGCCACCACCCTGCGGGACGTGGGTAGCCGCCGGATCTCTCGCCCGAGAAGCCCCGCCGGCGGCCGGGGACCCGCGACGGGACCGGTCCCGCGCCCCCGGGCCGTCGGCGCGGCCAGAGTGTTCGGACCGGGCCCCAGCCCCGCGGCCAGCAGCGCCTCCAACACGGCACGTCGTCCCACCGTCACCTCGGTCGCTCCCTCGGGCACCGCGCCACCCCGCGCGGCGCTCCCACGAGTGTGCGAGAGCAGCGGGTGAGGGTCCCGCGCGGCCGTGCCGGGCAGCCGGGTGATCTCTGCGCGCCGCACCGACGGGGCCCGGTGTAGCCGGTGCGCTGACGTCTGCACCGGCGCGACGAGCGCAAGGCCGTTCGCCGTGCGCCCGCCCGGCCGCCGCGGGCCGGCGATCCCTTCGCCGGACCCGTCGTCAGGGTGCCCGTCTGCGACCCGGCGGTGGTTCACCGTCCTACCAGGTCGTAGCCGAGGGAGTCGACGCTCGCGTATAGGGGGGCGGACAGCCCCCGCTGGAGCGGATGGGCGGTGAACAACGGCCAAAGAAAGGCACGAAAGGGCGGCCGAGAGTCTTGCCCCTGCTGCCCTTTCTGCCGGTCAGAGGCCATCCGGGCGCTCAAGTCCTGAGGGGTTCGCAAGCCTATAGCGCGGGTTCGATTCCCCTCATCCGCTCTTGAACGAAAGCCCTGGTCAGAGGTCAGGGCCTTCGTTGTTGTGCGGGTTGCCCGGTGGCCTTTGTATCCGGGGCGTGTCGGAGGGGGCTCGGGCTGGTATCGAACCGGAGTGTCCGGCGAGTCAGCCGACGGCATGCCGGGTGCCGTCGCCTGACGGCCGGCAGGGATGCGACCTGCGGTTTCTCCGGGTGCGAGGAGGGTGGCCCCATGGCTCCGGGTGTCCGTGCGAGGCGCTGGCCTGTCCGCTAGCTGCCGTATCGTTCGGATTGCGGGGCGGTCGCCCGCACGTCGGGGCCGTGAAGTCGGCCCGTCCGCGCGTCCGTCGTTTGAACAGGAGTGCCTTTGTCGTCGCCCGTCTCCTCCGCGCAGACCGCCCGCGTGCTCCTCGTTGAGGACGATGACCTGATCCGCCGATCGTTCTCCATCGCCCTGGAGCGCTATGGCTACGACGTGCGGGCCGTCTCCGACGGCCTCGCCGGGCTCGAAGCCTTCCGTGAGCACGACTTCGACCTGCTGATCCTTGACGTGATGCTGCCCGGCCTCGACGGGATCGGGCTGTGCCGCCGGGTCCGGGAGACCAGTCTGGTGCCGGTGCTGATGATGTCCGCGCGCGGCGACGGGCTGGACGTGGTCGCCGGACTGGAGGCCGGGGCGGACGACTACATCGTCAAACCGGTCGAGACCTACGTCCTGGTGGCCCGCATGCGTTCGCTGCTGCGTCGTGCCACGTACTCGCCCGTCCCCGCAGAGGGACCGGCTCAGGCCGGCAGCCGGCCGGCCGGGGCGGAGGTGCTGGAGTTCGGGGACCTGAGGATCGACACCGCCGGGATGGAGGTGTTCCTCGCTGGCCGGCCGGTGGCGCTCACCCCGACGGAGCTCAAGCTGCTGCTGGAGTTCGCCGCCCACCCCGGGGTCGTGCTGGAGCGGCACACCCTCCTGCGGGACGTCTGGGAGTACGGCTTGGACGGGGACAGTCGGGTCGTCGACCTGTGCGTGCAGCGGCTGCGCCGGAAGGTGGGCCGGGACCGGGTCGAGACGGTCCGGGGCTTCGGATACAAGTTCCGGCGGTGACCGTGCGTTCCCTCCGCGCGCCGTGGGCGGGCCGCGCCCCGCTGCGCCGGAAGATCGCCGCGCTCGCCGCGGCCACGGCCCTGCTCGTCGTGGCGGCGGTCGGTGTCCTGGTGCACCTGTGGACCGCCCAGGACATTCGCAGCCGGGGCGAGGCACGGGCGATGAACACCCTGTACGCGGCCATGGACGTCTACCGCCGCACCGGCGTCCTCACCGACGGTGCCGAACTCGATCCCGACGACCTGCCCGCCGCACTAGGGGCCCCGGCTGACGGCGAACGGCACCACGTCTACGACGGGCAAGCCGACGGCAACGTCGGGCCGAGCGTCTGGGCGGCCCAGCGCACCGGTGGCCGGGGCAGCCCGGTCCTCGCCGTCCAGATCAACCTGAGCCCGGACCGCGCCAACCTGTCGCGCCTCGACGCGGCCATGGCGCTCGCCTCACTCGTCGCGCTCGCGGGCGCCGTTCCCCTGGCCGTCTACGGCGCGGGCTTCCTGTCCCGGAGACTGGGCCGGGTCGCCGAGACGGCGGCGCGGATCTCCGCCGGGGACCTGGACGCCCGCTCCGGGCCTACGAAGGGCCGTGACGAAGTCGCGGACATCGCCGCGACCGTCGACCGGATGGCCGACAGCCTTGCACTGCGGCTGCGCACCGAGCGCCGGTTCACCGCGGACGTGGCCCACGAGCTGCGCACCCCCGTCGGGGGATTGCTCGCCGCCGTCGACCTCCTTCCTCACGGCGAGACCGAGGACCTGCTGCGGGCCCGGGTGCGTGACCTGCGCGACTTGGTCGAGGACCTCCTGGAGATCTCCCGCCTGGACGCCGGCGCAGAGGAAGCGGTCCGCGTCCGGGTGCCGCTCGGTGCCGTGGTCGCCGAGGCGGTCTCCCGTACCGGTCTCGCCGCCGAGGTCACCGAGGCCGCCGAGGCCGTCGCCGACGGCGGCGCGCGGACGGTGGAGACCGACCCGCGCCGCCTGGAGCGGATCGTGGGCAACCTCGTCGTCAACGCGCACCGCCACGGTGCCGGCCCGGTCCAGGTCACCGTCGACGGACCGACGGTCGTCGTCCGTGACCACGGCCCCGGGTTCCCGGCCGACCTGCTGCTCCACGGCCCGCGCCGCTTCCACACCGGCGCCCGGGAACGCGGCTCGGGTCACGGCCTGGGGCTCACCATCGCCTTCGGCCAGGCACGCGTCCTCGGCGCCGAACTGCTGCTGGCCAACGCCCCGGACGGCGGGGCCGTCGCCACCCTCCGGCTGCCCCCGTGACGGACGCCCGCGGGGTCAGTACGCCGTGGAGCGGGCACTGATGCACGGCAGCCCAGGGCCGATGCCTTGCTCCGTCACTCTTCGACGGACACCGTGTCCTGTACCGGGCCCGGCGCGGGACCCACTGCGAGGAGGCCACCGAGGCCACCGTGAACCCGTCCGTCCACACCACCGCCCTGTCCCGTGGCGTCCTGTGCATCGGCGCTCTCACGCTGACCTGTCCTGCTGCTCGTGCGGTGTCACTGCGAAACCCGCGGCGGGCGAGACGGGACAGCCCGCCGGAGTGCCCGGTGTGATCGGGTTGTTCCTCGGCGGGACGCTCCTGGCCGTCGGCGCGCTTGCCCGCTTCGTCGCCGGCCAGGCCGGACACCGGTAACGGCGGCGCCCCTCCCGGGCCTCCCCGTGGTGTCCGCGCCCCCGACGTGTGGACACCGCGGGGAGGCCCTTGTCCGTGCCCGGCTCGCTACAGCCTTGCCGCACGCCCGAGCGGCCACCGATACACGGCGGTCCAGGCCCCGATACGTTCCCCGGAGACCCTTCACGTGCGCTTTCCGTACGAGAAGAGGAGCCCCCTATGACCGCCGACCTCCTGTCGCCGCACCCGACGACCGGCATCGCGGCCGCCACCACCGACTTGTCCAAGGTCTATGGCAGCGGCGACACCCGGGTGGTCGCTCTGGACCGGGTCAGCGTCGCCTTCCGGGAGGGCGAGTTCACCGCGATCATGGGCCCTTCGGGCTGCGGCAAGTCCACCCTGATGCACTGCGCCGCCGGACTCGACTCGCCCACGTCCGGGTCGGTACGCGTCGGCACCACCGAACTCGCCCGACTCGGGGACCGGCAGCTCACGCAACTGCGCCGGGACCGCGTCGGGTTCGTCTTCCAGGCGTTCAACCTGCTGCCGACGCTGACCGCCCTGGAGAACATCACCCTGCCGATGGACATCGCAGGCCGCCATCCCGATCGCGCGTGGCTGGACCGGATCGTCTCCATGGTCGGCCTCGCCGACCGGCTCGGCCACCGGCCCGTCCAGCTGTCCGGCGGCCAGCAGCAGCGCGTTGCTGTCGCCCGCGCCCTGGCCTCGCGCCCGGCGATCGTCTTCGGCGACGAGCCCACCGGCAACCTCGACTCGCGCGCCGGGGCCGAGGTCCTCGGCTTCCTCCGGGACTCGGTACGCGAGCTGGGGCAGACCGTGGTCATGGTCACCCACGACCCCGTCGCCGCCGGCTACGCCGACCGCGTCGTGTTCCTCTCCGACGGGCGCCTCGTCGAGGAGATGGCCCGGCCGACCCCGGACCGCGTCCTCGACCTGGTGAAGAGCCTGGGCTCCCGCTCCCACGGCAGCTGAGCCGCGCCTCCGCCGTCCCCCCGTACCGCCCTGGGAAGTCCCCGACCTCCCCAGAATCTCTCGGAAAGCCCTGAAGCCCCATGTTGAGAACAACCCTACGCAACCTCCTGGCCCACAAGGCCCGGCTGTCCATGACCGTCCTAGCCGTCTGCCTGGGCGTCGCGTTTGTCAGCGGCACCCTCGTCTTCGCGGACTCCACCGCCGCCGCTCACCGTGCCGCCGCGTCGAAGAACTTCGCCGGGGTCGACGTCACTGTGACCGAGAAGGCCCCCGAACCCGGTGCCGGCGGTGGATCGCGGGCCGGAGTGCTTGACGACGCGCTCGTCGCGCAACTGGCCCGGGTTCCCGGTGTCGCCGCCGTGCGCCCGTCGGCCGACGGCTCGGCCACCCTGAACGCGTCGGACGGGAGCCCGCTGCGGGCCGGCCGAGCCTGGTCCAACCTGGCCGGCGCGTACGTACCGGACCGGGACGGCAAGGACAGCCGCCATCCGCTGGTCGAGGGCCGCGCCCCCACGAACAGCGGTGAGATCGCCGTGGACAGCGGAACCGCCTCCGCGGGCGGTTTCCGGCTCGGCGACACGGTCACCCTGGCCACGGACGGCCCGGTGGTGACCCCGCGGCTGGTCGGCATCGTCACCGCGGACGACACCCGGGTCACGGCCGGCGGCACCCTCGTCCTCTTCGACAAGGCCACCGCGCAGCGGCTGTTCGCCGCCCCCGGCCGCTACACCGGCATCGACCTGACCGCCACGCCCGGCACCACCGCGTACGAACTCGCGGACCGGCTCACAGCCCTGCTGCCCGCGGGCCGCGCCGAGGCCACCACGGGCCAGGCACAGGCAGCCCAGCAGGCCATCCTCGTCGACACCCTGACCCGCGGCTACGAGAAGGTGCCGATGGTCTTCGCTGGGGTCTCGCTCTTCATCGGCTCGTTCCTCATCGTCAACACCTTCACCATGCTCGTGAAGCGGCGCACCCGCGAGACCGCCCTGCTCCGGGCGATCGGCGCCACGCGACGCCAGGTGTCGCGCTCCGTTCTTCTGGAGGCCCTGATGGTCGGTCTTGCCGCCTCGGTGACCGGCTTCCTGCTGGGGCTCGGTATCGCGGCGGTACTGCCCGACATCCTCGGCGCCGACGGTGATGTCCTGCCCAGTGGCCCTCTCGTGATCGGCCCGCGCTCGGTCGTTGCGGCGCTCGGCGTGGGCGTCGGCGTCACCGTGCTCGCGGCGTGGCTGCCCTCCCGCCTGGCAGCGCGGACCTCCCCCATGGAGGCGCTGCGCACGGCCGAACAGCCACCTTCGGCACAGCGGTTGCGGCTGCGGGGCGCGGTGGGCCTTGGCCTCCTCGTGCTCGGCGCCGGCTGGCTGGTCTCACTCCGAGGCGCGAAGGACGCCTCGGAGGAGAACCTGCGTGATGCGATGGCCGGCTGCGGCCTGTTCGCCGCCGCCCTGATCGTGCTTGCGCCGCTGCTCGCCGGCCCGGTGATCCGGCTGACGGGGCAGTTGACCGGGCGCTTCGGCGTAACCGGCCGCCTCGCCCGCGAGAACGCCCTGCGCGACCCGCGCCGCACCGCGGCCACCGCTGCCACCCTGCTGATCAGCACCGGCCTCGTCACCGGACTCGCCGTCATCGGGCACTCCACCGGACAGGCACTCGACCGCCAAGCCGCCTCTGGGCTCGGCGCCGACTACGTCGTCAGCACTCGCTCCACAATGACGGGCATCGACCCCGCTGTCCTACGGCGGCTGGCCGAGACTTCCGGCGTGCGCGCCGCGCACCCGATCGCCGACTCGACCCTGTTCACCGGAAGCGGCGTCCGCCAGATCACCGGCGCCGACCCCGCCACCGTGCGCGACACCATGAAGCTCGACTTCGTCTCCGGCTCCGCCGAGAACCTGGCGCCGGGCTCGATCGCCATCTCCGCCACCGTCGCCCGGGAGAGCGGGGTGACGACGGGCGGTCTGCTGAAGGTCCAGATGGGTCGCGCGGGGAAGTTCACCTCGTACAAGGTCATGGGCGTCTACAAGGACAACCCCGTCGCCCACGACGCGCTCGGCAGCCGTAGCGAGGTCGCGGCCAACAGCTTCCTGCCGGACTCCGTCCAGCGCGTGCTCCTGCGCACCGACGGCCAGGCGACGGGGGCATTGGAGAACCGGCTGCGCACCGCCGTCGGCAACAGCCCGCTCCTCAAGGTGCAGGACCGCGAACAGTTCGTCCGCCAGGCCGCCGGCACCATGGGCGACCTGTTGGACGTGATGTACGGCATGCTCGGCATCGGTGTCGTCATCAGCGCCCTCGGCATCGTGAACACACTGGCCATGTCCGTCGCCGAACGCACCCGAGAGATCGGCGCGCTGCGCGCACTCGGCATGGACCGCGCCGGCGTCCGCCGCATGATCCGCCTGGAGGCCCTGACCGTCGCCGGTTTCGGAACTCTCCTGGGTCTGACGGGCGGCCTGTTCGGCGCCTGGGCCGTCGGCTCCCTCGCCCACGGCGCCGTCGACCAATACACCCTGGCCCTGCCCTGGAGAACCCTGCTCCTGGTGTGCCTGCTCTCCCTGGCGATCGGCGTCCTCGCGGCCGCCGCCCCCGCCCGCCGGGCAGCCGCCCTGAGCCCCTTGGAGGCGGCCGCGAACACCTGACGGCCGGGGCTGGTTAGGGGAGGGACGGTTCTGCGCCATCGATAGAGGCTGCTGCGGATGAGGACGCCCAGTTCGGCGAGGTCTTTCTGGCTGACGCGGCCATGATGGAGGGTCCGGATCACCCGCTCTTGGCCGTGGACCTCTCGGACGAGCCTAGGCGGACGTTCAGGCTTCCTGTTCAGTGGTTTCCTGATGTCTCGGCCAACCTCAGCATCGCCAGTATGGACTTTGCCGAGTTCGCCGACGCCGTGGACGGGTCAGGGACCTTCCGCGGCTTTGGCGAGGCCTGACACTTTTTACGGAGGCCTGTCCGGGCGGGCTACGTGCCGCGCCAGTTCAGCGTGGCTTCGCGGGTGAGGCGGCGACTCATCAGGTCGGTCATCGCGATGCGGATCATGGCTTCGGAGCGGTGCGGTGGGTTTCGTAGTCACGGGCCAGGCGCCGGTGGTGCATGAGCCAGCCGACGGTCCTCTCGACGACCCATCGTCGCGGGATGACCTTGAAGCCCTTCTCGCCGGGGGCGCGGCGGACGACTTCGACGTCGATGCCGAGGCGGGCGCCGTGGTCGATGGCCGTGATGCGGTAGCCGGTATCGGCCCAGGCCTTCGTCACCCGCGGGTGAGCTGTCGCGATCTGCGAGAGCACCTGGATGCCGCCGGCGTTGTCGGAGACGCTCGCGGCGGTGACCAGCACGGCCATGGGGAGGCCGAGAGTGTCGACGCCGATGTGACGCTTGCGGCCTGAGATCTTTGCCCGCACCGATGCCCTGACCAGCAGCGGGGACGTTCCCGGAGGGCTTGAGGTGCTGCGCGTCCACCACGCACGCGCTCGGCTCGCCCTCCTTGCCCTCCGCCTCCCGGACCAATCGCCTCAGCACCCCGTTGAGCTGGTCGAAGACGCCCGTCCTTCTGCCAGGCAGCGACGTAGCCGTAGACCGTCTCCCACGGTGCGAAATCATGAAGCAGGCAGCGCCAGGGAATGCCGGTGCGGTCGACGTAGAGGACCGCGTCCATGATCTGCCGCAGGTCGTGTCCGGGTGGCCGGCCTATGTCCAGGCCGGCCCTTCCCCCTCCGCTCGGCCCTCCAAGCCGACCGGATGGGCTCCATCAACTCCCACCGGGCATCGGGCAGGTCACTCGGATACGGTCGATGTCGGGCCGTGTTTCGGTAGTACCGCCAACAGTCCCCGGACTACAGGGCGCAAACGGGGGTGACCTGGGGCGCCTTGGGATCAGACAGGAGCGAAGAGAGACTCAAACGGACCTCCGACTGCCATCCCCCGCCACATGCGTCACGTCAGCCGACACGAAGCTCTGCCGCCTCTGCCGGGACGGACATCCAACTTCCACCGACCACGCCAGCCGGGCCAAAACGCTCTTCGAGGAGCGGACGGCCTGGCGGCGCGCAGTCGACAGGCTCTGGCCGTCGATGTCGAGTGCGGTGCCGTACCCAGGCGGTTCACCTTCAGCCGGATGACCACCCGGTGTTCGGCGACCAACTGCTCCAGGAACGCGCCGTCGGCTTCCGGCTTCGAGGCTTGCGGGATATCGCAAGCAGTTCTTGCCCCACGGCGTCACCGGGAACGGTCGTGCTCCCGGAAACCTCGGCCTCGCCTTCGGCGACGGCGAACGACCACACGTCGACGCCCTGCACATGAAGCGCCGCATCCGGGTTGCGCCGCAGATGTACGACTTTGACCCGGTCGGCCGTCGTCGAGAACGGCACCGTGCGGGTTTTGGGGTCTCAGCTGTACAGCATCGTGGTCAGGTGGGGGTGGCCGCTGCGCTTGACGGTGGCCAGTGTGCCGAACTGCTGCCTGCCGAGCAGGCTGGAGAGGGCTTCGTCGGCCAGGGGGCGAGGCGCTGGTCCTCGAAGTCAAAATGCAGTTCTAGGCCAACGTCAGAAAGACGTCGATGTCGCGTACTTCCACCTGTGCGACTCCCGTCATAAGCCTCGGTTATCGGATCTTACTGATCTTCGATGTTGATGGGCGCGGTGGGGAGTTGGAAGATCGACAGCGGCCGGGACCGCCGCACGGTGGTCCGTGGGCGGTGCGGCGCCCGTACCGGTGACACCGCACCGCCCGGCGGGCCGCCTGCGGCCGCCGACAACGTGCCGGACGGGAGACCAGCTGTTGTCCCAGGGCGCCAGCACACCCGCACCCCCAGGAAGGACACCCTCATGAAGCCCCCCGTCGCCGGCGTCACGATTTCACAGGAGGAGGTGCGCGCCGTCGTCAGCCTCGTTGCGCAGGTCGAGCACGCCCAGCGAAACGGCCTGCCGGACGCGTTCGCGGAGCTGTTCCGCCAGGACGCCTTCTGGACGATGCCCTACGGCGACCCGCTGACCGGCCTGGAGGAGATCAGCGCCTTCGCCCACCGTGCTCTGCCCAGCGCGAGCCGTCAGCCGGTAACCGTCACCTACGGAGCCGCGCCCTCGTGTTCATCCGGCCCGACCTCGCCGTGATCAAGATCCGTCAGCGGCTGATCACCGGACGACGCCTGCACGAGGTGCTCCGCGCTCACGGCGATCCGGCTCGGCGGAGCAGCTGTGGCAGACCTGGCGCGGCCGAGCGCCGGTGGGCGTCCGCAGTGGCCGCCCACCCCGAAGCCGCCCCCGGCACGCTGCTGTACGTCCTCGCCAAGGACGACGGCCGATGGCGCATCGCCGTCGCCCAGAACACCACGGTCATCGACCACGGCGCCCTCGCCGCATGCTGAGCCCTGCAGACCAGAGCCTCGCGTTTGACATCGCCCGCAGCGCACGGACACCTGGGCGGCATGGGAGCACGTCAGCCGCGTCGCAGAACAGGCGATCGACGCTCCCGCCACCACGGTCGAGGAGGCGGGGACCGGCCTTCTGCAGGAGACGCGATGCCCCGACGACCCGCAGGCACTGGCCGAACCAGACCTCTCGGGCCACCGGGGGCGCCCGGCCGTCGGCAACCTGGCCGGCACCTGCACGTCTGGAAGCCCGGCTGCCCGGCCGGGCCCGAACGGGAAACGGCAGACCGACCGTTCCACTTCCGAGGAGTTGCGGCATTGACGTTCCGTACCACGGCCGAGGTCATCCACTGCTTCAACCGCGCCTTCATCGAGCACGACGCCTCCTCGCTCGCCGACCTGATCGCCGACGACTGCGTAATGGAGGCGAGGGAGCCGGCTCCTGACGGAGCTCGCTACGAGGGCCGCGCCGAGTGCCTGGAGTTCTGCCGTGCACTCGCCGAGGACCGCACGATCCAGTTCGAGCCGGAGGCCCTCGTCATCACCGGTGAACGGGCAACGGTCCGCTGGCGGTACCACTTCGGCGACGGACCCACCGACTCGGTCCGCGGCGTGAGCCTCACGCTGGTACGGGACGGGTTGATCGTCGAGTCCCTCGGCTACAGCAAGACCACGGGCGACGCCCCGCCGGCCAAGGCCGGAATCCATGGAAGGCAAGGGAAATCCTGATATGCGTGTGTTGTTGGTGGCCTACGGGTCGCGCGGGGACATCGAGCCGATGCTCGGGCTCGGGGCGGAACTGCGGGCACTCGGCGCGGAGGTGCAGATGTGCGCCCCGCCGGACTTCGCGGAGCTGCTGGACCGTGCCCGCATCCCACTGGTGCCGCTCGGCCAGTCGTTGCGCGCGATGGCGACCAGGGCGGTGACCGGGACGGGGAAGCCGCTGCCGGCGGAGAGCCTCTCCGAGCGTGCGGCCCGGATGCTCGCCGCGACGTACGACTCGGTCACCGGGGTGGCCGAAGGATGCGACGTCGTGGTGGCGACCGGCTTGATCCCGGCCGCGGCCGCCGCGCGGGCGGTGGCCGATGAGCTGGGCGTCCCCTACGTGTTCGCCGCCTACTTCCCGACCTACCTGCCGTCGCCGCACCACCCGCCGCTCGCGTGGCCGGGCCGGCCGCTCCCGCCGGAGGTGACCGACAACCGGGTGCTGTGGGACCTGAACACCGAGCACATGAACGCGCTCTTCGGCGAGGCGGTCAACAACCACCGGGCCGCGATCGGTCTGCCCCCGGTGGAGAACGTCCGCGACCACGTCTTCACCGGCCGCCCGTGGCTGGCGGCCGACCCGGCCCTGAGCCCGTGGCCGCAGCCGGCCGACCTCGACGTGGTGCAGACCGGCGCGTGGATCCGGCCGGACGAAAGCCCGCTCCCGGCCGCTCTGGAGGCGTTCCTGGACGCCGGCGAACCCCCGGTGTACGTGGGCTTCGGCAGCATGCCCGTCCGCGACGCGCAGAGCGTCACCCGGGCGGCCGTCGAGGCGGTCCGCGCGCAGGGCCGCCGCGTCCTCCTCTCCCGCGGCTGGGCCGGCCTGGCCCTGACCGACGACCGGGACGACTGCTTCGCCGTCGGCGAGGTCAACCAGCAGGTGCTGTTCACTCGGGTGGCGGCCGTCGTGCACCACGGCGGCGCGGGCACCACGACGACGGCTGCCCGGGCCGGCGCGCCCCAGGTGGTGGCAGCCCAGATGGCGGACCAACCGTACTGGGCCGGCCGGGTGGCCGAGCTGGGCATCGGCGCGGCGCTCGACGGTCCGACCCTGACCTACGAGTCCCTGTCGGCCGCACTCGAGACGGCCCTGACCCCCGGTACCCGCACACGAGCGGCTGCCGTAGCCGCCACGATCCGCACCGACGGGGCGAGGGCGGCGGCGAAGCTGCTGCTCGACACGGTCGGCCGGGAAAGACCGCCCGCGTCCGTGTCTCACCCCGCACTTGAGGAGAGGGCATGAAGGTGAAGGACCGCCGGGTGCCCGACGAGCGGAACCTGGCCGCCGGGATGCTGGTGGACGCGGTGGGCACGGGTATGTACGTTCCGTTCAGCCTGGTTTTCTTCCAGCGGATCACCGGACTGCCACTGCCGACGATCGGCACCGTCCTGACCGTTGCCGGGCTGCTGGCGATGAGTGCCATGCCGGTCGGCGGCTGGGCCGTCGACCGGTTCGGTGCCCGGCGGGTGCGGCTGGCCCTGTATCTGGTGCGCGGCCTCGGCTTCCTGGCCTTCCCGCTCGGTACCACCCTGCCGGTCTTCGCCCTGGTCGCCACCCTCACCGCGGCCGGCGCTCAGGCCTTCCCCGCGACCCAGCAGGCCCTGATCGGCGAGCTCGCCCAGGGGGAGCACCGGGACCGGCTGATGGCACTCGCCCGGAGCGTGAACAACGCCGGCCTCGGCGCTGGCGGCCTGCTCGCCGCCGGATTGGTGCAAGTCGGCGGTGACCGCGGCTTCCTGGCGGTCGCCTGGCTGAACGCGGCCACCTTCTTCGTCGCGGCACTGTTCGGGCTGCGGATCAGGACCCCCCACCCGGTCGGCCCCGCGACCGGCCGGCAGCGGCCCGGCTACCGCGCGGTGCTGCGCGATCGCCCGTACGCCGGGCTCACCCTGGCCAACTTCCTGATTGCCCTCGGCTATTCGGCGCTCAGCGTGCTGCTGCCGGTGTACGCCGTGAGCCAGTTCGACCTGCCCGCCTCGGTGGCCGGTCCGCTGTTCGCGGTCAACACGGCGCTCTGCGCCTTCGCCGGCGTACCGGTCGGGAGAGTCAGCAGGCGCTTCGCCCGGCGCACCCGGGTGGCTGCGGTCGGCGCCCTCATCTTCGCCACCGCGTTCCTCGGGTACGCGCTGCTGGGCGGCATCCCCCGCCAAGGCGTGATGGCCGGCCTTGTCGGGCTTCTGGTCCTCTACACGATCGGCGAACTGGTGCACAGCCCGAGCGCCGGCGCCCTCTCGGTGAGCGCCGCTCCCATCGAGGCGCGCGGCCGTTACCTGGCCACCTACCAGCTGTCCTGGGCGCTGTCCCAGACCTTGGCACCGTCGCTGTTCACCGGCCTGCTGGCCGTCGACGGCCGGCTGCCCTGGCTGGTGCTGACGGCGAGTTCGATGGCAGGGGCCGTCATGCTGCTCGCCCTGGAGCGGAGCCTGCCGGCCGAAGCTGTGTACACCACGACCGCCGAAGCCGTGCCGCCCGCACGCCAGCCGGGACCGCGCCAGCTGAGACCTGTCCGGGCCGATCATGTGGCTAGGTCGTCCACCGATCGTTGATGTGAACATGGGGTGGGGTGGTCTGACGCATGCCGAGTGAGAACGGCTGCGGCCATTCCTCCCGGTGAGCAACGGTCGTTGTGGGCCGGTGGCGGGATCACCGTCAGGTGATCGACGGGACTCTGCACCGGGTGCGGACCGGCGTTCAGTGGCGGGACCTGCCCGAGCGGTTCGGTGGCAAGCCCATGGACCCGGGCTGTCTGGTCACGGCTCCGGGTCCGGGCGTGCCCGTGGATGGTGTGGTCCGGCGAGGGCTGGTCCTGGTGGAGACCCCGCGAATTCCCAGTCAGCGTGAGGTACGCGTACTTCTGCGGGATTGCCTCCAGTCCCGCTTCGGAACCGCAGGCCACGCGTCCAGATCCACCGAACAGCCGCGGGACCTGGACGCGTACGGCGATGAAGGGCTCGGCGCGGTCTAGAGCGTGTCTCTTTAATGGGCTGGTCCGTTGATCGGATATGTCCATCCGGTTTGTGATCACTGATGCGACGTGCGACCGGATCAAGCCGCTGATGCCGGCCGATCCGGTCCGCGGTCGGCGATGGGCCGACCACCGCCGCACCCTTGAGGCCATTGCGTGGAAGTACCGCACCTGTTCGCCCTGGCGGGACTTGCCGGGGGAACTCGGCTCCCTCCAGACGGCTCACAAACGCCTCATTAGGTGGGCCGTCGACGGCACCTGGGCACGGATCCTGGCCGCAGTCCTGGCCACCGCCGACGCTGATGACGACGTGAAATGGACGGTCTCGGTGGATTCCACCATCTGCCGGGCCCATCAGCACACGGCTGAGGCTGTGAAAAAGGGGCTGCGCGACGGTCAGAACCCGACGACCACGCACTCGGACGTTCTCGTGGCGGCCTGAGTACGAAAGTACATCTGGCCAGCGACAACCGGGCACGGCCGCCGTCATGGCCAGGATCCGCGTCCCCCGAGGCGGACTCGGCAGGCCCCGGACTCGACCGGCTCGTCCTTGCGAACCGCGCGTATTCTTCCCGCGCGATCCGCAGCCATCTCCGATGGCGGGGCCTTCGCGCCGTCGGAGATGGCTGCTGACCAGGTCGGACACCGCCTGCGAAGAGGGCGAGCCGGAGGTCGGCCGCCAGGTTTCGACGCGGAGGCATACAAGCAGCGCAACACCGTCGAACGGTGTATCAACCGCTTGAAGCAATGGCGTGGTCTGGCCATGCGCACGGACAAGCTTGCCCTGGCCTACGAGGCTGCTTTGCACTTGGCAGCCATCCTGATCTGGTCCCGCTCGACGCGGTGATCAGAGCAGCTCGTGCACGACCAGGCGCGACTGCTTCCCCGAGAAGGCGCTTCGCAGGGCTCGGGCCTCACGGTTCCGGGCAGCGAAGACTCCTTGCTTGTCCACGTGCACGACCAGGACGTCATAGCTATCGATGACCTCGGAGATGCCCCGTGTCTGGATGGTGTCCCGCCAGGCTTCCGTGTTCCGACCGAACCAATCCGGCAGTCCGCAAGGCTCAACCACGGCGTCCCAGAAATCGTTGAGCGTCTCGATCGGCCTACCTCGCAGGTCAACCACCAGTTCCGACTCAATCCTCTTGGCCATCACGACAGAGTAATCGGCCCTCTTTCGAGGCGTCAGGGCTCCAAAGAGACAGGTCCTAGTACTGCAACGGTGTTTGCCGTGACGGTTGGGCAGGTCGGTCGTTGGTCGGTTCATGGGTGGGGAACTTGCTGATGCCCGGTCGTGGGCTGGTGAACTGAAGTCTTTGCACGAGCGGTTCGTGCACCGCTTCTCCAGGTCGGAGCCGCGGGAGTCGGCTCTTGCCTATATGCGGGGGCTGGTCGCTCCGCTGGAGCGGAAGAACGGCTGGACGCTCGCGGAAGAGGCCGGGCATACGGGTCCGGACCAGATTCACCGGCTGTTGAACCGGATCGACTGGAACGCCGATGAGGTCCTCGACGATGTGCAGGACTATATCGTCGAGCATCTCGGCGATCCGGACGCGGTGCTGATCGTGGATGACACCGGGTTCCTGAAGAAGGGTGTCCGCTCGGCCGGGGTCCAGCGTCAGTACTCAGGGACCGCCGGGCGGACGGAGAACTCCCAGATCGGGGTGTTCCTCGCCTATGCCGGCGGCCGTGGCCGCACGTTGATCGACCGCCGTCTGTATCTGCCCACGTCGTGGACGGATGACCGGGAACGGTGCCGGGCGGCCGGCATCGACGACACGGTCGCCTTCGAGACGAAGGTGGTGATGGCCAAGGCCATGGTCCGCCGGGCCATCGCCGACCGGATTCCGTTCCGGTGGGTGACCGCGGACGCCGCCTACGGCTTCTCCAAAGGCTGGCGTTCCGAGCTGGAGCGGGCGGATGTCTTCCATGTCATGGCAACCACCCGCCATGACACCGTCGTCTCCCGCTGGGCCATGGATCATCCCGTTCACGACCTGTTTCCCGGGCTGCCGAGGCAGAAGTGGAAGCGCCGTTCCTGCGGCGACGGTGCCCACGGCCCCAGGGTCTACGACTGGGCGAGGGTCGAGGTCCGTCCCTGGCATCGCGAGGACCGCCGGCACTGGGTGATCGCCCGCCGCAGCGTCCGCCGGCCAGACGAAATCTCCTACTACATCGCCTACTGCCCGGCCGAAACCACCTTGGACGAGCTGATCCGCATCGCGGGAAGCCGTTGGGCGGTCGAGGAATGCTTCCAGAGTGCGAAACAGGAGTGCGGCCTGGACGACTACCAGGTCCGCCGCTACGACGGCTGGCACCGCCACATGACCCTGGCGATGGCGGCCCACGCCTGCCTCACCGTCCTGCGGGCCCGCCAACTCGACACCGGGAAAGCAGAAACGGATCCTCCCAGCTCATACCCCTGACCCTCCCCGAACTCCGACGCCTGATCTACCGCCTCGCCCACCGTCACCCGGCACCCGTCGACCACGTCCTGCACTGGTCACACTGGCGCCGACGACGACAGTTCCAAGCCCGCATCAGCCACTACAAACGACGCGGCCACACACCACCCGAAGCCAACAAACCATCACGAAAGAGACCGTTGCAGTACTAGCGGACGAGTCCAGTCGAACACTTGGATGGGCAGGCAGTCTGCAGGGTCGTCGCCGGCCTCCGACGAGCCGTACTGCTTGCCAGCCGACGCCCACCAGCCGAGGTCAGGCAGTACGGGACGTACTTGCGCCAGGACGTCCGGTGATCTGATCACGGCTTCGAAGTCGACCTCTGCATAAGCGATGTCTGCGATGCCCAGCGAGGTGCGCACCGCACGTATCGCTTCGGCAAGGCCGCCCTGGACATGCCCGTCTACGCCTACGCCTACGCCGCGAAGGATGGCACACGGACGCGGATCAGTACCGTGAAATCGCCCGGCACCGCCCTGCCGCTGTCCGGGCTGGTCATCAACCTTCGGAGTCGTCATGTTCCGATCCACTGGTACCTGACCTCCGCTGCACGCGTGCTGCCCGTGCCCACGAGTGCCCCCCGTGCAGGCGCATGATCCCTATGCTGACGACATGCTCGACATACCTCTTTCAGCACTGGAAGTCGCGATGGTCCAGACGGACACCCGCGCCGTGGACACGCTGCGGGACACCGCGGCCTTCGCACAGGGACTCGAACGGCTCGGCTACCACCGGCTCTGGTACGCCGAGCACCACCACTCACCCGCGATCGGCGCGTTCCCGCCGGTCGTGCTGATCGCGCACGCCGCCGCCACGACCTCCGTCATCCGTCTCGGCTCCGGCGGGGTGCTGGCACCCAACCACGCCCCCATCATGCTGGCGGAGCAGTTCGGGACACTGTCCGCCCTGCACGGGGGCCGTATCGACCTGGGCATCGGCCGTGGCCCCGGAACCTTCGACGAGGCCACCGCGCGGGCGCTGCGCCGCGGCGCCGGACCGACGACCGACGCGGAGTACGGGAGCGACGTGGCCTCGGTCCTCTCCCTCCTGGTGGGCGAAGTCGCCCTCGACCCGCTGCCGGAGCCGTGGCTGCTCGCCTCCAGCACCGCGGGCGCCGCCCTCGCCGCGGAGCTCGGCCTGCCGGTGGCCGTGGCCCACCACATCCGACCCGACAACACCCTTGCGGTACTCGAGCGTTACCGGGCGGAGTTCACCCCGTCCCGTTGGTGCGAGCGGCCCCGGGTGTTGTTGTGCGTCGAGGCGGTGTGCGCGGAAACCGACGAGGAGGCAGTGCGGCGGACGGGGCCCATGGCCGTCGTCAAGGCCGGGCTCCTCAAGGGGGTGAGCGACATGCCCTTCCCGACCCCCGCGCAGGCCGCCACCCACCCGTTCACGGAGGAGGAGCGAGCGGTGCTGGCCCACTTCCGGGCACAGCAGGCCGTCGGGGCCCCGGAGACAGTCGTACGCCGGCTCGAACGACTGGCGCGCGAGACCGGCGCGGACGAGCTGATGCTGACCACGCCCGTGCACGACCTCGGCGACCGCCTGCGCTCCTACGAATTGATCAGGAAGCACTGCGGCTGAGCGAGAAGTACCGAGACGGGCGGGAAGCCCTCGTACGCTGCAGACGTCGGGGGCAGTCGAGCAAGGGGGGCCCGCATGGGCTTGCGAAAAGGCGCCAATGTGCCGGTGGAACACACCTCGGTGCGGGTGGAGGTGGGATGGCAGGAGCGCCCCGGAACTCCGGACGTTGACGTGTCGGCCCTGCTGCTGACCGCGGCCGGAAAGGTGCGGTCGGACGTCGACTTCGTGTTCTACAACCAGCCCGCCCACCGCAGCGGCGCCGTCTGCCACGAGGGCAGGCGACAGGACGGCGCGAGCGTAGTCGAGACGATCAGCGTGACGTTGTCGGCGGTGGAGCAGGACATCACGACCGTGGTGGTCGCGGCCTCACCGACGGCGCGTTCGGCCGAGTGCCCGGTCTGTTCGTACGCGTACTGGACGCGGAGAGCGGGGCCGAGGCGGCGAGGTTCGACGCCACTGACGCCGACTCCGAGACGGCCTTCCTGCTCGGCGAGCTGTACCGGCGGGGTGGTGCGTGGAAGTTCCGTGCGGTGGGCCAGGGCTACGCCTTGGGCCTGGCCGGGCTGGCTACCGACTTCGGCATCACCGTGGACGAGCCCACCACACCGTCATCCCCACCGGCACGTCAGCCGCCGCCCGCCCCGGTGCCCCCGGCGTCCGAACCCGTACGGCTGTCGAAGATCACTTTGACGAAGGCCGCTCCCGCGGTGTCGCTGACCAAACAGGGAGCCACCTCGGGGGCCATGCGGGTCAACCTCACGTGGAGCGCGGCCGAGCCGGGGCGCGGCCGGCTGGACAGGGGCAAGGTCGCCGTCCGGCTGGACGACGTCGACCTCGACCTCTCCTGCATGTGGGAGCTGCGGAACGGAACGAAGGGGATCGTCCACCCCATCGGCAACGAGTTCGGCTCGTTTGACCGACCGCCGTACGTCCTGCTGGACCAGGACGACCGGACCGGCGGCAGCGAGGACGGCGAGAACCTGATGATCAACCTTGATCACTCGGAAGAGATCAAACGCCTCCTGGTGTTCGTGGTCATCTACGACGGGGCGTCAGACTTCTCGGGACTGCACGGCGTCGCCACCCTGTATCCGCCCGCCGGCCCTCCGATCGAAGTGCGTCTGGATGAGTGCACCGTCCCCTCACCGGTCGCCGCGATCGCGCTGATCGAGAACGTGGGCGGCGAACTGGTCGTACGGAGAGAGGCGAAGTACCTGGTGCTCGCGCCGGGCGTCTTCAAGCAGCAGGCCGCCGACCTCGAATACGGCTGGGGGATGAGCTGGCACTCCGCCACCAAGGACTGACACCGAGGACCGGCACCGAGGAGTGGCCGATCATCCGGCGAACAGGATGTAGGAGGCCGTCGTGGTCAGAAAGAATCCCGCGGGCTGGACGGGGAGCAGAGCCCAGAAGCACAGGTGCACACAGATGCCGACGGCATCGGCGTAAAGGCGGATTCACGGGACGAGCAGCCCGACGGGCAGGAGGGCTTCGATCGCGATCACCAGGGTCGACATGGGCCTGCCGGCGCGCAGCGCGTGCGGGGTTCCGCTGCCCAGGAGGCGGACGGGGCGCGTGGGGTAGAAGTACTCGCGACGGGGGAGGAGCGGGCGCGCGGCCGCTCCCGCCTCGATGCACTGCGCCACCCGCAGCCCGGAACGGATGTGCGGCGAACGTGCCTTGATCCATGCGCTGTTGACGTACATGTGGGGCCGCCGCCTCAACGAGATGTTCACCCTCTGGGGGCTGTTGTGGGGCGCCGGCTACGGCACAAGCGTTCCAAAGCCACAGAGCGTCACGTGACGACTCAGGGGGAGTCACATGACGCCCCTACCAGGTTTCACCATGGTCTTCACCAGGAGAGGGCTGATGTCGTTCAACAACCTCAGGTGGATGACCTAACCCCTGTGAAGGAGCTGGCAACCCAGGGCTCCCATGCGATGGCTCCCCTCTTCCGCCGGCCTCTATGAGCGTCACCTTGCGACTTGCGATCGCTGTCCCCGAAAGATTGGTGCCCGGAAGGATCCCACCTCCGGCGATACCTCACGCAAGAACAAACCCGGAAGCGAGCTCACCACCTCCATGCAGGGAGACGCCGTGCTCTCCAAAGGGGCGAAGATCGACGTCAGAGGCGGGCAAACCCGCCTCGCAAGCGCCGCACAATCCCTGCGCCGCACCTTCTCCGCCGCCCTTGCCCGCCACACCGGATCATCAAGGGTGAGGGCGTTGCGTTGCCTGTCTCTCGTCGCTCGAGGACTCGCGCCGCGAGGCCCGCCAACGGGCGGCCGGCGGTGTGGGGGTGGTAAGCCCGGGTGCCGTCAGCGGCCGGTGTACGGCAGCAGCGCATCTCGCGTGCGTTCTTGACGGCGGTGGCGAGGGCCCGCTGCTGCTGGGCCGTGACCCGGGTGACGCGTCGGCTGCGGATCTTTCCGCGGTCGGAGACGAACTTCCGCAGCAGGTCGGTGTCCTTGTAGTCGATGTAGGTGATCTTGGCCGCGTCGAGCGGGTTTGGCCGGGACTTCACGGGCTTGCCGGGGTGTGGGCGTCGGGCCATGGGGATGCTTCTCCTTGCAGGAACGATTCGGGTTCGGCCTCGTCGGGCCGTGATCAGGTGTGTGTGGGTGTCAGACGGCGTCGAGGAGGGAGTCGAAGGCGGCGGGCAGGTGCTTCCACGCTTCGCGCCCCGGCTCGTACTCCGCGTCCGTCAGCAGGCAGGAGTCGAGGAGTTGTTCCAGCCCGTCCCGGTCCAGGCCAGGGGAGGTGAAGACGAGGTGCTGACAGCAGTCGCCGTGGTCCGGGTGCCAGTCGAGCGCGGCGGCCGCCTGACGCATGGGCGGGACCATCTCCCAGGCCGCGGCGGGCAGTGACGCCAGCCACGGCCCGGCGCTCTCCACGCACAGAGCTCCGCCGGCCGCGTCCCAGGCGAGCAGCGTGTCGGGGCGGTCGGCGAGCCAGAACCGGCCGCGGCTGCGGGCGGCGGCGCAGCACAGGTCCTCAAGTGCCTGGTAGAGACGTTCCGGGTGGAACGGCCGTCGGCGGTGCCAGACGAACGTCGTGACGCCGGCCTCGTCGGCGTCCTGGGGCAGGAGCGCGCACGCGGGGTGCTGGGCGGCCGCGGCGGCCTCTACGTCGAAGCCGGCGAAGGCGGCCCTTGCGAGTTCGGTGGACGCGGCCGGGACCCGGCGCGCGGTGGGGTGCAGTTGCGCGAGGAGGGCGTGGTCCTCGTCGTCGGCCTCGTCGCTGTCGATGACGGCGAGGACGGGCGCGTACTCCAGCTGGCGGGCCCAGGTGTCTCCGACGGTCCGTTGGTCGGTGGGGGCTGCGGCGAGGCCGGCCTCGGCTAGGTCGTCGCCGTTGGCGAGGTAGGGCAGGACAAGCGCGGGGTCCACGGCAGTGATCACGCTTGTCAGGGCCATCCGGTCTCCGCCGTGCGCCGCGATCACCTCCGCCATGGCCTTCGGTTCGACCGAGTCCCACAGCTCGACCACGGCGAGCCGGGTCAGGCCGCTGTCCGCCATCCGCTCCAGTTCCGGGACCAGGTCCTCGCGCAGTGCGCAGCACGCGCAGTCGTTGACCAGGGGGGTCTCATCACGGGAGAGGGTGCCCGACGCGTCGCGGATCAGGCGGAGCACAGTGCCGTCGGGTGCTCCGGCCAGATCGTGGTGGAGCGCCACACTGCCCGGGACGGTCCGCAGGAAGCGCTCTACGACTTCCTTCCGTGCGTCGGCGTGGAGACCGGCGACGATCACGACGTGGAGCTGGTGGTCGTGGGTCATCAACGAGCTCCGTAGCGGCGCTCGAACTTCTCGACGCGGCCGGCCGTGTCGAGTACGCGAGCGGTGCCCGTGTAGAAGGGGTGGCTCCCGGAGGAGATCTCCACGTCGACGACCGGGTAGGTGTTGCCGTCCTCCCAGTCGACGGTCTTGTCGCTGGTCATCGTGGAGCGGGTGAGGAACGCGGTGCCAGAGGCGGTGTCGCGGAAGACGACGGGCGCGTAGGCGGGGTGGATTCCGGGCTTCATGACAGGCGGCCTTTCGAAGGGTTGGGGCGGGGTGTGCGGGGGATCAGCGCTCTTCGCGGAAGTCGACGTGCCGGCGTACGACGGGGTCGTACTTGTGCAGCACCAGCCGGTCGGGGTCGTTGCGCCGGTTCTTGCGGGTGACATAGGTGAACCCGGTGCCTGCCGTGGAACGGAGCTTGACGACCGGGCGGATCTCGTTGCGTGCCATGAGGCTAGTATATGACATTGGTTTTCATTACCAATACGCAGCCCATCAAGACGGTCACCAAGAAAGGCGGCACCTTCCATGTCAGCCCACTGCCAACTGACCGGCGCCAAGCCGGGCTTCGGCAATGCCATCTCCCACTCACACCGGCGCACCTCGCGCCGCTTCGACCCGAACATCCAGCGCAAGCGCTACTGGCTGGCGAGCGAGGGGCGCCACGTCCGCCTGACGCTGAGCGCCAAGGCGATCAAGACGGTGGACGCGATCGGCATCGAGGCCGCCGTGACCCGGATCCGCGCACGGGGAGGGAAGGTCTGATGGCGAAGAAGAGCAAGGTCGCGCAGAACGAGAAGCGCAAGGAGACCGTCGCCCGATACGTCGCCCGGCGGGCCGAACTCAAGGAGGCCATCCGCCGCCCGTCCGCCACCGCGGCCGAACGGGAGGCCGCCCTCGCGGAGCTCCGCCGGCAACCGCGCAACGCCAGCGCCACCCGCGTCCGCAACCGCGACAGCGTGGACGGTCGCCCCCGCGGCTACCTGCGCAAGTTCGGACTCTCCCGCGTACGAGCCCGGCAGCAGGCACATGCGGGGTTCTTGCCAGGAGTGACGAAGTCGTCCTGGTAGGCGACACCCGGACCACACGCCCGACCCGCTCGATCGACCACTACTCGCACACTGCCCCAGAATGGTTAGTGAGCATGATTACCATTAAGAGTTAGGGTGCGTCCCGTACGCGTGCGGCACCTCGACGGGCAAGCAAGGGGGGCCCGAAGGGGGCCGCACGCGTACGTCGCGAAAGCCGAGCCGTCACGGCGGAAAGCGGCTCGGCTTCCGAGACAGTCTCGCGACGCGCACGCCCGCCCGTGGGCCGGGTGCGACCCTGCGCCGTCCACGGTGAGCCGCGACTCCGATCCCCGCGCCGTCGCCACGTCCCGGCCGCCGGCGGTCACGTCACCCTCAACCGGTTTCGCGCCTCCCACGCGTCGGGCGCATCCAGCATGAACCCGCATCCACACCCCCGTGCACCCACAGAGGCAACCCCGACTCCGACGGCGAGCCGCTGCGCCACCCTGCGCGCTCCGGCCAGACGCGATGAGCTGTACGGCGATGTCCCGCTGGCAGGTGACCGTAATCGTCGGCTGAACGGCGCGGGCGGCGCCGTACGCGCGGACGGGCCCGGACCGATGCCTGCGGTCCGGGCCCGTCGTTCACGGAGCGGTCAGCTGATGGTGAGCGCGGTGTCGTCGATCACGAACGAGGTCTGGAGGCTGGAGTCCTCGGTTCCGGTGAACTTGATGGTCACCGACTGCCCCGCGTACGAGGACAGGTCGAAGGTCTTCTGCGCGTAGCCGGTGTTCTTGTTGAGGTTGGAGTAGGAGGTTAGGGTCGTGGAGTTGGCCTGCACCGTCAGCTTGTCGTAGGTGGTGGTGGTCGTCGTCTCCGCGGTGTCGATGTGCACGTAGTAGCTGAGGGTCGCGTGGCACCCCGCGGGAATGGTCACCGACTGGGACAGCGAGTCGGTGTGCGTGGAGCCGTAGCCGTCGAGCCAGGCCTTCCATGAGCCGGAGTGCGCCGCCTCCCCGCTGCCGTTGTCGACCACGCCCGCGGAGGCGGTCCACGGACTGGCGCTGCCGGTCTCGAAGCCCTGGTTGCCGAGGAGCTGTACCGGGGCGCAGTCTCCGCCCACCGGGGTGACGGTCCAGGTGAAGGAGGTGGTGCCGCTCGCGTTGGTGGTGTCCTTGGCGGTGACCGTCACGTTGTAGGTGCCGGCGGTGGTCGGCGTGCCACTGATCAGGCCGGTGGAGGCGTTGATCGACAGGCCGGGCGGGAGTCCGATGGCGCTGTACGTGAGGGTCTGCCCGCTCGCCGAGTCGGTGGCCTTGATCTGGAGGGAGGCGGCCGTGTTGACGGTGGTGGAGCGGCTGCCGGGGTTGGTCACCGTGACGGTGTTGCCTCCGGTGGAGCCGCCCGCGAAGGCGCCGGTGCCGTTGGGTGTGCCGAGGCCGGTCGGGCCGTCGTAGCCGGACTTGGCGGTGCACAGGTAGCTGCTGCCGCAGGAGCCGTTGGCGCCGCTGGTCACGTCGTTGAGTGCCGAGGTGTGGGCGTAGGGGTACGAGGACGGGTAGCTGCCGGCGACCGGGGTGCCCGCCAGGGCGTAGACGGAGGCGATGATCGGCGCCGAGGCGCTGGTGCCGCCGTAGACGTTCCAGCCGCTCGCCTGGTAGGTGTCGTAGACGGCCAGGCCGGTGGCCGGGTCGGCGACGGCCGAGACGTCGGAGACGGTGCGCTTGGCGCAGCCGCTGTCACTCTGCCAGGAGGGCTTGGTGGTGTAGGCCGAGCAGCCGGAACCGGCGCCGTTGCCGCCGGCGCTGGTGCCCCAGACCGATTCGGACCAGCCGCGGGTGGTGCCGCCCGCGCGGTTCAGCGAGGTGCCGCCGACTGAGGTGACGTACTGGGAGGCCGCCGGGTACTCGACGCCGTAGCCGCTGTCACCAGAGCTGACGGTGATCGCGACGCCGGGGTGGTTGAAGTACGGGGCGTCGGAGCTGGGGTCGGTGGAGTCCTCGCCGCCGCCGTAGCTGTTGGAGACGTACTTCGCCCCCATGGCCACCGCGCGGTTGACGGCGGCGCCCAGGTCCTCCATGGACGGCTGGTTCGCCTCGACGAGCAGGATGTGGCACTGGGGGCAGACGGCGCTGACCATGTCCACGTCGAGGGAGATCTCTCCCGCCCAACCGGAGTCGGCCTTCGGGTAGTTGGTGCGGCCGTTCTGGTCGAACTTCTTGAAGCAGCCGTTGGCCGTGGTACAGGCCGGCAGGCCGTACTGGGAGCGGTAGGTCGCCAGGTCGGACTCGGCGTTCGGGTCGTCGTACGCGTCGATGATGGCGACCGTCGCGCCGGCTCCGGCAGAGGCCGACAGCGCGTACGCGCTCTGCAGGTCAGCGGGGCCGTAGCCGGACGGAAGCAGGTTCGGCGCGAGGCGCAGTTGCTGCTTGACGTCGGTGCGGGCCAGCGCGTGGCAGGCCATGTAGCCGGCCTTCGTTGGCTCCGAGCAGAGCCGCTGGGAACCCGAATACGCTGATCAACAACGGCAGACGGAACTCTGCCCCACCCGACCGATCATGCCGCCCAAGGCCCCGACCGCGGTCCCGCAGGCAAGCGCCGACGGGATCGAGCGCATGGCACGGTCGGGCAGGGCATCGGGTCTGGTGCTCACGGACGGAACCTCTCTGGCACGGCGCGGAACCCGCGCGACTCGCGGGTAACCCTCTTGGCGCCCGCCCCGTAATTGCGGCTCTGGCGGCCCGTTCCCTGATACTCCGGGCTGGGGGGCGCCGTGCCAGAAACCCGGCTTTTTCTCGGCGGGAGCGGGTCAGGCCGTCCCGACGGAGTCGAGCCTGCCCGCCTTGGCGTCCTCTATGAGGGAACCGAATTGATCAGCGCTCATCTCCACACGCTGCCCGAAGTCGTCGGTCATCGCGACGCGGCGTTCCGCCGGGGCGGACTCGTCGACGAACAGCTGCAGGCAGCCGCAGTCGCACTTGCCGCAGAACGTGGCCACGGCTTCCAGGGAATTGGTGTCGGTCATCTCGGGCACCTTCCGTAGTCGCGTCCGCCCACGGAGGTGCACCGCCACCCGTATCCCGAACGTGGTGGGAATGCCCGTTCGGCGAGGCGGGCAAGCGCCGGCCGCGCACCGGATCGGAGCACGGCCGGCGGATGCTGTGCTCCCACTGCTCCCAGCCGCCGGGGAAGTGACGGAAACCAGAAGGCACATCGGTACGACTACCTGGGAGAGGCCGGTGATCCGGCAACTCGCACGGGTGAGACTCTCCGAACCGCCATCGCTCACCGGCCTGAAGAAGGAGAGTCGGCAGCGTTCGCCTCGATCGGTCTTTCGATCGCCACGTGGATGACGTCCCTAAACGCCGAACCGGGAGCTGGCATTGCCCGCGCCGACCGGTGGGGAATCTTCATTGGTGAATGGGCCCCCACCTTCCTCGGGCTCGGTCTCGCCCCTATCCCACTACGAGCAGTCGGACGGCACCCTCCTCGCCGGCGTCAGCGACGTCCGCCAGGAACGGGAGGCCATGTAGCACCCACGTCCCGCCCGATCCTTCCCACGGGCGGCTCGCCGCGCGCCGGAGTCAAGGCAGGTCGACCGGCGGCGGCCCGGGCTCCGGCTCGTACTCGTGCGGCCCGTCGCCCTGCCAGACGATCAACGGCGAATCGCCGAGGACCAACTCGTCCGGATCCGGTACCTCGATCAGCCGCAGGAACTCGATCACGTCCGCGTCGGAGTAAGCGATGCCGAGGATCGTGTCGGTACCGCGCACGTGGAAGCTGACCCGCCGGCCGCCCGACGGGGAGATCCGGTGCACGACGATCGGTGCGCGGCCCATGGGTCCAGCCTGCACGCGGCCGGTTGGTCCAGCACGCCGAGCGCCGCGTCCGGGCATCAGTACAGGCAGGGCCGACGATCCACGCCGAGCGCCCGAAGCGCCGCATCCAGGGTCAGCGGCTGCCGCCTGCCTTGTGCCGAGGGGGTGACTGGAGTTACCCCTCGTCCGGCGCGGCCGGAGACGGGTAGGCCAGCCAGCAGCACCAACCTTTCGTCATGGACCGAAGTGATGAGGCATGCTTGGGGGCATGACCAAATCGCATACGGACATGCTGACCTCCCGATCGCCGAGCCCCGGAGCGCCGGGCGACGGGGCGCCCCCGGAGGGCGCCGCCCCGGCCGCGCGCCTCGCGGCTCTGGCTGCGGCCCTGGCCGACGAGACCCGGGCCGCCATCTGCATGACGCTTCTGGAGGGGCGGGCCTGGACCGCGGGGGAGCTGGCCCGGATCACCTCGGTCGCGCCGTCCACCGTGAGCGGGCACCTGGCCCGCCTGACAGAGGCGGGCCTCTGCGTGACCGAGCGGCAGGGGCGGCACAGCTACGTGCGGGTCGCCGACGCCGCGACGGCCCGCCTGCTCGACGAGCTCGCCTCGTACGCGGTTCCGGACCGGGACGCGGCGCACGCGGTGCCTGTGGTCGCGGCGCCCGACCCGCTGGCCCGTGCCCGTACCTGCTACGACCACTTCGCGGGCCGCTTGGGAATGGCGGTGACGGACGCGATGGAGCGCCACGGGCTGCTTCGCACAGAGGGCGTTTTCGAGTTGACGGAGGCCGGTCGGCGATGGTGCGCCGAGGCGGGTGTGGGCCTCCTGGCCACGGGCCGACGGCCCACTGCGAGTTCCTGCCTGGACTGGACGGAGCGCCGTCGGCACCTGGGCGGCGTCGTCGGGGCTCGATTGTGTGCGCGGGCGTTGGACCGCGGATGGGTGGTGCGACCGGCCGGCGGCGGACGGACCCTGGAGGTGACCGCCGTCGGCGAACGGGCGCTGCTCGACCTGCTCGGAATCACTCCCGAGGACTGGAGCTGAACTCACGGGCCGGACGGGTGCAGCCAGCGAATCATTTCGGTAGACACCGAAGTATTTTGCGATAGGGTGAACCCATGACCATGACCCTCCTGCGCCCGAGCCGAATATCGCCCAGCGTCCTCACGGTCGGCGCCGTCACCTTCACGGTCTTCGCCTGGGCGTCCGCCTTCGTCTCCATCCGCAGCGCGAGCGCCGCCTACTCGCCTGGCGCCCTGGCACTCGGCCGCCTGATCACCGGTTCGGGGGTGCTCGCCGCCCTGTTGCTGATCCGTCGCCAGGGCTTGCCGCCCCGCAGGGCCTGGCGGGGCATCCTGATCTCCGGGGTGGTGTGGTTCTGCGGCTACACGGTCGCCCTCAACTGGGGGGAACGACTGGTCGACGCCGGTACGGCCGCCCTGCTCGTGAATACCGGCCCGATCCTGATGGCCCTGCTCGCCGCCCGTCTCCTGGGGGAGGCGCTGCCGCCGCGCCTGTTGTCCGGCATGGCCGTCTCGTTCGTCGGAGCGGTCGTCGTGGGCCTGTCCATGTCCTCCGGCGGTGGGTCGGCCTCGGTGCTCGGCGTGGTCCTGTGCCTGCTGGCGGCCGTGGCCTACGCGACCGGCGTCGTCTCGCAAAAGCCCGCGCTGTCCTTCGGTACGCCCCTGCAGATCACCGCCTACAGCTGCATGACGGGAGCGTTGGCCTGCCTGCCCTTCGCCGGGCAGCTGGCCACGGAACTGCCGAGGGCACCGATCTCCGCGACGCTGAACATGATCTACCTGGGTGTGGTTCCGACCGCCCTTGCGTTCATCACCTGGACCTACGCCCTGGCGCGCACCCCCGCCGGCAAGCTGGGCGCGACGACCTACGCCGTGCCCGCCATCGTGGTCCTGCTGAGCTGGGCCCTGCTGGGCGAGGTGCCCGGCTGGCTGACTTTGCTCGGCGGAGTGCTCTGCCTGGCCGGGGTCGCGGTCTCCCGCTACCGGCCCCGCACGGCCACCCCGTCGCAACCGGCCGCCCCCGCACCGGCCGGGCCTGACACGGGCGCCCGCCCCGGCAGTCCCTGCGCCCGTTCCTAACCCCTTTCCGCCACTCCGGGCGCTGGACGCAGGTAGCGGGAATCGGGGGGCGTGGCCCCGCGTTACCGCACCCATGGGCGATGAATCCGGACACGGCCGGGCGGCGCGCCGCCCGGCCACCGTCGCGGCGGTCCGCGCCCGCCTCGCGGCCGACCGCGCGGATAGCCTTGCGCAGGCGGCGGCACTGGGCCGGGACTTCGACGCGATCGTCGACGCGAACGCCCTGGTTGCGGTCGACGACGAGCATGACCCAGAGGGGGCCAGCACCGCCTTCGAGCGCGCCCATGTGGCCGCCCTGATGGCGCGGGCCCGCGAGCACCTCGAAGAACTGGACCGGGCAGTGGAACGCCTCGAACGAGGCGAGTACGGCCAGTGCGAGCACTGCGGCGAGGCGATTCCGCCCGAGCGCCTCGAAATCCGTCCAGCGGCCACCACCTGCGTTCGCTGCGCCCGTCATGGCAGCTAGGAAGTGACGAAGCACCTTCTGTCCGGCGTGTTCGACGAGGCCGACACCGCACGGGGCGCCGTCACCCCGTTGGGCGGTGTCATGCCTTTCCGCTGGTCTCGGTTCGGCTGTCGTGCCACCGCGCCATGAGGTGAGGGTCGAACTGCCCGATGGTCAGGCAGAAGCCGGGTCGCCAAGCACGCTGAAGGCGAGCACAACAACGGCTTGCTGCAGAACGACGCGACCGTGGTGCCCCGCGAATGGCACGGCCACCCCTGAGCCCCCGTTTAACGCTGGGACAGGCCTGCGCTCGTCGGCGCGGGGGAGACACCTCCGCGGGCATGCTTAGGACCGGCCAAGTGGGAAAGGCGCAGACCGCGGCGTAAAGGAGAGCAGCCGCACAGCCGACTCGACAGGGAAGTGCCATGAGCGACGAGCAGATGGCGGATGACGTGTACCAGCCCACCGGAACGAACGAGGAGCAGGAGGACGCGACCCCGCTGGACCTTCAGAACGCCATGGACGAGCGCTCGTACGACGACATGCTCGACGAGGGCTACTCACCCCCCGAGAAGCCGCTCGGCGTGACGAAATACGGTACGACCGCTGCCGAACAGCACGAGGGTGAATCCCTGGACGAGCGGCTGAGGCAAGAGATCCCCGATGCCGGCCAGGACCCCGGTGAGTACTCCGGGCCCCGGGCGGAACTGCCTGATCCCGAAACGGGCACCGCCCGCGCGGGCCGGTTGACCGCCCCGGACGAGGGCGCGCATCCCGACAGGACGAAGGAGCTCATCGCCGAGGACCACGGAATCGACTCGGGCGCCGCGAGCGCCGAGGAAGCCGCGGTCCACGTCATCGAGGGCGAGCCGGACGAGTCCTTGTAGGCGCGGGCGGATCCCCCGCTGGTCCTGCCCCACGTATGTCGACGTCGACATACGTGGGGCAGGACGGGAGGCACCCAGTGATGCGGGACTCCGTCCCACGGGGTGGCCGGTACCACCTGACCCGCCCGAGCCCCCCTACCGCCGGCGATCGGGGCGGCCGGGGGCGGTAGGGGGCCAAAGGGACCTCAGCCGGTAAGGGTGCGGGGCTTGATTGAGCGCCTCCTCAAGGAGATGTGCAGATGCGGAGCAAAGCCCCGCTGGGCGCAGCTGCATCCGGCTCTTTCCCGCTTTCCTCGAGCCGATCCGTACATGGTCCCTGAAAAACCACACACGGCTGATCTGCAAGTGTGCCCAGATTGCTGTCGTCTACCTCCGAGGCATCTCGACGCGAATTTCCCGACAGAATGTCCGTGAGTGTCCATTTTGAGGGTAGGGGCGGGTCACTACTCCCTCTCTGGAGGTCATCATGGCTTCAACGCACCGCGCTTCCATCGAGGACCACCCCGACCTGATGGATCTGCGTGCCCGGCACGACCGCGCGGCCGCCACACCGCGCGCCCAGATGATCGAGGCTCTGGCTCTCATGACCGGTCTCTACCTCGCCGCGTCTGCCTGGATCGTGGGCTTCAACGGCTTCACCACCCTCGCGGTCACCAATCTCATCGCCGGTATCGCCTACATGCTCCTGCTCGGCGCACTCGGCAATTCCTACGAACGCACCCACTCCATGGCCTGGGCGGCCGCGGCCCTCGGCATCTGGACCTGCATCGCGCCCTGGGTCGTCGCAGGCGATGTCGCCCGCACCCGGTCCATCACCAGTAACCTGATCGTCGGCGCCATCGCCACCCTCCTCGCCCTCGCCGCAGCCTCTGCCGCCCGCGACAACGACACCCGCCACGGCCCCGGCGCCCGCCGCCCCATGCCCGGAATGCACTGACGGCGGGGACCTGGCAACAGTGCCGAAGGCGTTCTGGCGCCCCCCTGGTGGCGGTCTACCGGCAGCGCCACAGCGCCTTCCATATCGAAGCGCAGGCCGAGTGCCCGATCCGGTCGGCGTCCGCGAAGGTCAGAGCCGTCAGCGCGCCGGTGAAGGGCGACGGCGCCCCTTTCGACGGGGTGGGGCCGCCCCCCCCGCCGGAAGCCGGGGTACCTTCCGCCTGTACAAGCCGGGAGCGGGCGCGACCCGACGCGGTACCGGGTCGCACCGGCGGGTTATGCCCGTGGGCCGTGCCAGTCCAGACATAGAACTGTGGCATCGTCTCGTGGAGGACGGCCGCCGCAGGCGTCGCTGACGGCGGCGACCAGAGTGCGTACGACTTCGCGCGGATGCTCTGTCGCGGTCTTGCGCAGGAGGCCGGGCAAGTCCACTGCTTGGGCCTCTCGTTCCTGCATGCCGTCGGTGTGCAGCAGGAGGCGGTCACCGGGGCGCAGGTCGAGGTTCTGCATCCGGTAGGCGCCTTGAAGGGCGACGCCGAACGGCATGTTCACGGTCAGGCGTAGTTCCTCCACGGTGCCGTCTCGCAGACGTAGGGGCCAGGGGTGGCCGGCGTTGACGAGCTGGGCTCCGGTTCCGTCCAGGGCGATGCGCAGGAGCTGGCCGGTGGCGAAGGTTTGCTGACCGTGGTCGAGGAGGGCCTGGTGGGTCTGGCGGGCTTGCTCGGCGAGGTCTTCGCCGGCGCGGCGGGCACCGCGCGAGGCATTGACCAGGAGGGTGGCCATGAGTGAGGCGTTGACATCGTGGCCCATGGCGTCGGTGACGGACAGGTGCAGGGTGTCGTTGTCGAGGCTGTAGTCGTAGGTGTCGCCGGCGATGGCGGAAGCCGGGACCAGGGCTCCGGCGAGGGTGAACTGGGGGGCTTCGCAGGAGGAGGCGGCGGGCAGGAGCTGGCGCTGGATTTCAGCGGCCAGGCTGACCGTGGTGGTCCGGTTGCCCCAGTAGTAGAGATCGGTGAAGCGGCGGTCGGTGACGATGATGTACGCCAGCGCGTGTGCGGCCTCCTCGACCTGTTCCAGCACGTCAGGCGTGACCTGGGTGAGGAAGAGTTCCAGGACGCCGATGGCGTCGCCGCGGTTGGTGACCGGGGCCAGCACCCGCCGGCCGTGGCCGGTGTCTGCCCCCAGTACGAGTTCCTGGGTGCGCAGGACGTCGTCGTAGGCGCCGCTTCCCGCGAGGGGAACCTGCTCGGCGCGCTCTTCCTGGCCGGCGGCCTCTGTGTCGTTGACGCGCAGCAGGCGCCGGCCCACAACATCGACGAACAGGAACGACACGTACCGCGCGCCGAACCGGTCGCGCAGATTCTGTGCCACGACATCAAGGGAGTCCACCGGCGCGGCAGCCTCCGCCGCAGCCAGCACCTCAGCCAGTCCCATCCGGTCATGCCCCACGTCAGCCTCCAGGCGTTGCGGACTCACATTCCCGCGAAAACGGGATTTAGCACGCCGAGAATTACAGACCGGCCGGGGCGGCGAGGGCATCCTGCGAACGGCACTGCGCCGCGCCCTAGACGCTCAGGGTTTCCCACAGCCAATCGCAGCGGTTCTCTGCCGTACTTCCGGGTGCCTACGGCTACCAAGAAGTGTCCCTCACCCGGGAGCACGTCGGTTCCTAGCGGGCGACGGCCCGCATGGCCGGTGTCGCCCGCGGCCCCGAGGGCGAGGCGGGCCTGCGCGAGCGGCTGAAAGCCGGGCTGGGGGAGAACACCACCTTGCAGCAGGGCCCGCCCTCCGAGCTCGCGGGCCGCATGGTCGGCCAGGCCCTGCGCGCCCTGACGACCCCGCCCCGGTCCCCGACGGCCCCCGCGCAGCTGCCACCGCCGCCTGCTCCCGCTCCACCACCACGACCGGTGCCGCCCCCCGGGGCAGGCCGCGCCGGCGAACCCCGCGATGCCCGCGCACCGGCAGCAGGCAGCGCCCGCCAAGGGCACGAGGCACGCCCCCGGTGACGACCGGGGCATCGGCACCCGTACTCGGCCGCCGTATCGCCTTCGACATGGCGACCTCCGCCGAGCCGTTGTGGACCTCCTCCCTGGTCATCTTCGGCTCCCAGCCCGCGTTCTTCCACGCCATCGACCCCCGCGAGCGCGCTCGCCCCGTACGCGGGCGCCGAGCCGGTGGTGCTGCCGCCTTCGCTGGGCCGCTGGACCGACCTGTGGGATGCGATGGACCTGCTGGCGTTCGTCACCTCCGGGATGTGCCGCCTCCACGACGGCACTACGCCCGTGGACGTCCCCTTCCCCGCCCCGGCGAGCGGTGTGGGCTGGGGGCGGACACATTCGGCGTACCGGGAGCTGCCGCTGGTCGCCACGGAGATGGGCAAGGCCATGGCGGCGGCACTGCGCTGACCGGAGGCAGCGCGGCGGCCGCGCCCCATCGCTGACCGGTGGCCACATAGGTGATGACCACCGACGCGTAGGGGGTGGGCGCCGGGTCATGGTGGCTGCATGAGCGGTGACTTGGATCGCACGGAGATCGTGCTGTGGGTGCGGGGCGGCGGCGGGCGGTGGTCGGGCCGGACCGTGTGGGTGGTGGTGGTCGACGGGGAGGCGTACGTGCGTTCCGCGTTCGGGCGGCGCAGTGCCTGGTACCGGAGGGTGCTGCGGCGGGCGGACACGGAGGTGGAGGTGGTGGCCGGGGTCCGGCTGGGGGTGGTGCTGCGGCCGGTGGCGGAGCCCGCTCTCGTCGAGCGGGTGTCCGCCGCGTACCGGGCCAAGTACGGGCTGTACTGGCCCGGTCCGGTGGAGTCGATGAACGGGGAGGAGGCGGCGGCCGCCACCCTTCGGCTAACGGATGTCGGGGAGGTCGCGCAGCTGTCGGCGTGAGGTGAGTCCGAGTTTGCGGAAGATGTTGCGCAGGTGCGCGTCGACCGTCCGGGGGCTGAGGAAGAGTTTGGCCGCCACCTCCTTGGAGGTGGCGCCGTCGGCCACCAGGCGGGCGATGTGCAGCTCTTGGAGGGTGAGTTGGTCCGAGGCCTTCGAGGTGCGGCTGCGTGCCTGCTCTCCGGTGGCGCGCAGTTCCCCGGCGGCGCGTTCGGCGAACGCCTCGGCGCCGAGGTCGGACAGTGGTTCGTGCGCGCGGCGCAGTGCGGTGCGGGCTTCGCGGCGCCGGCCCTGGCGGCGCAGCCACTCCCCGTACAGCAGGTGGGCCCTGGCGCGGTAGACGGCCAGGGTGCCGTCTTCGAGGAGGGCGATCGCCTCCTGGTAGGCGTCCTCGTCCTCGGTCACCAGAGCGCGGGCGTATGCCTCGACGCCGAGGCCCCACGCGTGGCCGCCGGCGCCGGTGCGGGCCTGGAGCAGGGCCAGGGCCTCGGCGGCGGTCGCGCGCTCGCCGCACCGTACGGCCGCTTCGACGAGTTCGGGGAGGGCGAGGCCTGCGGTGCCGACGGCGCCGTACTCGACGGCCCGGCGAGCGGCTTCCAGCGCGGCCGGGTAGTCGGCGAGGCCGTTGCCGAGGACGGCCGTCGCCCACTGCACGCTCAGGCTCATCCGCTGGTCCACGGAGGCGAACAGTTCGAGTGCTTGCGCGCGTCGTCCGCGCAGCGCGGCCAGGTGCAGGCGCGGGTAGACGAGGGGGGCGGCGCCGGTGGCGTCGGCCAACGCCTCCTCCTCGGAGATCAGCTCCGTCGCGGTGCCGAAGTCGCCCGTGTGGACGGTCGTGGTGGCCTGCATGGCCAGGCCGATGGGCAGGGCGTGGAAGGAGCCGGTCCGGCGGCCGGCGGCGACGGTGCGGACGGCGATGCCGTGCATGGAGTCGAAGTTCCAGAACTCGGCGGCCAGCAGGTAGCCGAGCGAGGGACGGGCGGCCCAGACCTCGTCGTCGGGATCGGCGACGACGGGGCCGAGGACCGCTCCGGCCGCCCGGTGCCCCTCGTCGGCGACCAGTGCGGTCACACCGGACAGGAGCCTCGTCGCGGCGGTCGCGGGACCGTCCGTCGGCGGGGCGTTCCGGGCGGCCTCCACCACGTGGTCGAGGCCGCCGAGGAGCACGCCCATCTCGACGGCGTCCAGGTAGCACTCCCGGGACCGGTCGGGGTCGGTGGCCGCCAGCCGGGCGGCGGCGCGCAGGAGGTGGGCGGTGGGGCCCTCGTCGCCGCGGCGGCGGACGAAGGACAGTTTGCCGCGCAGCAGGTCGGCCCGCGCTGCCCGGCCCGGATCGTCGCCGGGCACGGTGGTGAGCAGGTCCGCCGCGGTGTCGAAGTCGCCGACGGAGAGCTTGGCCTGGACGGCGGCGAGGACCCGTTCGGCGCGTCGGGCCGGGTCGGCCGTGAGGGCCGCCGCGCGTTCGAGGAAGGCCGCCGCGGCCGCGATGCCGCCGCGTTCCTGGGCGCGGGTGGCCGAGGCTTCGAGCGCGGCGGCCACCTGGTCGTCGGGACCGGCGCTGGCCTGGGCGCGGTGCCAGGCCCGCCGGTCGGGGTCGGCGACCGGGTCGGTGGCGGCGGCCAGCGCCTCGTGCGCGCGGCGCCGGTCCTGCGGTGTGGCGGCCCGGTAGGCGGCGGAGCGGGCGAGGGGGTGGCTGAAGCGGATGCGGGTGCCGAACTCGATGAGCGGGACGGAGCCGGCCACGGCCGGCGCGTCGATGCCGAGGAGTTCGGCCGCGCGCCACAGCAGCCCGGGGTCCCCGATCGGGTCGGCGGCGGCGACGGTCACCAGCAGCCGGGCGGGCGGGTCGAGGAGTTCCAGGCGGGAGCGAAAGCTCTGCTCGATGACGGCAGGTACGGAGTCGGGCTGGGCGAATCCGCCCGCCATCCCGGCGAGTCCGGCGGTCCTGGGCAGCTCGACCAGCGCGAGGGGGTTGCCGCGCGCCTCGGCGAGGATCCGGTCGCGGACCCGCTCGTCCAGGGGTGCGCGGACGGCCGTGCCCAGCAGCGCGCGGGCGTCGGACTCGCCGAGGCCGTGAAGGGAGTGGGCAGGCAGCCGGGCCAGTTCCGGCAGGCCGCTCTCCTCGCGGGCGGCGAAGACGAGAGCGATCGGCTCGGCCGCGATGCGGCGGGCCAGGAAGGCCAGCGCCTTGGCGGACGCCTGGTCCAGCCACTGGGCGTCGTCGACGAGGCACACGAGCGGGCGTTCGGCCGCGGTCTCCGTGAGCAGGCCCAGGGCGCCGACACCGACGAGGAAGGGATCGGGGACGCCGGTGTCGAGGCCGAAGGCGACCTGGAGCGCGGCGCGGTGCGGTGCGGGGAGCTCCGCCAGGCGGCTGGTGACCGGCGCCAGCAGCTGGTGCAGCGCGGCGAACGGCAGTTCCATCTCGAACTCCGCGCCGGACGCCCGCATGACGAGCAGTCCGCTCGCGGCGCGGTGCAGGTGGTCCAGCAGCGCGCTCTTGCCGATGCCCGGCTCGCCGCGCAGGACGAGGGCACCGCCCCGGCCCTTGCGGGCCGCGTCGAGCAGGGCGTCGAGCCGGCGTATCTCGTCCTGACGGCCGATCAGCACGCTGGCGCCGGCGCCGGCGCCGGAGTTCGTGTCGGCGGCCGTGACCGTTTGCGTAGCCGTACGCGGGTCCGCAGGCGGGTCCATACGCGGGTCTGTACGCGCGTCCGTGTTCGTGTTCATTGCGGGCATGATCGTCAACCTATGCGGGGGCGCCCCCCGGGGAAATGGGGGAACGCCACCCTCCGCTCCCGTCGTCGCACCCGGGGTGCCGAGCCCTTCGCGGACGGCACCTACCGAGTCCCGCGCTACGTATAGGTGATGACTACCGACGCGAGCGAGGTGCGCCCGCCGCGAAGGTGGAGCCATGAACCGCACCGCATCACCCCAGGCCGGCACCCACCCGGCACCGCGGACCGACCCAGGCTGGACACCGCTGGCGGTCCTGGCCACGGCCCAGTTCCTGGTGGTACTGAGCACCTCGATCGTGAACGTCGCCCTCCCCGAGATCCGGGCCGGCCTCGGACTGTCGGACGCGGGCCAGGCCTGGACGGTCAACGCCTACGTCCTGGCGTTCGGCGCGCTGCTCCTGGCGGGCGGCCGCGCGGGGGACGCGTACGGGCTACGCCGGGTGTTCCTCGCCGGTATCGGGCTGTTCGCCGCCTCTTCCCTCGGGGCGGCGCTGGCGCCCTCGGCGGCCGTGCTGATCGTCTGCCGGGCGGTGCAGGGCATCGGGGCCGCGCTGATGGCGCCCACGGCACTGGCGCTCGTCCTGACGCTCCATCCCGCCGGCCGGGCGCGGGGCACCGCGCTCGGGGTGTGGGGCGCGGTCTCCGGGGCCGGCGGTGCGGCGGGCGTCCTGCTCGGCGGGGTGCTGACCGGTTCGTACGGGTGGCGTGCGGTGTTCGCGGTGATGGTGCCCCTTGCCCTGGCCGTGCTGGTGGCGACCCGGCTGCTGGTCGGGGCCGACCGGCCGCGTGGCGGGAGCATGGACGCACCGGGCGCAGTGACGGTGACGGCCGGTCTGGTCGCGCTCACCTACGGACTGTCGGGCCCCTGGGTGATCGCCCTGCTCGGGCTGGCGCTGCTCGGAGTGTTCGTGGTGCTCCAGCGCCGGTCCGCCGATCCCCTGCTGCCGGCCCGCATGAAGGCGGTGGCGGTGCCGGGGCTGCTGATGGCCCTGCTGGGCGCGGTCTGGCTCGGCCTGTTCTACTTCCTCCCCCTCTACCAGCAGCGCGTCCTCGGCTACTCGCCGCTGGAGGCGGGACTGACCCAGCTACCCCTCGCCCTGATGATCAGCCTGTCCTCGTGGGTCACCGGCAGGATCTCGGTCCGGCTCTCCGACCGGCTCGCGGGCCGCCTCGTGCTCCCCGGGGGACTGCTGGTTCTCACGGCCGGACTGGCCTGGCTGTCGCGGACCCCGGACGACGGCAGCTTCCCGGTGGACCTGCTCGGCCCCACGCTCCTGATCGGCACCGGGCTCGGGGTGGCGTTCGTACGGCTCACCGCGATGTCCTCGGCGGGGGTCGCCCCGTCGGACAACGGCCTGGCCGGCGGGTTGGCCAACGCCACCCGGCAAATCGGCGGCGCCGTGGGCCTGTCCTTCCTGACCTTGCTCCCCTCCCACGGCGCGGCCTTCCTGGCCTGCGCCGCCCTGACCCTCCTGATCTCCCTCGTCTCCCTCCTCTCCGCCCTCCCGGCGCCCTCGACCCGAAAGGCCTGACCGACCATGAGCCTGCACGCGAACCTCGACAAGCCCTACCTCAGCGGCCACTTCTGCCCCGTCACCGACGAGATCACCGGCCACGACCTGAAGGTACGCGGCACCCTCCCGCCCGAGCTGAACGGCCGCTACTTCCGCAACGGCCACAACCCCAAGTCGGGCATCACACCCAGCCACTGGTTCCGGGGCGAGGGCATGCTCCACGGCATCCGCCTCAAGGACGGCCGGGCCGAGTGGTACCGCAACCGGTGGGTGCGCACCCCCTTCCTGGACGGCGTGCCCTTCACCGGGACCGAGCTCGACGTCAGCGCCGCCGCCACCAACATCATCTTCCACGGGGGCCGCTACCTGGCCCTGCAGGAGGCCAACCTGCCCTACGAGGTCAGCGCCGAGCTCGACACGATCGGCGTCCACGACTTCGGCGGGAAGCTCACCGGCGCGATGACCGCCCACCCCAAGGAGGACCCGGTCACCGGCGAGCTGCACTTCTTCGGCTACGGCCCCTTCCCGCCCCACCTGACCTACTACGTGGCCGACGCCTCCGGCGCGGTCGTCCGCTCGCAGGTCGTCGAGGGCGCCGGCCCCTCCCTGATGCACGACTTCGCCATCACCCGCGAACACGTCGTCTTCATCGACTCGCCGGTCGTCTTCGACCACGCCGAGCACTCCGGCATCCCCTACCGCTGGCACGACGACGTCCCGCTGCGCCTTGGTGTCATACCGCGCCCCGGGGGCCCGGCCCGCTGGTTCGAGGTGCCCGACCAGGCCGCGCTGCTGCACGTCGCCAACGCCTACACCGACGCGCAGGGCCGGATCGTGCTCGAAGCGCCGTCCTTCGACCGCTCGGCGTGGGAGAGCTCCTGGAAGTGGTGGGTCGGCGCGCCCGGCTTCGGCGCCGCCCCGGCCACCGGTTCGACGTTCAACCGGTGGGTCGTCGACCCGGCGAGCGGGAAGGTCACGTGCGAGCCGCTGAACGGCCTGGTCACCGAGTTCCCGTCGATCAACGACGCCCACACCGGTGCCGACTACCGCTACAGCTACGCCATCGCCTTCCCCGGGGCGGGCCTGTCGGGCTACCACACCGTCAAGTTCGACACCCGGACCGGCCGGGAGAAGCTGCTGGCGCACGGCGAGGGCCGGATGCCGGGCGAGGCGGTCTTCGCACCGGCCGCCGGGGGCACCGCGGAGGACGACGGCTACCTGCTGACCATCGTCAGCGACCTGAAGGCCGACGCGTCGGAGCTGCTGGTCCTGGACGCCGGCGACCTCAGCACCGTCGCCGCCGTCGAACTCCCCCGGAGGGTCCCGGCCGGCATCCACGGCCACTGGATCCCCGACACCGACCAGCCCGCCTGACCGGCTGCCCGCCCCCCAGCCGCCCGGACCGCCGCCGCTTCCCCCGCAGCGGCGGCCCGGGCCCTCACACCACACCCACAGGCACACGCACGCCGAGGAGTCGTCATGACCTACCCCACCACCATCGACGAGAACGCGCCCGTCATCGCCGACCACACCATCCGGATCGCCGCCCCCCTCGCCCGGGTCTGGGAGCTGCACACCCGGATCGGTCTCTGGCCCGAGTGGCACCCCGCCATCTCCGAGGCCCGGCTCGACGGCCCCGTCGCCCCCGGCACCACCTTCCACTGGGCGACGGCGGGGCTCTCCATCGACTCCACCGTCTACGAGGTCGACGAGGCCCGGCACCGCATCCTGTGGGGCGGCCCTGCGCACGGCATCACCGGCGTGCACGAGTGGACGTTCACCGAAGACGACGGCACGACCGTGGTCCGCACGCGGGAGTCCTGGGCGGGCGCCCCGGTCGAGGCCGACAGGGACAACCTCGCTGCCGCGCTCGATGACTCGCTCAGCTCCTGGCTGGACGCCCTGAAAAAGGCCGCGGAATAGGCGCCCCCGACGGACGGCGGGCCGGGACGGCTCGACGGCGGATCCCGCCGCCGGGCCGTCCCGGCCGTACGGCAGGGTGGGGGCAGGTCCACGTACGAGACGATGCCTTTCCTGGAGACCGAGCGGCTGGTACTGAGGCATGTCTTCGGGTCGTACGCGCGAGGTGCGCTGGAGTCGATCGGCATCCGCATAACCGCGCTCACGGCCATCCTCCCTCATCAACCCTCCGAGGCTCCGATTGTGGTCCAGGGTCACGGGGCCTGCAGACGGTTATGACAAGATCAGCCGGCCTTGGCCGACTCCTCGGCTCGGGCTCGGGTGCTGGCGAGGCGGTAGGAGTCGGTGCCGGTCTCGATGATGGTGCCGTTGAAGGTGAGGCGGTCGACGATGGCCGCGCAGAGGCGGGGCGTGCCGCTGCCCGAACCGCTGGCCACACTTCTCGTCGCGCTACCCAAGCAGCTGACCGCCACGGCCGCGGACACGCCGTTGGCCGCGCTGCGCGCCGCCGGTGTGCTGGAACGGGTCGCCGCCCGGATGGGCCGGGAGACCGCCGGGGCGCTGTGCGGCGACGGCATCTCCGCCGAAGCGGTGGCCACCGCGCTCGGGACCACCCCCTCCAAGGCCCTGGTCCTGCTTCTGACCGCCCAGGACGGGTAACGCCACGCACCCCCAGCGTCCACCTTGCCGGCTTTTGGTTTTGCCGGAGCGGATCGCAGTCCGCGGGCTGGGCGATGCCGTGGTGACGCTACGCCAGATGACGGTCCAGGAGTTCCGGTTGAGCCAGCAGCCGGCCACCGCGCCCGTGCCCGAACGACTGCCCCTCGACGAGCACCTCGCCGCGTCCGTCCTTGCGTACGCGGCCGAGCAGCGGGCGCAGGTCGTGTCCTCGCCTCGGTGCGGGAGGACATCGCCGCTCACGGCTATCCCGCCCCGGAGACCGGCGTCCTGGGGGAGACCGCCCGCCTTGTCCACCCGGCCCACCTCGCGGATGAGCAGCCTCGTGTCGCCTGCCCCCTCCGCGCGCCGCTCGCGCGCCGCGAACGAGACGCACCGCCTGGACCGCGTCATCGTCGCCATCAGTGTCAACCCCCGAACTCGCCATCGAAGTCCCCGAGCCCTGCTGCGCGACTACGCGGACGAGATCGACGGGGTACGCGTCATCCGACTCATTGACCGCTGCGGATCTCGTCGATGCGCTTCGCCAGAGTCTCCGTCTCCGCGATCAGCCTCCCGTGCGCCTTCTTCTGCTCCTCGGCACCCCGGTCCCTGAACGCCCCGCTGAAGTGGGGTCGGAGCTGGGTCCACCAGCCGTAGTCCAGCATTGCCCACGCCTGCGGGCAGAGGGGTGCGCGGGTCTTCGGGAGATAGCCGCTGTCGACCAGGGACTGCTGGTACTTCTTGGGGTCGCTGCCCTCCAGGTAGCACAGGAAGTTGAAGGCCCGCTGCTGGGTAATGGGGTGGTCGCTCGACATGCCTTCCAGGGTCGGCGTGCCTTCCTTGCGTGCGATCTCGTCGAAGAGGATCGCGGCGGCCAGCGACGGACCCGGCCCGACCTCGTTGACGGTATAGAAGGACGCGAAGCCGTCCGCCGCGTCTTCTTCGAGACCGAGGTTGGCCAGGAGGAGCTGGCGCTGCAGGGCATGGCCCATCTCGTGGCCGAAGATGAATTCGGTCGACAGCACGGTCAGGTCGTCGGTGTTGTACTCGGACGCGGGGAACGGGGCGGGCCGCTCGACGGTCTTCACGACGTCGGTGAGGGCCTTCTCGATCTCGGTCAGGAACGGTGGCGGGACGAAGATCGTCCTGCCGTCGGGCTGGGTGACGGCGTCGGTAACGCCGGGTGGCACGGCGGCGGTGACCTTCACGACCATGTCGTGCGGGAGGGTGAGTGATCTGTTCACCCAGTCGGCCGTACGCTCCAGCACGCGGGAGGTCCGGATCAGTGCCACGGCCTCCCGGTCCTGCGGTTTGACCGTTTGGGCCTCGTAGACGACGGTGACCCTGCCGGAGCGCGCCACCTGGGGGCGGGGCCCTGCTCCAGTCCCCTGCCCGGCATCGCGGGCCTCGCCGCTGCACCCGGTCGAGACGACCCCGGCGAGGAGCAACACACCGGACAGGACGATGCGCGCCCTCTTCGAGCGACCAGCGGTGTTCGTCATCCTTGATCGGCTCCCGTCGCGTGTCCCCGCACTGATCCTCCGGCCGTCCGGGGGCGGGTGCCCGTCGAGCCGCCCGTACGAGGGACCGTTCGCTGTGTGGGCGACCTTCGGGAGGCCGCCTGCTTCGACCCGTTCGACAACCGCAGCATCAGGGATCCCCTACGCGGCCTGGCGCCAGCTCCGCAAGCAGAACGGCGGGACTGTGACCTGGACCTGGACTCGTCGTTGAGCCGGCCTGAGCTAGCTAAACGATGTCCCGTAAGCCCTGATCAGGTATGTGATGATCTTGATGTGAGGCCTGTGGTCACGGCGTCTGAGCCGGGGTGGACAGGTCTGTTCTCCGGGCTGAGCGAGCGGCAGTTCCGCAAGCTCATCGGGATGGTGCGACGCCGTGGCGGTGGTGCGCCGACGGGCGGCCGGCCGTGGTCCCTGTCACTGGAGGACCGGGTCATGCTGGTGTCCGCGTACTGGCGCTGAATCCGACCATGAGGCAGCTCGGCCCGCTGTTCGGGGTGTCGAAGTCGGCGATGGACCGGGTCATCGACGACATCGCACCACTTCTCGCGCTGGCACCGGTACGGCGCCGGCACCCTGCGGGCACCGTCCTGATCGTGGACGGCACCCTGGTACCCACCCGCGACCGCAGCATCGCCGCCTCCTCCAAGAACCACAGGTACTCCACCAACGACCAAGTCATCATCGACGCGAACACCCGGCTGGTCGTGGCGGCCGGACGGCCACTGCCAGGCAACCGCCACGACGCCCGCGCCTACCGGGAATCCGGCGTGGACCGCGCCGTTGAGAACGCGCCGGTCCTCGGCGACGGCGGTTACCGAGGTGCCCCCGCCCTCATCCCGCACTGGCCACGGCCAGGTCGGCCCCTCGCCCCTCAACAAGAAGCGGACATTCCCTCCACCGCCGGGCCAGAGCCCGAGTCGAGCACGCTTTCTCCAGGATGAAAACATTCAAGATCCTCCGCGACTGCCGCCTGCGCGGCGACGGCGTCCACCAGGCCGTACTCGGCGTCGCCCGACTCCACAACCTCGCTCTCGCCGGATAACCCGCGCGGCACCCCAGAGACTTCGATCTACCCACACGACCCCTTACGGGACATCGTTTGGTCCAGGACGGACAGTCGGGCGCGCGACCCTTGACCGTATGGAAACTCTGCCGGATGACGGCCGGCCCACCGGACCGCGGTGCTGGATGTCGGCCGCGCCCATCGACATGCACCGGGTCCCGTACGCCGCAAATTATCCGACAAGTGGTCAGTAGGGGTGAATTCCCCGCCGGATCCCTATCTGGCTTTGGCATGGTGCGCTGTCATATTCCTGTCAGATTGCCCCGTTCATCTCGTTGCACCCATCAGCCAGGGGAAGGCAGGAAAATGGGCAGGTTCAGGTACGGAACCACGGCGTCGGCCATCGCGCTGGCCGCCTTGGGATCGCTCGCCGCCGCGGGAGGCACGGCTCACGCGGAAGCGGGCCAGGACACCATCAGCATGCTGAAGCAGGAAAAATCCCAGTGGTGCTGGGTCGCCTCCGGGCTGACCATCGCCAAGTTCCAGGGCTTCGGCTCCACCCAGACGGACTTCTGCAACCGGGCCCAACCCTCCTACGGCTGCAACAACCAGCCCGCCACGCTCGACGACATGGCCAGGGGCTGGGGCAGCCTCGGCATGACCCGCACCGGATCGGGCCTGAGCAGCGCGGCCACGTTCAACCAGGTATACACCGACGTCAAGGCGGCCCGGCCGATCGGTGCCCGCATCGGGTGGACGTCCGGTGGCGGCCACATGAACGTGGTCTACGGCTTCGACACGTCGAACAGCACGATCGCCGTGGCCGACCCGTGGCCGGACACCACCACGTACACCTGGTGGAACTACAACGACTACGTGAGCAACAGCTCGTCCAAGTGGACCCACTCCCGCATCGGTATCTCCCGCTAAGGCAGGCGTCATGCGCGACACCAGCGGCACCCGAATGTCCAGGACGCGGGCGGCCTCTCGCTCCTCCCGTCTGTCCATCGTCATCGCACTGAGTGCATCTGCACTGCTGTCCGTCCTCGGTCCGGTCCACGCGGCCCCGGCCAAGGACCCTCTCCCGGCTGACATCCCCGACTACCAGGCCGCCCTCGACGCGGTGAAGTCCACCGACGTCCGCAACACCGTCTGCCGCTTCCTGCGTACTCCGGTTCCCACCGACGGCGTCAACGGACCGGTGCAGACGATCCCCGAAACGGCCGAGCCGTGCGAGGGCCTCCCGGCCTTCACGATCAAGGACCCGCTGGCACGGAACGAGATCACCCCCGGGTTCGTCGCGGGCACCGCCCAGCCGCTGCCCACCGAGGCGATCAAGCTGACGCAGTTGGTTTCTTCGCTGAGCACGCCCGTCAACGGCCGCAACGCCACCGTCATGCTCGCCCCCACCCAGGGCGGCGGCTGGCACCTGGCGGCCGTGAGCGACGGCGACAGCGATGCCACGTACGCCGGCAAGGCCACCGTGGGCACGTTGGTCTTCACCGAGCCGCAGATCCGCGGCTGGTATCAGCTCAAGCTCTTGACCGTCGAGCCGCTCAACGACGAGGCCCGGCAAGGACTGGGCGGCCGGGCGTCCGTGTCGCTCGGCGACTACCAGAAGCTGGTGAAGGCCCGCTACGCCGACAAGCTCCCGGGCTCGGAGTACGACTCCAAGGGCTACTCCAGCGGCTACAGCGCCCAGAGCGAGGCGGACGACGCCTCGTCCTCCACCCTGCTGCTTGCCGGCGGTTCCGGCACAGCACTCGCCGTCGCGGGCGCAGCCGCCGTGCTCCGCCGGCGCCGGCGCGCAAGCACCCGCTGAGCCCGGCCCCGTACGCTCCCTCGCTCCGCCCCGGCAGCCAGCCGGGGCGGAGCGAGGAGCGTACGGCCGGACCGCCCGTACATTCCGGCACGGGCGAAGTTCGAGCAGCAGGTCACCTTGGAGGAGTTCGACTGCGTGCCGCGTCAAGCACGTCCCGCGCGCGTCCGGCATCTACGAACCATCACGCGGGGCGCCGAGACCGGCATCCTGACCGCCCGGCAGGCGGGGTACCTCGACGATGGCCGGAAGATCCACAACGGCATGGCACACGGCCAGACCACGCACATGGCGATGGCGCCGGCTATGGCTGTGCCGATGGTGACGGCCTCGTTCACGATCGTCTCCGAGCTCTGCGCCGCACCCGCCCAAAGATCACGGCTCGATAACAGGCGTCACGCCATCGGCTTCCCCGGCACCAGTACCAGGTGAATGCGGGAGTCTGCCCGGAGTCCCACGCCACCCGCGTGAGGAGCCCGGTGACGCACGCCGGCGATGCCCGGCAGCCCGAGCCGGAGCCGCGCCCGACGTGGTCAAGGGGTGCTGAGAGCCCTCTGGATGGCCCGGAACCCAGTGCCGCGTCCAGGCCGTGAATGATTCGAACGTCGTGCCCATCACCGCAGCTCACGCCGCCCGAAGGGGGCTGCTCGGCAAGGCACCAGCGAAGGGGACGACCAGGAAGGTACGGGCCGAGGCGCTGTGGATGCTGAGGATGGCGCAGGTGATCACGGAAGCAGGGTCGGACGGCCGGTTGTACGTGCGCAGGGCCATGGTTGAACTGGCGGAGCTCGGGCCGGCGGAGACGAACGGCAAGGACGGCAAGCACCAAATCTGGAACCTCACCCCGGCCGGGCAGAAGGCTCTGGCCGACGGCAACGAGCTGCCACCCCGACCGAAGGCCGGCACCGGTGCGAAGGCAGGGAGAGCCGGGTTGGGAGTGCACGCCGTCGCAGTGACCGACACGATCCTCGCCTACACCGACACCGACACCGACACCGTCCTATCCGGTAGCCGGGAGTACCTGACCGACTGGCAGGTGGAGGTCAACCACGCCATCAAGGAGACCGGCCTGTCCCTCAACACCGACGCCGTCCTCGCCCTCCCGACCACTGGGCCGTACCTGGTGGCGATGCCGCGCCTCTGCTTCAAGCGGTTGAAGCACCGCGCCGGTGCGGTGCCGTTCGACGACGTTGCGGTGCTTGTAGACGTCGGGGTCAAACGCCGGTGGGCGGCCGCCTCGGCTGCCTCGACGGGCAGCTGTTCTCTGCCCTGGGTGGTCGGCAACGTGTCACGACACGGGTCGCGTCAAGGGGGTTGGCTGACTCAACGAGCCAGACCCTTGATGGGGGCGAAGCCCCGCGCCGGCCTCGGCGGACGTCGTGGACCTGATGGCGATGCTGGAGTAGTCGGGCAGCGAAGCCGAAGCCTCCCGCAGCGGCGGCGGTGACGCCACCGTCCACGACCTGCCCGCAGCGGAGAAGGCCGCCAAGAAGACAGTGCCGGTGAAGAAGGCGGCCGCCAAGCAGGATCCGGCGAGGAAGAGCGCCGGCCGCAAACCCCCCAGCGCCGGAACGGGGGACCGGACCGGGCTGGCTCACTGTCGCGGGGCTGGTCGCCGGCCTTGCCCGGTGACGGGACGCGGGCCTGGCGGCCGGTGAACGATCAGCAGCCTGCTGTCCGGGGTTCGGTCAGTCCGGCGGCGGCCATGGCGGCGGCGGTGCCGACCTCTCCCTGGCAGCCGACCTCGGCTCCGGAGATGGAGGCGTTGTGCTTGACGATGATGCCGATGGCGGCTGCGGTGAGAAGGAAGCGTACGGTGCCGTCCTCGTCGGCGCCGGGAACGAACCGGTGGTAGTAGTGCAGGACGGCGGGGAGGACTCCCGCGGCGCCGTTGGTCGGCGCGGTGACGACGCGGCCGCCGGCGGCGTTCTCCTCGTTGACCGCGAGGGCGTAGAGCGCGACCCAATCCATGGCGTGCAGCGGGTCCCCGGAACCTCCTTGCTGCTGGAGGCGACGGTGGAGCGCCGGAGCGCGGCGGGGAACGTTCAGGCCGCCGGGCAGGATGCCTTCGGTGCGGCAGCCGCGATCGACGCAGTGGCGCATGATCTTCCACAGGTGCAGGAGCCGCCGGCGGACCTCGTGCTCTGGCCGGCGGACCGTCTCGTTGGCGAGCATGAGGTCGCTGATCGGGCCGTCCCCGGTCAGGTCGAGGAGTTGTTCGGCATTGGTGAAGGGGCGGGGGACCTGGTGCGAGGCGTCGTGCGTCTCGTGGAGTAGGAAGCCGCCGCCGACGGAGTAGAAGGTGCGGCTGTCCAGGACGGTGTCGTGCCGGTCGAGCGCGGTGAAGATCAGGGCGTTGGGATGGGTCGGCAGGAACCGGTCCGGGTGGAGGGTCAGAGTGCAGTCGACGGCCTGCGCTCCCGGCAGCGGCACCCGCCGCTCGGCGGTGAGCCGGCGGAAGCGCTCGTCGGCGGTGGCGGTGTCGAGGGTCTCGGGTTGCTCGCCGGTGAGTCCGAGCAGGACGGCTTTGTCGGTGCCGTGGCCGGCGCAGGTGGCAGCCAGCGAGCCGAACAGTTCGACGTCGACGGCCGCGGCGTCGGCGAGTAGGCCGTCCTGGTCCAGTCCGCGGACGAAGCGGTGCGCGGCGCGCATCGGGCCCACGGTGTGGGAGCTGGACGGGCCGATGCCGACGCGCAACAGGTCGAACACGCTGATCAAGAGGGGCTCCAGGGGAGGCGGCCGGGTAGTTGTTCACGGTCTACCGCCGACCGGGTCCGCGGGGTGGCGAGGGGTCGCCACTGGCGTGGAGGGGCGTCCGGTCGAGGAGATGGTCCTCTTGCCGTGCAGCGTTCTTGGTCCGAGGCACCGGCCGGATGATGTTGATCTTGGTCGGAGGTGGTGTGGATCTTGGTAGGGGAGCGGTATCGCCTGACAGCTACCGGTTGGTACGTGTCACGATGCCCGGCACACCGCACGCAGCCGGCGGCGACGGGACCGGAGTGGCCGTGCCGCTTCCGGCGCACGCCCGAGCCGGCCTGCCTTCACCGGAAGGTACGCTGATGACCGATGAGGACCTGTCAACCCACCTGTGTCGCCTGGGGTTGACGCGCCGTGAGGCGAAGGCCTACGTGGCGTTGCTCGCCGCCCGATCCGACGACGGCGAGCAGTCGGCAAACAACCCGGACCGCGACCGGGAGGGCCCGGAGTGCAGCGGCCCGGACAACAGCCCGGCACTGGAAGAGGATCTCGCGCAACTGCGCAGGCTGGGCTTGGTCACCGTCTCGGAGACCGGTGGCCGCCGGCACGTGCCGGTGGAGCCCACCATCGCGCTGGAGTTTTTAGCGCACAGTCGCGCCGCCGAACTCCGCGAGGCCCAGCAGGCCGCCGTCAATGCCTACGACGGCTACCGGCGCTCCGTCAGCCCACAGCCGACCGAGAACCTGGTCGAGGTCGTCACCGGCGACTCCATCATCGAGCGCATCGAAACCATCGAGGCGGCCGCCGAGACCGAGGTCCTGCGTTTCGACTCGCCGCCGTATCACACGCACGGCGCGGCCAACCCGATCCAGATCGAGAACCTGCGGCAGGGCGTGGAGTACCGGGTCGTGTACTCCCGGTCCGCCGTTCAGAACGCCGCGTACTACGCCGTCAACATCCAGCCTTGCATAGCCGCGGGGGAGCAGGCCCGGATCCTGCCCACCGTTCCCGTGAAGCTCACCATCTTCGACCGTCGCCTGGCCATCGTGTCGATGTCCTTCGTCGAGGCCGAGGTGAACGACTCGCTGCTGTTGGTCCGTCCGTCGAGCCTGCTGTCCGCGCTCACGGGGTTGTTCGAGACCTCGTGGAGGGCGGCGCTGCCGATGCACCTGAGCGGCCGCGTGCCGTCCGCCCTCAGCCCGATCCACCGGCGCATCATCGAGCTGTTGGCCACCGGGGTCACCGACGCGACCATCGCCGAGTTGCTGGGCATCAGCCGCCGCACGCTCTCGCGCCACCTGGAGCAGCTCAACTCCCGTGCCGGCTCCGTCACCCGGTTCCAGATGGCGCTGCACGCCGCGCGCAACGGCTGGATCTGAGCGAAGCGGAAGCCGGGCGCGGATTGACGTCGATCGGGGGTGCGTGACCTTTATGGCCAAAGCGCGCCACTGGCAAAAAGTCACCTCCGGCGCATGTCTCTGACGGTAGATCTAGTGCCCCGGCTCGCTCCGCCGGAACGGGCTCCTCCACCCCGGGTGCCAAACCCGGCCGCCCCGGAACCCGGTCAGATGCTCGACCGGCCGGAGCGCCCGGTCGAGTCCTGGAGTCCGATCCCCGACCCCTCACCAGGAGACCTGCATGTTGGCGAAGTTAGCGCTCTGTGCCGGCGTCGTGTTGTGCGTCGCCGCTCTCGTCCCGGAGGGTGCGCAGGCTTCCACGTCCTCGGCGCAGGGCAAGAAACGGTGGGAGTCGGACGTCAGAGCCGTCCCCCAGAACATCCAGTCACACCTCGACGGTCGCCGGCCGGGGCGAAGAACGGCGACAGGCCGGCGTTGGCCCCGGGCATGGACCACACCTCGCTCGCCACCCATCACGACAAAGGCAGGCCTCGAGCCGATCCTGGGCATCACCGGGTATGCCAGGCAACACCACGCGTCGATCCTCGTCGCCTCCTTCCGCGACGACAGGGACAGCGACTCCACCTCAAGCAGCCCAAGACCGTCGACTACACCGTCGTGACCTCTGCGCGAGGGCCAAGGACGACGCTTCCCAGGACGACGTCGAGCTCTGCCGCAAGAGGTACGCCAAGGGCGGCTACACGCTCGTGGCCCACATCGCCGACCGCGCCGCCGACTTCCGGGGCGGCCGCTACGAGAAGGGCCTCAGGAACCCTCGGCGACGCGGCCTGAGTCGACGTCCGGCCACTCCCCGCCACGACGACGTGGAGGGGGGCGCCGATCACGGCGGGAAGCGGGAAGACGCGCGTTCGGGTGATCAGCCGCAGGACGTGGGGCGCTGCCGGAAAGGCCCCGCCCACAGAGTGCCCATGCAACGGCCACCCCGCACAGCAATCCGCCACGAACAACGCAAGCCGAGCACACCACCGCCGCGGAAGCACCCCACGCCACGCTTCCAGGGGATGGCGAAGACCTGATGCGCGACGAGTGTGCCTCTGGGCCCGCGATACGTGAGGCTGCTCCCACCCCACCCCAACCCCGGCCTTTCGCCGTGCCCGGACGTCTCGACAAAGCCGCGGAATTGGTCGTTCCCGGCAACTGTCTCCTCCGCGCGCCGCAGGTCGGCCGAGCTCGCCGTAGTCGATTGGCGCCAACGACGGGCACCCGCCACGTCACCGACGGCGCGCCACTACCGAACCACACGCTGAATTCACTCCTCCAAGGAGGCACTTTGTCCCGGAATCATGCACCTCGCCACGCTCGTAGGAGGAAACCGTCCGCCGTGGTCATCGCGGCCACCGTCGTGGCCGCGGCGGCAGCCGCAGCGGTCACCAGCCCGGCGAACGCCGCCCTGTATCCCTCCGACACGCTCCGCACGGTCGGCGAGCCCATAGCCGGCCGCTATCTGGTGGTGTTCAAGGACGGCGGGGTGCCGTCCCCGGACGCCGCGCGGACAACCGCCGCCCAAGGAAGACAGGCCGAGCAGGCGACGGTCGCCTCCGTCGCCGAGCGGCTGGCGAAGGCCCACGGCGGCTCCGTCCGTACGGTCTTCGACACGGCCCTGCACGGCTACGTCGCCGAGATGACGCCGGGCCAGGCGCAGCAGGTGGCGTCCGATCCCGCGGTCGAGTCGGTGGAGCGGGACAGTGTGCAGCACTCGGCCTCGGCACCGGAGGCCGCCCAGGCGGCGTCGGTGGCGAGTTGGGGCTTGGACCGCGTCGACCAGCGCAGCCTGCCGCTGGACGGAAGCTACACCGCGCCGAACACCGCTTCCAACGTCACCGTCTACCTGGTCGACAGCGGGCTGCGGACCACGCACAGCCAGTTCGGGGGGCGGGCCGGCATCGGGGTGGACTTGGTCGGTGACGGTCGCAACGGCGGGGACTGCGTCGGCCACGGCACCCACGTCGCGGGCACCGTCGGCGGCAAGGACTACGGCGTGGCCAAGGGCGTCAGGCTGGTCTCCGTCCGCGTCACGCCGTGCAACGACTCCATCCCCACCTCGGCCATCGTCTCCGCCGCCGACTGGATCACCAAGCGCGCCGTCAAACCGGCCGTGGTGAACATGAGCATCAACGGTGGGGTCAGCGCCGCGGAGGACAAGGCGATCCGCAACTCGATCGCCTCCGGGGTCACCTGGGTGGTCTCCTCCGGCAACAGCGGGGCCGACGCGTGCAGGAACTCGCCCGGCGACATCGGCGAGGCCATCGTGGTGAACAACTCCACCTCCGGTGACCAGCGCCGCTCGGACTCCAACTGGGGTGCCTGCACCGATCTGTTCGCGCCCGGCACGGGCATCACCTCGGCCTGGAACAGCGGTGACAAGGACAGCCACAAGCTGACGGGCACCTCGATGGCCGCCCCGCACGTCGCCGGCGCCGCCGCCATCTACCTGTCGGCCCACCCCACGGCCACTCCCGCGCAGGTGCAGGACGCGCTGATCAAGGCGGCTACCACCGGCAAGATCGGCAACGCGGGGACCAACACCCCCAACCGGCTCCTCTACATCGCGGGCTTGGGCGACAACCCCACCAAATGACCGTCAGCCCGCGGGCCAGAGGTCCACCGACCAACCCTGGGCCGGCAGGCCCTTCAACCGCCTGCTGACCCTCGCACCCTGCCCGGACCGGCGGTCGCATACCGCCGCCGAGGCACCGGACGACCACCCTCCCACACCCCTGACACAGGAGACAGAATGTCCGCTGGTACCCAAGGCCGTCACCGCCGCAACCGGAAGAAGATCCTGCTCGCCGTCGCACTGCCGACGGCCGTGGCGGCGGGCGCCGTCACCTCCCTGGTGAGCATCGGCTCCGCCTCCGCCGCGGGGGCCGTACCCAAGCCGGACCACGTCGTCGTGGTCATGATGGAGAACCACGCCTACAAGCAGATCATCGGCAGCAAGGACGCGCCGTACCTCAACTCGCTCGCCAACGGAGGCGCGGTCCTCAAAGCGTCCTACGGCATCACCCACCCCAGCCAGCCGAACTACTTCGCCGTCTTCTCCGGCAGCACCCAAGGCATCACCGATGACGGCTGCTACCACGTCGGCTCCATGTCCGCCCCCAACCTGGCCTCCGAGCTGACCGGGGCCGGCAAGACCTGGGGCAGCTACAACGAGTCGCTGCCCAACGAGGGCTCCACCACCTGCAAGAGCGGAAAGTACGCCCAAAAGCACAACCCCTGGTTCGCGTTCAAGAACGTCCCGGCCAACACCGGCCACACCTTCGCGCAGTTCCCCAGCGACTTCAGCAAACTCCCCACGGTCTCCTTCGTCACCCCCAACCTCTGTTCCGACATGCACGACTGCAACGTGGCCACCGGAGACGGCTGGATCAAGAGCAACCTCGGCGCGTACGCCGCCTGGGCCAAGACCCACAACAGCCTGCTGGTCATCACCTACGACGAGGACGACAAGCACAGCGGCAACCAGATCCCCACCGTCTTGTACGGACAGCCCGTCAAGGCCGGCAGCGCGCCCACCACCAAGTACAACCACTACGACATGCTCCGTACCCTGGAGGACCTCGCGGGGACCGGAAAGCACGCCGGTAAGGCGGCCAACGCCACCGACATCACCGGCGTCTGGAACTGACCATGTACCTCGCGGACAGCCGACGCTCCACGGCGTCCGCCGCCGCCCCGGCCCTCGGGCCGGGGCGGTCCGCGCGGATCGCCCCCACCGTACTCGCCCTCGGTACGGTCAGCCTGATCACCGACGTCTCCTCCGAGATGGTCACCGCCATCCTGCCCCTCTACCTCGTCACCGCCCTCGGTGTATCCCCACTCGGATTCGGCGTCCTGGACGGTGTCTTCAACGGTGCCTCCGCCGTCCTGCGGCTGCTCGGCGGCTTCCTCGGCGACCGCGGCGGCGGACGCCACAAGGCCGTCGCCACCGCCGGTTACGGCCTCTCCGCGCTCTGCCGGCCGGCGCTCCTCCTCGCCCACACCACGCCGCTGATCGGCCTCGTCCTGGCCGCCGACCGGGTCGGCAAAGGACTGCGGACCGCACCCCGCGACGCCATGATCTCTCTCGCCACCCCGCCCGAACGGCGCGGCCGCGCCTTCGGCGTGCACCGGGCCATGGACACCGCCGGCGCGCTGACCGGACCCCTGCTCGCCTTCCTCATCCTGCGCGGCGCCCCCGGCAGCTACCACGCCATCTTCACCGTCAGCTCATACGTCGCCGCACTCGGCGTGCTCGTCCTGGTCCTCTTCGTCCGCGGCCGCAGCCTGCGCTCCACGCCACCGACCTCAGCAGCGCGGCCACACCTGCGCGAACTGCTCCACCTCCCCGCCCTGCGTCGAATCACCGCGTGCGCCGCCTTGCTCGGGCTCGCCACGGTCAGCGACTCCTTCGTCTATCTGCTGCTCCAGCGCCGCTTCGACCTCCCCGCGACCTGGTTCCCACTACTGCCGCTCGGCACCGCTGCCGTCTACCTCCTGCTCGCCGCCCCGGCCGGCATGCTCGCCGACCGGATCGGACGCCGGCGCATGTTCGTGCTCGGCCACGCCGCGCTGCTGACCGGGTACGCCCTGCTGCTCGCCCTCCCCGGCGGCGGCGCGGGACTCGCCGCCGCGGTCCTCGCCCTGCACGGACTCTTCTACGCCGCCACCGACGGCACCCTCGCCGCGGCCGCCGCGGACGCAGTGCCAGAGCAGCGGCGCGGCGCCGGACTCGCGCTGGTCGGCACCGGCCAGGCCGCGGGCCGGTTCGCCTGCTCCCTCACGGTCGGCGCGCTCTGGAGCCGCTGGGGCGACACCACCGCCCTGGCCCTCATGACCGCCGCCCTCACCGCCGCCGTCGTGATCGCGGCGCGACTGCTGGACCCGCTCACCGATGACCGGGCGCGGGCGGCGGCCGATTGACCCGCCTGATTGACCCGCCGCCGACAGGCGTGCGTTCCGCCTGCCTGTCCGCCCGCCGAAGAACCCCACGGAAGAGGAACTCATACATGACTTTCGCCCGCCGTCTCCTCGTCCTGTGCGCCGCCGCCGCCGTCCTCGTCGCGGCCGGCGTCTGGACCGTCCTGCGCGCAGGCGACGAAGCCCGGGGCGCCAACCGGGCGGCCGACGGGCCGCCGGCCAAGGCGGGCATCGTCGGCCTGGGACCCCACACCGACGGAGCGCGACTGGTGTTCCGCAGCATGACCTGGGGTGCCCAGCGCGACCACCTCGCCGCGGTCCCGCTCACCGAACCCCGGGGCACCCGGACGGTGGCGACGCCGGCCTGCCTGCGTTTCCACGCCGCCGCCGGTACCGGGGTATGCCTGCAGGCCGTCCACGGCGTCCTGGAGGACACCTACCGCGCGGTCGTCCTCGACGCCGACCTGCACGAACGCCGCCGGTACGACCTCGCCGGCATCCCCACCCGGTCACGGGTATCGCCCTCGGGCAACCTCGTGGCCTGGACGGTCTTCGTCGGCGGGGACTCATACGCAGGCACCGACTTCTCCACCCGCACCTCGATCCTGGACACCCGCACCTGGACCCTGCAAGAAAACCTGGAGACCTACGCCATCACCCTGGACGGGAAGCCCTACCGATCCGCTGACACGAACATCTGGGGCGTCACCTTCGCCGACGACGAGCATTTCTACGCCACCCTCGCCACCGGCGGACAGACCCACCTGGTCGCCGGCGACGCAATCCAACACACCCTCACCACACTGCACGGCAACGTCGAGTGCCCCTCCCTGTCGCCCGACGGCACCCGCGTCGCCTACAAGAAGCGCGTCTCCGGCCTGAGCGACGACGCCCCCTGGCGGCTGTACGTCCTCGACCTGAAGACCATGGGCGAGACGGCCACCACCGAAGGCCGCAACATCGACGACCAGGCCCTTTGGCTCGACGACCACACCCTCGCCTACTCCCTCCCCAGCGACGACAGCAGCGACCTGTGGACCGTTCCCGCCGCCGGCACCGGCACCCCGGCCCTGCTCGCCCCCGCCGCGCTCGCCCCCGCCGTCGTACGTTGACGAGGCCGACGTCACCCACGAGCCGTGTCACCGCGTCGCCGTCGGAGGTGCACCTTGCGCCGGCGGTCGGCGAAACGGACAGTCTCGCCCGGCTCACCGGCGATGTCGTCGCCTTCCGGAGCGCGCGCACGGATCGAGGGTGCACGCGGTGGGGGCTGTAAATCGTTCGGTGTAACTCCCGATCAAGGAAGATGCACCGATGACCAGTGAGAACGTGACCGAGGCCGAGACCGTCGAGCCGGCGGAGCCGAAGCCGTCGAAGGCGGTGGACGACCGGCTGACCGACGAACTCGTCTCCCGGGCTCAGGCCGAGGCCCTGCAGCTGACCGGCGAGGGCGGGGTGCTGGTCACGGGGACGTGGTGGGGCTCACGTCCCCGGCTATTCGCACCGCTACATCCTTTGGCCTACTACGTTTTCGTTCATGAGGAGGACGATCTGCTTGGACTGGGCGGTGGTCGGGCAGGGGCGGTCATACGGCATGAGTGCTCCTTGCGGATAGAGGCCGCCGGAACACGGCCGGGCGATCTGCGCCCGAGCGACCGGCGGCCGGCTGAAGCGGGACCTTGACAGGCCGCCGTTCTCCTGGCTGGTCTCGCCGTCTTTGCGGCGTGACCACGCTTCAAGTAGGCGCGTCGGCGGCAACCCCCGTCATGCCCCTGGAGGACGTGTCTTGACGGGAGGGCCCGGGTCTGAACGGCTCGGTGCTCACTGCCCTCGAAACGATGCGAGCCCCCGCTCTGCCCTTGCTTTCCTCGTCGACATCCGGGACGTGGAGGTCTCCGACGAGGAGACCGACCGCGGCCGTCGCTCTTGCGGACACACTCTCCGGCCGGGACATCGGCGAGATGCATGACGAGTACCGCCAGGCGCTGGAGAAGCTGATCGAGGCCAAGGCCGCCGGCACCCGCCCTGAGCCGGTCGAGGCCCCCGAGCCGGCCTCGGCGGAGGTCGTGGACCTGATGGCGATGCTGGAGAAGTCCGTCAGTGAGGCCAAGGCTTCCCGCAGCGGCGGGGCCGATGCCAGCGTCCACGACCTGCCCACCGCGAAGAAGACCACCAAGAAAACTGCCGCGAAGGAGGCAGTCGACAAGGCGGTTCCGGCGAAGAAGAGCGCCGACCGCAAACCCCGCAGCCCCTGAGAAATGAGCTGTCCTGCAAGTGAGGCCCGTCGGCACCGCGGGTTTCAGTCATGAGCCGGAGTGCGGGCGCGGCGGTTTCTTGTGGCCTGCGCTGGCGTCCCCGCGGCATTCTCGGATGCGCCGGCGGGTAGGCGCTGCACACCGGGAGCTGGTGAGGCAGCTGGAGGGTGCAGTGCAAGGTGTGAGGGTTCCCTTCCTGTCGGTGTACTGGACGCGGCAGGCGTTCGTGCACTGGCCGTACCCCCCAGCCGTCATCCAGAGCCTGCTGCCGCCCCACCTCGAAGCCGACGTCTTCGCAGGACAGGGCTGGGTGAGCATGACACCCTTCCTCATGTCACGCACCCAGGTCCTGGGCGTGCCGATGCCCCGGGGAACTTTCCCCGAGACGAACCTGCGCACCTACGTACGGCACGGCGGCGGACCGAGCGGCCTGTGGTTCCTCGCCCTCGACGTCACCCACCCGGCCATGCTCACCGCACGGCTCCTGGGGATCCCGTACTCCCGGGCGCGCCTGGTGGTGGAGGAGCACGGCGGCACGTGCCACTACGCGGGCCGGCGAGGGCGCCGAGGCCCCCGATACGACCTCGAAGTGCGGACCGGTCAGCGCATCCGAGCGCCCCGCCCGCTGGACTCGTGGCTGACCGACCGCTTCCACGCGTACTCGGTATCCGCAGGCGCGCTATGGCGGACACCGGTCGTCCACGAGCCCTGGCCGCTCTCCACCGGAGCCGTCGTGCGCTTGGAGGAGTCCCTGCTGTCCGCCGCGGGATTGCCCGAGCCGGCCGATTCCCCCCTCGTCCACATCTCGCCCGGTGTCGGCCCGGTACGCTTCGGTTTCCCCCGCCGCGCGGCCTAAAGGCCGCGCCTGTTGGCGAGCCAGGCGGCGGCACGACCATCCTGCTCACCCCAGAACCGGAACTCGTGACCAAAACCAGTCGTATGCGCCTGCGGCGGTTCTTGGCCTCCCCTCCTCCTCTACTGGGCGTCGTGGGTAGACGAGACGAGCATCAAGGTGAGCGCCGCGACGCGTGACCGGATGATCATGGCCCTCGCTCTGGTCACATCTCATCGCCGGTATCGCCTACATGCTCCTGCTCTGCGCTTCCGGCAATTCCTACGAACGCACCCACTCCACGGCCTGGGCGGCCGCGGCCATCGGCATCTGGACCTGCACCGCGCCCTGGGTCGTCGCGGGCGATGTCGCCCGCACCCGGTCCATCACCAGTAACCTGATCGTCGGCGCCATCGCCACCCTCCTCGCCCTCGCCGCAGCCTCTGCCGCCCGCGACAACGACACCCGCCACGGCCCCGGCGCCCGCCGCCCCATGCCGGGAATGCACTGACGGCGGGGGCAACAGTGTCGAAGGCAACGATGACAGCCTGCGTAAAGCAGGTGGGTGCCAAGCTGGTCACCGACCACCAGAAGCTCGACAAGGACCTGCCGGCCATCGCCACCAAAGGCGGCATGACGCTGCCTGCCGCACCGGCGCCCGGGCAGCAGCAGGCGCTCAGGGGCGTCAGTGAAAAGGCCGGAACGGCTGGATACGACCCCGCATGGCTGCCAACCAGGAAGCCGCCCACACGAAGACCCTGGCCTTGATCGACACGCAAATCCGCTCGGGCAGCGACACGGCCGTCACCAACGCCGCCAAGAAGGCATGCCCGATCGTCGCCATGCACCTCGACATGGTCCGCGGCGGCACCTGCCACGCCCTGTAGGAACCGCCGCTCGACAGGACGGCCGGCACGCGACACCGGGTCCGTCGTGGGCATGGGCGCGTGGAGTCTGACCTCGCACCGCGCATCGAGGCGATGAGGGCACGCTGAGCGGTCGGATGCGGTGATCGGGCCGGTGTGACGTTCTCGGCCTGCGGTCCCTTCGGTCCCTGCGTGACATCGAAGCGGATCTTCTGGGCTTCTTGCAGGACCCGGTTGCCGGCGCCGGCGATGGCCCGGTAGTGAATGAACAGGTCAGGCCCGCCGCCGTTCTGCTCGATGCAGCCGAAGCCCTTTTCCGCGTTGAACCACTGCACCGTGCCGGTGGCCATATCGGTCTCCGCTTCATTGCACATAGGGCGCACGCAGTGCGACGGCCGAGTTCGCGACCCGTTCCTCGCCCTCCATCTCAGCTCCACGGGCCCCCGCGGTGGGTGTGCTCCCGCGACGGTGCGTGCCCCGGATGCCGCTGTCACGGTGCGCGCTACGGGACGTGGTTCCAAGCTGAGGGGTGGGTGCCGGAAGCGGTCCGGCACCCCATGGTTGAGAGGAATCCGTCGTGGAGACAGCAGAGCTGGAGAGCTAGGTCCATGAGCTGGAGAAGGCCTTGGCTGTGGCGGAGGCCACCCAGTCCGGCGCGCAGGCCGCGCAGGCAGGCACGCAGGCCGGTATGACCTCGATTTCTCCGCGGCTCACGCCGGAACCTGGGCCGTCATGGGTGCCGGGAGCGTCGCCCTGGTGGTGGGTCTGTTCCTGGGCATGGCCATCAGCAGGCAGAACGCCTGAGTAGGGCACGGCAGCTGCTGATCCTGCCGACCACGGTCTCCCGCAGGCTGCGCCTGTGGGAGACGGTGCTGTATGGGAAGGCTGCGGTCGTGCTGGCCGGCGACGCGGAGGGGGAGGACCGGGTCTCCGGCTGGTTCACCGACGAGGACGCCAACGCGCTGGCCGTCCTCGCGTCGGGCGGTGGTCTCCCGTTCCTGCTTCTGACCTACGCAGCCAAGGTGTGCGCTGGCGTGCACGCTGTCAAGGGATTCGCCGTAGTTGTTGTAGGACCAGGAGGAGAACACGATGGCTCCCACCTACGCCGTCACCGGCGCCACTGGCCACTTGGGCGGACGCATCGCCCGCCGCTTGGCCGCCGCCGGGATCTGGCAGACCCTCCTGGCCCGTACCCCCGCCCGGGTACCCGACCTGCCCGGCGCCACCGCCGTCCCCGGCGACTACAGTGACCACGACGCCTTGGTGCGAGCCCTGCGCGACACCGACCGTGTCCTCATGGTCTCCGCTTCAGAGACCCCCGATCGCCTCCAGCGGCACCGCACCTTCATCGACGCCGCAACCCAGGTCGGAGTCGCACACTTGGCGTACATCTCGTTCTACGGCGCCGCGCCGGATGCGACGTTCACCCTGGCCCGCGACCACTGGCACACTGAACAGCACATCCGCGCGAGCGGTCTGCCCTTCACGTTCCTGCGCGACAACCTCTACGCCGACTTCATGCCCGCCCTCGTGGGCGAGGACGGCGTCATCCGCGGCCCCGCTGGGGACGGACGGGCCGCCGTCGTCGCTCAGGACGACATCGCCGACGCCGCCGTCGCCGTTCTGCGCGACCCGGGCCCACACGCCGGCCGCGCCTACGAGCTGACCGGCCCGCAGGCCCTCACCCTCACCGACGTGGCGGCCACGATCGCCGCCGCATCCGGACGCCCTGTCTCCTACCACCCGGAGACGGTCGAGGAAGCCTACGCCTCCCGCGCACCTTACGGCGCTCCCGAATGGCAGCTCGACGCCTGGGTCTCCACCTACACCGCCATCGCCGACGGCTCCCTCGCTCAGGTGACCACCGCCATCAACGACCTGACCGGCCACCCCGCCACCCCGCTCCAGCAGGTACTGCAGTCTGAGCCCGGCCCGGCAGTTCGCCCCTGAACCCGAGCACCGTCACCTTCCCGCCAGTGGGTGCACTCTGTTGCCTGGGCAGTACGGCTGTGACTCTGGACCGGACGGCTTCCGAACCAGACAGCCACGGCTGCTCTTCCTTGCTTCGCCTGTCTCATCGTCGATACGAGCATCAGGCAGTTGCCGTTGCACCGACGCAGGTCAGGGGCCACTCCGTTGTTTTTTCGGCGATTACCGAAGGAACCCCATATGCGGCGCCCCTGTCCCCTAACTTGCGATCTTGACTGATGTCCAAGTGATCTTGACGGTCGTGGACGGCCGGCTGCCGCTGCCGTCGACCCTGACCAGGTCAACAGTGCAATGTCAGCGAACAAGGGCGAAACACCCGATGGAAGGACGCTCCTGATGGATCAACACTTCGATCTCTATGCTCGCACCCGTGGGCCACACGGGATCCCGCTCTTTCTGCCGCATGGCGCTTTTCGAGGAGTCAAAGTGTGGCAGGACGGGTGTGGCCGCTGTGGCGGGCTGCGCAGATGAGTTGTTGTCGGGCGGTATCACTGCTCCCCGGTAGGTGTGGTTACCGCCCTGCCGGTCGGGCGTGCTCGTCCATGGTGTGCGCGGCAGCGCCATGCACCGGCACACCCATCCCTTTGGGTGATCCGTTTGGTCCGCCAGTGTCCCTGTTGTCGATGAACGTGTTGGATCTTCGGACCGAGGACCGGGTGGTCAGTAGCAGGAGAGCGGCAGGAATGTGGTGGCGATGAGTCTGGAGAAGGCCCGGGAGTGGTTCTCCGACTATCTCTGTGTCGCAGATGCGCGGATCGGTCGACCGGGCGCGGTGTGCCCTTTTGTCGCCCCGGCACTGCGTGCGCGCAGTCTTCGGCTGGAGGCGTGGCCGGTAGACCCGCAGATCACTGTTGCGGGGTTGGTATCTCTGGTGAGGCAGATGGTCGCCGTCTTCGAGAACACGCAATGGGCGACCCGGAACCGGACTCTCCACGCCTTGGTGGTGGTGCTGGCCGGACTGCCCGCGGACCGGCTGAGCCTCACCGATGAGGCGCACCGGTACACCAAACCGGCGCTCGTAGCGAGGGGGCTGATGCTGGGACAGTTCCACGCGGACTGCGATGAGAGAGCAGCTCGGAATCCCTCGTTCCGGGCGTCACGCTCTCCCGTTCCCATGCTGGCCCTGCGGCACATGGCGGTTCACGACGTGCTCTTCCTCGACGGGGACAGCCGGTCGTTTGCCACATACGACCAGCGTTACGGTCGCAGGTACGACGCCGGGGCGGTTACCGACCCCTTGCTGCAGAAGCACTTCGCGCGGGCGCGCGCCCGGTTCCGCCCCGATTCCGCTCCTGCGACCTCGGCCGGCAGTGCGTACACGGGGGCATGACGTGAGTCCGCTCGATCCGCGTGGCGTCGAGGACGGCCCCATTTTGGACTTCCCCGGCCCCAGTACTCCTTACATCGATTACCAGAGCATCGATGTCCTGCTGTCCCTCCAGCACCCTTTGTCCGACGCCCCCGCCGAGCCGACGTTCTACATCCTCGGACAGGTGAAAGAGCTTCTGTTCAAGCTGCTCTACGGGGAACTGTGCACCGTCCGCCAAATGCTCGACGCCGATGATGTCGCCCAAGGCGTGTGGACGCTGCGCCGCGCGCATCGGGTGGTCGAGTTGCTCACCCGAACCTGGGACGTGCTGAGCACCCTGGCTCCCACCGAGTTCAACGCCTTCCGCGCTCACTTGGGCCAGGCGTCGGGCTTCCAGTCGTACATGTACCGGATGCTCGAATACGTCCTGGGCAACAAAAACGCTGCCATGGCCCGGGCGCACCGCAGGGTGCCGCAGGTGCACGCGCAGGTCCAGACGGCTCTGGCCGCACCGAGTGTGTACGACGCCGCCCTGCACCTATTGGCACGGCGCGGTGCCGCCATCCCGCAGGCCGTGCTCGTACGGAACCCTGCCGAACCGTATGTGCCACACGATGCCGTGGAACGGGCATGGGCGGACGTGTACCAGGCCGGTGGTCCGGGTGAGGTCATGTTCGAGCTCGCCGAGGCGCTCATCGCTGTCGCCGAGGGTTTCGGCCGCTGGCGTGCCCTGCACCTGCTCACCGTGGAACGGATCATCGGTACCAAGTCCGGGACCGGCGGAACCGCCGGGGTGGAGTGGCTGCGGCGCGCCAGCGAGCACCGGATCTTTTGCGAGCTGTGGAGCGCCAGGAGCCTTTTGTGATGCCGACCGAACGAGAGAAAGGCTGGGTCGTGACCCCAACTGTCAAAGCCGGGCCGAAGATGAGGCTTGAGGCCAGGCACAGCGGGCAGGAGCGGGAATTCACCGTCGAATCCCTGTCTCTCACCGACGTACCGGACGAGGCCGACCGCCAACGGACACAGGTGGCTCGTCTGCGACGAGACTTCGGGTTCCCCCTGCCGGCCCCCGACTGGGAGCCGGAGGACGAACAGGCCCTGGTCCTGCTCTGCCATGCCGATGGTGTGCCGGTCGGTTCCGTCCGCCTCGTGCGGCGCCGAGGCGAAGCGGACCAGTGGTGCCCCTACCTCACGCCAGAGCTGGGCGCCGCACTGCCATCCGACCCTGCCGGCTTCCTTTTCGGGGAGCGGCTCGTCATCGCACCCACCGCCCGCTCGTTGGAAGCGCTTGCCCTCGTGATGCATGCGGCTGCCACCTGGGCGGCCGCCTTGTGGCCCGTCCGGGAGTTCGCCGCGATCACCCGTCCGGATCTGGTGCGCCTCAGTCGATGGATGGGCGCCCGGCCGCTGTCCGAGCCCATGGTTCTTCCGGGCTCCGACGGGCTGGGGCTGCTCATCGGCGGCCGCCTGGACGAGGCCGCGACCCGTACCCGGGACTTGTTCGCGACCGGCGGGTGGCACCTGACGACCGCGACTGCACCTCCTGCCCAGTAAAGGGCCGTCAGCGGCCCCCGACCAAAGGACGTCGCAATGTCCTCCACGCACGTGACACCCTCCGAGTCGACGACTACCGACCACGTCGTCGCTGCGACGCGGTCGGTCATCGACGGCCGCGTACAGCTGACCTCCCGCACGCTCGACGAGTACCGGATGGTGTTCGGCCTGACCGACGACGACCTTCTCGCCGGGCCGGTCCTCGACTGTCCCGGCGGCGCCTCGTCATTCGCCGCCGAGAGCCGAGCGCTCGGCGCGAGCGTCACCTCCGTCGACCCGGTGTACCGCCTGGCACCGCAGGACATCGAGCCTCTGGTACGCGATCACCTCGCGGCGAGTGCGGCCTTCGGCCTCGCAATCGCAGACCAGCTCGACTTCTCCTGGGCCGGGTCGCCAGAACGCCATCTCGAGCGTTGGCAGGGCGCCGCCGACACGTTCCTGAACGACTACGCCGCCGACCGTCTCGCTGGCGGGAGCGAACGCCACTACGTATCTGCGGCACTGCCGCGGCTGCCGTTCGCCGACCGGCACTTCCACCTCTCCTTGTGCGGCTTCCTCCTCTTCACCTTTCCCCAGGCAGCAGACCAGGAAGAGGCGATTCTGGAGCTGGTGCGGGTCACCGCCGGCGACGTGCTCGTCGGCCCGCTGGAAGACCCTCTCGGCGTGCCCTCCTCCACCCTCGACTCCCTGCGTGCCCGGCTGGCAGACGGGGGCGTGACCACGACGACACGCGACATCGACTACAGCATCCACCCCGGACAACGGGGCGTCCTGGTCTGCCGACGACGTACCGGCTGACCGGCCCGCCCCGCGCCACACAGACGGCTATCCGGCAACGTCCGACGAGGGTCCCGTGCCACAGAACACCGCCCCACCGACGCAACGCAGCACCCAGCCGACCTCTCCACTTCACTGGGCGGCGAAAAGACCGTGGCGGCTGCTCGGTGCCACAGCCCTGCTCACGGTGGTCCTCGCCGCGGTCGGCGCCATGGCCTCGACAGGACTGTCCGCCGGCGGGTTCACCCCCACCGGCACGGAATCCTCCCGCGTGGAACGCTTGCTGACACAGCACTTCGGCGTACCCCAGAGTGACCTCCTCCTGTATGTACGAGGCGACATCGACGACCCCGTGGCGGCGACCGAGGGCCGGGACCTCACCCGGCGCCTCGCCGCCGAGCCGGGCGTCGCAAGCGCACAGTCCTTCTGGAGCACCGGGGCCGGCGAACTGCGCGCCAGGGACGGTCACGCCGCCCTGATCACCATCGATCTGTCCGGCGACGACACGCAGGCGGCAGCCGCCGCGGCCCGCATCGTGCCCCACGCCACAAAGAGCGTCATGCACCTGGAGGTATCCGCCGGCGGGCCGGCCTGGACGAGTGTCCAAGCGACCGACCAGAGCCGCAAGGACCTGTTCCGGGCCGAGCTGATCGCCGCCCCGCTGACCATCCTCATCCTGCTGTTCGCCTTCGGCTCAGCCACCGCCGCAGTCCTGCCCGCCGTCGTCGGCGTCGCCACCGTGACCCTCACCACCGCAGTACTCGGCCTGCTGACCCGCGTCATGGCGGTGTCCGTGTTCGCAACCAACATCACCACCGCATTGGGGTTCGGGCTCGCGGTTGACTACGCACTGCTGGTGGTGACCCGCTTCCGCGAGGAACTCGCCGCAGGGGCAACCGTCACCGAAGCCGTCGTCACCACCATGCGCACGGCAGGACGCAGTGTGCTCTTCTCCGCAGCAACGGTCGCCCTCGCGCTCTGTTGCCTCTTCGTCTTCCCCCTGCAGTTCCTGCGCTCCATGGCCTGCGCCGGGCTGGCTGTCGTCGTCCTCTCGGCCCTCGCCACGGTGACTGTCATGCCCGCTCTGCTCACCTTGCTGGGCAACCGAATCGCCGGCGCGACAAACCGGCCGAAGCCGTCCCGCGAACCGACGGACAGCGCAGCATGGCGGCACATCGCCCAGGCCGCCGTCACCCGCCCGCTGCTGCTGGGCGGAGCCTGCGCTGCGGCACTCATCGCCCTGACGATCCCCTTCGGGCACGTCCAGTTCGGTATCCCCGACGAGCGCGCCCTCCCGGCCCACCTCGAAGCCCATGCCACAGGCGAGTACGTACGCCGCGACTTCCCCGCGCCCGCGGACCGCACCCTGGCGGTCCTGCTCCCCGCCACCGACCCCCTCACGCAGGCCACCGAACTCAGCCGCTACGCCCAACGCCTCGCCGACGTTCCCGGCGTGGCCACCGTGGAAGCAGCCACCGGCACGTTCTCACCCGGCGCCCCCTCCATCGCGCCCGCCGCCGGCCACCGGCGTTTCACAGCACCGGGCACCACATGGTTGACCGTCTCCGGCCGTCCCTCGTTGGACACAGCCGGCGCGGACGACCTCGTACAGCGCGTACGGCATGTGACCGCACCCGGCCCCCGCCTCGTCGGGGGCCTGCCCGCTCAACACGTCGACACGCTCACGGCCCTCGGCGACCGGCTGCCTGCTGCGACCGCCATCGCGGGTTTCAGCACCCTGCTTCTCCTCTTCCTCTTCACTCGCTCCGTCCTCATCCCCTTGAAGGCGCTGCTACTCGCCGCGCTCAGCCTGACGGCCTGCCTGGGCATCATGGTCTTCATCTTCCAGGAAGGGCACCTTCATAGCCTGGTCGGCGAGTTCACCGTCACCGGCCAGCTGGACGTCGCCATGCCGCTGCTGACCATCGTCGTCGCCTTCGGTCTGTCGGTCGACTACGAGGTCTTCCTGCTCGCACGGATCAAAGAGGAATACCTCCGCACCGGCGCGCACTCCCCGTCCATCGTCTTCGGAATCGCCCGTACCGGCCGCCTGGTCACCGCTGCCGCCCTCATCGTGGCCACCATGATGGGCGCGCTCGCCAGCTCCGGCGTCACCCCGCTCAAGATCTTCGGCACAGGTCTGGCCCTCGCCGTCCTCATCGACGCCACCCTCGTCCGCGGCGTTCTCGTCCCCTGCCTCATGCAACTCACCGGCAAAGCAAACTGGTGGGCTCCATCCTTCCTGTCGCGCCGCGAAGCGACCGACGGTTCCCTGCCGAAGCGCTCCGAGTCACCCCTCCCACACCAACATCCGGCAGGAGACCCCGCCAACACGCCAAGCCCGTGACCACCAACAGGGGCATAGGAGCGGACGCCCCGACGGTGGCGCCAAGGACGGCGGAGGTGAGGAGGTTGCCGCGTTCGGGGAGCAGGGGCAGGAACCCGCCGCCCGGGGCAGGCGAGGGCCACATACCGCTCGGCCCCGCCACGCCCGACTCCCCCTGGACCCCGGTGGCCCAGGTGCGCGGTCGGGCGCACAATGCCGCCGCCGAAAGCCGAGCACAGCGAGTAGTCGTCCTGTTGGGGTGAGAGCAGTCGCAGCGTGTCGGCGAGCCACTGGCGGGCTGTGCCGCCTGTCCAACCAGGCTCTCGCCGCCTTCCTCGCAAGCCTGCGCTGAGTCCTGCGTCCTGGGTGCCGGCCTGTGCTGCACCGACCCCGCACGCCAACCCGGCAGCGGCGCCTGTCGGCCGGTCACAGCGCCCGCGGCCCCACGACTTCGACGACGTCGTCGGGTAGGCGTCGCGCCGGCCGGGCCGCCGGCTGTGGGGGCGGCCGCAGCGGTGGCGTGGGGGAGCGGAATCACCGCTGTGGCCGGCCGCCCTGTGTATTGCCCTCGATGAGGTCGGGTTGGCTGCGAAACCACCCGTGCGCATGGAGAGGCGCGGGCCGGGTTTAGAGGCCGGCGTGGTGCTCGCATATGTGGGCCGCCCGTAGCCGGTGTCAGGCCGGACTTCTTGTTTCGGTGTCGTGGATGCGGGGCGTGTCCTTTTGCCCGCCGTGCGCAATAAGAAACACATAAAATTCGCGCGCATGGGTGGAGGGGGGCCGGGCAGTGGGCGGTTCGGAGGTTGATAACTATGGTTCCCCTGCTTCTTGTTCTTCTGCTCGCTCTGATCCTGTTCGGTGCCGGTTTCGCGGTGAAGATCCTCTGGTGGGTCGCCATCGCGGTGCTGGTCCTGTGGCTGATCGGTTTCGTCGCCCGTCCCAAGGGTGGCAGCGGCCGCTGGTACCGCTGGTAGCCGCCCATGACACCAGGCCGGAGCTGACACGGCACGGCTGTGGCCTGCACCCTTCCCGGGGTGCAGGCCACTGTCATGTCCGGCGGTCCGGGGCAGAACCCGATATTGGGTGAAAGGGGACGACGGGGGTATCCGAGGGGACGGCCCGGGGCGGTCGCCGTGACGCAGCAGGGAACCTGCTCACCTCCAACGATCGACGGCCGTCCCGGCCCCGGCGGGACGCGTCCCGGTGGCGTGCCGCCCACGGAACTGCGGATGGGTGACCAGGTCCTGACCGGGGGCCGGCTGTCCGCCCTCACCGACCTGCGCTACCGCCACGGCGCCCCCCGCACCATGATCCTGGACAGTCGCCGTCGCGTACCGCACGGGCGCGTCTACCGGCCCCGCAGCGGCTGACCCCCCGCTACATCACGAGCCGGCCGAGTGCCTGTGTCTGCACCCGGGGCCACGCATTTGGCCAGGTCAGGGAATCGGACACGTCAGGGCCGGTCGACTCATTAGAGTGAGCCGCATGGACATGCGTAGGGTCGTCGCGCTGCTCGCCGAGGAAGCCGAGCAGCAGATCCAGGAACAGGTGTGGCAACGGACGGCGAGCGAGCGCGTACTCGCTCTTGAGGCTGGGACCAGGCTGCGTGACGTTGTCGGCCCGCAGGATGTCCAGGAGGCGTTGCCGCAGATCGAGCGGCTTGAACGCCTGCGGGAAACACTCGCTGTCCTGGCGGTCTCCCTCGCTCGCACTCACGGACGCCTGGCCTGGTTCCTCTCTGGTGCTGTAAACGCACTCGAACCGGTCTTGCGCTGGCGTGCGCTGCCTGCCGGCCCTGGCGGCACCTTCGGCACTGTCCTCGCGAGTCCTGAGGAATACAGGGAGGCGGAGGATGCCGTCCGTCGACTCCGGGAGGTTCTTGCGCTGATCGCCCAGGCAGGCGCCCCCGGCGGTGTTTGTCGAGGTCAGGAGTCGAACGGGGGCTGAGTCGGCAGACTTCGCCCCAGTCATTACGGGACGTCGCCCCGCCACACGAACCGACGTCGACGGCGCCCCGCTCTCCTTCGGCCGGGGCACCCAGGCGACGTCAGCGGCTGCCTTTCGGCTTGCGAATGCGGGCTGCGGCCGACGCAGCCGCTCAATCGCGGCGGCCGAGTTTGACGGCTCAGGCGAGCAGGATCACGGACAGCGCGGGGATGCGCAGCAGGTCCGGGAACACGCCGAGCAGTACTGGCTCATCTGCCAGTGCTGCAGTTGCCGAGGTCTGCCATGCCACGGAAGGTGGAAGCCGGTCGTGCGCGGCGCAGACCAGCGGAACAACAGCGAGGCCGGCGCGGGCCCCCTCGCCGCGGAGAGGAACCGAGTGGCATGGCATCCCCATTGAGCGTGAACGTGTTCACAGCACCAGAGAAGGAGCTGGTGGCCGAGCGGTCCCGACCCTTCGGCCCGCCGCCGGCCTGGGATCCAATGACCTCGACCCTGGTCTTCGGCGAGCACGACGCTGTCCTGGTCGACGCCCTCACCACGGCCGACGAGGCCGAGGCCCTGGCGGCCTGGGTACGGCTGCACCACCGCAACCTCACCACGATCTACATCACCCACGGCCACCTGGACCATTTCGCCGGCCTCAGCGTGCTGCTGAACCGCTTCCCCGACGCCCGTGCCATCGCCACTCCGAAGACGGTCGAGTATGCACGCCAGCAGGTCGGGCGGCTGCCGGTCTACCGCAAACTGTGGCCCGGTCAGCTTCCGGCCGCCATCACCGTGCCCGAACCCTGGAACGAGGAGACCTTCTCACTGGAGGGCCACGAGCTGCGGATCATCGAGCAGGGCCAGACCGACGCCGTCGACTCCACCTCCCTGCACGTGCCCACCCTGGACCTCGTCATTGGCGGAGACGTCCTCTACAACCGGTGCCACATGTTCGTCGCCACCACCACACCCGAGAGTCGCGAGAACTGGATTGCCGCGCTGGACCGCCTCGCCGCCCTGAACCCGAAGATCGCGGTCGCCGGCCACAAGAAGCCGGGCGCCCCCGACACTCCCGACATCATCACGGCGACCAGGCAGTACCTCACCGACTTCGGCCGCCTCCAGCAGGAGACCGGCAGCGACCAGGAGCTCTACGATGCCATGACCGAGCTGTATCCCGACTGGGTCAGCCACCAGGCGTGGCTTATGTTCGGGTTTTAGCAGGCCTGCGCGCCAGCGGTCAGCGAGGGAAGTCCCCCACGGCCTTGCCGAGGTCGCGTTCGAGATCACCAGGCGTCTGGAGGCCCCACCCGGCAAGGTAGTCCAGGCGCTCACGGCTTTCGGGCCGGGCGATCAGGCTCTGGAAAGTCGCGGCGTCGGAGCGGATGTGCGCGGGGGACGCCAGCGTTAGGTCGTTGACGACACGTTTGGCCACCCGCACCCCTTCGGACGGGAAGCCGGCGATGCGTTTCGCCAGGCGCTCGACAAAGCCGTCCAGCTCGGAGTCGGGCAGGGCGCGGTTGATCCAGCCATAGCGCTCGGCGGTGTCGGCGTCGAAGTCGTCGGCGCTGACGATCACCTCGATGGCACGGGCCCGGCCGAGCCGCCGGACCAGATGCTGAACACCACCCGCGCCCGGTAGGGCGCCTGTGCCGGACTCGAACTGCCCAAAGACCGCCTTCTCACGCGAGGCGAAAATCATGTCGCATGCCAAGGCGAGTTCGTTGCCCCCGTCCCGCGGGGTGTCCGTTCGGGTCGTCGGCCAGGGTGATGGTGGCCCGGATGAGTTTGCCGACCGGCTGGCGTCGTACTTCAAAGCTGTGGCAGACGCTCATCACGATTTCCAGGCCGTGTTGTCCGACCCTGCCGGGGTCCGGCGCCAGGGCTGTCGGCAGTGTCGGGTCGGTGTCCCACACGCTGACGACCACGGAGCCCTCGTTCGTCGTCATTTCCAGCAGGCAGGGCCCCGGGGCGTATTTGCGGCTGTTTGTCACCAACTCGCTGACGACCAACTGCACCATGTCCATCACCCGTTCCGATACCGGGATGCCGTGGACGCCCTGGACCTGGGACAAGTAGGCGCGGGCGGCTGCCCGCGCCTCGGCCAGCGGCTGTGACCCGCAGAAGCCGACCGTCGTGCTTATGGAGCGGGCCGCAGTCGACGAATCCGCGTTCTCGCTCACCACAAGCCTGTCCACCGTTCCCGCCTGACTGATCGAGCCAACCGCTTCCCCCTTACCCCCCAAACGAAAACGCATGCAGGTGGTGTTGGAACAAGCACTTCCTGCAGGCGTTCAGGCACGAGGCGCTGTCTCAGAGCGGCACTGCTGCTCCTGCGGTGCTGCTGTACGAGTTCGTGGCAGGTGGGAGCAAGCGATTACGGCCCGTCTTGTGTGTTCTGGGGTGGCTGGCCGCCGCCGGAGGGGAGCCGGCTTCGGCGTTGTTACCCGTGCCATTGCCGGTGCTGCGGGCTGCTGCCTCGCTCGAGTTGCTTCACGCCTTCGCTCTCATCCACGACGACGTGATGGACGGCAGCGATCTGCGCCGTGGCCGGCCCACGGTGCACAGGCCGTGGCCGCCGCTCAGCCTGCCGGCGACGCCGCGGCCGCGGAAAGACTGGGGCAAGGGGTGGCGATCCTGGTCGGGGATCTGGCGCTCGCCCTGTCGGACCGTTTGCTCCACCGTGCGGGTCTGCCGCCGGACACCCTCATATCCGCACAGCACCTGATGGCCCTCCGAAGCGACCTCGTCCATGGCGAGTACCTCGACCTGACGGCCGCGGGGCACTCTCATCCGATTCGTGCGGCGCTGACCATCGCCCGCTACAAGACGGCGAAGTACACCTTCGAGGGCCCGTTGCGTCTGGGATCTGTGCTGGCGGGGGCACCGCAGGGGCTGCGGACGCACTGAGTGCGCACGCGCTCCCCGTCGGCGAGGCGTTTCAACTGCGTGACGATCTCCTGGGCGTCTTCGGAGACCCGGGCCGCACGGGCGAACGGCGTTTATTCGCCGAGACCGGCGCGGTCGCGGGACAGGCGGCCGCCCGCACTGATGTCTACAGGACTGTAGACGACAGCTTCCGGGCTTCCGCAACCGAGCCCCGCTGCCGGGACGGCCGTACGACGGGGTGGGCCGCGCCCGCTGGTGGGGCTCGATGACCTGGGAGTGGGGCCACTACTGGGACCTGGACGTCTATCGGCAATGAGCTCCTGACCGAGCTCCCCGTCCGGTCGACACCACCTGCCACGCCTTGTGCGCTCAGTTCACCGCGCTGCCCCGGATCCAGCGACGTGCCCGGCCCCTGTTCGTGCACTCCTTGGTGAACGAGCACGTCGATGACCAGCCCCGGGATCCCGGTGACTTCACCCACCGACGGTGGTGATGGATGCGGTGTGGAGCAAGGGTGGCGGCGCGGGCGGGCCGGGTGCTGCCTCAGGCTTCGTACGCTCGGTTCACTGCGGAGAGGACGGCCTGTACGGAGGCCGTGAGGACGGAGGTGTCCAGACCCGCTCCCCAGACGGTACGGCCCCCCACCCTGCACTCGACGTAGGCCGCCGCCTCTCCCGCGCCGCTGGTGGTGACCGCGTGCTCGGCGAAGTCGAGGACCTCGACGGGGACTCCGGCGCGCGTGAGGGCGTCGGCCAGGGCGGAGAGCGGCCCGTTGCCCTCGCCGTCGGCCGGTACGGTGCGGTCGCCGACGCGCAGGACGCAGGCGAAGCGGTGGCCGCGGCCGGTGAAGCCGGCGGTCTCGACGTCGACGTCGGTTCCGGTGCCGTGGCCGGCGTCGTGGGCGGTGCTCCAGGATTCCAGGGCCACGGGGCCCGCGCCCCGGCCGGGCTCCAGGTAGGCCGTGCGGAAGAGCGCGTGGAGGTCGCCGGGGGATGCCTCGCGTCCGCTTTCGTCTGTCACCTCCTGGACGGCCCGGGAGACATCAGGGCGCATGCGCTCCGGCAGGTCGAGGCCGTGGTGGGTGCGGATCAGATGGGCGACTCCGCCCTTCCCCGACTGGGAATTGACGCGGATGACGGCTTCGTAGCCCCGGCCGAGGTCGGCGGGGTCCAGGGGCAGGTAGGGCACGTTCCAGGGGGCGAGCTCCGGCGGGATCCCGGCCTCGGCGGCGTCCTTCGCGTGCCGGGCGAGCCCCTTGCTGATGGCGTCCTGGTGGGTGCCGGAGAAGGCCGTGTGCACGAGGTCGCCCGCGTAGGGGTGGCGGGGGTGGACGGGGAGCCGGTTGCAGTACTCGACGACGTCGCGGACGGCGTCGATGTCGGAGAGGTCGAGCATGGGATCGACGCCCTGGGCGTAGAGGTTGAGGGCAAGGGTCACCAGATCGACGTTGCCGGTGCGTTCGCCGTTGCCGAAGAGGCAGCCCTCGACGCGCTGGGCCCCGGCGAGGACGGCGAGTTCGGCGCAGGCCACGCCGGTGCCGCGGTCGTTGTGGGGGTGCACGGAGAGGATCACCGCGTCGCGGCGGGCGAGGTGACGGTGCATGTACTCGATCTGGTCCGCGTACACGTTGGGGGTGGAGATCTCGACGGTGGCGGGCAGGTTGTGGGTGACCGGCCGGTCGGGGCTGGCGTCCCAGAGCGCGGTGAGGCCGTCGCAGAGCTCCAGGACGTAGTCCGGTTCGGTCAGGTTGAAGGTCTCCGGGGAGAACTGGAAGCGGATGTCGGTGCCGGGGCGGACCTCGGCCAGCCGCGCCATGAGAGTGGCGGCCTCGTGGACGGTGCGCCGGACCTCGGCGCGGTCGCGGCCGAGGACGGTGTCGCGCCAGACCGGTGACGTCGCGATGTAGAGGTGGACGACTGCGCGGGGCAGGCCGTCGAGGGCGGCGAAGGTGCGCTCGATGAGTTCAGGGCGGGCCGGCGTGAAGACGACCGGGGTGACGTCCTCGGGGAAGCCACCGGAACCGACGAGTCCGGCGAGGTGGCGGACGAAGTCGAAGTCGGCGCGGCTGGCGGAGGGGTAACCGACCTCGATCTCCTTGAAGCCCGTACGGACGAGCAGCTCGAAGAAGCGGTGCTTGCGGTCGGTGTCCATGGGCTCGGCGAGGGCCTGGTTGCCGTCGCGGAGGTCGACGGGCACCCAGAGCGGGGACCGCTCCAGCCGGGCGGAGGGCCAGAGGCGCTCGAACTCGGGGACGTGGACGCGGTCCTGGAACGCGCGGTAGCGGTGGTACGGCATGGGGCCGGGGCGCTGGGGATTGGGGATCATGGCCGGTACCGTAACCACTCCTCAGCTCCTCAGACAAGTGCTCCTCAGACAAGTTGCGGTAGATTTCTCGGCGAACGCCCCCGGCATCCGGCGGCCGCGCCCGCCATCCGGAGCGTCGGAGCCTCGGAGTCCGGACATCAGAGAATCAGGTGATCCCATGCCGCTCGGTGCCCTCCGTCCCAGCCCTCTGGTCGAACAGGCCGCCGAGCGGCTGCGCGAGCAGATCGTCGGGGGCCACTGGCCGGTCGGCACGAAACTTCCCGGCGAGACGACGCTCGCCAAGGAGCTGGGTGTGGGGCGCTCCACGGTCCGCGAGGCGCTCCGTGCCCTGGCGGGCGCCGGGCTCGTCCAGCCCCGGCAGGGAGCGGGCGTCTTCGTCACCGCGACCCGGCCGACGGAGGACTGGCCGGCCCGGCTGCGCAGGGCGGCGGTGACGGACGTGTACGAGGTGCGGATGCTGGTGGAGGTCGAGGCGGCCCGCCTCGCGGCGCAGCGCCGGACCGAGGAGGACGTGACGGCGATGCGGAAGGCGCTGGACGGCCGACGCAAGGCCGCCGAGGGCGACGACGCGGGTTTCGTCGACGCCGACATCGCCCTGCACGCGGCGGTCGTGGCCGCGGCGCGCAACCCCGTCCTGACCGACCTGTTCGCGGAGTTCGCGCCGGTACTCCGCGAGGGCCTGATCGAACTCCTGGACCTGCTGGGGCTGCGCGGCACCGACCTCCGGCACGGTGAGGACGCCCACGCCGACGTGGTGCGGGCGGTGGAGGCCGGCGAGGCGGAAGAGGCCGCACGGCTGACCCGCCAGGAACTGGAGTCGACGCTGACGCTTCTCCAGTCGACCCCCTGAGCCCCGGGCCGGGCCTCACCAGCGAGCAGGCGGCTCACGCCACGGCGTACGCCTCATCGCTCACAGGGTCGGCCGTCGAACAAACTCCGCGTTCCCCGCCGGGGACTTGGCCGTCCTCGTCGCACGCAGGACAGGGTGAGTGCCGACGAGACATACAACAAGGTCCGCGCGCGCCTACTTCTGCCAGCGAGGCATCCGGCATGTGATCTCTGATAAGAAGCACCACAGGGCTGATGTCTGCGTCGGGGTTCACGCGGCGGACGGCCCTCGGGCGCCGTACTCCTCATCTGGCTCCGCTCGTGGCACGGGAATTTGCTCACTCCAGGGACTTGAGGTCCTCCAAGCCGGCCGCGACCAGCAGCGGGGTGAACTCCACAACGCTGTGCGTGGCGACACCCTTGAGGACATACGGATCGGTGGCGAGAAGCCGGTCAAGTTCTTCGGCGGGCATCCGGGGGGCGAGGTAGACACCACCGACCAGAGGCACCTGGCGCCCGGCTACCAGAAGCAATTGCCTTGATATGAGCTGGTTCAACCAGTCGCCGTGGGCTGGTCTCCATCGGTCCACTTCATCCGGCGGTGCCGTGTAGGTCACTGTGACAACGAACATGTACGGGACCGTAGCGGAACACCAAGGGCTGCCGCGATCACATTCCATGATCCAGGAGACAGACCCGTGTGAATGGGTGGTGTGGTGGCAGCGGTTGGTTGTCAGCAGGGTTTTGTGTTGGGTAGAGGGTGGGTGCCCCCGCCTACGGCGTAGATGTCGTGGGGTGTGAGGACCGGCGTGAGGGGCCAGTCGAATTGTCTTGGGGACGGTGGGTGCCTGCCCGGTCTCGGCGGCGGCCAGCGAGAAGACGACCTCGGGGGTGTGCTGCAAACAGGTGCTGGATCTCGTTGCCAGTCAAGGGGATCAGACCGTCCGGGGTAGGTCTGTCGCGGCGTTCGGTTGCGGCGGTGACGGCGAGGAAGTCGATTACCTGCCCGGCTTCGCGGCCCGACAGGCGCGACTCCGCCGCACGGGCTGCGTGGGGCGTTGAGATCAGGTCGGTTCCTGCGGATTGTGCGTCACAAGGCATGGGGTCTCTCGCAGGGCCAGGATGGTGAGGAGGGCGAACGCCGCCAGGGCGGTGAGGGTACGGACGTCGTTGAACAGTTCCCAGCGGTGCAGAATGCGCGCGTGGTCGGCCGGTGGCGCGGTGGCGGCCCACTGCTTGATGCGGCCGTTGATCGGGACGTTTCCGAACCGGGTGATCAGGAAGGACGCGACGGTCAGGCCTCCTGCCGCGGCCGCGAGGACCCGGGTCCGGCCGCGCGTGAGTCCGGCCAGGGCGAGGGAGCTGAGGGTCGAGACCGCCATGGCTGCCTGCATGGTGATCCCGTTCATCTTCATCAGCTCGGCGTGGAAGTCCAGTCTCATGTCGAGAGGGACGGCGTTGAAGGTCGGGACGAGATTCGCGGCGCCATAACCGAAGGCGCCGGCAAGCAGCCCGGTGGAGAGCAGGGACAGTGCCTGGAGAAAGCGGGTGCGCACGTGGGTCTCCTTACGGGCGTGAGTGGTACAGGGGAGTTCAGACGGCGGTGAAACGACTGCTCGGTTCGCCGCGGAGCCGACCGCTCGGCAGCCTGCGGCCGAAGGCGAGCAAGAGGAGGTCCTGGGCGGCGCCGTACACGGGGGCACCCGATCCGTAGGACCAGTCCGGGTCCTGCGCACACAACCGCACACCGGCAACGTCGACGCTGAAGAACCTCAGGCCGCTTGGCCGGATCCCGTCGAGCAGCACACGCACCCGTTCCTCGGGGACACGCCGGCCAAGGCCGAGAGCGACGGTGATGTCCAGGCCGTGCACCACGTCGTGGCCCAGCGCCGCCGCGAACCCGCCGACCGGGGGAGTCCAGTGGTGGTGCGCACCCTCCCGCAGGAACGCGGCGAGTTCGGCGGTGGAATGGGCGGCCGCGTCCCTGCGGGCGACACGGTCGGTCATCCGGTGCAGGTTCCCTCGCGCCCGGACGAGCTCGCCCACGGTCGCGGGCAGCGAGAGCCGGAACCCCATCGACATGTGCGCCGCGACCTCACTGACCCGCCATCCCGCGCAGAGGCTCGGCCTGTCCCATTGATCGTCCCGCACACTCTCGAGCAGGTCGGCCAGCTCCCGGCGTTCACCCGCGATCCACGCCCTGACCTCGGCGTTCCCTTCCCTGCGCGTTGTCGCGGTTTCCATGCGATCAAGCCTGTGGCCGGCCGAACCATACGTCCAATACATGGATCTGCTGCGATCCAGAATCGCTGGTTATGGAGCTTCGCGGGAGCAGCGCGCACTGATCGTGGCCAACACCAACGATGGTCTCGCCTCCGCACGGGCCCGCGGCCGGGTCGGCGGGCGTCGACCGAAGTTCACCGAGGACCAGGCCGCGCTCGCCCAACGGCTCTACGACGAGCGGGAGAAGACCGTCCAGCAGATCGACGACATGTTCGGCGTGCGGACTGCGAAGGGCCTGCCTAAGCTCGGAAGGGGCCTCCCTGCGAACCAGACGGTGCCGAGCGGCCGATGACGCTCGGTCTTAGCGCCGGGTGGTGTGCGTCGTGACTGTTCCGATCAAGGTCTTTCCGGCTACCGAGTCGCACTCGATCTCGCTGCACCAGTTCCACACCGCTGACGGGGGCCGGGCCTGGTACCGGAAGGTCTGCGAGGTCGACGGCAAGGAGCTGCGGTCACGGACGAGGACCTGGACGCACTGCGGCGGCCACGGCCAAGACTCGCGGCCGCCGCCATGTCGGCTCCCAACCTCATGGAAACGAGCGCACCTGAGGCGGGGAAGCCCACCGTGCAGGACATCATCGGCCACCTGCCCGACGACATCGTCGCAAGTGCGGTGGTCAGACGGGACGGCATGGCCACCACCGCTGGCCCGGTCACCGAAGACGCTTACCTCCGCACCGGGAGTGTCACCAAGACGTTCACCGACACCATCGTGCTCCAGCTCGTATCCGAGCACCGGATCGCCCTTGACGCACCAGCGCGACGGTACGTTCCCGGAGTATTGCCCGTGGCGTACGACCGGGTCACCGTGCGCCAGCTCCTCGACCACACGAGCGGCCTGCCCAAGCCCGCCCCGACGCCCGATCCGGTCGACGGCCCCGGATGGCAGTTCCACTCGGTGACCCCGGCCTCTCTGCGCGAGTCGTTCGCAGCGGCCACCGGCACGCCGCCAGAACCCGGCACCGAGCAGCAGTGCAACGGGCTCAACGCACTCGTCCTCGGCCTCATCGTCGAAAAGGTCGCCCACCACTCCTACGCCCATGCACTCGAATGCAGGATCATCCGGCCGCTGGGCCTGCGCCACACCAGCCTGCCCGCCGCTGATGACCTGGCGATTCCCTCTCGCCACGCGACGGTGTTCGTCAAGGGGGAGGACGTAACCCAGCAGAGCACTTACCCGTGGGCCGAGGGCGGCATCATCTCCACTACCGCCGACCTGGACCGCTTCTCTACCGCGCTGTTCCGGGGGCGCCTGCTCCCACCCGCCCAACAAGCCCTGGTGTGCAATGTGCCGAAGGTGAAGAGCGCCTCTGACAACAAGAACTGCTTCGAGGGGGACGCCTGCTACAGCATCGGCGGCCTCATGCGCTACAAGCTCTCGGAGCAAGAGGTCGCGTGGGGCAAGACCGGCTCCCGTCCCGGCTGGAACATCGGGTTCTTCGCCACCCAGGATCTTCGGCACCGCGTGGTGTACTCCCTGAACCCGAAGGGCACCGGCAGTGACCTCCCGCACATCAAGGCGATCGTCCACGCGGTCACGAGGAGGGCGCCGCCCGTGTACCCGAGGTCGGAGCTGTCGGAGAGGAAGTCGCCCATCGAGGTGCCCAGGGTGTTGGACACCAGGATCGCCGGCCAGAAGAGCGCTTCGCCCTTGAAGGTGACGATGTCGCGGATCTGGAACGTCATCCCGCTCAGCCTCCAGGCGACGAAGATCGCCAGGAGGATCGGGATCAGGAGCGCCGCTCCAACTGGGTAGCCCAGACCGAGGCCCTGCGGGCCCCAGCCGAGCTTCTCCGCGCCTTCCCCGAGGTACTTCGCGCTGGCGTCGCGATTCGCGTGCCGTCGACCACGCACTGGTCGGCGTACGACGCCCACGCCACCCGCCCGTGTGCCGACGCCCTGGGCGCGCGGTGCGCGTGCGGCTGGCGCGGTGCCGCCGAGTACCCGCTGGACTGGGCCGCATCGCCATGGCCGCAGCCACCCTGCGCACCGCGCTCCACACCGACCGGTAGGAGCGGGCGGACCCGGGCCGGCATCAGGAACGTTGGAAGAACTCCACTTCCGCCAGGGCGAGATGGCGGCCCTGGTCCAGTCCGGCGGGTGCGTCGAGGGTTAGCCGGATCGACGTGGCGTCGTTGATGCCGGTTGGGAAGGTCTGCGGGCCCGGTTTGTCGCTGAGGGTGAGGCTCTTGTGGTGCTTCGCGCCGTCCCGCGCCGTCACCTCCATCTCGATCTGGAGCGCCCGGCCCTGGCGCGCGTACTCCTCCGGGGAAGGCGAGGCGCCATTGGTGACGATCACGCCGACCAGCCGGAAGGGCTTGGCGAAGGTGTACGTCACCGAAGCGCCGGGGCCGGGGGCGCCCCAGTAGCGGTTGCTGAGCCCGTCGGTGGTGCTGGCCGGCGGGTGCCCGGGCAGCTCGGCGGTCGCCTCGACGCGGGTCGGGGTCACCGCCTTGCTCTTGCCGAGCTTGTCCCGGGTGTCCTCGATCAGCTGTCGGCCGGCCGGCAGCAGCAGGAAGCCGCCGGCGCACAGGGCCAGTACCGCGGCCAGGATCACGAGGAAGCGCACCAGTCGGCCGGAGCCGGCGCGGGTGCGGCGGCGCAGCGGCCAGATCGTCCGCCACCAGGGAAGCGCCGGCGCGACGGTTCTGGGCGTCAGCGGCGTCGCACAGCGGCGGCAGAAGCGCCGGTCGGGCGGGTTGGGCGTACCGCAGGAGGGGCACGGCACCCCGGACACGTCCTCGCCGACCGAGGGCGCGTTGACGACCGGCCGCGGAGCGACGGCCCTGGCCGGGCGCACGGGCACCGGATCGGCGGCCGCCCGCCCCGCGGGCGGCACGGCGGCGGGCCCCGAACCGGCGGGGGGCGCGGGGTCCGCCGGCGGGGTGGTACGCCGCGGCGGCGCGGGGCTGTCGGGCGGCGCGGGGGCGTTCGAGGCGCCGTCGGCCGGCTCCGTGATCGACGCGGAACCGGTAGGCGCCGAACCGGCCGACGTCGAACCGGCCGACGTCGAACCGGCCGGGGCGGAACCGGTCGACGGCGGCGCGGGGTCCGCGGTGGCCGGGGTGGCCCGGCCCGGTTGCGGGGGCGGCGTCTCCCGCGTCGCGGCGGCGTCCGACCAGCCGAGGTAGGAACCGCAGTTGCCGCAGAAGTCGTCCGTCGGTTCGTTCGAGGCACCGCACACGGGGCACGCGCGCATCGCCGTCACCTTCCTTCACCCGCGGGCGGGCCCGGCAGGACCTCGACCCGGCAGACCGTGTGCACCGGACAGAGGGAGCGGACCAGCGCGCGCACCCGGTCCGCGTCCACCTCGTGGACGCCTCCCGCGGCGGGCGGCCACACCCGTACCAGGACCTCCCCGGCCGGCGCGGGCGGGGGCTCCGCACCCGCCGTACGGGACCACACGGCCCCGCCGTCCCCGCTCACCTCGGCGACGACGCCCAGGACCAGCCGCAGCGCCTCGACCAGGCCGCGCCGGGTACCGCGCCGGCGGTGCAGTTCCACCGCCCGGGCCACCGCCTCGCGGCGCAGCTCGACCGGCCACCGGGGGTCGTCCACGCCGCCGACCCAAGCGGCCAGCCAGGACAGGAAGTCGGCCGGGGCCAGCCGGGGGTCGAAGTACGCGGGCAGGTTGTCGAGGGTCGCGAACACCGGGGCCAGGACGGTGTCCAGGCCCGCGGTGAACCGCTGCGCGAAGTCGTCCTCGGCGTACAGCGCGGGCAGTTGCCCGCCGATCGGGTACCGGCTGGGCAGGCCCGGGACAGCGGCCCGGTTCATCGACGCACCTCCGGCTCGCGCGCCGTCACGACCACCTGGTGCTGGTAGGAGAAGACCAGCGCGCCCGATCCGATGTCGATCCGGTCGACCGGGGCGCCACGCCGCCCTGTGATCGGGTCGGCGGCGAACAGCCGGATCTCCTCCACCAGCACGTCCCCGATGGCGCGTTGCAGCACGCCGAAAACCTCGCCGTACTGCACCGGCCGCCCGAACGGCCAGCCGGTGCCGTCCGGCCCGCCGCGCAGCGGGTTGAGGTGGCGGAACAGCGCGGCGAGCGCCGCGTCCCGCACCCGGTCGGCGTCCGCCTCGGGCGCCGAGAGCCGGGCCACCACGGTGACGCCCTGGTAGACGGGCGGCTCCACGATCAGCCGGGTGCCGATTAGACGCCGTTCGTCCAGGGTCGTAGTGACCGCCGTGAGCACCTGGTCGGAGGGGATCAGCTGCTCGAAGCGCAGCCGGTCGCCCTCGTCGGCCACCGCGTCCGGCACCACGAGGACCCGGACCGCGCCCGGGCCTCCTCCGCCGTCCCGGTCGGGCAGGCAGCGGACGCGGCGCACCGAGGGCGCCGCCTGGCGGGCGATGATCTCGTAGTCCTCGGCGGTCACCGCGCGCTCCTGCATGCGCAGCGTCTCCGGCGCCCGCAGCTTGGCGTTGTCGATGCTCTCCCCCGCGACGCCGCCGCGCGCCGCCTCCCGGTTGACGACCCGTGCGACGTACGGAACGGAGCTGCGCAGAACGGAGATCGCCCCACGGGAGACGTTGCCCGCCGGGCCACCGCCGGTGCGGTAGCGGGCCACGCGGACCTGGGAACCCTTGGGCGGTACGGCGCCGCAGGGGCGCAGCGTGCCGTCGGCCTCGCGCAGCACCGGCGGGAACAGGAACTCTCCGTTCGTGGCGTCCACCCGGACGTGCCGGTCCTCGGGCCTCGAGCGGCCGAAGTGCTCCACCACCTCCCAGCGCTGCCATCCCTCCGGGGAGGACACCTCCACCACCGGGGGCTCCCCGTCGAGGAGTACGGGCGGCCGGCCGAGTCGGAACGTCTGGCCGGCCACCCCCTCCGACGCGCCGAGCGGTACGTCGGCCACGCGCTCGGCGTGCTCCACGGCCATGGTGCCGCCGACGGTGAACACCTCGGCCTCGCGCACGGTCGGGGACTCCGAGTAGAACGGCTGGCCGGGTTCGGCCTCGGTGACCCGGCAGCGCAGCCAGCCCGCGCGGATCCCGCTGATCAGCGACGCGGTGTGCCCGGCGGGCACGTACACGATGACCTCGCCGGGCCGGTTCAGGCCGCCGGTGCTGTCGTCGCCGGTCTCGCAGCGCTGCCACCGGCCGCCGTCCCACGCCTCCCACACCAGCGGGGGCTGGCGCGGATCGACGCCGACACCCTCGACACGGCTGTCGAGGCGGACCGCGACCACACAGCGCGGTACCGCCGTCGGCAGGCCGAACAACAGCGCGTCGCCGGGCTCGGGCGCCGCCTGGAAGCACGGGATGTCCAGGCCCTCGGCGAGCGCCCCCGTCCGATCGGTCACGTCACCGGTACGGGGCGCGGTGACCAGGCGCGTCAGCTCGCTCGGCACGATCCGCAGGTCGTCGGTGGTGGCGAAGACCACCGCCTCGGTGTCGGTCTGCGGATCGGTCTCGCCGACCGCGGTCGTCACCTCGGTGCCGGCGGGCAGCGTCACCGTCTCCGGCTGCGGGGCCGACAGCCAGAAGTCGACATCGGCGACGGCGGCCGACGGCGGGTACAGCTGGATGCCCAACAGGTCCAGGAACGCCAGGTAGTTCTTGTCCGGCACCCGGTTCAGCCGGTACAGCAGCTGGTCCACGAGGTACGCGAACGTCTCGATCAGGGTGACGCCCGGGTCGGAGACGTTGTGGTCGGTCCACTCCGGGGCGCGCTGCTGCACGTACCGCTTCGCCTCGTCGACGAGTTGCTGGAACCGCCGGTCGTCCAGGTTGGGGGAGGGCAGGGCCATCAGTCCGCGACCATTTCCTCGGCCCCCTCCTCGGAGGGGATCGTGTAGAAGGGAAAGACCAGGTTGCGCCGGTCATTGGTGGTGCGCACCGTGTAGTGCACATCGATGTAGAGGGTGCCCGCCTCGACGGCGTCGAAGGCCACGACGACCTCGTCCACCGCGATCCGGGGCTCCCACCGTTCCAGCGCCTCGCGCACCTGCTGGGCGACCCGCCCGGCGGTGTCGCCGTCGCCGGGGGCGAAGACGTACTCGTGGATGCCGCAGCCGAACTCGGGCCGCATCGGCCGCTCGCCGGGCGCGGTGCCGAGCACGAGGCGGATGGCCTCCTCCAGCTCCCGTTCCCGCTCGACCATGGCGATCCCGCCGGTCGGCCCGACCCGCAGGGGGAAGGCCCAGCCGCGCCCGATGAACCGCTCGCTCATCACACACCGCCGACTAGGACGGTGGGGGCGCCGGTCAGGACCATCGCACCGCAGGCGGTCTGGTCGCGGGCCCGGGCGGCGGGCAGCCCGCCGATGAGCACCAACCCCGCGGTGGCCGCGGCCGGGTTCGGTACGAGTACGTTGGCCGGCCCCAGGGCCGCGTGCGGCACGACCGGGCAGACGTGCAGGCTGCCCACGACGGCCGCGGGCAGGCCGCCGATCAGCACCGTCGCCACCGTCGCGGCGGCGCCGGGCGGGGGCGTGCCGATCCGGCCACCGTGGTTGGTGGGGTCGCCGGTACGCGCTGCGGCTGGCATCGGGTGCTCCTAGGGGAAAGCGGTAGCGGGAGGAGAACAGGAAGGGGTCAGTTGATGCGGATGAGGCGGGCCTTGAGGACGCCGAGCAGGCCGCCGTTGATGGTGACGTCGGACTTCCCGTTCACCTGCACCGACCGGCCGCCGATGCTGACCCCGGCGGTGCCGTCGATGTCCACCTGCCGGCCGGACACCTTCACGGTGCCCCGCCGGGCGTCCAGCGTGATGCCGTTCTTGTCCAGGAGGACGGAGGTCAGCGGTCGGCCCCGGCCCGCGTACACGGTGAGCTCGATCCGGTCCCGGCGGTCGTCCATGCGTACTTCGAGCCGCTCGTCCCCGGTCACCAGCCGCAGCCCGGAGGGCCCCGGCGCCCGCGCGTCCAGCAGCTCCACCCGGTGGCCCGAACGGGACACCACCGAACGGCGGTTGACCTTGCCGCTGGTCTTGTCGATCAGCGGCACGTCGTGCGGGGAGGGCTGGTCCACGCCGTTGTACAGGCCGCCGATGACGTACGGACTGTCGAGCAGCCCCTGCTCGAAGCCGACCAGCACCTCGTCGTTGACCTCGGGACTCACCACACCGCCGCCGCCCTTGCCGCCCCACTGGACGGTGCGCACCCAGTCGGTGACGTACGTGTCGTCCAGCCAGGGGAACTGCAGCCTTACCGCGCCGCGTTGGGAGCCGTTCGGCTCGCGCACGTCCGTCACCACGCCGATCGCCAGACCGGGGATGCGCGGGCCGCGCCCGGGCGCGTTGGCCCCGGTCACCAGGCCGGCCAGGGAGCGGTCCGGGCTGGCGCTGACCCACACGGTGGTGCGGTAGCCGCCGTGCGGTTCCAGCACGTGCTGCACGGCCGTCGCCGTGTACCGGCCGGAGAACGCCTGCCCCACGTTGCCGAGCGCCACCGGCTTGCCCGCCCGCAGCATGGGATTCCCCTCGGTCACCGCCTCCAGCTCGCCGAACCCGGCGCTGACCTGGCCGGCCGCCGCCTTCGCGACCGCCGTCGTCTCGGCCTGCGTACGGTACGGAGTGTCGGTGACGGCCACCGCCGACGTCCCGAACCGGGCGCCGAGCTGGGGGCTGAGACCCGGTGCCACGGTGTCGCTGACCACGGACGGCTGCTCCGCGACCAGCGGCCGCTTCGTGGTCACGTCCCAGCCGCGCACCTGCACCTTCGAGGCGCCGTCGGCAGCCGACAGGGCGGCGCGCAGGGCGAGGAGGTTGCGTCCGTACTCCAGGACCATCGGGTTGCGCGCGGCCGACGTCGACGGGGCGGGTGCCCCGGAGGCCTTCGTGGGCTTGGTGAACTGGAGCAGGCCCTGGTCGTCGACGCGCACCAGCGCGCCGCTCTCGGCCGCGAGGTACTGCAGGAAGTCCCAGTCGGAGACGTTCGCTTGCGACAGCTGCTTGTACGTCACCGGCGCCGCCTCCACCTTCCCGACGGCCAGCCCGGCGCCCGCGGCCACCTTGCGCACGATCGCGGCGGCCGTCATGTTCCGGTACGCCACGACCTTGCGGCCGCGCTGGAGGCGGTGCGCCTTGGAGTAGGCGCGTACGACGGTGAACGAGCCGGTCCGGTCCCGGTCGATCTCCAGGGCGGTGACCTCGCCGTTGAACAGCCGCTCCCGGGCCTGCCCCTTCACCGTCATCACCGACACCCGCAGCGGGCTGCCGATGGTGATCCCGGTGGCGCGCAGGAACTCGTGGTCGGGGTCGCGGTAGGTGAGCACCGCCGTGTCCGGCAGGCCCACGTTCTCGTCCACCACGCAGCTCACCAGCTGCGCCGCCCAGATCGGCGCGAGTTCGCCGGGCGCTTCCACGATCGGGTCCGCCGCGAACGACCGGCCCCCGGATTCGGCTCCGCTCACCGCTGCTCCTCCTCGCCGTGGGTGTCCTGGAGGCCCGGCACCACGAGTTCGGAGCCGGGGACGAGCGCCATCGGGTCGTCGATGCGGTTGGCCTCCGCGATGGCCCGCCAGGCCGTCGCGTCGCCGTACTCGCGCCAGGCCAGCATCGCCAGGCTGTCGCCCGCCACGACGGTGTGCGTACTGCGGGCGGTGCGCGCGCCCGACGTGGGGTTCTGGCCGGGCGGATCGACGCTCGCCTCCTCGATGGACAGCGAGCAGGTGGCCCGCAGCGGCTTGCCGTCCACGTCGAAGAGCGTGTACGAGACCGAGAGGTTCGACAGCACCCCATCGAAGGACGTCGTGCGCGCGCTGCCCCACTCGAAACGCACCCAGGGGCTCGCCGGCTTCTTCCGGCCGAGGCTGGCCGGTGTCGGCACGCAGGCCTTCATCAGCTTCTCCACCGCCTGCTCCACCGAGTTGTCGTGTTTGGCGGTGGCATCCAGGAACACGTCCAGGCTCAGCGTGCGCGGGCCGCTGCCCACGAACTCGGGCAGGGCCGACTGGCCGGCCATCCGGGAGGGGGTGCGCCGCCACTCGGTGGTCTTGCCCAGCTGGAGGGTGGAGGGGTTGAACTGCAGGTCGAGCTTCGCGATCGTCCCGCCGGGCCTGGCCCCGACCGAGGCCGGGGGCTCTTTGAGGGTGAGCTGGGCCCGGGCGCGGCTGGCGCGTGCCGATGAGGCCATGACCGTGGGGTTCCTTCCGGAGCGGGGGTTGCGGGGGCGGGGCGGTCAGGAGGGGAGCAGGCCCTCGTGGGCGATCTCCAGGGTCTCCACCGCCGCTTCGGAGTGGGCCGGGTCGAAGGACGGGCCCTGCCAGCGCACCGGGACGATCCCGAACACCTGCCAGCTGATGATCCGGCTCAGGTCGGGGCGCAGGGCGACGATCTCCCCGTCCTTGGGCTCGACCCGCCGCAGCGTCTCGTCCAGCCAGCGGCCGATCTTCGCCGTGTCGGCGGTGACGGGCCGGGTGAGGGTGATGTTCGACCAGGTCACGCGGCCGGGCAGTTGGTGGGTGAAGCCGTTGTTGCCGCCTTCGGCGTAGCTCTCCATCTCGACCTCGGCGCCCATGCCGGAGCAGGTGTGGAAGGCGCCGAGGTCGTTGCCGCCGATCGCCAGCCGGAAGAACACGCTGGTCGCGAAGATGTTGTCCGTCATCGTTTCTCGTTCCTGGTTGGTCCGGTGCTCAGCGGCGGCCGTCGAACGGCCTGCCCGCGCGTTCGCGGCCGCGCCGCAGCTCGGTACGGAGCAGGCGGGCGACCGGGTCGAGCAATCGACGGGCCAGATCGTCCAGATCGAGGTCGCCGCCGCCGCTGCCGCTGCCTTGTGGTGGGGGGCCGGCTACCGGGGTCGGTGCGGGCGTGCCGTTGCCCCGGCTGCGGGCGGGCTCGCGCTGCACCGACGGCGGGTCCGCCGGCCGGGCGGCGGGGGGCGCCGCCCCGGGCCGCACCACGGGGACGGGGTGCGCCGCCGGCCCGGCCGGGGCGGGCTGGACCACGAGCGGCGGCGCCTGCGGGGCGGTCACGGGCAGCCGGGTGGCGGGCGCCGCGACCGGCGCGGGCGCCGGGCGGGGCCCGGGCACCGGGCGTATGACGGGGGCGGCGCGCGGGGTGGGCACGGGGGTCGCGGACGTCGGTCCGGGCCGGCCGGCCGCTGCCCGCTGGAGCGGTGGGGCGGTGGGCGAGCCGGGCCAGCGTGCCGCGACGACGGGACGGCTTACCGCCGGGCGGGGTGCGGGGGCGGCCGCGCTCCCCATGTCACCGGTGCTGCCGAGGGTCAGGGGCCGGGCCGCCAGGAGCTGGACGGTGCGGCGGTGGGGCGGAGTTCCGCTCCGCTCGCTGCCGGCGGGGGCGACGACGGGCGGAACGGGCCGGTCGGCGCGCCGGACCCCGGCGGGGGCTCCCGGGTGGCCCGCGAGGTGCGGGGCCGCGGGCCCGGTGCCGGTGCCGGTGGCCTGCGGGGTGGCGGCCCGCTGGACGAGCGGGGGCACGGCCGGGGAGGCCGGGGCGGTGGAGGGTTCGGCGGTACGGCGCTGTACGCCGCTCCCCTCTCCCAGCAGCGACCTGTGGTCAGGTGCGAGCGCGCGCTGTACGTCGGCACGGGAGAGGGGCGGAGCGGCAGCGGGCACCGAGGCGGTCGGCGGCAGCGAGGGCAACGGCGCCCCCAGCCCGCTCCGGACGCGCGGCTTGGCGGCGCCCGGGCCGCCGGGCCCGCGATGCGCCTCGGGCCGGTCCGCGTGGAGCCGCGCCCCCTTGTCGGGTTCGACCTGGCGCTGGACCACGGGCATCGCCGGGGCGGGCGCGGAGCCGGCTGCGCCGGGGGCCGACGGCACTGCGGTGGGCGGCAATTCGGCCAGGGGGGCGCCGAGCGGTGCGCGGCTGCCCGCACGCTGCACGGGCGGCGTGACCACCGGGGGGACGGCGGGACGCACGACGGCCACGCGCCGCGCGGGCGTCGCGGGCCGCCGGGCGACGGTCAGCAACCGGCCGACGGCGCGCGCCCGCACCACGGCGGCTGCCTCCGGGGCGGCCCCGGATCCTGCTCGGCCGCGGGCTCGCGTGGATCGCGAGGTGCCCGCCGAAGCAGGCCGGTCCGATGGAGCTCCGCCCGTACGGCCGACACCGGCACCGGCGTCGGCCGGGACGGCCCCGGAGGCCGCGGCCCGCTGTCCGGGAGGCCCCCCGCCGGTGCGGCCGGGGTTTCGGGTGGGCCCCGGCGTACTCGACGCGGCCCGCTGGGCAGACGTGTCCCCGCCCGTACGGCCGGGACCGGCGCCGGGGTCGGCCGGGACGGAACGGGACCCGGTTCTTGTGGCGGAGGCGGGGCTGGGACCGGCGGACGCGCCTACCGCCGGGGTGCCCCCGGCGGTAGCTCCGGGGACCACCGCGATACGGCGCACCAGCGGGAACCGCGCGGGCGTCGGCGTACGACCGGGCGCGTCCGGGGACCCGGCGGTGCCGTCGCCGGCCCGCTGTACGGCGGCCGGGGGCGTGCCGAGCACCGCTGCGAAGTGCGTGGGCGTGAGGCCACGGGTACCCGCCTTCCCCGCGCCGCCACGGCCGGAGGGCCGCCCGCCGGCAGGCGCACCCGAGCGGTCAGCGCCGGAGGCGGACGGAACGGAACCGGGCACCGAGCCGTCTGCGGACGCGGCCGCGCGGTCGGCGCCGCGCGATGGCGAGGCGGAGTCCGGCACGGTCCGCCGCTGTGCGGGCGTCGGCGTACCAGGGGTCCCGGACCCCGCGCCACCACGGCCGGAGGCCCGCCCGACGACCGGACCGGGCGCGCCGCCACGGGTGCCGATGGCAGAGGCAGGCGGTACGGAAACCGGCCCGGAGAGGACCGGACCCGGCACGGCCCGCTGAGCGGGCGTCGGCGCACCCGGGGTCGCGGATCCCGCGCCGCCACGGGCGACGACCGGACCCGGCGTGGCCCCGGCAGCGCCACCCGAGCGGACACCGCCAGAGGCAGGCGGTACGGAACCCGGCCCGGAAACGTCCCCCGCGCCGCCACGCCCCGAGGCCCGCCCGACGACCGGACCCGGCGTGGTGCCCGCCCGGCCACCCGAGCGGTCGGAGGCGGAGCCCAGCAGCGGCCGCCCCGCACCCGGCGCCCCTGAGGGGGCCCGCTGTGCGGGCGTCGCCGTGCCCGGCGTCCCGGACCCCGCGCCACCACGGGCGACGCCCGGACCCGGCGCGACGCCGGCAGCGCCACCCGGACGGTCCGAGGCCGAGTCCGGCACGGCCCGCCCCGCACCCGGCGCGGCCGGGTGTGCGGGCGTCGCCGTGCCCGGGGTCCCGGATCCCGTGCCGCCACGGGCCGAGGCCCGCGCGATGACGGGATCCGGCGCGCCGCTGCCGCGCACCGGTTCGGCGGAGCCCCGCACGGCTCGGGCCCGGCTCGGCGAGCCCGACGCGGAGGGCTCCGTGGCCGCCGCCCGGCCGCCACGCGTGGTGGCACGGGCAACCGCCGCCGCGTCGGTCCGCCGTACCGGCTCGACCGGCGGCTGCGCCCCCGGCGCGGGTTCCGCTTCGTCCGGGCGGCGCAGCGCGCGCAGCAGCAGCGGGCCGCCGCCGGTGTGGGTGGGGTGGCCGGTGGCGGGGCGGGCCACGCCGCGTACGAGACCGGCCGGGGCGGTCGGCAGCAGGGCGTGGGCGAGGCCGGTGTCGAACGACGGGTCGCGCCAAGCGGCCAGGCCGGCCCGGAAGGCGAGTCCGTCACTGACGCCCATCGGCGCGCGGGACACGGTCAGCTCGGGCGGCGCCGTCCGGCGCCAGCCGCCGTCCCAGTCGCCGGGCACGCCGGGGACCGGCACGCCGACGGCCGGCCCGGCAGCAGCCGTGGCCGACGCCGTACCGGAGGCCGCCACGGCCCGCCGGCGCAGCCTGTCCCGCCATGCCATCTACTCAACCGCCTTCGTTCACCCGGGTGTTGATACGTGCGATCTCGGTGACCCACTCCTGCCGTTCACCGTGGGTCAGGTCGAGGATCTCGTCGCGCTGCCAGTGGAAGTGGTAGGCGATGTACGCGATCTCCTCCCTCAGCCGGGGGAGCGCGTACGTCACGATTCCCCCAGGCGCCCACCGGACAGGTCGACCTCGAAGCCGCCTTCGCAATGCGGGCAGGTGACCGCCGCGCGGGTGTGGCCCTCGCTGTTGACGCGCCGGTAGAAGTCCTGCAGGAACGCCACGTCGGTCGCGTACATCCGCTCCACGACCCCGGCGTGCACGTCGGTGATGGTGCCGAGCCGGGTGATCACCTGGCTGAGCAGCACCACGCTGAGGTACGCCGGGTTCTCCTTGACCCGCAGGTCGATCTGCGGGCGCAGCTCGTCGCGGGCGGTGGCCAGCCGCATCGACCCGTGCCGGTGCACGGTGCCCGCCTCGTCCACGTATCCACGCGGCAGCTCGAACTCGAACTCCGTGCGCAGCCCGTGGTCCTGCCGCGCCGCCGCCGGAGCGGCGGCGGCCGGGGGTGGCGCCGGCTGCTCTGGGGCCGTGGCGGGCGCCGTCACCTGGAGGATCTCCTCCAGGCTGCCCGCCGTCACCGTACGCCGCCTCATTCGACGACGATCTCCTCGAACACGATGGTCACGGACTCGGTGGCCGCGGCGGACTCGCCGGCCTTGAGGGAGGGGCCCTCCCACTTGGAGGCCCACCCGTTCATCAGCTGGATGCGGCGGACGGTCTCGCCCGTGGAGTCCTTGATCTCGATGGTGAGGTTCTGCCGTGCGGTGTCGACGGCCCCGTTGTTCAGGGTCTCCTTGATCCACTTGGTGAACTCGCTGCTCTTGTCGAGTCCCCGGGTGATCGTGACCTCGCCGGCCTGGCGGGCGCCGGGCTGCTTGCGGATGATCTGCTTGCCGTCCTTGCTGACCTGACGGACCTCGACCACCTCCTCCTCGACGGTCATGCCGCTGATCTCCTGGACCGATTCGACCAGGTAGCCACCGAGCTGTACGCCGAAGATATGGGTGGAAAGAGCATCGCCCTCTGCCATGACTGTCTGTCACCTCTCCTTGCTGGAAACGAATGTGATGAGCGCGCCGGTCACTCGTCGACGAGGCTGGTGCTGTCGGAGAACTGGGCCAGCCGGAACACCACGAACTCGGCGGGCTTGACGGGCGACACGCCGATCTCACAGATCACCCGGCCCAGGTCGATCGACTCCTGCGGGTTGTTGTCCCGGTCGCACTTGACGTAGAACGCCTCCGCCGCCGTACGCCCGAACAGCGCGCCGCCCCGCCACTCCTCGGTGAGGAACGCGGTCACGTTGCGCCGGATGCTCGACCAGAGCCGGTCGTCGTTGGGCTCGAAGACCACCCACTGGGTGCCCAGGAGGATCGACTCCTCCAGGTAGTTGAAGAGGCGGCGCACGTTCAGGTAGCGCCAGGCCGGGTCGGAGGACAGGGTGCGGGCGCCCCAGATCCGGATGCCCCGGCCGGGGAAGGCCCGTACGCAGTTCACCCCGATGGGGTTCAGCAGGTCCTGCTCGCCCTTGCTCAGGCGCAGTTCCAGGTCCACGGCACCGCGGATCACCTCGTTGGCGGGGGCCTTGTGGACACCGCGCTCGGCGTCGCTGCGCGCCCACACGCCCGCGATGTGACCGCTCGGCGGGACGGTCGCGTTGCGCCCGGCGGCCGGGTCGAAGACGCGGATCCACGGGTAGTACAGGGCGGCGTAGCGGGAGTCGTAGCCCGCCTCGTCGTTGCGCCAGCTGCGGACCTGCTGCGCGGAGAGCCCGGGCGGGCTGTCGAGGACGGCCACCCGGTCGCCCATCTGCTCGCAGTGCGAGATCACCGCGAGCTGCACCGTCCGCACGCCCTCGGAGTCGATGTCGCCGCGCTCGTAGGCGCTCATCAGGTCGGGCACCGCGACCATGGTGATCTCGTCGATGGTCTCCAGGCCGGCGAAGCCGGTACGGGCCCCCGCGTCACCGACGTACTCGGCCGGGTCGAGCCGGGCCACGTCGCCGCCCTGGCCGGCCGGAGCGGGCGCTGCGGCCGCGGCGTCCGGGACGGCAACGGTCTGGCCGGCGGGCCGGGTCTGGGCCGCGCCGCGCTGCTCGGTGACCTCGATCAGCTTCGAGGCGCGGGCCACGGAGACGAGGTAGCCCTTGACGTTCTTGCGGGCGGACGCCTCGTAGGTCTCGGCGACCTGGTCGCCCTGCCGGACGACGATCTTGAAGCGGTCCTCGGGCGGGTTCTCGCCGTCCGCGTCGGCGATCTCCACGGACACGCCGGTGACGCCCGGCCGGGCCGCGACCAAGAAGCCGCCGAGCTCGACCGGGTCCACGGGGCGGGGCTGGGGGCGTCCGCCGGTGGCGGCCGGTGCGGAGGCCCCCGCACCGGACCCGCCGATGCGGACGACGTACGCGGCGCCGCCGCCGTTGGCGAAGTACCCGTACACGGAGTGGGGCAGGTAGGCGCCCTCGGTGAAGCCGCCGAAGTGCTGGGTGTACTGGTCCCAGCTGGTGACCAGCGTCGGCTCGTGGAAGGGCCCGCTCTGGGCGAAGCCGACGAACGCGGCGACGGCGGTGCCGACCCCTTCGATGGGGCGGGCACCGGACTGCACCTCCTCCACGTACACGCCGGGGGTGAGGTACGTCGCCATTGCTCGCTCCTTCGTATTACGGCCAGTGCATCAGGTCCGTCCACAGCCTTTCCGGTGGAGATCACCGACGGGAGGTGCGTTCGGACCTGGCCGGGGGCAGGTGCGCTGCCCTCCCGGTCGCCCCCGCCGGACCGTCCAGGCAGCGCAGCCGTCCCGTCCGGCTCACACGTGGGCGACCTGGTCCGCGTACGGCCCGAACTCGCCGGCCAGGACCAGCCGGCCGAGCTTGCGGTACTCCTGGGCGACGGCCGTCACCACCTGCCCCATGGTCAGCGGTTCCCCCGAAGCGGCCGCGAAGTAGGCGGCGGTCACCGCGCAGGCCCGGATCGAGCCTCCGGCCAGTTCGAACCGGTCCGCGCAGAAGGCGAGATCGAGGTCACCGGCCCTGGGCACCGGGCTGCCCAGGCAGCGCTCCCACAGGGCCAGGCGCTGGGTGGCGTCGGGTACCGGGAAGTCAGCGACCACGTCCAGGCGGCGGGTGAACGCCTCGTCGAGGTTGGCCCGCAGGTTGGTGGTCAGGATGGCGATACCGTCGAAGGACTCCATCCGCTGCAGCAGGTAGGCCGACTCCATGTTGGCGTGCTTGTCGTGGGCGCCCTTCACCTCTGAGCGCTTGCCGAAGATCGCGTCGGCCTCGTCGAACAGCAGCACCGCGTTGACGGCCGACGCCTCGGTGAAGATCCGCTCTAGGTTCTTCTCGGTCTCGCCGACGTATTTGTCGACGACCGTCGACAGGTCCACCACGTACAGGTCCATGCCCAGGTCGGCCGCCACGACTTCGGCCGACATGGTCTTTCCGGTACCGGAGGAGCCCGCGAACAGCGCGATCACCCCGCGTCCGCGCCCGCCGCCGGGCCGCATGCCCCACTGGCCGAGCACCTGGTCGCGGTGGCGGGCGCGCATCGCGAGGTCCCGTAGCCGGCGGTGGGTGGGGGCGGGCAGCACCAGGTCGTCCCAGCCCACCGCGGGCTCCACCCGGCGGGCGAGGCGGGCGAGGCCCGCGCCGTTCTGGGCGCGTACGGCGGTGCGCAGGTCGGCGGCGGAGAGCGGGCGGCCGTCGAGCGCGGCCGTACGCGTCGCGGCGCCGGCGGCGCGGCGCAGCTGCCCCGCGTCGAGGCGGTGCGCGGCCACGGACCGGGCGAGCGCGTCGGCCCCGGCGTCGGCCCCGGCGTCGGCCCCGGCCGGTCCGCCCTCCTCGGCGTGCTCCGCGGCGGCCCGCTCCAGCGCGTGCCGCCAGCGCGCGGCCTGCCGTTCGGGGGTGGGGGCCGCCACCGTCAGGGTGACGGGGGTGTCGGCGGCCCAGGCGGGTTCCCAGCCGCTCGTGCCGTAGGTGAACAGGGGGATGTCCCGCAGCACCGTGCACAGGGTGCGCAGGACGCGGGCCCGCTCGTCGGGCTTGTCGGACAGTTCCTCGACCGGTCCGAGCAGCACGCCGCCGCCCAGCAGCCGGGCCTCGCGGGCCACGGCCCCCACGAGGCCGGGCACGGTGCGGGTGTCGTGCGCCAGCGCCGCCGCGGCCAGGCCCAGGGGGCGCAGCCCGCGTGCGCGGAGCGCGGCGGCGGCCAGGCCCTCGGCGTCGCCGCCGCGGGTCCGCAGGTGGACGTGGCCGGTGCCGCTGCCGGCCGCGGCGGAGGCCCGGTGCAGCTCGGCCGGGTCGACGGCGGGGTCGTCGGCGGGGTCGCCGAGCACGTCGGCCAGTCGGGGGTCGGGCGAGGCGCTGCCGAGCAGGTGGGCGGTGACCCGGTCGGGAACGACCAGTACCCGGGACAGGGGCGGCCGTTCGGGCTCGGTGACCTCCAGCAGGCCGCCCGCGACCAGCGGCGCGGTCGGGGCGAGCCGGAACCGCGCCGCCGCCGTCCCGGTGCGGCCGCACAGTTCCAGGGCCAGTCCGACGGTCGGCCGACGGCGCGTCAGGTCGTCGTTGAGGAAGCCGTAGAGCCGCTCGAAGCGGGCGTCCAGGTCCGGCGCGAGGGCGATCAGGAGTAGGTCCACGTCCAGCGGCGCCAGCGCGAAGCGCCTGGCCAGGACGTCGAGCGGGGATCCGAGCGGCGGACCGTCCGGGTCGAGCGGGGGCAGGGCGGCCTGATACCCCGGGTCCAGGATCCGGGCGACCACCTCAGGGGTGAGGTACTGGCCCCGGTACGGGTCGTCCGGATCGGGATCGACGGCGCGGCGCAGCGCGACGGCCTGCCGTACCCGCTCCTCGACGAGCCGCAGCCGCGTCCACAGGTACGGGACCGGGTGGGCCGCAGCCCGGACGGTGTGCGTCACGGTTGCCGTTCCCCCCGTCGGCGGCGGGCCGGAGCCTGCGCCCGTTCCCGGGAGCCGCCGAAGCCCTCCGGGCCCGGCTCGGCCACCTCCACGTAGCGCAGTCGGCGCAGGGCCTCCGGGGTGTCCCGCTCGTCCGGTCCGGGCCGGCCGGTGCGCTGCCCGGAGCGTACGGCGAGCCCCTCGGTCACCGGCGGGGCGACGGCCGTGGTCGCCCCGGCCAGCGGCGCCCGTACGCGCAGTCCCAGCGACGGCTTCAGTTCCCCGCCCAGCGCCGACCACACGTCGGAGGCGGCGGGCGCGTCGAGCCCGGTGCCGCCGCCGTCCATGCCCACGATCAGACCGAGTTCGGCGAGCGAGCCGGTGAGCAGGCGCGGGGGCAGCGAGTCGGTCGACACGAGGCAGGCCAGCACCTGGGAGAGCAGCCGGTGTTCGTCCTGCGGCCGGCTCGCCCATGCGGTGACCAGGTACGTCAGCTCGAACCACCGCGCCGGGGCACGGCGCGCGGCGAGGAACCCGTCCGCGTCGTACACCTCGCCCCCGCCGCTGGCGCGACGGGTGTGGTCCTCGCGCACGTCGTACAGGAACACGCAGACCGTGGGGGCGCTGCGGCGCGCCGCCCAGTCCCGCGTCGGCGCGTCGAACACCACCTCGACGCCCGACGCCTCCAGGCCGGACTCCGCCAACAGTCGGCGGAGCCCTTCGTCGACCTCGTGGATCACCGGCGGACCGTCTCGTTGGGCGGCTGGATGGTGCCGCTGACGACCAGGAAGCCGGTCTGCACCGGGGAGAAGCCGGGGCCGCTCGCGGTGATGGTGCGGGGGCCGGTCTGGTCCTTGGCGAGGATCAGCAGCTGGCCGATGAACCGGCCGTCCCGCCCGGGCCGGGTCGGCGCAGCCGCGGCCGTGATGCCCGGCTGCCACGTGAACCGCACCGGCGCGCCGGGCGGGAAGTCCTCGCCCCGCACCGAGGTGACGAAGCCGGGCTTGCCGATCGGCGGCACCGCGACGATGCGGGGCTGGAGGATGCGCAGCTGCTGCCGGGCATTGTTGTCGCCGGGGTCGGCGTCGGTGCCGGTCGTGGTGAGGGCGCCGGTCAGCAGGCCGGTGAGCGCCTTGTCGGGACTGAGGACGACCTGGATGACGGTCCGGGCGCCCGGGGCCAGGTCCGGCAGCGCGCACGTCCAGGCCTGGTCGCAGCCGGGCGGCGGCCCGCCGTGGGGGACGCCCTCGGGGAGGCCGATGCGCAGCCGCAGGCCGGTGGCGAGGGCGTTGCGGCCGTTGCGGATGGTGTACGTGACCACGACGCGGCCCCCCACGTAGCCGGGGTTCGGCTGCGCCGTGAGGCTCAGCCCGGGCCCGGCCGGCGGCGCGGGCGGCGCGGGCGTGGTGGTCGGCGGGTCCGGGGTCGGCGGCTGCGAGGTGGTCGGCGGGGTGGGTGTGTGGGTTGGCGGCGGCGATGTCGGGGGTTCGGGCGCCGTGCGCACCGGCACCACGGTCCGGCCGGCATTGTCCGTGGGGCGGGGGTCGAGCACCGTACCGGTGACGGACCAGTCCACGGGCTGGTCGCCGGGGGTGACGCCGGTGAAGGTGGCGGTCACCGGGACGGTGGCGCCGGGAGGCACCACGCCCAGGGCGCAGGTCAGCGCCGCCGCGTCACAGGTGGCGCCGGGCGCGGTGAGCCCGGTCACGGTGAGGCCGACCGGCGGCGCGACGGTCAGCCGGGTGCCCGGTGAGGCCGCCGGGCCGTGGTTGACGACGTCGACCCGGACGCCGGCGGAGTCGCCGACGGTGAGCGGCGCGGCCTTGTCGGGCGCCTGGACGGCGAGGTCCACCGACTGCTGCACACCGGGTTCTTTCTGCCGGCCCGGCAGGCCGCTGACGAGCAGCCGGTGCGCGCCGGAGGCCACGTCCACCAGCTTCAGCTTCTCCGGGCTGTTGGCCGCCCGGGATCCGCGGGCGCTGAGCACCAGACTCTTGCCGTCGGCCGTCCAGGCGGCGTCGCGGGGCTGGAACGGGCCGCCGGCCGGGGTGTCCGGCAGGTCCCGGCCGCAGGCCCCGGGTACGTCGCGGGCGGCGGCGGGCAGCAGGACCCGGCAGGAGCGGCCCGTCGCGGAGGCCAGCAGGATGCCTCCGCTTTCGTCGAGGCGGCCGCCGCCCTTCTTGCGGTTGAAGGCGAGGGTGATGCCGTCCGGGGAGAACGCAGGGCTGTCGTCGATGACCTCGCAGGCACCGGGGCAGATACCGGCGCTCAGGTCGCGCTGCCGGTCGAGGTGGTCCACCGGAACGGTCCAGACGTGCTTGTTGCCGCCACCGCCGTTGATCACGTGGTTACGGGTGAAGGCCAAGGTCGTGCCGTCGGAGGACCAGGTGGGCTGGGCGTCACCGGACCAGGCCAGGCCCTCCGGCGAGCGGACTTCGCCGCGCAGCGCCCCGGTCGCGGCGTCCGCGATCAGGATCCGCCCCCGGCCCGAGGCTCCGCCGACCCCGCCCGGCGAGGTCCGGGTGAAGGCCAGCAGCCTGCCGTCGGGGGAGAACGTCGGGTCGGTGTCCCAGTCCTTGGGGCCGCGGCCCGCGAGCGGCAGGGGCGCCGCGTTGGCGCCGTCGGCGTCGGCCGTCCAGATCCGCTCGATGCGGCCGTCCGGCGTGTCCTCGAAGCGGGTCAGCACGATCCGCCGGCCGTCGGGCGTGTAGTTCTGCCGCTCGGTCCACGGGTCGGACCCGGCGGCGGGCTGGAACAGCGGGTCCTTGGCCGGGTCCGTGTTCGTGTCGGCGGCCGGGTCCTCCTTGAGGATGGGCAGGCCCAGGTCGCGGGGGTCGGAGCCGTCCATCCGGGCGTCCTGCAGGGTCACCACGTGCGGCCCGGCCGCCGAGGTGCGCTCGACCACCGTTCCGCCGCCGTTCAGCGGACCGAGCCAGGTCGGCGAGCCGACCTCGCGGTCCTCGCTGAGTACCACGTCGGGGGTCTTGTCCGAGTGCGCGGGCACCCGGAACACGTGGTCCCAGTCGCCCTCGCAGGTACAGGTCCGGTCTGGGCTGAGGAAGAGCAGCCCGTCGCCGTCGGGCAGCCAGGCTGCCCCGTGGGTACGCCAGCCCGCCTGAGCACCCGACAGCAGCGGCCCGCCGCCGCGCCCGTCGGTCCACCAAAGGCGCGGACCGTTCGGCCCGGTGGCGGTGTACGCGATCACCTCCCGGTTCTCCGCGTCGTCCACCGGGTTCCACACCGGCTCGGTGGCCGTGCCGTTGCCCGGGTCGGAGACGCGGGTGGCCGGGCCGCCCCGCAGGGCGCGTATGTACACCTGCCGTCCGGCGGTCCGGTCGTCGTCGGAGGAGTACGCCAGCCGTGCGCCGTCCGGCGAGACCGTCGGGTGCTCCTCGTTCGCGGGGGTGTCGGTCAGCCGGGTGAGCCCGGTGCCGTCGGTCTGCACCCGCCAAAGGTCGCGTTGGACGCCGCGGCCAGGCCTGGCCGGCCCGGCCGCGTCGAAGACGACCGACCGGCCGTCCGGGGTCAGCCGCGGGTTCGCCGCGTCCAGGCCGCTGGTCAGACGGCGTACCGAGCCGTCCGCGGACCGCAGGTAGACCTGCGGGGCCGGCTCGTCCCGGCGGCTCGCGAAGACCAGTCGGTCGCCCAGCGCGGCGGGCTGGACGTCCTGGTGGGCCGGGCCCTCCCCGAACAGCGGGGGGCTGTCCTTGCCGGTCGCCCCCACCCGGCCCAGGCTCCGGTGGCGGGTACCGGCGTACACGACCCGGTTGTCGCCGGCGTCGGCCGCGACGGTCCGCGCCGTCGCGCCGCCCGGGCCGGCCGCCGCCGTCACCGCGAGCAGGGGGACCAGCAGGAGCAGCGGAGCGCCGGCCCTCCCCCAGCGGTGTCGCCGACTGCCGGAGTCACCCGTGCCCATCACGGTCCACCTCACAGTCCGGTACAGCTCTACGTATGACCCCGCCACTCTGCCGACCGGCAGGGCCGGCCGGCAGGGCCGCGGGGCCGGACCCGGGGGAAGTACCGGCTGCGCTTTCGGGCAGCCGGTGGGCGGCCGCCGGGCCGTACGGTCAGATCAGCCCGTTGCGCAGGGCGTACCCGACCGCGTGCGTACGGTTGCGCAGGTGCAGCCGCGTGATGATCTCGTGCAGCACGTTCTTGACGGTCCGTTCGGAGTACGAGGTCTTGCGCGCGATCTCCGCGGTGTCCAGCCCCTCCGACACCAGGCGCAGCATGTCCGCCTCGCGTGCGGTCAGGGTGGACAGGGACACCGCGCGCGGGTCGAGCGAGGACCGCTGCAGGACGCCGACGTGGTCGAGGAGCTTCGCGAGCAGGTCACCGGGCAGCACGCCCTCGCCGTTCGCTATCGCCAGGACCAGCCGCAGCAGCCGGTCCTGGTCGGCCTCGGTGCGTCGCAGCACCGCGGTGACCCCGCATTCGATGGCCCGCTGTAAGGCGTCGCCCGATTCGAACGTGCCGACCACGAGCCCGGTGCGGGTCTCGCCGTTGTGCCGCAGCCGGTACAGCAGCGCGGCCGTCTCGTCGTCCACGCTGTCCACGGCCACGAGCGACACCTGGGCGCGGTGCGCGCCGGCGTCGTCGACGAACTCGATCTCGGGACGTTGGCGCAGCTGGTGGACTATCCCGACGTGCAGGACCGGATCCGACGCGTACACGGCGACGGTGACCCGCCGGCCGGGGCCGGCGGGAGGCGTTCCGGGTGGATTCCCGGCCGGGACCGGCGCCTGGGGCGCGGTGGTGCCGAACGCGGGGGCGGGTCGGTTGTGGTCAACGCAGGTCATGTGTCGTACCTGTTCTGTGATGCGTCAATGGGAATGCGTCGGGGCCGGCTTTCGCGGGTGAACGCCAACCGATGTGGCTGAGAGAGGAGTTGGGGGGAGACCGCAGGGGCATCGGAGCTGCCCGGGGAGTTGCCCTCGCGACCGTGGAGGCGGCCGGACCGGCGCCGTAGCGTCGCCGTGTGACATCCCCAGCAGCCTCTCCCAGCCCTGGCGCGCCCGGCCTCGACATCCCGCCGGTGTCGGTGATGCCGGGAGGCACCGCCTCCACCAGCCTGACCGTTCGCAACGACAGCGACATCGTCGAGGCGTACCGCCTGGAAGTCGTCGGCGACTGCGCTGCCTGGACCACGGTGGAGCCCGACCGCGTCTCCCTCTATCCCGGCACCTCGGAGACGGTGACGATCCGTCTGGCGCCGCCGCGCTCGCCGCAGGTGCGGGCCGGCGAGGTTCCGCTCGCCGTGCGCCTGCTGCCCACCGAGCACCCCGAAGCCGTACGGGTCCCCGAGACCACCGTCCACATCGGGGAGTTCCGGGAACTGCGCGCCGAGAGCGCTCCCAGACGCCGCCGCGGATGGCTGCGCGGACGCTATCGGCTGGCCGTGCGCAACGAGGGCAACAGCCCCGTGAAGGTAGGCTTCACCCCCGCGCAGCCCGGCGAGGAGCTGAAGTTCGACGTCCGCCCCACCGGGCTGGAGCTGGAGCCGGGCGAGTCCTCGCAGGTGCGGCTGCGCGTCCGCACCGGCCGGCCGGTGTGGTTCGGATCCCCGGTGACCTGGCCCTTCACCGTGGACGTCGCCGAAACCGCCGCCGCAGAGGCCGACGGGGCGCGCCCGGAGCCGGACGTCGTCCGCGCTCCGCTGGACGTGGAGTTCGTCCAGATCCCGATCTTCCCGAAGTGGCTGCTCGCGGTCCTGGCCGCGCTGCTCGCGCTGCTGCTCGCCTGGTTCATGCTGGTCCGGCCTGCCGTGCGCAGCACCGCCAAGGAAGCCGCCGACGAGGTGGCCCAGAAGCGGCCGGTGCCCGGGGCGGACGTGAACGGGCAGAATCCCGCGACAGGCGGCGCCCGGCAGCCGGGCGGCGGGGGCAAGAGCCCCCAGCCCGGGGCGGGAGCGGGCGGCACGGGCACCGGAACGGGGAGCGGTACGGGTACGGGTACGGGTACCGGCGGGGGCGGCGGGCAGCAGGGTTCCGCCACCATCGACCTGCAGACCGGCGGCGGCGAGACCAAGACCGGCACCTACACCGTGCCCAAGGGCAAGACCTTCGGGATCACGGACATCGTCGTCGCCAACTTCCAGGGCGACGAGGGCGTGGTGACCATCAACTTCGGCGAACGCAAGGTCACGACGATCGCGCTGGAGACGTTCCGCAACCAGGACTATCACTGGGTCACCCCCATCAGGATCACCGAGAACGAGACGGTGACGGTCCAGGTGACGTGCGCGAAGCCGGGCACCCCGGCTACCGGCCGTCAGGCGCAGGAATGCCATGAAGTCCTCAACGTGAGCGGTGTGCTGAGCGACCTCAGGTGAATCAAGCAGTACGGATATCGTCTGTCAGGTTTCACCCGGAGCAAAAGGGAGCATTCGCTTCCCCGTCCGAAAACAGCTTCCCGGGCCGGCGGTGAGACCTCCCCGTTACCCGCCGTACGCTTCCCTGACGCCACGGTCCGAACAGCCCTCGCCGCCCTCCGGACCGCCCTCGGGAGAGGGTCGAAGATGACTTGATCTTGGCCCTCTCCCGCCCGCGACCGGTCAGCTCGCGGGGACCGCGAGCTGCTGCCCGGACGCCGTGACCACGCGGGCGTTGCTGAGGTCGACCGTGTTCGGCAGCATCACCTGCGGTCGCAGGAGGTCCTTGAGCAGGTAACGCATCAGCTCGTCCCCGGACATCGCCTTGAGCCGGGCCGCGAGCTGCGGGTTCACCTCCCCGATGCGCTGGATCTCCACGATCCCCCGCTCCGCCAGCCCCGGCACGATGTCCCGGCCCATCAGGGTGTTGGACCGCAGCCGCTCGGGACGGACCTGCTCCTGCTGACCGGACCCGTAGGTCATGGTGCTGTGCGGGTCCGCCAGCGCCTGGGTCATGGCGAACATGACCTGGCTCCGGCGCTCCGCGTCCTGCTCCGCCCCCATCGCCTCCATCATCTTCTCCATGTCCGGCAGTTCAGCCTTCCCCGCCCCGACGTCGAAGTTCCGCACCGGCAGGGAGAACTCGTCCGAGAAGGTGTCCAGTCGGGTGCCCAGCCGGCTCTGCGTCTGCGCCGGGTCCCCGGGCTTCGCCCGCACGGTGGGGTACTCGCGCTGCGCGAAGTCGCTCAGCATCAGCCAGCCCTGGCTCATCAGGGGGGACCGGGTGAGGGGGATCTCGATCCGGGCCGGCTCGTCATCGGCGTCGCCGGTGAACCTCGTCTCCCGGAACGGGCTGCCCGGTACCTCCAGGAAGAAGAAGACGAAGCCCTCGTTGGCCAGGACGTGCCTGTCGTAGGCCTCCGAGGTGTTCGGCGCGTCGGGATCCGCCTTGAGCAGTTCGGTCTTGGACTTCATCTGCCCCTGGCCGAGCATCGTCGCGGCCCGTGACGTGCCCGTGTAGTGGCACAGCACGCTCTGCTGGAGCGCGGTCGTCAGCTTGTTCCTGACGTCGCCCACCCAGTTCCGCTCGCCCCCTCCTCCGGCGATCTCCTTGGCCATTCCGGCCCGGTTGAGCTCCGACAGCTCGCGGAAGTAGCTGGCCCCGTGCATCTGGAACGCGGCCGCGCTGTCGGCCCACTGCTGCTGCTGCCACAGCATGCCGTTCTCGGTCATCGCGGTGAACGGAGCCCGAGCCGCGTCGGGCAACGCGTCGTCGCGGCTGAGCTGGTCGTTAACCAGCTGCAGTTCGTCCTTGACCGAACGGAGCGCGGCATCCAGCCAGGGCTTGACGGCTTCGGGGGCGTCGTCCCGCTCCGGGGCGAAGGCCATCTGCAGATTCGTCAGCGCCATCATGCAGTGCATGGGGTCCCGGTTGGGATCGTTGTCGTACGCCGTGATGGCCGCCCGCGCCCGCGCCACCAGGTCGTTCTGGGGCTCCGGCTGCTTGCGGGTCATCGACTTGAACCGGCCCAGCAGCCCTCCGCCGCTCGCCGGATCGGCCGGAAGCGAGGGGCCGAGCTCATCGAACCCCTTGCGCTGGACGACCGCCGACGCGCCCGGCCCGTGCGTGTGCGCGTGTGCGCCGTGCGTCTCGCAGGCGTCCCGCTGTACGGGGGCGGGGCCGTTCATCACCCGCCTCGCATTGGCCTCGGCCGCCCGCTCGAACCGGTCGCCGGGGTCACTGACCCGCAGCCCGTCGCCGGTGTCCGTCCCGGTGACGGGCCCTTGCCGCTGCTGGATGACGTGGGTCAGCTCGTGCGCGAGGGTGTGCTTGTCCCCGCCCCCGGCCCCGATGACGACGTCGCTGCCGGAAGTGTAGGCCCGCGCCCCGATCTCGGCGGCGGACCGCTGGGCCGTCGGCCCGCTGTGCACCCGTACGTCGGAGAAATCGGCGCCGAGCCGGCTCTCCATCTCTTCCCGCAGGGGCCCGTCGAGCGGGCGCCCGGCCGAGCGGAGCACCTGATGCGCGGTAGCCCGCTGCACCGCCGCGGCATCCCGCCCGGACGCGAGCATGCGCGTCACCGCCGCGTTGCCGACGGTCCGCTGGAGTGCCATCGGCGCCCCGGGCGCGGGCGCTTCAACGGCCCGCTCCTCCGCCGGGGACACCTGCCGGACCCGGCCGGAGCCGTCCTTGGCGGCGTCGCCTGCTGCCTTGTCTCGGGCGGGGATGCGCATGGGCTGCCTCTCGGATATGGCGGTGGGACGCTTCCTGCTTACTCCCGAACCCCCCACACCGCCATGCCCCTTCGTGCACACCAAAGGGAACCCGCCCTGCTCGCGCCGCACCCCGCCCGACGGCCGCCCGGTACCGGGCACTCGGCGCGGATACAACCGGACGGGCAGGATCCGCACACTGTTGCCGATGCGGCCGCCCAGGCGCTCTGCGGGCGGCTATCCGGCAATTTCGATCTTGCCGTGGGATGAGCTCGGTCCGGACCCGGCCGGCCCCATCCGCCCGGCCGGCTCCAGCACGTTGAGCGCCTCCTCGTAGGAGTGCGCCACGCCACCGGCGCCGGGGTGCGAGCGGCCTATGGCCACCTTGCCACCGCCGGTGGCCGCGCACGCCTGCTTCGCGAAGTACGCCAGAACCTCCGGCTGGCCACCGGGCGCGAATCACCGGCCGTCCTTCGTGGTCAGCAATCGGACACTCCGCGCCCGCAGCTGATCGCCGTCTCGTGACAGCGAAACGGTGGAGAACATGCCTTCTGTCACTGGTTGCGGGGGGAGAGAAGCAAGCTGGACAAGAGCGCCTGGGTCGCGGCCGCCAGGAGTCCGTAGGCGAGGAAGACCACCCACCGACTCTTCGTGTGCTCTTCGACGCGGGGCACAGCCGCCGTCGCGGCTGCACGTACGTTCTCATTCCTGCTTTCGGGCAGTGCGTGACGACCGAGCGACTCGCCGCGCCTCCGGGTGCTGCGTCGGATCATGACCGTGGCGACTCCACCTACACCTACGGCGGCAGCTCCGCGTGACCGTCGCTGAGCGGTCGTCAACTGCGGCATTTGTTGTCCTCGTCGGTCGACGGTGGTGCTCCACTGTCGCGATCCGGACCGTCCTTGGGTACGACACACTGCACCCTGGTTTGCCCGACCCTGTGCACTCGGCACTACCGGCGCGGGCCCTGTCACCGGCGCGTGCTCGGAGGTGGGCCGCCGGGCAACCGCCCCGGCCATAGCGTGGGTAGAGCACCGCGGGCAGTGAGCCGGGCTCCGGGCCTTGGCTGGCAGTGGCATGGCCGTTCGCAGGTCCAGGCCTGGCCCCTACCGCCGTTGCGGTCGGCAGCGGCCTGACCTCCGTCGTTCCCCCGTGACAGCCGGCGCATCCCGTCGCACCATCAGACCACCGTGGGCAACGACGGCCCCACGGTGGTGGGGAACGGCTTCGGTCCCCCCGGCACACTCCTGGGTGGCCTCATCGTGGGGTTGGCGGGTCTCGTGAACGGCGGAATGGGTGGGAACTGACGGCTCCTGAGGCCCAGGACGGCTCCTCCCCGCGAGCAGGACGAGAAGCACCTGCTCGTGTGGGACGACGAGGCCGGTGCCCTGTCGTTCGAAAGGTTGAGGCCTCGACGAACTTGCGGTAGGCCGCGCCCAGCTCGACCACCTCCACCGAGGCGTGCACCAACGGGCGGGGTCCGAGACAGCGGGGGTAGCCTCGAAAGAGACAGGCAGCACGGGAGATGGTGACGATGAAGCTGCGGTCGCGGTACCTCGTTGTCGGCGCATTGGCAATTACCATGCTGGCACCGTGGGCGCCGAACGCGTACGCGGCGCCCGACGCGTTTCCGGGCCGGAACGGAAAGATCGTCTTCGTGAGCGACCGCGACGGCAATGACGAAATCTACGCCATGAACGCGGGGAGAACGCGGGAGGATGTCGCATCGCTGAGGCGACTTACCAACAACTCGTTCCCCGACCGGGACCCCGTCTTCTCATCCGATGGAAGCAAGATCGCTTTTGCCAGCCTCCGCGACGACAACTGGGACATCTACACCATGAATGCCGATGGTACGGATGAAACGCGGATCACCGAAGAAGCGTCGGGCGAGTTCCAGCCCACCTTCGCCCCGGGGTTTTCCCGGCCGCGGCAGACCATCGCCTTCACGAGCACCCGTGACGTGTCCGCCAGGCAGCCGTTCAATTACGAGATCTACCGCGTCGACCCCGAAAGTGCCCGGCTCGCCACGCAGCTCACTTTCGATCCGGAACTTGACACGGAACCCGCATGGTCTCCGACTGACTGCAAAATCGCCTTCTCCAGCAAACGGGCGGGCGGAAACCGCGATATCTACATCATGGGATGCAGCGGCCTGGATATGCGTCGGCTAACCACCGACTCAGCGAGTGACGCGTGGCCCGCTTTTTCTCCCGACGGCAAGAAGATTGCCTTTCAGAGCAATCGGAGCGGGAACACCGACATCTACGTGATGAACGTCGACGGCTCCGGGCAGGAAAGAGTCACTACCGACGTCTCGGAGGAGTGGCAGCCGGCCTTCTCACCGGACGGCGCCTGGATCGCCTACAGCTCGTGGAACCGACTCGGAAACGCCGATATCTACACCAAGAAGTTGGACGGAACGGCGGAGCAGCGGATCACAAGCGGGCCCCGCGAGATGGTCCACAACGCGCAGCCCGACTGGCAGCCGCTGCCCTGAGGGTCGCTGTTGCGCGCCACCTGCGCGCTCACCTGACCCCACGATCTGTTCCGCGTCTGGGAACGAAAGCCGACGACATGGGCGCCGAATCGGCCAGTGATCCGCGGCCGAGGACGGGGACGGGCAATGGGGGCGGGGCGGTTTGGCGGGGTGCGCTCAGCTGGTCGGCTACTGGTGGCACGGGTACGGCGGCGAATGCGGCGTCCTGCCGGGCTTGGAGCCCTTTCTTGCGGCCCGGGGTGGTGGAGGGCAGGCGCTGCTTGCCGTACAGGAGGTGGGTGACCTCCTGGGCGTGCTTGCTGGCGGGGGCGTGGAACTGGACTTCGAAGAGCTGCCCGGAACGTGGGGTGCGCCGGCCGGTGTTGAGGCCCATGTAGCCGCTGGTCCGGCCCCAGGCGTCGGACCACTTCGTTCTGTCGTTGCCTCAGGCGGACAGGAGTGCGGAGGCGGTGGTCGCGCCGTCGGTGTAAGCGCCGTCCGGCCACTGGAGGGCGTAACGGACGATGTCGCCCGGTTTGGCCAGGATTGTGTCCACGTGCCGCTACGGGGGCGCGCCATCTGCCCCTCTCACCCCGACGATTCGGGAGCGAGGGGCGGTCACGGTGACCATCCCCGTGGGGGACAGGGGGCGGGTGCGTAGACCACGGTGGTCGTCGGGTAGTCCTCGGCACAGCCCGAGGAGGGCCTGGCGCTCGCTCTCGTCGACCGCCAGGTACCCACGCAGATTCGTGGCGACCCAGGTCGCAACGTACGTGCAGTGATACGAGCCGTGAGAGGGAAGCCACTCGGCCGGGTCCTTGTCAGCCTTGCTGCGGTTGGACTCGGCCGAGACCGCGAACAGCGTGTCCGGGGATCCCTGGTCGTTCGCCTACGCCTCCCGCCGCGCCGCTGACCAAGGGGTCTGCTCAGAGTCGTAGACCTCCGCCAACGGCACGAAATGATCGACATCCAACCGGGCGCTTCCGTCACCACCGCGTCCTCGTACGCGCTGCACCACGCTCGCCGGGGGCCGGCTGCCTGGGGTCTTCCCGCGCCCACAGTTCCCGCTCGTACGCGCGACGTGACCGAGATTGCCGGGTGCCTGCGGCGAGGAAAAGGTCTACTTCGTACGGTTGGCCAGTGCTGTGCGCATGCCACTAGCGGGTGTGGGCGCTTCGGGGCGAAGCGGTGCTCGGTCCGGCACCCGGTGTCCCGAGCACTCACACAGGCTTCGAGCGGGTTCGCCCCGTTGCGTGTTGTGTGTGAGGAGGGCGTAGGTCCCCGTCAGCACGAGCAAGTCTCTGGGCTGGGATTGCAGGCCGGTGACGGTGAGGCATCCACCGGCCGCCGTCAGGTGTCGACGCAGCACGAGCAGCACTTTGAGACCGCTGGAATCCATGAAGGCGACTCCCGACAGGTCCAATTGCAGCAGCCGGCCGGTGACGGCAACCGCGGCCGCAACCTGCGAGGCTTCCTTGAGTTCGGGATGGGTCTTGACGTCCATGTCGCCGACGACAGTGATCACGCTGTGGGCATCGTGGAGGTTGCGCCGCTTCACTGCGGTGGATTCGTTCATGGTCCACCCCTCGATCGGGGTCGAGCCTCGCGCCCCCGGGCGGGGAGGGCATCAAGCACGCGGCGTAGGGCCGCGTGCAGCCAAGCAAGACAACCCGTACCGCGCCCCGGTCATGTCATGACCCCAAGGGCGGCGCGGGGCCTCCTACCAGACCAGGCTGGTTGTCTGTGCAGCGTTGCACATACCAGGCACTTCCTGCCAGCCTGCCCTCACGAGGCAGCAAGAGCACCGGCTGCCTCGGTATCTCCGCTCGCCTCCCGACGTGAAGGGCGCCGCACGTCGGGCAGCCCAGGCGCGGTCTGCCGCATTTCCCCCGAGCGGACGCCCCACTCGACCGGATCTTGGAAGACCGTGAAGGCGTGAAAGGAATTGATCCGCTGGTCGATAGCGATGCCGATGCGAGGCGGTTTCCGCCGGGGACCGGGGCAACCGTCGGAGCGTTGACACGCCTCCCATTGGCCAGGCGCGGTGTCAGCCGGCCCCTCCGGCAAGCGTCGTCGGTCGCCGCGCCGCCGATGCGGCGTCGATCGGCCCCTGGCCTGCCCACGGACGGGAGGGGAGGGGCGTTCCCGGCGATGCCTGGGCCGTCACCCGTGCCGCCCGAACAGGTCTGCGGGGTGAGGGCCGAAGAAGACGGCGGACCATGACAAGTCGGCGATGGCAGATGAGGGATCCGGCCGTGTCGGGTGGCGCCCAACTCGTCGCAACCACGACCTACGCGACCGGGACCGTCGGCACACGTCACGGTCCGCCTATGCCTTGGCCGGCTCCATGGAAAACCTCAGCGCCGTCTAGACGGTGGCCCTGCCGAGGTGCGGTCGACAGGGCAGTCGGGCGGACCCTTGACGCCCAGGCCGCGCTGTCGGTGCTCGTCGTCACCGTTGCGGATATTGAGTGGACGGTTTGAGGTGACGGCCCGGCTTCATGCGTAGTACCGGGCCGCCCGGCGGGCAAGGAGGGTGACTGGTCCGGGTGCAGGATTCGCTAGGGGCGGCGAAGCCGGCACCTCCGCGCCGACGCGCAGTTACTCGTTGAGCTCCAGGCCGGTGCCATCCCTCGGCCGCTGAGCGAGCTCGGCCGAGGGTCCGTTCATGGAACCTTCCCGAGCAGGGGAGGAGTGCCCAGGATTCCACGCTTGCGCAGCCGTTCCAGTTCGTCCGGGCTTGCGGGGCTGTGCAGGGGTGGCGGTGATGTTGGCCTAGGTTGCGCGGACACGCCAGTCAGTGGGGCCTACCGGCGGATGCTGAACCGGGCAATCAGGCGAGGACCTTGCACCAGAAGCCGTTCACTTCCACGGCGTCCTCGTAGCCGTACGCGCCAACAAGGTTCCCCCCGGCCGGCGCCAAGGCCGGGATCGGCTTGCCCCATCCGTCTGTCTTGCGGTACCTGACCTGGAAGCTGAGCATGGGGTAGTCCGCCAGGAACTTCCTGATGATCGGCCGGCAGGAATGGCAAGGGCCCTTATCGGAGTAGAGCGAGATGCTGCCTCCGGTGATCTGGGCCATGATGGCCGGTAAGTACTGGCCATTGTTCTGGCATCCCAGACGTGCGTAGATCGCGTTGGCCAGGAGATTGATGGTCTGCTTCTCAGGGTCTTTTTCGTGCATGTACTGGTCTTTGAGGGGCCCGTTGCCCCCCTCCGGCTTTCCCTCGTAGTGGCTGTAGCCGACCACCGCGCTGCCCGACACGCTCTCGAAGCTGCCTTCGAGGTCAGGGCCTGCGGTGAATGAGATCTTGTACGTCAGCTTTGCGCTGTTGTCGGAGTTGACCGCCGTCGTCATACCTGCTCCATTCGTCGGTGAGATGGCGACGCGGTGCACCGTGGCACACACCGATAAACAGCGGATCAACATGCAGGCCAGCATATGTCACGTGCCGGGTTGTCCGGTCTCGGCGAACCTGGCGGGACTTCGGTGCAGTGGGCGAACCGGACGCCACTCATCGCTCTCATGTTTGAGAGATGGCGGCCAGAGCCGGCCCCGGGCCGAGGCCGGGGCATGCCTACGCCAGAGCGTTCTTCTCCTGAGCCGGGTGATCGCGAACAGCGACCACAGCTAGAAACAATGGGCCAGGGCGGTGAGAGGCGACGTAGCCGTGGGCGCTGCCGGGGCGGGGGCAAGGGCGGTCAGCGGGAGGGCCGACTTCAGTTCGCGCAGGGTGACCAACGGGTGACCACGGCCAGAAGGAGCAACAGGACGGCGACCTCCGCCAGCTTCCAGCCGGAGTCGAACCCAGCCTTCGGCAGAGCGAAGCTGGTGGCCAGGGAGAGGGCCGCGCAGACCGTGGTCGGGCGGGCGAGGCAGCCGAGCCGCTGACGAACTGCGGCACGGGGGCGGGCAACGCGGTGCCGACCCGGCCAAGGCCGAAGAGGCGCACCTCGGCGAGACACTCGTTGCGGGGCTGCGCGACGCGATACTGGGACTCGGCCGCACACCCTCCGACACACCCCCGGACATCCTTGCGGTAGAACGTCGGGGCGCCTCGGCCGACTGCAACGACTGCGCCTGCTCCAGCGTCGCCCTCTGCCTGCCCCGCCTCATCTCCGCCGGTCACCAGTCCACCAGCAACGGCGACAACTTCACCATGCCGGCCCAGGCCTGCCTCCCGGCGACACGGATCCTCATCGAGCTCGACTGGCCGCCAACCCGGCGGGATGGCCGCCGACGGCGCCTGAGAGTTCGCCTCTGCCGCCGGGGCGCCCCTGACGGTTGCGGAGGCGCCCCGCCAGCAGGCCGTCCTCGCCCGCAAGACCGGCAGGCACGACCAACGCAGCCCGCTCGCGGGCCGGCACTTCGAGTGTTTCGCCGAGGATCCGCTGCTCACCGGCCGGACCGGTGCAGCCCTCATCCGGGGCGTCCAGTCGCGGGGTGTGGCGGCGACAGCGAAGCACTACGTCGCCAACGACTCCGAGACCGAGCGGCTGACCCTCGACGTGCAGGTCGCTGAACAGGCCCTGCGGGAGCTGTATCTCGCGCCCTTCGAGGCTGCCGTCCGCGCGGGCGTCTGGGTGGTGATGTCGGCGTACAACAAGGTCAACGGGACGTCGATGAGCGAAAGTCCCCTCCTCGCCGATCCGCTGAAGGGCGAGTGGGGCTTCGACGGGGTGGTCGTCAGCGACTGGGGCGCCGGCCGCTCCACCGTCGCCACCGCCCTCGCCGCCCAGGACCTGTTGATGCCGGGCCCGGGCGGCCCTTGGGGCGAGGCGCTGCTGGACGCCGTGGAGCGTGGTCTGGTCCCGCCTGAGACCGTACGGGAGAAAGCCCGCCGCGTGCTGCGGCTGGCCGCCCGCGTCGGGGCCTTCACCGAACCCGGTGCGACGTCGGTGCCGTGCGAGCCGAGGATTCCACCCAACGACTCCCTCCACGCCGCCGAGGCAGGAGCACTCAGCTCGGCGCCCGGCCGTGCCGGGTCCCCACCCGAGGCCGGCCGCGGCGCGGCGCCCGGAGCTCCGCCTGCCGCCGGGGATCGTGGCGTCCGGCGGCTGCTGCGCGAGGCCGCCGCCGCGAGTTTCGTCCTGCTGGAGAACCGGGGGGCGCTGCCGCTGGACCCCGGAGCGCTGGCCTCGGTCGCCGTCATCGGTACGCACGCCCGGGACCCCCGCGCCCAGGGCGGCGGTAGCTCGGAAGTGTTCCCGCACGGGGTCGTCGCCCCGCTGGCGGGACTGCGGGCAGCCCTGCCCGCACATGTGCGCGTGGGCTACGAGCCGGGCCCGCCGCCGGAGGGCTCAGGGGGCCCGGGCCCGCTCGGCGCACGGTACGCCCGCGACCCGGAGACCAGGGCCCCGGGCGTACGGCTGCGCGTACTCGACGCCGCGGGGGCCGTGCTGTACTCCGCACACCAGCCGTCGGGCCGGGTCCTGGAGCCCGGACTGCCCCCGGGCGCCCGAACCGTCGAACTGGCCGCGGTCCTCCACCCGGACACGACCGGCCCCTGGACCCTCGGTCTCGGGGGCTTCGGCGCACTCAGCCTTGCCGTCGAGGGGACACCGCTGCTGGAAGGCGAGTTCCCGCCCGCCACGGACGACCCGGCCGTCATCCACGTACGGCCGCCGCAGCAGACCGCCCGCATCCACCTCACCGCCGACCGCCCCGTGGAGGTCCACGCCCGCCGCGAACTGGTCCCCGGCACCGGTCGGGCCACCGTCCTGACCGCCTCACCACCCGCCCCCGACGCCACCGCCGCCCTCGCAGCCGCGGTGGAGGCCGCCCGGGACGCAGACGTGGCCCTCGTCTGCGTCGGCACCACCGAAGGCGACGAGTGCGAGGGCAACGACCGCACGACCCTGCGACTTCCCGTACCCAGGACCGGTTGGTGCGCGAGGTCATCCGCGCCAACCCCCGCACGCTGGTCGTCGTCAACAGCGGTGGCCCCGTAGAGCTTCCGTGGCGCGCCGAGGCCGCCGCCGTCCTGCTGACCTGGTTCCCCGGCCAGGAAGCCGGCCACGCACTCGCCGACGTACTGCTCGGCCGCGCCGAACCGGGCGGCCGGCTCCCCACCACCTGGCCCGGAACCGTTGCCGACGCCCCCATCCGCGCCACCCGGCCCACGGACGGAGTCCTCCCGTACGAGGAGGGACTGCACATCGGCTACCGCGCCTGGCTGCGCGCGGGCACGAGCCCGGCGTACTGGTTCGGCCACGGTCTCGGCTACACGACCTGGCAGTACGAGCGCATCGGTCCGCCCGAACCTGCTCCGGACGGCGGTTGCGTGGTCCCCGTCATGCTCCGCAACACCGGCTCCCGGGCAGGCAGGGAGGTCGTCCAGCTCTACCTGGCGCGCCCCGGCTCGGCGGTCGACCGGCCGGTGCGCTGGCTCGCGGGCTGGGCGGCCGTCGAGGCCGAGCCGCAGGAGCGGGTGACGGCGCGTCCCCGCATCCCCGCCCGCGCCTTGCAGCACTGGTCCCCGGCGGCCCGTGCCTGGGAGCGTGAACCGGGCCGGTTCACCGTCCTCGCGGGACCCGACGCAGCCCGACTGCCCCTGCGGACCCACCTCGACGTCTCATAGCGAGACCCGGCCGCTACAGTGCCGCCATGGACACGGGGCGGCGTACGGGAGAGAGCACGGGCGTGGGGGCGAGCCCGACGCTGGAGGACGTGGCCCGCAGGGCCGGAGTGTCCCGGGCGACCGTGTCCCGTGTGGTCAACGGGGTGCGGAACGTCGACCCGGACATTGCGCAGGCGGTCCAGCAGGCCGTCACCGCGACCGGTTACGTGCCCAACCGGGCTGCCCGCTCCCTGGTCACCCGCCGCTCCGGCACCGTCGCCCTGGTCATCTCCGGCGCGGACTCGAGGTCCGCCGGCGCGCGGGACGAGTTCGCGGCCGGGGTGTTCCAGGACCCCTTCTTCGGGCGCGTGGTCAGCGGAGTCGTGCGGGCGCTGCGACCGAAGGGCATGCACCCGTTGCTCATGTTCGCCGACAACGCCGAGGACCGCGCCGAGGTGGTCGCGCACCTGACGCAGGGCAGCGCCGACGGGGCCCTGCTCGTGACCACCCGTCCCCGCGATCCGCTGCCCGGAGTGCTCGCGGCGGCCCGGCTGCCGGCGGTGCTGTTCGCGAGACCGCCGGCCGGGGTTCTGCTCGACCACGTGGATGTGCGGCACCGCGAAGGCGGGTCACTGGCGGCGCGGCACCTGCAGGCTCTAGGACGCGGCCGACTCGTTGCGATAGGGGGTCCGGCGGCCCTGCCGGCGAGTCGGGAACGGGTGGCGGGGTTCCGGGAGGCGGCGCGCGGCGGGGAGGTCCGGGTGGCCGAGGGGGACTTCACCCTCGACGGGGGCGAGCGGGCGATGCGGAGCCTGCTTGCCGAACAGCCCGCTCTCGACGGGGTGTTCGCCGCCAACGACCTGATGGCGCAGGGAGCCTGCCTGGTACTGCGCGAGCACGGCCGCCGGATTCCGGACGACGTGGCGGTGGTCGGCTTCGACGACTCCGGCGCGGCGGCGGCCTGCCGGCCGAGGCTGACGACCGTGAGGCAGCCGGTGGAGGACATGGCGGCCGAGATGGTCCGACTGCTCCTGCACCGTGTCGCGGGCGCGTCGGACACGGGGCCGGCGTCGGTGTTGTTCGCGCCCCACCTGGTAGTGCGCGACTCGGCGTGAACGCCCCGGGGCTGATACCTGGCCCCCGCCTGGAGCTGGTCCTGCGGCGGCCGCCCGGCGGTGCAAAGGCGTCGGGGCTTCGCGCCAAAGTGCCCCGCGTGCTCGGTGGTGGGGCCGGCAGGCCGGCGTCCGGTCACGCGCGGCGGGGCGTCGTTTCGCCGCGGACGCGCAGGGCCGTGCGCCAGGCCGGGGGCTCGATGTGGGGCTGGGGTGCCGTGCGGCGGCCGCCCGTGGCGAAGAAGGCGGACAGCGGGAGCGTCGCCGCGCCGACCGTCACGGCGTCCGGCCCCAGGGAGCCCATGCCGATGGCGACCCGGCCGGCGGGATGACGCAGCGAGTACCGGGTCGTGTGCTCACGTACCGCCGCAAGGATGTGGGGGCCCAGCACCAGGCCCGCCCAGCCGCCGATCAGGATGCGCTCCGGCTGGAAGAGGTTGATGAGGCCGGACAGACCCGCCCCCAGGTATTCCGCGGTCTCCTCCAGCACCTCCAGCGCGACGGGGTCCTCCGTACGGGCCGCCGCCAGCAGCGCCGAGAGGGCCTCCTCCTCGTCCACGGAGTCCACCGGGCCGCCGCCCCGCTCCGCCCACCGCGCCAGCAGCGACTCCGCCCCCGTATAGGCTTCCAGGCAGCCCAGACCCCCGCACCGGCAGCGCCTGCCGCGCACCGAGACCGTGAGGTGCCCGCACTCCAGCGGCATCCCCTCCGTCGTCCCGCCGTCCGGCGAGCCGTCGGTGATCAGGCTCGCGCCGACGCCCGACCCGAACAGCACGACCAGCGCCTCCCGGGCGCCGCGCCCCGCCCCGAACCACATTTCCGCCTGGCCGAGGGTTCGCGCGCCGTTGTCGATGATGTAGGGGACCTCGTTCGGCACGGCTCCGGTGGCGCGCAGCAGCTCTTCCAGCGGTACGGCGTCCCAGCCGATGGTCTGGCCGTGTACCACGGTCCCGCCCGGTGCGCCCCGTTCGACGATGCCGGGCACTCCGACGCCCACGCCCAGCAGCCGCTCGGCGCCGATGGCCGCCTCGGCGAGTACGGCGGCGATCCCGTCCTTGATGTGGGCGACGATGGGGCCCACGTCGTAACAGCCGCGTGGCAGCAGCGGCATTTCGGCGCGGGCCAGTTCTCTCAAGGTCAGGTCGAACAGCTCGACACGGACGCGGGTCTCGCCGACGTCGACGCCGATCATGTGCGCACTGCCCGGGGCCACGCGCAGCAGCGTGCGGGGGCGGCCGCCGTCGGAGTCGACGACGCCGGCTTCCTCCAGGAATCCGTCGGTGACGAGCTCTCCGACGACATTGCTGACGGATCCGGAGCTCAGCCCCGTGGCGGGCCCCAGCTCCTGGCGGCTCATCGGCCCGCCGAAGTACAGACGTTGGAGGACGGCGCTCCGATTGCCCCGCCGCAGGTCCCGTACCGTTCGCCCGCTACGTCCCGTGGTCATCCGGCCCCTTCCGCAGTGGCATCGCTCGCAACATACCGTTGTGCGAGCCCTTGACGCGACCCTTTCACAGAGCTTAACTCACGTCCTAAATTAAGGCCTGGACGGAGTGCGCCGCGTCGGCCTTCCCGCATCCCGCCGAAAGGGACCGAGCCGCCATGCGCAGAACCCGGGTCGCTGCCGCCGCCGTCACAGTCTCCCTCCTCGCCACCGCCGCCACTGCCTGCGGCGGCGGGTCGACGGACAGCGGGGGCGGTTCCAACACCGCCCCCCAGGAGCTCACATACTGGGCCTCCAACCAGGGGCCCGACATCGCGGCGGACCAGGCCGCGCTCGCTCCCGAGCTGAAGAAGTTCGAACAGCAGACCGGCATCAAGGTCAAGCTGGAAGTCGTCCCCTGGGCCGACCTGCTCAACCGGATCCTCGCCGCCACCGCCTCCGGCCAGGGCCCGGACGTCCTCAACATCGGCAATACCTGGTCCTCCTCCCTCCAGGCCACCGGAGCGCTGCTGCCCTGGGACACCGAGAACTTCCGGGCGATCGGCGGCCGGGACCGCTTCGTCGAAGCCGCCATCGGATCGGCCGGTGCGTCCGGCAAGGACCCGGCAGCCGTCCCGCTCTACTCGATGTCCTACGCGCTCTACTACAACAAGAAGATGTTCCAGGAGGCAGGCATCGAAAAGCCGCCGGCCACCTGGGACGAGATGGTCACCGTCGGCCAGAAGCTGTCCAAGGACGGCAAGTGGGCGCTGGGCGCCGAGGGCTCGAACCTCTCCAACAACATCCACCAGGCCTTCGTGCTCTCCAAACAGCACGGCGCCGCGTTCTTCGACACCGCCGGCAAGCCCACCTTCGACACCCCCGCCAACGTCGAGGCCGTCAAGCAGTACGTCGACCTGATGGCCAAGGACAAGATCATCGCGCCGGGCAACGCCGAGTACGACACGAACCAGTCCCTCCAGGACTTCGCCAACGGCAAGACCGCAATGGTCCTGTGGCAGAGCGCCGCCAGCAGTTTCAAGGCGCACGGCATGAAGGAGGGCGACTGGGGCGTTGCCCCCGTTCCCGTCCCGGCCGGCGGCGCCCCCGGCACCGGAAAGAACACCAACTCCATGGTCGCCGGCATCAACATGGCCGTCTTCAAGAACACCGACAACATCGACGGCTCCCTGAAGTTCGTGAAGTTCATGACCAGCGACGAAGAACAGAGGCTCCTGAACAAGACCTACGGCTCCATCCCGCCGGTCAAGGCCGCCCAGAACGACCCCGCCTTCGCCACCGAGGACCTCACCGTGCTCCGCACCACCCTCGCCACCAGCGCCGCCCCGCTGCCGCAGGTTCCCGAGGAGTCGCAGTTCGAGACCACCGTCGGCACCGCCGTCAAGGAGCTCTTCGCCGACGCCGCGGCCGGTCGCCCGGTGACCTCCGAGTCGGTCAAGGCGAAGCTCACCAAGGCCCAGCAGCAGATGTCGAACTGAGCCCCGCCCGATGACTTCCGCACCCACCGTGATCCCGCCCGATACCACCCCGCCAGGGACGCTGCGCCGCGCGGTCGGCGGCGGCCGCCCGCCCGGACGGCTGCGCCGCGCAGCCCTGCCCTACCTCCTCCTCCTGCCTGCGCTCCTCCTCGAACTGCTCATCCACCTCGTCCCGATGGTGATGGGCATCCTGATGAGCTTCCGCCGGCTCACCCAGTTCTTCATCCGGGACTGGTCCGGCGCTCCCTGGACGGGCTTCGACAACTACCGACTCGCCGTGGACGTCAACCGGCCCGTCGGCGAGGCCCTGCTCGGATCCTTCCTGACGACCTGCCTGTTCACCCTGCTCTCCGTGGCCCTGTGTTGGCTGCTCGGCACCGCGGCCGCCGTGTTTATGCAGGAGGCATTCCGCGGCCGAGGCTTCCTGCGGGCCCTGTTCCTGGTCCCGTACGCCCTGCCCGTCTACGCGGCCGTGATCACCTGGGCTTTCATGTTCCAGCGCGACAACGGCCTGGTGAACCACGTCCTGCACGACCAGCTCGGCATCGGAGGAACCGCGCACACCTTCTGGCTCCTGGGCGACAACAGTTTCTGGGCCCTGCTGACGGTGTCCGTGTGGAAGGGCTGGCCGTTCGCGTTCCTCATCGTCATGGCCGCCCTGCAGAACATCCCCAAGGACCTCTACGAGGCCGCTGCACTGGATGGAGCGGGCATCTGGCAGCAGATCCGCCGCATCACCCTGCCATCGGTCGGCGCCGTGAACCAGGTCCTGGTCCTGGTGCTGTTTCTGTGGACCTTCAACGACTTCAACACGCCATTCGTGCTGTTCGGCAAGTCCGCACCCCAGGCAGCGGACCTGATATCCGTCCACATCTACCAGTCCAGCTTCGTGACCTGGAACTTCGGCACCGGGTCGGCCATGTCGGTGCTGCTGCTCCTCTTCCTCCTGCTGGTCACCGCCGTCTACCTGCTCGTCACCACCCGCGGCCGGAGGGAAGCCGATGCCCGCTAGAGCCCGCAGCCCGCTCGATCCGCCCACCTCCTTCCGGGTGATCCGGGCCGTCTTCCTGACCCTGCTCGCAGGCTTCGTGCTCCTGCCCGTCTACGTGATGGTCACCAGCTCCCTCAAGCCGCTCCAGGACGTCTCGGGCCAGTTCCGGTGGATCCCCACCGGGCTGACCGTCCGCCCCTATATCGACATCTGGCACACTGTCCCGCTCGCCGAGTACTTCGTGAACTCCCTGATCGTGGCGGGAGCAGCGACCGTCTGCTCCGTGGTCATCGCAGTGTTCGCCGCCTACGCCGTCAGCCGCTACCGCTTCCGCGGCAAGCGCCTGTTCACGGTGACCGTGCTGTCCACCCAGATGTTCCCGGGGATCCTCTTCCTGCTCCCGCTGTTCCTGATCTTCGTCAACATCGGCAACAGCACCGGGGTCGCCCTCTACGGCTCCCGTGGCGGGCTCATCCTCACCTACCTCACCTTCTCCCTGCCCTTCTCCATCTGGATGCTCATCGGCTACTTCGACTCGGTGCCCCGAGACCTCGACGAGGCGGCCACCGTCGACGGCTGCGGCCCGCTCGGCGCACTGTTCCGCGTCGTGATCCCCGCAGCGGTCCCCGGCATCGTCGCCGTCGCCGTCTACGCCTTCATGACCGCCTGGGGCGAAGTGCTCTTCGCCTCCGTCATGACGAACGACGCCACCCGCACCCTCGCCGTCGGACTGCAGGGCTACTCCACGCAGAACGACGTCTACTGGAACCAGATCATGGCCGCCTCACTCGTCGTCAGCATCCCCGTCGTCGCCGGCTTCCTGCTGCTGCAGAAGTACCTGGTGGCCGGACTCACGGCAGGAGCCGTCAAATGACCCTTTCCGAAAGCCTCCCCCTGACCGGGCGCGGGGCCGCCGACGACGCCGTCGGGCACCCGGCCACCGAGGACGCCCTCGATCTGGCCGCCCTCCCCGCCGACTTCGCCTGGGGCACCGCCACCTCCGCCTACCAGATCGAGGGAGCGGTCGATGAGGACGGCCGCGCCCCCTCCATCTGGGACACCTTCAGCCGTGTCCCCGGCGCCATCGACAACGGCCACACCGGCGACACCGCCTGCGACCACTACCACCGCTGGCCCGAGGACATCGCCCTGATGCGGGACCTCGGTACCAACGCCTACCGGCTGTCCGTCGCCTGGCCGCGCATCCTGCCCGACGGAGACGGCCCCGCCAACGCCAAGGGCCTGGACCACTACGACCGGCTGATCGACGCCCTGCTCGCCGCCGGAATCGAACCCAACGTCACCCTCTACCACTGGGACCTCCCACAGGCCCTCCAGGACCTCGGCGGCTGGCCCGAGCGTGCCACCGCCGAGCACTTCGCCGCGTACGCCGGCCTGGTGGCCGGCCGGCTCGGAGACCGCGTCACCCAGTGGGCCACCCTGAACGAACCGCTGTGCTCCGCCTGGATCGGCCACCTGGAAGGCAAGATGGCCCCCGGCTGGACGGACCTGACTGCCGCCGTCCGCGCCTCCTACCACCTGCTGCTCGGCCACGGCCTCGCCACCCAGGCCGTCCGCTCCGCGGCCCCCGGCGCCCGGATCGGCATAGTCAACAACCTCTCCACCATCGAACCCGCCACCGACAGCGAGGCCGACCGCGCCGCCGCTCGGCGCATGGACGGCCACGTCAACCGCTGGTGGCTCGACCCGGTCCACGGGCGCGGCTTCCCCGCCGACATGCGCGAGGTCTACGGCGTGGAACTGCCCGAACGCCCCGGCGACCTCGCGGCCGTCGCGGCCCCTCTGGACTGGATCGGCCTCAACTACTACTTCCCGCAGGTCGTCACCGCCGACCCGGCCGGTCCCGCCCCCTTCGCCCGACAGACTGTCCGTCCCGGCGTCCCGCGCACCGGCATGGACTGGGAGGTCGACGCCAACGGCCTGGAAACACTCATCATGCGGCTCCACGAGGAGTACGGGGCCCGGCGCATCCACATCACCGAGAACGGCTCCGCCTACCCGGACACCCTCGCAGCCGACGGCAGCGTCCACGACCCCGAGCGCACCGCCTACCTGACCTCCCACCTGACCGCCTGTGCCCGCGCGGCCCGCCGCGGCGCTCCGGTGGCCGGCTACTACGCCTGGTCGCTGCTGGACAACTTCGAATGGGCCTACGGCTACGACAAGCGCTTCGGCCTGGTCCACGTCGACTACGCCACCCAGGCCCGCACAGTGAAGTCCAGCGGCCGCACGTACGCCGGCATCATCGCCGCCCACCGCTCCCGCTGAGACCTCCTCCCTCCCTCGCGCCCCCGCGCCCGCCCCCGCCCCCGCCTGCCGGGGGCGGGCGCGGTCGGCGAGGGCGAGTTGCATGGCGTGCGGGTCACGGGGGTCGCGGGTGCGCTCGATCAGGCCGGCCGACTCCCGCGTGAGTGAGACCCAGCGGGGCCACCGCGCGGTCGACCGTGACACGCCACCTTAATTTGGCGCAGGTGACGGTGCACCCGAGCAAACCAACGCCCCCGACACTTTCCGAACACGCCCTCACCCGCGCGCGCCGCCCCTGCGAAGCAGAAGGGGCGGCGCGCGGAATCCGGAAGGGCCTCAGGCGGCCGGGCGGTCAGGCATAGACCCCGAAGTGGAACAAGGAGTAGCCGTAGCCGGTGCCGCGTTGGCCAGCTCCAGCCGGACGTAGCGGCCCGACGCGCTGATGGCGAAGTCGTCGATCCCCCCGTCACCGGACGACGTGGCGTACGCGGTGCGCCAGTTCTGGCCGTCGTCCGACACCTTGATGCTGTACGCCTTTCCGTAGGCGCTCTCCCACACCAGCTGGGCGTGCTTCGGCTGCCTCACCGATCCCAGGTCCACCTGGAGCCACTGCGGATCGGCCCAGGTGCTGGCCCAGCGGGTGTCATTGCGGCCGTCGGTGGCCAGGGCCGGGGTGCACGGGCAGCCGCCGTAGCCGTCGTTCTGGTAGGTGGAGGCGGTCGTGGGCCGGCCCAGTGCCACGTCGGTGCCCGCCACCGGAGGCGGTACCACCTTGACCGAGCGCTGTCCTACGCCCACGTTTCCCCGCCCGTCCTTGACCTTGACGTACAGCTTCCATGTGCCGGTCTTCGCCGGCGCGGTGACCTTCAGGGTGCCGTTGCCGAGGTTCGTGGACGGCACGGAGACGAGACCGCTTCCGCCGTCGACGTACTTGCTGCCCCACAGGACCTCGTAGGCGAGCTGGTCGCCCTCGGGGTCCGTCGCCGGGACCTGGACGGTGATCTCCTTGCCGGCCGGAACGGTGCCCGGGTCAGCCACGGAGGGCACCGACACGGTGGACGGCTGGTTGTCCCCGGCGGTGCTGCCCCCGTACACGCGCTTGAGCGCGTAGTACGACGTGCGGCGCTCACCGGCGGGGGTCAGGTTGAACCAGTGGCCGCCGAAGTCGTACTCGGTGCCGTAGTGGAAGACCGTCGCCCCCAGGGCCACGCCCCGGTGGCCGGTGACGCAGTTCCAGGCGTTGGTGTAGCCGTCCGCCTTCGCCTGGTCGCCCGGCTCCAGCGGGACTCCGTTGGCGTCGTTCGGCACTTCCCATTCACCGGCCGGTCCCGTCTCGGTGATGATGTACGGCTTGGTGTAGCCGCCCTGCTCCCAGGCCTGGCGGACGCCGCAGACCTCCTTGTACGAGTTCACGGCGTACAGGTCCAGGTCGGGAGAGTTGCGCTTGTAGTACGTCCAGGCGCCGACCCACGCGTCGGTGGACGTCACGGGATGGTTGGCGTCGATGCGGTGGACGGCCTTCGCCACGTCGTTCACGAAGGTGGTGTAGGCGTTGCGCTGGTTCTCCAGCTCGGTCCCGCTGTAGCAGTTCTGCAGGCCGAGCACCGACTCGTTGCCGATGTTCCACATCAGTACCGACGGGTGGTCGCGGTAGTTCTCCACCCACTTGGTGAACTCGGCCAGCATGTTGTTCTTGTACGTGGTGTCCGTGACGTAGTCGGTGCAGCCGGCGGAGCCCGGGCCGCCGCCCGGCCGGAGTCAGAACCCGGCGACCACCTTGATGCTGTTCGAGGCCGCCGCGTCCAACAGCTGGCGGCTGCTCGCGTCGGTGCCCCACGTACGGATGGTGTTGGCGCCCAGCGACTTCACGTCGGGCAGCAGCCGCCCGGCGTCCGCCGGGGACGGGCCCCAGGTGACGCCCTTGACGACGAAAGGGGAACCGTTGACCGTCAGCTGCCAGCTGCCCTGCGAGCCGGTCACCTTCACCACGCTGCCGACGGCCTGCGCCGGTCCCGCGGGGATTACTGCCGCGGTGCCCGCGAGGCGTGCGGCCGCGACGAGGGAACGCATACGGGAGTGCATGCCTGGACCTCCTTGGAAGGGGGTGGGGGAGGAGGAACGGGTCACGGGAGCCGGTAGTCCGGACCGAGGACGGATCCCGCCTCGGGGTGGGTCTCGTCGTAACCGCGGGCGTTGCATTGGAAGCCGCCGTTGATGCACTGGTCGACAAGGGCCTTCAGCGTCCGGTCGTCCCATGCGTTGAAGAAGTCGTAGTGGAAGGAGTGGCCACTGCCGCTGGACAGCCTCACCTGCGACATGTCACCGCTGACCGGGAAGGCCATCTTGAACTCGACCATCGGCAGCGCGACGGGGTGGTCGGCCGGGCACACGTTGTCGTTGCTGCCAGGCTTCACGATCGGGTAGGCCATATGGGCCTTGTGGTCGGGCGTGTCCAGATACTTGCCGTCCCAGCAGCTGGGTGACTGCATGCGGATGTTGAGCTGTGTCCCGGCGGGGCAGTTCGCCGGGAACTCCACGTTCTTGAAGCTGTCGCCGCACTCCCAGCCCTCGACCCAGCCACGGTGGGCGCGGAACTCGGCCGCGGTCTGCGTCGGGCTGCCGACCACGAAGCGCAGGCCCTTGGGGAAGGGGCGCACGCTCTTGTAGTCGGTGACGCCGGTCTTGTAGTAGATCACCTGAGGTCCGGTGGGCAGGACGGGCTGATTGCCGTTGTACAGCGTCGGCATCCAGTAGCCGGACAGGTCGCCGGGGGCGTTGCAGCGCGTGCCGCCCGCGCCGAGTGAGGCGGTGGTGGAGTTGGCGTCGGTCGTGGTGTTGCCCATGAAGGTGTGGTTGTGCGAGGCGCCGGGCCGGCCTGCGAAGACGATCGGGTCGTCGGGGGCGGTCTTGCTGACGGCGCAGTTCGCCTGGAACTCGTGGAAGTAGCGGTCGGGTGGGTTCGCCCAGGAGGGGGTGACGCCGGTGACCGGCGGCACGGCCGGGATGTAGCCGTCCCCGTCCGGGTCGTCACCGGTGGCGAGGGGCGCGACGGCGGCATGGTCCATGTGGACGGCCGCGCCGTTGGGGGGAGAGGCCTGGGCGGTCAGGGCGAGACCGCCCAGGCCCGCCGCCGCGGTCATGGCGAAAGCCGCCGAAACCAGTAGGGCGGACAGGCTCCGAGGTCGGAGATTCACTTCTGCTCCTGCGGATGGTGGGGGAAGCCCTCTGGATGGGAGAGCGCTCTCTCAAACGGACCGGAAAACGCGGGGCGGCCGACTGCCGCCCCGCGTGTTGCGCGGGTTCGGGGACAGGTCAGGGGAAGGAGACGACGGCCGACGGGGTGGTCGAGGTCCCCGAGGTCGGGGCTCCCGTGGCGTTGATGACGTGCTCGTACTGGCCGTTGCCGCCGAGCGAGACGACGAGCAGGTCGTGGAACTTGACGCCCGGCTTCACCGGCACCTCGAAACCGTGGTCCTGCCGGATGGTCGGGTCCACGTTGTAGTAGCAGTAGCTGCCCAACCCCCACCCCTCGTGGGTGTTGACCGAGTCGGCCACCTTGTAGGCCGCGAACCCCTTGGTGGAGCCGTTCTGGACGGCAGCCTGGTTGGGCGCGTCGTACGCCTTCTCGTTCTGGAAGAAGATCGTGCGGCCCCGGTCGCCGTTCCACTGCACGTCGTACTTGTTGAAGTGCTCGACGAACAGACCGGTGGCCAGGACGTCGTCGCCGTTCACCCGGAAGCCGTAGTCGGAGCGGTTGGTCTCCCAGCCGACCCCGTCACCGTGGTCGGCGCGCCAGATCCACGTGTGGTCGACGATCGTGTCGTGGTTGTTGATCACCATGCCGACTGTGGCCCTGCCCGCGCCCGCGCCGCCGACCCGGACGAACACGTCCTGCACGGTGGTCGGGTTCGCCGCGTGGTCCGTGGTGGTGCCGGCCGGGCCGACCTCCAGGAGGCTGGGCGAGTTGACGGGGCCCGCGTCGATCAGGAGGCCGGCGAGCCTGATGCCGTCTACGTCGGCGACCTTCAACGCGGTCACTCCGTTGTCCGGGACGATCGTCGCCAGGCCGAGGCCGAGGACGACCGTGTCCGGGCGGTTGACCTGGATGGTCTGGCTGACGTGGTACACGCCGGGGGTGAAGAGCAGGTGCAGGCCCTGGGCCAGTGCCGCGTTGATCGTCGCCGCGCTCGCGCCCGGCTTGACCACGTAGAACTGGCTCAACGGGATCGAGGACCCCTGCGGCGTGCCGTTGCCCCAGGAGGTGCCGCGGGCGCCGGTGCGCTTGGCCGGTACGAAGACCTTGTACTGGGTGCCGTCGAGGTAGAGGAAGGGCTTCTCGCGGGAGACGGGCGTGCTGTCGAGCGTGGTGTAGGGGGCGTTCGGGAAGCTCTGGGCCGGTGCGCCCTGGACCCCCGAGAACACCTGGTTCCACACGGCGTTGGACCATCCGCCGATCGAGCTGTCACGGGTGTACCACTGCTGCTGCGAGTAGTTGCCGACCTGTCCGTCGATCTTGGAGTCGGCGATGTAGCCGCCCGAAGCCCAGCCGTAGCCGTCGGGCGCCAGGTTCAGGCCGCCCTTGACGTGCATCCGGCGGAACGGCGCGGCCTGTGAGACGGCCCAGCGGTCCGTACCGCTGACCGGGTTGAGGGCGAGGTTCTCGGCGGAGCGCCAGAAGTTCTGGGTGGCGTTGCCCCCGAACCAGCCGGCGTCGACGGTCACGTCGCCGTTGATGGTGGTGTCGTCGGGATTGAGGCCGAGGCCGGAGATCGAGGTGTAGAAGCCGATCTGGGCGTTGAGGCCGTTGTACGTGCCGGGCTTGAAAAGGAACTGGTAACGCCCGGAGCCGAATTGGGCCGATTCCTGCTGCGCGAAGACCTGGTCCAGCTTGGCCTGGATGTCCGGCATCGAGGGGTCGAAGACGATCACGTTCGGTCCGAGGTCACCGCCGCCGGGGATCACCGGGCCGGTGCCCGTGGTGCCGTAGACCTGGAACTCCCAGAGCGAGTAGCCGTAGGCGGTGGCTCGTTGGGTGCCGTAGACGCGGACGTAGCGCGCGGTGCCTGTGATGTCGTGGGTCTGGACCCCGCCGGTGCCTGCGGTCGTCGAGTAGGCGGTGGACCAGGTGGCGCCGTCGGTGGACAGCTCGACCCGGTAGGACTTCGCGTACGCCGCCTCCCAGCGCAGGACCACCTGGTTCACCTGGGCGGGGGTGCCGAGGTCGACCTGTATCCACTGAGGGTCGGCGAACTGGCTCGACCAGCGACTGCCGTTGTCGCCGTCGACGGCCGCACCGGCCGGGGTCCCGGCGCCCTCCACGCTGGAGGCGGTGGCGGGCTTGCCCTGGGAGAGCAGAACGGGAGCCGCCTGGGCCGCGGTGCCGGGCAGCAGCACGAGGAGGGCCGTGACCAGGGCGGCGGCGAGCGCAGCGACGGTGAGCCGCGGCGGGCGGTCGGAGAGGAGTGGCATGGGGGCGCTCCTGACGTCATGAATCCGGGGGGATCGAAGCGTGAGTGAACTGCCCTCCAGCTGGACCGTCAAGGGTTTCCGCATTCATGAACTGAAGATCCTCAGCGCGATCCACGCCCACCAGACCTGTGAACTCGAGGTTTCTTCAATCCTTGTGAAAAGTATTGACGAAAAAAATTCTGCGGGTCTCTACTGGTGTCCCTGACCGCTCCGCCCCGCCGTCGCTGGCGGCGCGACGGATCTGGGCAGAGTTCAGGAAGTGAGCCATGAGCAGGCGGAGTTGAGGGCTACGTCTTCGTTACTTGTCCACTGTCAGCACGCGGCAGGCCGCCCAGAGGGCGTCGAGCACGTCGGAGCGAGGGGCTTCGCGGAGCTGAAGCGGCCACGATGAACGGCATGTACCAGACCGGTCAGGCCCTGCGCCAAACGCGCTGTTGGCGTCCCGGCTGCTGATCCCTTCCAGTCCTGGGCGATCGCGGGCCGGTGGCGGACGACCAGATCGTCCTCCAGCTCGTCCAGCCGGGGCAGCATCGTCGGGCTGACCGAAAGCACGGGACACCGATGGCGCCAACAGCAGCCATCGCGGATCTGCAGCCCTACCAGCCAGAACCCGGACCCGGGACGGTCCAGTGCCTCCCCAACGCCGTCGCAATGCTGTCGGAACGCGTGTACAGAGCCACCCGGGCAAGGGCGGCACCCCCCGGGAGTGCGCCGGCCGCACCGGCTCCTTCTTTCTCAGGCACCCCGACGCCCACCCGGACCAGGTTGCCGCTCTCGCCCGCCGCCGGGACCTGCCCGCCCTCCTCGACCGTCACCTGCCGCTGGGTCCGGACCAGGCCGCCCGCCGGCTCGGTGTCCGCCGCGCCGACTTCGACCAGGTCGTCCGCCTCGGTTGGGTCGCCCCGATTCGGATCGGTGGAGATCGACTACAAGCGCCACGGCGGCGTCACCACCGTCCCGCTGCACGACGCCCGGGACGTCGCCCTGCTTCCCGTCGTGCGGCCCTCGGTGGACTGGCGGCGGTGTACGCGGTCACTGCGGGGCGCCGTTCCCCGCTCGCCGCGCTCGATGCGAATCCGGTGTGGGAGCGGGTGTTGTTGGCGGAGGTGGCGCGGATCGCCCGGGTGAGCCGGGCCGCGGTGGTGAATTGGCGCCGCTGGCACCCCGACTTCCCCGAACCGGTGGCCGGCAGCGACGTGCACCCGCAGTTCGACCGGTCGGCGGTGGTCGCCTGGCTGCTCGCCCACGACAAGATCGAAGTACCCATGGCCATGCCGGCGGCCTCGCTGGTGCTGACCGCCGTTGGAGGCGCCACGCGCCGGTTCCGGCTCGATGACCCGTGGCTGACCCTGGCCGACGACGCCGAGGGGGAGGACGAGTTGGCCGGCTGGTCCAATGACGCGGATGCCGACGCGTTGGCTGAGCTGACGGCGGGGGAGTTCGGGGCGGCGGTGCGCCGGCTGACCGCGCCGAGAACGGCCCCGTTGGCGATGCCCGGGGAAGTCCGGGTGGTCGAGCGGTTCCGGTCGGGGTCGGGCGGGCTGCGGGTGACGCTTGCCTGGCCGGCCGGCCTGCGGGGTACGGACGCGCCGACGCCGGGGGGCGAGGTGGTCCGCCACGCGGTGGACTACGCGGGCCCGGGGGAGAGCTGCGTGTGCGCGCGGTACGACTGTGGCGGGGTGGTCCCGGTGTCCTGGTGTCCGGAACACGGCGACACAGCGGGCCCGGTGATGGAGTGGTATCCCGGCGGCGGCATTCGCTGCGCGGTCCTGGCGGCGCGACAGACCACCGCTGTGCGCGGCTGACCGGCCCCCGGGGGGCGGGGGACGGTCTGGGCGGCCGTCCCCCTGTGGTTCAGGCCTGGATCTCCGTGAGGAGCATGCGCAGGGTGAGGCTGTGTTTTTCCGGGGGGAGGGCGTTCATGGCGGCGGTGGCGTGGGTGATGCCGCCCGCGCGGTCGCCGGAGCGGGCGAGCATCAGCCCCCGGTGAAGCTCCAGGTGGATCGCGAAGCGCGGCAGGGAGGCGGGGAGTTCGGACAGCGCCTGGTCCTGCGCTTCGGTCGCGGCGCGTTCGTCGCCGAGACGGGCGAGGAGCAGGGACCGGAACACGTTCAGGCGCCCAAGGGCGACCTGATATGAGTTGATCACGAATGCTAAAACTCTCGACCCGATACACCGTCTGCTCGCAGAGCGGGCTTGTGAACGGCTGGTTGTCGAGTTTGTCCACCGGCTCGACCTCGGGGACCCGAGCTCGGTGGCGGACCTCTTCACTCAAGACGGCACCTGGGAATGGCCCGCCGGCGACCGCCGCATTGCGGGTCACGAGGCCCTGCGCATCTACTTCGGCAACCGGCCCGCAGACCGTCTGTCACGCCGTGTATGCACCAACATTCTGGTTACCGTGACCTCTGCGGACACCGCCGCCGCCACCACCTACTTCACCACGTACCGTGTCGACGGCTACAGCGAGGGCCTCGTGCCGCCGCGGCCCCCGGTCCAGGTGGGGCACTACGAAGACACGTTCCGCAAGGTGGACGACACCCGGCTGCTCACCACCCGGACTCTCTTCCTCTCCTTCGCCGGTCCCACCGAACGCCTCGACGGGCCCGGCCAGTCATGAGAGCGGCCCCCAGTCGACCGGACGTCAAGGGCCCGCCGCCGTGGGGAGCGACACTCCACAGAACTTGAGCCAGAGCCCGAGAACGGACAGCGAATGTTCACGAGACCGGGAGGCAGACGCAGGGCTGATCGCCTTCGCTGCGTAAATTCTCGGCACCGACGGAGCGGGGCATCATCGGGATCCCCGGGGCACTCCTCGGCAACGCCCCTAGGTAGTGCCCGAACAGCGCAAGCTGTCCCACGCCATGGAGTAGGCCGACGTGCTGGCCCGCCCTTCCCGCGGGCCAGCCCTTGCTTACTTCGATTCTTCCGCAGGCCAGATGCCCTCCCGGTCTCGTGAACATTCGCTGTCCGTTCTCAGGTTCTGGCTCAAGTTCTGTGGTGCATCAACGCTCTGTAATTGTTGATCTTCGTATTGTGCTCTGAGTAGGCCTCCTACCTGGGGATGCCGGAAGCAGGCGAAAGCAGAGGCCAACACCGGGTCACCCGAATGGACGCACCTGAGGCCTGGTGGCCCCCGGAGGGCGACTAGCGTCGGCTTTCAGGTATCCCCATATGGCCGAAGGAGGACCCATGACCCGCATATCCCGGCGTCCCGCGGCCCGCGTGGCCGCAGCCTTCGGGATCATCGCCGCGCAGTCCCTGGCCATGGGTGCCCTGGCTGCGGGCCCAGCTCACGCTTCCGTGCAGTACTACGAGATCCGCAGTCCGGACGGCAAATGCCTGGCCGTCCCGGGATCCTCCCAGTACTCCGGCGCGGATGTAGTCCTGTGGGACTGCCTGGGAATCACGGACCAGCGGTGGCGGGTCACAGACGGCCTCGACACCCCTGTCGGGCAGTTGGAGGACCGGCCGGCCAGCCAGCAGACCGATCACATCCTCTTCGTCAAGCTCCGGGCCCAGCACAGCGACAAGTGCCTGGTCCTGACCGGGGACCGCTTCGAACTGGGTGGCGACATCGTGCAGGCGGACTGCTCGGACCAGAATCTGAACACAGAGTGGGGCCTGGAAGGACACGGGGACCGCTTCGAGATCGGCGACGTGCACTGCGTCGGTGTGGCGGGCGGGAGACACCGCAACGGCACCCCCGTCGTCTACCAGGCCCGCACCGAGAAATGCCCGAAGTGGCTTTTCAAACCCTGGCAATGACCTGGATTGCTCTGAACTTTTCCTCCCGGTGAGTGCCTGGCCGCACCTCTCACGGGAGCATCGGCCCACAGCCCATCAGGCAGCCAATGCGTCACCCAGGAGTGCGGATCACGGAAGTTGGGCCAGAACCCGTTCTCATGAACAAAGCCACTGCGGCCTGGTCAGGACCCACGGGCGAGCTTCGCTCCCGCCTGGCTGCGCTCACTGCTCGTCGGTGTACGGACTCCATATGGTGGGGCCGCCACCACGCCACTCGATCAGCAGCGGATCGTCCAGCCGGACGTCGTCGGGGTCCAGGCCGGCAGCCGCGGCTACGCGGCCGGGTCGCTCTGGCCTGGCGTACAGACGGCCCCTCCAGCCCCGCGGCCACCGTCCTCCTCGCCCTGCTGCGGACCACCCTCATCGCGCCGGGAACCGACTGACCGGCCGAGGCGGACGGCGAGCCACAACGGCATTGTCGTCGCGGTCGACGAAAGTCCTGCGGACGGCATACGAGATGCGGTGCGGCGCACGGGACGGCGCAGAACAGCGGCGGTGTTCTCTCGGGCTCGTGCCGGGCACGGGCACGGGCACGGGCACGGCCGCGGCCGCGGACCGGGCCTGGGCTTGTCAGAACATGCTGTTGTCGTTCTTTGAGGTGGGCGGGATGACCTGGAGGACGTCCCAGTGTTCCACGATCTTGCCCAACGCGTCGAAGCGGAAGATGTCGATGCCCGCGTACTCCTCGTCGGGCCAGATCTGGTGGCAGTGCAGAACGACGTGGTCCCCTTCGGCAAAGGCGCGCTTGAATTCGACGCGCTTGCCGGGATACTCCGCGGCCATGCGTTCGAAGTAATCGATGAAGGCCTGCTTGCCGTCGGCGACGTGGGGGTTGTGCTGGACATAGGTGTCGCCGGCGTACTGGGCAATGGCTTCGGCGGGGCGGCACTGGTTGAACATGAGGTCGTAGAACGCCTTGGCCGCGGCCTTGTTCTTCTCCGGGTCGCTCATGACGGTCACCGTAGGGCTCACGTTGTCGCAGGAGCAACTGCTACCGGTGTCAGCGCGCCTCCCGGTCACCCTTCCGTCTTCACGCTGCCGGGCGCCCGGTGCGCCGGGGTGCCGTGTCCAGAACGGCCCACATCCTTCGTCCGTCCTCCGCGCTGTCCGTACCGACCGAGTCGACCGTGGCCAACGTCGCCACCCCGGCCGAGCACGGCGTCGTCCGGCGCCGCGCACAGATGGCTCAGGACGGCCACCAGGACCCTCTCTGCTCCTGATCACCGAGATGCACGCTGATCAGCTTCCCGCCATCCGCGACGGCGGCCTCGACGAACTGTTCGACGGCCACCGCGAGGTCTGCCACGGCCAAGCCCGGTGGTGGTCCCAGCCGAGTACGGTCTCCACGGCCTGCCGGGCGGCCTTCTTCGCCGCCCACTCGTCGGCGCGGAAGATGAACGCGACCGTGCGCCGGTTGCACACGATTATGCGCGGGCGCCGTACGGCGACTTCCGTCCTCGGCTTCGGTGCCGACTGGGGCCGCGGCTCGGTGCTCCGCGCCCGCCCGGCTCTGCCCAAAGACATAGCCGGGATCGGTCCGCAGGTCGACACCCGGCCGCCCGACGGGATCGATACTGGGCGATGTGTCGCTCATCAGCCGTTTCCGTCGACCCGTCCCTCCCGGAGTGGCAGGTCCGGCCCGTCATGCGGGTACCGGCCGGGGAATCGGCCGGGCCGCCGGCGAGACCGCGGGGGTGACGGCCGCCGCGCTGTGCCTGTTCGCGGTCGCCCTGCGGTGGTGGGATCTGCCGCACCCCGGGTTCCAGCTGTGCGCGATCGCGGTGGCCGGGGCGCTCTTCCCCCTGCGGCGGCGCCGGCCCGGCGTGGTGCTCTTGGTCCTCGCCGTCCTCACCGGCGCGGCGCCCGTCGTCGGCCCGGTCACGGCGGCGTCCTCGTACGCGGCGGCGATTGCCGCGGGGCGCCCGCGCCGGCACGCCCGGCTGCTCGGCGGCGCGAGCCTGCTGATCTTGCTGTCGGCGGTCGCGACCGAACCCCGGGTCGGCCCCGGTTCGGTCGTCCACGCGTCGGAGCTGGCGGTGGTGCTGGCGGTGACGGCGGTGGTGGTACCCGGCCTAGTCGGAACGGTGTACGGGCAGCAGGCCCGACTGCTGCTGGCGCTGCGCGAACGCGGTGACGCGGCCGAGCGCGCCCGCCGGTCCGCGGACAGCGAGGCGCGCACCCGTGAGCGGTCCAGGATCGCCGCCGAGATGCACGACCTGGTGGGGCACCGGCTCAGCCTCATCTCGCTGCACGCCGGCGGCCTGGAACTCGCCCTCGGCGAGGCCGATCCGGGGCTGCGGGAGGAGGCGCTCCTGGTACGGCGCACCACCCGGGACGCGATGCGCGAACTGCGGCAGGCTCTAGGGGTGCTCGGCCCGCTGGGCCGGGACACCGGGCCGGACGCGCTGACCGACGCCACCGGCACCCGGGCCGACGTCGAGGCGCTGGTCGCGGAGTCCCGGGGTGGCGGGATCGCCGTGCGCCTGGAGTGGAGCGGCCCCGATCTCGACGCGCGGCCTGCGCCGGTACGGCGGGCGGTGCACCGGGTGGTGCGCGAGGCGCTGACGAACGTGCACCGGTACGCGCCGGGCTCCCCCGTGCTCGTGCGGGTCGAGCATGAGGACCGGATGGTGCGTCTGACCGTCCGCAACGGCGCGTCGGCCGCCCGTGCCGGGACACCGGCACCGGATGGTGTCGGGACCGGGCGCGGCCTGCCGGGCCTGCGCGAGCGGGTCGAGCTGCTCGGCGGCGTCTTCGAGGCGGGTGCGCTGCCGTCCGGCGGGTTCGGCGTGTCGGCGGCCGTCCCGGCGGAGCCGGACGACGCCGTCGTGCGCGATCCGTTCGCCCCCGGCGCGGAGGCCTCCCCGCCGGAGGCGTTCGACACCGCCGCAGGGACCCTAGCGCACGCTCCTCGGACCGTCAGGGCCTTGGCGTCCGGTCTGGGGGCCGTGGCGCTGTGGGTGCTGATGGCGCTCTCGATCAGCCTGGTGTACGGCCAGCCGAGGGGCGTCGTCCAGCCGCCGAAGCCCCGCCTCGGCATGAGCTACGAGGAGTTGAAGGGGGTCTTCGACAATCCGGCCGTACGTGCCGCGGCCACTGGACACGAACCACCGCGCCCCGTCGCCGCGACGGGGTGCGTGTACCCGCCCGCGGGAACCGGCCCCCGCCCCGGTGCCTTCGCCGTCACCCGCTACTGCTTCGACGCCTCGCAGCGCCTCATCTCCATCGACCGTTTCACCGTCGCGTCCGTACGGGACGCACCGCCCTGGGAGACCAAGTGAACCAGCCCACCGAGCCGATCCGCGTCCTGCTCGCCGACGACGAGGCGATGATCCGGCACGGGGTCCGGCTGATCCTGCGCCATGCCGAGGGCATCGAGGTGGTGGCAGAGGCCGCCGACGGCCACGCGGCGGTCGTGGAGGCGGCCGCGCACCGACCGGACGTGGCTCTGGTAGACATCCGGATGCCGGTGTGCGACGGGCTGGCCGCGATCGCGCCGCTGCTCGCCCTCGACCCCGCGCCCCGCGTGGTGATGCTGACGACCTTCGGTGACGACGACAACGTGCTGCGGGCACTGCGGGAGGGAGCCGCCGGGTTCTTGCTGAAGGACGAAGGACCGCAGGAGCTGATCAGCGCCGTCCGATCGGCCGCAGCCGGGGACGCCGTGCTCTCGCCGGGCGTGACCGGGACGGTCATCTCCCGGATGCTGCGCTCCGAGCCCGTGCAGGACGCCGAGGCCGAGCGGGACGAGCGGATCGGCCGGCTCACCACCCGGGAGCGGGAGGTCTTGGCGATGCTCGGGCAGGGGTTGTCGAACCAGGACGTCGCGCAGCGGCTCGGCATCGGGATCGGCACGGTGAAGACCCATGTGGGGGCCATCTTGGACAAGACCGGTTCGGCGAGCCGGGTCCAGGCCGCGCTGCTGGCGCACCGGGCCGGTCTGGCTTCCTGACGCGGTCGCGCAGGCCGGCAGCCCGCCCGCCGCGCCTCTGCCCCGGGGCGGAGTTCCCCGGCCGGGTCCCAGACCTTCGGCAGAGCTGAGGCGGCGCCGGCCGGTCCTTCGGCAGAGGCCGACTGCCGTCCGCAGGACGATGTCTGCGCAGTTCAGGGCCGTGAGGATGGAGGCGTCCCCGGCTCGCGGCGCTCGTCGCGGGCCGTCGCACGCCATGCCAGGCCACGCCAAGCGGAGTTCCGATGTCCACTGCCTCCCTCCCCTCCCCCAGCAGCTTTTCCCCGGAGCCGGCCGCACGTGCGTCCGGCCTGACCAAAACGTACGGCAAGGGGGAAACCCGGGTCACCGCGCTCGACGCGGTGTCCGTGGAGTTCGCGCGGGGCCGGTTCACCGCCGTGATGGGCCCCTCGGGCTCCGGCAAGTCCACGTTGATGCACTGCATGGCCGGCTTGGACCCGGTCAGCTCGGGATCCGCCCGGATCGGCGGTACCGAACTGTCCGCGCTGAACGACCGACAGCTCACCGAGCTGCGCAGGGAGAAGATCGGCTTCGTCTTCCAGGGTTTCAACCTGCTGCCCACCTTGACCGCACTGGAGAACATCCTGCTGCCGCTGAGGCTGGCGGGCCGCCGCCCGGAGGAGGCCTGGCTGGACACCGTCGTCGCCACCGTGGGGCTGGCGGGCAGGCTCTCGCACCGCCCGTCCGAGCTCTCCGGCGGCCAGCAGCAGCGGGTCGCGGTGGCCCGTGCACTGCTGCCCCGCCCGGAGATCGTCTTCGCTGACGAGCCCACCGGCAACCTCGACTCCCGGTCCGGGGCGGAGGTGCTGGGCTTCCTGCGCGACTCGGCGCGGGAACTGGGCCAGACCGTGGTGATGGTGACGCACGACCCGGTGGCGGCGGCCCATGCGGACCGGGTGGTCTTCCTCGCGGACGGCCGGCTCGTGGACGAGCTGCGTGACCCCACCGCCGACGCCGTGCTCGACCGGATGCTCGCGTTCGAAGCCCAGGGCCGCACCGCCTGACGCGTTCCCCGCTCGTCACCGACCTCCCGCACCCCCGCACTCCCGGAAAGCCCACCATGCTGCGAACATCCCTGCGCAACGTCCTCGCGCACAAGGCGCGACTGATCATGACCGTGCTCGCGGTCTGCCTCGGCGTCGCGTTCATCACCGGCTCCCTGGTCTTCGCCGACTCCACCACCGCCGCCTACCGCGCCTCCATGTCACAGGACTACGCGGGCATCGACGTCAGCGTGACCGCGAAGTCCCGTCCGGGCGCTCAGGAGAACGAGCAGTACGGCGCGCTCGACGAGCTTCTCGTACGCCGGCTGTCCGCCGTTGCCGGTGTGGCCTCCGTCAGCCCAGCGGCGGACGGTTCGGTCACCCTGGCCGCCAAGGACGGCTCACCGATGCGGGCCACGAGCATGATGGGCCGGTTCGGCGCCGCCTACGTTCCCGGGCCCGACGGCAAGGACGACCGCCACCCGCTGACCGCCGGGCGCGCCCCCCGCAACAGCGGTGAGGTCGCCCTGGACCGCGGGACCGCGGCCGCGGCGGGTTACGTCCTCGGCGACACCGTCACCCTCGCCAAGGACGGACCGGTCCTCAGGATGCGCCTGGTGGGCCTGGTGTCCACCGAGGACAGCCGGGTCAACGCCGGCGGCACGCTGGCGGTCTTCGACAAGGACACGGCGCAGAACCTGTTCGCCGCGCCGGGGCACTACGGGCGCATCGACCTGACCGCCACGGCCGGCACCAGCCAGTCCTTGCTGTCCCAGCGGGTCACGGCGGTGCTGCCGCCCGACCGCGCCGAGGCCGTGACCGGCGCCGCGCAGGCCGACCAGCAGTCCGTCTACGTCAACAGCCGGATCCACAGCTACGAACGGCTGCCGGTGCTCTTCGCCGTGGTCTCGCTGTTCATCGGCGCGCTGCTCATCGTCAACACGTTCACCATGCTCGTGGCACAGCGCGGCCGGGAGATCGCGCTGCTGCGCGCGATCGGCGCGACCCGCCGGCAGGTGGTCCGCTCGGTCCTCGCCGAGGCCGCCCTGGTCGGGCTCGCCGCGTCCGTCCTCGGGTTCGTGGCGGGCCTCGGGGTGGCGGTGGTGCTGCCGGGCGTACTGGGCACCTCCGGCGACCTGCTGCCCGACGGGCCTCTCGTGATCGGACCGGTCACGATCCTCGCCTCGCTGGTCGTGGGCGTCGGCGTCACCGTGCTCGCCGCGTGGCTGCCGTCGCGGCGCGCGGCCCGGATCGCTCCCATCGAGGCGATGCGCACGGCCGAGCAGGCGCCGTCCGCCGCGGCGTCCCGCGTCCGCGCCGGCATCGGGCTGGTCCTGGTCGCGCTGGGCGCGGGGCTGTTGTTGTCGCTCGGCGGCGCCACCAGCGCCACCGACGCGAACCTGCGGAACGCGATGTGCGGCGCCGGCCTCCTCGTGCTCGGTCTGATCATGAGCGCCCCGCTGCTCGCCGCCCCGGTGATCCGCTCCCTGGGCCGGTTTACCGGGCGCTTCGGCGTCGCGGGCGACCTCGCCCGCGAGAACACCCTGCGCGACCCGCGCCGTACCGCGGCCACCGCCGCCACCCTGCTGCTCAGCACGGCTCTGGTCTCCGGCCTCGCGGTCATCGACCGGTCCACCAGCTCGGCCCTCAACGCGCAGGCCGCCGCCGGGCTGAGCGCCGACTACGTCATCAGCGCCCGCGACACCACCACGGCCGTCGCCGCCGCCGACGTCCGGCGCGTCGCCGACGTGTCCGGGGTGCGGACCGCCTCCGCCGTGGCGGACTCCACCATCGACGCCGACGGCCGCGTCAGGACCATCTCCGGGATCGATCCGAAGACCGTCGGCGAGGTGATGGAGCTGCGCTTCCTCAGCGGTTCCGCCGCAGCCCTGCGCCCGGGCGCCATAGCCGTCTCCCAGACCTTCGCTCGGGACCTGCACGTCACCACTGGCGGGCGGATCCGAGCGGGCATCGGCCCCGGATCCGGCGACCGCGAGGAGTACTACACCGTCGTCGGCGTCTACCGGGACAACCCCACCGCCCAGGACGCGATCGGATACCGCGGCGACGTGCAGGGGCGCAGCTTCCTGCCCGACTCCGTGCAGCGCATCCTGGTCCGCACCGCCGACGGCGCGGTGTCGAAGGACCTGGAGAAGCGTCTACGCGCCGCGGTGAGCGACAGCCCGCTGCTGAAGGTCCAGAGCCGCGCGGAGCTCGTCGAGGAACAGGCCGGCGTCGCCGGCGACCTGATGGCCATGGTGTTCGGGCTGCTCGCGATCGGAGTACTGGTCTCCGCACTCGGCATGGTCAACACCCTGGCCATGTCGGTCTCGGAACGCACCCGTGAGATCGGCGTCCTGCGGGCCATCGGCATGGACCGCTCCGGTGTCCGCTGGATGATCCTCCTGGAGGCCGTCTGCGTAGCCGCCTTCGGCACCCTGCTCGGGCTGGCCGGTGGTCTGTTCGGGGCGTGGAAGGTCAGCGGACTGGCCAACGGTGCGATCCCGCAGTACTCCTTCACCGTGCCCTGGGGCACCCTCGCCTGCGTGGTGCTGCTCTCCCTGGGCGTCGGCGCCGCCGCAGCCGCCCTCCCCGCCCGCCGGGCCGCGGCCCTCAGCCCCCTACGAGCCGTCACGGAGGCCTAGGTGTATTGATCACGAGCGTTGTTGACATTCGGCTGGTCTTGAACATGACGAAGACCTCCGGTGAGGTGGGAGCTGTCTAGGAACTCACCGCACGGAGGCCTTCGTGTCCCACCGTAATGCCCGGTTGACTGTCTTCGGTAGGCGGCTACTGGTCGAACGTGTCCTCGCCGGGCGTCCGGTCGCCCATGTGGCGGCCGAGATGGGCATATCGCGGGCCACCGCCCACAAATGGGTCCGCCGCTGGCGAACGGAAGGCAACGCCGGGCTTCACGATCGCTCCAGCCGCCCCCGCTCGACCCCCCACAGGACGCCGCCCTCGACCGAGGCCCAAGTCTGTGACCTGCGACGAAGCCGCAAACTCGGCCCCGCACGAATCGGCCCGATCCTCGGCCTGCCCGCCTCGACCGTCCACCGGATCCTGACCCGGCACAGCCTGCACCGCCTGGCCTGGCTGGACCGGCCCACCGGAGAGCCGATCAGGCGATACGAGCGTGCCCGGCCCGGCGAGCTGGTCCATGTCGACATCAAGAAGCTCGGCAACATCCCCCACGGCGGCGGCTGGCGGGCAGTGGGCCGAACTGACGGCGACCACAACCGTCAGGCCACCACCACCCAGCGCAAAAACAGTACGCCAGTGATCGGCTACAGCTACGTCCACTCCGCCGTCGACGACCACTCCCGCCTTGCCTACAGCGAAGTCCTCACCAACGAACGGCAGGAGACCGCCGCCGGCTTCTGGCAACGGGCTCACGCCTTCTTCACCGCCCACGGCATCACCGTCGAACGCGTCCTGACCGACAACGGCGCCTGCTACAAGTCGAAACTCTTCACCCAGACCCTGACCGCGGCCGGCATCACCCACAAGAAGATCAGGCCCTACCGGCCCCAGACCAACGGCAAGGTCGAACGCTTCAACCGCACCCTCCTGGACGAATGGGCCTACCAGCGGCCCTACACCAGTACCAGCGAGCGAACCGCAGCCCTGACAGACTTCCTCCACACCTACAACCACCACCGCTGCCACACCGCACTCGACGGACACCCACCCATCACCCGTGTGAACAACGCTGCGAGTCAATACACCTAGGCCGTCTCTTTCGGATCTTGCCGAGTGGGCTCGCAGACGGAGAGGGCTCCCGCGCTGGCTGCTGATGTGGTTGGCCGCCGGGTTTTCGGGGTGAAGGTGAAGGAGCCGAAGGTGCCCTTCGCCGCGAAGAACAGCCCGCCGTCGCCGGCGGCGGCCAGCGCGTCCAGGCGCCGACCCGGCAGGGAACACCCCTCTACCGTCCGGCCGTCGGGTCCCAACCGCCGGATGCCGCCGTTGGCGTAGGCAGCCGCCACCGCGCCAGGTCGCTCCCGTCGGCCGGATCGAGGAGCACCGCCTCGGACCCGCTGCCGGTCAGCACCCCGCCGGCCCACGCGAGAGTTCGTACGGACGCCACCGGCGACTGTGTCGTCCACCGGAGGCTCCCGTCGGCGAGGTCCAGGCCACTCATCGGGGTGTAGCCGCGCCAACCGCCTATCACCACCGTGTCCGAGTGGACCGCGAGGTTCCCCGTCCACCTCGGTGTCGGGGCGCTCCACAGCGTCGCACCCGTCCGCAGATCGATGCAGGACAGCAGGTTCGGTGCTTGCGGCAACCCCAGCACGCGGTCCCCCACGAGGACGATCCCGCGCGGCCAGGTACCGAGCGGGACGTCCCAGCGCACCGCGCCGTCGGTGCGCTCCAGGCAGACCAGCCGGGTGTGCCGTTCGTGCAGGACGACACAGTCCGGCCCCACGACGAAAGCGGAAGTGCCGCCCCGCTGGTGCAGTTCGCGCTCCCAGAGCACTGTGGCGATCATTGGGCCATCCCAGCACAGGCGGCCCCCGACGACGGTGTCCCAGGACCGGGATCCGGTCGCGGCCGCGTTCGTCGAGCACCCCGGGCCGCAGCGCGGCGCCGAGCTGCTCGTCGGTCATCTCGGGCAGGGTGCGCTCGTCGCCGGCGCGGACCCGCGCGGCCTCGAACGGGTCCGACCCCGGGCCGCTCGGCGTACCGGGGCGGCCCGCGGTGCCGCTCGCGTAGGGCCGAAGCGCAACACCCTGCGAGCGGATGGTTATGACCTGACCATCAACGGCATGCACCCCGCCCCATCTGGCCCCGGTAGCGGGCACCCGAGGTGCCGTGCTGACGCCTTGCGTCGAGTTCGTCGATGGCGCCGACGCGTAGTCGGAAAAGCCTGTCCTGTGTTTTCTGCGTGCTCGCCGGCCGGGACGTCCTGGTGCGCGCCGTACGGCTGCGCTGGGCTCTGGGAGCTCAGCGCAGCCGAAATCGTCGCCGAGGCGTCCCGCGGCGAGGCAGAGGAAGGTCCTCTGGTCTGGGCCGCGGGGACGCGCTGCGGCGCCACATCGGCGAGGAGGCCGCGGCCGACTACCTCTACCGGCTGGCCCTGACCCTGGCGGCCTGACCGCCGAAGCGACACGCGAGAGGAGGCGCCCCCACCAGCAATCGTGATGTGTTGCAGGTGTAGGTCGCTACGATCTCCAGGACCGGAGGCCCTTTCTCCCGCGCCCTCGCTCTCGCCGGGAGTCCACGAGTCCCGAGCCCCGTTCGCTCCGGCAGAGCCGTCATCCGGGACCCGACTCGCCCGCGCCATGACCAGAGGGGAGGACCCCATGACCCCCACCCGGCGCCGACGCGGGATCCTGCTGCCGCTGGCCGCGCTGCTGTTCCCGCCGGAGCCGGGCGGGGCGCGGTCCCCGCACGAGGTGTTGGCGCCGCTGCTGATCGTCCTCACCTTCGTGAGCGGTGTCGTCGACGCGGTGAGCTACCTCGGGCTCAGGCACGTATTCGTGGCCAACATGACGGGCAACGTCGTCTTCCTCGGCTTCGCGCTGGCCGGGGACCGGTCCCTGTCGGCCCCCGATTCCCTATTGGCCCTGGGCGCCTTCCTGGCCGGCGCCGCCGCGGCCGGGCGACTGCGGCGCGCCACCGGGGCCGCCCGGATGTTCGCGCCGCTCGTCGGAGTGCAGACCCTGCTTGTGGGCGGCGCGCTCGCGCTGAGCGCGGCCGGCGGCGGACCTCCGGGCATGATCGCCTTGCTCGCGCTCGGAATGGGGCTCCAGAACGCCGTCGTGCACCGGCTGTCCATCCCCGATCTGACCACCACCGTCGTCACCAGGGCCCTGACCGGTCTGGCAGCCGACCGGTGGGGGCCGGCGCCGCTGCGCCGGCTCGTGACGGTCGTGGCCCTGCTGCTCGGAGCCCTCGCCGGCGCGCTGCTGACGCTCCGCCACGGCGCCGCGTGGGCCCTGGCCCTGGCCGTCGCGCTGCTGGCCTGCGTGGTCCTGGCCAGGGCCCGGGAGAGCGGCGAGAGCGCCGCCGACGGCCCGGGGTGAGGACTTAAGGCCGTGCCACCTGGTGAAGTCTCGATCGCCCCTCTTGCAGACAATGGCCTGATTGCGGGGCCCTGGGCCGAACGGCAGGTCCGTCACCTGTTTCCGGACCTGACCTCGCGCGTCGAGCCGGACCGGCAGTTCCTGTCGCCCAGCAGCTGAAACCTCCCACCGGCGGGGCGGCGGCCCACGGAGCGGCCGCTGGCCCCGGCCTGCCGTTGCCGGCCCCGAAGCGGCACTGCGCACCGCGGCCAGCCCTACTTCGAGAGTGCTCCGATGCCGCCGCCTCAAGTCCGTGGGCACCGCTACTATCCGGAATGCCTCACGGGACGACGAACGGAGTCGGGGAATGAACGACGTCAACGAAGCAGCGCTCAAACGGAAGTTAGGCATCCCGAACTGGCGGAACCTGTCCAAGGACAAGGTGCTCAGGTTCGCGGCAGCGATGCCTGAGATGGCCGCTGAGGTGCGGCTCAAGCTCATCGAGCAGTTCCCAGCCTTCAAGGACCTGGGCAAGGCCGACATTGATGCGGTCACAGAGGCCCACAAGGCCACCCTCGCAGCCAATGAGAACAGTCAGAAGCACTTCTACCAGGCTTCACAGGACCAGCGGGACGCCCTGCGGGCCGACCTTGGTCGGGACGACCTCAGCTGGGAGCAGCGGGAAGCCCTCCACGACCGCCTCGATCAAAACGTGCGGCAGGTGAACGAGAAGGACAGCGAGAGCAAGCAGTTCCTGGGGGCGGGGATGAAGGTGGTCGCAGCCGCCGGTGTAGCCGCCCTCGGGCTGGGCGTTGTATTTGTCGGCGGCAAAATCGGTGGAGTGAGCGAGGGCGATCCCGAGGAATCCAAGTAGGACTGTCATGCAGTGGGGTGGCCTGCGAGACGGACTGAAATCGCTTCCACCCCGTCGCCTGGGCGTTCAAGATGTTCCTCATGACCCATCGTGCCGTATTCTTCCGGTCGTGCCCGAGTCCTTGGACAGAGGACTATGCGATCCTCGGCGGGCGGCCTGTTGTCTCGCCCTCTGGGGCTGCTGTGCCGGAGCTGGAAACCGATGCGGAGCTTGCGTTCGCGTTCCGTACGGCTGCCGACCTTCTGGCTGAACGCTGGTCCGCCAAAGGTATGGACGATTCGTTGGTGTTGGTCGTGTTGTACAACTATCGGCACGCTCTCGAACTGGGGCTCAAAGTAGTGTTGCGCGCCTTGGTCGACAGCATCAGGTCGAGGTTGCGCCGGGCGATGAGGCGCCCGAGATCGTGGAGAAAGTCGGCAAGAATCTCGCTAAGACTCATCAGCTGAGCGTCTTGGGCGGCTATCTCGTCGACCTCGCGCCGATGTTCCGGATGCGGCTGCAGGGCGACGTCACATCGCTCTGCGACGAGGTCCATTCCTTGGACCCGAGCGGCCAGGCTCTGCGCTACAGCATGGTCAAAGATCAGGGTGGAGCGATGGTACCGGGCCGCCCTGACCTCTCTACGTCGACGTCCCCGAGTTCGCCCGCCGAGCGGGTGAGGCGTGCACCGCGCTGGACCTGCTCTCGATCAGATCACCAACGTGCAGGACTAGCAGGCAACTGGGCCCGGATCACCTGAGGCAGCGGAGCTAGTCACCTGCGTGGGCGGCGCAGGTTCTCCTGTGAGGACAGCAGCCCGAGGACCGCGTGCTCCTGGTGGTACTTGCGCCACCGCTCAGCGAGCGCGCGGTCGGTGAACTGCCCCCGACCTGGGTCGCTCGACGTGGTCAGCTCGATCGCGCCCCATCCGCCGACTTCCTCAGTGAACGCCGCCGCGAGTTCCGCGAACGACGGGCCTCGGAAGTAGCTGACGTGGGTGTCGGTGATGTCCAGCTCCCTCCCAGATTCGTCCGAGACCAGGGTGTCCGCCGCCACCCGGGAAGTGAAGTAGGCGCTCACCTCGTCCTTGACTTCGAAACGCATCGCGGCAGAGACCTGCTGGCGATAGGTCGGCGGTTTCAGGCAGGCCAAGTAGGAGAAGTCGATCCGGGTGCTGTCGGTGCGGATCACTTCGAATCCCGGGTACGGCCCCTGCAGCGGTGGCGCGATCGCGAAGGCCTCCACGCCCACGCCGATCTTGATGTCGGCCTCTGCGTGCAGGTCGAGCAGGTCCAGTAGGAGCAGGTGATCCGCCTCCTGGTCCACAATGCTGCCCACGCTGTATCCGTACAGCACGTCGCGGACAGCTTCCTGCGCGGCCCTTTTCGACGGGTACTCCCGCGATCCGATCCAAAACTTGGGCAACGTGTCCCCTCCTAATCCTGTGTGCGGCAGTGTTGCCCACCCAGGCTCTGGTCTATTCGGCTGTCGCTGAGGGGGAGTCCAGCTGGGGTGTGGGGTAAGCGATTGAGCTGGGGTGTTGCAGGTTGGTTGAGAGGGGCTTGTGCACGCTCGGAGGGGGCTCGCCTGGTGTTGTTGCAGGTTGCCTGAGGATCCGGGCGGTGTTGGAGATAGCGCTTCGGTCTAAAGACACCGAAGCGCTTTTCCGGTTCGCGGACCGTGTTTGTGCCGGTCAGGAGGGTGATCGGCGGGTGTGTGGACTGGTGTCGCTTTCGAGCCGCTAACGCCAGGGGGCGTGTGCGCGTTGTTCTTCTTGTTTTGTGGTCTGGGCATCGGAGCGTGCCATTTGGATGAGGTGTTCCAGACGGCGTGCGGCACTTGTGGCCCACCAACAGCGGGCGTCTGGTGAGAAGGCCGCCTTGGGAACGTTGCTGATGGCTTCTTGGTACACGGCAGGGGAGTCCTGCCAGGTGGCGGCGCCGATCACTGCCAGGGACCGGTGCGAGAGGCTGTCGAGGAGAGTGAAGAGTCGGGGGACGGCTGTCAGGTGGTGCTGGGTTGTGCCGACATGGCGGGTGCCTCCGGGGTACTGAGCCCAGAGCAGGAACTGTGCCGGCCACGGGAGGTCGATCACCTCGCGCCCGTCGTAGACCACGACGACATGCTCGCTGGTTGAGGCCGCGATGCCGGTGACCATTCCGCGGCCTACGTCATGCAGGCGGTCGGCCAGCTTGGCTACCCAGGGCTCATCCGGAATGTCTTGCTTGATTTCGTGTTCAAGCGTGTGCCTGGCTCGTGCCCACCGGGCCGCGGTAGGTGAGGCGTGGCCCTGGGACTCGACCGGTGAAAGAGAGACGAGCTCCTCGAGCCACCTCTGGCACCAGCGATCGAAGTCGTACCGGAAGCCCGTCCGTGATGTGCCGATGGCCCCCTGCGTCAGCTCCCAGTGTGTGATGGCTTCGTCGCAGAGCTCCTCCCAGGCAGCCTGCCAAGGGCGTCGGAAGCGTCCTGGTTGACGTCGCTTGAAGTCATTGGTGAGGAGTGCTGCTGTGCCGATCACCAACAGCTCGTCCTGGGCCTGCGTGCCGCAGTAGGTACGGGCATGGTGTGCGGCCAAATCGCCGTGTGCGCTGTCCAGGGCGGTGAGCGGTTTGCGTAGCTGGCGGTCGAGGTCTTTGGGTTCGAGGCCTCCAGGTCCGTCGATCTTGAAGGGCAGTACCGCCGGGCCGCCCCAAGCCGGCTTGGGGCTGGGCAAGCCGGGCTTGCCCAGCCTTCCCTCCATGTCTGTCCCCTGTCTGTACCGCTGCCTCGACACCTCTCTTTCCACGGTCTTGGACGGAGGTCGGTGTCGATGCGGGGCGGGGAGGTGTCCGGGACGACGTCAGAACGTCAGTGGGTGGCGACGTGAGATGCCAGCGGTCGGCGACATGAGGTGTGTCAGTAGGTGCTGACAGGATGCGCTGCATGACTTCCGCCACCGCAGCCGATTACAGCTGGATACGTTCCCCGGCCTCGCCGTTCGCCTACGGGCTGGAGGTCGGGTACACCCTGACGCTGGTGCGTGGCCTCTCGCCTTCGGAGTTGTTCCGGATCGTGGGGGCCGAGCCGCGCGATGAGGAGTGCGAGGGGCTCGGCGATCTCATCTTCGAGCAGCAGGAGTTTCTCGACGGGTTCGAGGAGTGGCCCGATGCCTTCCTTGCGGGAGCGTTCACTGTGCCGGGTGAGGACGGCCAGTGGACGCTCGCTCTGGAGTTCGGAGGGGATCTGGGCACGCGCCCGCGCCTCATGGAGGCATTGTCCGCCGGGACGCGTGCTGTCTCGCATTCGAGCAACGGGGGGAAGCCCATGGACTTCTTCCACTGGTATGAGAACGGCGAGCTGCGGACCACCTTCGAATGGCCGGCGGACCGGTCCGGCAGCACCCCCGATGAACTGAACGCCATGATGGGGGCGGTCGGCCTCAACTCCTCAGGGGACACGGATCCGAGCGTCGACACGAAGGCGGCGGTCATGGCGCTTGCGGAGCGTCTCACCGGTGTTCGGGTGACCGCGCAGCTGCTGGCGGAGTCCGAGTACCAGTTGGGGGTAGTCCCGGAGGAACCCGTCGTGGGAGAGCGTCACTATCGACATCACGGACGCGCACGGCGAGCGGACATATACACAACTGCGGCGAGATCAGCTCTGACACACGAGGTGTCGCCAATCACCGACACTTTCGTGTCGCCCGACAGGAGGGGCACGCGGTGCCGGTGACGACAACACGCAAGTACGGCTCGACGGGCAAGACCCGGACCCAGGTCCTGGAGGCCGCGGCGGTGGTGTTGGAACGGCCTGTGCGGGAGATGGGCGGCACGGCGAAAGCGGCCGAAGGGGAACGTGACGCCGGCGACGTCGGCCGGCTCGTGTGGCAGGGCGACGCCGTACGGGCGCAGGCAGCGCTCGTCGGACCGGTCCGGTACCGGTCACGCAGCCGGGATGTCCTGGTATTCGCTGGGCTGGTTGGTCGGTGGCTTGTTCGTCTTAGTCGTTAATGTTCGGTTTTCGGGTTGTTGATGGCCTTGTGGGGGCGAGGGGTCGTGGGTTTGGCTGCGGAGATAGCGGCGTTCCGTTCGGGATCGGGGGATCCGGGGAGTTTGGTGGGGGAGTTTCGGCGGGCTCTGTTGCTCGTCCCGTTTGCCGTGGGATCAGCCGGTGGCGAGGACGGGTTGATGTCGGCGATGTCGGGGGGTGTGCGCTGGCTGTACGCGTTCACCGACGAGGAGGCACTGGCCCGGTTTGCCGTGGCGCGGGGGGACGCGGGCCGGGAATGGCCGTATCTGGCGGTCCTGGGTGCGCGTTTGGTCGACGCGATCGTTCCCCAGGTGGGTGGTCCTGCCGGTGTGGCGGTGAATGTCGCGGACGGGAACGGGTCGATGCTCTTCCCCCCAGTTGCCGGGATCGTTCCTGACGTGTGCGCCGTGGACATCGGACCCGAGGCCGACCACGAGGCTGCGGCGGGGGTGGCGTGATGGCCGCTGACGGTGATGGTGACCTTGAGGTGTCGCCGCAGGCGGTGGCCGCGATCCAGAAGGGGTTGCGGGCGGCGATCTCCGAGCTTCGCGAGTCGGGGGACGCGGCTGGCGCCGAGATGGGAGCGGGTTTCGAGAATCTGTCGATGACAGCGATGGAGACTGGGCACAGCGGGTTGTCGAAGGACTTCGAGGACTTCTGCGAAGGCTGGGAGTGGGGTGTGCGCTCCCTCATCCTGGACGCATCAGCGCTCGCCGCCAATCTGGGGATCGCCGCGGGGACGGTGTGGGAGGAAGACCACTATCTCCAGGGTGCGTTCAAGGTCGGTGCGAACTCCTTGTACGGCAATCCGCACGCCGCCGAGGACGAGATCGAGGAGAAGTCCTGGGGTGACATCTTCCGCGCCGACGTCTACAAGCCGGACCTGAGCCCGCAGTCGTTCCTCAAGAGCAACGAGGACATCGGCAAGACCTGGTCGGACACCAAAGACACGGTGACCTCGACGGGGAAGATCGGCTCGATCAAAGACCTGCTCGAGCAGGCCGAGAGGTATGGGGAAAACCGCTGATGGGCTGGGGTGACTACATACCGGACTTCGTCGAGGACATCGCGGAAGACAGCGCGGAGAAGGTCGGCGTCGTCGTCCAATGGGGCGGGAACAAGGTCGCCGACCTCGCCGATGACGTCGGCCTGGACGACGCCGGGAACTGGATCCGCGACAAGAGCCGCTCCGCCGCCAACCAACTCGGCGCGAACGTCACCGAACTCGAACTCGGGCAGACCCAGGATCCGAGGAAGCTGGTCTACGGCAGCGTGCCGAAGATCCGCGCACAGGTCTCCCACCTGAACGATTTCCAGACGGCGTTCGAGTCGGTCGGCAACGGGCTGAAGGCCATGACCGAGCCCGCCGGCCTAAAGGGCAAGGCGGCCGAGGCGTTCGCCAAGGCGGTGTCCAAGCAGCCGCCGCGCTGGTTCAAGGCGGCGGAGGCGTTCGGGAAGGCCGCCGACGCTATGGGCCGCTTCGCCGACACCGTCGAATGGGCACAAGGCCAGGCCAAAGAGGCCTTGGAGGAGTACAACCAGGCCAAGAAGGCGTCCCAGGACGCCTACGACGCGCACAAGAAACTCGTCGACACCTACAACGACGCCATCCGCGCCAAGAAGGACCACCTGCCGCCGCGCCCGTCGGAAACCTACGACGACCCCGGCACCGCCATGGCCACCGCCGCGCAGGACAAACTCGACAACGCCCGCAATCAACGCAACGAGCAAGCCCAGACCGCGGCCACAGCAGTCCGCGCGGCACGCGAGGCCGCCCCGCCCAAGCCCTCGTACGCCAAACAGTTCGAAAACGGCATGCTCTACAACAGCCTTGCCATGACCCACCTGGCGGGCGGAGTGATCAAGGGTGCGGCCGGCTTCCTCGACTTCGCCCGGGGCCTGAACCCCTATGACCCCTATAATCTGACCCATCCCGCCGAGTACGCAACGAGCCTCAACTCGACTGCCGCGGGCCTGGTCACGGCGGTCAACGATCCGTGGGGCGCAGGCAAGCAGTTCCTCGACGAGTTCATGAAAGACCCCAACGAAGGCATCGGCAAGATCCTTGCGGACGCTGCCGGATCAAAGGGACTGGACGCTCTCAAAGAGGCCGGCTCGGCCGCGAAATACCTTGACGAGAGGAAGCCGGGCGGTAGCCGTAGGGATCATGAGCAGAACCCGGACAGCAACGGTAAGCGGTGCAGTGAGACGGTGTGCAAGAGGGACCCGGTCGACATTGCGACCGGCCGCATGCTACTCCCCAAGATTGACATCGCCCTGCCCGGCTCGCTTCCACTCGTCTTCCGGCGCACCTTCGATTCCTCACGCCGCTCCGGGCGCTGGTTCGGCCCGACCTGGTCTTCCACTGTGGACCAGCGGCTGGAGATCGATTCGAAGGGCGTGATCTTCAGCTGTGACGAGGGAAGCCTCCTCGCTTATCCCCACCCGGCTCCTGGGGTCCCGGTCATGCCTACGCACGGTCGGCAGTGGCCGCTGGACCGGGTCCCGGGCGGTTACACCATCACCGATCCTGGCACCGGCAAAGTCTGGCACTTCACCGATCACAGCGACGAGCATGCGCTCCTCGCCCAGATCGACGACCGCAACGGCCGATGGATCATCTTCGAGTACAACGAGGCGGGTAACCCGACGGCGATCATCCACCACGGTGGCTACCACCTGAAACTCACCACGGACGAAGACCGAGTGACGGCCCTGCACCTCACGGGAGGAGGGTGGCAAGGATCCGACCAGGAGATCCTGCGCTATGGCTACACCGACGGCCATCTCACCTCGGTTACCAACTCCTCCGGCCGACCCCTGAGATTCGGCTGCGACGAACACGGCCGCATCACTTCGTGGACCGACACTAACGGTAGCCGCTTCGACTACGTCTACGACGATCAGGACCGCTGCACCTACCAGTCAGGCACTAACGGACACCTCGAATCCGCCTTCACCTGGGACGATGTCGATCCCGCAACCGGGCTCCGCATGACCACCGTCACCAGCGGTCTGGGGCACACCGAGCATCATTTGATCAATGACCGGTCCCAGGTGGTCGCCGAGATCGACTCTCTGGGGGCGGTCACGCGCTTCGAGTACGACCGCCACAACCGACTGTTGTCACGGACCGATCCGCTGGGCCACGTGAGCCGCGCGACCTTCGACGAACAGGGCCGCGTCACCGTGGTAGAGCGCCCGGACGGACGGGAGGCGCGGGCGAAGTACAACGCACTCGGGCTCCCGATACGCATCGTTGGTACCGACGGCAATGTCACGCGTCAGAGTTTCGACAACAACGGCAACCGGACGTCGGTAACAGAGCCGTCCGGAGCAACCACTCACTTCACCTACGACGAGACCGGCACCGTCACCTCCGTCACCGATGCGCTCGGGTACACCTCGACAATCGTTTCGGACAAGGCCGGTCTGCCCCTGTCCATCACCGATCCGCTGGGGGCGACCACGCGCTACGAGCGTGACGCTTTCGGCCGGACCGTGTCGATCAGCGACGCGCTCGGTGCCGTCACGCGCCTCGAGTGGACGGTCGAGGGCAAGCTCGCCCGCCGTGTCGAGGCCGACGGCAGCGTGCAGTCGTGGACCTACGACGGCGAGGGCAACTGCGTCGCCCACATCGACGCCGTTGGCGGGGCAACGACTTTCGAATATGCGGACTTCGATGTCCCGACCGCACGCACCGGGCCGGACGGTTTCCGCTACGAGTTCAGGTACGACACCGATCTCCACCTCATTCAGGTCACCAACCCCCAGGGCCTGACATGGGACTACGTGTACGACCCGGTCGGCCGGGTCACGTCGGAGAGCGACTTCGGCGAACGGACTCTAACGTACGAGAGGGACGCAGCGGGGCGGCTCATCTCCCGGACGGACGCCATCGGCCACACCACCCGATACGAGCGGGACAAGCTGAACCGCGTCATCCGCAAGGACGCCGCTGGCGCGGTGACGACATTCGCGTACGACTCCGGCGACCAGCTCGCGGAAGCGGTCAACGCGGATGCCACAGTCACGCGCCTCCGCGACCGGTATGGCCGCCTCAAGTTCGAGACCGTCGACGGCCGGACCACGGCGTACGCGTACGACGAACTTGGCCGTCGCACCGCCCGTACGACCCCGACCGGGGCGGTCAGCAGCTGGACCTACGATGCGGTCGGATGCCGCACGTCCCTGACCACGTCCGGCCGCACCATTGTCTTCGACTACGACGCGATCGGCCAGGAGATCACCCGCCGGATCGGCGACACCGTCACGCTGTTGTCCTCTTACGATCACGGGGGCCGCCTCACCACCCAACATGTCACTGGTACCGGTCACAGCATTCAGCGCCGCGATTACGCATACCGTGCGGACGGCAATCTGATCGGCCTGAACGACCAGCTCGCGGGCGCCAAAGCGTTCGACCTGAACGAGGCCGGCCGGGTCACTGCCGTCCGAGCGGAGGGTTGGACCGAACGGTACGCCTACGACGAGGCGGGCAACCAGACGACGGCCTCCTGGCCGTCGACCCACCCCGGCCAGGAGGCCGTGGGCCCTCGTGAGTACACCGGTACGACGATCACTCGCGCCGGTAGGACGCACTACGAGCACGACGCATTGGGCCGCGTCACGCTCCGCCGGAGGACTCGTTTCTCCAGCAAGCCGGACACTTGGCGCTATGAGTGGGACGCCGAAGACCGCTTGCGTTCGGTGACCACACCCGACGGTGCTGTATGGCGCTACGGTTACGACGCCCTTGGCCGCCGTACTTCCAAGCAGCGCCTCGCCGCCGACGGCACGACGGTCCTCGAACACGTCACGTTCACCTGGGATGGCGCGACCCTATGCGAACAGACGACGGAATCGCCGGACCTCTCTCATTTGATAGTCCTTACCTGGGACCACAAGGGTCTGCAGCCCCTGACCCAGAGGGAACGCCTTCTGGACCTGGAAACACCTCAAGAGGTTATAGACACCCGCTTCTTCACCATCATCACCGACCTGGTGGGCGCCCCCACAGAACTGATCGACGAGTCCGGCGCACTGGCCTGGCACACCCGCACCACCCTGTGGGGCACCACCACTTGGGCGTCCACCAGCACGGCGTACACCCCACTTCGCTTCCCAGGCCAGTACTTCGACCCGGAATCGGGCCTTCACTACAACTACTTCCGCCACTACGACCCCGAAACCGCCCGCTACCTCAGTCCTGACCCTCTGGGTCTCACCCCAGCGCCCAACCCGGTGGCCTACATCCCTAATCCCCACATGTGGGTCGACCCCATGGGGCTGGCAGGCTGTCCGGCCTTTACGCCTGGAGAAACGCTGGGGGACGTGAGCAAGATTCACGGTTGGGTACCCGAGTCCATCCCAGCGGAGGCCATGGAAGTCCTTCGGGATGTGGAGAAATACAACATGGGCTGGTGGGGCGGGCCAGGCTTCCATGGGCCGAAATGGTGGACCGAATCGTTCGCGAACGATGGCAGGAACGGAGGGCATGTACTCCCCACCCGTGAACCGTCTGGCAAGCCGATCACCTATCAGGAATATGGGACCTACCCATCACCGGACAATCCCGCGCCGGGCAACGAGCGCTGGGTGTTCGGCAGCGATGGGTCAGCGTACTACACTCCAACTCACTATCAGACGTACATTGTGGGCAGGAGTCCAAGATGGGTGGAGTGATGAAAGAAGAGGCATCGGCAATCCATATCGCCCCGTGGATGCATGTCATCACGCCAGGCGGTGGCGTACCTCTCGATGAACTCTTGCCCGCGTCGGGCAGCGTTTACGTGGCGTATCTAAACGGTCAAGATATGACCGACGAGATGGCAACGTTTCAGCACTTCTGGGAAGTGCTGAAATTTCCTGATTATTTTGGATGGAATTGGGATGCGTTCTACGATTGCCTTCGCGATCTCCAATGGCTTTCATCTGACCGGCACGTCCTGATCATCAAGTCCGCCGAAAACATCCTTTCCGAGGATGGCATTGCTCGCGAGGCGTTTTTCGCGGCCCTGTGGCGCGCTGGTCATCGATGGTCCTACATTAAGCGCCCCGAGGGCGTGACGCTCAGTAAACTGTCCATTATCCTGTCCTGCGACACAGAGTCCGCACCTAGTCTCGCGCGTCGGCTTGAAGAACTTCAGGTCCCAGCCAACTTTTAGCCCCTATATTGGCACCAGCTATGCCGCAACAGCAGCTGGGTTTCGACTCAGATTCCCGTCGCTGGCACTCTGCGCTCGCTGCGCGATCCGGACGCGCCCGAACTGGACGAGGACGGCGAGCCGGAGTGAACCAGTGGCCGACCAGAGCACCAAATCAGTCACCGAAGGCGCCGTCAGCAAGGCGCTCTCGCGGCTGACCGGCGACCGCTGGCTGGAGTGTAGCCTGCACGCAATGGAGACTCATTTGAACAGGGTGCATTGGAAGCAGGGTGCGGATGCCAGCCACCCAACTACGACGAGCTGTTCGGGGAGCTGACGAGCAGCCAGGCCAGCCGCGTGCTGCGAGTCGCCTGTCTTCGCCAAGCCCTGGTCCGCCAAGCCTCGGGCACGGTGGAAGAAGCTGCTCGACATCATCGAGCCCAAGCTGACCGCCCGCTCGGACCGGGAACTGTTCAAGACGGTACGCGCCTTCGCCGGGACCTCGGACAAGCTGGGCAGAGACAAGATTGCTCGGCTGGCTACCCCCCGGCGCGTCGTACGGCGCCCGAAGAAGTGAATGGGTGGGCTCCATACGCGGAGCCCACCCCCTCACCCACCCCCCGCTTCGCGAGGGCGGCGAGCTGGTCAGCAGTGAGCTTGTCGCGCCGACTCCAGGCGTTGGAGACCTCCACACCGAGTTTTCACGATGTCCGGCTCCGCGTCGCCCAAGACCGTGACTGGAGCTGCTGCTGGCCGGGGCTTTCGGTGTCCAGGCAGATCCGGCCACTGGGCTGTCGCATCGAACCACTCCGCAAGATGATCCTTCTCCAGTAACACTTCGCGATGTTCCCCAAGAGCTGCGCGAGAATCGGATAGTAGGAACCCCTGCTGCGGTTGGCATTTAGCCAGTGCACGTCCTGAGCCCCCGCCTAACGGCGCTGGCCCCGGCACCCTCGGTCCGCGGCCATTCAGGACGGCGACTCCCACCCTTTCGTGAGTGCCGTGCAGAATGTGCGCTATGGCAGACGCAGGAGCGCTGTACGCGCTGATGGGAGCAGTCGGCGGCGCTGTCGTCGGTGCAGGGGGCGCAGTCTTCGGGCCGCTACTGCTGCATCGAAGGCAAGCAGAGGAACGACGCCAAACACTGCTGCGGTAGGAGGAGCGGGAACAGGCTGCACAGCGTCGTGAGGAGAGCCTCCTGCAGCGTCAACAACAGTTCGAGTTCAGGATGGCCGAACTTGACCGCAGACCGGACCGAGTGGCCACTGAGCGCATACCGGTGCGCTAGTCCGGCACAGTGTGCACGGCACCATCGGTCGTGGCCGGCAGTTCGCGCACGGGTCCATGAACGAGCGGTTCCCGCAGAGCGAGCAGGCCCGGTCGGCCGAGAGCTGGGCTCGGCGGCATGGTCCGCACGTGCTGTGGCTCGGGCGTGGGCGAGTCTCCTCGCAGACAGTGCAGGGGCCGACGTTCGCCTGCGCGGCCAAGACGCCCTCGCAGCCGAGGCAGCCCCTGCCCCCGGGCACGGCTCGCCGTAGCGGTCTGACACGGCTGCACCGCAGACAGGCGGGTTGGCGAACGCTGGCGACACCAGCCTCGGCGAGGGTGTCGATGAGTGCCTGGACCGAGCGTGGCGCAGTGGACGCCCCGCTGACCAGCGAACAGAGTCCCGCCAAGCGGCCAGAACCCCTTTCCGGCCCCGCTTACGGATCTGTTCCACCCGGTCATCCGCCGCATCGAAAAGCGTCTGGAGCTCGTCGTAGGTGAACGCGCGCCTGCCCGGACGGCCTTCGTAGACGGCGACGTGCTGGGCAGTGTTCCAGTCGTGGCACACCTGGACCGGGAACCGGCCGAACTCCTCCAGGCAGCCCGCCGCCCAGCCGTAGCGCCCATCGGTGATGAACGCGCAGAACATCTCCAGAGAGCCCTGCTGCCCTCGCACGGTCGACCAGGCGAGTTCACCGCGGGAGAGCCGAGTCGAGAAGTACGCCTCGACGTCCTCGGGCGTCCAGTCCCACGGATACGTGCCAGTGAACTCGGCGAACCGACGTACCAGGCCCAGTCGATTCACGATCGTCTTGCCGGTGAACCACACTCTGCTCGGCCACCTCGCTCTTGCCCTCGCCCGGCAACTCAACGTGATGATCGACTTCGAGGGAATCCTTGGATATACCCCTGGCGGTCGGAGGCAGGAAGCTGCCGACCTGGACCGAGCGCGGGCGATAGTGGCATCGCTCCCGGGCATCCTCAGGGAAGTCTCCTACGACACTGGCGGGGGCGACCGCTGGATCCGACATGTCGGTGACCAGGAGTTCCTCACCGCCTGGCTGCACCACCCAGACTTCCACCTCATCAAGTAGGCACACCCATGCACCGCACCTCGGCGTGGCGCGGCCTCGAGGCGGTCACTCTCCGGTCGTCCAACTGGGCACGTTCATCCGTAGCTCAGAGCATTCTGATGAGTACGCGGACACCCAGGATGACCCAGCTCAGCAGGACGATGATGGCCGGCACGGTGTAGGTCGTCGCGCCGAGATTCCCCCGCACGGGCCGGCCGCCATGCGCCGGCTGCCCGTCCAGCGCAGCGTATGCCGAGGCTGCCGCGCCGCACCGAACCGGCCACGACGCCCGCCAGGCTGGCTCCTGCTTTCTCAACCCCACCGTCACCCACGACCAGGCCGATGCACTACGCAGCCAGGGCGCCCCGGTCTACCGCACGCCCACGCACAGGTGGCGAGCCAGCGTGGGATGGCTGCTGGAGGCCTGCGGCTACCGGCCCGGCGCCGAGGCCACCCGTGGCGTCCGCTGCTCGACGCGGCGCACCCTCACCCTCACCGCCCAGGCCGAAGCCACCGCGCACGACTTCCGCACCGGCCTTTGAAGCGATGGCCGCGAGCATACTCACGAGCGCAGGCGTCGGCCTCCAACCGGAACCCGTTCTCGTGTGATCAGGGACCCCTCACTCGGGGATGAAGTCCAGGCACCTGGCGGCTGCGAGCCTGTCGAGGGGCGGATTGTTGCGTTCCCTTCCCCAAGGCCCGTAGTTGTGTATCTGGACGTCAGCGTGCCGCACAACGGCAGCCAAGGCATCCAGCACTCCGACGACGCGGTTGATCCCAAGATGCACGCGTCCGCCAACGTAGGACTGCTGGTGTAGGTCGGCGTCTGCCTCGGCCGCGGCATCCCGGAACTCGTCGAGCGCCTTCTGGACGCGCAGCTCACCGTTCTGGTGAGTCAGGAGATGACGCAGGTCCCTGGCCCACACGACGCCGGGCGTCGCGACGGTGCTTCCGAGAACGGAATGACCGGTGGTCATGGTCTTCCACATCGGAGAGGTGAGGCCCTGCGGCGTTTTCAGGCGTGGCCGATGCCGTCCCTGCTTGCCCTCGATCTCAACACTCCAGTGCTCGATGACCTCCCGGAGTCCCTTTTCGAGGTACACCTCGAACGCCGTCACAGCATTCTTCAACGCGGAGGCCTCCACCATCCACTGATGGGAATAGGGCCACAGTCCACCTACGGCGTCGTCGAACATGTCAACGTGCTCGTCGCCGTAGTGGATCTCAGGGTCGAAAACCCGGCTGAAGGACTCCTCGTTCTGCTTCCACCGGCGCTCGTAGCCTTCCTCCGACCACTGGGCGGTTAGCTTGAGGAACGCTCGGTTCTCCTCATCGGCCTTGCGCCAGTCATCGAAGGCTCGGCTGACCGTTCCGTGAGCCTCGTTCCACGTCGTACAGGGAGCCTAGGAGCAGCAGCCCCGCCGGCATACGGAGTTTCTGGTGTCCCGTTCCGTGGCCACGCTGCCGAGTGAGATCACCGGTACGTGCTGTGGCACAGCTGCGTCGGTGATGGCGGTCGCGCAGCACGTCCTGGTGCCGGTCTCCGCGGACCGCGGGGACGTCCTGCGCGAGCTACTGCGGGCGCGTGCCAGTTTGCGGGAGATCGCGGTCCGCCTCGACGCTCTCGATGCCCACGGCACGACCGCGGTGGGGCTGGAGGGGTCCTGGCCGACGCCCGTGCGGCGGTGCTGCGAGTGGATGAGGCGACGGTGGCGGTGATGCAGGAGAGGCGGGCTCGGTCGTGATGATGGACCTCGAAGAACTCCCCGACCTGCGCGTCCGCGTCCTGCTCGAACTCGCCGCCGCATGACTTGCATCCGGCCAACCTGATGCCCGGCTCCCACCAACTCTTCGAGGTGCCCCGCCAACGCCAGGTCATCGACCGCCCCTGCCGCCGCGCCGTGCTATCAGCCTTGTATCGGCGCTACAGCCATCCGCGCCTTGTGGCGTTCACCCCTGCCTGGAATCTGCTGACCGCCTCGAGTCTCTCCATCAGGTTGGACATCATGCGGCTGACGGTGCGGGGGGAGACGGAGAGCGTGCGGGCCGCGGCTTCGTCCGTGTCACCCGCGGCGGCGAGGGCCAGGAGCGCTCGTTCTGTGGGGGTGCAGCCGTTGGAGTCGGGGAGAGGAGGCGCCCCAAAGGGTGTACCTGCGGACCAGCACTGCTCGAACAGCGCACGGAGGGCGGTGACGATGCCCGGGCTGAGGATTTCGAGTGCGCCCGCGCGGGGGTTCTCGGGATCGACGGGGATGATGGAGACACGGCGGTCAATGATGATCATTTGTATGGGCACGGTGGGTATGGTGCGCATCTGACCACCGCGCTCCGTCAGCCATCGGGCGTACGCGAAGGTGTCGGGGTCGTTGCGGAAGCTGTCGCGGCACACGGCTCGGATGACGACTCCGCGGCGCAGCGCCTCTTCATTGAGCGGAGTGGCGGCGCTGCGGGCGTCCGGGCGGTGGGCACCGCCGGGGTTCAGTGACAGGCATTCGAAGTGGGTGGTCCGCTGGAGTTGTTCCAGTCTTGTGCGGATCGCGTCGAGGCCTTCGAGCCGGGTGGCGCTGTCGGACAGCCTCGTGCCGAGGTGGGCGGCGGCGATGGCTGCTATCTCCGCTCGGGCGCTTTCCACCTGGGCCTGGCGTTCGGCGATCTCCGCCTCGGCGGAGGCCAGCAGGGTGGCGAGTCCGACTTCGGGGCTGACCGGGCGGAGGCCGGCCGCCGTCTGGCCCGACGGTTTGAGTAGGGCGAGGCGGGCGAGTTCGTCAAGGGCGCTCCGTGTCGCCTGCTCGTCCAGTCCGGTGTCCGCGACGAGGGCGGCCACCCCGTGGTCAGGTCGCTCGAGCATCGCCCGATAAACAGCTTCTGCGTGGGCAGACAAGCCCAACCACTGCAACATGAGATCCCCCCGATACGAAGCCTTGATCCTAAAGGATGTTGCAGGCAATTTTCGGAGGCAGTTTTCCCCAAAAAGGTGGAGTGTTGTGGGCTGAGACGATGTGGGTGGAGAAAATCACGGGCTGGCGGATCGACCGATTTGCGATGCATACCCACTGTTCGGGGGAGCGGGGCGTATGAGTACGGGTGGCTGCGTGCTGCCGCACCGACGCCATACGCGAACTGCTTGACCCGCCTACGTATCTCCCCGCCGCCTGCCGCTTCGTCGAGCGACTGCTTCCGCTCCTGACGCTCGAGCCTGGCGTGGTCTGCCTGCAGGCCGGCACCCAGGTGGCGTCAAGGCGCCAGGCGCCTTGACGCCACTCGCATGCTAGTGACACCGGCTCACGGCGCGCACAGGCTTGCTCCATCGCTCACGGCATCTCCCTGAATGGGGGAGATGAGATGAATCCGTCGACCAGCACGCCTATTGGGGTTGAGTTCTTCATGTCCTACGTTGCCGCACGCCTGCTCGTGCCCGCCGCACTCCTCGCCGCCGTCGGATCTGGTGTGTCCGTTCTCGGCCTCTCGGAAACGCGGCACACGACTGCGGGCGATGGTTTCGGGTGGAGCAGCACGCACCAAGTGCTGGCCGGCGATGGCTACGGATGGAGCGCGCCGCGAGACGGTATCGCCCACCCGTAGCTTCGCTTTCGATGCAGAGCGAGAAAGGCAAACCCGCCGGAAGTCGCCATGTATATGATCACATTCAAGTTGATCGGCTCCTGTGGATCAGTCACAGCCCCGAACGATGTCAGAGACCTGCTTACGGCCCACTTTGCTCCTGCGGACGGCATTGAGCACGTGACCGCAACGGGGGTTGCGGGGGGCGATCGCATCGATCTGGTTTTCTTCTCCCTCGCCAACTCGGAAGCCGAGGCCATGCTCACTGCTCGCGCAGCGTGTCTGCGCGCCCTTGAGCGCGCACCCGAGCTCATCGCCTGGCGTCTGTCGGACGGTGCTGCTGGCAACGGGCCGGGCATTCGCTGAGCACTCCGGTATTCCGTCAGGAAAGCCCCGGTCGATCGCCTGTCGAAATCAAGTGGACAGGTTCGGATCGAGCACCATGCGTTTTCACGTTCAACCGCCATAGCTGGTGAGGGCATGGCGCGGCGCCCGGGGAGATCTCCGCGTCATATGAAATGGGAGAAAATGTCTGCAACCCTTGGTCGGCGGCTTTGCCCTGCCGTGGCGACAACGCTCGGCTTGGCCATGGTGATGAGTGTCGCTTCGGTGTACACGCCGGTAGCCGCCGTTGCAGATGCGCTGCCGGTGAATGAGGGCGAGAAGGCGCTCAAAGCGGCAGCCGCATCGGGCAAGCCCGTCGAGGTGCTCGGTGAACGGACCGAGTCCACGACTACGTACGCGAATCCGGACGGCAAGTCTTTCCGTCTGGACACCTCGGCCGTCCCGGTCCGGGTCAAGGCGAAGGACGGCGTCGGCTGGGTCGCGCCCGACGCCACACTGGAGGTCCGCTCGGACGGCACGGTGGGCCCGAAGGCCGCCGGGGCCTCGGTCGGTTTCTCTGGCGGCGGCGATTCGAGCCTGGTCACCATCGAGCACGGCGGACGGTCGATGGCCCTGGGCTGGCAGCACGGCACGCTGCCCAAGCCGGTACTCGACGGTGAGAGCGCCGTCTACCAGGAGGTGCTGCCCGGGGTCGACCTGCGGATGACGGCGACCTTGAAGGGGTTCCGCGAGGTCCTTGTGGTCAAGACGCCGGAAGCGGCGAAGAACCCGAAGCTCCAACGCGTCGAGTTCGACCTCGAGGCGAAGGACGTCCGGCTCAACTCTGCCAAGGATGGCGGTCTGTCCGCCACGGACGCCAACGGCAAACCGGTGTTCAAGGCGCCCCCAGCTTTGATGTGGGACTCGAAGGGCGTGTCCACCGCGCCGGTCATGTCACCGAAAGAGAGGATGGCCGCAGCCAAAAGTGAGGACGGCCCGCTGCCCAAGGCGCCCGTCGGCGGGGATCCCGGCAGCCGTCCCGTCGACGGTCCGGCCCTCGGCTCCGGGGCGGCGAACATGCCCGTCCAGGTCGACGCTGACTCGCTGGCCGTCGTACCGGACTCCTCGCTGCTGCAGCAGAGCGACCCTGCGGCCTTCCCCCTGTACATCGACCCCTCCGTCGCCCTCGACGACGGGACCGAGCACACCGCGCTTCGCAACGATGGCGTCTCTTTCTGGAACTGGGACAACGGCAGCGACGGCCTGGGCAAGGGCATGGGCAAGTGCGGATCGTGGAACGGGTACTACTGCGGTCCGGGCTACGTACAGCGCCTGTACTTCGAGTTCTCGCCGAGCAAGCTGGTCGGCAAGGAAGTCCTGAACGCCCGCTTTCGCGTCACCGAGCCGTGGGCGTTCCAGTGCGACCTGCGCAACGTGTGGCTGGTCCGGATGGACGGGGAGATCGGCCCGTCGACGAACTGGGGCAACAAACCCAACTACGCCGACCTCATGGGAGACCGCTGGCTGTCGGCCGGCCGCGGCTCCGCATGCGATCCCAATTCGCCCGCAGCGCCGGTCGAATTCTCGGACAACCTCCCTGACGAGCCGGACGAGAACCTCACCCCCACTGTCCGCGACTTCGCCAACGGCCGGTACAACCGACTGAACCTGGAGCTGCGCGCGGAGGACGAGTCGGACACGGCCGCGTGGAAGCGTTTCCGCAACGACGCGGTCCTGTCCGTCGACTACATCGGCAAGCCCAACACCCCGATCTACGTCGGCCTGGTCACGGGTGCGGGGGAGATCTGCTCGAACGACCCGGCCAAGCCGTCGATCGTCTCCGACCCGACGCCGGCCATGACCGCGATCACCGAGACGGTGTGGGGCGGCGAGTCTGGCGCCCAGCTGCGGATCCTCATGCAGACCGAGAAGAAGGAGACCAACGGCACCTGGACCCCGGTCAAGGCCAACGCGGCCGACGCCGACTACGTCAGTCGGCCCTCCTCGGGATTCGTGGGGGACAACGTCAAGGTCACCAGTGACCCGCCCGCCACGCTGACGGACGGCGCCCAGTACCGCTTCCGGACCTGGACCCGGTCGTACGCGGACGGCAACGAACGAACCAGCGCTCCCAGTGCGGACTGCTACTTCAAGGTCGACTCCAGTGCCCCCAAGGCCCCGACGGTCGCCTTCGGAGCTCCGTACAGCCAGTGCACCAGCACCGCGTGCACGGCAGCTGGCAAGCCCGGCCAGGCGGGTCAGTTCACCTTCGCTCCGGCGAGCGGCGACACCGTCACGGCATTCCAGTACAAGCTGTCCACGGACACCACGTGGACTGAGATCGCCGGCTCGAACCCGACCGTCTCGATCACTCCGCCGCTGTCGGGGACGATGAAGCTGAGCGTGAAGGCCAAGGACGCCGTGGGCCGCTGGGGCGCGACGAAGATCGTCGACTTCGTGGTCAAGGAGGGCCCCAACCCGATCGGCTACTGGACCTTCGACGAGGCCTCCGGCCAGGCCATCGACACCTCGACCACCGACCCGGCGCTCAGGAACAACATGTACCTCGCCGCCGGAGCCCAGCGCCCCGCAACCGGCCGACGGGGCTGGGTGCAGACGCCCACCCCGCACGAGGACCGCGCGCTCCAGCTGACGAACGGCCAGTACGCGAACAGCGACAAGCCGGTGTTCGACACCCGTAGCTCCTTCACCGTGGCCAGCTGGGTCCGCCTGGACCGCACGGACGGCACCTTCTCCATGCTGGCCCAGGGCGGCAAGAACTTCAGCGGTGTCGCCATCACCGCCGCCGCCGGCCAGCCGTGGTCGATGCAGATGGCCACGGACGACACCGCGGGCGGAACCGGCGCAATCAAGAAGCTGAGCGGCCTGAACCCGGCGCAGGCCGGGGTGTGGACCCACGTTGCCGCCACATACAGCGAATCCACCGACCTCGCGAAGCTCTACGTCAACGGGCAGCTCCAGGGCCAGATGACCGTCACCAACCCCATCGCCTCCACCGGAGTCATGGGAATCGGCGCCGCCAAGCAGTCCGCCGCCTGGACAGAGCAGCTCCCGGGCCGGATCGACGAGGTCAAGGTCTGGCAGGACGAGAAGAGTGCCGTCGAGGTCAAGCAGGACTCCTCGCTCTTCGACCCGGCGACCGGCAAGCCCGCCGTCGACTTGGCCGGAGCCTGGGACCTCACCATGGCCGGCCCCGCCTTCGCCGACAAGTCCGGCAACGGCCGCGCCCTGACCGCGACCACCGGTACGCCCGTCACGGGCGGCGCCCTGGTCCTGAACGGCTCCACCCAGGCGGCCACCGTCGCGGGTCCGGTCGTCGACGACACGGGTTCGTTCACGGTGACGGCCGAGGCGAAGCTCGACAACACCGCCCTCCTCGCCAAGCCGAACGGTTACAAGGCCCAGGTCATCGGCCAGCGTACGGCCACCGGTTCCTCCTGGAGTCTGTGGTTCGAGAAGACCGGCATCCGCCAGGAGCCGGACGAGCAGGACCCGACCAAGATGCTGGACTTCGTCGAGGGCAGCTGGCACTTCGGCCGCCTGACGGCCGACGGCACCGGGACCTCGGTGGCCAGCGACAGCCCGGCCGCGCTCAACGCGGGCGTCCAGGTGACCGGTGTCCACAACGCTCAGGACGGCACCATCACCCTCTACGTGGGCGCGGCCGGCCAGGCCCAGCCCAAGGCCTACACGGCCAGCGCCGGCAGCGGCGAGCTCGCCGTGGGCAAGGGCTTCACCAACAGCGCCTGGGGCAACTTCCTGCCCGGCCAGATCAAGGACATGCGCCTGTGGTCCGGCGCAATGAAGGACGCCCAGCAGGTCACGGACACCGTCTTCGGCTCCGGTAGCTGACCCTCCGAACCACCCACTTCACGGACTTGCCGTGGCCGCCCCGAACTTGGGGCGGCCACGGCCCACCTGTACCCAAAACCCCAACCCATATGGAGTGTTCATGTCCAGCCGATCACCAGGCGGAGGAATCCGCCACCGGCTGCCATTGGCAGCCGCGCTAGCCCTGGCCCTCGCGGTCCCGGGGATCACCACCCCGATGGCGGAGGCCGCCGACCTCCCCGGCGCCCCGAAGATCGCCAAGCACAAGGACGCCAAGGTCCGGGCCGTCAACGCCCGGGGCGCCAAGGAGGCCCGGGAGCTCGTCGCCAAGAACCAAGCGGAGAACAAGGTCCAGGCCGACCGGGCCCGCGCCGAGGCCAAGGCCGACTGGCCGAAGGCCGCCACCCTGGAAGGCTCGCCCGCTGGCTCCCGCCCGCTGATCGACGTACGGTCCACGGCGCGGGCCAAGAGCCCGCTGCTGCGCCCGGCGGTGCCCAAGGGCCCGACCGCGCCCGCCGCCGCTCCGGACAGCGACGGTGGAAAGTCCACCGTCAAGGTCCTGGACCAGAAGGCGGCGGAGAAGGCCGGGATCACCGGCGTCCTGTTCACGGCAGCCAACACCGCTGGCGGACCTTCACAGTTGACCGTGAACTACGGGTCCTTCGCCTCCGCGGTCGGCGGTGGCTGGTCCACCCGCCTCGGGTTGGTCAGCCTGCCCGCGTGTGCGCTGACCACCCCCGAGAAGGCGGAGTGCCGCAAGACAACGCCCCTGCCCTCGGCGAACAGCATCAAGAACCAGACTGTGACCGCCGACGTCGCCTCACTCCCCGCCGGAACCTCCTCCGCGGCCAAGTCCAAGGCCCCGGCGCAGGCTCCGGCGGTCTTCGCGGTCATGGCCACGGACACCGCATCGCCCAAGGGCGCCGGCAACTTCGCGGCGACCCCGCTCGCCGCCTCCTCCACCTGGGGATCCGGAACCTCCAGCGGAGGCCTCACCTGGTCGTACACGCTGGCCGTCCCGCCCGCCGCGGCGGGGCCCGTGCCCGCGATGTCGTTCTCGTACAGCAGCGGTGCCATCGACGGCCGGACCGCGAACTCCAACAACCAGGGCTCCCAGGTCGGCGAAGGCTTCGACCTGACCTCCTCCCACATCGAGCGCAAGTACGGCTCCTGTGACGACGACGGCCAGACCGACAAGAACGACCTCTGCTGGAAGTACGAGAACGCCTCCCTCGTCCTGAACGGTAAGGCCAACGAGCTCGTCAAGGACGACACGACCGGCAAGTGGCACCTCAAGGGCGACGACGCCTCCCAGGTCACCTGGGGCACCGGTGCGGACAACGGTGACAACGACGGCGAGTACTGGAAGGTGGTCACCGGTGACGGCACGACCTACACCTTCGGCCTGAACAAGCTCCCGGGCGCCGGCTCCGAGCGCACCAACTCCACCTGGACCGTTCCCGTGTTCGGCGATGACTCCGGTGAGCCCGGCTATACGAAGGGTTCCACCTTCGCCGGCCGCTCCGAGACTCAGGCCTGGCGCTGGAACCTGGACCTGGTCCAGGACGTCCACGGCAACGCCGCCACCTACTGGTACGCGGACGAGACCAACAACTACGCGAAGAACGGCGACAAGACCAAGCTCGCCGCATACGACCGAGGCGGCACCCTCTCCGAGATCCGTTACGGCCAGCGCGCCGACACCCTCTTCTCGGGCAAGCCCTCGCACAAGGTCACCTTCGGCTACGGGGAGCGCTGCTTCGCGACGAACTGCGACAGCCTGACGAAGGACACCTCGGACAACTGGCCCGACGTCCCCTTCGACTCGATCTGCGCCGCCGACATCACCGACTGCAAGGCAACAGGTCCCGCCTTCTTCACGCGCAAGCGGATGACGAACGTGAAGACCTTCGCGTGGTCGACGGCGAAGGAGCCGGACGACTATGCGCTGATCGACACCTACGACCTGACGCAGGAGTACCTGGACGCGGGCGACCTCGGCGACACCAGTGACCAGACCCTGGTGCTGAAGTCGATCAAGCGCACCGGCAGCAACGGTGAGGCGGTCAAGGTCCCGCCGGTGGACTTCACCTACCACATGCGCCCGAACCGGGTGGACGTGGACGGGGACAATATCGTCCCGCTCAACCGTCCGCGCATCAATACGATCACGTCCGAGACGGGCGCGATCACCACCTTCACCCTCTCGGACCCGGAGTGCGTGCGCGGTTCGAAGATGCCGGTCGCGGAGGACGACAACTCGCTGTCCTGCTACCCGGTCTACTGGCCGATCAACGGCGGTGACCCCACGCTCGACTGGTTCCACAAGTACAACGTCACCGCGGTGACCGTCGCCGACCCGTCGGGCCAGAACGACCTCGTCGAGAACTCCTACGAGTACGCGAACCCGGCCTGGCACCACAATGACGACCCGCTGACCCCCGAAAAGGAGCGCACCTGGTCCGACTGGCGCGGCTACGGCAAAGTTACCGCCTACACCGGAGCCGTCGGCAAGACCCGGTCCAAGACGGTCAAGATCTTCATGCAGGGCATGCGCGGCGACACCCGCAAGGGGACGACCGACACCCGCACCACCACGGTCACGGCCCTCCCGGTCACCGGCCTGACCATCCCCGCCATCAACGACGACGACCAGTACTCCGGCTTCCAGCGCCAGGAGATCACCTACGACGTAGCCACCCCGGTCACCGTCTCGGTGACCGACCCCTGGAGCAAGCAGACCGCCAGCCAGCAGAAGTCGTACGCCAACACCAAGGCTCACTACGTCCGTACGGGGACCGCTTACACGCACACCTTCCTGACCGCCTCGAACACGTGGCGCACCACCCGCACCGACACCGGCTACGACGACATCTACGGGATGACCACCCAGGTCTCGGCCTCCGGTGACACGACCACGACCGGCGACGAGACCTGCACCCGTACCTGGTACGCGCGCAACGACGCCAAGGGCATCACCAACCGCACCTCACGCACCCGCACCGTCGGGGCCCTGTGCTCCGTCACCGACGACAAGCTGAGCCTCCCCGCCACCTCGGCGACCCGCGGCGACGTCCTGTCCGACACGGCCACTGTCTACGACGACCCGGCCGCCACCGGCTGGACCGCCAACCAGACCCCGACCCTGGGCCTGGCCACCTGGACCGGGCGCGCCCAGTCCTACCCGGCGGCCAGCGGCGCCGCCGACCGCAACCCGGCCGGCGCCGCCGGCTGGCAGACCGTCACGAAGACCACGTACGACACGGATGCGGCCAAGCTCGGCCGTCCGCTGACCAGCACCGACGCGGCCGGCAGCACGACCACGACCAGCTACGCGCCCGCCGCGGCCGGCCCGCTGCAAGTGACGGTGAAGACCGCGCCGAAGCTCGCGTCCAATGGTCAGCAGCACAAGTCGTACGCCTACACGGACCTGCGCGGCTCGATCGTCCGGTCCATCGACGCGAACATGGGCTCGACCTACAACACCTACGACGGCCTCGGCCGCCTCACGGCAACCTGGCTGCCCAACCGCGGCCAGTCCCAGACCCCGAACGTCAAGTACGACTACCTGCTGGAACGCGGCAAGCAGCCGTGGACCTCGGTCGGCACCCTCGCCGCCGACGGGAGCTACAAGACCGTCTACACGATCGCGGACGCACTGCTCCGCCCGCTGCAGACGCAGACCCCGTCGCCGAACGGCGGCCGGATCCTGACCGACACCCGCTACGACTCCCGCGGCCTGGCCTACGAGTCGTACGCCGACATCTGGGACAAGGACAAGGCGCCCGAGGGCGTCTATGCCCGGGCCGAGTACGGCAGCACCCCGAACCAGACCGCGACCGTCTTCGACGGCCTCGGCCGCGCCGTCACGAGCACCCTGCTCGTGTACGGGGTGCAGAGGCAGTCCACGACCACCACCTACACCGGTGACTCCACCGCCAGCACGGCCGTCCAGGGCGGCAACGCGACCCGCACCATCACCGACGCGCTGGGCCGCACCACGGAGACCCGCACTTACGACGGGACCACCCCCAACGACCCCGCGTACAGCGGCACTTCGCCGGGCACGCCGTACACCAGCGTGAGCCAGACCTACACCGTCGACGGCAAGCAGGCCGCGGTCACCGGCCCCGACGACGCGAAGTGGACGTACGTCTACGACCTCTTCGGCCGGACCGTGACCACGACCGACCCCGACAAGGGCAAGGTCACCACGACCTACACGGCCCTGGACCAGATCGCGACGTCCAAGGACGCACGGAACACGGTCCTGGAGTACGGCTACGACGAACTGGGCCGCAAGACGGGCCTGTGGAAGTCGCCGAAGTCCGACGCCAACAAGCTCGCGGCGTGGACCTTCGACACGCTCCGCAAGGGTGCCGGCACTGATTCCATCCGCTACGAGGGCGGTCTGACGGGCAAGGCGTACACCAAGTCCGTTACCGCCTACGACACCCTGGGCCGTCCCGCGACGACCCGCCTGACCCTGCCCTCCGACGACCCGCTCGTCACCTCCGGCGCCATCGCCGCCAGCACCGACACCACGGTCAACTACCGGCTCGACGGCACGCTAAGCTCCACCTCCACGCCGGCGGCCGCAGGGCTGCCGTCGGAGATCACCCAGCTGAACTACAACGAATTCGGTCTGCCGAAGGGCTTTTCGGGGCTGACCGACTACGTGCAGAACGTCGCGTACTCCCCGCTGGGCGACATCGACCAGCTCACCCTGGCCCGTTCCGCCGCCGCCGGTGTGCGCAAGACGTTCATCGGCAACATCTACGAGGAGGGCACCCGCCGTCTGCTGAAGTCCACGGTCAACGACCAGACCCACAACGGCATGCTCCAGGAACTCACCTACAACTACGACCAGGCCGGCAACGTCCTGTCGATCTTCGGCTCGGCCCCGCTCAGCGGCTTCACCAAGGCCGACAACCAGTGCTTCACCCACGACGCCCAGCGCCGCATGACCGAAGCCTGGACCCCGAAGACCGCCGACTGTGCTCCGGCCGGGCGCACCGCCGCCAACCTCGACGGCGCCGCCCCCTACTGGAACAGCTACACCTACACCGCGTCCGGCCAGCGGGCCACGGAAAGGATCAACACCGGGACCCCGAGCACCCGTACCTACTGCTACGACCCGGCACGCCCGCACGCACTGGCGGCCACCACCACCGGCGCCACCTGCACCGGCCTCACCCCCCAGTACACCTACGACGCCACCGGCAACACCACCAAGCGCACCGAAACCCCCGGCAGCCCGACCTCCCAGACCCTGAACTGGGGCGCGGAAGGCAAGCTCACCAAGACCACGGAGGGCGCCACCGCCACTGACTACGTCTACGACGCCGAAGGCGAACTCCTGATCCGCCGCGACCCGGCCGGCGAGACCGTCCTGTACGCGGGCCTCAACGAGGTCCACCTCAAGGGCACCAAGAAGTGGGCCACCCGCTCCTACACGATCGCGGGAACCAAGGTCGCGATCCTGACCAACGAATCCGGCACCGCCAAGCTCTCGTTCGTGGCCGGCGACGCCCACGGCACCTCGTCCCTGACCATCTCGGCCGACGACACGCAGACGGTGTCCAAGCGCTACACCACCCCGTTCGGCTCCGCACGCGGACCCGCCGCGGCCAACTGGCCCGACGACAAGCGGTTCCTGGGCAAGCCCGAAGACACCAACACGGGCCTGACCCACGTCGGCGCACGCGAATACGACGCGGCCCTCGGCCAGTTCCTCAGTGTCGACCCCGTACTGAGCCTCGATCAGCACCAGTCCCTCAACGGCTACTCCTACGCGAACAACAGCCCGGTCACCAACAGCGACCCGACGGGCCTCGAGAGCTGCGGCAGCTACGGCTACTGCGGTGGCGGCGGCTGGACCAACGGCAAGCACATCGAGGACATGCCGAAGGACGAGGGCGACGGCGGAGGCGGCGGAGGCGGCGGCGGAGGCGGCGGCTGGGGCGGCGGCGGAGGCGGCGGCGGCCGAGGAGGCGGCGGAAGCGGCGGCGGAGGCGGAAGCTGGAGCGGCACCTCGTTCGGTCGCGGCGACATCTTCAACCCCATGCCCTTGGGGTGGAACCCGGCCCTCGCCCCCCTGTTCGCGACTCCCCGGGAAAGGTTCGGGATCGTGGACGAAGGCGGTCCGTACAATAGCTGGGAGAGTTCTCGGGGCTTGTTCTTCGGATGGCTCTGGGGTGGCGGTTACCCGCTCGGACCCAGCCAGAAGTTCAAGGGCGGAGACACTTTCACCAGAATTCTGGCCGCAGACGACACCATTGCGGAAACCCGTTCCAACCTGCTGGGACAAGCCCTGAAGAGCGGAATGGACGCACCCAACGCAAAAGATACCCTGAATTTCGGATACAAGGACAGGGGGCCGGAACCGGGGAGCCCGTGGTACAAGGCCAACACGGTACGCGGGATCTACAATGATATCGCCAGCGTGTTGACCAATGGCACGCTCGGTCACGCCAACAGTGCCGACGCATACCTTGGAACCTATTCCGGGACCGCCCGCATCACCAGCGTGGACAAAAAGAAGGGCGACGTGCGAATCCAGTTCACCGTTCACAACCAGAGCGACTGGAACTCCGCCACACACGCGATCCCCAGATCTTGGAATCCCTTCTTCACCGAGACCTTCGGCGCCGCCACTACGCAGGACTTCTCGTGGCAGGAGAGAATCCCGCTCAACATGTGCGGATGTTCCCTAAGGTAGAAGCTCACTCACATCGCCAACTCAGAAGACTGTGGAGATCACATGCGCGGCCGTCGACTATTCCTCCTGGCATTCGTTCTGCTTCTCTCGGCGTGCGGCGGTTCAGGAGAGAGCAAAGGCACGGCGGAGGCGGGCGACATCGAAGGGGACTGGTCAACTGCAGCCGGCGTCCACCTGTCTTTTGCGGCGGACCACACCTTCACCTCGCAGGGACTGAAGTTCGACCCTTCGCTCGTGAAGGGCTGCCCCACCGGAACGGGGCGCGGGAGCTGGGGCTTCTATGTGGACAAGGGGGCCCCGGGCGGGTTCGTGGCGATGTCAAAGGAAGCAACGGCCGGCGATACGATCGGAGTGAATTTCACCGAAATCTCCCAAGGTGACTGCAGCATCATGCTGAGCGTGCTCAAGAGCGGAGAACTCTGCGTCTCGGTAGACTTCGATGAAGTCTGCACTTTCAGCGACCGGTTCATGCGGACCAAGGAAACAACGACTCCGTAAGTCGAGTTGGCATTTCGTGATGGCCCGTCGGTTCATCCGGCGGGCCATTTCGGCCGTTCAGAGTTCGACGAGCATGACGTCGGCGGCCCTGCGGCTGGTCCAGATGTCGGAGCCGTCCGCGAGGTCGAGGTCCGCGGTGGCCTGCGGGGTGATCTCGGCGAGCAGGTCGGGCGTCCGCTCGGACGTGATCAGGATCCGCAGGCGGCTGCCCACGACGGTGATCTCGCGCTCTGGCCCTGGAGGCTCATCGACTCGACGGCGAACAGCTGCGCCGCCCGACCCCGGGCGACGACGACCAGGTGGTGGGGCCGTTTTCCTGGCTGGTCTCGCTGTCTTTGCGGCGTGACCACACTTCAAGTAGGCGCGTTGGTGGCCACCGTCATGCCCCTGATGAAGATCGCGTCTTGACTGGAGGGCGCAAATCTGAGCGGCTCGGTGCCGGCCCCCGGACATCCCTGGGAGGGCGCCACGTTCGCCGCGACCTGGGGGTCCCGTGACGTCCTGGACGTGCGCCTGGTCCGCCCCGACCTGGTGGCCGAGATCAGCGCCGACCGGGCCGTGGACCGGGGCGCGGTGTGGCGGCACCCGCTCCGCTTCCGGCGGCTACGCCTGGACGTGGCCGTGGGGGCGTTCCTTGGTTCGGGGAGGGGCCGGCCGCCGCAGCCGGCTGACCGCGCCCTCTTGGTTTGGCTGCGCGCGGACGGCTTCGAGGTCCGTGATCAGGATGCTGCCCGGCTCTCCTGCTCGCCGACGCGCCGTTCGTGCGCCACCGTGTCAACGTGCTCGGCCGGTACTCCGTCCGGCCGCCGGAGCTGCCGGGCGACCTGCGGCCCCTGCGTGATCCGAACGTAGACGAGGCAAGGTGAGCGCCGCTGGCACGCCGGGGCACCGACGTGCACCCGCAGTTCGACCACCGCCAGATCGTGGCGTGGCTGCTGGCCCATGACAAGATCGAAATCCCCACGGGACCCACGGTGCCGCTCGCAGACACCGGGGGCGCCACGCACCGGTTCCGGCTCGATGACCCGTGGCTCACCCTGGCCGACGACGCCGAGGGGGAGGACGAGTTGTCCGGCTGGTCCACCGACGCGGATGCTGATCGTCTACCCGCCCGACGAGCAGGGCGGGCGCCGGGTGCGCTACGACGGCCTCGCCATCGGCGTTGCACACCCGGCCGGCCGACATCCGGGTCTTCCTCGCGGCCGCCGGGCTGGAGAACGCCGAGGACGTGGACCTCACCGACTCCGACTGCGTGGAGTGGCGAGGCGCCGGCCCGGAGGCCCTCCCGCTGATCTCTGCGAGGTTGCACCGGGAGTGGGCATCTTCTGACCACGTGGCGCAGGTGGCCAGGATCGGAATCCCCTGAGAGGGCGAGCGTGGCGGCGACCTAGCGGGCCGGCGTCAACCGAGCTTGGATACCTGGTAGTGGCTGATGTACCAGCGGTCGGCCGCCTGCTTGACCACCAGGCTCAGGTTCACCGTGAGCGTCGGCCGGTCGGTGAACGAGAAGTCGACACTCGTGTAGCCGAGCACCACACCGTCGACCAGCTGCCTGGTTTCGAGGATCCGGTAGTCGGCGGTCATCCCGAGCGGCTGGGAGCCGTAGTAGTCGGCGATGCCGCGGCGACCGACGGTGTACGGATGGAGGCCCTGGAAGATCGCGTCCTCGGCGAAGCAGGAGGCGGCCCGCTCGGGCTGGTGCGCATCGACGGCCGCCTTCCACTCGTCGAGGACGCGACGAAGGATCTTCCCGTTGTCCGCTGTGCTGCTCGTCGGAGTCGTGGCGCCGCCAGCGTGGCCGGGGTCGCTCGGGTGGGGCGAGAGCGGGGTGACCTCGTCGGTGCGCCAGATACGCAGCGGCATGGAGGCCAGGACCTCCTCGAGCCGACCGCCGTCGGCAGCGGCGAAGAGCCCGAGAGTGCGCCACTCGCCCGGTCGCAGGGGAGGGCGCCACTGGCGGAGCAGGTGTCCCTGCGTCGCGAGCTCACGCGCCCGTGCGGCCTCGCGAGCGCGGATGTCCTCGACAGCCTGCTCCGGGGTCCCGTCCGGGACGTGGGTGGTCATCGTGACGAGGAATTCCATGATCGCCTCTTTCGGGGAGCTGGCCGTACGGGAGCCCGCCGTGCGGTTGGCCGACGCGCCTCTACCCAGTCTGCTTCAGCCAGATCGGGCGGTCCTGACGAGCAAGCCCCCAGACGGCCTCGTCAGCTCGGCAGGGGCCAGTGTCCAGGGCCCGTCCTCGCGCTCCCATGCGCCGCTGGTAACGGCGGGGTGTGAAGCGGAGCGCTGGTTGGCCACTGGGTTCGCGCGCTGTACAGCTCAGAGGATCAAGAGTCCCAGCGGAGTGGGGAATTCTTTGAGCGGGCGCGGCGACCAGGAGTCGTGCGGAGGGAAAGGATCCGGCTGTAGGAGACGGCAGCCAGGGCGGCGGCTGTCAGGGTGACCGCGCCTGCGGTCAGAGCCGTGGCGGTGAGGCCGTCGATGAAGGCATGCCGGGCTGCCAAGTTGGTTGAGGGGAGTGCGGTAGTCGGGGTGACTCCGGGTGGCGGAGTGCCGAGGTGGTTGGTGATGACGGTGGTGAGGACTGAGCCTTGGACGGCGACGCCGAGGGCGGCGCCGATCTGGCGGGTGGCGTCGTTTACTGCCGAGCCCAGACCGGCTTGGGCGGGTGGGACTGCACCCATGACGGCTTCCGTTCCGCAGGCCGCGACCAGACCGGCGCCGAGGCCGCCGATGAGTTGGAAGATCGCCAGGTGGCCGTACCCGGACGTCGCCCGGGTGTCGGCCAGGACGGCGAAGGCCGCGGTGACCAGGGCGAGTCCGGCCACGATCGGGGGACGGCAACCGTGACGGGCCAGCAACGGCAGTGCGGCCGCCGAGCCCACGGCGAGGGCTGCGGCCATGGGCAGGGTCCGCACGCCCGCCTCCAGAGGGGTGAAACGCAGGACGCCTTGCAGGTAGAGCGTGTTGACGAACAGCGCGCCGTAGAGGGCGAAGGAGAGCAGCGCCAGGGAGGTGGAGCCGCGTAGCACGCCGGGCCGGCGCAGCAGCGACCGTGGCAGCATCGCGCGCTCTGCACGGCGGCTTTGGTGGGCGGTAAAGGCGCTCAGGAGGGCGGCGGCCGTGGCGAACGCGGTCAGCACCGATGTGCTTGTCCATCCCTTCACCGGGCTTTCGATCACTGCCCAGACAAGGATCAGCAGACCGCACGCCGACAGGAGCGCGCCCACGACGTCGACCCGTTCCCCGCTCCCGGTTGCACGGCTTTGCGGAACCACACGCAGGGCCAGGACCAGGGCCAGGGCCACCAGTGGGACGTTTCACCCAGAATCCCGCGCGCCAGGACCACCGTTGGACCAGCATCCCTCCGATGACCGGCCCCATCATGCCGCCCAGGCCGAGCGTGGCCGCCCACAGGGCGATGGCCCGGCGCCGAAGGGCGGCTTCGGGGAAGAGGTTGCTGATGATCGACAGAGTGGCGGGCATCAGCAGTGCCGCTCCCGCCCCCATGCCGCAGCGGGCAGCGATCACAGGTCCCGGCGTCGGGGAGAGTGCTCCGAGTACCGAGGCCGCGCCGCACACCGCCAAGCCACAGATGAACGCGCGGCGGCGGCCAATCCGGTCCGTGGCGGCACCGGAGGTCAGCACGGTGCCGCCGAGGACCAGGGCGTACGCGTCGACGATCCACTGCACCTGGGCCATCGAGGGTCGCAGCTCGCGTTGCAGGTCGGGGACGGCGACGTTGAGGATGGTCAGATCCATGCCCAGGAGGAACAGGCCCAGGCAGACGACTGCGGGGGCCGCCCAGCGCTCGCGGGCCCGGCCCGGGTGGCCGTGGCGCCGGTCGTCACTGATCACCGGACCGCCATCTGCAGGTCCTTGGTCAGCTGCCGCACCAGGGCTGGTGCGTTTTCCTGCGGGTAGGTGTGACGGCCGGGGGAAAGACAGGGAGTGGCGGGGCCGGTGAACAGGTCGTTCCAGCCCTCCAGCTGGTCCGGCGGGACGAGGGGGTCCGCGGCGCCTCCGTACAGGGCCAGGTGGGTGTCCAAAGGCGGTTCCTCGTGGTGGCGCTGGTGCAGGCAGAGGACCATGTCGGCGAGATGTGGGGTGAGCAGGTGGGCGACCGTGTCCGGGTCCTTGAGCAGTTCGTCGGGGACAGGCCCCACCAGGTCGGAGAAGGCGCCGAGGCCCGACTTGAGCAGACCGGCCACGAGGCGGGTGACGGCTCCTCGGTGAGGTGCGGGCAGCGCGGACAGCGCGACCAGTACGGGCTGTACCCGCCCTGTGCGGCGCAGGCGACGGGCGGTCTCGTAGGCGAAGAGGGCGCCGAGGCTGTGTCCGAAGAGGGCGAACGGCCGCCGGTCGGCGGGGTTGTCGATGAGGGTGGCGAGTGCGTTGGTAAGGGCGCGGGGATCGGTCGTCGACGGTTCGTCTCGGCGGCTGCCGCGGCCGGGAAGGGCGATGGCGTATGCCTGGACGGTGGGCGGCAGTAGATCGGCCCAGGGCAGGTAGAACTCGGGGCCGGCGCCGCCGGGCGGCAGGCAGTACAGGCGTACGGCCGCGTCGGGGTGGTGGGCGAGGGGGAGGAGTGCGGGCATGGCGGGAGTCCTTAGCGGCGGGTTGTTTGAAGGCGGCCGAGGACGCGTTGGGCGAGCGCGGGGAGGTTCGGTGCGCCCATCAGTTCCAGGGTGGACAGGTCGCATCCGAGCCGTTGCTGGAGCAGGGTGGTGAGTTCGACGGCCAGCAGGGAGTCCATTCCCAGCTGGTCCAGGCGCCGAGCTGCTCCGGTCACTGGACCAGGCAGCGGCCGAAGTCGCGGCCTCATGACAACGATCTCCCCCTCGGCCGGCTCGTTGACCCTGCTGGGCCGCCAGCCGAGCCGGTAGCGCAGGCCAGGGTCGTCGAGAGTGAGGGTGTACGGGCCCGTGGCGGCCAGCGGCTGCGGGGTGTAAGGACGCACCCTCGTCACGAAACGCCCCTCCGCGGTGAGCAGCACCTCGTCGTCCGTCGAGCGGGCCGCCAGTTCCGCGGCGAGGCGGTGCTCGGCGCCCGGGGCGAGGGCGATCCGCCGTACGGTCAGGCGTGGCTGTTCGTTGGCGAGACTGCGTGCGGCTCCCCATAGGGCCGCTCCCGCCAGGGGCGGAGCGGCGTCGGCTCTGCACACGACGAGCCAGAGGGTGACCTCGCTTTCCTCGGCGGCGTGCCGGGTCGCGGTGGCGAGGGCACGCAGCGCGGCGCAGTCCCGCACAGCGCTCTCGATGGCATCGCACGCATCACCCCCGCCGCTGAGCAGGACCACCTCGTCGGTGTGGGCGAGGAGGTCGGCCCAGTGCTTGGGGTCCTCGCTCGCGGGCCGGCCCTTCGAGCCCAGTGCCGCGGCGGCAGCTGCGGCCAAGGGGCCGTCGGCCACGTGGGCGATCACCCGACGCGGCTCGGCGGGCGTCGGGAGCGGGTCGGCCGGGCGGGGCAGGCGCGCGGAGAGGATGACCGAGTGGTCTTCGTACGTAGGCTCGGTGGCTTCGCCGGGCTGGATGGTTCCCGTGTACCCGCATTCGTGGAGCACCGTGGGCCATGTCTCGCGTGCCAGCAGCGGTCCCTGGGGCCGCAGCTCGCTGTCCTCGGCGCTCCAGTAGGAGTCCAGCAGCCCGAAGATGGGGTCCAGCAGAGCACGGTTGTGGATTTCGACCGCGAGCAGCTGCCCGCCGTCGGCCAGCAGGTCGCCGATCCGGTGCAGGGTGTCTTTGACGTTCCGCGTGGCGTGCAGCACGTTCGCGGCGACGACGAGGTCATACGATGCGGGGGTGAAATCCTGGACGAGGGGATCCGCGTTGAGGTCGAAGCAGCGGTAGTCGACGAAGTCGTAGGCGGCGAATCGCTCCTGGGCCGCCGGGAAGAACGCGGACGACACGTCGGTGTAGGTGTACTGGGTGCGCTCGGGCGGCAGGCAGGCAAGCAGAGCGGACGTGAATCCGCCGGTGCCGGCGCCGACCTCGAGGACGCGCAGCGGCCGCCCGTCGGGCCTGGCAGCCAGGGACGCCGTCATCAGATGCCGGGCGATCTTGTACAGATGACGAATCGTGGGCGTGCTGTCGTAGAAGCGCGCGGCCAGGGCGTCGGGCTCGGCGAACAGCAGCGTGAGTGGATCGGTGTGGCCGCGCAGCACGTCCGCGAGGTGCAGCCCGCAGACGCCGTAGGCATGCAGGGTCGTGCCCTCGGTGGGATTTTCCAGCAGTGCTTCCCGAAAGAAGCGGTGCGGTTGCGGTTCCTCGGCGATGTACCAGCGGCCTGCCCCCACAGCAGTGAGGATGCCTTGGCGTACGGCGTCGGCGAGGAGGTGAGACAGCAGCTTGCGGTGCCGTGGTTCGACGCCTGCCGCGAACAGGTCTGCCATGGTGAAGTCAGCTGCGTCGGGAATCAATTTGCGTACGGCTGCGACCGTCATGTGAGCGGTCAGCCTCAGCCTTTGCGCCGTGAAACGGTGGTGGGGGAGTAGCCGCCACTGCCGGTCGGCCTCTGCCAGCTGTGGAGCACTGGCGGCGAGCGTCTCGGCGGGCGTCGGCCAAGGGGATGCGGTGAGACTCGCCGGGAGTGCGGCGGCTCGCTGGACCTCGGTCAGCTGCTGGGGCGCAGGCGCGCGGGAGGCGTCGTAGCGGCGCAGCCGGCAGCCATGTGCTTCGAGGACGACGGTGCCGTCGTCCGCCATGACGGTCAGGTCCCAGACCACCTCGCGGGCGGTGCGCATGCGGAGCTGGACGTGGATGAGGCCGGTGGCTGGCAGAGGTTCCCAGCAGCGGACGGTGTCGATGCCGGCGGGCAGGAAAGCGACCGCCTCGCCGCTGGCATCCGCGAGCAACGGCAGTCCCGCCTGGAGCGCGCCGTCGAGGACGGTCGGGTGGGCGAGGTGGCCTCCGGTGCCCTCGATGGCGGCTGTGAACTGGGCCAGCGCTTCGCTGCCGTCGGTGCGCAGGGCGGTCAGCGTACGGAAGGCGGGGCCGTAGGGCAGCCCGGCGCGGGCGCAGAGCGCGTAGTGGTCGGCCGCGTCGATCGTGCGGGGCAGGCGGGCGCGCAGGGCTGCCAGGTCGACGGCGGCCGGCCGGTCGCGCAGCAGCTTGCGTACCTTCCCGCGTGCGTGCTCGGTCCAGGTCTCGCTGCCCGGTTCCCGGCTGGAGACGGTGAAGCTGCCGTCGGGATCCAAAGCGGTGTGGACGTGCACGGTCCGGTCGGTGTCCAGGGCAGGCAGATCCAGGGCTCGGCCGATCGCCAGGCGGCTCAGCTCGGCGGGCGCGTCATGGGCGGCCTGCCCGCAGGTCAGGGCCATGTCCACGTAACCGGCCGCCGGCATCACCACGGTCTCGCCGACCCGGTGGTCGGCCAACCACAGCGGCGCCCCCGGAAGGAGTTCCTGCTGCCATGCGGGCCGTGGCCCGGACAGCCGCACTCCGAGCAGGGCATGCGCCGCCTGTTGCTGCCCGGACGTTCCCTCCTCCCCGTGCGGGCCTTCCTCCCACCACTGCGGACTGCCGTTCCAGTGCCGCTCGCGCTGCCACGGGTACGCGGGCAGGTCCGCCACCCGGCCCGGGCGCGGAAAAGAGACGTCCCAGTCCGTCTCGGCCCCGCACGCCAGCAGCTCCACCGTAGCGGTGTCCAGCGCACCGGGTCCCGACCCGGTGCGGGTGAGGGTGGGGACGACGGCTACCTGGCGCGGCCCGTTCGCCGTGGTGCGCCGCAGATAGGCGCCGAGCACGGGGTGCGGGCCGAGTTCCAGCAGAACGTCGCAGCCCGCCTCGTCGACGAGGACGCCTGTCGCGTCCGCGAACCGTACCGGCTCACGGACGTTGCGCCACCAGTACGCGGCATCGAGGTCCCGGCCGTCGGAGATGCGTCCGGTGACCGTGGAGACCAACGGAATGCGGGCGGATTGCGGGGCCAGTCCCGCCAGTGCGTCCGCGAGGGGACGGCGCAACTCGTCCATGGCCGTGCTGTGGAAGGCGTAGTCGAGCCCGAGGTCGCGGAAGAACACGCCGCGCTCGTCCAGCAGTTCACCCAAGGCCGCGAGCGCCTCGGCGTCCCCGGCGACCGTCACATCCCGGCCGCTGTTGATTCCCGCGACGACCAGCCGCCCCGTACATCCGGCCTCTGCGATCAGCTTCCCGGCGTCCTCGTCGGCGAGCCCGACGGCCGCCATTCGCCCGGAGCCGGCCGTGGTGCCCTGAGCTCGGCTGCGGGCGGCGATGACCTGGCAGGCGCTCGCCCGGTCCAGCGCTCCCGCACAGTAGGCGGCCGCGACCTCGCCGACACTGTGGCCGCAGATCGCGGTAGGCGCGAACCCACGCGCGGCCAGGGCCGCGACCAGGCCGGCCTGGACCGCGAACAGCATCGGCTGCGCGATCTCGGTGCGCTGCCACGATGCCGGATCCCGTGGCGCGGCCATCTCCTCTCGAACCGACCAGCCGAGCAACGGCCGCAACACGCCGTCGACGGCGTCGACCTCGGCCGTGAAGTGATCGTCGGTGCCGAGGAGCTCCGCCCCCATACCGACCCACTGCGCCCCGTTGCCGCTGAAGACGAAGCCGACGCGGCCGTGCTCCACCGCGGTGGCGCGGGCCGCGCCCGGCGCGGGGTCGCCATCTGCCATGCGGCGCAGCGTACGGGCGGCCTCGTCTGGGTCTGTCGCCAGCAACGCGATCCGGTGCTCGTAGCGGGCCTGGCGACGGCATGCGGTGAAGGCCGTGTCGTAGAAGGCGTCAGCCGGCAGAGCGTCGAGGTGCGCGGCCCAGTGGGATGCGGCGGCTTCGAGCGCGGTCGACGTGCGGGCGGACAGGAAAAGGGGGAGCCGGACGCCGCGGGTCGTGGCGGGTTGCCCAACCGCGGTCGGGGCCGACGCTGGAGCAGTGTGCAGGGCCCGGGCGGAATCGGGGACGAGAGACGGAGCAGGGGCGGGGGCAGGGGTGGGCGCGGGAGCGAGCACCACGTGAGCGTTGGCGCCGCCGAACCCGAAGGAGTTTACGCCGACCACGGCGTTCGCCGTTGGGGGAGGGCGTCCCGGCAACCTCCTGCGCATCGAACGAACGCGCCTCGGTCACGGGCTCCAGTCCCAGTCCGGCGAAGTCGATCCGCGAGCTGAGCGGCGCCGCGTGCAGGGTCGCCGGAATGGACCGCTCGCGCAGCACCAGCAAGGCCTTGAGCAGTCCGGGCACGCCGGACGCCGCCTCCAAGTGGCCCAGGTTCGACTTCACCGAACCGATCGGCAGTGGCCGACCCGACGTGCGCTGCCGCCCCAGTACCTCGCCGAGCGCCGCGCACTCCACCGGATCGCCGGCCTGGGTCCCCGTGCCGTGCGCCTCGATGTACGCCACCTCATCGGCGCAGACACCCGCCTCGACATATACCCGCTCCAACAGGGCCGCCTGGCTGCGCGCGCTCGGCAGCGCCAGCCCCGCCGTGCGACCGTCCGCGTTGACGGCGCTGGCGAGGATCACGCCATGGATGCGGTCGCCGTCGGCGCGGGCCGCCGCGAGAGGCTTGAGGACCAGCACTCCGGAGCCCTCGGACCGCACATAGCCATCCGCGCTCTCGGAGAAGGGATGACACCGTCCGGTCGGCGAGAGCATCGACGCCTGAGCGAAGCCCACGCTCTCCCAGCGATCGAGCAGCACGTTCACGCCGCCCGCCAGCGCGAGCGAGCTGCGTCCGGAGCGCACCGCCTCGCACGCCTTATGCACGGCGCTGAGCGTCGACGAGCACGCGGTGTCCACAGCGAGCGACGGGCCGCGCAGATCGAAGACGTACGAGACGCGGTTCGCGGTGTTGCAGGACGCTGAGCCGCTCATGGTGTAGGCGTTCAACGTGCGCGGCCGCCGCTGCTGCAGTGAGCTGTACCCGTGCGACGACACGCCCACATACACCGCCGTGTCACTGCCGGCCAGCGCCGCCGGATCGATGCCCGCGTCGCCGAACGCCTCGACAACGCATTCCAGGATCAGACGCTGCTGCGGGTCGATGCGCGACGCCTCCTTCGGTGAGATCCCGAAGAAGTCCGCATCGAACGAGGAGACGTCATCCAGGAAGCCGCCCGCGGCCGTGTACACGCGCCCCTCGCGCAGCCGCCCGTCGGCCGACACGAAGCGCGCCACATCGAACCTGTCGCCCGGAACCGTCCCAACCAGGTCCTGGCCGTTCGCCAGCGTGGCCCACAGGGCGTGCAGTGGGCCTTTTCAGAGTGGCCACCGGTCGGGTGAGGCCGGTGTCCCACAACGCACGAGGCTCCCGTGCCGTTGAGAGAGGTGTTCGATGTCTCAACTCATCAGCACAGGAGCCTCGTTGGTTCCCTATCCTGCCGCACTCGACCTGCCTCACGCCCTGGTCGAGTGGGTAACCATGCTCATCGTCACCCGTGAGGGTGACCGACGCTGCAAGCTCCCGCCCCACCAGCGTGCGCTCGTGGGTCTGGTCTACCTTCGCCGACACGACACGCTCGCGCAGATCGCCGCCGGCTGCGGCATATCCGTCGGCACGGCCCACGCCTACGTCACAGCCGTCGTCGTTCACCTGTCCCGCCGGGCACCCGGACTGCTGCGTGTCCTGCGAGAGGCCGATCCCGATCACGTCCTGCTCGACGGGACGCTCGCCGAGTGCGACCGCGTCGGCGACAGCCGGGCCGACTTCTCCCAGAAGCACCGCCGTCACGGCGTGAATGTGCAGGTCGTGGCCGATCCCGCAGGCAAGCTGCTGTGGATCTCGCCCGCACTGCCCGGCCGCACCCACGACCTGACCGCGGCCCGCACCCACCTCATCATCCGGATCTGCGAACGCCAGGGCGTGCCCATCCTCGCCGACCGCGCCTACATCGGGGCCGGCTCATGGGTGACCACACCGATCAGACGGCTACCCCATCAAGACCTCACCGCGACCCAGCAGACGATCAACCGGGCCCTGTCGGCGGCGCGAGCACCGGTCGAACGAAGCATCGCGCGACTGAAGTCCTGGCGCGTCTTCCGCAGAGCCCGCTGTAGCCCCAACCGCATGACCGTCATCGCCGCCGCCATCCTCACCCTGGAGCGTCAATGCTGAAAAGGCTCAGTGAGCGGATCCCGCCCGGCAGCCGCAGCCCCACACCCACGATCGCCACGGCACCGCCGTCGGCTTCCTCAGACAAGGGCAAGGCATGGTCGGTAGAAGTCACGGGCGTTCTCCAAGGAGTCACCGAAGCTCAGTTCGAGCGTGCCCACGTTCATGGGACACGTCTCCAACAACTTCCTGGACCAGCTCGCGGTTACTGGGCGCCAGTGCTCCGACCTCCGTGAACGCCGCGCCGAAACAGCGCAGCGACGCCTTGGCGGAAGCGCGCTGGTGTACGGGCCGCCACGTGGCTGCCCGCCCCCGGCTCGTCCCGCTCTGACTGGCCGGCCGCGTGGGCGGCTGCCGGGCTGCCCGGTTCCCCGGCGTCGCCCCGGCCGTTCAAGGGCTGGATCATTTTGCCAGTGGTGCGGCCGATCGGGCGAGGCCGACCCAGGACGCCATGGGAGCTGGGGTGTGGGGCGCTACACGCCGGGTGTGTGATCAACCGGCACCGGGGTGGGCCCAGCGCGAAAGCGCGCTGGGCCCACGACTTCGGGGTGTCTCCCAACGGGTACTCGGGTACGCCACGACCGCTCGGTATCGGCCCGCCTGGAGGCCGCCGATTAGCGTGGGCCAGGTGGTGAACGCGTCGTCGGACCAGCGGGGAACCACGTAGGCTGTCCAGGACCGGGAGCAGCGTGGCCAGCAGCCGGAGGGGCCCGCGATCTCGACCTGGCGCCACAGCTCGGCGCCAGAGTGAGTGCCGTCCAGTCGGCGCGGCGTGGAGGTCTGCACACCAACCAGGGCGGCCAGCTCCCACCACTGCGCGGTGCCCTCCTGTTCCCGGGCGGCGTCGGTGGCTACGTTCTTCTCGGCCGGTTCATGCTGGCGTGCGGTCTCGGCGCGGGCATGTGCTGGCGCGACGGCGGGAATGGCGTCAAGGCGCTACTCCCGGGCCACGCCGTCACAGTCGGCGAGCACGCCTCGCTGCTCTGGCGTCCTTTCCTCGTGCAGGGCTGGTACCCCGAAACACCTCAAAGCGGCCTGGTTTGCCCGATACGCTGCCCTCCACCGGCAACCCGAGGAGCACGCCTTGACCCGACTTCGGCACCTTCTGACCGCCTCCACCGTGATGGCCGCGTCCCTGCTCACCGCCGTCCTGGCCACCGCGCCGGCCGAAGCAGCCGGAAAGTCCTGGGGCAAGCTCTATGCCCGCGACGACTCCGGGAAGCTCGCCCGCGCCTACGGGGACTTCGCCAACAACGGCGGCGTTTACGCCACCGTCGGCGCCAACTGGGACGATCTGCGTCGCAGCGACCACAACCCCGTCTACGTCGAAGCGGAGTTCTTCTTCCTCAAGAACGGGAAGTGGGAGAGCGCGGGGACGACCCAGACCCCGCGCACCGACACCTCCGCCAGCGGCTCCATGTCGCGCAAACTGCGCCACGACGCCCACGCCGCACGCGCGGTCATCAAGGTGTGTGTCGACCGGGCGCACTGGTCCGACATCTGCTCGCCCCAAGCGGTCGTCTCGTTCAGCTACTGACGCTCAGGGGATGACGGCGTTCGCGTCAGTGCCGCGCAGTCGTTGCAGCCGATGCCGCAGGGGCCCCCTCCCCGAGATGACGCCCGACGAACTCTCCACCCCGACTACATGCGCGCCACCGGCGAGTACCCGCCCCACTTCTAGCGGGCCCCTGGCGCGTGGCGCCTGGTAGGGGCGGGGCGTGCCGCGGGGTGGCCATGGCATGCGCGGAACCACTGCGGAGGAGCCGACGCCCGCTTCGACCCCAAGCCCAACGCAGCAGACAGCCTCGCCACCTTCGTCAACGCCCTTGCTACGCGGCGTTTAGTTGTCTATGGGGCCGCCGCGGAGGCTGTTTGGTGGGGTCGGCGCTTGGTTTGTGCTGGTCAGGTCGGTACGCGCGCCGCGTCAGGGACGGTGTGATGCAGCGAGGCTGGTGTCACTGTGATGAGTTGGCCTGGACAACGGAGCGCGGCGTAGCAGGCGAGGCACAGCGCGTCTTGGCCCTAATACTCCAGCCGTAGATCGTGTTCTCGAGGGTGAGGGGCGTCGAGGCGGCAGGTGTCCAGCGTGGATCACCTCGCCCGAGATCGCCCAGCCGTCGCGGGCGTCAGCTCCTTCTCCGTCTACCCGAGTTCACCGCGACGGAGGGCGTCCCTTATCTCGCTGAGCTTCGCGGTCGTTGCCGCGGTCTGCTCCTGTGCTTGTTCAGCGAGTCGGATGGCATCGTCGATCTCGCTGAGCTTCCTGGAAGACAGGACGGCCGCCCGCTCTACCAGGTCGTCCCGGGACACGGTGGTCAGCCACGTGCACGGGGTGAAGCCTGGACGCGGGAACGCGAGCCGCACCACGCCTTCGAGCGGCAGCCCTTCACCGGCGCCGACCGTCACTTCGATGCCCAGACCGCTGATGTCGAAGCCCGCCGGAGCGACGACCTGCATCACCTGGAACCCGGACGCGTCGTCTCCTGACAGCAGTACGACCAACCTCCGCTCGTCGAACTGGACCCACCAGACTTCGCCACGTTGCACAAGTCCTCCGATACACAGGACGGCAGGCCGACGCTGCGCGACCTGACGCGGTGTGGATACGGGTGCGGCCACCGTTGATCATCGGTGTGTGAAGACAAACGATCATGCGGTGGCTGCAGGTCACAGCGTAGACCCTGCCTCGCTGGCAGGAGGCGTTCGAGGGCCTGATGAGCCGGATAGCGGGGCGCTTCACACGGGTCGAATCCCGCCGCCGGGCCCGGAAGTTGGTACTCGGCATGTTGTCGGACCTGCCGCGCAGGAACTGCTGGACCATCGCCGAGTGGGCCGGGGACAGGACCCCGGACGGCATGTAGCACCTGCTCGGGAGAGTGAAGTGGGATGCCGACCGGATCCTTGACGAGGTGGGTGACTACGTGGTGGGGCATCTGCACGACGGCGAGGCGGTGCTGGTGGTCGACGAGATGGGTGACGTGAAGAAAGGCACCGACACCGTTGGAGTCCAGCGGCAGTACACCGGCACCGCGGGCAGGATCGAGAACGCCCAGGTCGCCGTCTACCTGGTCTACGCCAGCCGCCGCGGGTACGCCGCAGTGGACCGGAAACTCTATGTTCCTCGTTCCTGGACCTCCGATCCCGACCGCTGCCGGGCCGCCGGCCTCGGTGACAACACAAAGTTCGCGACCAAGCCGGAGCTGGCCGCTCGCATGGTCACCCGATGCCTCGACGCCGGCCATCGGGCCGCCTGGGTCGCGGGAGACGAGGTCTACGGCGGCAACCCGAGGCTGCGCACCGCGCTGGAGGAACGGGGCACCGGCTACGTCCTCGCGGTGGCCTGCTCGCACGAAGCCACCACAGGCGCCGCGCCGGGAGGTTTCGCGCCGACATGTTGGCCAGGAGGGTGCCCAAGAGGGCCTGGCAGAAGCTGTCCGCAGGGGCCGGAGCCAAGGGCCACCGCTTCTATGACTGGGCCGTCATCGACCTCGCCGATCCCCCGGCCCGGGAGCCGGCAGCTGCTGATCCGCCGCAACCGCAGCACCGGCGAACGTGCCTACTACCGCTGCTACTCGCCTGCCGCAGTGCCGCTGACCACCCTGGTGTGCGTCGCTGGATCAAGGTGGCGGGTCGAGGAGTTTTTCCAGTCCGGCGAGGGCCTGGCGGCCCTGGACGAGCACCAGGTCCGCCGCTACCCGTCCTGGTCCCGCTGGGTCGCCCTGGCCATGCTCGCGCATGCCTTCCTCGTCGTCCTCTGTGCGAACGAACACGAGGGTCATTGCTCGCCCGACGAGCTGATACCGCTCACTTGTGACGAGATCCAACGACTGTTCATCACGCTTGTCAACCGGACCGTCTTTGACCCTGTCCACCGACTTCGCTGGTCCCTCTGGCGACGCCGCCACCAGGCTCGATCCCAGACCAGCCACTACCGGCGTCAAGCCGCTCAAGCATGAAGATCACGATCTACGGCTGTGGTACTAAGACGTCGTTCCATTTGGTGAGGCGGCGGTGGCAGATGAGGGCGGCTGCTATGCCAGCGAAGGCGAGGAAGTGTTCTGCCTTGCGTTCGTAGCGGCGGTGGAGTCGGCGGCAGCCGGCGAGCCAGGACACGGTCCTCTCGACGACCCAGCGGTGGCGGCCGAGCCGCTTTGAGGACTCGATGCCCTTGCGAGCGATGCGGTGGCGGATGCCGCGTTTGCGGAGCCATCGCCGCAGGTGGTCGTAGTCGTAGCCCTTATCTGCGTGGAGCTTGCCGGGTCGGCGTCGACGCGGTCCTCGCCGGGACCGGATCGGCGGGATCCCGCGCACGAGCGGTTCAAGGCCCAGGCTGTCGTGCATGTTCGCGCCGGAGATGCCCAGCGAGAGAGGCAGTCCGTTCCGGTCGGTGATCAGGTGGATCTTCGATCCCAACTTGCCTCGGTCGGTCGGATTCGGTCCTGTCAGTGGCCCCCTTTTGCCGCCCGGAGGCTGACGGAGTCGATCGCACACCGGGACCAGTCCAGTTCCCCGCGGGCGCCGAGTTCGTCGAGTATGACGCGGTGGAGCCGGGCCCAGACCCGGGCCCGGCTCCATTGGGCGAAGCGTCGGTAGACCGTCTGCCAGCTCGGCCCGAACACCGGCGGCAGTTGCCGCCACGTGCAGCCCGAGGTCGCCACGAAGACGATCGCGGCCAGGGCCTCGCGGTCACCCGCCCGGCGCCGGCCGCCGCCCTGCGGACGTATCACCTCTGTCGGAGGCACCACCCGCCGGAACAACACCCACAACTCAGCCGGCACCAGCCGCTCAATCAGATCCGCCATGCACGGTTCAACGAACGATCACGCCATAAGAAACGCTGTCTAAGACCGTGTCCTACATGGCTGGTTGTCCGTTGTGCTCGTCATGGGGAGTGGACGGTGGGGATGGATCGTTCCGGACGGGCTGTGGGAGATAGCGAAGCCGTTACTACCTCCTGCTCGCGTGCGGCCGCAGGGTGGTGGGGTCGCGAACATCGATGACGAGGCGGTGTTCGCCGCGATTGTCTACGTGCTCGTCAGTGGATGCGCGTGGCGGGCTCTGCCGCCGTGTTTCGGGGCGTCGAAGTCGACCGTGCATCGCCGGTTCTTGATCTGGTCGCGTGCCGGTGTCTGGGGCCGGCTGCACCAGAAGGTGCTCGAGCTCCTGGACGGCCACGGTCTGGTCGACCTGTCCCGGGCGGTCCTCGACTCCGCTCATGTCCGCGCTAAAAAGGGGGCGAACTTGCAGGTCCGAGCCCCGTGGACCGGGGTAAGTCCGGTTCCAAGATGCATGTCCTGTCCGACGCGGCAGGACTGCCCCTACGCGTCGGACTCTCCGCGGCCAACACCCACGACAGCCAGGCCCTGAAGCCGATGCTGTCCCATTTCCACATGGGACACGAATCCCACGCAGCCGATTCCAAGCCCCAGCGCCTGCATGCTGACAAGGCATACGACATCCCTGAACTGCGGAAATGGCTCTGGGGCAAGCGCATCGGCGTCCGTATCGCACGGAAGGGCATCGAGTCCAGCGAGCGACTCGGGCGACGCAGGTGGGTCATCGAACGGACCATGTCCTGGCTCACCGGCTACCGCCGGCTCAACCACCGCTACGAACGAAAACCAGGCAACTACCTGGCCTTTCTTGGCCTCGCCGCAGCCCTCTGCTGCTACAAGCGGTTCCTCAAACTGACCATGTAGGACACGGTCTAACGGGGGCCCTGCAGTGTCGGTGGAGAATCGCTTGGCCAGTGCTCGGCGGAGAGATCATCATGTGGCAATGTCTGAGAACCGATTCTCTGTGGCACTGACCGTGATGCGGCTCCCCCAGTACACCAAGGCGGACCAGGAAGAGATCCTTGGCAACAGCGATGATCCCTTCGGTGTCTCCTCGACCGGTTTGACCTGGCTGCCGAAAGAAGAACACTTCGGCATCAGACACGAAGACCGGCTCGTGGCACACGCTGGCCTGCTGCGACTGCCTGTCGCGATCGGCGACGCCGCGACAGAGGTGGTGGGCGTCGGCGGGGTGGCCGTCGCACCCAGCATGCAAGGCCATGGCCTTGCTCGGCTCGTCGTCAACGCTGCCCTGGAGCACGCCCGCACGATGGGTCCTCAGCACGCACTCCTGTTCTGCCGTCCTCCCCTCGTGTCGCTCTACAAGCGCCTCGGATGGCACCCGCTCGACACCGACGTACTCGTCGAACAACCCGAAGGCCGCCTGGTGACCATGCCGCTGCGGACTATGGTGACGCCCCTGCGCGACGACGCCCGCTGGCCGTCAGGGCCAGTACGGCTGTTCTCGCTCCCTATGTGACAGAGGGCCGCCCGGCCCGGCGACCAAGGGTTCACCCATGAGTGTCGGGTCTCGGTTACGAACCCAACCCGCCTCACCAACCAATCCAGTCGCCGCAGGTCAACAAGAACAGAACGACTAACTTCACTGTCAAAGGACAGCCCCGGGGGTCACGACGTCCCGGGGCCTCCACTTCGCTGCCTGCTACACCGAAGGTGCTTGTCCAGCGGGCCGCAGCTGGTGCCCCTCCTGGCATCGTTTGGTTTTGGGCTGGGTCAGGTCGGCGTGACGGGCGTCGTGGATTCTGCATCGGCTGGCGACAGCGACTTGCACCGCGTTGCGGTGTTCTGAGCTGGGCTGGGAGGGGAGGACGTGTCGTCCGCTTGGTGCAGGTGCGTGTCGTTTCGCGGGTAGAAGGCGTGACGCCTGTGTAGGGACGGAGGCGCCGCGGGGCGGCCGACTTCGCTACTGCGGCCATTCCCTCCCGAGCTGGCGAGGTGATGTGCGAGGGCGGCGTTCAGCGCGACGGCGAGCTTGCGGATCCGCCTTCGCCCTGCACAGTCGTGCAGCAGCGGCCCCGCGGTGGGTGTGCTCCCGCGACGGTGCGTGCCCCGGATGCCGCTGTCACGGTGCGCGCTACGGGACGTGGTTCCAAGCTGAGGGGTGGGTGCCGGAAGCGGTCCGGCACCCCATGGTTGAGAGGAATCCGTCGTGGAGACAGCAGAGCTGGAGAGCTAGGTCCATGAGCTGGAGAAGGCCTTGGCTGTGGCGGAGGCCACCCAGTCCGGCGCGCAGGCCGCGCAGGCAGGCACGCAGGCCGGTATGACCTCGATTTCTCCGCGGCTCACGCCGGAACCTGGGCCGTCATGGGTGCCGGGAGCGTCGCCCTGGTGGTGGGTCTGTTCCTGGGCATGGCTATCAGCAGGCAGAACGCCTGAGTAGGGCACGGCAGCTGCTGATCCTGCCGACCACGGTCTCCCGCAGGGCGCAGCCTGCGGGAGACGGTGCTGTATGGGAAGGCTGCGGTCGTGCTGGCCGGCGACGCGGAGGGGGAGGACCGAGTCTCCGGCTGGTCCAGTGGTGGAATCCGTTGCACCGGAATTGACCCGCCGGTATGTCGGCGCCACCACGGCAGCCGATCCCGCCGACGGCGCCCGGTGAGCATTCAGGCGGCCTGGTGTCACGGGACCAGGAGCGGCTGACTCCGGGAGTCCCGGTGGCTCGGTCGCGCGCCGTATGGTCGGCGTCCCTGCCCTTGCTCCGTTCGAGGGCGACTGCCTCTCCTCCGAACAGATGCACATGTACGAACAGATGCACATGTACGACTGTGGACACCACTTTGTCCGTTAGTTTGAGGAAATTCGGCGCGAGCTGGGTGATCTCGGGCATGCTGGGTCCGCTGATCATTTACGACCCTGTGGAGCGAGCATGTCGTATGTTCCTGCCGGCCTTCGGTTCGCCAAGTCGCATGAGTGGGCGCGTTTGGAGTCGGACGGCACGGTGACGGTCGGGCTCAGTGACCATGCCCAAGAGATGCTTGGCGGCATGGTGTACGTGGAGCTGGCAGAGGTCGGCCAGGTCTTGGCGGCCGGCGCTGGTGCGTGTGTCGTCGAGACGGTGCAGGCCGCGTCGGACATCTACGCGCCGGTCGGTGGTGAGGTGATCGCCGTGAACGACGAGTTGACCGGAAGCCCGGAGCGCCTTAACAAGGAGCCCTACGCATCCTGGCTCTTCAAGCTCAAGCCGTCTGACAAGTCCGAGCTTGACAAGCTCATGGACGCGGCCGGATACAAGGCAGCCATCGACGAGTGATCTGCACGGCTGCCAAGCCTTGGGCGGGGTCGGTTGTCACTCGGATGGACGGGGCACCTATCCACAAACATCTTGGAAAAGGTCCTCATCCACATCCCCCGGCTCCGTCCGAGCAGCGCCCCGGCTTGGACGGTTCTCTCCGCACCTGTGTCTCGGCCTTCGTCTGCTCAAAGCTCACGGGCAGTGAGGCTTTCTGAGCCCGCCCGAGGCCGCTGACACGGGAGTCCGCAGTTGTAACTACGAGCGCGACGCCATGTGCCGGGTCATCACCGGTCGTGAGGCATCGCAGCCGACCGCCCGCAGCCGGGCGGGGCGCGTCCCGGTGGAGGTGGCTCCACGGAGCCGCTGGTGGGGGATCAGGTTCTGACTGGCGGTCGTCTGTCGGCCGTCACTGACCTGCGCTACCGGCCACGGCGTCACCTGCACCGTGATCTTGGACAATGGCCGCGTCACCGTCGCGCACTCGCCGGGCTGGTGAGCGGCTGGCGGCCGTGTTGGCTCATTGAATCTGCGCAGAGAACGGGGTGGGAGAGCTTCTGATCTGCGGGTTTCTAGCTCGGCTGTCGTTGGTCAGTGAATCTGCGCAGTAGGCACGTTTCTGACCTGGGGATGTGCAGGTTGACTGAGCGAGTTGGGGGCTGTGCTGGCTCACTGAATCTGCTCAGAGTCTGGGCATGATAGCTGTCTGACCTGCGGTGTTTCTGGGACCGGGCCTGGTTGCGCAGGTCATTTGGTTGCTGCGCAGTTTCACTGGTCCTTGGTATGTGGCCAGGGGGTGTCGCTGCGCTTGGGTGGGGCCTGGGGTGAGTTGCGTCGGTTCTCAGTGAAACCAGGTGTGTCTCGTCCGTTCCCTGACGTGGATCGTCAGGCACGATGGCGCCTCGGGAGAAGCGTCGAAGGTGGCAGCTGTGGGGTCTCGTCGATTCTGGTTGCGGGTGGGCGTCGTCGCCCTGTTGCTGGCTGCAGTTGCTGTAGCCGTCGCTGTACCTGGTGTGGGCAAGTGGATCGTGGCTGCAGTCCTCGCGGGTCTCGCCTCAGCTCTCGGCGGGATCGTGGCTCGTGGCGCCGATAAGGCCATCATGCGTGGTCGAGATGCCGTACTGGTCCCTACACCGCAAGCTCCGCTCACTGTGCGGACTGAACAGGAGATGATCCTTGTAGGACATGTTGGCCCTCTTCCCGAGGATCTGACAGCGGTGCGTTCCCTGGACTTGGTGAGCATCCACGAGTGTGTCGTGCGCGTGTTTGTCGAAGCTGCCGTTGATCGTGCTGTGATCCTCACCAAGCTCGACGTGCAGGTGCAGTCACGTTGCACCCCGCCCCCGATCGGCTACGTGTTCCGGCTGAAGGATGAACTGAACGATTCCTATTTCGAGATTCCAAAGGAGCGTACCTTCGAGGTGGATCTCGGCGGTCCAACGCCTGTGGTGAGGCCGGCCGAGGGTGTGCCGGACTTCCCGTACGGGGTCTCGCATCTGGAACCCGAGCGTTTCATCCTGAGGGCTTCTGCCAGTACGCCAGGAGATTTCAGTTGGCGCGTCGGTGTCCATTGGATTTGCAAGGGCGAGTCAGGGGTCGTCGTCGCTGAGCAGGAAGGACAGCCCTTCCGACTGGTGAGCCTTGGGCCGTCCGAACTGTGATCGATAGCCATCTGGCCTTGGTGGGTGGCCTGGGGTGGGCTCGGTGTGGCGGTTTCTGGGCGTCATCTGGCTCGTTGTCTGCGGCTGGTGGTCTGGGGTGGGGGTGGTTGGTAGCCGAGTTGCGTGAGTTCGATGGTGTCTGGTCGGTGGCCGGGGGTGGGCTTGGTGTGGTGGCGGTAGGCGGTGGGGTGGTCGGGGTGGCGTGGGGTGTGCCGGATGAAGTGGGAGAGGTCTTCGGGGTAGTAGGTGGGGTCTTGGAGCCACCGGCGGTTCAGACTCCGGGCGACGACTTCGTGGAAGGGGTGGGGTTGGCCGGGCCGGGTGCGGTGGTAGCGGGCTGAGGGCCGCCGGACGAGGAGCCCGGCCAGGGTGATGGTTTCGGGGTAGGTGATCGCTTCGCGGGCCAGGACTTCCCACATGGAGGTGTCCTTCCCGTTGCCGATGAGTCGGGCGCGGGCGGGCCAGATTCGTTCGGCCTTGGGGGCGTGGCGGCGCCAGTGTTCGGTGAGCCCGGCTGCCTGGGTGATGGCCTCGTCGGCGTCTGGTCCCCAGCGGCGTACCAGCCGCAGGTGGGCGTGGTGTGCGAGGACGATCTCGGGAGTCTTGTGCAGGAGGACGTGGGTGTGGGGGACGGTCATGTCCTGAAGGGTGTGGGGGCCCAGTGCCCAGGTGCGGTGCCGGCCGCACACGAGGTGCTGGTGGGGGAGGTAGCGCAGGACGGGGCGGGTTTGCCCGGTGCGGGCGATGGTGCAGTGAGGGCATCCGGTGACGGCCGGCAGGTCGGAGGGGCGCATGGTGCCGCCTGGACGTGTCGCGGTGGCGGGACCGCGGTCCTGGTGTCCTTGCCAGCAGGGCAGGGCGTGAGCGAGGTGAGCCTCGGGGATGCCGGTGTACTGGCTGACGCGAGTGCGTGCGCTGGCGTTGAGGTAAAGCTCGGTGGGCGCGTGAGGGCCGTGGATCCGTTGGCGGTCTGGGGAGATCTTGGGGCGGCGTATGCGCAGCCCGTCGAGGAGCTCGGTCGTGGTGAGGCGGTGCGCCCTGGCGAGGCGTTCGAGGAATGAGGCGTTGGTTTCGAAGGCCAGGGGCCTGATGGGGAACAGCGCCTGGTGGGACAGGTCCGGCAGCGCTCGGGGCATGTCAGCGCCGCCTTTGGGTGCCGGGGGTGTGTTCGGCGAGTTCGTCGAGGTCGATGTCGTTGAGGAGCTGCTTGGTGATCTTCTCGGTGCCGTCGAGGATGGCGGCGATCGCTGCTTCCCGTACGAGGGCGGACAAGCTTCCGATGCGGCCGCCGGTGCGGTGGTGGAGATAGGGGGCGTGCCGGACCAGTGCGCCCTTGTGGTGGGCTTCCAGTCGCAGCGCCTGGTCCATGCCCTGGATCAGTCCTTCCCAGGCTGTGCGCTGGGCGGGGCTGCCGTGTGGCAGGGGAGGGTTGCGGACGGTCTTGAAGCGGCCGGCGATCTGGGTGCCGCGGACTCCGGTCAGCAGGGGTGAGGCGTCGAGGGCGACGCCCGCGTAGACGAACGTCGCGGGGATGCGTTCGCTGAGGTGTTTCATCTGGTCGGAGGTCTCGGCGCCGTTGCGGGTCCGGGTGTTGAGGAGGTGGACGTCGTCGACCAGGACGAGCCGGGTGCCGAGCTGGTGCAGGGTGGCGCAGACGATGTCGGTGATGCGGGCCTGGTTCATGCTTGTGGTGATGGGCAGGTCGAGGAATCGGGCCAGTTCGGATACGAGCATCTTCGGGGTCGCGGCCGGTGGGACGGACAGGAACACCACTGGCAGGCGCTCGTCGAGGCCGCCGTGGCGGGCGCGGTCGGCGAGGTGGAAGGACCGGCCGAGCTGCTGCAGGGTGGTGGTCTTTCCGGTGGTCGGTGGCCCGGAGATCAGCAGCCCTCGCCGGGCGGTGCCGTTGTGCCGCCGGTTGAGGATCATCAGCCGGCGCAGGGTGAGGGAGATCTTGGCCATGATGGGGGTGGACAGGATTACGAATCGGGAGTGGTAGTCCAGGCGTTCCTCGGCGTTCCAGGGGCCGGTCCCGGGCAGACATGGTGGTTCGGTGTCGACGAACCGTGTCCACTCGCGCCAGGTACTTGGTGACGCGTACGGATCGTCGTGCGTCTCTTGGTCGGCGTCCGTCACCACTGCTGTGCCTCCTGGTGCGCGTCGAAGATGTTCCACGCCCTGGCCGATACCGCGGCGCCGGCGGCATCCGAGTCGGAGGTGATGCAGGTGTCCCCGTCCGCGGGCGGCAACTGCTCGGCGGCGCCGTTCGGCGGGTCCGTGTCCGCAGTCCGTCGCCGTGTGCGCGTGGCTCCTGTCCGCTGGCCCGGGACGCTGGCGATACCGGCGGCGCTCGAGCCCCCGGCGCCTGTGTGGGCGCGGCGCAGGAGTTCGTCCAGGCGGCGGGCGAGGTGTTCTTCGTGTTCGGCCCGGTCTGCGCGCCGTGCCACCACGCTGCGGATGTGCCGCCAGGTGGTGTCGGTGAACGGCTGCGATACCAACCCTCGGTGGATCCAGTCGGCCTGCGCCCAGCCGTCGGGGAGCCTGACCCAGCACCGCCACGGCTCGTAGGGGTTGTGGTGGACCTCCCATTTGCCGTCCGCGGCGGTGGAGGGGTGCCGGTGTCCGTTGAGTGCGGGGCCGTCGTAGGTGCGGTGTTCGAATCGGATGCCTTCGTCTGTGATCGCGCAGCGCCGGGATGGCAGCAGTTCGGTCCAGTCGGCGCCTGTCAGGGGGACGGGTACGTGTCCGGCGATGCCGGTGAGCGCGGCCCACATCTCGTTGGGGGTGAGGGTCAGGCGGGGCATGAGCGGGTGCCGTAGCCGCTCGTGGCGGCGTTCCTGCCATCCGCAGACGATCCACTCGTCCAGCAGGTCCTGCAGCTGGGGCAGGGTCCAGCACGCCTCGTCCTCCACGCTGCTGCCGCGCGCCGCGAGGTGGTTTCCGGTGTATCCGGCGACGTACTGCGCGAACAGCGTGCCGATCGCCCCGAAGCCGCGCTCCACATGCCCCTTGGCGTACCCGGACGCGGGCGGGCAGGGCTGGACCGAGATCCCCAGGTGCTCGGCGGCGGCGAGGAAGCAGCGGGAGACGAACACCTTGCCCTGGTCGATGACCACGGTTGAGGGCCGGATCACCGGCCTGGCCGCGGCCCCCTGCACGCGGGCGTCGATGGAGGCGAGCCGCGTGTAGGGGATGATGGAAGCGGCCATGGACAGGTACTCGGGCCAGTCGGGCCGCATCGACTGCGGCACCAGTGTCTGTGCCAGCAACACGGCCGCGTCCACTGCCTTGGTGCCTTTCGGGCGCAGAACGGCCGCGGTGATGCTGCGGGTTGCCACGTCCACCGCCATCGTCAGCTCCGGCCGCCGCGCCTGGCCGTCCTCGCACATGACCATCACGTCCAGCAGGGTGCTGTCCATCATCACCAGTTCCCCAGGCAGCGTCGCGACCGTCGGAGTGAACACCGGCACCGGCCGGGATGCCCGCCGCCGATGGCCGGCGGCTGTCAGCGCGAGCTGTTCCTGCTCGGCGACGGAGCGCACCAGCCGGTTGAACGTGGCCACCGGCGGCACCGCCACTGTTCCGGGCCCGTGGGCGTCTTCGAGTAACCATCCCACCTGGCGCCGCAGCCGGCTCAACGTCCCCGTCGAACGCCCCTGCTGCTCCTCCAGCGCCCGCTTGATCGCGGCCACCACCCGCGGATCGGCCCGCCCGAACGCGGACCGCTCCCGCGTCAGGCGACCGTCCACGAGACCCCACACCCCCTGCTCGCGGTAGCGGGCTCGCATCCGGCGCACGGTGGCCACGCTGACCTGCTCTCCGGCCGCGGTCAGCTCGGCGGCCTTGGTCGCCTCGCGCTCGGCAAGCCCGTACACGGCCGGGTCGTACCCGGGTCGAGACGGCCAGTCCCGGTGGGGCCCGATGTGCCCAGTCTCGACCTCCAGGATGTGCCGCTCCCAGGCCAGGGCCTTCTCCCGGACCGCGGGCTCAAGCCCGTCCAGCGGGCCGTGTACCGGAACACGCGACCGCCCGGGCCGGCGGGGTTCCAGGACGGCGAAGTCCTGCGCACCGAGTACTTGGGTGAGCAGCAGCACCTGCACTCTGGAGCCCTCCTCGGCGACCAGTCGGCAGCGCGGCCCGTCCAGACCGGCCAGGACGTGGACGCCACCGTCGAACCGGATCCGGTCCCCGACTTCCACGACGTCTACCGGACGTTTCACTGCTCCAGCTCCTTCCGCCGACCGGTTGGCACGGCGGTCACGGGGGTCTCCTCGCTCAGGGGGCGGTCCCAGGCCATGCTCAGCAGGTCGTTCCAGAGCCCGTGGTAGACGGCCGGCAGTGTGGCGATCGGGTCTCCGAGCCGGAGTGCACCCTCGCCCAACGTGGTGGGCTTGGCGAACGCTGCGCGCAGCCGGGAGGCGGGGATAGTCACCGAACACCGCGGATGCCGGTAGACCGACAGCCAGCGCGCATTGGCCAGAACGACCGGATCCGCGGTGTCCGCGAACAGGTGCTCCCAGCCCGCGTCCCGAGCACACGCCCCGACCACCCGCGCCCGGCCAACGAGCCGTGCGGACGGTCCGCCGCTCCCGGGGCAGTCCACAAGACGAATGCCCCCGTCAGCCATGCTCACGGCCAGGTCAGGGGCGTGGGTGACGATCCGCCCCCGCTCCTCCCACACGAACTCCAGGGGACGGCTCACCATGCCCGCCACCTGCGGATTCTGATCCAGCATCATGACCGCGTCCCGCATAGCCGCGCTCCCGTACCCCACCAGACGGCCGGTGGTCGCTGACCACCACCACCCCGGAGCCAACCGCCGCCCCCGCCGCAGCGGGAAACCACGCACCATCGCGCACTCCATGAGGCGCAGCTCCCCGATGGCTGCCCGCCACGGCCTCTGGAGCATGACCCCGTCCGGCCCGACGAACCGCACGTCTACATGGCGCGGATGCACCCCGCCCCCTCCACCGAACCCAGTGGCCCCCCGAAGGCAAGCCGCCCTTGCGCCCATTGAAGAAGGCTCGGTCAACCTGCGCAGTGCGCAGATATACCGAGCCACACGATGTTGTGAAGCACCCTCTGACCAGCCCGAACACACCCCTTAACTCTGCTATTGCCCCCTGGCCTGCAGGAACCCAAGCCGACGACCCGAGCGCAGGGCCCCAGACCAGTCCCGAATCCCAGATGAGTTCCGCTGCACAACAGGCGGCCTGTGCAGGCCGGTTGGTCAGTGGCGCCATGGCCCCTGGCTGGCGACCCCACTCTGCGAGCTGGGCCTCAGCGCGACATACCCCCTAGGCCAGTTTCAATCTGGGAATCAGAATGAATCACACCTGCGGGGTGGGGCTGGCATGATCGGGTTATGCCTATCACTGTCGAGTTCTTCGTGGCACCGGATGATGAGGTGGCTGCTCAGGTTGGGCCGCGGCAGCGCCGTCATGGGTTTCCCTCGTTCGCGTGCGCGGATTTCTACCCTGACGATGCGGTGGCGGACTGGGAGGTCCTGCTGGCAGAGGGTGTGGGTACAGGCTCGCGTGATGTGGTGCCGATGAAGAATGACGGCTTCACGGTGTTCCAGCTGCCTTCCGGGCTGTGCTCCGCTCTGGTGCAGGCGAGCAGCGGCCGGCTCGTTGAGGCTGCGGGTGCATGGGCTGAGCTCGCCGCGGTCAAGGACGAGGGTGTGCCAGCCGAGACAGCGGTCGAGATCCTGACGGAGTTGGCGGGCCTGGCCCGCACGGCACAGGGCCTTCGTCAGCCTCTCTACTGCTGGTACTTCGCACCCTGACCGGGCGTCGCCCACAGCAAACACCCCAGCCCCCGCCCTGCTGCCAGCCAGGCCCGCGAAGCGGGCCTCAAGTCCTGGAGGCGGAGCCGGAAGGACCAGGGCGGGGGAGCGCAGCGGGCCCGCTCAACGGGCCGAAGGCCCGGACCTCGTGAAACGAGGTCACCTCCCGTGCGCAGTACGGGAGGCCCGGGTCCGCGAAGCGGACCTCGTTCGGGTGCAGCGAAGCGGAACCCGAACAGTCCGAAGCGAAGCGCAGGACCCCGGCCCGAAGAGCAGGCCCTGGCTCGGCGAAGCCGAGCCCCGCCAGCGCAGCGAGGCGGTTCTCTCCTCCACGCGCAG